>CAWAQW010000030.1:0-35463 GCA_963784075.1 uncultured Alphaproteobacteria bacterium | reverse complement strand
AAATCTTAGCTAATGCACGTGTATTAGCCGAGACTTCGATCTGACAGACGGTGCCTGGTTAAGCGATCGGGTTTTGGTGTCCGGTGTTGTTAGGCGGCGATCATTTTCTCCTTCGCCATCGGCATTGCGTCAAGGAACGTTTGCATCGGCGTTTTGCCGAAGCACCAGCGGCCTTGATGCGGCCGCGACTCGTTGTATTCGCGGACCCACACATCAAGATCGGCCTGCGTATCCGCGCCTTAAGCTGTTTCTTGGCCGGGCTCTTGCCTTTCCGGGTCAGCTCTTCGAGCCGTTTCCGTTCATCCGCGCTCAGTTCGACAACATAGCGCTTCTTGCTCATCCTCGCCTCCGTCGCTTCGAATCGCGACAAAAGCGAATCATCTATTCCGTACAATTTAGTTAACGCAGACCACTAGTCCGGTTTCGGTCCGACATTGGACTCTGACAAGCTATAGCGTTAGGTGTTCGTGAATTCATGCCCTCGGTCAAAATCAGTGCGGCGATTGAAAAGACCAAACTCAGTTGCCAAAAGTGATCGAATGCGCCACATTCCGTGAAGGTGTCGAAGTCATCTCGCAAGCTCGGTCCCGCCTAATTCAAGCCGTCACCTAAAATAACGCATGCCTCGAACAGAGAGCCTTCACATGCCGACATTGCTTCAATGGACGAGCGTTGGGATTGGTGATCTAGATGTGTTCATCCCCTCCCCGCCATGCTTGGTTGTCTACACATCTTATGTCGACGATGAGCCGGAAAGCACAGTCACTTTCTTCTGGCAGGACGAAAACACCGGGATCGTTCATCATGAGCTACTGTTTATGGAGCCGGTTCCATTTGAGACGGCCCTCAAATGGGCGCAGGAGCATGCTGCTACGCGAAGCATTGAGCGGATTCATGTCAAACATGTGAGAACCAAAGAAGCGCCCAAGCAAACGGCGCGAGTCAAACCGGCGGTGAAAAAGAGTGCGGTGAAAAAGAAAGCACGTGTTTTGAAACAAGCCGCGTCCAAAAGGCCAAAGCGGCGCGCCAAGAAGGCATCTTAGCGGGGCATGGGCAGGGTCGAGCGCGTTGTCACACTACGGAACTGTAGATACCGCAATTTTGCCCGCGTCATGTGTCTATGGCCGGTTGAGGCGATGTCGATTCGTTTTCCCGCTCGAGGCTGGAATTGGGCAGGCGCCGCAGAGTTTGGCGAAAGCAGCCTCGGAACGGATGCGTTCGGGATTGTCCCCGACGAGGATGAGCATCTCAGCTGCAGTACCCGTGGAGATCCCATGGGCTTCGAGCATGGCCGGCGCGCAGGATACGGTCAAAGCCTCGAGATCGGCATCATGGGCTCTGATTTCGGCATCAAGCGTCAGCCAGCGTCGCGCGAGTGCCCGCAAGGCAGCCTTGGCCGAGGTCGTTGCCGAGATAACAGGCTACAGGCCTGGCTGGAGGGCAGCCAGGTGGCGGATCAGCGCCATCTTGCCGATGATTTGGTCGAGCGCCTGGCGCAAGGCTGCCGGTGCGTTGATGATGATGGTCTTGAGTGTGACCATGGCTTGTGTTCGGCTCTTCACGGCAGTGTCGCGCGCCACCTTCAGGTGCCGGATCATCTCGACCGAGCTGTCGGCTGATTTAGGCCGCGCATTCGCTTGACCGCCAAGCACGGCGCGCGCTGCGCTCTCAGCGTCAAGCGGATCGCTTTTCCCGTTCCGATGTCGGAGTTGACGATTGGGGCGGTTCACTTCGACAACACTATGCCCCTTCGCCTGCAAAAACGCGAGAGACCCGCTCCATATGATCCGGTGCGTCTCCGGAAGTCTACATGAATGGCCCGCACACCGGATACACGCTGACCGAAGCCGTACGCTGTTATCTGCCGCTCGTGCCAATCGATGAAGATCGGATCTATGGTCACAAGACCCAGTCGGCGGCCCATGCTCATTGCAGCGAGAAAGCTCGCCTCGCCAGCCCGACAACGGGGATATCGACCGATTGGAGTCCGCTGGTGGTTCAAAATAGCCGGGGACATCCAGAAATAAATGTGGTATAAATTGGTTCAGCCACTAACCACTAACACTAATAACACTAATACGTCAATCAGCACAAATTTCAAGGTATTAGATACGATGTCTGGCGGAAGGGGTGGGATTCGAACCCACGGTAGGCTTGCACCCACGGCGGTTTTCAAGACCGCTGCCTTAAACCACTCGGCCACCCTTCCGTTGAAATAGCACGCGTTACATACCGCCTTTGCTGTCGTCCAATCCGCCCATATGACTTTGGCTGTAGAGCTGCACGCCGAGCTGTTTGATGAGCTCGAGCTGCGTTTCCAAAAAGTCGATGTGACGCTCCTCGTCGATCAGGAGATCGTCATAGAGTTCCTTTGAGACCCGGTCATGGACGGAAATGCAATATTCCGCCGCTTCCGTATAGAGCGCCCGCGCGGCGAGTTCTGAGGCAAGATCGCAACGGATGATTTCCTCAACGGTCTGTCCGATCCGCAAGGGATCGAGGACTTGGAGATTGGGAAACCCTTCCAGAAAAAGAATGCGAGCGACAAAGCGATCGGCATGGCGCATTTCCTCGATCGATTCCTCGCGCCACTTCTTTGCTAGCTCCTTAAATCCCCAATTGTCGAAGATGCGAAAATGCAGCCAATATTGATTGATGGATGTCAGTTCGCTGCGCAGGCTGCGATTGAGATATTCGAGGACTCTGTCGTCGCCCTTCATGATGGCGCTCTCCTTAATAAGATTCTTATCCAGGCCAATAACACCGGGATGCGCCGGTGGCGAAATAGCCGAACTCACCGCAAAAACTTAAAAGACATATAAACAGATCATCGCGGCCTGGCGAGTTTTACGTGATCTTTGGAGCCGATCCCCGTGCCCAAATTTTGGATCCGGTCGGGCGGTGGTGGAACGCCGGAAAGGGCCGTTTCCGTGTCGCGCTTGAAGGTTCTCTTCGATGTCCGGCGCCGGGCGGTGTTGACCCCACGCCGAAGCGCCGGCGGCACGCTTTTGAAGCGCCGGCGGTACGCTAGAGAGTGCAGAGTTCTTCCGTTTCCAGTTCGCAGCGTGCCTGGCATGAGGCCTCTGCGGGGGAAATCTCCCCCAGGGCCTCGTTGATGATCGTCCTCAAGGTTGCGATGCAACTCCCGCAATTGGGCCTGCAGCCGAGGCATTTATAGACCGCGCCCGGCGTCCGCGGGCAGGTCCCGCTGTTGACAGCATCCCTGATTTTTGTGTCAGAAAGGACATTGCAAGAACAAACGATCATCAAGGCACCGCGAGATCAAGGAGGGTGGCGTTTGCGAAAGTCGCTCTAACTCACTGTTGAATAGTACACAAGGTGAATGTCGAAGTTTACAAAGGTTCCAAAACAAAGCCGTGACGCTTTCCCGTTTAGATTTCCTCAAAACTACGGTCTAGCACGCCGCCAACTCACGCCCCTTTTCAACGTTCCGGCAGGCTGTTAAGCCCTAACTCACTCCGCGCGCGTTCCTCTCCGGGGTCCCCGCGCCCTACAATAGATGGCGTGCGCGGGGATGCAGGGCAAGTTTGAAGCCAGCCGGAAATGACAAACCATTTGTTCCAGAAAATCCGCGATGCGATGACCGGACGGGAAAGCCGGACGTTTCTCGAAACTCCGGGCGGCGTGAGCTTGACTTATGCCGATATGGACGCCCTGTCCGCCCGCTATGCCTCGGCGCTCGCCGAACTCGGAGTCACGCCCGGCGACCGGGTGGCCGCACAGGTCGAGAAATCGCCCGAAGCGCTCATGCTCTATCTCGGCACGCTTCGCGCCGGTGCGGTTTTTCTTCCTCTCAATACGGCCTATACAGACGCCGAGCTTGATTATTTTCTCGCCGACGCGGAGCCCAAAATCCTGGCCTGCGATCCGGCGCGGCACGCCTGCTTGGCGCCGCTCGCGGCGAAGGCGGGGGTGCAATCGGCTGAAACTCTGGGCGCTGATGGCCAAGGGACGCTTGCGGATCGAAGCGCTGCGTGCGCGCCGCATTTCAGGGACGCCCCGCGCGGGCCGGATGATCTCGCCGCGATCCTTTATACCTCCGGGACAACCGGCCGCTCGAAAGGCGCCATGCTGACCCATGGCAATCTCGCCTCGAACGCGGAGGTACTCGCCGCGCTGTGGCGCTTTTCGCCGGAGGATGTGCTTCTTCATGCGCTCCCCATCTATCACACGCATGGGCTGTTTGTTGCCGTCAACACCATGCTCTTGAGCGGCGGCAAAATCATCTTCCTGCCGAAATTCGATTTCGAGCCAATGTTTGGCGCTGATGCCGCGCGCAACCGCGATGATGGGCGTTCCGACATTCTACACGCGCCTCCTGCAACGCGAGGATTTGTCGCGCGAGCGGGCCGTGCATATGCGGCTTTTTATTTCCGGCTCCGCGCCCCTCCTTGAAGAAACCCACCGCGCGTGGTTCGAGCAGACGGGGCATGTCATTCTCGAACGCTACGGGATGACCGAAACCAATATGATCACCTCCAACCCCTATGATGGCGCGCGCAAGGCCGGAACCGTCGGCTTTCCCCTGCCCGGCGTCTCGCTCCGCATTGCCGATCCGGACAGGGGGGCGGTTTTGGGCCAAGGGGAAACCGGCGTCATCGAGGTCAAGGGGCCAAACGTTTTTAAAGGCTACTGGCGCAATCCTGAGAAGACCGCGCAAGAATTTCGCGGCGACGGATTTTTCATCACCGGCGACCTCGGCAAGATCGATCAAGATGGCTACGTCCATATTCTCGGGCGCGCCAAGGATTCTCATCATCTCGGGCGGTTTCAACGTCTATCCGAAGGAAGTCGAAAGTGAAATCGACGCGCTTTCTGGGGTGACGGAAAGCGCGGTCATCGGGCTGCCGCATGGTGATTTTGGCGAGGCGGTCGCGGCGATCGTCGTGCCCCTGCCCGGCGCCTCGCTCGACGAGCGATCGGTTCAAGACGCGCTCGCGCAACGGCTCGCCAAATTCAAATTGCCGAAGCGCGTGATCTTCGCCGAAGACCTGCCGCGCAATGCGATGGGCAAGGTACAGAAGAATCTTTTGCGCGAGACTTTTAGGGACTTATTCGCTGGCAGCCCGTGAATTTGAACACAGTAGGCGTTTCGGGAAAACCGATCATCCCTTTTGCGGCAATTTTTCCCCGAACGCCCGCGCGGCTTGGGTGAACGCGTTTAGGCCGTCGGGCGGGCGGCGATGGCGCCGAGCGCCGAGATGACCCTATCTATTTTCGAGAGGCCTCCCAGGCCGCCGAAAGCCGTTATCAGCACGGTCAGGATTTGGCCGGTGGGGGTTGCGACGCCGATGACGCCAGCCGCTTGCAGAACCGCGAGAATGACGTAAGCGACGACCGCCAACGCCGTCTTTTTTCCGGCGAGCGCTTCGCCGCCGAGCGCTTTGTCGATCGGCGACAAGACGACCGGCGCCTGCGTGGAGGGCGCCGGAGCGGGCGCGGCCGGATGCGCTGCCGCGCTCTTGCCGCGCGCGGACTCGAGGATGGATTGCAAAATGTCCCGGCTTGCCGCGCCGGATGGCGCGGACGCCGGAGCCGCCGCCGTTTGGGGCTTCAGCAGGGCTTCAATAATGAGCTGGAGAGCTGTTTCTTCCGGGCTGGGCGTCGCTGCTCCCGGGCGGGCAGGTGCCGTTACCTGCGCCGCCTGGATAGACGGGACACGGCCTGATGCCAGTGTCGCCGCCCAACGCACATAGGCTTTCGCGAGTTTGTTGTCGTAGTCGTTTTTCCGGTATTCCTTGCCGTTGTAAAATAGCGCAACCTTTGGCCAATCCTTCCGGTTGAGGGCCTCAATAAGCCCTTTGTGCTCTATGAATTTGATCATCACATCGATTTGCCCGGTCACGCCTCTTTCGATATGTAGGACAGCATGTCTTCGGCGCTGGCATAGCCAAGCTCGTTCGCATTAAAGCCCATGATCTGGCCGAGCCCCCAGGAGCAGGAGCGATCGGCGCAATCCGTATCGATGGCGCGCGCCCGCGCAAGCAGGGCCTGGCGATCGAGGGATGTGCGTTCGTCGAAGTATTGGGCGCTGCCTTGCCAACCGGAATGCGCCAAATCCTGGGCTATGGCGGCGCTCAATTTCCCGGGCGCGCGGCTCTTGAGCTGGCTATAGCAAATATGCCGTTCGAAAAGTAAACGAGGTGTCTTTTTGTCAGCCTCAAAAGGCACCCCGTTGGTTTCGATCTCCACCACGGCGAGAAGCGCCGCCGGGTCGATTCCATTGACATTTGCCGCATTGACGATCTTACCTGCAAATTGCTCAATTGACATCGCTGCTACCCTCTCGAGCAGGATCCACGAAAGAGAGCTGGCTCGGAAAATCTGAACAACCTGGATGAGTGGAAATTCTGCCTGAACGCGGCGTAGGCTGCCGTGAACAGGAGAAAACATGACGAAGAGACCACGCCGGAACCACAGCTCGGCCTTGATCGGCGGACGCCGGATGAGGCCTACTTCACTGCGCTGCAGCCAATCGCGGTTGCAGCATAACCATGGCAGAAATTCACTTAGCCGCAGCCAACCGGCTGTTCAAACAAACCGAGCCAGCTCTAAAGTTCGAGCCGCTTTCGCGAAAAGATCATGCGTCATCAAAGACTTCTAGTATCCTGTCTCGCAAATATCGACTATTATCTGTCCTGCAATTGATTTGCAAGAGGGATCACTTGGATGGCGCGACCACTCAAGCGCTTACAGGCCGAACCGGCGGTCGTGGAGGATTTGTGGCGTCGGTCGCGGGCAAGGACGAGCATGGTGCGCGAGCGAGAGCGGGCCGAGATTATTCTTCTACGGCTTGAGGGTCTCGGCGTCGCTGAAATAGCGCTCCGATTGAAGACGACAGCGAAGCGTGTCTCGACATGGTCGAAACGTTTTGAGACGCGAACGCGGCCGCAAGCCTTCAATACCGACGAAGAAGGTCGATCGCGTCGTGACCGAGGTCACACGGCCGCCGAAGGGCCGCAAACGCTGGAGCGTGCGCAGCATGGGCCGCCACGCTGGCGTCTCACACAGCACGGTGCAGCGCATCTGGTCGAAGAACGACTTGAAGCCGCATGTCACCAGGACGTTCAAGCTGTCGACCGACACGGATTTCGAGAAGAAGTTCTGGGACGTGATCGGGCTCTATCTTGACCCGCCAGCGAATGCGCTGGTGCTGTGCTGCGACGAGAAAAGCCAGTGTCAGGCGCTGGAGCGCTCGCAACCTGGCCTGCCACTCGGCCCACGTCATCCGCGCACGATGACGCATGATTATAGGCGCCATGGCACGACCACGTTGTTCGCGGCGCTCGACTATCTGCAGGGCAAGCTGATCACCCGCACCGAGGAGCGCCACACGCATGTCGAATGGTTGCGTTTTCTCAAACAGATCGACCGGGAGACGCCCAAGAGCCTGGAATTGCACCTGATCGCCGACAACTACGCGACCCACAAGCATCCAAAGGTGAAGGCATGGCTCGCCAAGCGTCCGCGCTTCAATATGCACTTCACCCCAACATCGTCATCGTGGCTCAATCTGGTCGAACGGTTCTTCGCCGATCTGACCGAGGATGTGATCCGCTCTGGCAGCTTTGCCTCGGTGAAGGAGCTGGTCGACGACATCAACGCCTATCTCACCGAGCGCAACGCCAATCCCCAGCCTTATAAATGGACGGCGAAAGGAGAGGCTATCCTCGAAAAAATCAGCCGCGCCCGCGCGGCTCCGGACAAAGTCGAGGCTGCATGAGTTATTGGTCGCTAATTGAGAGTCGGAACACTAGAGCGTGGTCCAATTCAATCTGAACGGATCACGCTCGAGCGGTGGCGCGCAAATCCAAATGACTCACAATGCATTTCAAACAAACATTCATTTGGGAACGGCGGCGGTCTTGGCGGCCATCAGCCCAAGGCTCTTTACGGCGCGATCAATCTTCGCGATGAAGCCGAGGCCGCCAAAACCAGCGATGAGGGTGGTCAGGATCTGACCCATCGTCGACGCGTCCGGCCCCGTCGCCGTCCCTGCCGCACCGACAGCCTGGAGGATGGACAGAACAGAATAGGCGACGACGGCCAGCGCCGTCTTGCCGCCCACCAGCGACGAGCATCTTGTCGATGGGCGAGAGCACCGCGGGCGCCACGGCGGCGCCCAGCGTGTCGGGTACGGGTAAGACCGGCTTGGCCCCGGCGAGCGCGGCGAGAATTTGCCGATCTGGCTGGCGGTGCCACCTGGCGCTGGCGCGGCTAGAATGGCCCCTGTTTCGCAAGCGTGCCAAGCAGCAGGCGAAGAAGATCTTCGGGCCTAACCGCCGTCATTCCGCCGGCCTGAATGGATCCCATTGCGCCCACGAGAGCTCGAAGCGTCGCTTCATCGAAGACGCCGGTGGGAGACAGGCCGTTAACGGTTTGAAAAACCACGATCGCGTCGTGAAGCAGCTCGCCCGAGACGGCGCTGACCTGGGCTGCCGGCGCGCTCGGGACGGAGATTGGCAATTCGCGCCGGCCGGCGGCGGCGGAAGCTGCAGCCACGTCAATCTCCGCGAGCATCCCGCGCTGATCGCCCGCTGCCATGAGGTCCTCCGAACGATCCTTGGTAGTTTGGGATCGGGGAAATCCGTTCCTCCATTGCTTGACTTCTGCGAGCCAAGTCCCGCTCTTTTCCGGTCCGCTTATCGCTCGTTGAAATAGAGTGTAGAGCCAATGCAGGGAGGCGTTGCGGCAGCTCAGACGTTGAATGGAGCAACATTCGCCGGCGTCGAGGGAACAAAATTCATTCGGCCCTCGTCATAAGAACACCCATTATTTCGCCGTCCGTTTTTCTATGAAGGGCGCGCACGGCTAAATCACGCAAACGTGTTCGGCAGAGTATGGGTTAGAATCTTACTTAGAGCCTGTTTCAAAGGCCTCGCCCTCATCCTGAGGAGCCGCCAAGGGCGGCGTCGCGAAGGATGGGGCCACGCGCTCGCCAGGCGCCTCTCCAGCCGCCCCCGCTGCGAACTCACGGGAGGAGATCCGGCTCGCGGGATTGGAACACATCGGGGAACACAAAAAAGGGCGCCCGAAGGCGCCCTCTTTGGCAACCGTTTTGGCCAGGCTTATTCCCCGGCTTCCTGCTGCTCGAGCTTTTCCTTGGCTTCGAGATCTTCGCCCGTCACCTGATCGACAATGCGCATCGATAGGCGCACCTTGCCGCGGTCGTCGAAGCCCAAAAGCTTCACTTTGACCTTGTCGCCTTCCTTGACGACATCCGAGGTCTTGGCGACCCTGCCCTTGGCGAGCTGGGAAATATGGACGAGACCGTCTTTGGCGCCGAAAAAATTCACGAAGGCGCCGAAATCGGCCACTTTCACGACCGTGCCGTCGTAGATTTGGCCGACTTCCGGCTCGCTCGTGATCGATTTGATCCAATTCTTTTCCGGTCCGCTTATCGCTCGTTGAAATAGAGTGTAGAGCCAATGCAGGGAGGCGTTGCGGCCGCTCAGACGTTGAATGGAGCAACATCCGCCGGCGTCGCGGGAACGAAATTCATTCGGCCCTCGTCGAAAAGAACACCCATTATTTCGCCGTCCGTTTTTCTGTGAAGGGCGCGCACGGCCAAATCACGCAAACGTGTTCGGCAGAGGATGGGTTAGAATCTTACTTAGAGCCTGTTTCAAAGGCCTCGCCCTCATCCTGAGGAGCCGCCAAGGGCGGCGTCGCGAAGGATGGGCCACGCGCTGCTCGCCGGGCGCCTCTCCAGCCGCCCCCGCTGCGAACTCACCGGGAGATCCGGCTCGCGGGATTGGAACACATCATGGGGAACACAAAAAAGGGCGCCCGAAGGCGCCCTCTTTGGCAACCGTTTTGGCCAGGCTTATTCCCCGGCTTCCTGCTGCTCGAGCTTTTCCTTGGCTTCGAGATCTTCGCCCGTCACCTGATCGACGATGCGCATCGATAGGCGCACCTTGCCGCGGTCGTCGAAGCCCAAAAGCTTCACCTTGACCTTGTCGCCTTCCTTGACGACATCCGAGGTCTTGGCGACCCTGCCCTTGGCGAGCTGGGAAATATGGACGAGACCGTCTTTGGCGCCGAAGAAATTCACGAAGGCGCCGAAATCGGCCACTTTCACGACCGTGCCGTCGTAGATTTGGCCGACTTCCGGCTCGCTCGTGATCGATTTGATCCAATTGATCGCGGCGCGGATCGAATTGCCGTCGGAAGACGCGACCTTCACGGTGCCATCGTCCTCGATATTGATCTTGGCGCCGGTTTTTTCGACGATCTCGCGAATGACCTTGCCGCCGGTTCCGATCACTTCGCGGATCTTGTCGGTCGGAATCTTCAAGGTCTCGATGCGCGGCGCGAACTCGCCGAGTTCGGCCCGCGCGCCGGTGAGCGCCTTGGCCATTTCGCCCAAAATATGCAGCCGGCCCGCCTTCGCCTGATCCAAGGCCACCCGCATGATTTCCTCATTGATGCCGGTGATCTTGATGTCCATCTGCAAGGAGGTGACACCTTCCTCGGTGCCCGCCACCTTGAAATCCATGTCGCCCAGATGATCCTCGTCGCCGAGAATGTCGGAGAGGACCGCGTAGCGCTCGCCCTCGAGGATCAAGCCCATCGCGATGCCGGCCGTCGGCCGCTTCAAGGGCACGCCCGCGTCCATGAGGGCGAGCGAGGAGCCGCACACCGTCGCCATGGAGGATGAGCCATTCGACTCGGTGATCTCGGACACGACGCGCACCGTATAAGGAAATTCCGCCGCGGTTGGCAGCATCGGATGGATGGCGCGCCAGGCAAGCTTGCCATGGCCGATTTCGCGCCGCCCTGGCGAGCCCATGCGGCCCGTCTCGCCGACCGAATAGGGCGGAAAATTATAATGAAGCAGGAAGCGCTCTTTATAGGTGCCTTCGAGACTATCGACGAATTGTTCATCCTCGCCGGTGCCGAGCGTCGCGACGACCAGCGCTTGCGTCTCGCCGCGGGTGAACAGCGCCGAGCCATGCGTGCGCGGCAGGACGCCGACTTCCGCGAGGATTGGACGAACCGTCTTGACATCGCGGCCGTCGATTCGAACGCCCGTGTCGAGAATGTTCCAGCGGACGACCTTGGCCTGCAGATCGTGGAACACCTCGGCAATCAGTTCCTTGCTGAATTCCGGTTCAGAATCCGCCGGGAAAAGCGCCGCGAACACTTTCGCCCTGACCGCGTCGACCGCGTTATAGCGCTCCTGTTTCACGGTGATCTTATAGGCCTCGCGCAATCCCGCTTCGGCGATGTGGAGCACCGCCGTCTCGGCTTTGCTCTTGTCGGTCACGGCGAGTTCGCGCGGCGCCTTGGCGGCTTTTTCGGCGAGCCTGATGATCGCGTCGATCACCGGCTGGAACCCGGCATGGCCCGCCATGACGGCCTCGAGCATCACCGCTTCGGTAAGTTCCTTGGCTTCGGATTCCACCATCAGCACGGCGTCGCCGGTCCCCGCGACCACAAGGTCAAGCGCCGACAGCTTCAATTCCTCCAAAGTGGGGTTGAGCTTGACGGCGCCGTTGATATAGCCGACGCGCGCGGCGCCGACCGGACCCATGAAGGGAATGCCGGAAAGCGTCAGCGCCGCCGAAGAAGCCACCATTGCCAAAATATCGGGATCGTTCTCAAGATCATGCGACAGCACCGTCGCCACGACTTGCGTATCGTTGCGATAGCCGTCGGGAAACAAGGGGCGGATCGGCCGGTCGATCAAGCGGGAGACAAGCGTCTCCTTTTCCGAGGGCCGCCCCTCGCGCTTGAAATAGCCGCCGGGAATGCGCCCCGCCGCAAACGCCTTTTCCTGATAATTGACGGTCAGGGGAAAGAAATCGGTCCCCGGCTTCGGCTCCTTGAGCGAGACGACGGTGGCAAGCACGGTGGTTTCGCCATAGGTCGCAATGACGGCGCCGTCGGCCTGGCGGGCGATCCTGCCCGTTTCGAGAACGAGCTTCCGCCCGGCCCAATCGAGTTCCTCACGATGGATTTCAAACATGTGCGTCTTTCTGGATAAGGGCGAAACCCAAAGCCAGAGCAAGACGGCGAGCCGCTGCACACAGCGGCTGGCGATCCTGCCACGGGCGTTGGTTTTCGCCGCGTTTGGCACGGCGGCCCGATGCCGCCGCATCCTGGAAAATACAAGCCGTTACAGGCTTTGTCTTTTATTTAATCGTCTTGCCCGCAGTTGCCAAAAACCGAATTCATGCTTTAGGTGGGGACTATGCAGCAATGAACTGATTTTACAAGCTTCTTCCATGTTCAAACTAGGAAAGAGGCGGAGGGCCTGCGGAGGGGGCATTGACCGGGCAAGCCCAGCCCGCCTGCCTTTAACGTGCAAGAGCCCCTTCCGGAAAAGCGGCTCGAGCTATTGATCGGGACATGTTCCAAATCTCTGGATTTGAACGATGCCCCTTCCAACACCTGAGCCCGGGTGCCCGGCCAGCGTCCGCCGGGAGCCTTCGTATCGAAAATTCCTTCAGACCGGCCCGCTTTGGAAGCCCTTGGTTTGGAGCCGCCACGGCGGGCCGCTTAACGTCACGCGAGAAAGAGGGTCACCGAACTATCCCCCGCGCGGCGCGCAAATTTTCGCGCCGCATCGCGGGAGCGATCCTAGCGCCGGATGCCAAGGCGCTCAATCAGCGATTTGTAGCGCGGCTCGTCCTTCCCCTTCACATAGTCGAGGAGCTGGCGGCGCTGCGACACGAGTTTCAACAGCCCCCGGCGCGAGTGATTGTCTTTCACATGCGTCTTGAAATGCTCGGTCAAATTGGCGATCCGCTCGGTCAGGATCGCGACCTGGACCTCCGGAGAGCCGGTATCGCCCGCCTTCAGGGCGTAGTCTTTCACAAGCGCCTGTTTGCGCTCGGCGGTAATCGACATCGGAAAACCTCTCTCAAAACTGGGGGGTACAATCTTGCGATCCGCGCGGCCCGGCCAGGATGCCGTCCAGCAGGGTTTTGTGCGGATGCGGTTAAGGGGCGCTTATACACCAAATCCGCAGCGTGGAAAGGGTAAAACAACACGGCCGGGCTCTCACCTCGACGCAGAGAGCGGACGGGTGTTGCAGGCGACCCCAACGTCTTCGTGATATCGAACGTTCGTCAGATGACGCAACTCCGCCCTCATGCTTGAAAGGAAGCCCCCGATCAGGGGGCGCGCCTCAGATTGTTATGTGGCGTGATGCCGCGGAAGCACGATTCCCTCCCTTCGGGGAATTGCTGTTGGAGGTCATTATGCGCAGCTATCATTTTGCCTGCCTTGCCGCCTTCCTTGCCGCTCTGAGCGCCGCTGTTCCATGCCGGGCCGAAGACGATCTCAAGCTTCCCCGCGAGAAGGTCACGCTTGTTGCGCCACCCCTCGTGCATGCCCATGAACAAGTGGCCAAGTCAGGTCCAAAAGTCATCGAGTTCACTTTGACGGCCGTCGAAAAGCCGGTCGTCATTGATGAGGCCGGACAACCATACCGGGCCTGACTTACAACGGCTCCATTCCCGGGCCGCTCATGGTTGTCCATGAGGGCGATTATGCCGAAGTCACACTCGTCAATCCCGCAACCAACGCGATGATGCACACCATCGACTTCCACGCGGCAACGGGAGCTCTTGGGGGCGCCGCGCTGATGCAGGTTAACCCGGGCGAGAAGGCCGTGTTGCGCTGGAAAGCAACGCGAGCCGGTGTGTTCGTCTATCATTGCGCGCCGGGCGGATCGATGACGCCGCTCCATGTCATCTCGGGCATGAACGGGGCGGTCATGGTCCTGCCGCGCGAGGGCCTGAGGGACAAGGCCGGCAAGCTCCTGCATTATGATCGCATCTACTACATTGGCGAAAGCGACTTCTATGTCCCGCGCGACGCCGCCGGGCATTTTGAGAGCTCCGCCGATGCAAGCGTGTTCTTCCCTAAGACGCTCTAACTTATGCGCAAGCTCATTCCTTCGCATGTTGTTTTCGAAGGCAAGGTCGGTGCGCTCACGGGCAAGAACGCCCTTCACGCAAAGGTCGGCGAAACCGTGCTGATCGTTCACTCGCAAGCCAACCGCGATAGCAGGCCGCATCTCATTGGCGGCCACGGCGATTATGTGTGGGAGACAGGGAAATTTCACAATCCGCCGGAAAAGGAACTCGAGACGTGGTTCATCCGCGGCGGAAGCGCGGGAGCCGCTCTTTATACTTTCCGGCAGCCGTGCGTTTACGTCTACCTCAATCACATGCTCGTCGAAGCGGTGGAACTTGGCGCGGCGGCGCATTTCAAGGTTGAAGGCAAATGGAACGACGATTTGATGAAACAGGTGATCTCGCCACAGCCGATTGTTG
This sequence comes from uncultured Alphaproteobacteria bacterium, assembly GCA_963784075.1. Taxonomy (GTDB): domain Bacteria; phylum Pseudomonadota; class Alphaproteobacteria; order Rhizobiales; family Beijerinckiaceae; genus Methylocapsa. The sequence continues at coordinate 21,154 of CAWAQW010000030.1, read as the reverse complement.
CGGAAGAGGTTTCCCAGCCTAAATCGCATTGACCGATCCGCGTGCGGCCTTTGGGCATCACACCCAGGCCAATGAGGGCTTCGATGACGAGGCGCGCGAAAAAAACGAAACTTTGCGTGAGTGCCGGGGCGTTTGCCGTCTCGCTTGGCGCTGCCTCGGCGCCCCTGTTGATGGCATCTCCGGCGCAAATGGATTTTCTTGAAACGCTTGATGTGGCACCGCGCGTTTTTGCTTATCGTATGGCTGGCGATTTCAGCGAGGCCGGCCGGCCTGTCGATGCGCCGCGCGTCACGGTGGCGCGGACGTACATGCTCCACATCATGAAGCGACAGGTCACGGTGGGGGAATACGACCGCTGTGTCGGCGAGGCCAAATGCCTGCCGCGCTCTTCACTTGAAAGCTCCGATCCAAATCTGCCGGCCGTCCAAGTGAGCTGGCAGGATGCGACCGCCTATGCCGCCTGGCTTTCCGCCAGGACGGGTGAAACATGGCGTCTTCCCACGGACGAAGAATGGGTGTTCGCCGCTGGCTCTCGTTTCCATGACGATGCGTTATTTGTTGCCGGCTCGCGCAACCACTCTTTGCGCTGGCTTGCCCGTTACGAAAAGGAATCGGAACTAGACGCGTTGGATCAGCGGCCCCGCCCTCCTGGAGCCTTCGGCGCGAATGAGTATGGATTGCTCGATTTAGCTGGGAATGTCTGGGAATGAACGAACAGCTGCTTTATCCGGCAATCGCTTGATACGCAGGGCAAGCCCATTGGCGCTTCGCGGGCCAATTGCGGGGTGCGCGTCGTCGAAGGCGAACACCGCACCTATGTGACGGACTTTGTTCGAGACGCGAAAGGAGGCGGATGCGCTGCCGGGAAGCCGCCGAGCAATTTGGGATTTCGTCTGGTTCGGGAGGACAACAGCGTTGCAACACTCGTATCCCTGTTGCGGCGGCTGATGCCGCGCCCGTTGAACGCTCAACTCGTAGGGGTGCAGATGGCGCAAGGCCAAGGCAAAGCATTTGGTTGCTTGAAGCTGCGCCGCTTTTCGTGGCCCTTTGAGCGGGCTGCGAAAAAAAATCCCACGGGGCCAGAACGAAGCCGCAATCTCAAACGTTAAATCTTTGTTCATGAATTAATTTCTCAAATTGGATTGACGAATACGTAAACATCTCAGCAACCGGCGGCCGCCTGCAGGACAGGATGGGGTTCCAGTGCGGCCGCCGCAGACTTTACGGCGCAGTCCAGCTAGAGAGCGTTGGGGGCACGCTCATGGCAGACGATGACAAACCTGGGACAAATTTGGCGAGCAGCGGCGCCGTCGTTGCCGCGCTTGCCGCGATCGGTGTCTATTATTTCCACCGTGAAGCGCCGCTTGTGGACTTGCGGCCGGTCGATCTGAGCTTTCAAGAGCACGCAACTTCACAGACCGTCGATGCGCGCCTATGGCAAGATCCCTTTGCAGCGGTCGAGAAGTCGCGAAACAAATCAGATCAGCGCGATCTTGAAAAGCAATGCCAGGACAATCCGGGCGTCGATCGTCACTGCAAATCCCCATTGGTCAAAGACGGCACAGAGACGCTTGTCCTCGGTGTCACCGTTTCCGGGGCACCCTATCAGGAGGACGCGGAGCAACGGCGGCGCACGCGTTATGCGGTGATAGCGGGTCTCCAACGAGCCGGGTTCGTGCCCAAAGATGCGCGTCACCTCGATTATTTCGTCTGGGAGGCGGAGGCTCGGAGCCGTTCGCCGGCACCCGTTGCATTGGATAAATTCGCAGGCTTGTCGCCCGTGTTTTCCTGGCATACGCCTGGCCTCGATTATGTCCCTCCATCCGACGCTTTGGGATTGCCCCAGGCTTTGCAACCTCAGTTGCTCGCCGACAAGACGGGGCCTGATCGTGACCGCATCGTCACAGGCGCATCAACGCCACCAACCCTTATCCCCTTTGAGCGGTTTGAGAAGCTCCCGATGGCGCGCGAGGCAAGAGTCGAAAGTGTCCTCGTGCTTTGGCTGAAGGAAGAAGCTCTCAAGGACCAGCCGCTTCAAAAGCTTTCGTCGCTCATAGAATTCATACATGGTAGAGCATTCCGGAAAAGAGCATGACATACATACCAAGATTATAGGGCCACACTCATCAGACACACTTAAAGATATGGTGAGGGAAGCGCGGGACCCTGACGTCTCCAAGCGGGCTGAGCTGAGAAATGTCCAGTTTTACGCCTATGCCGCGAGCGCACCCGATAGGCAGCTTCTCAATAAGGCCACCGATACCGTTCGGACCTATTTCCAGGATGACTTCGATCTGCAAAGAACGGTCGCCACGGATGATACGCTCGCTTACGGCATCGCGGCCGAACTCAGGCGCCGCCATGTTGATCCTCGGCCACAAACCCACGGATCACATCGCGCTGATCTCCGAATGGGACACGGTCTATGGTCAGACTCTTCCACAAGCCGTCGAACGGCAATTCGATCACTCCCGTCCAGGCTGGCATTCTCGAACGGGGAACGATACCGATCCGCCAATATACAAATTTACATATCTGAGAGGGCTCGACGGTTTCTTGCCGGCCAGCTCGAAAGCAAAGAAGGCCAGAAGGACAAAGGCAACAGCTCAGGGAGACAAGCAGGATTTCTTCAAGATCGAGACAGATGCCGAAAGTCTTGAGCGTCCAATTGGAGAGAGCCAATTCGATTATCTTCGACGGATAAGTGAGCATCTTTATAAAATTGACGACGATCTCCGTAAGAAGCAACCCGGCACCAAAATAAAGGCTATCGGCATTCTCGGCAGCGATGTGTTTGACAAGCTGCTGATCTTGAGGGCTCTGCAGCCCCGCGTTTCCGGAAGCGCTATTTTTCACGACTGATTTTGATGAAGCTTTCACGATAAGGAGCGAGCTCCCCTTTACGCGCAATCTCCTCATCGCCTCGAGCTTCGGTCCCAATCTCAACGATAAGTTGCAAGGCGGGATTCCATTTTTCCGCGACACCTACCAGACCTCGGCATTCCTCGCCACCTTGTCGGCAGTTGGCGATCATTGGAAGATTCCGGAAATATCCCCAAGCCACCTTGCCGAACGGCTGCGGTTTTCTCGCATTTTTGAAATTGGGCGAACCGGGCATGTGCTCTGCCTTCATTGGGAAAGCCGCGCCCCCCACGCGGGCTTATGCCATCGAACAACGAAGAGCAAAAGGCGTGCTCGAAATCCTTGTTGTCTTGCAATCCAGGCCTATTGGTTGCCTATGACAGTCGTCCGCTCCTCGAGGGGCGCTCTGAAGGCGAAAACGACTTTCAGCCGCGTCCCGATGAGCTTTTCCCAACCTATGAGAAGAACAGCCGCGAAACACTGGCGTGGGGTCTCGCGGGAGGCGCTCTTTTGGGCTTGGCCTTGCTTTGCTTTTCGAACGTGTGGCGAAAGCTATGGGTCGAGGTTTCCTTGGGTATCCTCGGTCTTGGGGCTGGCTCCTTGATATGCTTCCATTGGGAGGCGGTCGCACAGTTTCTGACGGAAAAGGGGAACGGCGAGCCACTCGTGATGCTCGAGGGTGTCAGCGTCTGGCCCACCATTCTGCTGCGGGGTGCTGGAATCGTCCTATCCCTCTATTTCGTCTGGCGGGTGCTGCGCAGTCTCCATGGGAACCTTAAGGAGATTGCCGCCGAGATGGAACTGAAGCCAGAGCCCGCTCCCTTATGGAAACAGTTCATAGGCATTCAAGAGGACGTGCTCGCTTTGTGGAAAACGCTCGCGGCGTCTTCGCTTCTCTCGCGAGCGACCACCTCAGAGCTTGTCCCTCAATGTTGAAGGTGCCTGGCAGGCATATATCGCTCAGGAGCGGTTCTGGCCGCGTTGTATTCGCGCAGCCATGTACACCGCAGGCATGTTTCAATTCGCCATGCATGTCCTCGTCCCAATGTTCGGCAGGCCGATAACTCCCGTGCGCGGTGAGCTCGCGTCCAGTGTTTATTGGTGGACGACACGCCATGAAGTCATCCTCATGCAGTTTCTGACATTCTTCGTGTTCGACGCGACTTTGTACCGCCTGCTCTTTGTCAACCAACTACGCCACGTCCGGTCGGAATGGCCAGAGGAGGCATTAGGCGTCTACAATGGACGCCTGCGGCTGCAAACAAAACTTGGTGATGATTCGAAACTCGTCCACGATTGGATCGACCTCGACTTCGTCGCGAAACGCACGCGTTGCATTGGCGCGCTGATCTATTTTCCCTTCGTACTGATCGCCTTGCTGATCGTCTCACGGAGCACGGTCTTCGCCAATTACGCTCCGAGCTTGACGATCCTTATTGCGCAAGGGATCAGTCTTTCTGTCGTGTTCGCTTGCGCGATTATGTTGTGGTGGGCCGCGAAGACAGCGCGAGATACAGCCAAACAAAATCTCACGGATGGAATCATTCGCGCTAAAGACTCCGAAGGTAACGCCTATTTCGCCGGGCAGCTCGAAAGCTTGATAAACCGGGTTGATCAACTGAAGGAAGGCGCCTTTGGTCTGCTCACTCAGCAACCCCTCGTCAGGGCATTGCTTTTCCCGCTAAGCAGTTTTGGGTGGGTTGCTCTTGTCGAGAACGGAATGTTTCCTGGTTTGTAATGCGCGAACGTATGGCCGGTTTGTGCCACTTTCTTGCGGATGTAGGGGAATGAGGTGATGGATTTTACGGTTTCGGGATTGCATTCGATATAGAAGATCGCCTGCTTGAGCTTGGTGCGCACGGCGTCGATTGATTTGAGCGCGTAATTCTTGAAGATCTTTTCGCGGATTTCCTCCCAGAGATTTTCCTTCGGGTTGAGCTCTGGCGAGTATGGCGGCAGGAAGAGCAGCGAGATATTGCCGGGAAGCACCAGGTCGCGGCAGCGATGGTTGGGGGCGCCGTCGAGAACCAAGAGGATATCCTGCCTGGCAAACTTTCGCGACAGGGCGTTGAGGAAGACCTGGAAGCACGCCGTATCCGATCTCGGCATGATCAGATAGACACACGTCCCGTCCCTTGGAGAGACCGCGCCGTACAAATAGATGTATTCGCGAATGAGCTGGGAGGCGACCTCCGGCCTGATGCCGATCGGGGCCCAGCACGGCCGTGGCCGGTTGATCCGGCCGAAACGCGCTTCATCGGCGAACAGGATCCGCAAGCGACGGCCTCGCCTGGCGGCAGCCCGCTTGGCTTTCCTCACAGCATTTGGAAAGCCATTTTTTTAAAAGCGTTCTGAGCCGCGATGTCGCGTCTGGGATGAAACGGACGCGGCATCAGCTTGCGCCAGCCGTGCCGGGCCATAAGATTATAGATTGTGCTCTTGCTGGTTTCGTGCCCGATGGCCTTTTCATAGGCCGCCTTGAGATCGTGGATGTTCAACATTTCGCCGGCTCCAGCAGCCTGGGCAAAACGCGCCAGCAAGGCCTTTTCCTCCTCCAAGGTCATGTTCTCGCGCTTGCGTCCGCCGCTTGGTCTCGGCTTGAGCGCCTCGAGTCCGCCGTGGTCGTAGGCCATGTGCGCCCGGTTCACCGTGCTCAGCGACACGCCCATTGCCGCGGCAATCAAAGGCTGCGTCATCCCGCTCTCGCGTAGCAACACCATCTGGATGCGCTGACGCTGCTCGGGCGGTATTTTCCATCGCAGAGCTGTTTTCAACCGCCGAACCTGGCCCTTGGTGCACTTGATCATCTGTTCCCTCCGAATCAGATGATCTGAGTGAATCACGCCTTGCCTCCCAAAGACAATTCACTGCCACGTTCAATACACGCTACCCCAAGCACTTCGATTCAATCAGTTATGGAAGCGGTACACACTCCAAGCCGCCGGACCTATGAGGTCTTGCGTACTTGGCCCCAACATTCGGACAAAATCATTTCACGTGTAACGATTGTGTCCGGTTGCCATGGGCCGCCGGTCATTTTGCGCCGCCGTCGGTATTGCGCGCGTCATAGAGCCAATCGTAACGGGCGAGCATTTTTTCGGACCCGAGCGCGTGCAAGGCCGCATCCCGCAAAAAGGCGGCGGGACCGCCAAGATGATAGATCGCGGCTTGCCGGCGCGATTCTTTTTGCACGCGCGCCGCGCGGGCCAGCCGCGCATCCTCATAGGCGAGAAGACCGGCCTCGATATTCTTGGCCTTCGCCAAAACCTCGCCCAAGACGCCCGCATCCTCGATCGCCTGGGCCGCGCCCTGCGCCAAAAATGGCAGCATGGGATGCGCCGCATCGCCAATCAGCGCGACACGCCCTAAGACAAAGCTTGCAATCGGAGCGCGATCCGCGAGCCGCCATTTCCGCCATTCGGGCGCGGCGCGCAGCACATCAAGCGCGGTTTTATCCCAGCGCGCAAAACGCGCTTCGAGAACGTCCGGCGTGCCGGGACTCGACCAAAACTCTTTCGCCTCTGGACGGAAATCCTCGTCCACAATCGCGACGACATTGACGAGGGTGCCGCCGCGCAAGGGGTAATGGACGAGATGCGCTTTGCGCCCAAGCCAAAGTTGCGTTTCTTGGGCTTTCATCGCGCCGGGAACTCTTGCGGCCTCGATGGTCGTGCGCCAGGCGGTCCGCCCCGAAAATCTCAAAGGATCGGCATGAAGCCGCTCCCGCACGAAGGAACGCAGACCGTCGGCGCCAATCAGGCAATCGCCCGTCACCTTCAGCCGGGCCGATCCTTGTGCGATCGCCACCTCGACGCCGTCTTGCCCGGAGGCAAAGCCGACAGCGGCCGCTCCGGTCTGAAGTTTTATGCCCTCCTCATGCGCGGCCGCGTCCAAGAGCGCGCGCTGCAGATCGGCGCGATGCGCGACAAGATAGGGCGCGCCCCAGCGCGCTTCGGCGCCAGCGAGCGGCATGAGAGCAAGAGTGGCGCCATCCTGGGCCCGGCGGATCCGGATCGCGTCCGGGGCAAGCGCGTAGCGCGCGAGGCGCTCCAGCACGCCGAGCCTTCGCAAAATCACGCTGGCATTGGGCGAGAGTTGCAGCCCTGCCCCGCTCTCTTCGAGAACCTCCGCCTTATCGTAAAGGCTGACCCGCCAGCCCGCGCGGGCAAGGCATAAGGACGTGCAAAGCCCGCCAATGCCGGCCCCGGCAATCACCGCATGCGGAGGGGTCATTCTCGCCGTCGCGGCGGCTCAGCCCTGGGCAAGCGCTTGTTCGGCGGGCTCGAAAACACATTCCGCCGGTTCGCATCCGCCATGCAGACTCGCATCGTAGACGTAATGCGTCGAGCAATAAGGGCAGATCGCGTCATTGTCCTCGCCCATGTCGATGAAAATATGCGGATGATCGAACGGCGGCAAAGCGCCGACGCACATGAATTCCTTGGCGCCGACCCGGACGTGGGGAACACCCGGCTGATTGTGAAAATGGGGAGTGCTGTGCGTGGCCATGAGCTTGCCCTAGTTCAAAAATCGCCGGCAACATAAGCGAAGGATGACGGCTTGGATAGTCTTTCTTCGCCATCGAACCTACGCGCCATCCGAGTGGCGAACGCACCCAAGTATGGTGCTGTACGATTTCACAATCTTGCCTCAGCAAACGCGAGCGCGACAGAATTGATAGGACCTGCGTCATTCCGTCTACTGAGCTCGTTACTCAGGTAGCGCTACATGTTGTGTTTTGAATGATCGGATTCGGCCGGTCTCGGGAGGACCGTCAATGGCCAGCGCGCGATCGCTTTCGCAATTTCAGGACGCGTTTTCCGACGAAGCCAGTTGCGCCGCTTTCTTGTTCAAGCGTCGCTGGCCGGAAGGTTTTGCCTGCCCTGCCTGCGGCAAGCGCCGCGCAGCGGCGCTGAAAAGTCGCCCGCGCCTGCACGAATGTCTTGATTGCGGGCGGCAAACCTCGATCACCGCTGGCACGGTGATGCATCGCTCCAAATTGCCGCTGACGACATGGTTCTGGGCGGCGCATATGATGACGACGCATTCCAACGGCATGTCGGCACTGCAACTGCAAGACCAACTCGACGTGACCTACAAAACCGCCTGGCTGCTGACGCAAAAGCTGCGGCGATCAATGGTCGATCCGGATCGTGCGCCACTCGAAGGCGTCGTCGAAGTCGATCAGGCTGAAATCGCCTTTCGCGAGGGCGATACATTCTTCGACCCTGGAAACGCCGGCAAAATCCTGATCATCGGAGCTGTCGAGGTCATCGAGCGCGACACAAATCAAGCCAAACCGCGACGCAAGCATGCCAAATATCTCGACACGCGCTCCGGTCGCATTCGCCTCGCCATGATCGCCGACAATTCCGCCGCCTCGATCGAAGCCTTCGTGAACGCCAATGTGAAGCGTGGAGCCACGCTGCTCACCGACGGCCACAAATCATATCCGTGTCTGATCGGCTATCGGCACGATCCGCGCGTCGTTGGCAAAATGGCCGCGCACATCGTGCTGCCGTGGATTCATCGGGCCTTCTCGCTGTGAAGCGATGGAGCCTTGGGACATATCATGGCCTGCGCCGCAAGCACGTCGATACTTACCTCAACGAATTCGTCTTTCGCTACAACCGTCGATATTACCGACACGTCTCGTTCGAAACGCTCCTTGGGCTCGCCGACGACCATAGCCCGCGAGCTATTGGGACATCATCAGCCGACAATCCCCGCAAAGCGCAGCCGCCCAGAACCGCCCCTACTACATATAACAGCCTAGCCTTCTCCGTCAATACGCCAACGCAGGCCAGTCGATCATTTGATCTAGATCAAGTCGCCCTGAGGTAGCTGTAATAAGTTAGCAATGTCCTTGTAGTGTCTGGTATATATTCATGTTCATAGCATCTTTTATTGCGCGTGATCGTGTAATACCATGCTGGATCCTCAAAGGTTATAACAATCTTAGGGAGATTTATGATGGCGACAGTTCTTCCAGCTGCATCTGGTGTGGTTGATACGCTTGAAGGTACCGGTCCTAGCCTTGTAATTCTGATCGCGATGGTCATTATTTTTAGCGCGGCGGCATTTTTTACGGGCCGCTTGTATGGGCGGGCGGGAATGATCGCTGTTATTGCGGGCTTTTTCGTAGTTCTCACCGGTCTCTATACGTTGGGGGGCATCCACTTCGGCTAACAATCGAGCCCTTGATGGATCAGGCGTGGCGCGGCTGGCGCCACGCCATCTCTTGAGGCGGGGCTAGGGCCGGACGGACAAGGCCGTGCTTACGAAGTTTGTGGGGTTTTCTCCTTCGAGGTAAAATGAAAGAACCGGGTCCGGATAGGCTGGCGCAAGCCCTCGCACCAGCACCGGCCGGAGACACAATGAGGTGACGAGCGACTCGCCGGATTGGTATAGGCGCGGCGTTGAGCATATTTGGCTGCCCTATACGCAAATGAAGACGGCGCGCGCGCCGCTGGCGGTCGCCCGCACACAAGGCAGCCGCATCTTTCTCGCCGACGGGCGCGAGCTCATCGATGGAATCGCAAGCTGGTGGACCGCCTGCCACGGCTATAATCACCCCCATATTCGCGCGGCGGTTTCAGACCAACTCGCGCGCATGCCCCATATTATGTTTGGCGGGCTGGTGCATGAGCCCGCCCTCCGTCTGGCCGGGCGGCTTGCGGCGCTGCTGCCGGAAGAGCTCACCCATGTCTTCTTCTGCGACAGCGGTTCGGTGGCGGTCGAAGTCGCAATGAAAATGGCGGTGCAGTATTGGTTAAATCGGGGCAATCGCCGGCGCAGCCGCTTTGTTGCGTTCAAAGGCGGCTATCATGGCGACACTTTCGCGGCCATGTCGGTCTGCGATCCCGAGGAAGGGATGCACGGCCTCTTCGCGAAGGTTTTGCCGCAGCAAATCATCGCGGAGCTTCCCATCGATCCTCCCTCCGCGCTTGCCTTTGACGCGCTGCTCGAGCAACACGCGAAAGACCTCGCAGGCATCATCATCGAGCCCTTAGTGCAAGGCGCGGGCGGCATGCTGTTTCACGATGCGGGCGTTTTGCGGCATGTGCGGGCGGCGGCGGACCGCCATGACCTTTTGTTGATTTTCGATGAGGTTTTTACAGGCTTCGGGCGCACCGGATCCCTGTTCGCCTGCGAGGCGGCTGGCGTCGTGCCGGACATGATCACGCTCTCAAAGGCCTTGACCGGCGGGACGATCGGGCTTGGCGCGGCCATCGCCACGGAAAAAGTGTTTGACGCCTTTCTTTCGGATGAGCCCAGCCATGCGCTGATGCATGGCCCGACTTTTATGGCCAATCCGCTCGCCTGCGCCGCCGCCAATGCGTCCCTCGATCTCTTCGAAACCGAGCCGCGGCTTGCGCAAGTGGCGGCCATCGAGGCCGTGCTTGCCCGCGATCTCGAACCGGCGCTCACGCTGCCGCATGTGCGCGACGTGCGGGTGAAAGGCGCGATCGGCGTCATTGAGCTCGATCGCATCGAGGACTTCGACGCCTTAAAATGCCGGTTTATCGAAGCGGGTGTTTTTGTGCGGCCGTTTGGCAATATCGTCTATCTGACTCCCGCCTTCACGATCAGCGAGGAGGAGCTGAAGCGCCTCACCGGCGCGGTACTATCAGTTCTCGAACAACGGGCTCGGCTGAGCGCCTGTTTCAAACTCCTCGCTCCCCCATCCTGAGGCAGACGCCGGACGCGCCGTCTCGAAGGATGCGATATGCCCCTAGTCGCCCTCGTACTTCGAGACAGCTCTTTGGGCTTGCTCAGGGTGAGGGCTTAGGTTTTGTGTAACTTTTGAGATAGGCTATTAGCGTCCGCGAGCGCTTGTCTTGTGCAACTCTTGTGCAACCTTGCGTTAAGGGGGACAACCAAATGCCGCGTGACCCGCCAGCTACTGTTCAGAGTTCAGAGCTGGCTCGGCTTGTTTGAACAGCCGGTTGGCTGCGGCAAGTGAATTTCGCTCTCGGTCATGCCTGCAACCGCATTGGCTGCAGCGCAGTGAAGTAGGCCTCATCCGGCGTCCGCCGATCAAGGCCCGAATGGGGCCTTCTGGCATTGTGAAAGCCGTCGATATATCGGCCGATGGAGGCCCGTGCCTCAGGGACACTCGCGTAGGCCCGTAGGTACATCCTCCTCGTATTTGATGGTCCCGCCACGGCGCTCGACGAAGATGTTGTCTCGCCAGGCGCCTTTCCCATCCATGCGATCTTGATCTCATTCTTGAGCAGCAGGCCGGTGAAGGCGATGCTGGTGAACTGGAGCCCTGATCGGTGTTGAAGATCTCCGGCTTGCCATATCGGGCAAGAGCCTCCTCGACCGCCTCCAGACAGAACTCCGTTTCCAGTGTAATCGATAACTTCCATGCCGAACCTTCCGGCTGAACCGGTCGACGACGGCCGCAAGATAGACGAAACCCCGCGCCATGGGGATATACGTGATATCCTCGCTTGCCGATTTTCGCGCCGACACAAAATGGCGCGAGTACCGCGCCCATTGCGACCGGTTCTATTTCGCCAATCCCCGCACAGAGTGCTGCCCGTCGACATCATGCCCGAAGACGCCGGGCTCATCCTGGCCGACGCCTACGGCGGCGACATTGTGCGGCAAGCGCCGGAGCATCACATGGCCCCGGCCACCCGCCGCGCGGTTCTGATGCGCTTCGCCCATACGGCGGCGCAGCGTCTCCATCGCTTGAGCGATCCCGGCGGCTGGCTCAGACCGGCCAATGCGCTTCAAGCGGAGACTGAAGCTACAGAGCATTAATTGAATTAAATCATATAGTTATATTATACTCTTAAAGTAACATATCTGATAAATGACTTTAAGATTGAGAGGCGCATAAAGAGGGAGATGGGTCCATCCTTTGGTGACGCAGGCTTCGCTTGCATCCCCATTCCTCGGCTTCCGTTGCGTTGCTTCGCGGCATCGCTCCCTTTCACCTTGGCTGGCAAGGGTCCCCGGCGGCCCAAATTTAAAGTCCAAACCCCATTGCCGGGCTTAAGGTTTGGGCAGTCTTGCAATCAGCTTTTCATAGAGCGTGTTTTCGGCCGAGAACACATAGTCCTGCGCCGCGACGCAGACATGGGCGGCGCCTTGCGCAATCAGCCAATCGGCAAGCGGCGCGGCTTTGTCTCTCGGGCAATTAAGGGTCAAGCGCCCGTCGCTTGAATGAAAGCGCAGACGTGCGGAAAAAGCCGCTTTGGCTTTCGCGATTACATTGTCCTCGAAACGCGACAGCAGGGCCGAGACTTCGCGAGTGGTGCGCGCCTCCTCCTCCGCCGCGATGCGCGAGAGAATAATGCGGGCCAATTCGCGCTGGCCAAAACTCCAATCCGCCCGCAACGAAGCGACGAGATTGGCCTGCGAGCGCAAGATCGTGCCGTCATCGAGAATTTTCAAAGCGTTGGCGGCAAGCGTCGCGCCCGTCGTCGTAATATCGACGATGAGCTCGGCCTGACCCGCCGCCGGGGCGCCTTCCGTCGCGCCAAGGCTTTCCACAATGCGGTAATCGGAGACATGCCGCTCGGCAAAGAAGCGCCGGGTCAGATGGACATATTTGGTCGCAACGCGCATCCGTTCGCCGCGACGCGCCCGAAAAGCCGCCGCGACATCCTCGAGATCCGCCATGGTTTTTACGTCGATCCAGGCGCGGGGCACGGCGACCACGACATGCGCATTGCCAAAACCGAGCGGTGCTAAGAGCTCGACCTTTGCTTCAGCATCGGCGATGGTTTCCCGAATGAGGTCCTCGCCGGTGATGCCGAGATGCGCATGGCCCGCCGCCAAATGCGCGACAATGTCGGCGGCGGAGAGAAAGGCGATCTCGACATTGTCAAGGCCAGCCAAGCTTCCACGATAATCGCGGGCGCCGCGGCCCTTGACGATCTCGAGCCCGGCGCGCGCAAAAAATCCCGCGGCGTTGTCCTGCAGCCGCCCTTTCGAGGGAATGGCCACGACGAGAGAAGGAGCTTGGCCGCCCGTCATGACCTGTCTCCACTGGGACTTAAGCGATCGATCCAGATCGCCGCGCCGATGGCGGGAATTTGCATCTTGGCTCCCAGCGCTTGCGGGAGGCCGTCGTAGCGGCCGCCGCCAATGGCGGGCTCGCTCGCGCCTGGCGGCGCATAGGCCTCGAAAACAAAGCCCGTGTAATAGTCGAGATTGCGGGTAAAGCGGGCGCTAAAATGAAGCTTTGAGACGTCGAGCCCTTGCCCGGCGATCAGCCCAAGCCTTGTGTCGAAACTGTCGAGAATGGCGGAAAGATCAAGGTTTGCCTCGCGGGAAAGCGCCCGCAATTGCGCGCACGCCTGGTGAGGTTCTCCGGCGACGCTCAAAAATCGTTCGATGACCGCGCGCTTCTCGAGTGGAAATCCGAAGCCGGCCTTGAGCGCCGCTTGTTCGAGAAAACGATCGGCGATCTCCCCAGGGGTGCGGCCGCCCGCCGGGGCGATGCCCGCGATGGAGAGAAGATCCTCGACGAAGGCGCGGGCGCCCTGCTTATCGGCGCCTTCGAGGACCGCGAGGACGCCCGAATGATCGGTGCCATTCAAGCCCACGCTCAGGATCGCCGCGAGGGATTTGCCTTGACTGTGGCCGCGCGCGATGCGGCGCCGCCATTGCGGCGGCAAATCGAGCGCTTCGAGAAGCCGCGAAAACAGGCCGGCGTCGCCGATCCGCACGGCCAAGCTCGACGGGGCCATGGACTTTGGCTTCGCGCTCGCGGCAGCGGCGAGCGCCAGGGCGAGGATTTCCGCATCCGCCGCCTCCCGGTCGGGGCGGCCGAAATTTTCAATGCCCGCTTGCGTGAATTCGCTGTCTTGGCCGGGACGAAAGCGGAAAACCGGACCGCAATAGCAGAAGGCGGCGCCCGCTCCCGCCGACGCCGAGGCGAGATAGGTGGTCAAGACCGGAATGGTATATTCCGGGCGCAGGCAATAATCGGCGCCGGACACATCGCTCGTGAGGTAAAGCTGAGCGCGCAAATCCTCGCCGGAATCGAAGAAGTTCGAGGCAGGTTGGAGAATTGGCGGCTCGCAGCGCGCATATCCGGCCGCGGTGAGATGCGCGATGATGCGTTCGGCACGATGGTCGACAAAAGACAAAGCCCGGCCCCAAAAGCTCAAGAAATTGCGCCTCTCTTAGCAAGGCCTCGCAGGTTTCGCGACAGATTTTGGTGGCGATTCGCCTGGAGGGGTCGTTGACGCGAGGGTTTGTCCGATTCCGGGCTCAATCGGACCAAATTGTTTCACGCGAAACATTTTGGTCCGATTGCTGGCGCTGAGGACTCATGGCCTCTTCCAGAGGGCGGCTCGCGCTGCGTGCGATGGGACGGAAAAGAGGTATTTTTGGCCATTCGGAGCGTCAGCCATTGGGCGTGACCGCGATGACCGCCTGGCCTTCTGCCGCCAAAGGAAAACTTCATCGGGACGATTTCGCGACGATTTCGCGCAACTCGCAAAAAGCCCCCGTTGCCCGCCCCTGGAGAACAGCTGGCAACGGGGGAAAATTGTTTGGTGCTGTGAAATTGCCTAAATCTTAAGTGTCCCGATGGCCAAATTCCGGTTTTCCTTTTATCGGCACAGATAAGCCTCCGTCACCTGTGGGCGCCTCTATAGTAATCACAGGGATTTGTAACGGAGACCCCGCGTTAAAACTTACGTCTACGTCATATAAACTATCAATAGTCCGCATAACGATTGTTGTGGCCAGCAATTGCCACAGCGGAAAGACCAACGAAACATATTGTCCATGGAACCGTGAGTCCCGAGGGCTGCACTTGCATTGCGTAAGTTGGTCGTTTAAGCGGATCATTGTGTTCCTGTCCTCTGGATATTGATGGCGAAATTGCTTATCTCGCGCGCCCTGTTCATGGCTTGACGTTGCCACTATTGTCTCTGGCAACCGACAGCATCGAAGGGGGAGTGATGGGCCTGAATTCCGACGCGAAGTGCAACACCCCAGCGCCTTGAGCCTACTCGATTTTTCCTTTCCTCGGAGCCGCCTTCGCATCTCGAAATGCAGCGGAAGGCGGCGGCGAGGAAGGGAAAATCCGATCTTTCCTTGGTGAGCCCGAGCGCCCCAAGTGTTGCACTTCGCGTCAGAATCCACCCCCAGTCTAGCGTTGCGCCCTGAAGCTTCGCGCTGTCCAATATTGCTCCTTGAAGCTGTGCCCCGGCGAGCGAAGCGCCTTGAAGCTGCGCTTCGGTCAGATCAACCTTGCGCAAATCGGCGTTGAGGAAAACCGCACCTTCGAGATTTAGCCCCCGCAGTCTCAACGTTTGCTTGACGGCATCGAACTTCTTTAAATCGGCGATCTTCGCGGCTTCCTGCGCGCCAAAACCGGCAATCACGAGCGTATCCGAAAAATAGCTCTTGCGGCGCAGTGTGATTTGGTCGACCTTGCGATGGAACAAGAGGTTGTGAATCGAAGTCCAGCTATCCTGTCCAAGCCAAGCAGTGACTGAATTCTGCGGGATTATCTCCCATGGACCGATCCACTTGTCGATCAATTCTCCGGGAAAAGCCGCCGTTATGAACGCCAGCCAGATCGGGACAAAGCTCAAGACCATGAACACTTTATGCCGCCAAACCTGCGGCCACGCAATTTTGCTTCGGCCATCGAGCACGGCGGGCCAAAGCAACCACAAAAGGATCGCGTCCGCGAAAACCGCTAAGCGCTGGACCCAGGTGACCCACTCAAGATGATAGGGCAAAAATTGGACCTGGATCAGCAGCAACAAAAGAACCGGGCCGAAAACCAAAGAGAACCAGGCAATCGCCTTTAGGATGAGCCCCAGCCCGCCTTTACGTATGTCTTCCGGCCCCGCGAGAAATTGCACGAAAATATTGCTCGGCAGCTGCCGTCTCAATCCTTCCCTTGCGTCAGGCGTATCGGGGAGTTGCTTGAAAAGCTCGTCATGGAACACCCCGGCCTTCGCGCCCAGCATGACGAAATGTACAAGCGTATAGGCATGCGAAACAATGAACAGAATCGGCGCCAAAAGAAAAAGGCTACGAGCGGCAGTTCGACTCCGAGAAAAGGCAGCTTCACCGGGCTTTCGAGCAGCAGATCCGTATGCGTAACGGCGCCCGCCGCAATGCCGATATAGAAAAGAGCAAAAAGATAACTGAGCCAAATTCCCGCGCTGACAGCGGCCGCGTCCTCGACACTCTGGAAACGGTCGAGATCATGCGCCTCTGTGGCGAATTTTTCGATTGGATCGGGGGCGGTGGCGTCCGGGCCTAGTGCCGTAGCAGGCGGGTCAGGAACAGTAGCTGGCGGGTCACGCGGCATTTGACAAGCGCTCGCGGACGCTAATAGCCTATCTCAAAAGTTACACAGAACCTAAGCCCTCACCCTGACGCCCAAAGAGCTGTCTCGAAGTACGAGGGCGACTCGAGGGGCATATCGCATCCTTCGAGACGGCGCGTCCGGCGTCTGCCGCAGGATGGGGGAGCGAGGAGTTTGAAACAGGCGCTACGGCCGAGCCCGTTGTTCGAGAACCGATACGACCGCGCCGGTGAGGCGCTTGAGCTCCTCCTCGCCGATCGTAAAGGCGGGAGTCAGATAGACGATATTGCCAAACGGCCGCACAAAAACACCCGCTTCGACAAACCGGCATTTTAAGCGCGTCGAGGTCCTCGATGCGATCGAGTTCGACGACGCCGATCGCGCCTTTCACCCGCACGTCGCGCACATGCGGCAGCGCGAGCGCCGGTTCGAGATCGCGGGCAAGCACCGCCTCGATGGCCGCCACTTGCGCAAGCCGCGGCTCGGTTTCGAAGAGATCGAGGGACGCATTGGCGGCGGCGCAGGCGAGCGGATTGGCCATGAAGGTCGGGCCATGCATCAGCGCATGGCTGGGCTCGTCCGAAAGAAAGGCGTCAAACACTTTTTCCGTGGCGATGGCCGCGCCAAGCCCGATCGTCCCGCCGGTCAAGCGCCTTCGAGAGCGTGATCATGTCCGGCACGACGCCAGCCGCCTCGCAGGCGAACAGGGTTCCGGTGCGCCCGAAGCCGGTAAAAACCTCATCGAAAATCAACAACAGGTCATGGCGGTCCGCCGCCGCCCGCACATGCCGCAAAACGCCCGCATCGTGAAACAGCATGCCGCCCGCGCCTTGCACCAAAGGCTCGATGATGATGCCTGCAAGATCTTTCGCGTGTTGCTCGAGCAGCGCGTCAAAGGCGTGCGCGGAGGGAGGATCGATGGGAAGCTCCGCGATGATTTGCTGCGGCAAAACCTTCGCGAAGAGGCCGTGCATCCCTTCCTCGGGATCGCAGACCGACATGGCCGCGAAAGTGTCGCCATGATAGCCGCCTTTGAACGCAACAAAGCGGCTGCGCCGGCGATTGCCCTGATTTAACCAATACTGCACCGCCATTTTCATGGCGACCTCGACCGCGACCGAACCGCTGTCGCAGAAGAAGACATGGGTGAGCTCCTCCGGCAGCAGCGCCGCAAGCCGCCCGGCCAGACGGAGCGCGGGCTCATGCACCAGCCCGCCAAACATGATATGGGGCATGCGCGCGAGCTGGTCGGAAACCGCCGCGCGAATATGGGGGTGATTATAGCCGTGGCAGGCGGTCCACCAGCTTGCGATTCCGTCGATGAGCTCGCGCCCGTCGGCGAGAAAGATGCGGCTGCCTTGCTGTGCGGGCGACCGCCAGCGGCTCGCGCGCCGTCTTCATTTGCGTATAGGGCAGCCAAATATGCTCAACGCCGCGCCTATACCAATCCGGCGAGTCGCTCGTCACCTCATTGTGTCTCCGGCCGGTGCTGGTGCGACGGCTTGCGCCAGCCTATCCGGACCCGGTTCTTTCATTTTTCCTCGAAGGAGAAAACCCCACAAACTTCGTAAGCACGGCCTTGTCCGTCCGGCCCTAGCCCCGCCTCAAGAGATGGCGTGGCGCCAGCCGCGCCACGCCGGATCCGTCAAGGGCTCGATTGTTAGCCGAAGTGGATGCCCCCCAACGTATAGAGCCCGGTGAGAACTACGAAAAAGCCCGCAATAACAGCGATCATTCCCGCCCGCCCATACAAGCGGCCCGTAAAAAACGCCGCCGCGCTAAAAATAATGACCATCGCGATCAAGAATGACAAGGCTAGGACCGGTACCTTCAAGCGTATCAACCACACCAGATGCAGCTGGAAGAACTGTCGCCATCATAAATCTCCCTAAGTTTGTTATAACCTTTGAGGTCCAGCATGGTATTACACGATCACGCGCAATAAACGATGCTATGAACATGAATATATACCAGACACTACAAGGACGTTTCTAAATTATTACAGCTACCTCAGGGCGACTTGATCTAGATCAAATGATCGACTGGCCTGCGTTGGCGTATTGACGCAGTGACGGAATGACGCAGGTCCTATCAATTCTGTCGCGCTCGCGTTTGCTGAGGCAAGATTGTGAAATCGTACAGCACCATACTTGGGTGCGTTCGCCACTCGGATGGCGCGTAGGTTCGATGGCGAAGAAAGACTATCCAAGCCCTCATCCTTCGCTTATGTTGCCGGCGCATTTTTCGAACCAGGGCAAGCTCATGGCCACGCACAGCACTCCGCATTTTCACAATCAGCCGGGCGTTCCGCACGTGCGGGTCGGCGCCAAGGAATTCATGTGCGTCGGCGCTTTGCCGCCGTTCGATCATCCGCATATTTTCATCGACATGGGCGAGGACAATGACGCGATCTGCCCCTATTGCTCGACGCATTACGTCTACGATGCGACGTCTGCATGGCGGATGCGAACCGGCGGAATGTGTTTTCGAGCCCGCCGAACAAGCGCTCGCCCAGGGCTGAGCCGCCGCGACGGCGAGAATGACCCCTCCGCATGCGGTGATCGCCGGGGCCGGCATTGGCGGGCTTTGCACGTCCTTATGCCTTGCCCGCGCGGGCTGGCGGGTCAGCCTTTACGATAAGGCGGAGGTTCTCGAAGAGAGCGGGGCAGGGCTGCAACTCTCGCCCAATGCCAGCGTGATTTTGCGAAGGCTCGGCGTGCTGGAGCGCCTCGCGCGCTTCGCGCTTGCCCCGGACGCGATCAGGATCCGCCGGGCGCGGGATGGCGCCACTCTTGCGCTCATGCCGCTCGATGGCGCGGAAGCGCGCTGGGGCGCGCCCTATCTTGTCGTGCATCGCGCCGATCTGCAGCGCGCGCTCCTGGACGCGGTCGCGCATGAGGAGGGCATCAGACTTCAGACCGGAGCGGCCGCCGTCGGCTTTGCCTCCGGGCAAGACGGCGTCGCGGTGGCGATCGCGCAAGGATCGGCCCGGCTGAAGGTGACGGGCGATTGCCTGATCGGCGCCGACGGGCTGCGTTCCTTCGTCCGGGAAAGGCTTCATGCCGATCCTTTGAGCTTTTCGGGGCGGACCGCCTGGCGCGCGACCATCGAGGCCGCACGAGTCCCCGGCCGCGATGAGAGCCCAAGAAACGCAACTTTGGCTCGGGCGCAAAGCGCATCTCGTCCATTACCCCTTGCGCGGCGGCACCATCATCAATGTCGTCGCGATCGTGGACGAGGATTTCCGTCCCGAGGCGAAGAGTTTTGGTCGAGCCTCGGCGCGCCGGACTTTCTCGAAGCGCGTTTTTCGCGCTGGGACAAAACCGCGAGGGATTTGCTGCGCGCCGCGCCCGAATGGCGGAAATGGCCGCTCGCGGATCGCGCTCCGATTGCAAGCTTTGTCTCGGGCCGTGTCGCGCTGATCGGCGATGCGGCGCATCCCATGCTGCCATTTTTGGCCCAGGGCGCCGCCCAGGCGATCGAGGATGCGGGCGTTTTGGGCGAGGTTTTGGCGCACGGCCAAGACTATCGAAGCGAGCCTTCGCGCCTATCAAGGATCGCGGCTGCCCCGCGCGACGCGCGTGCAAAAAGAATCGCGCCGGCAAGCCGCGATCTATCATCTTGGCGGTCCCGCCGCTTTTCTGCGGGATGCCGCGTTGCACGCGCTCGGGTCCGAAAAAATGCTCGCCCGTTACGATTGGCTCTATGACGCGCGCAATACCGACGGCGGCGCAAAATGACCGGCGGCCCATGGCAACCGGACACAATCGTTACACGTGAAATGATTTTGTCCGAATGTTGGGGCCAAGTACGCAAGACCTCATAGGTCCGGCGGCTTGGAGTGTGTAAAGTGGCACAAACCGGCCATACGTTCGCGCATTACAAACCAGGAAACATTCCGTTCTCGATAAGAGCAACCCACCCAAAACTGCTTAGCGGGAAAAGCAATGCCCTGACGAGGGGTTGCTGAGTGAGCGGACCAAAGGCGCCTTCCTTCAGTTGATCAACCCGGTTTATCAAGCTTTCGAGCTGCCCGGCGAAATAGGCGTTACCTTCGGAGTCTTTAGCGCGAATGATTCCATCCGTGAGATTTTGTTTGGCTGTATCTCGCGCTGTCTTCGCGGCCCACCACAACATAATCGCGCAAGCGAACACGACAGAAAGACTGATCCCTTGCGCAATAAGGATCGTCAAGCTCGGAGCGTAATTGGCGAAGACCGTGCTCCGTGAGCGCCACGATGCCGATCTGATAGTCACGCCGCCGCGACATGTGGCAGCCGGTTGAAGTAAGCCTGATCGAGCGTCCGCCGGTCGAGGCTCGAATGTGGCCGTCCGCTATTGTAAAATTGGAGGTATCTTCCGATAGAAGTTCGGGCCTCGGACACCGTGCCGTAAGCTCTGAGGTATACCTCCTCGTATTCGACCGACCGCCAAAGCCGCTCGACAAAGACATTGTCACGCCACGAGCCTTTGCCGTCCATGCTGATGGCGATGCCGTTTTTGAGCAGCACGCCGGTGAACTCGGCGCTGGTGAATTGGCTGCCCTGATCCGTGTTGAAGATTTCCGGCCTGCCATGCTTCGCCAGAGCCTCCTGCAGCGCCTCGATGCAGAACTCGGCCTCCATGGTGATCGATACTCGATGGCTGAGAACCCGGCGGCTGAACCAATCGACCACGGCGACGAGATAGACAAAGCCGTGCGCCATGGGGATGTAGCTGATATCCGTCGCCCATACCTGATCTGGCCTGGTGACAGGCAAATCGCGCAGGAGATACGGATAAATCTTGTGCCCCGGCGCCGGCTTCGAGGTGTTCGGCTTGCGATAGATCGCCTCGATCGCCATGCGCTTCATCAGCGTCGCGACGTGCAGGCGTCCGGTCTTGAAGCCTTCGAAGGTGAGCAAATCGCGGAGCATCCGGCTGCCCGCGAACGATAATTCAGATGCAATTCATCTATCCGGCGCATGATGGCGAGATCGGCCGCCGGCA
>CAWAQW010000029.1:0-106273 GCA_963784075.1 uncultured Alphaproteobacteria bacterium | reverse complement strand
TCAGAACTTCGCCTATATTCTCCAGGCGGGCACGGACATCATGCTCACGCCGAACTGGGGCGTGTACCTCGACCTGAAGAAGGCTTTGTTTTCCACCGCGCGCGAGGGTTCGGGTTTCCGGGAAATATTCCGGTTCCGCGCCCCATATCCAGATCGACCCTTGAGTTGCCTCCACCGGCATCCCACCTTCAAGATCAACCCTGCGAAGACTAACCCGGCGAATTGGGTCCCAACTTATCCCGCCCCAACCTGCGCGCCCACGGCTCAGGTGGACGCGTTTTGGTTGGCGGGTTTGGGGCCGCCGCGGGAGACCCCGACCTTGGCCGGACGAAGAACCCGGTCGCCGATCACATAGCCATCCTCGACAACCTGCACGACCGTGCCATTGGCGGCCGTTTCGTCGGGAACCTCAAACAAAGCCTCATGCAAATTCGGGTCGAATTTCCCGCCCAGCGGTTCGAGCTTCTTTATGCCCATATTTGCCAAGCCGCGACAGAAAGTCCCGTTCGGTCAGCTCAACCCCCTCGACCAAGGTTTTCAACGCGGCTCCTTCTTGCTCGCGGGCGCCCGGGGGCGCGCTTTCGGCGGCGCGGCGCAAATTGTCGGCGAAGGTCAGCATATCGCGGGCAAACGAGGTCACGCCATAGGTCTTTGCGTCGGCCACCTCGCGCTCGGCGCGGCGGCGCAGGTTTTCCATCTCGGCGAGGGTGCGCAGAAGCTTGTCTTTCAATTCCGCGTTTTCGCGCCGGAGGTTTTCCAAGACAAGGAAGGGGTCCGGCTCACCCGCCGGAGCTTGCCCGGCCGGGCCGGTGAATGCCGCCCCATTCCTCGATGGCGCCACTCTGGTTCGTCGCGGCGGGGTCGTTTTCAGCTTTTTTTGAATCGTTCATGATCCCTCTGTCGAATGACAAATCTCAGTGCAAGCCACGCCGGGATATCAGATTTCCCGCCGCCAAAATCAAGGCCACGCGCTTCAGAGCGCGCCGGTTCCTCGCCTTGCCGGTTTGCCGGCGAGAGGAGAGTGTGATCTTCAGACACACGGGCGCTTCGGATCGGAAAAACACGATAGATTTGTGAGCGGCTCCCTCCCCTGAAGCGATCAGGGACGAGCGTCCTTAGCCGTGGCGAGGACGGCATTGGCCGGCTCGAAAATTCTCAAAATCGCCTGCCGGATTGCCTCTTGCTTCTGCGCCGAGGTAATTTTCCCCCCGGCAAAATCGGTCACATAAAACACGTCGGCGGCCTTTTCACCAAATGTCGCGATATGAGCCGAGGCGATATTCAGGCTAAGCCTCGACAATACCGCCGTCAATTCATAAAGCAGCCCTGGTCGATCGAGGCCGGTCACTTCAAGAACGGTGAAGCGGTTGGAAAGGGTGTTGTCAATCGACACGTCCGGGTGGATGCGAAACACATTGCGGTCCTCTCCGGCCTGCCGCGTCTTTGCGGCAATCATGTCCTGCAGCCAGATGGTTCCGCTGAGCGCGCGTTCGATGGTGAGCACGATGCTATTGGCACGGCGCAGTTCATCCTCATCATAGCGGAAACCGCGCGAAACGAAAATTGTGTCGAGCGCCAGGCCGTCGGCTGTCGTAAAGACCTGCGCATCGACGATATTGGCCCCGGTTGCCGCGCAAGCGCCGGCGACAATCGACAAAAGTTTTGCATGGTCGGGGGCAATGATCGTGAGCTCGGTGACGCCACGTTCGCGATCGGTGCGGATATGGCTTATCGGCGCCGGCACCTCGACCTCGGTCATATTGAGAAGCTTGGCGTGGAGGAGCTTCTGATCCAATGTGGCCTTGAGCCAATAGGCTTGCGGAAGCCGCGCCGCATAGGCCTCGAAATCGAGGTTGGACCACTCGGGCAGCGCACTCCGCAGTTCCGCCCGTGCTTGCGCGACACGCTCCTTGCGGTCGATCGCGGAGTGGCCGCCGGCAAGCACAATCTCGGTTTCCCAAAAGAGCGTGCGAAGAAGTTGGCCCTTCCAATTGTTCCAGACGCCGGGTCCCACGGCGCGGATGTCGCAGACCGTAACCACAAAAAGCATCTTTAGGCGTTCGAGAGTTTGGACGCGGTTGGCGAAGGTCGCAATGGTTGCGTGGTCACCGAGGTCGCGCCGCTGCGCGGTGTCCGACATGACCAAATGGTTCGCGACCAGCCAGGCCACGGTCTCCGTCTCGGCTTCCGTGAGGCCGAGACGCGGACACAGCGCGCGCGCGACGTCGACCCCCGCGCTGGAATGATCTTCCACCCTCCCTTTGGCGATGTCGTGCAGAAAGAGCGTGAGAAACAAGGCCCTGCGATTGGCGATCGACGAGACGATCTCACTCGCCAGAGGAAGTTCCTTGGTCAGCCTTTGCGCTTCGAGCTCGGCGAGATTGCCGACGGCGCGCAAAAGATGCTCATCGACGGTATAATGATGATACATGTTGAATTGCATGAGCGCGACGATACGGCCGAATTCGGGGATGAAGCGTCCGAGAACACCGGCTTCATTCATGTGCCGCAGCACGATCTCCGGCTCGTTGCGGGACGTCAGTATGCCGAGAAACAGCCGGTTGGCTTCGGGGTTGGCGCGCAAATTGGCGTCGATGAGCTTGAGCGCGCGGGTGACATGCCGCGTCGCGTCGGGATGGATCGCAAGACCATGGCGATCGGCGACCCAGAACAGCCGGATCAGATTGACCGGATCCTGGGCGAAAACCCCCGGCCCGGTGACCGTGACGCGGCCGTTCTCGACGACGAAATCGCCCGTCGCGATGACCTCCTGTTTGCGCCGGAAAGGCGCAAAACGGGCAAGCATCGGGGAGGGTTTGGCTTGCCGCTCTTCGAGCGCCGCGCAGACGATCGCGGTCAGATCGCCGACATCCTTGGCGATCAGAAAATAATGTTTCATGAACCGCTCGACGCTGGCAAGACCTCCCCTCGTCGAATAGCCAAGCAGGCTCGCGATCCGGCGTTGATGGTCGAAGCTCAATCTTTCTTCCGGCCTGCCCGTCAAAAAATGAAGATGGCAGCGCACCGTCCACAGAAACTCCTCGCAACGGCAAAACAGCCGGTACTCGGAACGGGAAAACACACCCGCGCCGACGAGATCGTCCGCTTCGCGCAGCCGGTAGACATATTTGGCGATCCAATACAAGGTATTGAGGTCGCGGAGGCCGCCTTTGCCGTTCTTGACATGCGGTTCGACGAGATAGCGCGAGCGGCCGGCCTGCGCGATGCGGTTATCGCGTTCAGCGAGCTTGGCGGCAACGAATGCGGCCGCCGTTCCTTGCACGATCTCGCGCTCGAACCGCGTCCGCATGTTTTCGAAAAGCGTGGCATCGCCCAGAATCAAGCGCGCCTCGAGGAGGGCCGTGCGGATGGTCATGTCGGCGCGGGCCTGAGCGAGACATTCCTTGATCGTGCGGGTGGCGTGGCCGACTTTCTGGCCGAGATCCCAAAGCATATAAAGGATGGCCTCGACGACGCGTTTCTCGCGCGGCCGCGCCGAAGGCGACAGCAGAAACAGGAGATCGATGTCCGACCCCGGCGCAAGGGTCGCCCGGCCATAGCCCCCCACCGCGGCGATCACGAAGGCGTCGCTGCCCCGGCCGCTGACGGGCGGATGAAGGTACGTCGTTACATAGTCGAAAATCTCGCGGATCAGTTCGTCTTCGATGTGAGCGAGGCGGCGCGCACAGGCAAGGCCGCCACTGTCGGACAGGAAGACTTTGCGGGCCTCCCCGCGCGCCTCGTTCAAGGCGTCCCGAAAAAGCGCGACCGTTTCCTTGCGCAATTCATGCGCCGGCGGCGCCGCCGCATGGAGCGCCGCGATCTTCGCGCGCAGGCCCGCGCGCTCGAAATAGGCGCCATGCGGCAAGCTGAGCCCCTGGCGCCGGGGTTCGACCCCGGGCGCTGTCTCGATCATCGCGTTCATGGGTTCCGATGGGGTGGCGATGGGCTTATGCCCCGCTGCTTCTCCAAGGCCGGATAGGCCTTATAGGAATTTGGTTCCGATTCGGAGTGAGACAAGGTCGAGCTTGTCCGTAATTTTGCTTCGATGGCCTCCCAGATCACGACCGCGAGATCCGGGCCGCCGAGTTTTTTGATCGCCCTGATGCCCGTCGGAGAGGTCACATTGATCTCGGTCAAATGGCCGTCGATGACGTCGATTCCGGCGAAAAGCAGGCCGCGCCGTTGGAGCTCGGGGCCGATGGCCGCGCAGATTTCACGTTCTTTCGCGGTGAACTCCGCCGCCGCCGCCGCACCGCCGCGCACCAAATTGGCGCGGATATCGTTTTCGGCCGGGACCCGGTTGACTGCCCCGGCCGGAACGCCATCGACGAGGATGATGCGCTTGTCGCCCTCGGCGATCTTCGGCAGAAAGCGCTGGACGACCCATGGCTCGCGAAAATTCGCCGCGAAAAGATCGTAAAGCGAGCCAAAATTCGGGTCCTTGCGGGTGATTTTGAACACCGCCGCGCCGCCATGCCCATGCAAGGGCTTCATCACCGCCTCGCCATGCTCGTCAAGAAAGGACTCGATCGCCCGCTTGTCGCGCGTAATCAAGGTCGGCGGCATAAGTTCCGGAAAATTCATGACAAAGAGTTTTTCCGGCGCATTGCGCACGCTGGCCGGATCATTGACGATCAGCACATCTGACTGCAAATGCTCAAGCAAATGCGTCGAGGTGATATAGGCGAGATCGAAAGGCGGGTCTTGTCGCAAAAGGATGACGTCGAGGGTCGCGAGATCGACCTCTTTTGCCTCGCCCAAGGTGAAGTGATCGCCGAGGACATCGCGCACCGCAAGCGGCGCCGCCGTGGCGACGACCCGGCCGTCGCGGAGCGAAAGCTTGTCGGGCGTAAAGTAGGAAAGCCGGTGGCCCCTTGCGCTCGCTTCGAGCAACAGAGCGAAGGTCGAATCGCCCGCGATATTGATCTTGTCGATCGGGTCCATCTGGACGGCGACATTCAAACCCATCGGCATCCTCCTTCGCGGACGCAGCGAAAACTTAACTCAGCGCATGGCACATGGGCGGGGGAATTCGTCAAGGCCCGCCCATGCCTCAATTTTGACCAAACGCCGTCCCGAGCGGGCTTTCGCAGCAATGCCGGCGCCGAAAGGGGAGAAACTCGCGCCCCCTCGCATGGCTCAAGGCTCCGCCGCCGGTTCGCGGCGGCGGCGAAAGATCCAAAGAATGGGCGCGAGGACGAAGGGAACCGAAACCGCCGTGGCGAAATCGGGATCAAAGCCTTCGATTTTCGCATGCACCCCGACGAAAATGAGATGCAGAATGGCCACGAGATAATAAGTAATGGCGCCAATGGAAACGATCTTGACGGCTTGCTGCAATTTGAGCTGCAGACGGAAACGATCGTTCATATTGCTCAAAGAATCCTTGTTTTGGCTTTCGAGCTCGATCTCGACGCGGGTGCGCAAAAGCTGCCCGGCGCGGGCGAGCTTTTGGGCGAGATTTTCCTGGCGCTCCTCGGCCGAGGCGCAGGTCCGGATCGCCGGCGTCAGGCGGCGCGTGAGAAACCCTTTCAAGGTCGGCACATCCGGCAAGGCGCTTTCGCCAAGCGCATCGAGACGCAGAGTGACGAGCTCGTGATAGGCGCGCGTTGCCCCGAACCGGTAGAGGCTTTGCGCCGCGCTCGCCTCGAGCTCGGCGGCAAGAGCGGTCAGATGGGCGAGCAATTCGCGGCTCGCGTCGAGCCCCTCGCCTTCCCGCAGCCGCTGCACGAGAAGCGGCAATTGCGCCTCGATGCGGCGGATGACGGGGCCGGCGGCTTCCGCCTCCGGCAGGCCGAGCAGGGCGAGGGTGCGGTAGGTTTCGAGTTCGAGCAAGCGGCGCACCAATGCCCCGGCCTCGCCCGGCTTTAACCGGCGGTCGAGCACAAGGAGCCGGACGAAACCGGATTCATCGGGATGGAAGTCGGTGGCAGCGATGGCGGCGCCTTGCAAGACCTCGGAAGCGGCAAGCCGGCTCGGCTCGAACAGCAGGCGCCAGCCGTCGGTGCCGCGTCCCTTCGGCAAGAGATGAAGATCGGCGGCAACAAGCAATGGCCCTGGCTGCGGCAAAAGGCGCATGAATCGCGAAAGTTCGCCAGCGCCCGGCTGAAACGCCAGCCCTCGCCAATCGCTTACACCCAGCGTCTTCTTCGCCTCCTGTGGAAACTCCCAGGAATAGGTCATGAACTCGCCGTGGTGTTCCCAGAGCAAGATGGCGGGGGGCAATTCGATCCGGTGCTGCTTTGCCTCAAGCAGCGGGGCGGGATGGGACCGCTCCCGGCAAAAGGCCTCGATCGCTTCCCGCGCCTTGGCGGCGGCGCGCGGATCGGTCGTGAAAGCGAAATGCAGGATGCGTTTTGCCCCCTCCATCGGCTCGAAAGGCCGGGCATGGACTTCGGCGAGGACGCGGCCACGCAGCGCATGCGGCGTAAAC
Source organism: uncultured Alphaproteobacteria bacterium (assembly GCA_963784075.1). GTDB lineage: Bacteria > Pseudomonadota > Alphaproteobacteria > Rhizobiales > Beijerinckiaceae > Methylocapsa. Next base: position 99,837 of record CAWAQW010000029.1, on the reverse strand, counting down.
GCCGGGGTTTGCGAATTTTGCTCTTCAGTCACGCTGCGGCTCTCCTGATCCAACTGTCCCTTGCCACGCTTGATATGGAATATAAAGAGGCCATTCACCGCCTCCTGGCGCTCCAACGTGTCACCGGTCTCACGCAGCTGGCCGCGCGCGTGCCTTCGCAGCATCTTGCGGGTCCGCAGCACTGGCAACGGACAGTTCAGGCCTCGCAAATCGAGAGAGGCGGGAGAAATTCCGGTCACTCCGTGTTTGCCGCCATTGGCTGAAGGTGGAAAACCCTAATAGATTGCGATCATGGTATCTAGATGGAGAGCAGTGAGGTGGCCTTATTGGACAAATCGCATGGAAACCTCGTTGCCGCCCGCTTCGGGCCGCGCGCGGCGGCCTATGTCGCGAGCACTGTTCACGCAAAGGGAGCGGACCTCGAACGCCTCGCCGGGATCGTTCGCGGCCGCCCGGACGCGCGGGTGCTCGATCTTGGGTGCGGCGGCGGCCATGTGACCTTGCATGCGGCGCCGCATGTGCGCGAAGTCGTCGCCTATGATTTGTCGCGTGAAATGCTCGATGCCGTCGCGAGCGTCTGCCGCGAACGCGGCCTCGCCAATGTGACAACCCGGCAGGGCGCGGCGGAACATCTGCCGTTCGAGGATGCCGCCTTCGATTTTGTCATAAGCCGGTACAGCGCCCACCATTGGCATGATTTTCATGGTGCCCTGCGGCAAGCAAGACGCGTCCTCAAACAGGGCGGCGGCGCGGTCTTTATCGATGTGGTTTCGCCGGGCGGCAGCTCCGCTTTGCTGGACACCTATTTGCAGAGCGTCGAACTGTTGCGCGATCCTTCCCACATCCGGGATTATTCGACCGATGAATGGCGGCGCGCGCTGACCCATGCGGGATTTGCGCCGAGCACGATTGTCCATGCGCGTCTGCGCCTCGAATTTTCCGCATGGGTTGAACGCATCGATACGCCCGGTGTCCATATCCAAGCGATCCGTTCCCTGCAGGCGAATATGGCCGAGGATGTCGTGAAATATTTCGAGATCGAGGCGGACGGAAGTTTTACAGTCGACACCATGGTTCTTGAAGCGCACTGAAATCGAGAGCGGATGCGTTTTGAATTGGCAGGTATGAAAAAAGAATCCCAAGAAAGCCTCGCCGCGCGGCCAAACTCCATTGGCGCGCGAAGCGCGGCTACGGAGGAGTTTTGAGCCATGCGGGTGATGGGCATTGCCGGGTGGAGCGGCGCCGGCAAGACGACCTTGATCGTAAAGCTCATTCCCTATTTGCGTGAACGCGGCTTTTCCGTCTCGACCTTGAAGCACGCCCATCATGCTTTCGATGTCGATCAGCCGGGCAAGGATTCCTACCTCCATCGTGAAGCGGGCGCGCAGGAGGTTCTCGTCGCTTCGGCCCGGCGTTTCGCTTTGATGCATGAATTGCGCGGCGTCGAAGAGCCGAGCCTTGCCGAACTTTTGGCGCGCATGAGTGTGGTCGATCTCATTCTCGTCGAGGGCTATAAGCGCGACGCGCACGCAAAAATCGAAGTCCATCGCGCGGCGAATGAAAAGCCCTGGCTCTTCCCCGAAGATACGAGCATCAAAGCGGTCGCGACCGACGCCAGCGAAGGTCTTCCCGCCCATTTGCCGCAGGCGCATCTTGACGACATCGAAGCCATCGCCGGTTTGACCCTCGCGCTCGCCCGGCCCATCGAGGAAACCCTTGCGCAGCTCGCCAAGGCGTGACGCCGGCGGACAGAGGGGTTTATACTGACCGCCGGCCGCTCGGGCCGCCCTTTGTCCCGCCTTCATCCCGCCACAGCCCTTCGTCCCGCCACAGCAAAGAAGTCACCCCAATATGAGCGAGGCCGCGCCGACCATTTCCTCTGACCTTTCAAGGGGCAGCGCCCTCAGATTCATCGTGCTGCTTGGCATGGTGAGCCTCTTCGCGGATATGACCTATGAAGGCGCGCGCAGTGTCATTGGCCCCTATCTTGGCGTCCTCGGGGCGAGCGCCGCCGTGGTTGGCTTTGTCGCGGGGTTTGGCGAGTTCCTCGGCTACGCCTTGCGGCTTTTATCCGGCTATCTCAGCGACCGCACCGGCGGCTATTGGCCGATGACCATTCTTGGCTATGGCGTCAATCTCGCCGCGGTGCCGCTCCTTGCCTTGACCGGCCGCGCCGACCTCGCGGTTCTCTTGATCGTGGCCGAGCGGGCGGGCAAGGCGATCCGCACCCCAGCGCGCGACGCGATGCTCTCGCACGCGGGCAGCCAAACCGGCCTTGGCTTTGCCTTCGGCCTGCATGGCGCGCTCGATCAGACAGGCGCGATCCTCGGACCGATGATCGTCGCCGCCTCTCTTTATTGGAACGGCGGCTACCAAAATGGCTTCGCCCTCCTCGCGATGCCGGCGGCGCTGGCGATGCTGGTGCTCTTCGCCGCGCGTCATTTTTATCCGCATCCGCGCGATCTCGAAGTGGCGCCCGCAGCCTTGACGGCAGGCCCTTTGCCGCGCCGGTTTTGGCTCTACCTTGCCGCCGCCGCCCTCATCGCGGCGGGCTACGCCGATTTTCCATTGATCGCGTATCATTTCGGCAAGACCGGCATGATCGCGCCCGTTTGGATTCCCCTCGCTTATTCCCTCGCCATGGCGGCGGAAGCGGCGTCCGCACCTTTCTTGGGACGTTGGTTCGACCGGGCCGGGATGGGCGTCATGATCTTTGCGACCCTCGCCTCATCGCTCAGCGCCCCCCTCGCTTTCCTCGGCAGCCCCGCCGTGGCCGCGGCCGGGGTGGTGGTGTGGGGCATCGGCCGGGGGGCCCAGGCCTCGGTCATGCGGGCGGCGATCGCGCCGCTCGCGCCGGCCGCGCGCCGTGGCACCGCCTATGGCATTTTCAACGCGGCCTATGGGCTGGCCTGGTTCGCCGGCAGCACATTGCTCGGCGTGCTCTACGACTGGTCGGTGCCGGCGCTCGCCGCCGTTTCCGTTGCGCTGCAAGGCGCCGCGCTGGTCCTTCTTTGGCGGGTCTTATGGTCGAGGCCCAGCCCGCCATCGGTCCGGGCCATTTGACCAAGAAACGCCCCGAAGCCCGACTTTTGGATCATGCCGGGAAGCGCCGCGCATGTGCCGCGAACCCCTCCGGCGGCCCGCAACGCCGCCTTGGCGCTTACTTTTTATTCGGGGATAGAGGGACAACGCCAGAGGTGGCCGGCGCCAGGTCAAGCAAGGCCAAATCCCTGTTCCGGGCGTGAATTTCCCGTTCGAGATGGAGCCGGATCGCACGGCTATGGCCGCCGGCCGAACTGCGCGTCGCGCACAGCGTTCTCTCCGCGTGTTCGAGACGCGCTTTGATGTGCTGACGGCGCGCTTCGTGTTCGTTCGACATGCGGCTTCCTCCCCCTGGAAATTGGCGCGTGGTGCGCTCGCTCCCAATGCCAGGCCGCCGAGCGGAACGATCGTAAGATCCTGCGACAAAACAAAGGGATGACAACATGACGGCTTCAATCCGAAGCCATCATGACGAAAGCCTATCAAACACCAAGCTTAAGGCAGCAGTGCGGCGAAGCCGTTCGCTTGAACCTCCGCAACCCCTCGATGAACAGGGGGCCTCACATGCGCGCCATGATTTCGACGGCGAAACCATAAATCCGCAAACGGGCCGGCTCCGGCATGGCAGCGAGAGCATCGAGATAGATCTGACCGGCCCGGCACATCTCCGCGTCGGCGATGGGCGGATCGCTGGTTTTGCCGTCGAGCAGCACGGCGATCACCGGGGTGTCGAGCCCCCTCGCGCGCAACGCCTGTTCGAGCGCATCGAAATCCGCCTGGGTCGGTTGCTGTCTTTTGACCTGTTGCACTTCGCCATCATGAATGGCGTCGAGCCCGGCCATTCCCATCGCCGCCAAAAGACCCCGGTTCTGCGCCGAAAATTCAAAAAAACCAGTGCTTTCCGCGCCATTGAGAAAATCGACGCAAAGATGCGGGTCCTTCGCCGCGAGGGCGCGCAACATCGACGACTGCAATTCGAAAATATGTTCGAGGGCCGGGGAGCCCGCCTTGGCCGCCAAAACGCCGCGGGAAAGGCGCAAGGAGCGAACGGTTTCCCCCATGAGCAAATCGGCGCTTCCAATCTCGCCCTGCGCGGCGAGACGCTTTGAAAACCCCTCCAAAAAAGAATCATAGTCGGACGGAAAGAGGCTTTGGAGACGCTCAAAAAACGCGGCGTATTCGGGCGCCGATTTGAGCTTTTCCGCAAAGGCGCGCCGGGCGGCGGCAATCTCATAGGGTGACGATCCGGGCTCGCCCGGCCGCGTCGATGCCCTGCCGATTATGGACGGGGACGCCGCGTCCGGGTGGCTCGCCTGATGCAGAAGGGCTGCGCCCCCGACGATCGCGGCAAGGCCGGCGAGGGCCAAAAGCACGAGCCGCAAAATATGCACGCGCGGGCCCCCCATGCCGGTTATTTGAACAGGAGCCCCGACTTTGCCCAAAACGGCGTGAACCGGCAAGCCCGTTGCCAAATTGGCGCCGAGGAGCCGCCGCCGTGCCGTGGGCGCAGCTTGTCACGCCCGGGCTTGACGAAGCCCCGGTCAACCCCGCAGTTTGCAGTGCATCAAAGCTGACGGGAAGCAAAATGACCGAGACCACGCCCGAAGACCGCCTCCGCCTGAAAACCCGTACGAAACTGGTTCACGCCGGGCGCCGCCCGAGCGAGCAGCAAGGCTTCGTCAATACGCCGGTCTATCGCGGCTCGACGATTCTTTTTCCAACCTTGGAGGATTTTTCGGCGCGCAAGGCGCGATTTACCTATGCCACCCAGGGCACACCGACAACGGCGGCGCTGGAGGGCGCCTGGACCGAACTCACGGGCGCGGCGGGAACCGTGCTTGCGCCTTCGGGTCTTGCCGCGATCACGCTCGCCCTCCTGACCGCGGTCAAATCCGGCGATCATATTCTCGTGACGGACGCCGTCTATCGCCCCTCCCGCATCTTCTGCGACACGGTTTTGACCCGGATGGGGGTCGAGACAGAATATTATGATCCCCTGGCCGGCGCTGCACTCGAAAGCCTGATCCGGCCCAACACAAGCGCGATCTTCATCGAGACGCCCGGTTCGCAGAGCTTCGAAGTCCAGGATGTCCCGGCGATCGCCGCGCTGGCGCGGGCGAGGGGCATCTGCACGATCCTCGACAATACTTGGGCAACGCCCTTGTTCTTTCCGCCGCATGCGCGCGGCGCCGACATCGCGGTCGAAGCCGGGACCAAATATCTCGGCGGCCATTCCGATCTTCTCATCGGGCTCGTATCCGCCACCCCGGAATGGTTTCCAAGGCTTCGGGCGACCTTCGACGCTTTCGCGATGTGCGCCGGGCCGGAGGACGTCTTCTTGAGTTTGCGCGGCCTGCGCAGCCTCGACCTCAGGCTCCGCGAGGCCGAGCGGCAGGCGCTCGACCTTGCCGGCTGGCTCGCCGGCCGCGCGGAGGTCGTCCGGGTCCTGCATCCGGCCCTTCCCTCCTGCCCGGGACACGCCACCTGGAAACGCGATTTCCTCGGCTCGTCGGGGCTTTTCTCGGTGCTTCTTTCGCCTTGCTCGCGGGCGGCGCTCGCCGCCATGCTCGACGGGCTCAAACTCTTCGGCATGGGCTATTCCTGGGGCGGCTTCGAGAGCCTTGTCATTCCTTTCGATTGCCGGGCCTATCGCAGCGCGACGGCCTGGACGCCGCCCGGCCCCGCCTTGCGCTTTTCCGTCGGCCTCGAAGACATCGAGGATCTCAAGGCGGACCTCGACGCCGGCTTCAAGAGAATGCGAAGCACCGTTTGAAGGCGGTCTTGCGCCCGGCGCCCAGGCACGAAGCCTGGGCGCCACCGTTAAAGGCTGATTTTTAAGCATTTGCCTAATACGTGTGCACTTTTTCGGATTGTGGTCAAATTGTGAAACACGCCACTGCCGAGCGCGGACTCAACCGTAATTTTTGCAATTCGCCGCGGGAGTGCTAAATAGGAGGGTTTTCGCGAGGCGCGCGGATTTGCGCTGGGATTTGTTCCGGGCTCCGGCAGACGAGTGAGCACGGCGCAGGTGAGGACTGATCAATGAGCATGAACCATGCTTATCGCCACCCGGAAGAACTGCCCGCTATATTGCCGATCTTTCCGCTCGCGGGCGCCCTGCTGCTCCCGCGCGGCGAACTGCCTCTCAATATTTTCGAGCCGCGCTACCTCGCGATGATGGACGACGCCCTCAAAACGCACCGGATCGTCGGCATGATCCAGCCCGATCCCGAGGCGGGGACGGAAATCGGCGTGCCCGCGCTGTTTTCGGTCGGTTGCGCGGGGCGGATCACCCAATTCGCCGAAACCGGCGACGGGCGCTATCTTGTGACCTTGACGGGGATTGCGCGGTTCAAGATCGTCGAGGAAATTGCCGCGTCCACCGCCTACCGGCAGTGCCGCTCCGATTTCAGCCCGTTTTCCATCGATTTCAGTCCCCGCGCGGGCGAGGATCAGGTCGATCGCGACTGTGTTTTGCGCACCTTGCGCGACTTTGCCGAGACCAACCATCTGCAAGTCGACTGGAACAGCATCCGCAATGCGCCGAACGAAGCGCTTGTCAATGCCCTCTCCATGATGAGCCCCTGCAGCCCCAAGGAAAAGCAGGCGCTGCTCGAGGCGCGCGACCTCAAAGGCCGGGCGGATGTGCTCGTCGCGATCACCGAAATCGAACTCGCGCGCGGAAAAAGCGACTCGACGCCTTTACACTAGCGCATTTTCAGGCGAAGTGGGCGCCGTTCGCCGTCCGGGAAAGCTCCAACTCTTTGAATGAGGGCGGACGGTCCAGGCGGACACGCAACCTCAGCCCATTCGAACCGCGCGGGATCGCTATCCCGCCGGTATTCGGCAGCAAGCTGGAAGACGGGAGAACGGATGAATGACGGATAAGCAGAAGGACTTGAGCGCGCAGCACGCTCCCGAGCCGTCGCGGATCGATCCGCGGCTGCTCGAAATCCTGGTGTGTCCGCGCACCAAGACGACCCTTGAATATGATGCGCAAAATCAGGAACTCATTTCCCGCGCGGCCAAGCTCGCCTATCCGATCCGGGACGGGATTCCGATCATGCTGCCCGAGGAAGCGCGCATTCTCGATTGACGGCAGAACGAGCCCATGAGCGCACCAAGAGGATGCGCTCATGGTCTCCGCTCCGCGTCTTTTGCCGCAGATCTCCTCTGAAAAAAACGGCGTAAATTCAGGAGCCTAGCCCATTCCCACGCGCATTGCTTAAGCTTTGCGCACAAGCAGCCCATAGGGCGATGAGATTTGCCTCTCCAAACCTTGCGCCTTTTGCTTGGCTGCCCGGCTCAATCCCCGGACGTCGTGGTTTATGAGATTTGGTATTATTCGGCTTAAGGATTGACGGAACCGCTGGCACGCCTGACGAGAGGCTTTCGGAGAGGGAGTTCAGCGCGGATGTCCGATGCCGTCGCCCAGCTTTTGGCCATCCTCGATCTCGAACGGATCGAGGAAAATATTTTTCGCGGGCGCAGCCCGCAGGTGGGCTGGCAGCGCGTGTTTGGCGGCCTTGTGGTCGCGCAAGCCCTCGTCGCATCGGCGCGCACCGTCGAAGGCCGCGCGCCGCATTCATTGCATGGCTATTTCCTCTTGCCTGGCGACCCGGCCGTGCCGATCGTCTATGAAGTCGACCGGATTCGGGACGGGAAGAGTTTCACCACCCGGCGCTGCAATGCGATCCAGCATGGGCGCGCGATTTTTTCGCTCTCGGCGTCGTTCCAGATCGACGAGCCTGGGCTCGACCATGCGGTGACAATGCCCAAGGTTCCATTGCCGGAAACTCTGCCGAGCGAATCCGAAATCCTGCGGCGCTTTGGCGCCTCCATGCCGGAAACCATTCGCCGCTGGTTCGCGCAAGACCGCCCGATCGAACTGCGTCCCGTCGATCTTGCCCGCTTTGTGAACCACAAGGCCGGAGCCCTCGAACAACAGGTCTGGTTGCGGGCGAAGGGGCCGCTCCCTGGCGATCCCGCCATTCACCGCGCCCTGCTCGCTTATCTTTCCGACATGACGCTTCTCGACGCGGCGCTCGGCGCGCATGGCCGCTCCGTCTTCGATACCGGCCTCCAGATCGCCAGCCTTGATCACGCCTTGTGGTTTCACCGGCCCTTTCGCGCCGATGATTGGCTCCTCTATGCGCAAGATAGCCCGAACTCTTGCGGGGCCCGGGGGTTCGCCCGCGGGCTCCTCTTTTCCCATGACGGCCGCTTGGTTGCGTCCGTCGCTCAGGAGGGATTGATGCGCCCGGAGCCCGCAGGGCGAGGCGCTTTGTTTTGATGGAAGCCGCGGCCGCCGTGACCGGCACCGATGATAAGACTTGGCTATCTCAACACTCTGCTTTGCTTGCGGCCGCCCGGTCTTTTCCAGCTTTTCCGGATACAGGACCATAAAATACAATGGTCTTTGGCTTTTCTCTTAATATAATACTATTATTATTAGAAATTAACTTGTTGCTCGGGCGATCACGATTCCGTGAAGAGTTAAAAATCCATTTAATCTGGAGCAACCGCAAATTTTCAAGAACTCGTTGATTTCTCGGCCGTTCCAGGGCGCGCGCCGACATTTTCCTGGCCAAATGAAGCCTAAAGCTTCATAGTCTCGTCGACGTTGCGGGCGTAACTGGCCCATGGCTTGCTATCAGCAACTCAAGCATGGCCACCCTATCCCGCCCGGCCCTGCGTCCATGAGCAAGCCACCACTTTTCGAAGTTCCCAAGGTAGAGGCAAGCAGGAAACGCAACATGAAAATAATTACTGCGATCATTAAGCCGTTCAAGCTGGACGAGGTCCGCGACGCGCTGACAGCGCTTGGTGCACACGGCATGACCGTGACCGAAGTCAAGGGTTACGGCCGCCAAAAGGGCCATACGGAAATCTACCGTGGGGCAGAATATGCGGTGAGCTTTCTCCCCAAGTTGAAGATTGAGGTCGCCGTACCGAGCGAACTCGTAAGCCAGACGATTGATGCCATCACCACGGCGGCGCGGACCGGTGAGATTGGCGACGGCAAGATTTTCGTGACCACCCTCGATCAAGCGGTCCGGATCCGGACCGGCGAACGCGATCAAGAAGCCATCTAACGCGCCTTTCCTCCATTTAGAAGTTTCGCAGGAGTTGGATATGAATCTTCGTTTCCTCCCAAGGATCGCCCCACGGGCGATCGGATTAGGGCTGATGCTGGCCGTGGGAGCGGCTGGGCTGGCCCACGCGGATACCGCCCCGGTTCCCAATAAAGGCGACAACGCCTGGATGCTGGTCTCGTCGGCGCTCGTGCTGATGATGTCGATTCCGGGCCTCGCGCTTTTCTACGGCGGCATGGTGCGCACGAAAAACATGGCGTCCATGCTTTCCCAGGTCTTCGCGATCGTGGCGATGGTTGGGATCGTTTGGTGCCTTTACGGCTATTCGCTCGCCTTTACCGAAGGCAGCCACGAATTGGTTCCCTTCGCCGGCGGCGACCATCCCTGGCTTGGCTTTCTCGAAGGCTACCAGTGGAACAATCTCATCGGCGGATTTGACCGGGCCTTTCTCAAAGGAATAACCCCGGATTCGAACGTGCCGACCTTTTCCAATGGCGTCGTCATCCCTGAATACACCTATATGGTGTTTCAGATGACCTTCGCCATGATCACCCCCGCCTTGATCATCGGCTCCCTCGCCGAACGCATGAAGTTTTCGGCGATCTTCGTCTTCATCCTGCTGTGGGTGACTTTCATTTATTTTCCGATCGCGCATGGTGTTTGGTACTGGGCGGGTCCGGACGCGATCGGCGATGCCGCCAAGGCTCTTGCCGATGCCCCCGACGATGCCGCCAAAGCCGCCGCGCAAGCCAATCTCGATGCGGTTCTCAACAATGCTGGCTTTTTTCAAAAATTGGGCGCGCTCGATTTCGCCGGCGGCACCGTGGTCCATATCAACGCGGGCATCGCGGGTTTTGTGGGCTGCTTGATGCTTGGCAAGCGGATCGGCTATCCGCATGAAATCGAGCCGCCGCATTCCGTCACCATGACGATGATCGGCGCCTCGCTTCTCTGGGTCGGCTGGTTCGGCTTCAACGCCGGTTCGAACCTCGAGGCGACAGGCATGGCTTCGCTCGCTTTTGTGAACACCATGGTGGCAACCGCGGCCGCGGCGCTCGGCTGGATGTTCACGGAATGGGCGCTGAAGGGCAAGCCTTCGCTGCTTGGCATGGTCTCGGGCGCGGTCGCGGGCCTCGTCGCGGTGACGCCGGCCTCCGGCTTTGCCGGGCCGATGGGATCGATCGTGCTTGGTCTCGTGGCCGGTTCGATCTGTTTCCTCATGTGCGCATATGTGAAGCGCATGTTCGGCTATGATGACGCCCTCGATGTCTTCGGCGTCCATTGCATCGGCGGGATCATCGGAGCCATTGGCACCGGCATCCTGGTCGCGCCTTATCTTGGCGGCACCGGCCTCACCGACTACACGATCAAACCCGGCTTTGGCGCGCCTGGCGAATACGACATGAAGGCGCAAGTGATCATCCAAGCAAAGAACGTGCTTTTCACCCTGTTCTGGTCGGGCTTTGGGTCGGCGATCCTTTACAAATTCGTCGACCTTATCATCGGCCTCAGGGCAACGAAGCAGGCCGAACTCGAAGGTCTCGACATTACCGATCACGGCGAGCGGGCGTATAATCCCTGACGCCGTTCCAGCCTGCCCGGTCATAGCTCCTCCTCCGGGCAGGCTGGCCCCTACGAAGACTGTCCCTCAAAACTAGACGCGAATGCAATAAGACCCAGGGGCCGCTCTTTTGGCGGCCCTGGGGTTTGCTGGTTTTTCGGGCTTGCTTAGGGGAACCGCCGGTTTGACGGCCCAGATCCTGCCGCTTTCGCGGCGGCGCGCGACCGGCTTTTTTGTGATTTGAGAACGGCCCGCTTGCATCCCGCACGCGCTTGCGTCCAATATTCGCTAGAGGTGACGCATGGCAGCTCTTGAATTAGGCAAGGCTTTGGCCGCGCTCGAAGCGCATAAGCGGTCCATGGCCGGACAGACGATCGCGGGGTTCTTTCGCGACGACCCGAATCGGTTCGAGCGTTTTCACGTCGAGCTCGATGATCTCCTCTTTGACTATTCGAAACACAGGCTCACCGGAACGACACTCGAGCTGCTGATCGATCTTGCCCGCGCGGCGGGTGTCGAGGCGCGCCGGGCGGCGCTCTTTGCGGGCGAGCCGGTGAACATGACCGAGCATCGTCCAGCCCTGCACATGGCCTTGCGCAATCTTTCCGGCCGGCCCATGTTCGCCGAGGGTCACGACGTGATGCCGGACGTCCTGGCCGAGCGGGCGAGGATGGAAGCCTTCGCGGAGGCGGTCCGCAATGGCGAAATCAAATCCGCGAGCGGCGCCCCTTTTACCGATATTGTCAACATCGGCATCGGCGGCTCGGATCTCGGTCCCGCCATGGCCGCGCGGGCCCTCGCGCCTTTTGTTGCGGACCATCTGAGACTGCATACCGTGGCCAATGTCGATGGCGCCGATCTCGGTGACACGTTGAAGCTTGTGCCGCTCGCGACGACGCTTTTCATTGTTTGCTCAAAAACCTTCACGACCATCGAGACCATGACCAACGCCGCCTCGGCGCGCAAAGCCGTCGCGTCAACGCTCGGCGAAGCGGCGGTCGCCGAGCATTTTTGCGCGGTGTCGACGCAGCTCGATAAAATTGCCGCCTTCGGCATCAGAAGCGATCGCGTGTTCGGCTTTTGGGACTGGGTCGGCGGCCGCTATTCGATCTGGTCGTCGATTGGGCTTTTGCTGGCGATCGGCATAGGCAAGGAGAAATTCGAAAAATTTTTGCGCGGCGGCCAAGATATCGACAGCCATTTCGTCGCGGCGCCGCTCGAGCGCAACATCCCTGTTCTGATGGCCTTGCTCGGAATTTGGTACCGCGACTTTTGGGGCTTTGCGGCGCATGCCGTCATCCCTTACGACGAGCGGATGGCGCGGTTTCCCGCCTATCTTCAGCAGCTCGAAATGGAATCCAACGGCAAATCGGTGGACCTCTCTGGCATGCGCGTGCGTCACGAAACCGCCCCGGTCGTTTTCGGAGAACCGGGAACGAACGGCCAGCACGCCTTCTTCCAGATGCTGCATCAGGGCACCGAGGTCGTGCCGATCGACTTCCTCGTCGCGGCACGGCCGAGCGACGCCGATGCCGCGCATCACCATTTGCTGTTCGCCAATTGCCTCGCCCAGAGCCAAGCCTTAATGCAGGGCCGTTCGATCGAGGAGGTCAAAGAAACCTTAAAGGCGCAAAAGCTGAGCCCCGAAGCGATCGAGGCGCTCGCCCCCCACAAAGTGTTTGAAGGCAACCGGCCTTCGAGCACGTTCCTCTATAAGAAACTCTCGCCCCGCGTGCTCGGCCAATTGATTGCCCTCTACGAGCATAAGGTTTTCGTGCAAGGCGTCATCTGGAATATCAATTCCTTCGACCAATGGGGTGTGGAACTCGGCAAGGAACTCGCCAACAGGCTAACGCCCATCGTCGCCGATGCGGGCCGTTCGACGGACGCGCTCGACGCCTCGACCGCGGGCCTCGTCAAGGCGGCGCGCGCCTATCGCGAGGCGTGAGCGAAGGCTGAGATCCTGATCGCTTCGCGCCGGGGTGCCCGGAGCCGATGTTCGTATTGATCGCATCACATCCGGCTTGGGCCGGGAGCCCGCGCCAGCCTATTCGTCCTCGCCGAAGCGGTTAGCGACCAGCGCCGTGATTGCTTCCATCGCGGCCGCCGCCTGAACGCCCGCCGCGGTCACTGTGATCGTCATTCCGGGCCCCGCACCCAAGGTCAAAATGCCCATGATCGAGGTCCCGCCGACGGTTTCCCCGCCGCGGCTGACCGTGACGGCGGCATCGAACTGATCGATACATTGCACGAGTTTCGCGGTCGCGCGCGCGTGCAGCCCCTTGCGATTGACGATCTCAAGGGTGCGGATGAGGACGTCCTCCGGAGGTTTGAAGTCCGGGCCATCGCCTGTCTCGGCCTGGTCGGGATCATCCGTGCTCATTTGCCGCCCAAGAATTTGCTTGCGACATAAATATATTTGCGGCCCGCGTCCTGGGCCAGACATACCGCCTGGTCGAGGCTCGCGCTATCGCGCACCGAGGCAAGTTTAATCAGCATCGGCAGATTGACCCCCGCGATGACCTCGATATGAGCGCCATTCATAATCGAAATCGCGAGATTGGAGGGCGTGCCGCCAAACATATCGGTGAGCACGACGACGCCGGCGCCCTTATCGACATTCGCGACGGCGGAAATAATGTCCTGGCGCCTTTGTTCGATATCGTCATCCGGCCCGATACCTATGGATTCGATCTGCTTTTGGGGACCAACCACATGTTCCAGCGCGGCACGGAATTCCGAGGCAAGGCGGCCATGGGTCACAAGGACGATACCAATCATCAAGCGCACCTGCTCGTTCAGAACCTTCGTGCCAGGCTGGCACAAAGACGCGAGATGTTCGTCAAGCGAAGGACCCTGCGCGGACCAGAACATGTCCCGAAAAAGCAGCTCGACTTTTTCGATTCCAACATGCTCTCACTCTTTGAAGGGGAGCCATTCCTCGACCCGTGCGGCTGCGCGAGCGAGAAGCGCTCTGAAGGGAAGTGCTCTCAAGGAAAGACCCGCGGCACGCCTGCCGGCGAATTCTCCTTGAATGGCCCGGCGATAGCGCCTCGCCGCGCCTTTAGCGAAGGTCTTTGTGATAAGACCATAAATCGAGATGGCAAGTGGCAGACCTTGAAGCGGCAGACTTTGAAGTGGCAGACCTTGCAGATGACCATGTGCGGCATGTGTAGGGACCGGTTGCGAGCCGGTATTTTGTGCAGCGCAACCGAATTGGCAAGCGAAATGAGGCGCCGTCAAAAACAATGTTTGACCCTTTCCATGGGTGGTTTTTGTTCGAAGCGGGCGGCTGGGAGGCTTTGGGCCGGAACGCAGGGGCTCTGCACATGCGAGGGAAATGGGGCCGCATCGAAGCTGCTAGAAGCGTTTTCCGCATAAGCGCGGGTCGGCCAAAACTGAGGCGGCGAGGTCACTTGATGCGGCATCTTGCCGCAGACGCACAAAGGGCAATTTGGTCCCCCCAAGGATGACATGACCTGAGTCTTCGTCCGGATAGCGGGGGACCGGCGCGTCTTTCTCGCCCCCGAGCCCGATCACCAGCCGGACGACGGCGGCGGCGAGGAAGGGAATTTCGAAGAGTCCATGGCCGCGCCGCTCGATCTTTCCGAGGATGCGAGGATGACCGCGGGCGATCAGGCGGCCGCCGCTGCTCGCGATGCCAATCCGGTCGTCGCCGACAAGTCTTGCGAAAAAGCCCATGCCCTCCGCCGCCGCGATCAAGGCAAGAGCCAGGCTGCTTTTGCCGGCCCCCGATGGTCCCAAAATGAGCACCCCGGCTTCGCCAATCACGACGGCACTCGCATGAAGATAAGATTTTTCCGCATTGCCGGCCGCTGGTTCGGGTCGCGTGGACAAGGCTATTGCACCTTGGGCAAAAACACCAGGAAGCGGGCGCCAAGCACGGGGATCACGCCGTCCGCCCCCGGTGGCCCGACCCGGTTGAGCGCCGATATGTGCCCCCCATGGACCTCGATGATTTGCCGAGAGATGGAAAGCCCAAGGCCGGAATTTTGGCCAAAACCTTGGTCTGGGCGGTCGGTATAAAATCTTTCGAAAATCCGTTCGAAAGCATCGGCGGGAATGCCGGGGCCGTCGTCGTCGATGATGATCTCGAAACCGTCCCGCACATGGCCCTGGGCCGTATATTCCTTGGCCGGGCGCAACAGCACGCGCACGCTTCCTCCTGGGGCGGAAAACGATCTTGCATTGTCCACGAGGTTATTGAAAACTTGACCGAGGCGGGAGTCATGCCCGAGAATTGTGAAATCCGTCCGATGGCTGTCGTCGGCGGTGCCGTGCCGCGCGATGACGAGTTCAACCCGGATCGCGCCGGGCTCGTTGACGAGATTGGCCACGGCGACGACCGCATCAAGCAGGCGCGTCAGATCGACGAGACCCACATCATCGCGGGCAAGCTCGGCATCGAGCCGCGAGGCGTCGGAGATGTCGCTGATCAGCCGGTCGAGCCTGCGAACATCATGCGCGATGATTGACAACAGACGCTGGCGTGCGTCTGGCGTGCGCGCGACGGGCAGGGTCTCGACCGCGCTTCGCAAGGAGGTCAGCGGGTTTTTCAGTTCGTGGGCGACATCGGCGGCAAAGCGCTCGATCGCCTCGATGCGATCATAGAGAGCCTTGGTCATGTCACGCAGGGCACCCGACAAATGGCCGATTTCATCCGAGCGGGTGGTAAAATCGGGAATTTCCCGGCGGGCCTTCGTCCCCCGCCGCACGCGCTCCGCCGCTTCCGCCAGACGCCTTATCGGTTCGGCGATGGTTCCGGCGATGAAATAGGAGAGAAGCATCATGATGGCGGCGGAAACGAGAAAAATCCGGACGATGGCGGCGCGTTCCGAAACAATGATCTTGTCAATGTCGTCGCCCTGCGTGGACAAGAGCAAGGCGCCGCGCACCGCCCGGAACCGCTGGATCGGCACGGCGATGGAGACAATGGTTTCGCCTTTGGAATCGACGCGCACGATCGATTGCTCGCCGCCGGCAAGGGCGCGCGCCACTTCCGGATAGGCCTTGCCGTTGGAAACGCCGATATCTTCATAAAGGGGCAAGCTGGACTGGCCAGCAAATCGCCTCAATCCTTCGCCCATGCGCACCCAAAGCGAAGGAGATCCCTCTTGCGCGGGCGGCGGCAGATTATAGCGCATGATATTGGAACGGCTCGTCAGCGAGAGCGAATCGAGCAGCAAATAGCCGTCGCGGTCATAGATTCGCGCCCGCGTCCGTGTCGGCGAAGCGAGCCTGTGAAGCACCGGTCCGACGCGTTCCGGGTTGATCGAAAATTCAAGCGACGGCGCCGTTTCGTCGGCCAGCCCGTAGCTCTCGCCCGGGGAGAGATTCAACAGCTTTTCCGGATCAATGGCAATCGAGTCGGTTTCGACCGTGGCGGATGCGGCGATCGCCGCGGCGATAATCTCGCCCTGCACCTGCAGGCTCTGCACCCTTGCATCGATCAAACCTTCGCGGAATTGATTGAAATAAAGGAAACCGACGAGGAGCGCCGCAAGTCCGCCCAGATTCAAAAACACGATGCGGCGCGCCAGGGGCGAGGCAAAACGCCCGCTGGCGGTGCGAAGAATGCCGCGTAAGCGCAAGCCAAGGCTTCGCCGGATTCGCTTGATCCGCCGCGCCGCCGAGGAAACGCGTTCGAAGCCCATTCCTTCGCGTGCTTCGAGACTCATCGACCGGCGACCCCCTCCATGAGGCGTTACCTCTTTAATAAGGTCTGAAACAGCCATAAACCCTGAAACAGCGAACTGGTGCTCGCCATGATTGGAAACCGGCCGCGGCGGTGCCGGGAAATCTGCCCAATCCCCACCAGCGCGAAGCCGCCCCGCACCCTCCCGGTCCCGCGCGATCCGCTCAAAACACTCTAGAGCATGTCCCGTAAAAGTTCATGTCCTGAAATCGTTTGCGCGGCTTTTTCGTTTCCGGCATCGTCCGGCTCTTCGATTTCCGAGGCGTCCTCGCTGATCCTGCGAGTCCCTACGACCCTCTCAGGCCCGATCCCCAGAAGTTGCTAACTCTCTGGCTAACATCATGTAACAAAGCAAGGAAATAGGGGCCATGAGCGGTTCCCCTGCAAGCGATCCTAAGAGCCAGCGCTTGCTGTCGCGCGACGCCTTGCGAACCCTAGTCGATTTCGTGAACAAAGCCCGCAAGCCGAGCGCCGGCGAACGACACGCTGCGTCGTGCACGGCAAAGCATAAAACTTGCCGTCGTGGCAAGATCATTCCTTGAAGCGATAGCCGACACCATAAAGGGTCTCGATCATCTCGAACTCGTCGTCCACGACCTTGAATTTCTTGCGCAAGCGCTTGATGTGGCTGTCGATCGTGCGATCATCGACGTAGACCTGGTCGTCATAGGCCGCATCCATCAAGGCATTGCGGCTCTTGACAACCCCGGGCCGCGTCGCGAGCGCTTGCAGAATCAAGAATTCGGTGACCGTCAAGGTCACCTGGTCATTCTTCCAGGTGCAGGCATGGCGCTCGGGGTCCATCTTCAGGAGACCGCGCTCGAGGATCTTCGACTCGCCCTCCTTTGGAGCCCCCGGTTCCTTGGGAACGGCGCGCCGCAAAATCGCCTTGACGCGCTCGACCAGAAGGCGCTGCGAAAAGGGTTTGCGGATGAAATCGTCGGCGCCCATCTTGAGCCCGAACAATTCATCGATTTCTTCATCCTTCGAGGTCAGGAAGATCACCGGCACATCGGATTTCTGACGAAACCGGCGCAGCAATTCCATGCCATCCATCCGCGGCATCTTAATATCGAAAATCGCCAGATCGGGAGGATTGCTCTTCAAATCGTCCAGCGCCGTCGATCCATCCGTGTAGGTCTGGACGCGATAGCCTTCTCCTTCGAGGGCAATCGCCACGGAGGTCAGAATGTTGCGGTCGTCGTCAACCAGGGCAATCGTTGGCATGAATAATCCTAATTCCAATCGAACTCCCCAACCCAAATCTCAAACCGCTTGGCAGAAACCCCTTGAACCGTCGGCAGCGGTCTCATCACCTTCCGCAACGAATTGCGGCGACACGATTCATGAGGGTCTCGGCGCCCGCATAGCGGGGCAGGGGCGAATTCAGAATCCTCAAGGACAACCCCTGCAAGGACCCATTGAAATACCCGCTCACTGCTCAACGAAGGCCCCGGGCCCCGTAGGGATCCTTTAAACTTCACAAGTTCTCAGGTCCGGCCACCCGTTCTCGAACAGTTACGCACAGCTCTGCTTTAGGTTAGAGCGGATACCCTCAGCTGCTTATATCAGGAGAAATGCGCGGCCGAAATAAGGCAGACTTTGGACGCAAGTTTTGAAAGCAGCCGCGGTTTAGGCGGAAACGGGAAACGCCCCGATGTCGAACCACCGTCCAGCACCGCAACCGTAACAGCAACCCATGCGGCCCCTAACGCAAGGCTAGGACTAAGATTGTTCAAGGTTCGCAAGACATTCGTATGCTTCAGTCAATAATGCGTAGCGCAATCCCGCGCCTCCTGCAACTCCGTCGCAGCAAAGCGGCAACGGCGGCGACGCAAGGCCCTCCATTCACTCCGCGATGCAGGCGCATTGTGAGATCGCAAGGCAGCCTGCGAACGGGACGACGGATGAGACATAGGTGGTGATGGATGCGCCAGTCGGCAACAATGCTCGTGACCGACGACGCCATCAATAGCGCGCCTCGCTTGAGGCGAAGCGCGACATCATGCACAATGCGACGGCTTCGCCTGGGCGCTAGGGATCGCGCGCCAAGCCTGGCCCATCGTCATGAGACCGGTGCTGCCGACCAGCCCCGCGGATCGCGCGGAGGAAGAGCGATTGCGCCTCGTCTCCGCGCCGGAGCGTGCCCTGCGCGCACCGGCCGTGAAGCCTGCGCCGGATGCCTCGAGGGGAACCACAAATGAGCCGCCATGTCGTCACCCTCAACGCCGGCTCCTCCTCGATCAAATTCGCGCTCTTCGAACTCGATGGGGGCGAGCCTCTGGCGCTCGCAATCGGTCTCGTCGAAATGGACGGCAACCAGCGCCACATCAAGGTGCACAAGCGCGACGGCATGCTGATCCATGAGGACACATGGTCGGATGGCGCGCCGTTCCATGCCGAGGCGCTGCGGCGCGTGCTGGCTTGGCGGCTTGCCGCCTTCCCGAATGCCAATGTGGTCGCCGCCGGCCACCGCGTCGTGCATGGCGGCGTGCATTACGCTGCGCCGGTGCTCATAACTGACGGCGTCTTGCGCGACCTCAAAGCCTTGGTGCCTCTCGCGCCGCTGCACCAGCCGCACAATATCGCGGGTATTTTGGCGGCCTGCGAGGCTTGGCCGCATGTGAAGCAAGTCGCGTGCTTCGACACCGCGTTCCACCGCGCGCATCCCTTCGTCAACGATGTGTTCGCCCTTCCCCGCCGGTTTTACGATGAGGGCGTGCGGCGCTATGGCTTCCATGGGCTGTCTTACGAATATATTACAAAAAAGCTGCGGCAGATCGCGCCGCTGCACGCGGCCGGCCGCGTCGTCGTGGCCCACCTCGGCAATGGCGCCTCGATGTGCGCCATCCATGATGGGCAATCCGTCGCGAGCTCGATGGGCTTTACGGCGTTGGACGGGTTGCCGATGGGCACCCGCTGCGGTCAGCTGGATCCGGGCGTCGTGCTTTATCTCATGCAGGAAAAAAAGATGAGCGCCGAGGCGATCGCCGATTTGCTCTATCGCGAGTCCGGACTCAAAGGCCTGTCGGGGATCTCGCACGATATGCGGGAGCTCGAGGCATCGGACCGGCCGGAAGCGAACGAGGCGATCGCGTATTTTGTCTTCCGCATCCGCCGCGAACTCGGCGGGCTGGCGGCGGTGCTCAAGGGGCTCGACGCCATGGTGTTCTGCGGCGGCATCGGCGAACACGCCTGGCGCGTGCGCGAGGGGGTGCTCGAAGGCATGGAGTGGATCGGCATCGAACTCGAGCGCGCCGCGAACCAGGCAAGCGCGCAAGTCATCTCCTCGGAGCGCTCACGCGTGCGCGTGTTCGTGATCCCAACGGACGAAGAGGCGATGATCGCGCATCAAACACTGGCGGTCCTCGACAGCGCCGCGGCGGCGGCCGTCTGAGCGGCGCTTGGCCAAGGCGGCGGCAGAGCAGGGGAACCAGCCCGCGCCGGGCTTCTCACTCAGAAAGACCGGATTTGAAATTTTAGCCGCTGCCGCGCAAAAGCGGCCATTGACGGGGGAATCAAATCCCAGACTCTTACAAAAGCGCTGCGCGGTTGATCTGAAAGGACGATGAATGAGCGCTCCCTTGCCCTCCCATGAGCTCGCCGAGGTCTTGAGCGTCGCGACTCTCACAGCCGTCTTTTATGCCTCCACCAATTTCGACAATCTTGTCGTCCTTTCGGCCTATAGCGGCAAGCCCGGTTGCCGGCCTTTCTATGTGAAACTGACGTTCGTTCTTGTTTGCCTGATGGTTCTCGCCATCGGTCTCGGCTTGGCGAACGCCGCCGACGCGCTGCCCGCCGGCAAAATCCGCTAGGGCCGTCCTGGGCTGTCGACGCGGCTGATGGTCGGGCTGCATCTTCTCAAACATGCCCGCGGGGTTTCGGATGAGCAGGTCTGCGCGCAATGGATCGAAAACGCCTATTTCCAATTTTTCTGCGGAGAGACCTATTTTCAGACCGAGCTGCCGCTTGACCGCACCTCGATGTCGGTCTGGCGCGGGCGCATCGGCGCCGACAAGCTCGAAGTGTTGCTTTCTGAAACGCTGGCGGCAGCCATGCGGGCCAAGGCCATCGATCAATCTCAGATGCAGCGCGTCACCGTCGACACGACGGCGCAGACCAAAGCGATCGCGCATCCCACCGATAGCCACTTGCTGCTGCGCGCCATCGAATGGCTGAACAAGCTCGCCAAGAAGCAAGGCGTCAAATTGCGCCAGTCCTATCTGCGGCTGGCGACGCGCGCTCGGCGCGAGGTCGCCAGGTTAATCCACGGCCGCGGCCACAAACAGGCGATGCGCTTCCTGCGAAAGATGCGGATTAGAGCGGGCCGGCTGGTGCGCGACATCGAGCGCAAGATCGAGGGGCAGCCCGATCTCGTGCAGGCGTTCGAGCCCAAACTCGAACGGATCAAACAATTCCTGGCGGAAAAGCCCAATGACAAAAATAAGATCTATACCCTGCATGCGCCCGAGGTCGAATGCATCGCAAAGGGCAAGGCGCGCACGCGCTATGAGTTCGGAGTGAAAGTCTCGATCGCTGTCACCAACGCGCGCGCCAATGGCGGTCAATTCGTCGTCGGCATCCGCGCCGTCCCGGGTCTTCCATACGACGGCCATACGTTGAAGGATCAAATCGCACAGGTCGAGCGGCTGACCGGCGTGGCGGTCACCCGCGCTTATGTCGACAAAGGCTACCGTGGCCACGGGCTCGAAACGCCGGACGTTCATGTGTCGCAAAGCCCGGTCAAACGAAGCCCAACCATCAAGCGCGAGTTGCGAAGGCGCAGCGCCATCGAACCGATCATCGGTCACGCCAAGAGCCACGGCCTTCTCGAGCGAAATCGCCTAGCCGGAACCAGAGGCGATGCGATCAACGCCATCCTCGTGGGCGCCGGCCACAACATCCGGCTGCTCCTGGCCTGGCTGAGGCGTTTATTGTCCTTCTTCTTGGCGCTCCTCGTGTCGGCTCTTTCACCATCAACATCAATGCACAACGTCGCCGCGAGCCCCCCTTGATCTGAAAATGCATTTTTCGCGGACCCAGCTACCAGCTCTTCAAATTGAGCTTTGTCCGCAAAGGGGAGCAAGATCCAAAACAAAGATGAGAGAGCGGCCTCGCCCGCGCTTTCGCTCTATCTTGGTTTCGCTTTGGTTCTGCTGGCGAACAGCAGCGACACGATCAGTCTGCTGACGCCGATCTTCGCCGATTTAAAGTCAGAGTTTCTTTTCGTGTGCTTCGCCGCCGCGGCGGCGATGGCGGTTTTCATGAGTTCCATCGCCCATTATCTCGCGAGCCACCCCATATCGAGAGCCTTTTTGGAAAAACTTGCGGAGCGGGTTCTGCCATTCCTGCTCATCGGCATCGGCATCCTCGTGCTCGCGGATTGGCCCTCCGATGTCTTTGTCGAATAGGGGGAGTCACCGGACGGGCAAGAATTTGAAGTGGCGTCGTCGCCATCGCGGTTAGCGGGCCGGGGAAGCTTACGGCGTGAAAAGAAATCTCGCCTTACGCGGGCGGGTCCGCGCGATGGACGGGAAGCGGCCCGAAAGCCTGTGTCACCGGCATCAGCTCGATCGCGTTGACATTGACGCGCGGCGGCAAGCTTGCGATCCAATGGATCGTTTCGGCGATGTCCTCGGCTGTCAGCGCGTCCGCGCCTTCATAAAGCTTCGCCGCTCTTGCCGCGTCGCCGCCAAACCGCACCGTGGAGAATTCCGTGCCCCCGCAAAGACCGGGCTCGACATCGGTGACCCGGACCTTGGTCCCAAGCAGATCAGCGCGGAGATTGAGCGAAAACTGCCGGACGAAGGCTTTTGTTGCCCCATAGACGTTGCCGCCGGGATAGGGATAGGTCGCGGCAATCGAGCCGAGATTGACGATGAGCCCTCGGTTGCGGGCGACCATGCCGGGGAGCACGGCGCGCGTGACATAGATGAGGCCCTTGATATTGGTATCGACCATCACCTCCCAGGCTTCGAGATCGGCCTTCTGGGCCGGATCGAGACCGAGCGCGAGGCCCGCGTTGTTGACGAGCAGATCGACATCCGCGAACTCCGGCGGCAATCCTTCGATCGCGGCCTCGACCGCTTTTTGATCCCGGACGTCGAAAACGACCGGATGCACGCGCGCCGCTCCGCACTCTTTCACGAGGGCCTCGAGCCGGTCGCTCCGGCGTCCCGTCGCGACAATCTTGTGGCCGTCAGCGGCGAAGCGTTTTACGATTGCCGCTCCGAAGCCGGCGGTTGCACCTGTGACGAGGACGTTCATATGTAATCTCCTGCGGCGAGATTCTTGAGGCTCTGTGGCCATGGGTTCGCTGTCCATAACCTTTTCTTGCTTCGCACCCAAGTCAGGCAATGACATGAAAACGCCCGGGCCGTGCCCATGACCGTGAAAGATATTTTTGATCGTCCGGCCCCGCCACGCCGTCTCATGATCTGCACCGGGCCGTGCTGCAACACGAATGGCCTCGCGAAGCTCATTCTGGACGAACTGCAAACGAAGCTTTTGCACGCGATGGCATGTGATGAGTTGGTTGCCGAGGCCGCCTGCGTTCGCCGCTCTTGCCTTGCAGACCGTGTGAAAACAATTCGCAGTCGCGCAATAACGATCGTGAGACGCACCGTGGCGCATTTTGCGCGTTCTGGTCGAGAGAATCGCCTGTCGTGACCCCAGGGGCGTCCATGCAGGTTATTCCGGCCGGGAACGCACCTTGTATTACCCTCGTTTCATGCTCGAACGGCCGCCATCATGGCCTCGACGCCAAGGATGTTGAGGGCCCGGCGCAGATTGTAGACGAGCGCCGTGAGGCTGAACTCAGCCCGGACATTGTCGAGGCCCTTCATCAGAAAGGCGCCCTGGTTCATCCATTGCTTGATGCTGCCGAAGGGATGCTCGACGAGTTCGCGACGCCGGTCGAGGATTCCCGGCCTCGCCTTCAGGCGGGCGGCCATCCGGTCGAGCACCGCCTCGTTCTCCAGACGCGAGACCCGGCGACGGTCTGTGGTACACCGCGACCGAAGAGGACAGGCAGGACATGCCGCCGGATTGCTGTAATCGATCTTCTTCAAATCCCGCAACTTGCCTTCATGGTTCGGCGATAGTGTTTCTCCGGCCGGACAGATGTACACATCCTGGTCCGGATCATACTGGAACTCGTCCTTGCGGAAAAAACCATTGCGCACCGACGATCCGCGTTGCGGCTTGGGAACATGGGGCGTCAGCCCCGCCTTTTCGCAGGCCTCAATGTCCTCGATCTTGAAGTAGCCGCGATCGGCGACGACATCGATATTCTCGACATCGAGAATGGCGCGGGCCGACTCGGCGGTCTCTTTCAGCAGGCCCATGTCCACGACCTGATTGGTCACAGCCTGCTCGACGATCATTTTGTTCTTCGCGTCGACCGCGATCTGGATGTTGTAGCCCCAACCTTCGTATGGGCGGCCATCGCCCGGCTGTCGGGATCAGTCAGCGATATTTGGTTCTCGCCGGTTCGTTCAAGATTCCGCCAGCATCGCCCCGTACCGGCCGCGTTTTTGGCGGAGCGCCTCGATCTTCTCGGCCAGGTTTCTCGTGCGCGCGCCGCCGCCCGTTCCGCCTTCCTCGATATCGCCCTCGTCCAGCCGCCGCAAATAGTCGTCCAGCCGCTCGTCGGCCGCGCGGATGAAATCTTGCAGCGAGTTCCGCGTGAAGTTGCGATCCTTGTTGTTGACCGCCTTGATCCGGGTTCCGTCCACGGCCAGCAACTCGCGTCCATAGAGGTCGAGCCGCCGGCAAAGCAGTACGAACTCACGGAACACGGACCGGAAGGCCGCCCGATTGTCGCGCCGAAAGTCGGCGATGGTCTTGAAGTCGGGCTTCAGGCTCCGGAGCAGCCAGACCACCTCGATGTTGCGGTGGCTCTCCATCTCCAACCGACGGCTCGACCGCACCCGGTTCAAATAGCCGTAGATGTAGAGCTTCAACAGATCGGCTGGCGAATAGCCGGGGCGGCCCGTCGCCTTCGGCTCAACGCGACTAAACCCCGCCGCCGCGAGGTCGAGTTCATCGACAAAGGCGTCGATGAACCGCACCGGATTGTCGGCGCCAACGCAGTCGTCCACCGCCTCCGGCAACAACAAGATTTGCGAACGTTCGAATCCAGAAATGTGTGTCATGGCCGATTCTATCGCGCCAAATGCGGCAGCGGAATCCGCATAGTCCGTCTTTCCACACGGTCTGCTTGGCAAATGCACCGGGGAGCCTTTGGCCTATGTGCATCCACAAGGGGTCTGGTACCATCATCTTTCGGCGGAAAACCTCATGCTCATCCTGCGCGATCATGTTCTGAACGAGCGGCCCGTGCGGAGCCTCATCCTCGAAGACGACCCGTAACATCGCGCAAACACGAAGGGCGCGGGCGCCTGTCGCATGGCCGGCTTTGCCTAAAAAATTCTGGCCCGCGGCAAAGAGGCTCCGTCATGGCGTGCAGCGCCCTGAACATTCGCGCGGCTTCACGCGAAGCGGACCATGGTTCAAGCAATGACCTCGAGAGGCCGTGTCCGGGGCACGGACAGCGCCTTGCGGTTCAGAGACCCCGCGGCCTTCCGCAGAACATCTCGCCCGGATCAAGACCAAGGCGTGACTGGGGGCACCGCGCAAGGCCCTGCCACCTCGACCGTGCCGAAGTCCGCAGGACCAGCGACCTCCAAATATTCCATGTCCTTCGAATAATCGAACAGATAATGGACGATGCCGGGACGTTGATGAACGCAATCGCCCGCCTCGACCAAGGTCAGCTTGTCTTCATACATAAAGCGAGCCCAGCCTTTCAGCATGATTACAATGTGAAAATCGGCGACATGCCGGTGCCAGCCGGTTCCGGCCTCCGGCGGCTTGTTGGCCCTGACGAGCTGCGCAATGACTTTGCCGCCTGTCGCTTTGGCGATGCCGAGGTCCCGATAGAGAAAGAAATCACGAAGGCCATCGGAGACAAAATTGGTGTCGCCGTCCTTGATATGCGAGAAGGTTGTCTCAGCGGGTTTTTCAAGATTTGCAGCGTCCATCGTCGTTTCTCCTTCGCAACAAGGCTCCATCGCCACGGGTGCCGCGGTCAACTTCATGGATCAATCAAATCGAGCGAGAACGAGGCCGGTCAAATACTCCTCTTCATTTCATGTCGCGCCGCGTGGCGCGGTTCACCCCTTCGACGCCGGCGAGCGGGAAATGCCGCAAGCAAGGGCAATTTGGCTGCATGATGCTCAAGCCGTTCGAGGGGCCGATCGTGAACTCCGCCTCGCTCAACTCGCTCAACTGGACATTGCCTCCTCTGACAAAGGGTATCTTGGCCGTCTCTCGCGGAGCGAAGCAAACCGCTTCGCAGGAATGAGAGCATAATGCGTGCCGTTCTCAGCCAGCCGCTCGATGATCTTTATTCGCGAGGACGCCGGGACAGCCGGGCGGGCGGCGGCGGCCCTTGGCATTTTTCTTGCGTCGACTGCCGTGAAACGCGCTCCCCGACATTTGTCCTGTTGGGAATGTCTCCAGCCCTCCATTGATGCGCAAAACAGGGTCGCGTCAGGGGAAGATTCATGACGGATATGGAAGAACTGAAACGGCGGAAGATGAAGCTCAATAGCGATTGTGCATGTCGATCCCGACGCCTTCATCGCAAATTTCATGGGCTGGCTCGAAATCACCGCGTTTATTTCGGCGCTGCGGGCGGGCGAAGCCCAAGTCCCCGCCGACGGTATCACCCCGGCGCTGTCGGCCGAGAAGCTCAGAACGGGCAGCGTCCATGCGATCGGCAATGATGCGATCTTCGCCTTCTGCATGACGGCGTCGCTGAAAGGAGACAAGGCGGCGGTGGACAAAGTGGAGGCCGCTTTGGTGGAGAGCATGGGGAAGGAATTTCCTGGCTCTTTCGGCTTATGGCATTTCCGCGCGACGATCGACGCTCCGGTGACGCTCGAAGATTTTGTCGGTCAGGCGGGCAAGAAATTGCTGGCGGGCGACCCGCCGCCGCCGCCGCTCCGGGCCAAGGAAAACTGGAACACGGGCCTGCGCTTTTTCGAAAAGGCGCGCAAAACCAATTTCGTCCAAGAGATTATGTATCCTCTGGCGCTGTGGACAAGAGCGCGCTGGACGGAGACTCAGGAAAAAGGCGTCGCCTTCCTCCATCACATTGAAGACAATCTTCCCGTTCTGCGGGAGGTTTTGGAAGACACCCGCAATGATAAACCCTTCGTCGCAAATCTTTTGATGAAGGTCGCGCCCGCCGTGGATATGGAGCTGAATGACGAGTATCAGGGTTATCTGCGCTCCTTGGCCCGCCGGGCTTAGATCACCGGCAACACCCCGGCCGGGCGAACGGCTCTGTTTTCGCCGGGCGCGCCGGTCATAGCCCGGGGCAGGCCGTAAGATTTAGGATTTTCCCCGCCGAAGGGGCCTTTGCCGAATATGATTTGACTGACAGCGGCGAGCCGGATAACGCCAGGGTCCCGGCAAGCGCCTCGTCAAACTCAACCCCAATTGCGACACGCTGTGCCAACCGATGCTCACCCGCAACGGGCGGGGCCGTCTTGGCGTGCCCTGATTGCAAACAACCGGGGTAGGGTTCATGAAAACGGCATTTGGCTGCCAACCGCGAAGACGATAATTTCCCAAAGCCTCTCCGGACCAACGGAAGCACCCTATGACCCATTCAGACACCCGCCAGCTTCTTCGCCACGATTGGACCGCCGAGGAAATCGTCGCGATCCATGATTTGTCGCTGCTCGATCTCATCGCGCGGGCAAACCAGATTCACCGGCTTTTTCACGAAGCCGCCGATGTCCAAAAGGCGAGCCTCCTCAGCATCAAGACGGGCGGCTGTCCGGAGGATTGCGCCTATTGTCCGCAATCCGCGCATCACCGCGAGGTTCACCTCGACAAGGTCGATTTGATGGAAACCGGCGCCGTGCTCGCCGCCGCCGCCCGCGCCAAGCAAGCGGGAGCCGATCGTTTTTGCATGGGCGCGGCCTGGCGCCAGGTGCGCGACGGGGCGGCCTTCGATGCGGTGCTCGATATGGTGCGCGGCGTTCGCGCGCTGGGGCTCGAAGCCTGCGCGACGCTTGGCATGTTGAACGAGAGCCAAGCGGAGCGGCTGCAACAGGCGGGGCTCACGGCCTATAATCACAATCTCGACACGAGTCCCGAATTCTACCCCAACATCGTCACGACCCGCACTTATGAAGATCGGCTCGCGACCTTGCGGGCCGTCCGCGCCGCCGGGCTGCAAATGTGCTGCGGCGGCATTATCGGCATGGGCGAAACCGTCAAGGACCGGGCATCCATGCTGCAAACCCTGGCGGGGTTCGATCCGCATCCCGAAAGCGTGCCGATCAACGCCTTGGTTCCCGTCGAGGGCACCCCGCTCGGCCAAAACACACGGCTCGATCCGATCGATTTCGTCCGGATGATCGCAACGGCGCGCATCGTCCTGCCCGCCGCAAGGGTGCGCCTCTCCGCTGGCCGGTCCGTGCTCAGCCGCGAAGCGCAAATCCTTTGCATGGTCGCCGGCGCGAATTCGATCTTTTATGGGGAGACTTTGCTGACAACGCCCAATGCCGCGGTGAATGAGGACGACGCGCTCTTCGCCGCGCTGGCGCCGGTCCAGCGCGCAAGCGAGGCCGTGGGTTCGTGACGGCCTCGCGCCGATAGGGTTGGCGCGAAATGTCTGATGGCAGCGGCCGATCGGACAAAAATGTTTCACGGGAAACGTTTTTGTCCGGTTCCAGCGGAAAAGTACTCAAGGCTGCATACGGCGGACGGCTTTGCGCGAAGTGGGATTGCGCGGAAATTTGGTCTTTTTGCAGTTTGATGGCGCAGCCATACGCGGCGCCGGTGCGTTGCAAGGTTCGAGATGCCTGTGCGATCAGCGTTACGTATTCGCCAAAACCAGGCCTTCCGAAAGGGCAGTAGTCGAGAGACTCGCAGAGGGTTTCATAATGGGTCTTACGCGACTTTGGAGAGGCTCGCGCGCTTTGAAACGCACGTCACGCGCCCGGGCTCTGTTCGACCCGATTTGTGTTCTGTTGCGCCTGTGCGTGGGAGAAAAATAACCGGAACTGTATGAATGGCGGGATGAGGATCCAGAGTAACCCAACGGCGTACGCTGCGGGACCTTGCCAAGAAGCCACGTTTATTACCTGAATAAAAAGGAACCCGGTGCTTGGTACAAAAAACAATGCCAAAAGAAGGTTTAAGCTATACGGGGGAGCGCCAACTCCAGCAACTGTCATAATGCGGTTGATATTTATCAATATTTCAAATACAATAAACAATGCAAGTATAGAGCTTGATACAGAAGCCAAACAAGTCTCTCAACTGATAAGTATAGGTAGAAAACAGAGGGTAGTAGGCCTAACATCACTGCAACAAAACTATGCTCAATGATGAGCTTCACGCCTGCTAGCTCGTTAGGATTCTCATCCCCGATCTCTTGGATGCCGAAACGCGCCAACAACAGCGCCGAAGGCCGCGCCGGGCGAGACCCTCGCGCGATACGATCAAAGACCGCACCTCCATCCACGATCGACCGAAAGACATCGAAGCCCGCGCCGACATTGGCCATTGGGAAGGCGACCTCATCATCTGCAAGCGCACGCGGCCCATGCTCGTCCTCCACGAACGCAAATCCCGCGTGATGCTCGCCGCGAGACGCGCAGCCAAACTCCGAACCAGGCACCACTCCGACGACGGCTCCAGCCGCCGCCTGGGCCAAGGGCTCCAAGGCCAAAGCCCGAATGCCCAGGTTTGAATTCGCCGCTTGCGCTTGCGCCTCCAAGGCCAAAGCCGCTGTTCTCCATTTTGAATTTGGCCCTTTCGCCAGGATCCTGACCAAAGCCCCAGTGAACACGATCCTGACCCAAATCAAAAAAAAGGACAAAATTCGGATAAGGAAGAAAGCTGCACCCGTGAGCACCATCCACTGAATGAGCATTTGCAGGGTCGGCTGCGCGCCTTCGGGGAGCCAAGCAGGTGGCCCCCCTGGGCCACCAGGAAGAAGACGCCTATGATGACCGGCGTTAGGACCCACCCGGCAAAGACAGCGTCTGTAACGCCCGTCCCGGATCGCATCACCATGGAGTTGCCGATACCAAACATGATGACGATAACGCCAAGGCCGTCCAGCCAACTGTGTGGATCCCAGCTGCCTGCGAAGGAAGTGGACGGATGCCACAGTTTATCCCACAGCGCGTCGAGAATGCTTCCGCCTTTCTCTGTTGACTATCTCCACCAGAGCAGGATCGACTGGATAATCTGAGGAATGAGGAGCACGGACGCGAGGAGGGGAGCAAACACGAGCCAATTGAGCAGCATGTTGCGAATGACATGCGCGATTGCGGCCCAAGTGTCGGGCGACGAAATGCCGACCTTGGGCGTCAGGAAGGCCTGATATTTGCGCAGCTCACTCAAAGGAGCCGGCAGGTGTCCGGGCTTTCCTAGCTCGTCCTCAATGTCCTTGACCGTCATCGAAGGCGTGCACTCGGCAGCCCGCGTCGCCCAGGCCGTCAGCCAAGCCCCGGCGTAGCCGCCCCCCGAGACCGTCGAAAGATAATGGAACTGGGACAACAGGCCGTGCCGGGCCAGCCCCTGCATCACCCCAAGCGCGAAGGCCGCACTACGGATGCCGCCTCCAGAGAGGCAAAGGGCGGTTTGGCCCGGTTCCTTGTCTTGCGCCTTAAGGCCATAGACGTGCTCGAAGTAAAAACCCTGGCGAGCCTTGTCCCGCTCCTTCTCCTTCTCCTTCTCCTCAGGACGGAGAGCATCCCAACTGCCCTTGCCCAGCTTTTCGTCGTATTCCTTCTCCGGAAAACGAAGCCATGAGCCAGCCCCTTCCTTGCTCTCATATTCTTGCTTCAGATCCCTGCCGTGAATGGCCCGGAATTCCTCAATCAGCACGTCGCCGGTTGAGAGAGCCGGCTTGTCGGTTTCGCAAGAGCACGTCAAAGTTTCTCTGAGCAGCGCAATGCGCCCGGGCAATGTAGGCAGAGCCCTGCGAGACTCCAACAAAAATATAACTATTATAATTTATATTTTTGCGCATGATTAAAAATGAGCATGATCTTTTCGCCAAAGCGGTTCCCACTTTCGCGGATCATGCTCTCGTCGATGAGAAAGGGACTCCAGAGCCGCAGGCCAAGGCTCTGAGGGCATGAGCAAACTCACTCTTCACTATGCTGTTCATTATGCTGCCCCCGAAAGACATGGGAGATTTCCCGGTAGGCTGCAATTTATTGCTGGGGCGAGGGCGCCATGCCGCCGAGGTGATCGGCGACCGTAAAAATGTCCTTGTCGCCGCGCCCCGAAATATTAACCACCAAGAGATGATCCTGGGGCTTGGTTGGCGCGACCTCCACGACTTTCGCCAGCGCATGGGCGGGCTCCAGCGCCGGGATGATCCCCTCCAATTGCGCGCACTGCTGAAATGCGGCGAGCGCCTCCGCGTCGGTGGCCGACAGATAAGTGACGCGCCCGGTTTCCTTGAGCCAGGCATGTTCGGGGCCGATTCCCGGATAATCGAGCCCGGCCGAAATCGAATGGCCTTCCTCGATCTGCCCGTCTTCATTCATCAATAAATAGGTGCGGTTGCCATGCAACACCCCCGGCCGGCCGCCGGCGAGCGAGGCGGCGTGCTTTTTGTCGAGGCCAAAACCCGCCGCCTCGACGCCATAAATCTCGACCGAAGGATCATCGAGGAACGGGTGAAACAGGCCGATCGCATTGGAGCCGCCGCCAATGCAGGCAAAGAGCGAATCCGGCAGCCTGCCTTCGGCGGCCTGCATTTGCGTCCGCGTTTCCTCGCCGATCACACATTGGAAATCGCGGACCATGGCCGGATAAGGATGCGGCCCCGCTGCCGTGCCGATGCAATAGAATGTGTTTTCGACATTGGTGACCCAGTCGCGCAAGGCCTCATTCATCGCATCCTTCAAGGTCTTGGCGCCCGACTCGACCGGCACGACCTTGGCGCCGAGGAGGTTCATGCGAA
The DNA here is from genome assembly GCA_963784075.1 of uncultured Alphaproteobacteria bacterium. Classification (GTDB taxonomy): domain Bacteria; phylum Pseudomonadota; class Alphaproteobacteria; order Rhizobiales; family Beijerinckiaceae; genus Methylocapsa. Next base: position 68,410 of record CAWAQW010000029.1, on the reverse strand, counting down.
ACACATTGGGTTTTTGACGTTCGACATCGACCGAGCCCATATAGACGATGCATTCGAGCCCAAATCGCGCGCAGGCGGTGGCCGTCGCGACGCCATGCTGGCCGGCGCCCGTCTCGGCGATGATCCGTCTCTTGCCCATCCTTCGGGCGAGAAGAATTTGCCCCAGCACATTGTTGATCTTATGGGCGCCGGTGTGGTTCAGCTCCTCGCGCTTGAAATAGATTTTTGCGCCGCCCGGCCGCCCCGCGCTCGCGGCTTTTTGGCGAAGATGCTCCGTCAGGCGCTCCGCATAATAGAGCGGGCTCGGCCGCCCGACATAATGCGTAAGGAGCGCGCCGAGCTCGGCCTTGAACGCCGGATCCTCTTTGGCGGCGGCATAATGTTTCTCAAGATCGAGGATCAGCGGCATCAGGGTTTCGGCCACGAACCTGCCGCCGAACAGGCCGAAATGGCCGCGATCGTCGGGGCCACTGCGAAACGAATTGAGAGCTAAGGGCACCGCTTTTGCCTTTCTGGCTAAGAGATCATGCGAACCAAAATCGATCCAAGTTAAAGCCATCTTGGCCATCTTGGCCGGGGAGATTGCACGACCAAGCGGGCGTTCGATGGGCAAGCCTCCCGCCCTGGCCTCTGTTAACCGGCCCGCGTGGCGCGACGGAAACCCGGCTCGAACTTTCGCGGATCATGCTCTAAGCTTTGCATCGACACTCCGCGCCGCCGCGATGAACGCCGCGATCTTGCCGTGATCTTTTTGGCCCGGCGCGCTTTCGACCCCGGAGGAGACATCGGCCCCCGGCGCGCCGGTGCGGGCGAGCGCCTGCGCCACATTGTCCGGGTCGAGGCCGCCCGCCAGCAGCCAGGGCTTTCGAGGCTCAATCCCATCGAGCAAGCGCCAGTCGAAGCGGCTTCCATTGCCTCCCGGCCGCCCGGCGGCTTTCGGGGGCTTGGCGTCGAACAGCAAATAATCAGCGACGGCGTCGAAAAGCGGAATGGCCGCGAGATCGGCGGCCTCGCTTATCGGAAGCGCCTTCATGACCGGGAGGCCGAAACGGGCGCGGATCGCCGCGACCCGTTCCGGCGTCTCGCAGCCATGCAATTGCAGCAGCTGCGGATCGAGGGCGGCGATCGCCGCCGCGAGAGTCGCATCGCCGGCATCGACCGTCAGCAAAACCTTGCAGGCCCGTCGCGCGGCATGGCGGCCGAGACGGGCGGCCGTCTCCAAAGACACATGCCTTGGGCTTTTGTCGAAAAAAACAAAGCCCAGCATGTCGGCGCCATTCGCCAGCGCCGCGTCGAGACCCGCCTCCGTGGTGAGGCCGCAGATTTTGACTATGACGCTCATGGGCCTGATACCGGTATCGCTCGGCGCTATCGACTCGACCAGGGCCGCGAGGTCTTGGCAGACGCTGCGGCCCCGTCTTGGGTGCATTGGTTTCGGTGAAACCCCTATTAAATCTTCCGTTTTTCACCCGCGCGCGGCAGGGACAGCCGGGCGAGCTCCGCCCGCAAAGACTCCACTTCACTCTTGGCCCGGCGCGCCGCCCGGCGGTATTTGCCCTGTTCCCACCAGGTCGCGGCGCCGCCGAGAACGATCCCGACCATCGCGGCGAGGAGCATGACGATATAGAGCGGCACCGCGATTTGCGTACCCTCTGGCGTCGGGCCAGCGAAAGGATCGAGGAAGATCGTCACCGAATGCCGGTTGGCCTCTGCGAGGGCCAAAAGAACAAGCGCGACTGGGATGAGAAAAAGGAGTTTGAACAACCGCTTCATTTGCGCCCGCCGTTGGATTCGCGTCCCGATACGGCGCGCTTCTAAAGGATTTTTCGCGCCTTGGTAAGATCCATGGATGCGAGAGACGAGGAAAACGCGCCTTGCGCATTGGAAAAGGGGGCCGCGCTCCGGCCGCCCCCCGGCGAGCGATTTCCGCTCGCTCGCTCAGCGCGCCTTGGCATTGCAAACTTGCCTCTGCGAAGCAAAGCTCAGCCGCCCTTACCCTGGTTCAGGCGTTCGCGCATTTCCTTGCCCGTCTTGAAAAAGGGAACCGTTTTTTCAACCACCGGCACATGCGCACCCGTGCGCGGATTGCGGCCAACCCTTGCGTCCCGGTGCTTGACCGAGAAAGCCCCGAACCCCCGCAGTTCGACCCGGTCCCCCCGGGACAAAGCGTTGGTGATCTCATCGAGAATGGCGTTGACGATTTTTTCAACGTCGCGAAGATAAAGATGCGGATTGCGGTTGGCAATCCTCTGCACAAGCTCGGATTTGATCATAGGTCCCGTCCAGCAAAATTTGCAAAGCCATTACTAAACTATGGTCCGCCAAGCTTTAGTTGGCGCTCTGAAATTGCCAAATCGACAATAAACCGTCAAGCATACGCTCATCGGCGGCATTCGAGGCGCGCTCAAGGACAGCGCCCAGACCGCCAAACCCAAGCATGTCCGCCGCCCGCCCGAAAATGCTCAATATGCCCAAACGTTCCAGCGTTCGCTCCTGTTTCCAGTCTCGCACCGGCAGATCCTTGGGAATGTTTTTCTGCTCCTGCAGCCAATCGATCGCTTCGCGCTCGCCGCCGATCTGATCGACGAGATGCTGCTCGAGACCCTGCCGGCCCGTGAAGACCCGCCCGTCAGAGACAATCTCCAGCTGCTCATCCGTCAATCCCCGGCGTTCCTTCACGAGCGATTTGAACCAGGTGAAACTGTCATTGACGAGCGCGGCGAGCGCGGCGCGCGCTTCGGGAGTTGTCGGCTCAAATCCATTCGGCGATGCCTTGAGGGGAGAGGATTTCACATCTTCCACCTTCACCCCGACCGTGTCGAGCAATTTGCCGAAATTCGGATATTGAATAAGGACGCCGATCGAACCCACGAGCGCATTGCCAAGCGAAACGATCCGGTCGGTCCCGAGCGCCGCGATATAGCCGCCGGACGCGGCGAGACTGCCGACCACGGCCACCGTCGGTTTCTTGGCCGAGAGACGCCGGAGGGCGCCATAAAGACGTTCGGCTCCCGAGGTGGTGCCGCCGGGGCTGTCGATCGTAATGAGAACGGCCTCGGCCCCTTTGGACTCTTCGATTTTTTTGATCAGTTTCAAAGTCCCGCGATCGCCCGTGATGACGCCTTCGATCGAAAGTCTCGCGATGTGGGGCGTGTAGCGCAAGGACGCGTCCGGTCCAAAAAGGCGAAGGCCCGCGAGGACAAGGCCGAGGATCAGCACGAAGAAGGCGGCGATGCGCCAATACGACAGTTTGCGCAGCAATAAACGGCGCTCCGCAAGGTAATCCGCAAAAAGAGGCGCAGCCATCGCAGTCCATAAGGTTAAGAGTTTTAGCCCGCCGGCCGGCGCCCGCGGCTGAAATGAGGGACTAACTAAAGCAGGTTTGCGGCGATCGGACAACCCGCTGACGGCCACGGTCAACGGCGGTTCGGGCGCCGCCCTGACTTTTGCGGCGGCGGCGCATAGGGGCGATCCGCGCGCGATCACCCTTTCGCCGCTTCGCCCGCCCCCCGCCGTGATAAGAACGCCCGCATGGCCGCGTCCTCGCAGAGCCCAATGGCGCGGCTATAGGCGTTCGCGGCCTCGCCGACGCGTCCCATGCGCTGGAGGAGATGCGCCGCGAGCGCCCAATAGGGTTGATAGGTTTTGACGGCTTCGGCGGGAAGCGTTTCCAAGAGCGCCCATCCCGCCGCGGCGCCGCGGACTTCGGCGATGGCCGCCCGGCGCGCCCGACGAGCGCGCCGATCGTCGGCGCGAGCCGCACGAGCCCTTCATAGAGGAGGGCGATCGACTCCCAGTCTGTTTGCCCAGTCGCGGCGCGCCTTGCGTGCACGGCCTGGATCGCCGCCTCGAGCTGAAAGCGTCCCATCCGGCCCGCTTGCTCGGCGGCGGCCAGAAGCCGCCCGGCCTCCGCGATCATGGGCGGCGACCAGAGCGTGACATCCTGCTCGGTCAAAGGAACATAGCCGCCCGCCGCCGAGCGGCGCGCCTGGCGTCGCGACTCGCAATAAAGCATGAGTGCCAGCAGCCCTTGGGCTTCCGGCTCGCCCGGCAAAAGCTGCAAAAGCAACCAGCCTGCCGAGGACGATTTTGCCTCTGCCAGCTTCCGCCGGACGTTTGGTGGCGTCAAGATCGCGTTGTGATCTCCCCTCTATTGACCGGCAACCGTCTGCTTTCTCGTCGCCAGGCCGCGCACGGCCTCGTCAGGCGGGGCTGAGGGCGAACATCCTCTTCATATTCCAGGCCATGGTCACGAGGCTCCACTCGCCGCGCACCTTGTCGAGCCCGCGGAGCGAGAATTGACGGAATCCGAGCGCCGCTTTGATGATGCCGAACACCGGTTCCGGGGTCTGTTTGCGCAGAGCATAGACCTTCCTGCCTTCCGGCGTCCTCAAGCGATGCGCCATGGCTTCGACCGGCGTCGGATTCTCTGGAGCAGGCGGCGCCTGTTCGAAGCGTTCAGCCAGGGGCGGATGATGCGGCTGACGGCCCATGGCGATCAGTGGCTCGATCCCTGCCTTCTCGCAAGCCTCGACATTCGCCGCACTGAAATAACCCGTGTCCGCCAGCAGCGTTTCGGGTTCGCCCAATTCTTCCGGCAAGGCGCCGATCTTGCCCAGCATCGGCTCGAGTTGCTGCTTATCGTTGGGAGCCAAAACCACATCGATCGCGACCACCAGCAGGCTCCCCGCGGCCACGGCGGCTTGCGCATTGTAGCATTGCTCGAAGCCGCCTCCCGCCATGGGCATGATGCGTGAGTCTTCGTCGGTGAGATTGATCTGATCGCTGGGCAGCGGTCCTTCCGTCGGCGGCTGCGGCAGCTTGCCGCCGGGCTTCTTGCCCGTTGCCGCGGTCTTGGCCTCGCGCGCCGCAAGTTTGGCTTCATGCTCCGCCTGCTCGCGCGCATGGCGTTCCTTGGCGCGCGCTTCGATCTTCACACGCGCTTCGGCGATCTTACGCAAACGCTCCTCGCGCCGCGCCAGTTCGTCGGGAATCGACATGCCATCGGAAATGTCCGCCGCGTCCGCCGCCTCGGCTTTGGCCATGAGATCGGCGACTTCCGCCTGCAATTGCGCCTCGATCTTGCCCGCATGTTCATAGGAAAGCGCGCTGTGCCGGCTGGCGTTGGCGTGGATTTTCGTGCCGTCGAGCCCGATCGTCCCCATTTTCAGCACGCCCATCTCGCGCGCCAGCAGCAGCACCTGAACGAACAGCCCCTCGATCTCCTTGAGAAACCGCCGCCTGAACGCCGCGATCGTGTCGTGGTCGGGATGATCGTTGGCCGCGATAAAACGGAACGCCACCGAGTCATAGGTCGCCCGCTCCAGCTTGCGGCTCGAAAACACGCCTGTCGCACAACCATAAACCAGAATGCCCAGCAGCATTCGCGGATGATACGACGCCGAGCCGGAGCCGCGATAACTGCCGCTCATCGCGCGAAGGTCGAGCCCGTCGATCACCTCCACAACGAAGCGAGCCAGATGCCTCTCAGGCAGCCACTCGTCAACCGACGGCGGCAACAGAAACCCGGTCTGCCGATCGATCGTGCGGAAGTTGCTCATCCGACAGAATCCGTCATCATGCGAGAATCAATGCGACGATTCTATCGTATGTCGCTGTCGTCCGTTAAGTCCGACAGGCTGCTAGTGCACTGACTCATTCAGAAGGTACAGGGATTTTGGCGAGCTTTTCGAAAATTGCCGCGGCAGAGATGGTCCAGACGAACGGCTTGGCGGTTTTGTTGTGCGCCTTGATATAGCGTTCGATCGCGTCTTGGAGGTCGACGACGGATTTGAAGACGCCGCGGCGGATTTTTCGCCGCGTGATCGTCGAGAAGAAGCCTTCGACCGCATTGAGCCACGATGCCGAAGTTGGCGTGAAATGGAATGTCCAACGCGGATGATAGGCCAGCCATTTCATGACCTTGGGATGTTTGTGCGTAGCATAATTGTCGGCAATGGCGTGGATGACCTTGCCAGCCGGCACGGCGCGTTCGACGGCGTTGAGGAACTTGATGAATTCCTTGTGGGTATGCTTCGGCATGCAGCGCCCGACCACGGTTCCGTCGAGGATATTGAGGGCGGCGAACAAAGTCGTCGTGCCGTTGCGCTTGTAATCATGGGTCATGGTCCCGCACTTGCCGGGTTTGAGCGGCAGGCCTGGCTGGGTGCGATCGAGAGCTTGGATTTGGCTCTTCTCGTCGATCGACACGACGACGGCATGAGCGGGTGGATCCATGTAGAGACCAACGATATCTTCGACCTTGTCGGCGAACTTTGGATCGTTGGACCGCTTGAAGGTCCGCAATCGATGGGGCTGCAAGCGATGCGCATCCCACAGACGTTGGACGGCACGCAACGAAATGCCGACAGCCCTGGCCATCGCGCGGCCGGTCCAATGGGTTGCTTCCCCCGGCGGTTCAGAGCAGGTGAGTGCCAGGACTTTGGCGACGACACTGGTCGAAAGTGGAGCCCGGCCGGGCTTGCGTGTTTTGTCACGCAGGAGACCATCGATGCCTTCCTCGCCGTATCGCTGCTGCCAGCGCCAAACGGCCGGGCGGCTGACGCCGGCCTGATGGGCGACTTGCAAGACTGGCAGGCGCTCGGCCGAAAGAAGAATGATCCGCGCCCGCTCCACATGTTTGAGCGGCCGGCGACGATCGCTGGCGACGGCGAGCAAACGCTCGCGATCAGGTTGATCGCTTGCCACGGCCAATCGCCTTGCGGCGCGGATCGGCGCCGGCGACATCATCCCAACCGCTGCCATAAGCCGCGTAAATCGCCTCCAGCACCGCGTCGAGGCGCGGCGCCAGCTCTTTGGCCTCGGGGAGTTCGAAAGCAATCCGGGCATCGCGGATTTTCGTTTTCGCGCAGGTGAGCCGCTGCCCCATCGCCGCAGGTTGCACCAGAAAGGCCGAGGTGATGCGCGCCGCATTGAGTCCGAGTACGGTCTGCAGCATGAGGGGTGTCCGCGCGGCGGGGTCAATCGCCGGATGCGCGCAGATGAACATGAGTTGCAGACGCTCGTCGGGAAAAGCCATGTCTGCGGCAAGCCTTTGCGCCTCCTCCGCGGCGGCGTGCAGCGTCGGCGCCGCGTCCCTTTGCACATTGGCAAGGCGCAGCACCCATGTGCCCGCGACTTGGTTCCGACGGTAGCCATGCGAAAGACCCGGCCCGATCCGAATGAACACAGGCTTCCGCGCCACGGGGAGCTTGAGGCGGGCCGTGCGGGTTTCAAGGCTGGTCTTCCGAACCGAGCGAGCCATGATCGTATAAGTGTCCTGTTTGTATCCCGTGAATGAGAGTGTATCATGCGGGTCAAGCGCGAGCCATATTGAACCTAATGAACAAAATTTCCTTGTCTATCAGAGACGATAGCGGACCATCGCGAACGATGATGAATTTGAGATGCCGCCCTCTCACGGCGAAAACAGGGGTTCGAGTCCTCTAGCAGCCCGTCTGACTGAGGCTTTGTAGCAGAACGCCGAGGACGATTTTGCCTCTGCCAGCTTCCGCCGGACGTTTGGTGGCGTCCAGATCGCGTTGTGATCTCCCCTCTATTGACCGGCAACCGTCTGCTTTCTCGTCGCCAGGCCGCGCACGGCCTCGTCAGGCGGGGCTGAGGGCGAACATCCTCTTCATATTCCAGGCCATGGTCACGAGGCTCCACTCGCCGCGCACCTTGTCGAGCCCGCGGAGCGAGAATTGACGGAATCCGAGCGCCGCTTTGATGATGCCGAACACCGGTTCCGGGGTCTGTTTGCGCAGAGCATAGACCTTCCTGCCTTCCGGCGTCCTCAAGCGATGCGCCATGGCTTCGACCGGCGTCGGATTCTCTGGAGCAGGCGGCGCCTGTTCGAAGCGTTCAGCCAGGGGCGGATGATGCGGCTGACGGCCCATGGCGATCAGTGGCTCGATCCCTGCCTTCTCGCAAGCCTCGACATTCGCCGCACTGAAATAACCCGTGTCCGCCAGCAGCGTTTCGGGTTCGCCCAATTCTTCCGGCAAGGCGCCGATCTTGCCCAGCATCGGCTCGAGTTGCTGCTTATCGTTGGGAGCCAAAACCACATCGATCGCGACCACCAGCAGGCTCCCCGCGGCCACGGCGGCTTGCGCATTGTAGCATTGCTCGAAGCCGCCTCCCGCCATGGGCATGATGCGTGAGTCTTCGTCGGTGAGATTGATCTGATCGCTGGGCAGCGGTCCTTCCGTCGGCGGCTGCGGCAGCTTGCCGCCGGGCTTCTTGCCCGTTGCCGCGGTCTTGGCCTCGCGCGCCGCAAGTTTGGCTTCATGCTCCGCCTGCTCGCGCGCATGGCGTTCCTTGGCGCGCGCTTCGATCTTCACACGCGCTTCGGCGATCTTACGCAAACGCTCCTCGCGCCGCGCCAGTTCGTCGGGAATCGACATGCCATCGGAAATGTCCGCCGCGTCCGCCGCCTCGGCTTTGGCCATGAGATCGGCGACTTCCGCCTGCAATTGCGCCTCGATCTTGCCCGCATGTTCATAGGAAAGCGCGCTGTGCCGGCTGGCGTTGGCGTGGATTTTCGTGCCGTCGAGCCCGATCGTCCCCATTTTCAGCACGCCCATCTCGCGCGCCAGCAGCAGCACCTGAACGAACAGCCCCTCGATCTCCTTGAGAAACCGCCGCCTGAACGCCGCGATCGTGTCGTGGTCGGGATGATCGTTGGCCGCGATAAAACGGAACGCCACCGAGTCATAGGTCGCCCGCTCCAGCTTGCGGCTCGAAAACACGCCTGTCGCATAACCATAAACCAGAATGCCCAGCAGCATTCGCGGATGATACGACGCCGAGCCGGAGCCGCGATAACTGCCGCTCATCGCGCGAAGGTCGAGCCCGTCGATCACCTCCACAACGAAGCGAGCCAGATGCTTCTCAGGCAGCCACTCGTCAACCGACGGCGGCAACAGAAACCCGGTCTGCCGATCGATCGTGCGGAAGTTGCTCATCCGACAGAACCCGTCATCATGCGAGAATCAATGCGACGATTCTATCGTATGTCGCTGTCGTCCGTTAAGCCCGACAGGCTGCTAGGGGTGCCGCCGGAAGCTCAGCTTGCGCATTGACTATGGGCGGCCCGAAATACCGCACCCGGGGTTCGGCCTCGATCGCCATCCGCGGCAAGCCGCTCGCGGTGAGCACGCCTTGCCGCATCTCGAAACAGCGCGGCGCGCGCTTGGCGAGCTCCAAATTATGGGTGACGAGCACGAAGCTGAAAGCCTCGCTGTCCTGCAGTTGCTGGAGCAGGTCAATGATGTCAGCTTCGGTATCCTCGTCGAGGTCACTCGTCGGTTCGTCGGCAAGCAACAAACGAGGTGAATTGATCAGTGCCCGGGCGATCACCACCCTGCGTTGCTCGCCGCCCGACATGCTGCCGGGATAGGCGTCGGCTCGCGCCCCAAGACCAACGCGCCCGAGCAGGCCGGAGGCCTTCGCATACGCCGCTCCGGCATCCATTGTGCCGCCAAGAAGCGCCGGAACAGCGACGTTATCGACGGCGGTCAAATTCGGCAATAGGCTTGGGAATTGGAAGACAAAGCCGATGTAGCGGCTGCGAAAGACCGAGCGTTCTTCTTCCGAGAGAGCCCAAACATCGCCGCCGTTCAGCAAGAGCTGACCCGCCGTCGGCTTGGTCAGGGCGCCGAGCATCGCGAGCAAGGTCGACTTGCCCGAACCGGAGCGGCCAATGATTGAGATGAACTCGCCAGCCTCAAGATCGACGCTCGCGCCCCGTACGGCGTCATAGCCGGACGTGGAACCATAGCGTTTGGTGAGCGAGAGTGCCGAGAGGGTCACGTTCAGCGCTCTTGCGTCTGAATGAGCGCATAAGGGTCGAGCCCGCGCACGCGCCAAGCTGGCAGAAAAGCCCCAGCGAGACCAAGAACAACCGAGAAGAGGACGGCCACGGCCGCGCTCTCCTGCAAGACGGCGAGTGGCGGCCAAGAGAACGGAACCCCGAGCAGGCCAAAGTAGAAGACGAGCGAGCGCGCGAAAAGCAGCAGCAGAGCGGTGCCAAAGACAAGGCCCGCGACCCCGCCAAGTCCTGTGACGATCGCCGCCTCTGCGAGAATAATCGTCATGATCTGGCCAGGCCGCGCGCCCATGGCCCGCAGCAGACCGGCCTCGCGGTAGCGTTCTTGCACAATCGCCGAGAAGAGCAGCGAAAGAACGATCATCAAAGCAACCACCTGAAACACGGCGCACATGACGATGCCGAGAAAAAGCGGGCTCAGCGCTTGGCGGGAGGAGGTGAGCACGGCATTGCCCTCGACGATCCTAATCCCCGGGAGTTGAGCAATCGAAAATTTGACATTTTCTACTTTCGCGTCAGGGGAAAGCTGCAGCAAGAAGGCCGAAACGCGATTGCGCGGCACGTCAGCGCTGCAGGCATCGGCTTCACGATCGATCTCGACATGCGGGCCCGCTTGACCATTTAGTGCGTTGGTTGAGGCGGCCGCCTTGCCGCCACTTTGTGCCGCCGATGCGTGGCCAGGAGCCTTGATGGCGGCGAGCGCTTCGAGGCTCAAAAAATAGGATTGGTCGAAGGGACCGACGCCCGTCTGCCCGAGTTTGCCATGAACGACGAACGATCTGCCGCAGATTTGGAGGGCCTCCCCAAGGTGCGCCGTGACACGGCCGCCGGTGATCACGCTGTCCTCATTCAATGGCCCGGGTTGGTGCTCGCCAAGCCAAGGCAGGATCGAAAAATCGCTCGCAGGATCGAACGCAATCAAATTGGCGGCGTGGCCGTTCATCGTTGAAGCGACGATGCGTTGCGGCGCCACTCTCGCAATCCCGGAAATGGCGGCAAGAGATTTCGCCATGCCGGCGTCCAATGACGCATCCGTCGGTTGCACCGTCAGCAAGCTCGAGGTGATATTGACCAGCGTGTCTTTGGGGACGACGACAAGGTCCGCGCCCATGCGTGACAGACTAGCTGCCATGCCCGCGCGCAAGGCCCAGCCGGCAACGAAACTGGCAAAGCCGGCCCCGACACCGAACATGACGGCGGCGCCAAGCAAAACGGCCCTGAGGCGACGCCGCGCGACATTTTGCGCCGCCACCCGGATGAGCAATGAAGGCCCGCGCCGGCGTCTCGCCATCCTGCCCCCCATAAATTCGCTTTCGCGATTCTCACCAGATGCCCGCTCGATCACTCTCCTAGAGGGTGCATGAGCGGGTGTGCTTCATGTGTTCGAGCTCGGTGGGAACGATAACGCAATCATGGTGGCCGCCATTGCTTGGCCAGATGCCCACGAGCTCGTCTGTCCGCGCATCGATGAAGGCGATACCGCTGGCGAGCCGTTGGAATCCGCTGAAGACACCGACCACATAGTTGCCGTCATATGTCACAGCCAGAGTTTGCATGTCCGGGCCAATTCCCTGGATCTCCTTTTTTATCGTCCAGGTCTTGGTATCGACAACCATGACGCCGCTCGATGCCGGCGCGGGGTGCAACACCGAAAGATAGAGTTTTGAGCTGTCCATGGAAAACACCATGTGGAACGGGTTTGGATATTTGCCCCGCCACAGGGGATCTTCGATGTGGGCAATCTTTTTCCAATTGCGCGGATCGGGATCACTCGTATCGAAGACCGAGCAGTTGTTCTCGCGCAGATTGTTCATCATGCAGAAAAACCGGCCATCGGGCGAGAAGCCAATTTCATGGCCAGGCGAAAAGATTTTATCGAATGTGACTTGCCAGTGGTCGTCGTCAATTTTGACAACGGGATATTGGTTCGGCGCATCCTTGTTGAACTGAAGGAAGGCAACGGGCTCAAAATTATTCTCGGCATCGAGGATCACTGTGCCTCCACATAGCCGGACCACGGTGGCTGCCCAGCGGCCGCTCGGATACCAAATGGTGCCGTCGGCGCCGCTGAGGTGATGGGGATCGTCGCCCGGAATCGTCCCTTCCTCAACGAACAACTCACCCATTGGCACCATTTCCCATTCGATTTTTTGACCTTTCGTGCCCAGATAATCAAATTTGCCCGTCGCTGGATCTGGATAGATTTTCGACATTTTGAGAGTGCCGCCATTCCGCCAGCCCATGGCGAGGTTTTGGTCGTTCGGCTCCCAATCAAATTTAAGCGCTGTGATGACCCGCGAGGTCCGGCGCTCGAAAAGCGCGGCAATGTCCTTTTGGCCGTCGGTAACGAAATAGCGCTCGGCCGTCTTGGGGTCTATGGTCACATGGACGCCAAGGCCAAGACCCGTCGTTTCGGATACGTTTTCCATCAGCTCCATTTGATTGCCATCGTACCGGACTTTGTAAATGTTAAAGCCTTCAGCCGGTGTTTGGATGTTCGTGGGGATGCCGAAAATGAGGGCATTCTTGCCGCCCTGGGTGCTGTTGATCCATTCGAAGCCCTGCACCGGGTCTGCGCTCGGGAAGGCGCAAAGGTGATGCGAAATCGGGTTATAATCACCATAGGTCCAGTAGCTGATCCAGGCGAGGGCCCTGCCCGTGTTGAGGTCGACGGCGTAAGTGCCGCCGCCAAGTTTGGTCGGCATCAGAAGGACCCAATTGCCGAAACCTCGACCTCCAATATCCGCCTTGGGATTGATGAGTTCGCGTTCGATATTATGGCGTTGAGCTTCAGTATAAGTGTCGCCGGCATGCTTGAGGCCGTGCGACGGTATGGCCTGATCGTTGATGACCATATGGCCAAGGGCAGCCGCCTCCCCCACTGCTGCCGTGCCGGCCACCACGGTTAAAAAACTTCGCCGATTTAATTTCGAGGGCGCCATTTCGGCTTTTTCGGCTTGGGCGGACTCCAATGGCTTCGGTGCGCTTGTTTCGACTCGTTTTTCCTCCTCGCGCGCGCGCTTCTCCTCCAAATACTGCAAGAACTCTTCGTGATCCTGTTGCGTCACGTCCAACTGGCGCTTGAGGTAATGCTCTTCAGGCCTAAGCGCATTTGTGATGAGAGGCTTTGGTTCATTTTGAATACCGGTCTTGAACTCGGGAAGATTTTGCCCTGGCTCCTTCAATATTCGGCTTCATTGTCTTGCGCGGTTCGGACAGCATTTCGCCTCCCTATTTAGCTAATGGCTCCATTTATGATCTTCAGACTCAGCCTTCGGATGAGGGAGATACAGCCGGCGGCGGACAGACGATGTCGGCTCACTCGCCGAGCACTTCCCGGCCGCCCCGAGTAAGGTCAGCAGTGCGATTGCAAATGCGTTCAGCAGCCATAGCCTGTCGCGCCGCTCCGGCGTGCTGACGTGGATCGATCCCATGCCCATGCCGAAACGCGGGTCCTTGGTGTCGCGCAGCCCACATTCGATGCCCCAGCGCTTGCCATACAGGCTCATCAAAGCCCGCGAAGTCGCGCTGGTGCTGCTGGCAGCCAAACACCAAGCCTGTTTCATCTTCCTGTCTTGCACGCACAACACGGTTCCCACCTGATAGCGATCGGGCCGTCACCATGGCGCCGCGCAGGAGGCGCGCCCGCCCGCCGGGTCCAACAAAGGCGGCGGCGGTGCGCGTTTCGCCGGCCGCGCCGGTCACCGTGATGTTGCCCCGGAAGCGGATGACGTAGTCGAATTCCAACTCCTCGGTCAGCATCCGGTAGAGCTTTTGATCACCGAACCCACGATCGGCAACGATGCACATCTTGATGTCCGCCGGGAGGGCATCGGCCAAGCGGACAAGCGCCTGATATTCATATTTGTTGCGCCGGTTCTTGAGGGTGGATTTATCGACCGTCAGCCACAGAAGCGGTGTCGCTCGCCCGTGCTGGGTCAGCAGCGAGAGCATAATGGTGGCCTGGCCATCGGCATCGAAATCGGTCCAATCCATGGCCACATTGATGCTGGTGCGCGATCCCACCACATAGGGAATCCAGCGGCTCAGCGCGGCATCGACATCGATTCCCTCGTTGGACAGTAGCCGGTCCACTTGCTTGATCGCATGCTTGGTCAAAAGCCCCCGCGCCAGGGCAAGGCCCTGGCCGATCGTATTGACCGCCAGGGAAGCGCTCTTGATGACACCGAGGGTCGCATTGGCCAATGACAGGATCCGCTTGGCATGCAGGTCATCATCAAACAGCGCCTCAAGAAAGTGGTAGACTTCTCGAAAGCAAAGGGTCTGCTTCTGTCTCATCGTCTCGCCCAGCGAATCATATTGCATGAGCAGAGACTCCCGATTTGTCGCCTCGGGGCAAGCAATCCATGACACGCGCGGTGCAATTTTTTCCAAATACCCTGCCTTGAATTAAATAAACGAACGGCGGTCCGCTGCGAGGAGCGTGTCATTTGCCTAGAATAGGCGGCCTTCAATTCGGATGAGATCCGCGACGAGGGCGCGGAGATCTCGATATTTATGTTCCCGGACTTCGTAGCCGGTGAGCCCGGCCGCCGCGCGAGCCGCGACATAAAGCGCCCCTCGTGAATGCGCGCCAATATGGCGTCCAATCCCATAACATGGAGGTGAGGAGCTGTTCGCTTAATACCGGCTCCCACTTTCGCGGATCATGCTCTAGCTCGCGGTTTTGACAAACGCCCGCGTCGCCTTGACCCAATCCCGGGCCCTTTGCTCCGGATTGGCATTGAGAGAAATATCGGTCACGACCGCCGCGCTGTCCGCTCCTGCGTCAAGGACCTTCGCCACGCGCTCCAAGCTTATCCCGCCGATCCCAACGAGCGGTATCTTGCCGATCTTCTGCTTCCATTCGGCAAGCCGCGGCAGGCCTTGCGGCCCAAAAGTCATGGCTTTCAGGATCGTTGGATAGATCGGGCCGAGCGCAATGTAATCTGGCCGTGTTTCGAGGGCGCGCGCAAGCTCGGCTTCGTCATGGGTCGATACACCTAACCGCAGCCCCGCGCGGCGGATCGCGGCGAGATCCGCCCCATCGAGATCGCTTTGGCCGAGATGGATGAAATCGCAGCCCGCATCGATCGCCTGGCGCCAATAATCATTGACGATGAGTTGCGCGCCATATCGCTCGCAAAGCGCCTTGGCCTCTTCGATCTCGGCGCGGATCAATGCGCCGGGTTGATCCTTGATCCGCAATTGCACGAGCCGGGCGCCGCAGGGCAAAAGCCGGGCGAGCCAGGCGGCGCTGTCGACGATCAAATAGAAAGGGTCAAGCACGCGCGAGATCGCTGAAGGCGCGTCCGATCACCGGCGTCGATGGCGCCGCCATGTCCCGCGCTTGCATCAAATCGGCGAGATAGCCGATCCGTCCGGCCTCGACCGCGAGCGCGAAGGCGCGCGACATGTTCACCGGATCACCGGCCTTGGCGATCGCCGTGTTCGAGAGCACCGCGTCAAAACCCATTTCCATCGCCAACGCCGCATGCGAGGGTGCGCCAAGCCCGGCATCGACGACCAGCGGCACATTGGGGAAATGCGCGCGCAGAGATTTCAAGCCATAGGGGTTGTTGAGGCCGCGCCCCGAGCCGATGGGGGATCCCCAAGGCATGAGGACTTCGCAGCCCGCGCCAAGAAGCTTTTCCGCGACGACAAGATCTTCGGTGGTATAGGGAAAAACCTGAAACCCTTCGCGCGTGAGAATGGAGGCTGCCTCGACGAGACCGAAGACATCCGGCTGCAAGCTGTCGTCCTCGCCGATGACTTCGAGTTTGACCCAGGGCGTGTCGAAAACCTCGCGCGCCATCTCTGCCGTGGTCACGGCTTCCTTGACGCTCCGGCAACCCGCGGTATTCGGCAGAACCCTGACGCCCAGATCGCGGATCAGCGACCAGAAACTTTCACCCGCCCGGCTGCCCCCGGCCTCGCGCCTGAGCGAGACCGTTACAATCTCGGCCTTGGCCGCAACGATCGCCCGCGAAAGAATCGCGGGCGAGGGATATTGCGCGGTTCCGGAAAGAAGCCTCGACGAAAATTCGGCGCCATAGAGGGTAAGACGGTCCCCTCCCAAGCCAGCGTCCAAGTCAGCCTGCAAGTCAGCCTCCCTGGCGCGGCGCGACAATTTCGACCGCGTCGCCCTCTTTCAAGGATGTTTTGCAGCGATCGCTCCTGCGGACGAAAATGCGGTTAAGCGCGGTCGCGACAGCGGCATCTTCGTAGTCGAGTTCGCGCAGAAGCGCGTCGAGCGTTGCCGACGCGACGTCAAGCGCTTTGCCGTTCACATGGATCTGCATCCATCACCTCCGGAAAATGAGCGTCTTCGAGCACGATTTGCGCGACGCGGCGGGCGATCGCGGGGGCCAGCAAAAAACCATGCCGGTAAAAGCCATTGACGCAAATCCTGCGCCCGTCGCGGCGGATTTTGGGCAGATTGTCCGGAAACGCCGGCCGCACGCCCGCGCCCGTCTCCACGATTTCCGCTTCGGCAAAAGCCGGATGCAGGCAATAAGCGGCGCCCAGCAATTCGAGCATGGCCCGTGCGGTGATCCGGCCTGGCTCCTCACTTTCGATCATGGTGGCGCCGACCATGAATCGCCCATCGCCGCGCGGCACGATGTAGACAGGCTGGCGCGGGTGAAGGAGGCGCACCGGCCGCGAAAGCACGATCTCCTTTGTCGAAAGAACCAGCATTTCGCCTTTGACACCGCGCAAATCGGGCAAGCTGTCTTGCGCCGCAAGGCCGCGGCAATCGATGGTCCAATCGGCGTGATCTGGCACTTGCGCGGCATCCTCGCCAAAGCGCAGCGCGACGTTATCGAAGGTGGTAAGCCGCGCGGCAAGACCCGCCAACGCGGCGCGCGGGTCGAGATGTGCTTCGGAGGGGAAAAACAGGGCCTCGTCAAAGCGCCCTTCGAGACTGGGTTCAAGCGCCGCTATTCGTGCCGCATCAACCGGCTTGAACCCCATAGACCGGCAGCGGCGGGCGAAACGGGTGAGCTCCGGCCGGTCGCGGGCGGGCGCGACGACAAGCGATCCATTCTGTCTCGCGACAGGCACGGTCGTGGTCCAAAACTGCAGCGATTCAAGGCCGAGATCGAGAACAAGCTTTTCCGTGCTCTCGGCTTCGCACCAGGGCGCCAGCATGCCTCCCGCGAGATAGGAACAGCCAAGACCCGGACCTTCACGCCGCTCGATCACTTCAACATCGAGTCCCGCCCGGGCGCATTCAAAAGCAGTGGTGAGACCCGCAACCCCGGCCCCTATGACGCGGATGCGCATGGCCTTACGCATGGGCGCAACCCTTGCGCCGGGCACGGATCCAAAAAGCGCCAATGGACGAGCAATGGAGGGAAAAAATCACGGCCACCATCCCTACGCCAGTACGAGCTGGATCAGGTTCGAAGGGTCGCCGGGCCGCTTTCAAGCGCTGCCAGCCTCTCAGCCCCCTGCCGGGGATCCCCTAGGTTTTCCCTCATTTACCTAGGCTCCCGAGTGACTTGCGTCAAGAATGGGAGACAAGCGCACAGAAAGCGTGCAGCTGTTCACCCCCGGCAAGAGGCTTCGAAGGAAGAATCTCGCGTTGCCGGACCAAATTCATCAGTTCCTGCCACATTTATGCTTTTTTGCGGACCGACAGCAATGGTAACGTGTGAGCGCCGCCTGCACGAGAACCGGCGTAACGTGGTTCTCAGTGGTTCTCTTTATTTGTGACAAATGAGCAGAGCCTATGACGATTGCCGTTCAAGAGCCTACGGATATTGCCTTTAAGATAACACGCACCCCCTGGCGGAAAGCCGCGGGCAGGCTGCTGAACCTTAGTGCGGCAGTGGCGGCGTCGATGGCCGTCTCCTTGCCCGCCTCCGCTGACTGGCTGGATGCGCTCAACCCCATGAATCTGCTCAAGGGTGAAAAATACGAAACAAAAGTGGTGCCTGATGTTCCGCCGGAGGACCTGTACAATCAAGCACTCGCAAAGCTGCAATCCAAGGATTATGACGGCGCCGCCAAGAAATTTGCCGAAATCGATAAGCAATATCCTTATTCGCAATGGCAAAGGAAGGCGCTCTTGATGACCACCTTCAGCCAATATCAAAACGGCAGCTACGACGACGCCATTGCTTCAGCGAAGCGCTATATTACGCTCTTTGCTTCCTCCCCCGATGTCCCCTATGCCTATTACCTTGAAGGGATGTCTTATTACAATCAGATCCCGGACATAAGCCGCGATCAGGGCCGCGCCGCAAAGGCCGTCGAGGTCTTCAACCAGATCATCGAAAAATACCCAAAATCGGAATATACCGAGGACGCGCGCTACAAGCTTCAAGTTGCCCGCGACCAGCTGGCCGGCAAGGAAATGCAGGTCGGACGCTATTACCTCGACCAGCATAATTATGCGGCGGCGATCAATCGCTTCCGCGAAGTTCTCTTCAAATATCAGACGACCCGTCACGCGGAGGAAGCCCTTGAGCGGCTGACCGAAGCATATCTCGGGCTTGGCATTGCGAGCGAAGCACAGACCGCGGCCGCCGTTCTAGGCCATAATTTCCCCGAGTCGAGCTGGTACAAAGATGCCTATGCGCTGCTCCAGGGAAGCGGGCTTCAGCCGCATGAGGATGAGGGTTCCTGGATCTCGAAAGCCTTCCATAAAATGGGGCTTGGCTAGAAATGGGGCTTGGCGAGACGGCGTCCCGTCCGCGCCACCAAGATCGAGCACGAGACCCGATTGTTTCAAGCTGAGTAGCCCGCGGCCCTCATTTCTTTGTATTCTCGTATTATCTTATCCAAGAACCATTCTTTAGGGCGTGGCAAGCCGAACCATGGATCGATGATTTGCAACTTTTTCAAGTTTACATCAAACATATAAAGAGCACTGGCCACGCCTGAAGACGGCGCCACGGGGAGCGCCTCGACTTTATGCTCGTTTCGCTTTCGATTCGCGATATTGTTTTGATCGACAAACTCGATCTCGAGTTTGGCCGCGGTCTCACCATTTTGACCGGCGAGACCGGCGCCGGCAAATCGATTTTGCTCGATGCTTTTTCCCTCACGCTTGGCGCCCGGGGTGACGGGGGCTTGGTCCGCCAAGGCCAAGCCCAGGGACAGGTGAGTGCAAGTTTCGATCTTGCGTCCGGTCACCCTGCCCTGGCGGTTGCGAAAGCACAAGAGATCGAGACGGAGAGCGGCCTCATCCTGCGCCGGGTGCAACTCGCGGATGGGCGCAGCCGCGCTTTCGTCAATGATCAGCGGGTGACGACACAAACTCTCCGCGCGATCGCCCGTGAACTCGTCGAAATCCACGGCCAGCACGACGACCGCGCGCTCGTCAATTCTGGCACCCATCGGCAATTGGTCGATGCCTATGGCGGCTTGACGTCCGAGGCCGCCGCAGTTCGCGCCGCTTACACGAACATGCGCAGCCTCAAGGCGGAGTGCGCGCGTGAGGAAGCGCGGCTCGAAAAAGCGCGGGCGGAGGCCGATTACCTGCGTCACGCCTTTGCCGAGCTGACCGGGCTTGCCGCCGCGCCCGGTGAAGAGCTGGCCCTCGCCGAACGCCGCTCCCTCATGATGCAAGCCGAGAAGGTCGCGGGCGAACTTCGCGAGGTTCAAGAGACGGTGACCGGCGAGCATTCGCCAATGCCGGCTCTCTCTGCCGCGCTACGCCGGCTCGAACGGCGGCAGGTCCAGGCGCCGGGCTTGATCGCGCCCGTCACCGAAGCCGTCGATGCCGCCTTGACCGCCCTGGATCTTGCCGGACAGGCCCTCGGTCAAGCCTTGCGGGACGCCGATTTCGATCCGCGCGAATTGGAGCGGATCGAAGAAAGACTGTTTGCTTTGCGGGCGGCGGGACGCAAATATGCAGTTCCCGTCGATGCGCTGCCTGCGCTCGCCGGAAAATTCGAAGCTGAGCTTGCCGATCTCGACGCCGGCGAGGCAAGGCTCATCGAATTGACGCGGGAGGCCGAAGCTGCGGAGTCCGCCTATGACACAGCGGCGCGGGTATTGTCGGAGGCGCGCCGGAAAGCCGCCCTCGCGCTCGATGCCGCCGTGAATGCCGAACTCGCGCCCCTCAAGCTCGACGGCGCCCGTTTCATGACCGAAATCCGCAACGAGGCGGCAGGTCCGGATGGCTGCGATCAAGTGGAGTTTTGGGTCCAAACCAACCCCGGAACGAAACCCGGCCCCTTGATGAAAATCGCCTCGGGCGGCGAACTCGCCCGTTTCATGCTGGCCTTGAAGGTGGTTTTGGCCGATCGCGGCTCCGCTCCGACACTCGTTTTTGACGAAATCGACACGGGCGCCGGTGGCGCCGTCGCGGATGCCATCGGCCAGCGGCTGGCACGGCTCGCCTGCGGCGTGCAAGTGCTCGCCGTCACTCATGCGCCACAAGTCGCAGCGCGGGCGCGTGGTCATTTCCGCATAGCCAAGGACGCCGCCGGCCAGGGCCGGCGCGTCGCAACCCGAAGTCTTTCATCTCGAAATGGAAGCGCGCCGCGAGGAAATCGCCCGAATGCTGGCCGGCGCGACAATCACCGACGAGGCCCGGGCGGCCGCCTCGCGGCTTTTGGAGAGCGCGGGATGAACCCTTGCCGCGCTGCCCGTGCGGCACCTGCCCTATGCCGCGCGGCGGGCATGAGAGTTGCCGCCCGCGCAACGCTCCGGATCAAGGCCGCATGATCCCCGACCTCGCGACCCGGGTTTACAATCATTCGTTCAGGATCGATCCGATCGTGCGCACCTTGCTCGATACGGATTTCTATAAGCTCCTCATGCTTCAAATGATCTGGCGGTTGAAGCCCGAAACGAAGGTGACGTTCCGGCTGAGGAACCGGACTCCTTCGATAAAGCTTTCCGGGACCATAGCGGAAAGCGATCTCGCCGCTCAGCTCGACCATGCAAGGAGCCTGCGTTTTCAGAAAAATGAGCTGATTTGGCTCGCGGGCAATAGTTTTTACGGCAAGGCCAGAATTTTCGATCCCGGCTTTTTGGATTATCTCGCCTCGTTTCGGCTGCCGCCCTACGAACTCAGCCTGCGCGACGGCGATTTCGAATTGCGCTTTCCGGGTCTATGGCGCGAAACGACGATGTGGGAAATACCGGCGCTCGCGATTCTGAATGAATTGCGGGCGCGCGCGGCGATGCGAACCATGAGCCGCTTCGAACTCGACATTCTTTACGCGCGCGCCAAAACGAAGCTTTGGAGCAAGGTCGAAAGTCTGCGTGTGCTCGCCCGTGAAGGGCCGCTGCGGCTTTCCGATTTTGGCACGCGCCGCAGGCATGGATTTTTGTGGCAGCGCTGGTGCGTCGAAGCCTTGCAGGAAGGGCTTGCGCAAAATTTCATCGGCACGTCGAACGTGAAACTTGCCATGGATCTCGGCCTTGAGGCGATCGGTACCAATGCCCATGAATTGCCGATGGTCTATGCGGCGCTCGCCGATACCGACCCGGCGCTCGCCCAGGCGCCGTTTAAGGTTCTCGAGGACTGGGCCAAACTCTATGAGGGCAATCTTCGTATTCTTTTGCCGGATACATTCGGGACCACCAATTTTCTCGCGGCGGCGCCGGATTGGGCCGCCGATTGGACCGGGGCGCGCCCGGATTCCAAGCCGCCCATCGAAGGGGCGGAGGAATTGATCGCCTGGTGGAAGGCAAAGGGACAAGATCCCACGGAAAAACTCATCGTTCTCTCCGACGCCATGACGATCGATTCGATCGAAAGCTCGGTGCGGCATTTGCGCGCACGGGCGCAAATCTCGATCGGATGGGGCACCAATCTCACCAATGATTTTTCTGGCTGCGTACCGCACGGCGCGGGCGCCGATCTCGCGCCGCCGTCGCTCGTCTGCAAGGTGAGCGAAGTCGAAGGCCGCCCAGCCGTGAAGCTCTCCGACAATCCAAGCAAGTTTTTAGGGCCGCGGGAGGAGATCGCCCGCTATGAGCGGGTGTTTGGGTATCGCCGAGGCGTGGCGCGTCCAGCCTAAAGCATGGCCCCAAAGAGTTGGGGATTTTTTGGATCAGATCATGCGACAAAACAAAGAGAGCATAATCTGCATAAAAGTTGGTTGTGTCACAGTTTGAACTTCCGCAGTGGGGTGTTGGGGTGGACGGCCCCCGACGGCATCGATTGTGCCAGAATGAGGTCGTTGCAGATCTCAAACAAAGGGGACCGTCCGTGGAACAGATTAGCCGAATTGGCATGGATACATCGAAACATTTTTTCCAGCTTCATGGGGGTGAACGCCGCCGAGAACGTGGTTTTGCGTAAGAAGCTGCGGCGCAAAGAGATGGTGGCCTTCTTCAAGGCGCTTGCACCGACGGTGATCGGGATCGAGGCCTGCGGCGCATCGCACCATTGGGCGCGGATTTTGCGGTCGTTCGGCCATGAGGTGAAGCTGATCGCGCCTCAGTTGGTCAAGCCGTATGTGAAGCGCGGCAAGAACGATACCGCCGACGCCGAGGCACTTTGCGAGGCGATGAGTTCGACCGACGATGCGCTTCGTGCCGGTGAAGACTGCCGAACAACAGGCGGGTCTGATGATGGTTGCCTTGCGCGATCGGCTGATCCGCAATCGCACGCAGCTGTCGAACGCCATCCGCGGCTATGCGGCCGAGTTCGGCTTTACCGCCGCCAGGGGGATGGCGCACATCGATCCGCTGCTCGATCGCATTCAAGCTGATGAGAGCATACCTGTCCTGGCTCGCGAGCTGTTCGCGGCCCAAGCTGAAGAATATGCGCAGCTGCAGGCGCAAATCGCCGAAGTCGACGCCAAGCTCATGGCCTGGCACAAGGCCGATGAATGCAGCCGACGTCTCGCCAATATCCCCGGCATCGGTCCGATCGGCGCGGTGCTGTTGATGATGAAGACCCCGGCGCCTGAGATGTTTCGATCGGGGCGGCAGTTCGCGGCCTGGATCGGCTTGACGCCAAAGGATCATTCAACGGCCGGCAAGGTCAGGCTCGTCATCACAAGGGCTGGCGACGAAGCCTTGCGCAGCGTGTTAGTGGTTGGGGCGACCGCCGTCGTCCAACATGTACGACGCGGTGGGCGCGGATCGCCCTGGATCGTCGACCTCCTCAAGCGCAAACCGCCGAAGTTGGCCGCCGTGGCGTTGGCCAACAAAATGGCCCGCATCGCCTGGAAGCTGATAGTCACAGGCAACAGCTATGCCGCGAAATCCGCGCCCGCCGCCTTGATGGGCGCCGCGTAGAGATCAGCCAGACACGGGGAGCAACTCACCTGCAACCGTGCTGAGCCGATGCCAGAACTTGCAAGGCAACGAGCAGATGGTGTGATCGATCGATCCAAGACGCGAGACACTCCGTGCTTTCCACTGGCCGCCAAAGGTCGCTTGGGTGTTTGGAACTCGCATCGCGGAAACCATCTTGGCCAGCGTTCATGTGCGAGCGCGAAAACAGGCCGAACATATGGACGCAAGCGATCTGATCAGAGCGCTGCACAAATAACCTTGCGAGGAGGGGGCCGTCCACATATGGAAAGCGGCCATTGGGTAGCCGCCTGAATGATGCGAGGGCGCCACAAGCCGGCATGCAAGCCGCGTCCGCGCGTTGTCGTTCTTGTGGGCGCTTCTTATTGCCTCGGCCAGCACCCGGCGCTCCGCCCCGTTTCGCCTCCGGATGCAATCTCTGGTAGATCGGCTTGCGGGCGGCGCTTTGCGGCGAGGCTCCAGAATTCCGGCGCGCGGTCGCCGAAAAATTAGCGAAGCGTAACACGGCCAGCGCTAAACGGATGCCGGTTTGGGCGCAAGCCTTTTGGCCATGGCGCTGATCTCGGCGGCATCCTTGTCCAGGCCTGCGGCCGGCGCCGAGGCAAGCTCGGCGGCGGCGAAACCGGCGTGGCTGGGATGCCCCGTCAGATTTGTGCGGCCGCTCAGCACGTCGATCGCGCGGACGCCGGCTTGAATCTCGGCGAGCAGCCGGTTTTGTTCCGCAAAGTCGCGAAGAGAGGAACTTGATCGCGTCAATATGGCTTTCAGTGAGTCCATGTCCGCTGTGAGTTTCGCCTCGATCACTCGCACGGTGGGAGCAAAATCGACTGCCATTCCCTGGCCGTCAGCCGGTTTATTTTGTGTCATTTGAGTCTCCGTCGGTTGGCAAACATGAAGGACTTAGATTAGGCGGGCGGGCGATGCGGCGTCCCTCGTCTTCGTCGGGGGTTAGTTTATTTCAGAAACGTCCGGCCGGGCGTGCAAGCCTCAATTGGGCCAAAGCGGCGAGCCGGTACGAGAGGCGCAAGATCTTGAGACGGCCAAAGAATCGAATGTGGTGCTATACCTCAAGCTCGGCTTCAAAGTGGTTGGTGATTGGGACGTCCCCAAAGGAAGCCCCCATTTCTGGTCCATGCTCTACGAAAATTGAAAATGGTTCCGATGAAGTACCGGTGACCACAGGCTCGACAACCGCTTTCCAGCCATCCCAGACCTTTAAGTCGTATTGGCTGAATGACCGCTTTGGGTCAACTCCCGTCATCGAGAACTCTGAGCCGAACTTCCGCAAAGGGGTGGAAAGCGGCCATTCGCTAAAGCCGCCTGAATGACGCCAGTGCGCCAAAAGAGGCGTTTGCCCGCCCAGTTCCGGCATATTGCATTGCGATCACAACAAATACGTCTGGAGCCCGATAAAGGCGCTTCAAGGAAGCAAGCGAATTGGATAATATATGGTTCCGCGTTATCATATTTGAAAACTGGACCCCTGGGCTGGCCTGATCTATCAAACATATGATCTCGTTTGCTGGGCCGCCTTAATGTTTCTGTTGAGCGCAGCGGCTCCGGCGGCGGAAGGTGGTGAGTAGTTACGATGGCCGATGGCGCTTCTAAACAAGAAAACCAATCGTCTTCAGACCTCGGGCGAACGAGACGGCTGGAAGCGGCACAGACGATGGTCCGCTCTATACGCAACAGTATCACTATACTCGGCCGATTCCGTAGACTCGGGCTTTTACATGAAGACCAGGCGCTCGCGCGGAAGGTAGAGGTAGAAGCCATGCTTGCGCTACTCGAAAAGGGTGATTTGCCCGGGGATAGAGGGACTTCGGAGGGTGGCAAGCCATCAGAGAGCGTCCGTGACGTCCGTGACCTATTGCTTTCGTCTGTCCGTCCCGGAGCAAATTACCGACAATTTTCCTTGGCCCTCGACGGGCTTGAACGAGTGTTGGCCGCACAGCTTGTCGTGATCGGCGCCTCGCCGAATAGCGACGCCCAGGAACCACCTCCGGCGCAGGCGGTGCCGGTTGAGGAGATAAGTGCGCTGAATCTAAGGGATTCCGCGCTACTCGCTGCTCTCACTGAGAAATTCTACAGGTCGGCGGCGTTCAAGATAATGGGTGGGGGTCTCGTTGCGGCAGCGTTATTAGCAGGTGGTGGAGCGGTCTTCATAGGCGGTCAGTCGGTTAATCTCCGCAATGACTTGAACAATACGGCAAGTGAGGCGAGCGCAAGAATAGAAAGGAAAAGCCAGACTTTTGAATGGGAGCTAGAGCAAAAGAAAGTATACTTGAATGAAGAGGTGAAGAAGCAGATAAATGACAAGGCTAGCCCTTTGTTGCAAAAAATAGAGGAAGAGACGCAAGGCGTTCTGACCCGTATCACGCCGAAGATTAGCGAGCTTGAGGCTAGCGTCAACCGCCTTCGCTCCCACCGCGACGCGGTCAGCACCTCGCTACTCGCTGAGCTGGAGCCGATTTCCAAGCAGGTTGGACCGCTCAAGCTCAAAATAGCAAGTGCCGGTGACTATACGAAAGCGGCGCAGGACGCGCAGCAGGCGGCCCAAGCTGCTGGCCGTTCCGAGCAGCAAGCAAAAGCCTCTAGCGATGCCACCTTACAACAGCTCACTGCCTTATATACGGCTACGCCGCAGGAGAGTGCGCGATTGAGCGAAATGAGGAAGGAGATCGACGCCCAGCAAGTCGTGCTGACGAACGAGATTATGCCAAACATCAAGAAGCTGCGAGAAGATTTAAGCGTCGCGCGGCCTGTGCTTTGTGATTTACCGGCGCTCTCGAACGGCCCAGATGCGCTTCGAACGCAACTCGATTGCCTGAAGCAGCGGATCGCCGACATCGAAGCGCAAGCGACCCGTCAAGCGATCTTTAAGTGGCAGGGCGTGCTCCCAGCACCGCAAGACGGCAGGTTGACTCCGAAGCAGATCCAGCAGCTGCTCGCACCCGTTCCCACAATGCGTTGACCAGACCTAGAACTTCCGCCCTGCGATGCTCTGTCTATGATCGGCCAGCCATTTCATGACCTTGGGATGTTTGTGCGTGGCGTAATTGTCAGCAATGGCATGGATGACTTTGCCGGCGGAAACAGCGCGTTCCACGGCGTTGAGGAACTTGATGAATTCCTTGTGGGTATGCTTTGGCATGCAGCGCCCGACCACGGTTCCGTCGAGGACATTGAGTGCCGCAAACAATGTTGTCGTGCCGTTGGACGGCGCGAAGCGATACGCCGACGGCCTTGGCCATCGCGCGGCCCGTCCAATGGGTGGCTTCGCCCGGCGGTTCGGAGCAGGTCAGCGCCAACACTTTCGCCACGACGCCGGTCGAAAGCGGAGCCCGGCCGGGCTTGCGCGTCTTGTCGCGCAGGAGACCATCGATCCCTTCCTCGCCGTATCGCTGCTGCCAGCGCCAAACGGCCGGACGGCTAACGCCGGCCTGATCGGCAACTTGCAAAACCGGCAAGCGCTCGGCCGAAAGGAGAATGATCAGCGCCCGCTGCACATGTCTGGGCGGCCGACTACGATCGCTGGCGATGGCGAGCAAACGCTCGCGATCCTCAGTTGAAAGGATGACGTTGACGATCTGGGCCATCCCCCAAACTCGCACAAACCGCAGAATTTGTAAATCCTACCTGAACCGTACTTTGCTTCGCCACGCGAAAGTCTATTTGCAGAGACCGTTAATCGCACCAAAACGTTTCGCGTGAAACAATTTTGTCCTATTGGAGCGTCATTCCGGTCAAAACTGATCGCTCCCCCATCAGCGCTTTCTAAGCCGGGCTACTGCAGTGGATAGCGGCGGCGATGGGCGTGCCGGTGAGGCCTATGCCCCCTGAGGCCCCAGCTTGAGGCGATTGCCGGCCCGGCCGTGTAGCCAACGACGCCGCCCGCGACCAAGCCGACCGGGCCGCCGACCAAGGCGCCAGCCAGCGCCCCCATCGCACCATCGCCGAGCCTCTCCTGTGCATGGGCAAAAGAAGGCAGGAAGGATAGTCCCGCGGCCACGGTCATGATCAAAAGCCACTTCTTCATGCGGATACTCCCCGCGCGCATTCCGGCGACCCCCATGGCCCATAAGAATGACCTCAAAACTCTTTGTCGCGGTATCGTGAGGAAAGTGAGAAAAGCCCGTGTTCGTTTCCGGGCATTCTCGGGAAAGGACTTTTAGAGCGCATGATCTTGTCGCGAAACCGGTTCCCACTTTCGCGGATCATGCTCTAGATGCGGTCGGAAAGCCGCTCGACCATTGCCCCACAGGCGCCGAGCTTTTCCTCGATATGTTCGAAGCCGCGGTCGAGATGATAAACCCGATAAATCATTGTTTCGCGTTCGGCTGCGAGCGCCGCGATGACGAGCGACATGGAGGCGCGAAGGTCCGTCGCCATGACCGGCGCGCCTTGGAGGACGTCCACCCCTTCGACCAGAGCGGCATCGCCATCGAGCTTTATATGGGCACCGAGCCGGACCAATTCCTGCACATGCATGAACCGGTTTTCAAAAATTGTTTCGGTGATCCGCGAGGCGCCTTTGGCCTTGGTCATCAAGGCCATGAACTGGGCTTGCAAATCCGTCGGAAAGCCGGGGAAAGGCGCGGTGGTGACATCCACCGGTAAGATCCCAGCGCCGTTGCGCCGCACGCGCAGCCCCTGATTGGTGGCCGAAAGCTCCGCGCCCGTTTTGCCGATGGCTTCGATCGCGCTCTCCAAAAGGCTTGGGCTCGCGCCCTCCAGCATCACATCGCCGCCGGCCATGGCGACGGCCATCGCATAGGTGCCGGCTTCGATTCGGTCAGGCAAAACAACATGGCGCGCGCCCGAGAGGCTGCCGACCCCCTCGATTTCGACAACGGGCTGCCCGGCGCCCTTGATCCTCGCGCCCATCTTGATGAGACAATCGGCAAGATCGACGATCTCCGGCTCGCACGCCGCGTTGACGAGAAGCGTATGGCCCTTGGCGAGTGAAGCGGCCATGAGCGCGGTATGGGTGCCGCCGACCGTCACCTTGGGAAAATGGATCTCGGCGCCCGTCAGCCCCTTCGTCGCCTTGACATGAACATAACCCGCCTCGATCTCGACCTGCGCCCCGAGCTTTTCGAGAACCATGATGAGAAGATCGACCGGCCTTGTGCCGATCGCGCAGCCACCAGGGAGAGATACCTTGGCCTCCCCCATCCGCGCGAGAAGCGGTGCGATGACCCAGAAACTCGCCCGCATTTTCGAGACGAATTCATAGGGAGCCGTCGTGTCGACGATTTGGCCCGCGGTGAGGTGAAGTGCCCGGCTCGCATGCGCGGGGGCGCCAGGCTTCCGGCCATCGACCGAGTGACCGGCGCCATGATGACCGAGAATGCGCAAAAGCAGGCCGACATCGGCGAGATCCGGGATATTTTCCAGGGTCAAAGTTTCTCTTGTGAGAAGCGACGCAATCATCAGCGGCAGGGCCGCGTTCTTGGCGCCGGAAATCCTTATGACGCCATTAAGTTTCTGGCCGCCGACAATACGAATTCGATCCAACAAATCCCCCTTTTTCAAAAAATTCCGAAATGGTCATGTCGATTTTTAAATGGGTCATGTCGAATTTTCTGGTGACGGCACGCCGCTTGTGAGGGCATCGCTTTGCGCCGTTTTGCTTTGTTGCGCCGTTTCGCTTTGAATTGTCCTGCTTTGCGCCGTTTCGTCAGCGTCGGCCACTGGCGGGTTTGCCCGGTCTTTCTTCTGCGCCTTGCGGCGGCGGAGGTTCGCCCGCAGCGCCTCGGCGAGACGTTGGCGGGCCGCAGCTTTGTCTGACCCAGCAGCGCAGGACATCGTCTCAATCGTGGTTCGTGGTGCTGGCCGGCCGGTGGCGCCGGACATGCCCATAAATTTCTTTCGAAAGGCTTCCAAACATCTTCACCAAACGGCCGCCGCGCGCGGCGAAAAAACCCCAAAAATGGAGGAATATTTAACCTTGTAAAGCGCCGCGGTGGCCAGGGCAAGGCTCTCGTCCCGGCGGCGGCCCTAGAGCGCGTCCCGTTCAAATGGACTCATTTGATCGATGAGGACTAGGCTAAGATTCAAAGAGTTGGAGCATGTTCTGATCGAAAAAGTCGATCAACTTTTCGGAACATGCTCTAGGCCGCTGCGCGTCCTTTTCGGCCCTTTTGAAATCGAAGCCTCTCCTTCGAAGGTCTGAACGTAAAAAAGATCACTATTTCTTGAGGATCTAATTCCGCCCTTCCTATTGACCAAGCTCAAAGCCACCCTTTCGTCAATAAATCGGCTTTTGGAGAGTCCGGCATCATGGTTTTGTCATACTTTAGCGCGTGATGTGATCGAAAATTCTTATTTTCTCATAATTTCAGGTTGCAATCGGACATTTGCGGGCAATCACGCGATAACTATTTGGTTAAGGGTCTTGCTCCCATCGCGGTCGCACCGCATAACCCTTCCGGGACTTTTAACGAGCGACCGCAGGCACGCCTATCACGAACAATAAGTGCCTTCGGCACGCGGAAACACGCAAGGACTAGGCTTTGGATCAAAGGTATGTGCATCAGAATAAGGAGCAAAAATCCGGCAGGCGCTTGCGCGAATTTGCGGGCAAGGCTAGGTTGATTACGCTGATTTCCGCGCCGGATTGTGCGAAATCGGGCCAGGACCATTCTAGCCGGCTGCGCCATGGCTCGCTCGGGCAAATCTTTGCCGCTGTTTTCAGCCTCCTGATTGCCGCGATTTCGATCTATATTCTTGCCCGCACGGTTTCAGCGGTTAGCCTTAGCGCCTTGCGCCAGGCGATCACGGCGACCAGCGCCGAGCAATTCGCGGGGGCGGCGCTTTTGACCGCCGTGTCGTACCTTGCCTTAACGGGCTATGACGGGCTCGCGCTGCGCCAGCTCCGCGCCCACGTTCCCTATAAGACGACGGCGCTCGCCTCGTTCACGAGCTACGCCATTTCCTTCACCCTTGGCTTTCCCTTGATTACCGCGGGCACGGTTCGCTACTGGATCTATTCCCAGGTCGGCTTGACGGCGAGCAAAGTCGCGAGCCTCACTGTGATCGCCGGCGTGACCTATTGGTTCGGCAATGTTTTCGTGCTCGGCGCGGGGCTCACCTTTCATGCCGGCGCGATCAGCACCATCAATCATTTCTATCCGCTGTTCAATGTCCTGATCGGCCTTTCTATTTTGGGCGGTGTCCTCACCTATCTCATCTGGGTGACGATCCGCCGCCGGCATATCAACGTCAAGGGCTTCCGCCTGGAATTGCCAGGGCTTGGCTTGACGCTCGGCCAAGTGGTCCTTGGCGTCATTGATCAATCGGCGGCCGCGGGAGCCCTCTATTTTTTGCTTCCGAGCCATGACCACCTCGATTATTTCACCTTCGCGGCGACTTATGTCTTCGCCTGCATTCTCGGAGTTGCGAGCAACGCGCCCGGCGGGATTGGCGTTTTCGAGGCAGCGATGCTGAAAGCCGTCCCCATAGCCTCGGAAGATGCCCTGCTAGCGTCGCTGGTGCTGTTCCGCGTCATCTATTATCTCGTGCCGTTCCTCTTCGCCCTTGCCGTCCTCGGCGCCCACGAGAGTTTTCGCCGCTGGAACAGCTTGCGCGAGGCCATGCGGCGGAGCGAGGAAGAAACCGTCTTGGAGGACGAGATAAACCCGCTTCGCCGTTGGTACCGCGAGACTTGGCGGCCAAAACAATGATCTTAACGTAAAGTATCACCTTAATGATTGTATATAATATAATGTTTTTCAAAGCTTTTGCGGCATGGCAGGCGCACGGCCCAATAGAAGCAGAAAGGCAGCGGGGGACGGCCGCGGCATAACGTTTATATGACACTTGATATCAGCGCACACTTCATGGCCTAACGCAAACGCGCATTCTCCGATGGTGTGTCATGGAACAGGACGCGCAGGATCGCGACCATTTGATTGTGAGCCGGCTTATCGACGCCTTGCCGGAGGCGGTGATCGTCATCGGCGCCGCGGACCGCGTGATCGCGGTCAATGCCGCCGCGCGGGACTTGTTTCCGGCCTTGCGGCCAAGCGATCTGCTGGCGCGCAGCCTGCGGGCGCCGGACGTCCTTGATGCCGTCAAGCGCGTGCGTGCCTCGGGGGCTCCGGAACGTGTGACGTGGCTCGAACGTGTGCCTGTCGAACGGTTTTTCGAACTGAACGCCACGCGAATGGAAGGGCCGCAATTCGAGCCCACGATAATTTTGACATTGCGCGATTTGAGCGAAGCACGCCGCGTCGAACGCATGCGCGTCGATTTTGTCGCCAACGCCAGCCATGAATTGCGGACGCCGCTCGCCTCTCTGCTCGGGTTTATCGAGACGCTCCAGGGGCCCGCGCGCGACGATGGTGAAGCAAGAGCCAAGTTCCTCTCGATCATGCGCGAACAGGCGCAAAGGATGGCGCGGCTCGTCGACGATCTTTTATCCCTGTCGCGGATCGAACAGAATTTGCATCTGCGGCCGCAGGCCCCGGTGGATATGGTCGCGATCGTCCATCACATTGCCGATACGCTGGCGCCCTTAGCCAGCGACAATGAGGTCTCCCTCAAGCTCGACGTGCCCGCCCATGCCATGGTCACGGGCGACCGCGACGAGTTGCTGCGGGTCGCCGAAAATCTCGTCGAAAACGCCATTAAATACGGCGCTTCCGATCCAAGAACTATGAATCGGCAGGTCGAGATCACTCTTGTGGCGGAGCCGCGCCACTGTGTTTTGCGCGTCCGCGACCACGGCCCCGGGATCGCGCCCGAACATCTGCCGCGATTGACCGAGCGATTCTACCGGGTCGATGCCGGCCAGAGCCGGGCCAAGGGCGGGACCGGACTGGGTCTCGCGATCGTAAAACATATCGTCGCGCGCCATCGCGGCCGGCTTTGCATTGAATCACAATTGGGCGTGGGGACAACCTTCAGCGTCAGTCTTCCTTTGCATGGGAACTAAATCCCGCTCTTGTCATCAAAGTATCATGCATCTTTCATATTGGCCTTATGCGGGCTGATTAGTTTGCATAGGGAGACCGGGCGCAAAATCGGTCCCGAGCTCCCTAAGAGGCAGCGGTCAAAGCGGCAAAGTGGCTTTGGAGCAATCTCTTGCCCAACCGCGCAACCGACCGCCGATCTGTCCATTGAAAGGCAATCAGATGACTTTTTCGTTCCTGCGAACGTCCTTCGCGGCTGCCGCCATAAGCCTTTTTGCCGGCCAGGCGGCCGGTGCCGCCGATATTTCGGGCGCTGGCGCGACCTTTCCCTTTCCGATCTATGCGAAATGGGCGGACGCCTATAAAAAGGAAACGGGCAATGGGTTGAATTACCAATCGATTGGTTCGGGTGGCGGCATCAAGCAGATCAAGGCCAAGACGGTCACGTTTGGCGCGACCGACATGCCGCTCGAAGCCGCCGATCTTGCCACCTCCGGGCTCGTCCAATTTCCGACCGTGATTGGCGGCGACGTGCCGGTCGTCAACCTCGACGGAATCAAGCCGGGTGAACTTGTGCTCGACGGGGCCGCGCTTGCCAAGATTTTCCTTGGCGAAATCACGAGCTGGGACGATCCCGCGATCAAGAAATTGAACCCGAAGGCGAAACTGCCCTCGCAAGCGATCGTTGTCGTTCACCGTTCCGATGGCTCTGGAACAACCTTCATTTGGACCAATTATCTCTCGAAGGTCAGTGACGATTGGAAATCGAAGGTTGGCGCCAGCACGGCCGTCGAATGGCCTGTCGGCCTTGGCGCCAAAGGCAATGAAGGGGTCGCCAACAATGTCACGCAAACCAAGGGCGCGATCGGCTACCTCGAATATGCCTATGTCAAGCAAAACAAAATGACCTATGTCGATGTCATCAACAAGGCTGGCAAGCCGGTGGCGCCAAATGCGGAGAGCTTCCAAGCGGCGGCCGCCAATGCCGATTGGGCCAATGCACCGGGTTTTTATCAGATTCTGACGGATGAGCCCGGCGCCAAGTCGTGGCCGATTTCTGGCGCCACCTTCATTCTCATTCACAAGGTGCCGGATGATCCCGCCGCTGCGGCGGAAGCCCTGAAGTTCTTCAGCTGGGCCTATGAAAAGGGCGGCGAGCTGGCCGAGGAACTCGATTATGTGCCGTTGCCGCAAGCGGTCGTCACTCTGATCAAGAAGAGCTGGGCGGCGGAAATCAAGGGCGCCGATGGTAAGCCGCTCGTGAACTGAACCGCGCAGGAAGAAGGCGATTGCCTTCTCCTCTGCGTCTCATGCCGTCCCCGGCCGTTCGCAAATTTGAATGGCCGGGCCACGCGTTGGCGCTGGGCTAAGCTCTTCAGTGAGCTGCCGCACGACGCGCTGCAGTCCCAAGGAAACCTGCGGGGAGCGACTCTTGTCCAATAATTTGGCGATGGACTATGCCCAATCGGAACTCGCCGCGGGCCGGTTTCGTAAGGTTCTCGCCGGTTTCAAGTTTCGCGACAGAGCGTTTCACTTTCTGACGTTGGCTGCGGCTTGGGCCGTATTGCTCCTCCTTGGCGGTGTGATCGCTTCGTTGGTCATGGGTTCCATGCCGGCCTTCAAGGCGTTCGGTTTAACCTTTCTTTGGACCGAAGCTTGGAATCCCGTCACCGAGAAGTTCGGCGCGATGGCGCCGGTTTATGGCACGATCGTCACATCGCTCATCGCCATGGTGATCGCGGTGCCATCGGCGTTCGGTATCGCAATCTTTCTGACCGAACTTTGCCCATTTCGTCTGCGCCGGCCCATTGGCATCGCCATCGAGCTTCTGGCCGGGATACCCTCGATCATTTATGGGATCTGGGGCCTTTTTGTTTTCGCGCCTTTCCTGCAGGAACATGTCCAGCCGGGCCTCATCGCTCTCTTTGCCAATGTGCCGGTTCTCTCGAAGCTATTTGCCGGCCCGCCCTATGGCATTGGCGTGCTGACCGCTGGGATCATCCTCGCGATCATGGTGCTTCCCATCGTCACGTCGATCTCCCGCGACGTCTTTGATTCCGTGCCCGCCGTCTTGAAGGAATCTGCCTATGCCATTGGCTGCACGACCTGGGAAGTGGTCCGCTCCATTGTTATTCCCTACACGCGCGTCGGCCTTCTTGGCGGCGTCATGCTGGGCCTTGGCCGTGCCTTGGGAGAGACCATGGCGGTGACTTTCGTCATCGGCAACGCGCATAGAATTGCGCCTTCGCTGCTGGCGCCGGGCACGACGATCTCGGCGACAATCGCCAATGAGTTCACCGAAGCGGTCGGCGATCTCTACACCTCATCGCTGATCGCACTGGGCCTCATTCTCTTCGTTCTTACTTTTATCATTCTCGCGATCGCGCGATATATGCTGATGCGGCTGCAGATGCAGGAGGGGCGATAGGCCATGGCGATCTACGACTCGCGCCGCCGCCGCGCCAAATTCTACCTCGGTCTGTGTTACGCGTTCGTGATGATTGGGCTTGGGTGGCTGGCTCTTATTCTCGGCACGCTGTTTTTTGAAGGTTTTCGTGGCCTTTCCCCGGCCATCTTCACTCAAATGACGCCCCCGCCGGGCGCCAGTGGCGGCCTGTTGAACGCCATTGCCGGCAGTCTGATCATGACCTTTTTGGGTGTGGCCATCGGCACCCCGCTCGGCATGCTGGCGGGCACCTACATGGCCGAGTATGGCCGCTATTCAAGCCTCACGATGATCGTACGGTTCCTCAACGACATTTTGCTTAGCGCGCCTTCGATCGTGATCGGCCTTTTCATTTATGAGGTCCTGGTGGTGAGAATGGGCCACTTCTCCGGGCTCGCCGGGGCGTTGGCGCTTGCCGTCATTGTGGTTCCGGTGGTTGTGCGCACAACCGAGGACATGCTGCTTCTGGTGCCTGACCCGCTGCGGGAAGCCGCGCGGGCGCTGGGCCTTCCTCGCTCCGTTGTCATCGGCAAGGTCGCCTATCGCGCCGCTCGCGCGGGTCTTGTCACCGGCGTGCTTCTGGCTGTCGCCCGCATCAGCGGCGAAACGGCCCCTCTCCTCTTCACCGCTCTCAACAATCAATTTTATAGCAACACTTTGAATGCGCCGATGGCAAGCCTGCCGGTCGTCATATTTCAGTTCGCGCTCAGTCCTTACAAGGAATGGCAGCAGCTTGCCTGGACGGGAGCGCTCCTCATTACCCTGGCTGTCCTTGCGCTGTCCATTACGGCGCGCGCGCTCCAAACGGGGATGCGAGACAAATGAACACAATGAGCAACGAACCGGATTTCGAAAAGAGCCAAGCCGGACCGAATTCCGCAACGGCCGGGATCGCCAGGGAACTTGAACCATGCCAAGAGGCCGAAGCGAAACTTGCCCCAGAGGCCGTGGTCAAACCCGCTCCTCTGAAGCAAAAGGTCGTCGTTCGAAACCTCGATTTCTACTATGGCGCATCTCGCGCTTTGGATAGCGTCAGCCTTCCCATTTATGCCAACACGGTGACAGCCTTCATCGGGCCCTCGGGCTGCGGAAAATCGACCCTGCTACGGGTGTTGAACCGCATGTACGATCTCTACCCCAATCAGAAGGCCAGCGGCGAAGTGCTTCTCGATGGCGAGAACATCTTGTGCCCGGAGCAAGACCTCAATCTCTTGCGCGCCCGTGTCGGCATGGTGTTTCAAAAGCCCACACCCTTTCCGATGTCGATCCGCGACAACATCGCTTTCGGCGTCAAGCTCTTTGAGAAGCTCCCAAAGAGCGAACTGAATGACCGGATCGAGGCCGCTTTGACCCGCGCCGCTCTTTGGGGCGAGGTCAAGGACAAATTGCACGTCTCCGGCCTTTCGCTTTCGGGCGGTCAGCAGCAGCGGCTTTGTATTGCGCGCACCGTGGCACTCAAGCCAGAAGTGATTCTGTTGGACGAGCCGTGCTCGGCGCTCGACCCTATCTCGACCGCGAAGATCGAGGAAACGATTGATGAATTAAAAGAAAATTATACAATCGTAATCGTCACTCATAACATGCAACAGGCGGCGCGCGTCTCGGAGCATACCGCCTTCATGTATCTTGGAGAGCTTATTGAATTTGGCACGACCGCCCAAATTTTTACGTCTCCCCAAAAGAAGCAGACGCAAAATTATATTACGGGCCGCTTCGGCTGATTGCGGCGGGCAGCAAGGAAAAGCTTCATGTCCGATCATATCGTCAAGGCTTACGACAAGGAACTCGAAGTCCTAGGCCGGAAAATCGCGGAAATGGGCGGCATCGCCGAAAAAATGCTGTCCGATGCCATGGATGCGCTGGTCGATTTCGACATTCGGCTTGCACAGGCGACTGTCGATAGCGACCCGCGCCTTGACCTCTTACAGCGCGACATCGAGGAACAAGCGATCCTGACGATCGCGCGCCGCCAGCCCATGGCGGTGGATCTGCGCGAGATCATCGCCACGATCCGCATTTCAGGCGATCTCGAGCGGATCGGCGACCTTGCCAAGAACATCGCGAAGCGGGCGATCAAGATCGCCGGGGAGATGCAAATTCCACGGTGCACCATCGGCCTGCGGTCGATGCATGAATTGGCGGCAATTCTTTTGAAGGATGTGCTTGACGCCTATGCCCAGCGCGATGCCGAGCGGGCGCGCGCGGTTTGGATCCATGACGCCGATCTCGACTCGCTGGAGGACTTGGTGTTCCGCGATCTTTTGACGTTCATGATGGAAGATCCGCGCAACATTTCGTTTTGCACCCATCTTCTGTTCGTTTCGAAAAACATCGAGAGAATTGGCGACCACGCGACCAACATCGCCGAGACCGTTGTTTATCTCGTGACCGGTGAAACCTTGCCGATGGACCGGCCGAAAGGCCGCACCACTCTATCTGAAGCACCAACGACGGTGGATTGAACATGGGGAAAGAACTGCAAGACATGAATGAAAGCCGCTCTGCGCCGACCCCTGCTCGTCCGGTGACGGCCTTTCCGGCGGCGCGCATTCTCGTGGTCGAAGACGAAGCCGCCTTGAGCATGCTTCTTTCTTATAATCTCGAGGCCGAAGGTTTCACCGTGGACAGGGTCGAGCGAGGCGACGAAGCCGAAGTCCGGCTGACCGAAACCGTCCCGGACCTCGTCATCCTTGATTGGATGCTGCCCGGCGTCTCCGGGCTTGAAATCTGCCGGCGAATGCGGGCGCGCGAGACGACGCGGAGCCTGCCCGTCATCATGCTGACGGCGCGCGGCGAAGAAAGCGAACGCGTCCGCGGTCTTGCGATTGGCGCCGATGATTACGTGATCAAACCATTCTCGGTTCCCGAGCTCATGGCCCGCGTTCACGCTCTGCTGCGGCGCGCCCGGCCCGACCGGGCGAGTGGCGTGTTGTCGGCGGGCGATCTTGCCCTCGACCGGCAAAACTGGCGCGTCCGGCGGGGCGGCCGCGACATCCATATGGGGCCGACAGAATTCCGCTTGCTCGAACATTTGATGGGCAAGCCGGGCCGGGTGTTTTCGCGCGCCCAGCTCCTCGACAGCGTTTGGGGACTTTCGGCCGAGATCGACGAGCGCACGGTCGATGTTCATGTCGGACGGCTGCGCAAATCCTTGTCGAGCGGCAACGAAAAGGATCCGATCCGCACCGTGCGGGGCGCGGGCTATGCGTTCGACGAAACTTTCGGCCGGAATGGCTAGAGCATGATCCGCGAAAGTGGACACCGGTTTTTCGAAAAGATCACGCGTCATCAAGACTTCTAGAGCCTGATCCGATTCAATCGGAACGGATCACGCTCTAAAATGTCAGCGACATGCCATCGAATGCCGGTTCGACATTGGCTGGCAGTTCGCTCCGCAGGCGCTCGAAATCGAGATCGGTGTGAAGATTGGTCAGGATCGCGCGTTTGGGCTGCAGGCGCGCGATCCAAGCCAATGTCTCGGGCAAGGAAAAATGACTGGGATGCGGCGTATAGCGTAAGGCGTCGACGATCCAGAGATCCAGCCCTTCGAGAAAGGCGAGGCTCTGCTTGGGGATCGCGTTGAGATCGGGCGTATAAGCGACGTCGCCGAAGCGAAAACCGAGCGCGTCGATTTCACCATGTTCAAGCTGAAAGGGAATGGCCTCCAAGGGTCCGCCAGGCCCGTTGAGCGTGAGGGATTGACCTCTCACAATTCGATGTTCATTGAGCAAGGCCGGATATTGACTGCCCGGCGGCGTTTCAAAAATATAGCTGAAATTCCCCCGCACGATGGCCGCGGTGGCGGCGTCCATATAAAGATCGATTTTCCGGCGCGCCATGATGACCAAGGGCCGGATGTCGTCGATCCCATGAATATGGTCCGCATGTGCGTGGGTCAGCACAATGGCGTCGAGCCGGCCAATCCCGACCCCCAACAATTGTTCGCGGAGATCGGGTGACATGTCCACGAGGACTTGGGTCTTCGCCCCGCTTTCGCCCGTCCGCTCGACAAGCAGCGAGCAGCGCCGGCGGCGGTTCTTGGGATTGTTCGGATCGCAGGCGCCCCAGCCTTGGCCGACCCGCGGAACCCCTCCGGAGGACCCGCAGCCGAGAATGGTGAAGGCGAGGCTCACGCGGCCTCCGCGTCCATGGCGGGAGGGGGCATTTTATTGAACAGGCGCAGCGCATTGGCGCTCGTCTCTTTGGCGATGGTTTCGAGCGAAACACCCTTCACCTCGGCCAGTGTTTTCGCGGTGGCCGCGACAAAGGCCGGTTCGTTGCGCTTGCCGCGATAAGGAACAGGGGCCAAAAAGGGCGCGTCGGTCTCGACCAAGAGCCGGTCCATCGGCACGGTGCGGGCGATCTCCCGCAGGGTTTGCGAATTCTTGAATGTCAGGACACCGGAAAACGAAATAAAAAGCCCGAGCGAGAGCGCCGCCTCGGCGAGACTGGCCGATGCGGTGAAGCAGTGAAGAAGGCCCTTGAATGTGCCCTTTTCCATTTCGTCGGAGAGGATCGCGGCAACATCGGCGTCCGCGTCGCGGGCATGAATGACGATGGGAAGCCCGCTCGTCCTCGCTGCTCCGATATGGGTCCGGAAAACCCGCGCGGCAATGTCACGCGGTGCTTTGTCGTAATGGTAATCGAGCCCGGCTTCACCAATGCCGACACATTTCGGGTGGCGCGCCAACGCAACGAGGCGATCTTCGGTGACTTCGGCCTCTTCATGGGCTTGATGCGGATGCGTCCCGACCGTGCAAAAGACATCCTCATAGGTGTCGGCAATCTCGCTGATCGCGGCAAAAGCGTCCGTGCGTGTCGAAATGGTGATCATCCGCCGCAGCCCTGCGGCGCGGGCGCGTTCGACGACCCTATCGCGTTCAGGGGCGAAATCCGCGAAATCGAGATGGCAATGACTGTCAATCAGCACGATGGGCCTCTTTGGGAGGTTCTAGCTCCGCTTCGATGTAGCGCGGGAAAATCGGCAGAGGGGCCGGCAAAGGCGCTCCTGCGGCAAGACCTTGGGCAATCTCGGCGTGCGCGAATGTCCGCCCGCTCGCGGGTACGTTCAAAAGGTTGAGCAGCTTTTCCATCGAAGCTGGCATAAAAGGTTGTGCCATGATCGCGACAATCCGCAAGACTTCGGCGGTCACATAAAGGATGGTTTGCATCCGCGCCAGATCGCTCTTGCGCTTGACCCAAGGTTCTTCACTCGCGAAATAGCGGTTTGCATCGCTCACCACCCTCCAAATGTCGGTCAAGATCATATGCAAGGCATAGTCCTGCATCAAAGCACGGGCTTTGGCGGGCAGCGCTGTGGCCTGAGCGAGCAGAAGCTCGTCGGCATCGCTCAACACGCCCGGCGCCGGTAAGATTCCTGCACAATTCTTGGCCAGCATCGACAAGGAGCGCTGCGCGAGATTGCCAAGATCATTGGCAAGATCGGCATTGATCCGATTGACAATCGCATCATGCGAATAAGCGCCATCCTGGCCAAACGGCACTTCGCGCAACAAAAAATAGCGCAACTGATCGGCGCCATAATGTTTGGCGAGCGCGATGGGATCGATGACATTGCCGACCGACTTCGACATTTTCTCGCCGCGGTTGAACAAAAAACCGTGGACGACGATTTGGCGCGGCAGCGCCACTTTGGCCGACATCAGAAACGCGGGCCAATAGATGGCATGAAATCGCGTAATGTCCTTGCCGATCATATGGACGCTCGCGGGCCAAAATCGCGCTCGCGGCGCGGCAGGGTCCGGAAAACCGGTTCCCGTGAGATAATTCGTCAAGGCATCGACCCAGACATACATGACATGGCGTGGATCGCCCGGCACGGGAATACCCCAGTCGAATGTCGAACGGCTGATCGAGAGATCGGTTAAGCCCCTTTCGACAAAGGCAATAATTTCATTTCTGTATTTTTCCGGCGTCACGAAATCCGGATGGTCGCGATAAAGCTTGAGGAGCCGGTCTTGATAGGCCGAAAGCCTGAAATAATAGCTCTCCTCCTCGACCCATTCGACCGGCGCGCCGGTCGGCGCGAGGCGGCTGCCGCCGGGCCCCTCGCTGAGCTCGCTCTCGTCAAAAAAAGCCTCGTCGCGGACCGAATACCAGCCCGGATATTTGGAAAGATAAATGTCGCCCGCCGCCGCCATTCGCGTCCATAGCTCACTTGCGGCCGCATGGTGGCGGGGCTGCGTGGTGCGCACCACATCGTCCGCGCCGGCGCCCAAAGCGGCTCCCATCGCGTCGAATTCCGCCGCCGTGCGGTCAGCGAGTTGTTGTGGCGTTAGACCTTCCTTTGCCGCGGTCCGCTGCATCTTCTGGCCGTGTTCGTCCATGCCGGTGACGAACAAGACATCAAAGCCGTCAAGCTTCTTGAAGCGGGCGATCGCATCGGTGGCGATGCGCTCATAGGCATGGCCGATATGGGGCGCGCCATTGGCGTAGGGGATCGCGGTGGTGATGTAAAATGGGGAGCGGGCACTCATGGATCTGCAAACTCAAAGCTACGCGCAAAGCCCCCGGATCACGGCCTCCGCTTCGTTCCGTTTCAGGAAGAAGACGCCTCGATCGCCGCCGCCAAATCCTTGAAAAGGGACAGAACAAGAGGCCGCTTGTCGAGATTGAAGATTTCGGCCTCGCGTGCCGCCTCGGCCAGTTTTTCCCATACAACTGCGTAGGGTGCAAGCGGCCGTGCGCCAGCGCCTGGCAAGGTCTGCGCACCGAGCCGCACCTTTGCATCGAGCCAGTCCTCGATCATGGCGAGCACCGTCTCGTAATCCCGGCTGTTGTTCCGCGCCGTGATCCGGTCGGCCAAGACATGGACCTCGTTCCAATCGATGTGAGGCAAATCGTTCAGCAGCCGGTCAAGAAGGGCATCGAGCTCAATTCCACGATCGTCGAGGAGCCGCAACACATGATGGACCGAGCCCTGCGCCCGGGCCATCGCGGCCGCAAGCCTTGTTTCGCCGGCGCTCGACCAAGGCGGTCCGAGCCCGGCCACAATCTCGCGGATGTCCGCCGGTGCGAGGGGCTTCAGCAAGATTTTTCGGCAGCGTGACCGCAGCGTCGGCAGAATTCGCCCCGGCCGGTGGGCGAGGATGAGAAAAAGCGAGCGCGGCGGCGGCTCCTCGATAAGTTTCAACAGAGCATTGGCGCTGTTGGGATTGAGGTCCTCGGCGCAATCGAGGATGCACACCCTGTAACCGCCCTGCCCCGCCGCCTGCTGGAACATATGGATGGCACGCCTGACATCGTCGACCTGGATTTGCGTAAAGTGCTTTTTCATTTCCGGATTCCATTCGCGCCGCAGGAGAACGAGATCTGGATGCGCCATCGCGCTGATTTGATGGGACACAGGATGCGCCGGAGGCACAAAAAGATCCGCCTTCGCCTCGCGCGCGGCCGTGGCCGGATCGGGATTTGCCAAAAGAAACCGGGCAAGACGCCAGGCGAGCGTGGCTTTGCCGGTGCCGGGCGGTCCGCCAATGATGAAGGCCTGCGGCAAATGTCCGGCCAAATAGGAGCGAAGAAGGTCCGCTTCCGCTTTCGCGTGACCGAAGAAATTGTAAGTGTCGCGCGGGTGCGGGGTCTCTTCAAAACGGTCGGATTCCGGACCGGTTTCCTGGGTTTTTGGCAGGGCCGCTCTAGCCATGGCGTGTCTGCTTGCCAGCCGCCGGCGCGATGAGCCTTTCCAATACGGCGTCGAAGATCGCTCGCGCGACGTCTTCCTCGCTGCCTGCCGCGTCGATGATCGCGCAGCGCGCCGGTTCCGCTGCGGCGATCGAAAGGAAAGCGGCGCGCAGACGCTCGTGAAACTGCAAATCCTCGCGCTCGAATCGATCGGCTTCTGCGGCGCTGCGCCGGGCCGCGGCGCGGGCAAGCCCTTCCGCCGCCGGAAGGTCGAGAATCAATGTCAGGTCGGGCCGCACACCGCTCAAAGCGACCCGTTCAAGCGCATTGAGGAAGCGCGGATCGAGCTCTCCGCTCGCCCCTTGATAGGCCCTTGTCGAATCCGCGAATTGGTCGCAGACAACGAAAGTTCCGGCCGCGAGGGCAGGTCTGATTGTCTTGTCGATATGATCGATCCGAGCCGCCGTGAAGAGGATCGCCTCGGCGGCGGGACCAAGCCGCGCCACGCTGCCCGAGAGAAGCACGTTGCGTAAAATTTCCGCCCCTGGCGAGCCGCCAGGCTCGCGGGTGCCGATCGCCTCTATTCCCGCCTCCCGAAGGTTGCGCAGGAGATGGCCGACCTGAGTCGATTTGCCAACCCCCTCGCCCCCCTCAAGCGTAATGAAGGCGCCCCGCTCTCTCGCGGCACGGTTCGGTGCCCGCGATTCGCTCATCGCTTGACGACATATTTCCGAAAGAGCGCCGTCGCATATTCGATCCCCGCGTCCATGGCCCGGCGCGGGAGCGTGCCTTGCTCGACCGAAGCGGCGGTCTTCAAGGGAAGGTCGAGAATTTGTTGCGTTCCGCGCAATACCCTGAGGCGCGCAACCTCCTTTCCCGCCTCGACCGGCGCGATCAGGGGGCCCGTGTAGACGATCCGCCCGGTGAGTTTTTCGGTGGCGTTCCGGGGAACGAGAATTTTGACTTCTTCGTTGGCGACAAGAGGCACACTCGCCGAGGTGCCGCCATAGACCTTGGCGCTGCCAACTGTCTCGCCCGCCTGGAAAATGGTTTTGGAGTCAAACGAACGAAAGCCCCAAAGGAAAATCTTGCGCGCTTCCTCGGCGCGCTCCTTCGCCGACGACGCCCCGTAAAGAGCCAGAACGAGACGCTGCCCGTTTTGAACAGCGGAGCCGACAAGGCCATAGCCGCTTTCGTCGATGTTGCCGGTTTTCAGCCCATCCGCGCCGAAGTCCATGGTCAGCAGAGGGTTGCGGTTCGACTGTTTGATCTTGTTCCAGGTGAACTCTTTCTCGCCGAAATATTTGTACAAATCCGGATAGGTCAGAATGACGTGATTGGCGAGAGCGGCCATTTCCCTCGGGCTCACCCTTTGATCAGGGTCGCCCCTGCCCCATGCGTTGGTAAAGGTTGAATGCTCCAATCCGAGCTCGCGCGCCCGCTTCGTCATGAGCGTGGCAAAGGCGCCTTCCGATCCGGCGATCCCTTCGGCAAGCGCGATCGCCGCGTCATTGCCAGAAACAATCACGAGGCCGCGAATCAAATCCTCGATCCTGATCTGGCTGTTGGGGGCGGCGAACATACTGGATCCCCGGGCCGGCGCGCCGCCATAGCGCCAAGCCGTCTCGCTGACCAAAAACTGATCGTCGAGTTTCAAATGGCCCAAGGCGATTTCGTGAAACACGATTTCGGCGGTCATGATCTTTGCCGTCGATGCGGGAATGACGAGCGCGTCCGCCTCCTTTTCAAAGAGCACGCTGCGGGACGCCGAATTGATCAAAATCGCATGGGGAGCGCTGGTCTGGAACCCTTGCCCTTGCGCCAAAGCCGCGGTGCCCCCCCCGGCCGGCCCAAAAAAGACGAGAGCCGGCAAGATGAGCAAAGAAGCAAGACCCGGCGCGTGGCGATCGAAAAGGCAAGCCAGCAAGCCGGTGGTTTTCATTGCGCCCGCCCAATTACGCCCCGCCCATACGCAAGGCATTCGTTCTGGCTCTGCGCCGCCGGAACGGAAATCCCAAAAATCGACATTGAACCTGGCATGGTTGGGCGTGGCCGGTTCTCCCGGCCATGCTTTGTCTGCGCGGTTGGTTAATCTTACGCTGCGGCGCGCAAGCGTTCAATGGCCTAGCGGCTTTCGCCCCGGCGACATGGTTCATTGCTTAACGTGTATCGTGAGCCGGCCGCGCCGCGAGCGGGAAGGAACGGCCATTCGATTGTTGCCGGGCCCTCTTTTTAGCGCAAAGCGACCGGCACGCTCGCGCCTGGCCTCTTGCCGAGATCAAATGGCCGCGCTGGCGGCAAAGGAATCTGGGGGCCCGTGGCTTGGCTGGCGGGAGCCGGATCGGGCTCGACCGCGGCATCAGCCGCGGCCAAAGCCATGAGCTGCCGCGCGTCGGCCGAAGCGGCGGGAGACGGCGCGTTTTCAGCAAGCAGGCTAGGCTCGCGGCCGATCGAAGCCGGTCCATCGGAACGCAAGGTCGCAAGCAGCTTTTGATCATCCGACCCGTCGAGGCTCGCGGCGCCGACATATTCGACCTTGACACGTGTCGTGCCCGTCCGGCGAAAGTCCAACGCCTCGGCGGTCTTGCGCGAGACATCCATGATGCGATGGCCGGC
Organism: uncultured Alphaproteobacteria bacterium; assembly: GCA_963784075.1. Classification (GTDB taxonomy): domain Bacteria; phylum Pseudomonadota; class Alphaproteobacteria; order Rhizobiales; family Beijerinckiaceae; genus Methylocapsa. The sequence continues at coordinate 23,727 of CAWAQW010000029.1, read as the reverse complement.
AAAGGGACCGCGATCATTGACCCGCACGATCATCGAGTAATTGTTGCGCAAATTGGTGACCCGCGCGTAGCTTGGCAGAGGCATTGTCGGATGCGCGGCGGAAACCGAGTTGCGGTCATACACCTCGCCATTGGCGGTGCGGCGGCCGTGGAACGCATCGCCATACCAAGACGCGAGCCCTATCGCGGCATAATGCTTTTCGCTGGGATAGTAGGTTTGCCCCGCGATTGTATAAGGCTTGCCGACCATGTACATCCCGCCGCCGCGCGGCACCGGCTCCCCGTCGGCGACGACACGCGGGCTCGCGGCGCCATAGACCGAAGAGGGAAAATATTCCTTCGAATGCCCGGAGGCGAGACGTTGCGCCGGCGGCTGCGCGCATCCCCCCATGCCAAGGACCGCGCCGCCCGCCAGGCCCGCGACAACGAAACGCATTTGCGAACGCACGTGCCTTTGGGCAACGGGAAGAAATCCAAAAAAATAAGCGAAGGGCGGCGCTGAAACAGATGGCTTTCGTTTCGCTCGCATTCGCGTCCCCTAAGCTTGCGGCTCGGACCGCAATGCGGGCCCTTGCCAATTTCCAGACAGGCAGACCAAGCATTTCGTAGCCTCCGGTTTCCGAAGCCTCAAAGCCATGGTAAAGCCGGGCCACAGTTCCACCTCCAAATGCGCCCAAAATGGGGCTGGCGCGTTCCGCCGGGCGCTCAAGAGAGGCCATACGAAACTTAAATTTCATTTAAAATCAGATGGATGGATATTTTTGCAACAGTTGCCAGAAAACTGTGCGAAGGGTTAACACCCGTGTTCGGCCATGCGCTGATTTGGCGAATATTCCGGCCGCGAATCGTGGATCGGCCGGTTCGGGTCTGCGGGCGAACCGTTCGAAACCCATCCACGCAAAACTGTTGCTCGCCGCTGTGTTTAGGATGGCGACCGCTCTTTGTTTGGTGCTCGTGACGAGCTTTTGGGATGCACTTGCACTGTGGCGGTCATGCCTTGCACCAGCCTTACGCCCTCCGCGAAGCTGTAGCTTCGCCGCGTCGCTCCCTTGGGGAGCGAGGATCGCCAATCGATTTACCGTTGGCTTGGACCGCCGATGTGAAAGCCAGCAACGCAAATCTCCCGGCGTCACTTGGCGTGCGGCCTGGGTCGCGGATCGATCTGCACGGTGGCTGTCATCCCGGCCGCAAGGACCACACCCTGCGGCACCTCATCGATGTGGATGCGCACCGGAATGCGCTGGGCAAGGCGCACCCAGGTGAAGATCGGATTGACCGTTGCAAGCCCCTGCGGGTTCGACTGCGCGTTGGGGACGTTGATGGCGCGCGCGATGCTGCCGACATGGCCACGAACGATCTGGCTATAGCCCATCAGTTTGATCTCGGCAGGGTCGCCTTCGTGGATCGAACCGAGATTGATCTCCTCAAAATAGCCGTCGACCCAAAACGAGTCGGCATCGACGAGAGAGATTATATTCTGCCCGACATTCGCATAGTCGCCGAGTTGCGCCAGCAGGTGGGTCACCCAGCCATTGACCGGCGAGCGGACCTGAGTGCGCTCGAGGTTGACCCGCGCCTGGTCGAGGTTTGCCAAGGCTTGCTGATATTGCGCTTGGGCGGCAACCGCCGTCGTCGCATAGGTCTGCTGCTCCTCAATCGTGACCGCCAGCTGGTTCAGCTTCTGCCGGCGCTGTGATTGTATCTCTGCGTTCCGCGCATTGGCCTCGGCCTGCCTCACCGCCGCCTCGGCGCGACTGACGGCGATTCTGTAGTCCGTCGGGTCGATCACCATCAACAAGTCGCCCTTGCGCACATATTGATTGTCGGCGACCGGGAACCCAACGATTCGCCCGGCAACCTCGGGTGCCATGGTGACGACATAGACGCGCACGGTGCCATCGCGCGTCCAGGGTGCGCCCATATAGGCATCCCACATCATCCTGCCGAGCAGCGCGGCAAGCGCGACCGCCGTCAGAGTGATCAAGACGGGAATGATTTTTAGGCGCGGCCTCTCCTTGCCGCGGGTATGCGGTTCGGGGAGCCAGACGGCCTCGCGATCAGCTGCGATCTTGCCACTTTTCGATTTGATTTCAGCCTCGGCCATAGCGAGCTTACCGCGCGATGATCATCGTAATCGACGAAAGAACAATCATATAAACGGCAAACACAAACAGAGCCGGATGCCAGACATAACGCAACAAGCCGAAACGGCTCGCAATACGGCGGAGCGCGATCATGACGACCCAAGCCGCGACCATCATCAACGACATGGGCGCAATGTAGACGCCGAAAATGTCGATCTCGGTGAACCTCACCCGCGCGCTCCTGCGTCGAAGTAAAAGGCATGCTCGACGAGCGCCTCGGTGATTACAAGGATACTCCCGCGCGCCCGGAGAGCAAGGGATGCGCCAGAACCGCCGTCGGGACGCGAGGCGAGGCGGTCGTCGAGCCTTGCGAGCCGCGTGGTCGCGATCGCGCTGTCTCCGCGCGCCAAGGCCTCGAGCGCCGCGTCGAGGTCCGGGCCCGGTTCAAGCGATGAAGCGAGGCGGCGAAGCCGGATGATTTCGCTCCCCACCGATAGGGCCGCCAGGAGCTGTGCGCGCTGCACTGGCTCGGCTGCGTCCGGCAATGCCTCAAGCCGGCCGTAGATGTGACTCTCCCAATCGGCGGCCACCCATGGGACGCGACCCGGCGCGAGGCGGCGCAGATCGTGCAAGGTCAGTGCCAGGAGCCGGCGGGTCCGAAATGCGGGTGACAAAGGCGGCAGCAAGCGGAACGACAAGGCCGCGGCGCCGCTGCCTGCGAGAATGGCCAGCGCGCCGTTATAAAATTGCACGGTGTCATAGCTCATCTCGTTGGCAGGGGCGATGAGCGGCACGAAATTGATGACCATGGCGGCAAACATCGCGGTCTGCCTTGGCTGGGCGAGGAGAGCCCCGGTGGGTATGAGGTATGAGGTAAAGACCAATGACGAGGCTGAAGCCCTCGAAGGTCTCAACCCCTGGCAGCACCGCAAATGCGATGACCGCCGTGAAAACGGTTGCCAGGGCGTTGCCGATCATGAAACCCTTGGCGGCCGCGTAGGCCTGGTCGGCGCGCGGCGCAAACAGGAAAATCGTGATCATGGCGAAGGTGATGGCCAAGGCCCCGTTCGGCCATTCGGTCACGATCCAGAAAAGCTCAATGATGCCGATCACGACGAACGCGCGCCCCGCATTGACGAGCGATGGCAGCCAATCGGACACGCGGATCTGGAAGCCACGGCGGCGCGGAACAGACCGAGCAGGAGCACTAACAAGCAGCGCGAGCCCGTTGAGCGCATCCGAAATGCTGTCGAGCACCCGAGCCGTGTGGTCGGCGAGTAGCCTTAGCGATGGCGTGCTGGCGGGCAGAGTGGTCAACGGCCGCACCGCCGCCTCACAGGCCTTGCGCAGGCGGACGGGGTCGGCCATCCAGCCCGCCGGCACGCCGTGTTCCGCCGCTCGCAGCTCCTGCGGAATGCGTCGCAGGACAAGCATCGGCCTCGTGAGGAGCCTCGCCATCCGGCAGCCGCGCCAGCAGCACCGCGACCGTGCGCCAGCCGGCGAGAGCGCCGAATAAGCCATCCACAGCTTTCTGCAACACCGGCGAGTGATAGCGGAGCTGGGAGGATTCTCCCGATCGCCTCGTCGATGATCGGGTCGAGCGCGATGACCCGCCGGATGAGCTCGCGCCGAGTGGGTTGGGTCTCTGGCAGATCCGGCCCAGCCAGCGCCAGCATGCCGCTAAACCGGCCCGTGATTTCGGCCGAGAGGGCCGCGAATAACGCGGCGAGCCGGCGCCGGGCGCCCCCGAAATCGGTTCCGGCGAGAACGATTCCGGCGGCGACAATACCGATGCAGATCTCGCTAACGCGGGTGACTGCAAGTATGAAGGCTTCATCTGCTTTCAGGCCGCCCGTCGCGCCGAGCTCGTCGGCTGCGATGATCGCAGCCGTGTACCGGCCAGCGCCGCCGCATAGGCCGCGAAATTGCGCAGAAGGGTTGCGACGAGAGCGCATGCGGCGCCCCACAGCGCCAGAGCGACGAGAAACAGGGCGCGGGCCTGCGGGAACCATGCGGTCAGAACCACGATCACAACGGCACCCACCAAGGTGCCGATCATGCGGTACCATCCCTTGCGCAACGAAGCCCCAAGATGCGGCTGACAGACGATCGCCGCCGAGGTGCCGACCCAAAAGGGATCCTGATTACGCATAAACGTCAGCCAGCTTTAGGAGTGAATATGGCATAGGCGCGGTCCTCAGAGCGACGTATGCGAGACGCGGTATCATTGTTTCGAGGCGGTATCTGCGGTTGAACCGATATTCGAACTCGGCGAGATATCGCGGCACGTGTTTTGAGTGCACGGCCCTGTAGGTTCCGACCAAAGCCGACTTGATGTTTCCAAGGACGGTGTTGACCCATTTGAAGGCCGGCTTTTTGGCGGCCTGCGCGCCGCTGCCAGTTTGAATTTGAGTGTGCGTGCATCCAGCCGTTGCGACGGCGGTGAAACACGCGAGCGCATCGGTGATGACGTTGGCGCCGCCAGTAAGCGCCGTGCTCGTGAGTTTGCCAATCGCCACCTTTCGGAAGCCGATGACGCGGCGAAGAATGATCTGATCTGGCTTGCCGTCCTCGGTTGTTGCAACGGCGGCGACGAAGGGGGTTTTACCCGCCGCACCGCGCCCGTGTTTGCCGGAGCGCTCGCCACCGATATAGGCGTCGTCCATTTGCACGTTGCCATTGAGACGCTTGGCGCCGTTTCGCTCGATCATGACCTGAGCGAGCTTGTGTTTCATCGTCCAGGCGGTCGTCTGCGTGACGCCGAGCCGACGCCCCAACTCGATGCTGGAGATTCCCTTCTTCGATTGGGTCACCAGATACATGGCTTTGAACCAGAGCCGCAGCGGCAGCTTGCTGGATGCGAAAATAGTCCCCGCCTTCACCGAGGTCTGCTTGCGGCAGGCGTTGCATTGGAATAGCAGGCGCGCGCCGCGCTTGACCACGCAATGGCCTTGGACACCACAATCGGGACATTCGAAGCCTTCGGGCCAGCGCAAGCGCGCCAACTCTGCGTGACACCGTTCCTCGGTCCTGTATAATTCATCGAATTCGGCCTCGCTGAGGCCTTTCTGGAATTGAACTTTGTTGCGCGCCATCGGCAATGCCTTTACAAATCATAATGTTCCGTATTTGTTCTAAGCGGAAACTCAAGCTGACGGAACCGCGTAATCAGAAAAGGGATTGTCGAGTTCGAGCCAGAACGCGACGTAGAGGGCGAGACAGACCGACGCCCAAAGCCGCAGCCCAAAGAGCAGCGGCGGACCCGCTGTCTTTGCCGCATTTATCGAAGCCGCGCTCAATCGAGCCAGCGTCCTTCTTACCCGGGTCCAGCCCTGTTCGTCGAAGGCATCCGTCATTGAATTTGTCGGTGACGACTCCTTTGCCAGGTCATGCGGCACCAAAGACTCTTCGGGCGTGGCGATTTAAATTGAACGGATCACGCTCAAGGGGTGAAATACCAAAGCAAGCTGGAGGCCGGCCATCGGTTCCCTCCGGTGAGCGGACGTAAGGAGGGACGAGAGCGGGCCAGCAAAACGCGTGTGGCGATCGCGGAGGCGAATGGCCATACCCCCCTGCTCACCGCCATTGCTTACTCCTCGAAGACACCTTCCATGGCGTAATGGGTGATGGTCTTGCGGTTCTTGATAAGGTCATCGATCGTCGGCTCGCCCTTCATGGCGCGGGAGATGGCGAGTTTGGTCGCTTCATAATTGGTCCGGTAGAGATCGCGTTTATCGAGGTTCGCGTCCGTCGCACAGCGTGGATCGAGCCAGATCATAATGATCATGCAGAGCTCGTCTGCCTGCGCCCTCGGCAAAATGCCCTCGCTGAGGCAATCGACGATCGCATCGCCGGTCGCGGCTTGCACGACCCCGCCGAGCAATTCCACATAGTCATTGGAACGCACCGTCATTTTGGTGGTCATCATCGCCGCCGGCCGCACCATTTGATTGAGATCGCGGATCACGAACATGCGTGGATGACCTGCGGCCTGTCCCGCCATGGCGGCAAAAGCGTGACCCACGGGGCCCTTGACATGGCCGATCATCACCTCCGGCATGGCGTCGGTGAATTGCCCCTCCGCGGCCAAAACCGTCGCCTCGCCCGTGCGCAGCCAAATCTCGCTCATCATTCGCCGTCTTGATTAGAAAGTGCGATCGCATAGCATTGCGGCGGCAATGGCGAAAGGGTCTTGGGCTCTTCGGGGGCCGGTCCGGGGTGTGCGTGACGTGGACTTGGTCGCGGCGTTCAGGCTTTGAGCCGGTATCCTGTCTTAAAAATCCACCACACGATTCCCAGGCAAAGGACGAGGAAGCCGAGGGTCATGCCGAGGCTCACGCCAACGCTGAGATCAGAACTGCCGTAAAAGCTCCATCGAAACCCGCTGACGAGATAAACGACGGGGTTGGCGAGAGTGATCGTCCGCCACAGCGGCGGCAACATGCTGATGGAATAGAAACTGCCGCCGAGAAACGTCAGTGGCGTGACGATCAGCAAGGGCACGAGTTGCAGCTTCTCGAAGCCGTCGGCCCAGATTCCAATGACGAAGCCGAACAGACTGAAGGTGACGGCCGTCAGGATGAGGAAAGCGAGCATCCAAAACGGGTGCAGGATCTCGAACGGCACAAACATCCGCGCCGTGGCCAAAATGATCACGCCCAGCAAGATCGACTTGGTGGCCGCCGCCCCCACATAACCGGTGACAATCTCGATATAGGAGACCGGCGCCGAGAGGATCTCATAGATCGTGCCTGAGAATCTTGGAAAAAAAATGCCGAAGGAGGCGTTGGAAATGCTTTGCGTCAGAAGCGAAAGCATGATCAATCCCGGCACGATATAGGCCCCATAGTGGATCCCATCGATCGCCGGAATGCGCGAGCCGATCGCCGCGCCGAAGACGATGAAATAGAGCGACGTCGAGATGACCGGCGAGACGACGCTTTGCAGCACTGTTCGCCACGTGCGCCTCATCTCAAAAACATAGATCGCCCGGATGGCGAAAACATTCACGGCCGTGACCTCACCAGACTGACGAAGATATCCTCCAGCGAACTTTGCCTTGTCTTGAGGTCCTTGAAGTCGATCCCAAGCTCGTTCAGTTGCCGCATCAACGCGGCGATTCCCGTGTGATCGCGTTGCGCGTCGAAGGTGTAGACGAGTTCGTTTCCACCAGCCGAAAGATCCAGTTGGTAAGGGGCGAGTTCCGCCGGTATTTTGTCGAGACTCGTCTGCAAATGCAGCGTCAGCTGCTTTTTGCCGAGCTTATTCATAAGCACCGCCTTCTCCTCCACCAGGATGATTTCGCCCTTGTTGATCACCCCGATGCGGTCGGCCATCTCTTCGGCCTCTTCGATGTAGTGAGTCGTCAGAATAATGGTCACACCAGTCGCGCGCAGCGCTCGCACCATCTCCCACATGTCGCGCCGAAGCTCGACGTCGACGCCCGCGGTCGGCTCGTCAAGGAACAAGATCCGCGGTTCATGGGAAAGGGCCTTGGCGATCATCACGCGGCGCTTCATGCCGCCGGAGAGCGTCAGGATCTTGCTGTTCCTCCTGTCCCACAAAGACAGATCTCGCAGCACTTTCTCGATATAGGCCGGATTGGCGGGCTTGCCGAAGAGGCCGCGGCTGAAGCTCACCGTGGCCCACACCGTCTCAAAGGAGTTGGTCGACAATTCTTGCGGGACAAACCCGATTTTGGAACGCGCCGCCCGGTAGTCGCGGATGACGTCATGGCCGTCGGCCTTGACGACGCCCGTGCTTGGATTGACGATCCCGCAGATGATGCCGATGAGCGTCGTCTTGCCGGCGCCATTTGGCCCGAGCAGCGCGAATATCTCGCCGGGCCAGATGTGCAGGTTGATCTTTTTGAGAGCCTGGAGGCCGGAGGCATAGGTCTTGGTAAGATCGGATACGGAAATGATCGGCTGCAAGGAGCCCCCTGATTGGGATGATCAAAACGGTCCCGAAGGGCGAGCCGGCCACCATCGGGCCGCCTGCATGGCGCTCTCAGCAAACAAACCCTGCGCCGGCTCCGGTCCCTGGCGGCGGGAGAGACTATCGCATGTTTAGGGCGTGCACCTCAAGCGAAGGACGGGAGACGCGGGTCTCATGAGGCGATGCGCGACTGTGGGGAGATGCGCGACGGGCCCCGGTGCGTTCAGGCACCTGCGGGGCCCTGCTTCAGCTTCGCGAAGCGTTCTGTGATCTACGCAGTTTTTGTGCGGGCTAACGGACGCTTGGCCTTCGCGGCGCTCGCCCGCGATGCTATCAAATTGCCGGTGGCGGCGGCGTTTCGACCTGGCATTTTAGGCTTTCGCGCCACCGTGACCCCGCGCCTGTCGGGGTCCATCACATTGTCCCGGTGGAGTCATCGCTTCTCCATTGCAGTGGCACCAATGGGTTCACGAAAAAAGGCCTTCTGCTCCCGACTGGCTCTTGTGAACAACTGCGGCAGCCTATGAATGATCCGCCTGTTCCTGCCATGTGTCAAATTTTTTTCACGCAGGATTCACGGCAACGTTGTCGCATGGTTAGCTGTGTGTCTCTTTAGCGGATACCCGCCGCGACAGCGCGCCCGCGGCCGGCTTGGCCGTTCTCACCGATTCGATCGAGAGGACTCGCCGGCCGACATGGCGTTGGCGCGCGGCGACGGCCTCTTTTGCAATCATTTTCACGCCAACTCATTGATATGAATTGCAATGATTGGCGACCCCGGCAGGGTTCGCGAAACCAAGTAACATCAAGGTATTACGCTGGCAAACCCCAGCAAAGGCGCTCGCTGTTTTCAAAGGGCTTTTTCCCGGGTTGGCTACCCGGCATTGGGCAACACCTGCCGGTGTTGGTGCCACCGGCCCCGCCGGACCTGCTGTTGCGCAAGGCCCAGCGGGACCGCAAAGCATTCAAGGGCCGGCTCGGTTCCAGTCGAATATCGGCATAAGTCATTGAAAAGACTGGGGAGATAGACCGGGTTTGAACCCGCGACCTCCGGCGTGACAATGGAGCAGTGGCAATAACCAATTCACCGGATTTGATCCATTCTTTCCGATCGGTTCTCCGGGAACCTTTCTCTCAAGTTCGGTCGGCGGCACTCCGAATGGGGTGATCGGCGGTGTCAATGACGGAGACAAATTGTGCCAAATGGCGGCGTGAAAGTGTACCAGTTGGGTTACGAGAAAAGGGCTGTGAAGCCCCGATTTATTTTCGTGCTTCCATGCCGATTTCATATTTTGGTGGCGAGGTCTCCTTCGTTTGGCATTTTCGGATTTTGGCTTCGCTCCTGAGCCGATCGCCGTTGCGCCTTCTTGCTGGCAGCGAGCCGGTAGCTTTCGCCATTCATCTCCAGGATGTGGACATGATGGGTGAGCCGGTCGAGCAAGGCGCCGGTGAGCCTTTCCGAGCCGAATATGGAGGTCCATTCATCGAATGGCAGGTTGCTGGTGACCAGCGTGGCGCCGCGTTCATAGCGCTGACTGAACACCTCGAAGAGCAGCTCGGAGCCGACCGCCGTAAACGGCACATAGCCCAACTCGTCGACGATCAGCAGCTTGACCGTACTGAGGTGCTTTTGTAGAGCACGCAGGCGGCGCTCGTCACGCGCTTCCATCAAGCTCATGCACGAGCGCGGCTGCGGTCGTGTAGGCGACGCTGTAGCCCTTTTGACAGGCGGCTAAGCCCAGCCCCAAGGCTGTGTGTGTTTTGCCGGTTCCGGATGGCCCAAGAGCAAGGCAGTTCTGGCGCCTGTCGATCCACTCGCAGCGTGTCAGTTCCAGAACCAGCGCCTTGTTCAGCGACGGCTGGGCGGCGAAGTCGAACGTATCGAAGCTCTTGGTCTGCGGAAAGCGCGCCAGCCGAATCCGGCGCTCCACGTTGCGGCGCTCGCGATCGATGCGCTCCAGTTCGCACAGGCGCAGCAGATAGCGCGGGTAATCGGCTCGGTCCTGCGCCGATTCCATGGCGACCTTCTCATACTCGCGCGCGAATGTGGGAAGCTTCAAGGCCTTGAGATGATTGCTCAGCAGCACCTGGGGCGCGACGATCGCCGGGGCTGCGGTCTCTTGGGATAGAGTCATGCCTGTGCCCCCGCTGCCAGAGAAACGGAGCCTGAGCCGGTGATGAGGCCAAGATAGGCGCGCGGATCGGTTGTCCCGACGGTCGCGACCGGCAGATAAGGATAGAACGTCAGATCAAGCCGCGCCGGCCGGTTCTCCAATCTCGCCAGCAGCAGCATCTTCACCGCGTCGAAGCTGATCGCGCCAAGCCGCAGCGCTTCGCTCACGGCCTGTTCCACCTGGTGCTGGTGAAAATCCTCCATCAGCCGCAGCACCTGGATGAACTCGCGCCGCCCCGCTCTCCCCATCCGAGCTTCCATGAGCCGCCGCAGCCGATGAATGCAGTCCGCAAGCCGCCATTCGTCCAGAGGCGCCGCTTGATCGAGCGCCTTGGTCTTTTGCTCGAGCAACGCCAGATAATGCAGGGGATTGTAAATGAAATCGGCCGTCTCGTAGCTGCGCGGATGCACAGCGATCGTCTCACCCCGGCAGACGATCTCAACTCGGTCGACATATCCCTTCGCCAGAACCTCTTGATGGCCGTAGCGCGTCGGCGCCGAGTAATCGTTGTTCTTGTAGCGCACGAGCGACAAGGAGGAGACCCGAGTGGTGACTTTGTCACAGGCGTCATAGGGCGCCGGCGGCAACGTCATGAATGCCGCCAAGTCCGCCTGCATCCGCTCGGCGATTGACGCAGTGTGGCCGCGTAAGATCGCCTGACGGCGCTTGGTGCAGGCATCGAGGAGCCGGGCGTTGAACGCATCAAAATCCTCGGCTACCGGCAATGGCGTCATGAAATTGCGCCGGACAAAGCCGACCAGGCCTTCCACTTTGCCCTTGTCATTGCCCTTTCCCGGTCGTCCAAAGCGGTCTTCAAACAGGTAATGGCTCTGTAGCTCCGCGAACATCTTCGAGCGCAACCGCTTTCCGCCCTTCACAATCTTCGCCACCGCCAGTTTGGTGTTGTCATAAAGTATCGATTGCGGCACGCCGCCGAAGAACTCGAACGCCGCCACAAGGTCTGTCGGAAATTTCGTGTGAGGGTCATAACGATGGCAAAGAAGGAGACATCGTATGGCGAGACGGAAGCAACCAGCTATTTCCGACGGGCTGCTTGATCAGCTTTTGGCGGGAGCCGACCCGAAGACAGCCTTTGCGAAGGACGGGCTGCTCGACGAGCTGAAGAAGGCGTTTGCTGAACGAGCCTTGAACGCCGAGATCGATCGCCATCTCGACAACGGCGAGGAAGACGGCCGCCCCAATAGCCGGAATGGCTATGGCCGAAAATCGGTTCTCACCGAGACCGGCAAGATCGAGCTTGAGGTTCCGCGCGACCGGCTGTCGACCTTCGACCCGCAACTGATCGCCAAATATCAGCGGCGATTTCCCGGTTTCGACGAGAAGATCGTCTCGATGTATGCGCGCGGCATGAGCACTCGAGAAATCCAGGGCCATTTGCGCGATCTCTATGGGGTCGACGTCTCCGCCGATCTCGTCAGCGCGGTCACGGACGCCGTCCTCGATGAGATCGCCGAATGGCAGAACCGGCCGCTGGAGCGGCTCTATGCGCTGGTGTTCTTCGACGCCATCCGGGTCAAGGTGCGCGACGAAGGCATGGTGCGCAACAAGGCCGTCTACGTCGCTCTCGGGGTTCGACCCGACGGAACCAAGGAAATCCTCGGCCTGTGGATCGAGCAGACCGAAGGCGCAAAATTCTGGCTGCGCGTCATGAACGAGCTGAAGAACCGCGGCGTCGAAGACGTCCTAATCGCCGTCGTCGATGGCCTGAAAGGTTTTCCCGAGGCGATCACCGCGGTGTTTCCGCAAACCCAGGTTCAGACCTGCATCGTTCACCTGATCCGCAATTCGCTGGACTTCGTTTCCTACAAAGACCGCAAGGCTGTCGCGGCGGCGCTGAAGCAGATCTACCGGGCCAAGGACGCCGCCGCCGGGCAAGAAGAACTGAACACCTTCGCCGAAGGCCCATGGGGCCGAAAATACCCGGCAATCGCCCAGTCCTGGCGACGCCATTGGAGCGAGGTCATCCCGTTCTTCGCTTTCCCCGACGAAGTGCGTCGGATCATCTATACGACAAACGCAATCGAGTCATTGAACGCCAAATTGCGCCGAGCAGTTCGTGCCCGCGGCCATTTCCCCACCGACGAGAGCGCGCTGAAGCTTCTTTTTCTCGTGTTGAACCTGGCGCAAAAAGAATGGAGAATGCCGCCGCGCGAATGGGCCATGGCGAAAGCGCAATTCGCGATCATATTCGAGGGCAGGTTCAAGTTGGCGTAACGAAACCGGCCTTTACACGGAAATCCTGACAGTCTCCCGCCACATGGCCTTCGCAGAAGGCTTCCGCTGTCTCAGCCGGATACGCCTTGACGAAGCAGCCATCCGAGTGCGGCAGATCCATGCAAAAATAATGGAAGCGAACCTTCTTCCCGCCGATGTACCCATCCGCCTCGCCAAAATCCGCCTGCGCGTGACCGGGACGATGGCTCAGCGGAACGAACATCTCCCGCGCCCGCAGTCTCGCCGCTCCAACATATTCACGCACGATCGTGTAGCCGCCGCTAAACCCTTGTTCATCCCGCAACCGCTCGAAAATCCGGCGCGCCGTGTGCCGCTGCTTCTTGTGAACCTGGCTGTCGCCTTCAAGAATGGCGTCGATCCACGCCATATGAGGCCCCAGCTTCTTGGATGCCGGCCGTTCCCGTCGCCGATATCCAGGCGGAACCGAAAAACTCAGCATCTTCGTGATCGTATTCCGGTGAAGGCCAAACCGCTTCGCCGCTTCCCTGCGGCTCAGCCCCTCAATCATCACCGCACGTCTGACCTTGGCATAAAGTTCCACTGTGAACATCCTTCCAGCCCCTCCATGCCGATCGACGACATCGAGACGGCCTAGCAGGACCGGTACACTTTTGCGCCGCCTTCAAAGCGGCAGCACACAGCCGGTTCAGTGGTACACTTTGCCTCCGCTATTCATACCCGCCTTTCGAGCTTGAGAACCGACCGATAAGGGGCGAGCGGCAAAGGCTTCAGGGCCGACTTTTCTTCGGCGAAGGCCTCATTAACGATGCGCTGCGTGGTCGCGTGCACGCGCGGATTGGCGACCGTGTCGAGCCAATGCCGCAATTGGGCGTTGAGATCGTCGAGGTTACGAAAGGAGTTGCCGAGGAAAAAGTCCTCGCGAATGTAACGGAACGGCCGCTCCACTTTGCCTTTCGTTTTCGGCCGGTAAGGCCGGCAAGCGCGTGGCTGGAAGCCATAGTGCCGGGCGAGATCGACAAGCGCGCGATTGTAGACGACGAGGCCGTCGGCATCCTCACCAATGACCGCGGTCTTCATGCGATCATAGAGGATTCTCATGCGGCACGCCGCCGATTGCCTTGAGAGCGGCGATATGACAGCGCAGGACGCTCTGCAGGTCTTGGTGAACGACGAAGCGGCCCCAGATAAGCCGCGAGTAGCCGAGCACCATGGAAAACAGCCAAACGATGCGCTTGATGCCGGGCTCGTCGGCAAATTCCACCTCGAAATGGGCGAAGTCGACTTGCGCTTGCTGGCCTGGCGGCGTTTCGAAGCGCACTTGGAATCCGGCCGAGCGCGGCGGCCGCAAGTCGCGCACGCAGTCTCTGAGAACGCTGTAGCCGCCCGCGTAGCCGCGTTCCTTGACCTCGCGCCACAAACGCACTGCCGTTAGGCCGGGATAGGCCGCCAAGTGCTCCTTCAAATAAGCCTCGAATGAATTGGTGATCCGAGGCTGCGGCGCCCGTGTTTTGTATTTCGGCGGCTCAAGCCCCTTGGCGATAGCGCTACGAACGGTTTTCCGATCGACGCAGAGCTGGCGAGCAATGGCGGAAACAGACAAGCCTTGTTGATGAAGATCCAAAATCATCACGAGTTCCCCGAGTTTGATCACCGCGCCGCTCCCTCCCGCCAAAGGGAGTAGCATCGGCGAGTTCGTCCCCGTCGGGCCTGCCAGGGCTCGTCCTGGAAGGCTCGACATCAGGAAAACTGGGGAATTTTCAAACGCCATAACTGGAGAGAATTAATCCGCCGCTGACAGTTCGTCGCCGAACAGCTCGATCTGCTGTGGTTGTCCGACTCGAGCGCGCGACCTTTGGTGTTCCCTCGTGCTGACGAGATATGGCCGAAAGTGGTGTACGGGCGGGTTTGAGGTAATGGGTTGAGTTGGCGGCGAACTTCTGCTGAAAAAAGATTGTCTAGATCAATCTCAGCTAGGAGAACGCCACCGTGAGAAAGTTTACAAAGGAAGCCTTGAGCCGTCCAGAAACATTTACCTTTTCTGAGGAAGGCAGGGTGCCGCTGGAGGAACTGATCCGTCAGGGGGCACGGCAGATTATCCAGCAGGTCGTTGAAGCCGAGATGCAGGTCCTTCTATCGTCCTATGCCCATGTGACAACAACCGGTGGCCAGCAAGTGGTCGTACGCAATGGCTACCAGCCGGAGCGCGACATTCTGACCGCCGTCGGGCCGGTGACGGTGCGTGTGCCGAAGGTTCGGGATCGGTCTGGCAGTGGCATTAAATTTAACTCGCAGCTGGTACCGCCCTATGTGCGGCGAACGCCGCGCATCTCGGCAGCATTGCCATGGCTGTACCTCAAGGGCATATCGACCGGCGACATGAGCGAGGCTCTGCGGGCGCTGGTTGGCGAGGAAGCCAAGGGGCTGTCGCCTGCCGTGGTGAGCCGGTTGAAAACGCAATGGGCTGACGACTGGAAGGCTTGGAACAAGCGCGATCTTTCAGGCGAACGGTACGTTTACTGGTGGGTTGATGGTGTCTATACCGGCCTGCGTGCGGACGAAACCGACAAACAGTGCCTGCTGGTTATCATTGGCGTGAAGACCGACGGCAGCAAGGAGCGGGTGGCGATTGGCGATGGGATCCGGGAATCCAAAGAGTCTTGGCGCGATCTGCTGCTGGATTTGAAAGAGCGTGGATTGAAGGCCGGGCCGTTGCTGGCAATCGGTGATGGGGCGATGGGGTTTTGGGCGGCCTTGAACGAGGTCTATCCGAAAACGCGTCATCAGCGGTGCTGGATGCACAAGATGGTCAACGTCCTGAATGCGCTACCCAAGGCGCTGCACGGCAAGGCCAAGGCGGACCTGAAAGAGATCTGGCTGGCCCCGACGCTTGAAATGGCTGAGCGAGCCTTCAAGCGCTTTGTTAGCAGATATGGCGACAAATACCCGCAGGCCGTTGAAAAACTGAAGAAGGATGAGGATGCGCTGCTGGCATTCTACGACTTTCCCGCCGAGCATTGGCAGCATATCCGCACCACCAACCCGATCGAGTCCACCTTCGCCACGGTGCGGCATCGAACGACGAGAACCCGGAACTGCGTCTCGCGGGATACGTTCCTGGGGCTCGCCTTCAAGCTGATGGAGGAGGCAGAAAAAAGCTGGCACAAAATCTACGGTGCCGATAAAATCGCGGTCTTGTTGCAGGGAGCAGTGTTTAAAAACGGCGAAGCGGTGAAAGACAATCAACCGCCCGTCGATCAGAAGTTGGCCGCCTGATCAGGCCATGCTGAAATCCCGCTCATACACCAGATCTGGTCATATCTCCGTGCTGACTAACAGCGGCACTGACGTCGATGCTGACATGGGCCTCTCTCCGATTCTGGTCGTGAGAGGATTCGGATGCGCCCGAAAGCGGAGCATTCGATGATGCCGCCCGATCCTTCAAACCTGCCGCAACAGGTTGGCCAGGAGACTGTCAGGATTTCCGTGTAAAGGCCGGTTTCGTTACGCCAACTTGAACCTGCCCTCGAATATGATCGCGAATTGCGCTTTCGCCATGGCCCATTCGCGCGGCGGCATTCTCCATTCTTTTTGCGCCAGGTTCAACACGAGAAAAAGAAGCTTCAGCGCGCTCGATGGCCTGAAGGGTTTTCCCGAGGCGATCACCGCGGTGTTTCCGCAAACCCAGGTTCAGACCTGCATCGTTCACCTGATCCGCAATTCGCTGGACTTCGTTTCCTACAAAGACCGCAAGGCTGTCGCGGCGGCGCTGAAGCAGATCTACCGGGCCAAGGACGCCGCCGCCGGGCAAGAAGAACTGAACACCTTCGCCGAAGGCCCATGGGGCCGAAAATACCCGGCAATCGCCCAGTCCTGGCGACGCCATTGGAGCGAGGTCATCCCGTTCTTCGCTTTCCCCGACGAAGTGCGTCGGATCATCTATACGACAAACGCAATCGAGTTCATTGAACGCCAAATTGCGCCGAGCAGTTCGCGCCCGCGGCCATTTCCCCACCGACGAGAAGATGCGGGCCATTTTGTTGGCCAACGCCACGGCGGCCAACTTCGGCGGTTTGCGTTTGAGGAGGTCGACGATCCAGGGCGACCCACGCCCACCGCGTCGAACATGTTGGATGATGGAGGTGGCGCCAACCACCAACACGCTGCGCAAGGCCTCGTCGCCAGCCCGAGTGATTTTGCGCCAGGTTCAACACGAGAAAAAGAGCTTCAGCGCGCTCTCGTCGGTGGGGAAATGGCCGCGGGCGCGAACTGCTCGGCGCAATTTGGCGTTCAATGAACTCGATTGCGTTTGTCGTATAGATGATCCGACGCACTTCGTCGGGGAAAGCGAAGAACGGGATGACCTCGCTCCAATGGCGTCGCCAGGACTGGGCGATTGCCGGGTATTTTCGGCCCCATGGGCCTTCGGCGAAGGTGTTCAGTTCATCTTGCCCGGCGGCGGCGTCCTTGGCCCGGTAGATCTGCTTCAGCGCCGCCGCGACAGCCTTGCGGTCTTTGTAGGAAACGAAGTCCAGCGAATTCCGATTGGTGCAGTTCTGCTGATGATGAAGACCCCGGCGCCCGAGCTATTCCGATCGGGGCGAGAGTTCGCGGCCTGGATAGGCTTGACACCGAAGGACCATTCGACGGCGGGCAGGGTCAGGCTGGGTGGCAACCGACGCTGGGGATCTTAGCGAGACGTCGGCTGCATTCGTTGGCCTTATGCCAGGCCATGAGCTTGGCGTCGACTTCGTCAATTTGCGCCTGCAACCGCGCATATTCTGCAGCTTGGGCCGCGAACAGCTCCCGAGCAAGGGCGGGCACGCTCTCATCAGCTTGAATACGCTCGAGCATCGGATGTTTTCCTGTATATACAGAAATAGGGGAATATTATTGCGCATATGGTGACTATAAGTTCAAATGCTGTGGAGAATATAAATGGTTAACTCTTTCTCAGTTCGTAAAAGAATCTATGCGGTATATGACCATTATGGACGAGACCGGATGAAAGTCGAATTCGGAGTTTCAATCCCGCTACAATGCGATACGAACTATTTTTTGACAGTGGCGGTGAAACCGAACTCGGCCGCGTAGCCACGGATGGAATTCGAAAGCTGCGTGCGATTGCGGATCAGCCGATCACGCAACCCGACCATCATCAGGGCTGCCTGCTGCTCAGTTGTCTTTACCGGCACGAAACGCATTGTCGGCCGACTCATCGCCTCGCAAAGCGCCTCGGCGTCGGCGCCATCATTCTTGCCCCGCTTCACATACGGCTTGACCAACTGGGGCGCTATTAGCCTCACCTCGTGGCCGAACGGCCCCAAAAGCCGTGCCAAATAGTGGGCTGCGCCGCAGGCTTCAATTCCGATCACCGTCGGCGCAAGCGCCTTGAAGAACGCCACCATATCCTTGCGGCGTAACTTCTTCCGCAAAACCACCTTCTCGGCGGCGTTCACTCCATGAATTGGGAAAAATGCTTCGACGTGTCCATGCCAATTCGGCTAACCTGTTCCACGGACGGTCTCCATTGTCTGAGATTCTGCAACGACCTCATTCTGGCACAATCGATGCCGTCGGGGGCCGTCCACACCAACATTGCTCGCATGTTCCGCGCTTGTTGTAGAAAGCAACGACGCGCTCGGCCGGGCGGCTCATGTTGGTGACTATAAAGCCGACACGCGGATAGAGTTCACCCGGATGCCACTCGACCTTGGCGGTCACCCGGCGGGCTTCGTCCAGCTTCCGGCCCGATAGGTGAAATTCGCGTGGGATCGCCGCATCTCGTTCGGAGGTCGTCCGACCGGCCGCGTCAGCAGATATGCAATCCTCTCTTGCAGGACACGGTTCGCCGGCAACCGGATCGCATACTTTATCCCCTCGGCTTCGAGGTACTCGTAAACTTCCGGATTCGCGAAGCCCGCGTCCGCCCGAAAATAGATGCGTGAGACGTTGCCATAAGATGTTGATTATAATAGCTGAATTGCGCGCCGGCCCCTACAGATTTATGCTTCATCTGGGAAATGCGGGTCAAAATGATTGTTAGTAGCGTTGGCTGCTAGCTCATAAGTTTCCAGTCCACGAAAATCTGGATGATTCCACGTGTAATGATCGAATCCGGCAACTCGCGATGCACCCCTGCGCGCGGCTTCGACCGAATACCCACCATTCCACGCGCCGACGTCAAGCACGGATTTATTATGCAGGTCAATCGGCGAAAAAAAAATATCCCCCTCCTGCCGTATATGGTCCAAACTTTTAGAGCCGGGAGTGATAATTCCATTGCCGAGATCGATTGAATGAAACCAAGGATAGGTCCGGATCTTTTCTTCCAAACTCATGACAATTCCTTCATGTACGAGGTGTGCAAGTCAGATCTTCCCCACGCTCGCGCCAGAGGTGGAAGGTGGAAACTGTGCTCGTCGAGTAGACGAAAGAGACAGACCTGCAGCAAAACATACATTTCCATCGTGCCTATCTCTCTCGTCGGCCTCGAGATAATCGGCGATCGAAAAACCATAGTCTAGATATGCGACTAGAATCTGAAAATGGACATAGCCGCGGTTGGCACCTTGCCATCCACAGTAGGCCTCGTCAGAGAATGGCTTGCTGGCTGACGGGGAACTCTAATAGTTCAATGACGAAATCGTGACAAACTTAATTGCGGGTGATTTAGGTCCTCAAAGATAATTTCCTCGAGTAGCGACACGCGAGCTGCTAAATTATCTTTTTCATAGTAACCAAGGGATCGTATCCCAACGTACAAGTCCCTTGACTCTGGATGACTAAACCCGCCTCCTGACAAAAAGGATATTGTAAGAGATCCATCGGGATCCACTAGCCCTTTGGCTGGCACCCACGCCGGCGTCTCTGTCAGGTCAAGTATCATCGTATCAATTCCACCGATCGTAATTCGGCAGGTCGCGTCTCGGGTTCCTGCTGGGAGCTTCAAAGACAAATAGACGATAACTTTGGTGCCGCCCACGAGCCGAGTGTAGAACTTTAACATAGAGCGACGAGCAGAACTCCAACAACCCCAGGGCTCCGTCGGATGCCACCCTACGATACGCGCCGCGGCAACGGTGAGCAACTTCCTCCCTTTACGATCCCGTATCAACGATTCATCGCTACCGATACCAACAATTTCGTTCGGTTCTAGGACGCAATTGACCGATCCACTATTTTCGGTTGAATGGGAGGCGATAACGACGTCAACAAACTCGCTCGCAAAGGTTGCCCAGCTCTTCGGTTTATGCTCTTGCCTTACCATGTCTGTCCAAAGCCGGAGGTCTTCTCTGTCACTTAGCAAAGCTCGAACGACGCGGTACCCCTGGCTGACATCGTCTGGGTCAAAATATCGCGCTAAATTACCACCGACTTCAGGCATTGAGGATCGATTGGACACTAGGCATGGCTTGCCATAAGCCAAACTCTCGCCAACGGGCAATCCAAACCCCTCCGCAAAACTCGGAAACATCGTGAACAGACAGTTCTCATAAAGATGAGAGAGCGCGGCGTCTGAAATACTATTAAAAATATATAGTCTACCACCGAGATAATCCGATGCGGCTAGGTGCGAAAATAGTTGATCAACTTGCCACCCTATCTTTCCTACAAACACAAGATTTGGAATTTTTCCATCATAATCTTTAATTAACCTTTCCCAAATCTTAATCATATACATGTGATTTTTGCGGATTTCGATGGTCGATACGCATAAGACGTACTCAGACTTCGCTATTTCGACTACCTCGGGGCCTATTTTCGCATCCGCACAGGAAGTCGGCTGCAGCTCTGTAGCCAACGGCACGGCAACCGCTGGAATCTCAAAGTTGAGCCGCGTCCGCATGAAAGTTCGCACATCTTGAGCGACATACTCAGAGTTGGTAAGTACGAAATTGGCAAGTACAAGCGAGTCCACAAGAGCTCGCCGGAAAACGGGCCCTACCCCTTTCTCTACGTATTCTGGATTGTTAATTTGGATTAAATCGTGTATAAATAAACAGAAAGTTACCCCACGTTGCCTCAAATTCTTGATTAAATCGTAGTGGGGATAAATCCAAAAAGCGCCAGCGATGACAAAGCAGTCACCCGAAGTCGGCTCGATGAGTTTCCGTGAATTATAAATCGCACGAATTGCCTTGTCTAAGGTGTCGCGGCTGCACCCTTCAGTTCTCAATCTGTCTATCATCGCCGCCACAAGAATAGCGCTAACCGAACAGACACGGAGATGCTTAAAATCGGAGATCACGGGAAGGACCAGGATGCCCTCCCTCGATGAGTTCACTTTATTAATATTCTTTATTAGTCCAGCCGCGACGCGTTGAATCCCGCTCAAGGATAAATTGTGCTTCACATACTCCATAAGGTCGGCGATATCCAAGTATATGTATTTTACCTTTCCTGGCAGAATTGACGGGTCGACCAATGAGGAGAGATGCTCGGTAGCTCCCATGGCAATCAATTCATTGAGAGCGTCGTTTCCTTCAACGCGACACTCCAGTGATGTCCGGTACGCTTCTATCGCACCGTCCCTACGTCCCATCAATTTGAGGAGATGGCCACGGCAAAGGTGTATATCATAATCGCGCGAATTTAATGCAATCGCCGAGTTATAGGCGTTCAACGCTTGGGCGAATTGCCCCGATTTTTCAAACTGTGGCCGAGTTGGACCCATATGGCAAAATCATTGGGGACTGCTTCGAGGTGGGATGCGTAAAATTTGGCCGCCTCGCTCCAGTCGCCGCGATCTCTTGCCTTATCGCCTTCGTTGCGCAGCGAAAAATCCTCCTTGCTCCGGGATGCCATGGTGTTACTTAGGGCGGACAACATATTTCGCATTGATCATAGTCCTCGCATTACGGCGATCCCAAACAATGGCGTGGCGAATTTTCTTCTACGCTCGCAACCACGATCGCATTGACGCCGCGCGGCACGGCGGCGCCTCGGTCCGGTCTCGATCACAAAATGTTCGAAAAACGCCCCTCACGCAACGTTACCGACAACCTCAAAATCAATACGTGCCCACGCCAGAGGCGGTCCCCAATCTCCAGCGAATATGCCGCCCAGAGATAGTATTCAACCGCCGGATTTTCTCTTGAAGGACAACCATTATTACGCCAGTACGCCGCCCGCCGCCTTTGATCAAGTGTCCAGCGTCAGCACCCATTAGCCAGCATTCCCAGATAGCCGTCGATTTCAGCCTCATGTTGCCCTAGCTGGGCGTTTCTGACAAGCCCGAAGCGCCAGCGAGCCTTGCGGACGGGTGTCCGAAAGTGCCGATGCCCCGCCGTGAGCCGAAAAATGCCGCAGTAGGCATCATCGAGACGCCTCTTCCATCGATTGGGTCGAACGCGTGACAAATCGAATGCCTCACACTATGGATGTAACGGCTGGTGGCCGCAGTTCCGCGATCAGCCGCAGAATGTCGGCGGCGAACAAAGTTCGGGGAATGGCGACCTCCGCCATCTGGAAGGTGATAGCGCCCGTGGGTGACGATCTTCGCGCCGATCTTGATCAACTTCTCCTTCAGGCTCGTCCCGTTTCCATGATCTGGTCGTTTCCGTACCAGATCAACCTCACATTCGGTCGCCGCGCGAAGCGCCTGCACCAACATCCCGCTTGCGACGGTCGAGGCTCAGGAGGATGAGACCATTCTTGATAACGGCTTTTCAGGCAATGGACTGGTTCGGTTCGTCCACCCGGATCCGCCGAGACTGATCGGGTCCCGGTAGATTGCTTCAATCTCTTCTTCGGGAGCGCCTTTCAGGCACTCTTCACAATGGCGCCCTCGATGACGACGCCGGCAGTTACATATTTCCACAGCGCCACCAGCAGTTTGCGCGCCAGCGCCACGATAGTCGTCTTCTTGAGACGGCCGCCATTGCGGTTCACTGGTCCTTGAACCACAGAGCCAGCGCCGATTGCGGCTGATTGCGCAGCCATCGTGGATTCTGGAGGCGAGGTGAACGGGCCTACTGAAACCCGAATTTGGACGTCTTTGCCAAGCTCTTTGAGAATCCCTTGGAACGGCGTCTTGAAGCCCAGCATTTTCTCGGCGTGAGATTGGCGGTTATGACGATGTCCTGAATTTCCTCGTCGGACAGTCGATCGATGTCGATGTGACGCGGCAGCCAGCGTCGTAATCGACCATTGGCGTTTTCGACACCGCCTTTCTGCCAGGAGGCGTAGGCGTCGCAGAACCAGGTCGCCATATCGCGCATGGTCCGCAGCAGGGTGTGCTGGGCGAAAGCCGTGTCATTGTCAAAAGTGATGGACTTGCGTAGGGCGGGATGGATTCGGCCGAACACGGCGAGCATGACGGATATGGTCTTAGCGGCAGTTTTTCCGGTCAGTCCGCGGCGAGCATCACGCGGGATTTGCGTTCGTGGAGGACGAGCATGGGCCGCGTGCGCTTGCAGATGATGAGGTCGCCTTCCCAATGGCCAATGTCGGCGCGGGCTTCGATGTCTTTCGGTCGATCGTGGATGGAGGCGCGGTCTTTGATCGTATCGCGCGAGGGTCTCGCCCGGCGCGGCCTTCGGCGCTTGTGACGGCGGGTCAGATAGCGCCAGAGGAATTCGCCCTTGCGGGCGGCGCGATAGATGAAGGCGTAGATGGCCTCGCGCACCTGAAGGCGCGCAGACCGCGCTCGTTGCCGGCCTTGAGCCATCCGGCAATCTGTTCGGCGTCCATCCTTCCGCAAGACGATCGCAGACGAAAGTCCTCAATTTCTGATCTTTTTCGAGGATGGCTTCACGCCGCCTGCGCAGTTGATAGGCTCCGGCGGCGTGAAGCGGCGAATAACGCCCGCTCGAGAGGGCGTTTCGTCGCAGTTCCCGCGACACGGTGGATTTCGCTCGTTGAAGCGCCCTGGCGATGGCGCAGATCGAGCGCCCGGCCGCCCTCATGACCGCGATTTGGTCTCTTTCCTCGTCCAACAGGTGTGAATAGGCTGGCATTCAACACTCCCTAAGGTCTTGATCAACCAAGCCGATATCAAATCGGCAGGGGGGTGTTGCACCTCGCGTCAGAACTCAGGCATAGCCAGGCGAGTTGGATGAGTGTTGTCCGCAATCGCGGATTTTCTGCTTTAGACACGCCCTGTTCGCGATCGACCGATCCACTTTGCCAAGGGTCGGGGCCAGGTGTTTGATCCCGGGTTTTGATGGTGCATTCTCGTCGCCAGAATCAAAGGATGCGCTATGGGACAGGTTTTACATGGGTGCGCCACCACGACTGAGACGATCCGTCGAGCGATACAACATAGTCAAGAGAGCCTGAGGACGCTTTCCAAGCGCTATCGGGTCAATCCGAAAA
>CAWAQW010000028.1:0-134099 GCA_963784075.1 uncultured Alphaproteobacteria bacterium | reverse complement strand
TGTGGCGGCCAGAATTCGATGCGATCATGTTGGACGGTGCGCGCCGAGCTGGTTCTCTAATCGTCCGACCCTGCGGAGAACTGCGCCCGATCGTCGACGGCAATCAGGTCGTTGGCGTTGAGACGTCAGAGAGAACTTGGCGCTGCGCATTCGTCATCGATGCGACTGGACGTCGCCGCTGGCTCGCGCGGGCGTTCTGCTTGCCAATCGAACAGCATGGCCCACCACGCGTCGCCTGGTTCGGCTATGTCAACGGAATAATCCAGAGCTCGATCCAAATCCGAAAGATTGTGTCCGACGCCAACGGATGGACATGGATGGCGCGCATACGTCCGAACCTCTATCAATGGGTGCGTCTGCCGCTGCAAGGCGTGAGGCTCCGAGTAACTGGCGTCCAGACGAGCTCGCCGGTCTGCAGCCGATCCAACAGCGACGTGGCATCGACGTCAGCTCGACTATCGCAAATCATACGGCCGGGCCAGGATATTTTCTTGCGGGCGATGCAGCGTCAATTGTCGACCCGTTGTCGTCGCATGGCGTCTTGAAGGCAATGATGTCCGGCATAAAAGCGGCGACACTATTCGGCAGCTGTCTTGCGACGCGGCGTGAGCCCTGATGCCGTCGCAAAAGCGTATCATGTCTGGCTCGCGCAATGGTTCAATCGGGACTGTTCTGGTCTCGACGACCTTTATCGAGCAATTAGCGGGAGGTTTGGGCTGTAAACCGCCAATCTCGGGCTACGAAAGTTGCGTAGCGAACGGCAGCAAGCGCAGATGCCACACTACCTACCATCGAGGTCGCAAACAGGTCAGTTACAACAATTGGCGCGGCATTGTCACGTTGTTGAGAATTGAATACGGCTTCATCGGAATCCGCAGCTGAAATCAGGCCGCGGCGACGACTTCGCGCCACGTCTGCATGGCCGAAGCTCGAAAAGTTCGGTGCGTGCTTGCTGAAATGAGATGGCGTTGAACGTTGAAGGCTGCTGCGTGAAAGGAGAGAAAGCTCTGTGCTGAGCCGACGCTCTTGAAGGCTTTGTCACGTTCGTGGGTTTTACTTGTCAATAGGGCGGGGCGCTCTCAGCCCGCATGTCTATATTTCAATGCCTTAGGACACTCGTCGCCAAGCCAAATCGGCTCGGAAATCGCCTATTCTTGGCCGATGTGACAATGCCGAAATATGGCTTTATGCCGGATAAGCTCGTCACAGATGACCTGCGTTCTTACGGGGCTGCAGCCAGTTCTCTCTTGGGATCGCAAAACGCCATGAGCGCGGCCGATGGCGCAACAATCGAGCCGAGAATTCGTATCAGCCAACCCGACGACGAGAACGCAAGATGCAAGGGTTCAAGAGCGTGGGATCCGCGCAAAGATTTCTCTCAGTGCATGCAGCAGCCTACAACACTTTCAACGTCCAACGCCATCTCGCCTCAGCAAGAACGCCGAGCCTTTCGCGCGTCGGCAATGAACATGTGGCGTGGAGCCTTCGCGGTCGCTGAAAATATGCGAGACGCAGGTCTATCGCGTTCTTCATTCGATAACGTGACAACGCCAGGCCGACCAAATCGAGGAAAGCGAGTACATCGGGGAGGAAGCTGGTCCGCTCAACACCCGCTCGCCGCCAGGGATCACGCCGAGTTCGGCGGCATTCATTGCCGAGACGAAAAAGCTACGCAAGATCACTGATCGGGCTTTGCTTGGCCGGGCTGGGGTGTCCGCCCACACCCTGCGGAATTCTGCGCAAAGGCGTGCCGATATCGGACAAATCGTCGCTTTTCATTTGGTCCGGGCGGCGGAACAGTTGCGTCAGGAAACTGAGCCGGTCGCGGCGGTAAACGAGAGATGGCTTCAAAGGCTGCGAGACTTTCTGGTCCTGGTGGGAAGTCAAAACAAACTGGCAAAGGTGCTGGGGGTCTCTCGGCCATATCTCGGGCGGGTCCTGAGCGGGGAAAAGCCCATGACGGCGGGGATGATTGAGAGGCTCAGAAGGGTCTGTGTGTTTGACCTTGACGCCAGCGCACAATGTACACGCTAATACCTCATGCATGGGTTAGGCTCATGTGGCTACCGTTCTGACTTTATACCGTCTCTCGGGTGACAGGGAGGATTTTCATGCGTAAGTTGCTCGCTTTCTGCGCTCTGGCGACCACCGCGACGTTAGGTTGCACGCAGTTCGCCCATGCACAAGCCGATCAACCGGATTTCGGTCTCGCCTATCAGCTGACGACAGCGTGTTTCTGCGCCGACACCGTCGGCGACAGCTTCGCCGGCACTCCCGCGCCGGATAACGGCCGCAAGAGAGCCTTCGACTGCCTGAAGGCAGCCGCCAAAGCCGACCCGACGCATCTCTCCGGCCTTGATGTCCAAAAAGAAGATGACATCGAAGCGTTTTTTGCGGGCGACGGACGGGCCTTCGACGCTTATCTGCTCGCCAATGCGCCGATGGGCGTCGTGCTGGCGTTCCGCGGCACGCTGCTCCCGCCGGTTTCGCCGCAAGAGGCGAACCGCCTCGGCTTGCCGGAAGAGACCGCGAGACTGTTCAATGCAAATGTTCGCGGCGGCTGGACGAGTTTCTTCAGCGACTGGGGAAACAACTTGGTCTTGCTCGCTTGCGACGGCCGGAACCGTCACAACGGCTTCGACAAATCTTGGACAAATCTGAAGAACCATTTGTCCGGTGCCGACTGTAACGCGCCAGCGGCGAACTGCAGCAAATTTTTGTCTTTCGTCGCCCCTTCGGCGGGCGGACGTCCCAAGACCGTCTACATCACTGGGCACAGCAAAGGCGGGGCCTTGGCGACTCTCGCAGGCCTCGACCTGAAGGAGATCGGCCCGAACGCGTCGGGCATCGTTTACAATTTCGCCGCCGCGAAGACGGTGGGGCAGACCGTTGACGGTCCGACCGCGGCGACGGGGAGCGGCTTTTGGCGCTTCGAGCACGAGGGCGATATTGTTCCCACATTGCCCACCGACGACAGCCTCATTAAGAGCATCCTCTTTATCGGCAATTTTCCCTTGCCGTTTTCCCTTCAAAACCTTCTCTCATTTGGGACAGCGCGTTTTCTTCAATAAGGACGGGAATCCTTCACAATTTCATCGCCCCGCGAGGGCCGGGACGAGCCCGCCGACGCGGCTCGTCGGAAAACGATTTGGGATTGGAAGGCGCTGCGATCGTCGATTATCTCGCCAATAGGATCCAAGGGAAGGAGGCGAGCTTCGATTGTCCGATGATCGACAATCACTTCGCTGTGTTCAACTCGATACAGGCCGAGGTTCGGGCGCGGATGGGCGGGCCGCCGCGGACGGAACGCACGCTACTCGCTACAGATTTTTCCAGGAAGGTCTGCCCGACGCGAAAGGCGATATACTGCCGGGCTACTCGAACTGGTGTAAATCGCCGCAATCCCTGCCTTGACCAACCATCCGGCGCACCATTGAGCGGCGGCTCGATGCCTCGGCTTTATTTCTCATCGCCGCGCCATGCCTGTAGAGCTTCGCCCGAATCGGCGCGCCCGGGCTGGTGACCCTCCGTATTGTCAGGGTGACCAAGATCAACAATAGCGGCAAAACTGTTACCCGCCCAAGGTTTCCCTCTGTATTTCAGAAGACGTCACGATGACCTCATCCCATACACCATAATTTCCCTTATTTTGAATTTGCAGAAAACGATCGCCAACTTTTTGCTGTCCGCCCCGCATTTCTTGATCTGTTATGGCATTAAAATCACGCCCCAAAAAATATGGGCATCCAAAATCTTTTGGATTAAGCACGGGAAGTGAAGGTATATTAGCCATTTTCACTTCCTCCTAAATTCCCTAAGATCAGGCCGCTATCCGTTGCAGTTGGGCGACGGTGTCAAATTCCTGTTGCCCGTGCTGGAAACCAGGGGTGAGCGATAAAGTGGTGACGATTGGACTCCCATCGGGTGCAGACGGCCACAATGGCCGGAAGCGACGGCAGCGGGGTGGCGTGAAAGTGCTCGAACTACTCGTCACGGTCAAATGGAGCATCACACTGACCAATGTTCCGAGATTAGTGGTGCTGGATAAATTCCTAGAAGAAAATGAGTATGGCTCCATCCAAATGGATGAGGCCAATCGATTAAGTTCCCCTCTTAAAATGTTTTTCCTATTGTTTTTGTTTCATTTTTTGGAGAGCGACATTGAGCATTACATCTTGGGGTGCCGTAGTGGCCTGCCCCCCCTGAAAACGTAGTCGTCCCTGTGGTATGGCTTTGGTGGCAATCTGGTGAATACAGGCCAAATGGTTTTCATTGACTGAAGTGCGGGATTTGTCTGATTTGGAGCTTCGCACAGCGTTCGCTGCCGTTTCGGCGGCGGTTTACAGTCATGCCGTTGCGATGCAACGCAGGAAACAGCAGACGCCTGAGTTCTGACGCGAGGTGCAACACCCCGCCGATTTGATATCGGCTTGGTTGATCAAGACCTTAGGGAGTGTTGCAATGCCAGCCTATTCACACCTGTTGACGAGGAAAGAGACCAAATCGCGGTCCGCCGAGGATTTCCTTGGTTCCGTCGGGTCGAACCCCGAGAGCGACGTAGACGGCCTTGTTGCGCACCATGCCTTCGTCGCGCACCTTGACCCGGATGGCGTCGAAGAACACCAGCGCATAGAGCCGCTCCAGCGGCCGGTTCTGCCATTCGGCGATCTCATCGAGGACGGCGTCCGTGACCGCGCTGACGAGATTTCAGGCCATCGACGACGGCGATTAGGACGTCTCCTCACACGAAATTTCCGACAATATCCGTTCCGGATGGCCCAAGAGCAAGGCAGTTCTGGCGCCTGTCGATCCACTCGCAGCGTGTCAGTTCCAGAACCAGCGCCTTGTTCAGCGACGGCTGGGCGGCGAAGTCGAACGTATCGAAGCTCTTGGTCTGCGGAAAGCGCGCCAGCCGAATCCGGCGCTCCACGTTGCGGCGCTCGCGATCGATGCGCTCCAGTTCGCACAGGCGCAGCAGATAGCGCGGGTAATCGGCCGGTCTGCGCCGATTCCATGGCGACCTTCTCATACTCGCGCGCGAATGTGGGAAGCTTCAAGGCCTTGAGATGATTGCTCAGCAGCACCTGGGGCGCGACGATCGCCGGGGCTGCGGTCTCTTGGGATAGACTCATGCCGTGCCCCCGCTGCCAGAGAAACGGAGCCTGAGCCGGTGATGAGGCCAAGATAGGGCGCGCGGATCGGTTGTCGACCGGCAGATAAGGATAGAACGTCAGATCCAGCCGCGCCGGCCGGTTCTCCAATCTCGCCAGCAGCAGCATCTTCACCGCGTCGAAGCTGATCGCGCCAAGCCGCAGCGCTTCGCTCACGGCCTGTTCCACCTGGTGCTGGTGAAAATCCTCCATCAGCCGCAGCACCTGGATGAACTCGCGCCACCCCGCGCTCCCCATCCGAGCTTCCATGAGCCGCCGCAGCCGATGAATGCAGTCCGCAAGCCGCCATTCGTCCAGAGGCGCCGCTTGATCGAGCGCCTTGGTCTTTTGCTCGAGCAACGCCAGATAATGCAGGGGATTGTAAATGAAATCGGCCGTCTCGTAGCTGCGCGGATGCACAGCGATCGTCTCACCCCGGCAGACGATCTCAACTCGGTCGACATATCCCTTCGCCAGAACCTCTTGAGGGCCGTAGCGCGTCGACGCCGAGTAATCGTTGTTCTTGTAGCGCACGAGCGACAAGGAGGAACGCACGATCGTGTAGCCGCCGCTAAACCCTTGTTCATCCCGCAACCGCTCGAAAATCCGGCGCGCCGTGTGCCGCTGCTTCTTGTGAACCTGGCTGTCGCCTTCAAGAATGGCGTCGATCCACGCCATATGAGGCCCCAGCTTCTTGGATGCCGGCCGTTCCCGTCGCCGATATCCAGGCGGAACCGAAAAACTCAGCATCTTCGTGATCGTATTCCGGTGAAGGCCAAACCGCTTCGCCGCTTCCCTGCGGCTCAGCCCCTCAATCATCACCGCACGTCTGACCTTGGCATAAAGTTCCACTGTGAACATCCTTCCAGCCCCTCCATGCCGATCGACGACATCGAGACGGCCTAGCAGGACCGGTACACTTTTGCGCCGCCTTCAAAGCGGCAGCACACAGCCGGTTCAGTGGTACACTTTGCCTCCGCTATTCATAGACGCTCTGCGTGAAGGAGATGCTAGCGCGCTTTTTCAATTTTCTGCGCGACGGACTCGACCGCTATTGGGTTCACTGGAATATGCGAAATATTACGTACGGGTTCGAGCATTTGGGTCCTTTTACGCAAAGGTACGTAATGCGACATAGACATAGACCCGCGCAAAATTTCGGGTCTGCGCCGGGTTGCGCCGTCATGTCAGTTGCGACGGCCCTTCAGCCAACCTCTGGCAGCCATCCAAAGGCTCATGACTCCCCTCATTTTCAAATGGCCCCGAAAGTATCTGCGAAGGCCGGGATTTCGGCGAGCATTTCAGCGAACCGCTCGATCAATGGCTGTAATCGGACCTCTGGCATTGTAGGGATCAATTCGTAGAGCATGCAGCCTTGGCGGAACAGCGAGTGGGTGCGGCGCTTGGCTGTGTTTGACTTGAGATATCGATCATAGCCGAGCACTTCACCGGCCGCCCCGAGTAAGGTCAGCAGTGCGATTGCAAATGCGTTCAGCAGCCATAGCCTGTCGCGCCGCTCCGGCGTGCTGACGTGGATCGATCCCATGGCCCATGCCGAAACGCGGGTCCTTGGTGTCGCGCAGCCCGCATTCGATGCCCCAGCGCTTGCCATACAGGCTCATCAAAGCCCGCGAAGTCGCGCTGGTGCTGCTGGCAGCCAAACACCAAGCCTGTTTCATCTTCCTGTCTTGCACGCACAACACGGTTCCCACCTGATAGCGATCGGCCGTCACCATGGCGCCGCGCAGGAGGCGCGCCCGCCCGCCGGGTCCAACAAAGGCGGCGGCGGTGCGCGTTTCGCCGGCCGCGCCGGTCACCGTGATGTTGCCCCGGAAGCGGATGACGTAGTCGAATTTCAACTCCTCGGTCAGCATCCGGTAGAGCTTTTGATCACCGAACCCACGATCGGCAACGATGCACACCTTGATGTCCGCCGGGAGGGCATCGGCCAAGCGGACAAGCGCCTGATATTCATATTCGTTGCGCCGGTTCTTGAGGGTGGATTTATCGACCGTCAGCCACAGAAGCGGTGTCGCTCGCCCGTGCTGGGTCAGCAGCGAGAGCATAATGGTGGCCTGGCCATCGGCATCGAAATCGGTCCAATCCATGGCCACATTGATGCTGGTGCGCGATCCCACCACATAGGGAATCCAGCGGCTCAGCGCGGCATCGACATCGATTCCCTCGTTGGACAGTAGCCGGTCCACTTGCTTGATCGCATGCTTGGTCAAAAGCCCCCGCGCCAGGGCTAGGCCCTGGCCGATCGTATTGACCGCCAGGGAAGCGCTCTTGATGACACCGAGGGTCGCATTGGCCAATGACAGGATCCGCCCGGCATGCAGGTCATCATCAAACAGCGCCTCAAGAAAGTGGTAGACTTCTCGAAAGCAAAGGGTCTGCTTCTGTCTCATCGTCTCGCCCAGCGAATCATATTGCATGAGCAGAGACTCCCGATTTGTCGCCTCGGGGCAAGCAATCCATGCCACGCGCGGATAGCAATCCACAAAAGGCAGCGTGGAGCACCTCGGAATCCCGCTCGATCAATTCGGAATGAGGGGATGGCTGAGATCCAAAGGCCCAGATGAACATCGCTGGTCGAATGGGACTTCTTTGACGGAAAGTTCAAAGATTTGGTCGAAATTCCACCCCCAAAATACGATCTTAAAATCACACCACCAAATGGGACCTCTGGAATTGCATTAACAACTTGATTTCATTGCTATTCTTATCAGCGCTCATGTCGTTTTGCGTACCTTTGCGTAAGGGAACCCTAAGGAGGTAATTCCCTCGGCCTGGAAACGACGAACGGCACATGAAAGCTGATCTGATTCAGCGCGTCGTTCTGCAACCAGAGGAGGAACTGTGAAACGCTATCGACTTGATCATCATGACGACCGTTTGGAAACGACAGTAGCTCCGTGAGGAACTCGCCCAGCCATGACGCGCTCTTTGGCAGATAGACGTGTCCGGCCTCAATCTTCGCTGACTGCGCCGCCATGCGGTCCACTTTGCTTCCCTCCGGCTTGACGCCGATCGGACGCGTCATTCCGCCGGGCATAGTGGCCCTGAGATCCTGCAAAAGGTTCATGCCCGGACCCGCATCCTCAATCAGGACCGTGGTCGCGCGATGCTCGGCCGCCAAACCAATGACCTTGCGGCGCAGGTCCGGATATTCGAGGCGACCCCGATAGACATGAACGAGGTACGCATCGTTCTTATGGACAAGCCAGGTCGAGCATGCCGAATAGTCGTTGCGACCGCTGGTCGTCATGGCGACATCCCAGCACACCGCCGGATAAGATTGCCTTCGACCGGCACCGGCTGTTGCTGATATTGGGCGGAGAAAAGCAGGCTTCCCACTTCTGCGTTGATCGCCTCCAGGGCTTCTCGGCTCTCGCGCTCCGGATGGAGAATATCACCACTCCGGCGCAAATGCGTTCTGCCGTGCCCGAGCTCAATGGTCTCCTCCTCCAACGCGATCGCTGGCATGTTCAGATGAGTTCCAACCGCCTTGTCGCAGGAGGTGGCCGGCGAGATCATCCTCGTGCAAGCGCTGCATGACCGCAATGATGGAGCCCGTCTGTTTGTCATTGAGGCGCGAGACGAGTGCGCCGCCATACCAGTCGATCACGCGCTTCCTGGCCACCTCCGAATTGACCTCATTGGCGTTCAGGGGATCGTCGACGATGATCGGATCCGCGCCGCGTCCGGTAAGCGTTCCGCCAACGGAGGTCGCATTGCGTTCTTGAGGAGATGAGCGAGCGACCCCACGCCGAAGCGGATGCCGCCGCTCTTTTGGCCATCGCGGCGGCGGTTGATCTTGGTCCTGATGGCCCGCCGGTCGAGTTCCGTGAGCAAAGCCCCCATCGAGCCGAGCTGCAGATAGCGCTCGAAGATAGTGCGGACCGCCTCCGCTTCTTCGGGCACGATTTCGAGCTTCTTGTCGATGCAGCGATAGCCGAGCGGAACGGGCCCACCAACCCAGAGGCCCTTGCGCTTGGAGGCCGCGATCTTGTCGCGCACCCGCTCGCCGATCACCTCGCGCTCGAATTGGGCAAAGGAGAGCAGCACGTTGAGGGTAAGCCGGCCCATGCTGGAGGTCGTGTTGAACGCCTGGGTGATCGACACGAAGGACACCCCGTATTCATCGAACAACTCGACCAGCTTGGCGAAGTCGGCGAGCGAGCGGGTGAGGCGATCGACTTTATAGACCACCACAATGGTAATTTTGCCGCCCCTGACGTCGGCCAGGAGGTTTTGCAGGGCAGGGCGGTCGAGGGAGGCTCCCGAAAGGCCGCCGTCGTCGTAGCGGTCCGGAACGAGGCGCCAACCCTCATGCGCCTGGCTCTTGATGTAGGCCTCGCAGGCTTCCCGCTGGGCGTCGAGCGAGTTGAATTCGAGGTCGAGATTGTGCTCGGTCGATTTGCGGGTGTAGATCGCGCAGCGTTGGGGTTTGGGAACGACAGGTTTCATGGTCTGCACTCGCCAACACCAAGGGGAGACCAGGCGGAAGTAGATTTGCGGGCATAGATCGCGCAGCGCTGGGGTATTGGAACGGCCGGATTCATGGTCCGCGCTCCCCGCCCTGAAGGGGGAGATACCGCAGCAGCGGATTTGCCGCCCCGACGTCGCGCGGCGACGGCCTGACGTGGCTTGATTCCTGCTTGCCCCGCAAGTTGCCCGTTGGGCAGTCCCGATGACGCATCGGCCACGGCTGTCGCAATCGCAAATTCGCTGCCGCTCCGGAGGCCAAAAAAGCGGGGACCGTTCCAGGCCGTGCCGGTGATGGCCCGCGCGACGGTGGAGAGGCTGGCATAGGTCGCCTCACGCCAGACGTAGCCATTCGCAACGACGATGACGGTGTGACGCTCCCCCTGGTATTCGCGCAGGAGCACGGTGCCGGGCTTGAGGCGCCGAGGGCGATCCGCTCGTGACCGATCGCCCCGCGCGAGTCCGCCGAGATGCTTTTCGGTCTCAGAATCCAGCCCGCCGAAAGCCTGCTCCTGAATGTGCCAGCAGAGGAACCGCGCCAGGATGTCCTTGCCGAAGGCTGGCGGCGGCGACCGGAATGTCGTGCGCCACAGGGTGCGAAGCGCGTCGAGGCCGAGCGACCGCACGCGGTCGATCTCGGCTTCGATTGCCTCGCGATCAAACGTGGGGCGAGGCATGCCGGTCACGCGACCTTGCGACCCGGTGTGCCTTTGCGCCTCAACGCGACATCGTTTGCGACGATACGGTAAACGCGCTCTTCGCCGGTCTTCTCGGAGACGAGCGTCAGGCCGAGCTTTTTGCGCACCACCGCTGTCAAAAAGCCACGGACCGAGTGAGGCTGCCAGCCGGTTGCCTGCATCATGGTGGCAATGGTCGCGCCCTTTTTGCTGTGGAGCATCGCAAGCACCTGAGCCTGCTTTGAGTCCGTTTGGCGCGTCTTGTTCGATGATGGTTTCCTGAGTGACATGGTTGGGATCCCTTGCTTGGATGGAGCGACGCTGTGCGCCGCCACCACCGAAGCCCCGCACGAGCGATGAAGCCGGCGGGGCGGGATCCCGGGGAAGCCCTTGGCGCTACCCGAAGTGGGACCAATGACGCTCTGTTCCAAGCAGAAGTCCAGTCCTTTCTAGACAATTGTCCCGCCAGCTTAGGCAGGGGTCCGTGGCCAACGCCAGGGGTCGCCAGCGGGGCAGGATCCCGGGTGTATTTCGGCACAGTGTCCGGGATTTTTAGCGGCGGCGACTGAGAGGGAGCCGACATCGGGAAGTTTAAAAGCGGGCGGCATTTTGCTGCCTGGCTCGGCTTGGTGCCAGCGTCGTCCCTTTTATTGCATGGATCAGTGATCGGACCGTGAGTTAAATCTCGTCACAGATCAATGACGATGTCGCCCTGGGGCTGACTGCAGCAGAAATCGCCAACAAGCACAGCCTCGCTTGGGCCGCGGCGCAGCACTTCCGGCATGCCGGCGGCGAACTCGCGATTACCTATTTGAATGACAAGGCGAAGCCTTACGTCGAGCCGCTCGCCCGAGAGGCAGGGGTGGAGCTTTTCTTACCTTGCGACGTCATAGCGCCGGGTCAGCTCGAAGCTATATTCGAGGCGATTAAGGCACAGTGGGGACGGCTTAATTTTCTCTTCCATTCAATCGCCTGGGCACGTAAGGACGATCTCCACGGACGTCTCGTCGATTGCTCCGCCGAGGGTTTTTCGGAATTGATGCTGGTCTCCTGCCATTCCTTCATCCGCATGGCGAAACTTGCCGAGGCGCTAATGGAAAAAGGCGGCAGCGTGATGACTTTGAGTTATTATGGCGCCGAGAAGGTCATCGATCATTACAATGTCATGGGACCTGTCAAGGCCACCCTAGAGGCCTCAGTGCGCTACCTTGCTCACGAACTCGGGCCAAAGAATATCCGCGTCAATGCCATTTCGGCCGGCGCTGTCGAAACGCGGGCGGCATCCGGGATCGAGCATTTTGACGAGATTCTGAACGAAGCCGCTCGCAAGGCGCCACTCCGGCGGCTGATTACCTCCTGCGAAATCGGCCGGGCCGCACTCCTCCTCGCCAGCGACTATACGACTGCTTTCACTGGCGAGGTGGTTTATGTTGATGGCGGCTTCCATATCGAAGGCATGGTATTTCACTGAGAGAAAGCATGCCGACAAGCCCTGGCGCACTCGGCTGGAGTTGGATCAATGATGGAAGCAAGAACTCGCATAACGGACGATGCCCAACAACCCACCGACGTAATCGAACATATTGATCTCTCCATAGGCGGCATGCAATGTCCGCATTGTCCGCCATCCGTGGAAAGGGCGCTAAAATCCGTTTCAGGCGTTCGCGCCGCCAACGTCAATCTTGCGAATCAGACAGCTAGCGTCGATTTTGACTCAAGCCGGGCAAAGGTTGGGGATCTTCTGCAGGCGATCCGTTCGATCGGCTACAGTGCCGGGTCCGCGAAAGTGCGCATCCCCCTCAAGAACATGCATTGCACGACGTGCGTGACTCAGATCGAACTTGCCCTTCGAATGACACCCGGCGTCCTCGACGCGAGGGCGAACCTCGGCACCAATGCCGTGGATATCGAGTACCAGCCAGAAAAAACGACGTTCGCGTCTCTTCGTGCGGCTATCGAGTTATCCGGGTACCAGGTGGCCGAGACGAAAGCGGCGAAACTTTCAGCGGGCGAACGCATGGACCCGGAGGAGGCTGTCCGCGAACGAAGAGTATCACACTCTCCTGCGGAAGTTCTGGTTTGCCGCCATCGTGTCCGTGCCGGTGATGGTGTTGAGCTACCCGGATTTCATCCCGGGCTTGCGGGACTGGATGCCTGCCGGCAGCAATGCGCGGCGCGTCGTTTGGGCACTCCTTGGCCTGTTCAGCCTGCCGGTCCTCGCATGGTCCGGGTCGCAATTTTTCACCGGGACGTGGGACGCGCTCAAACATCGCTCCGCCAACATGCACACGCTGATAGCAATCGGTGTCTCCGCCGCGTTTCTCTACTCGATCGTCGCCGTCGCGTTTCCCGATCTCTTTCCACGTATGGCGCTCGCGGAGGTGTTTTGGGACGTGACCGATGTGGTAATTGCCCTCGTCACGCTTGGCCTTGCTCTCGAGCTGAAGGCAAAGGGCCGTACGTCGGAGGCGATCAAGAAGCTGATCGGACTTCAAGCCAAGACAGCCAGGATCGTCCGCGACGGCAAAGAGATCGACCTGCCGGTTGAAGAGGTCGTCGTCGGCGACACGGTCATCGTGCGTCCGGGTGATAAGATCCCGGTCGATGGCGAGGTGACCGAAGGATCCAGCGCCGTTGACGAGTCCATGATCACCGGCGAGTCGATCCCGGTCGAGAAGAAGATTGGCGACGAGGTCATTGGCAGTACGCTCAACAAGACCGGCAGTTTCAAATTCCGCGCGACCAAGGTTGGCAAGGACACGGCTCTCGCCAACATCATCCGTATGGTCAAGGATGCGCAAGGGTCGAAAGCGCCCATCCAGCGCGTCGTCGACGCGGTGTCCGGCTATTTCGTCCCGACCGTCATGATCCTGGCGATTCTTGCCTTCATCACCTGGTACCTCTTCGGCCCCGAGCCGCGCATCATCTATGCGACCATCGTGCTGGTCACCACACTGATCATTGCCTGCCCTTGCGCCCTGGGTCTCGCCACGCCGACATCACTGACTGTCGGCATCGGCAAGGGTGCCGAGAACGGGATACTCATCCGCTCCGGCGACGCGCTGCAGACATCGGAAAAGCTCGATGCGATCATTCTCGACAAAACCGGAACCATCACCCGCGGTGAGCCATCGCTGACAGATGTCATCCCGGCTAAAGGTCAAAGCGAGGATACCGTTCTGCGGTTCGCTGCCGCGCTCGAGCGCGGCTCAGAGCATCCCCTCGGCGAAGCTATCGTCAAAGGCGCAGAGGCGCGCGGCGTCCCGTCGATGGAGACCACGGGCTTCGCCGCTATACCTGGCCACGGCGTGAGCGGCAGCGTCGAGAACCGACAAGTCCTGCTCGGCAACGCAAAGCTGATGCGCGATCGAGGCGTGCCAATCGACGCTCTGCTGCCCCTGTGGGAGCGCCTCGCCAATGATGGCAAGACACCGATGTACGTGGCGGCCGACGGGCAGCCGCTTGGCCTCGTCGCGGTTGCTGATACGGTGAAACCCGATTCGAAAGCCGCCATCGAGACGCTGATCCGCCTCGGCATCGAGGTCGTTATGCTGACCGGCGACAATGAGCGGACCGCCAAGGCGATTGCAAACCAAGTGGGTATTCAACGGGTGCTTGCCGAAGTTCTCCCCAACGACAAGGCGCACGAGGTCCAAAAGCTCCAGCTTGAGGGCAAGATTGTTGGCATGGTCGGGGATGGTATTAACGATGCCCCCGCCCTTGCGCAAGCCGACGTCGGCTTCGCGATCGGCACGGGCACTGATGTGGCCATCGAAGCAAGCGATGTGACGCTGATCAAGGGCAGTCTGCAAGGCGTCGTCACGGCGA
Source organism: uncultured Alphaproteobacteria bacterium (assembly GCA_963784075.1). Taxonomy (GTDB): domain Bacteria; phylum Pseudomonadota; class Alphaproteobacteria; order Rhizobiales; family Beijerinckiaceae; genus Methylocapsa. The sequence goes on along the minus strand of CAWAQW010000028.1, from coordinate 119,953 downwards.
TCGAGATCAGCCGGGCGACGATGCGCAATGTGCGCCAGAATCTCTTCGGCGCCTTCGGTTACAACGTCCTTGGCATCCCCGTTGCCATGGGTGTCCTCTATCCGATTTTTGGGATCCTGCTGTCGCCGCTCATCGCCTCCGCAGCGATGGCTTTCAGCTCTGTCACCGTCGTCACCAATGCAAACCGGTTGCGCTTTTTTCAGCCGAAGAGGATCGCATCGTGATCCCAACCCTACGTTCACGGGACGACGCATCTATTTGCTGCGCTCCAATTTCGAAGAGTCCAAATGCCAGAGTAACGGTCTGTTGTGTATAGAGGAGTTCCCACATGGCGGGCCTTTCAATCTTTCACTCTTTCGCTAAATCCGAGATGTTCGCGCTCTCTCGCTTGGCGCTCGCCGGGCTCTTTTGTATTTCGCTCAATGCGGCAGCCTTTGCAAAGAGCGATCACCGGGCAAGATGCCGTGGTGCCGACCCCGATGCGCGGATCGCAGGCTGTACAGAGATCATCGCGCGCGGGAGTAAGGAGACGAAGCGCAATCAGATCACGGCCTACATCAATCGGGCTGGCGCCTATCATTCCGGGCGCGTCGAGCTCGTTGCCGGTCTTGCCCTGCCCGACGCTCAAGGTCAGCGCGCCCCGCTGACCGTCAAACGCGACTCGGCGACTGTTGTAGTCCTCGCGCGAGAGGCGAGCGTTGCCATGGCGACCGGATCGGCCCTGCAGCCGAAGTCCGAAGCGGCGAGGTCGCGTCAGGAGCGCCCAACCGAGCACGTGGAGGAGCACTGGACATGGGAGGCGGGCCTCGGCGAGACGGCCGCTTGGATCGCGTGGTCGCCGCGTATAGCTCGCGTGACGTTGCAGACCCGGCGGACACGGCGCGAGCTCACGTCGCGATTATCCAGGAGCTAGGGGTGCCGGCGCTCGCCAGGGCCCATGTCGACGCCTGGAGCCGCCGGTGGGACACCGCCGAGGTGCAGATCGTCGGCGATGACGAGGCCCAGCGCGCCCTCCGCTTCGCCGTCTATCACTTGGTAGCGGCCGCAAACCCCGCCAATGAGCATGCCTCGATCGGCGCTCGTGGCCTCACGGGCCAGGCCTATCGTGGGCACGTCTTCTGGGACACCGAGATTTACGTGCTGCCATTCTATCTCCTCACCGACCCTCCGGCGGCGCGCGCCCTACTAATGTACCGCTATCACACGCTCGGCGCCGCCCGGCGGAAGGCCAAAGCGCACGGGTATCAGGGCGCCCTCTATGCCTGGGAATCCGCCGACACCGGTGAAGAAACGACCCCGCGGGCGGTGGTGGCGCTCGATGGCCGCGTCGTTCCCATCTTGACCGGCGAGCAGGAGCACCACATCAGCGCCGACATCGCCTACGCGGTCTGGCAGTACTGGCGCGCGACCGGGGACGACGACTTCATGGTCGACGCTGGCAGCGACATTCTGGTCGAGACCGCTCGATTCTGGGAAAGCCGCGCCCGGATGGAGGCGGATGGTCATGCCCACATCCGTGCCGTCATAGGCCCCGACGAGTATCACGAGACGGTCGATGACAATGCGTATACCAACGTTATGGCGCGCTGGAATCTCGACCGCGCCGCGGACGCGGTGGCCATTCTGAAGCGGGTGCGGCCCTCCGACTGGAAGCGGATATCGGCGCGTCTCGCCCTCGCAGAGGACGAGCCCGCGGCTTGGCGGCGTATCGCCGCCGCACTTGTGACGGGCTTCCACCCCGATACGGGGCTCTTCGAACAGTTCGAGGGCTACTTCGGCCTCGAAGAGGTCGACGTCATCTCGCATCGGAGCTGCGCGATGCCGATCGACGTCTGTCTCGGACCGGAGCGGACCCGTCAGTCGAAGGCGATCAAGCAAGCCGATGTTGTGGCGCTCTGCGCTCTCCTATGGGACGAATGGCGGCGGGCTGTCCATGAGGCCAACTTCAACTACTACGAGCCCCGAACATCGCACGGCAGCTCGTTGAGCCCGGCGCTCCACGCGCTTGTCGCCGCACGGCTGGGCGACGGGGCGCTCGCGCGAAGCTATCTGCGGCAGGCCGGGGAGGTCGACCTAGCCAACAACATGGGCAATGCCGCGGGCGGCGTCCACATCGCGGCGCTGGGCGGGCTCTGGCAAGCGGCAGTCTTCGGCGTGGCAGGCTTACGGCTCCGAGACGACGGGATCGCCCTCGACCCTCATCTGCCACCCGGATGGACGGAGATGCGCTGTTCTGTGCAGTGGCGGGGACGCGTGCTGAGGCTGACGCTCGCCGCCGATCCCGCTCGGATTGACGTCGAAGTGGATGGTTCCGGCGAGCTGACGGTCGCAGTCGTAGACGGTCCCTCATTCCGTGGGCGTCCCAGCCAGCGCTATGTCGTGGGCCGCAAGGGCTCGGCATGGGAAGCCTGGCGGGAGAGGCTAACCGATGACAGCCGTTCCGACACTGCTGGTCCCCCTCAGCGGCTCTACGGACGCAGTAGCGGCGTTACCCGTCGCTCGTGGCCTCGCACATCTGATGGGTGCGACGGTGGCCCTCATCCATGTCGGGCGTGAGGCATTGGCGCCCGGTGAGCTTCTCGACCGTATGAGGCTCTCTGCTGAAGATGTTCGCGGACTGGTAATCGACCAGTGTACGGGTTCGCCGGCGGATGCCATCGTCCGGGCAGCCGCAACACGGCATACTGTCCTCATTGTGATGTGCGCGCCCTCGCGGCCCCCGGACCTGTCGTACCCGTTCGGAAGCGTGCCTGGAGACGTACTGCGGACGGCGCCGTGTCCCGTTGTCCTCGTGCCGTCAATTCGCGGCCGACATCCCTGGGCCCTACGCCAGCTGGTGCTGCCGCATAACGGGACCCCGACCAGCGCCGCGGCAATCGCCCCAGCGGCTGACCTCGCCTCGCGGGCCGGTGCTGACCTTGTGGTCCTTCACGTGGCAACGCCGGGTGCTGAGCGGCCCACCGAGCCGGGGACATTTGCTGCGCCGCGCTACCTGGACCACCCGCATCACGAATGGCCGATGTGGGCGCGGGAATTTCTCGAACGTGTGCGGGGCGCCGGCCATCCGGCGAACCTCAAGAAGATCCGCCTCGTGCTCACGCAAGGGGAGACCAGCGCCGCCATCCTCGAGTTCGCCCAACGCAACGCGAGTGACCTGATCGCCCTCGCGTGGCGCGGCGGTTTCGAACCCGATCGTGCACAGACGATACGGCGAGTGATTCGCGGTGCCAGCTGCCCCGTGATCGTTTTCCGGGTGAAGTCGTGACGATGTCCCCGGAGCATGTTGACCTCCGCGAGATCGAAGCATTCCTCGTCGACCTGGACGGCGTAGTCACGCGCACGGCCCGCGTCCATGCCACTGCCTGGAAGCAACTCTTCGATGATTACCTGGAGCGACGCGCCCATGCCGAGGGAACCGCCGTCGTCCCGTTCGACCCGGTCATCGACTACCAGGAGTACGTCGACGGCCGGCCCCGGGAAGCAGGTGTCCGAAGCTTCCTGGCGGCTCGGGGCATCTCGCTGCCCCCTGGTAGTCCAGATGACGGGCCCGAGGTCGAGACGTTGAATGGGCTGGGCAATCGGAAAGACCAATACTTCCTCCAGGCCCTCGCGCAACATGGTGTCGAAGTCTACGAGCGTACGGTGAGCTTTGTCCGTGATGCACGGGCCCGAGGTGTGCGAACCGCTATCGTCTCATCGTCTCAGAACTGCGCGGCGGTGCTCGATGCGGCAGGCCTCACCCAGCTCTTTGACGTTCGCGTATATGGCATCGATCTTCGACGGCTCGGTCTTGCGGGCAAGCCGGCGCCGGACATGTTCTTGGAAGCGGCCCGGCGGCTCGAACTCCACCGGCTCGCGCCGTCGTCTTCGAAGACGCCGTCGTCGGCGTGGAAGCAGGGCGTGCCGGCCGGTTCCGACTTGTGGTTGGCATTGGACGAGGCGATCACGCCGTCGACCTCCGAGCGCACGGTGCAGATATCGTCGTCGCCGACCTCCGTGAGCTCTCTCTTGATGACCTCCCGATGTGACATAAAGTGCACGCATTCAAGAATAGCCCCGGTAATCGATCGCCAGGCTAAATCTCTGCCGTCTTTCTGGATGCACGTATAAGCGAAGAAGACGCACGAATCCTATGGCACCGATGATCCGATCGACGGAACATAAAGACGATGAAGAAAGCGACTGCAATCACCTGCGTGTTTCTGGATATCGGCGGTGTCCTGCTCACCGACGGGTGGGATCATCATGCCCGCAAACGGGCGGCGACGAACTTCAAGCTGGAGTTGGCCGAGATGGAGGATCGGCATCACCTGACCTTCGACACCTACGAGGAGGGAAAGCTCACGCTGGAAGAATATTTGGGTCGGGTGGTCTTCTACCAAAAGCGACCGTTCACCCGGGCTCAGTTTCGGCGCTTCATGTTCGCGCAATCGAAACCTTACCCCGAGATGATCGAGCTGGTCGCTCAGCTCAAGGTCCGGCACGGGCTGAAGATCGCCGTGGTCAGCAACGAAGCGCGCGAACTGAATGCGTATCGGATTCGAAAGTTCAAGCTGGACGGGTTTGTGGATTTTTTTATTTCCTCCTGCTTCGTCCACCTCCGCAAGCCCGACGCGGACATCTTTCGGCTTGCGCTGGACATCGCCCAGGCGCCAGCCCGGCAGGTAGTCTATATCGAAAACACCCCGATGTTCGTCCAGATCGCGGAAGGTTTGGGGATTCGAAGCATTCTTCACACGGATTACAAGTCCACGTGCGCGAAACTGGCTTCGTTCGGATTGCAGAATGACGAAGGAGTCATCCATGAAACCAGCTAACCCACGCATCCTGACGATCAATGGCGGCTCGTCGAGCATCAAGTTCGCGCTGTTCGAGGCCGGTGACTCGCTCCGACGGATTCTGGAGGGCGGGATTGAGCGGATTGGACTGCCGGAGGCCACCTTGCGGGTGAAAGGCTTGAACCAGGCGGACAACTTTTCGCGGTTAGTGACGGCGCCGGATCACACGGTGGCAGTGGGCGCTCTGATGGATTGAAGACAGCCTTTGCGAAGGACGGGCTGCTCGACGAGCTGAAGAAGGCGTTTGCTGAACGAGCCTTGAACGCCGAGATCGATCACCATCTCGACAACGGCGAGGAAGACGGCCGCCCCAATAGCCGGAATGGCTATGGCCGAAAATCGGTTCTCACCGAGACCGGCAAGATCGAGCTTGAGGTTCCGCGCGACCGGCTGTCGACCTTCGACCCGCAACTGATCGCCAAATATCAGCGGCGATTTCCCGGTTTCGACGAGAAGATCGTCTCGATGTATGCGCGCGGCATGACACGCCACCTGCGGAAGCCCCGGTCAATGCATCATGCCCGGTGCTTCCGTCTCGCCATACGATGTCTCCTTCTTTGCCATCGTTATGGCCCTCACACGAAATTTCCGACAGACCTGGCACGAACTTCCGCAATGCCGGCCGATCGGCGACGAAATGAGCCGAATGTTGTCCAAAAAGTTGTCCGATAAGGCCGCAAAGCTCATCTTCAATATCAGGATATCTATTTAAGCAATTGATTTCATTGGTGAGCGCGATGGGATTCGAACCCATGACCTCCTGATTAAAAGTCAGATGCTCTACCGACTGAGCTACGCGCTCCCTGCAGCCAGGCAAGGGATGAGGCTGGAGTAGCCTCATCGATGCGGGGGGTCAATAGTCAGTGAGGTCAGCCATAATAGGTTGCGAAGGCGGCCAGCCCGGCGAAAAGGAGGGCCGAGATCAAAGTCGTCCAAAGAGCTTTGGCGAGAAGCCGCGGCGCGACAGGGGCGCCAGGATCGGTCCCGGCCACGATGTCGCCCGCCTCATGCTGGGAACGGACCCCGAAAGGCAGCACCGCGAACAGAACGGTGAACCAGATCGTAAAAAAAATCGCCGCCGCCAGAGGGAGCGAGAAGGGCATGATCAACCTCGACTTTCACACGGGATAAAGAGATTTGGCGAAGTCCAGCGCCGGGCAGTTTGCAGCTGGCCCCGTCGCCATCAAAACCGGTTTTAACCGGGCCGTGCCAAGCCTTGGCCCCTTGCCAGAAGGCGGCCATGGGCCGAATATTTGGAAACGCAGTTTCGCTCACCTGATTCGCTTCACGCAAGCTCTTTTGCCAGGGAAATAAATATGCGCCGTCACTTTCTCGCCGTAGCCAGCGGCGCGGCTGTGCTTTGGCTCGCCGCAAGCGCCGTGAGCGTCACCCAAGTCCAGGCCTATGAATATCAGCAAATCTATGGGGAGCCTTCCGGCTGGGAGGTCCGCCCGCGTGCCGCCGCGCCGCCGCGTGAGCTTGTCGCCTACGAGGGCCGCTATGCGCCCGGCACCATTATCATCTCGACGCAGGAACGCAGGCTTTATTATATTTTGCCCGGCAAACAAGCGATCAAATATGGCATCGGGGTGGGCCGTCCTGGCTTTGAATGGGGCAGCACCAGAAGGGTTTCGATGAAACGCGAATGGCCGTCCTGGAAGCCGCCGGCCCAGATGCGCCGCCGCCGACCCGATTTGCCACGTTACATGCCGGGCGGCCTGGACAACCCGCTCGGCGCCCGCGCCATCTATCTCGGCGGCACCCTCTATCGCATCCATGGCTCCAACGAACCGCAGACGATCGGCCAGGCGGTGTCCTCGGGCTGCATCCGCATGACCAATGAGGATGTCGTGGACCTCTATGAGAGGGTGAGGGTCGGAACCCGCGTGATCGTCTTGCGCTGATCACGCCTGTCCGGGATGGTCGCGGCTGAGCCCCTTGGCTTTCAGTTCGGCCTCGTAAGCCGCCCATTTCTCAGGAAAGCGGGAGCCGAGCTCATAGAGATAGACCCAGGTGAAGATCCCGGTCGAATGCAAATCGTCGAAGATGAGCCGCACCGCATAGGTGCCGACAGGCTCAATGCCGGTGATTCCGCATTGACGTTTGCCGCCGATCGTGAGGTGCTGCTCGGGCCGGTGGCCCTGCAGTTCCGCGCTCGGGCTCATGACCCGCAAATATTCGGCGCTCAGATCATAACGCGCGCCATTGGTGAAACTGACCCGCAGGACGCGGCCGTTCTCCGTCAGCCGCAATTCGCTCGGCCAGCGGTCGTCTCTATTTTCGTGCATCCTCGCCTCGATCCTGCCCTCAGCCTGGAATTTTTTGACCCGCCGCGATGCCTCGCATTTGCGGCGCCGGGCATTATGTAGCATTTAGCCGTGGAATTTCTGCCGCCACCCGGATAAATCTATTCCATGAGCGTCTTTTCCAAATTTCCGGCCGCTTCTCTTGAAGCCGTGTCCGCCCCCCTGGCCCCGGCGCCGCTCGTCGATCCCTTCGGCCGCACGATCAGCTATGTCCGCGTCTCGGTGACCGACCGCTGCGACATGCGCTGTGTGTATTGCATGTCGGAAGACATGAATTTCTTGCCGAAGCGCGACTTGCTGAGTTTGGAAGAACTCGACCGCCTCTGCACCGCCTTCGTCGCCCGCGGCGTCCGCAAGCTTAGGATCACCGGCGGCGAACCCCTGGTCCGCCGCAATATCATGCAATTGTTCCGCGCGCTGGGCCGCCATATCGAGTCCGGCGCCCTCTCCGAATTGACCCTCACCACGAATGGCTCGCAGCTCGCCGCGCACGCACATGCGCTCGCGGAGGCCGGGGTGCGCCGCATCAATGTGTCGCTCGATACGCTCGATCCGGTCAAATATAAGGCGATCACCCGCTGGGGCGACCATGCAAAGACGATGGCCGGGATCGAGGCGGCGCAAGCGGCGGGATTGTCGGTCAAGATCAACATGGTCGCGCTCAAGGAGATGAACGCCGAAGAGATCGTCCCGATGCTCGAGTGGGCGCATGGGCGCGGCTGCGATCTCACTTTGATCGAAGTCATGCCGCTCGGCGCCATCGAGGCCGAGCGCGCCGATCAGTTCTTGCCTTTGAACCTTGTCGAGGCGCGGCTTAGAGAGCGGTTCACCTTGCGCGAGATCGACTACCGGACGGGCGGGCCCGCCCGCTATGTCACGGTCGCCGAAACCGGCGGCCGGCTCGGCTTCATCACACCCTTGACCCATAATTTTTGCGAAGGCTGCAACCGCGTGCGGGTGACCTGCACCGGAACGCTTTATATGTGCCTTGGCCAAAGCGACGCGGCCGATCTGCGGGCGCCGCTGCGCGCATCGTCCTCCGATGAATTCTTGCATGAGGTTCTCGACGAGGCCATTGCCCGCAAGCCCAAGGGCCATGATTTCATCATCGATCGCGAACACGCACAGCCAGCGGTCGCGCGTCACATGAGTGTCACCGGCGGATGAACAGCTTGAAGCGGTTTCATCGGGGGAATGCGCGGCAGCAGGTCCGATTCCCCTGCGCCCTTGACGTGAAGTTGAAAACCCCGCCGCGTGCGGGAGCAAAGAAAACCCCTGGGGGTCGCTCATGAAATGGCAAGAGTTTGGCCGATCGGCGAATGTGGAGGATAGGCGCGGGCAACGCGGCATCCCCGGCGGCCGGGGCGGTCTTGGCATTGGGACGGTGATTATCCTCGGCCTCCTCGGCTATGCGCTCGGCATCGATCCGCGGCTTCTGATCGGCGGCGCCGAAATGGTGAGCAAGATGCGCCAGGGGGCGCCGACCGAAACCAGTCAGCCGGGGCAGACAGGCACGCCCTCCGACGACATGGGCCAATTCGTCGCCGCTATTCTGGCCGCGAATGAGACGGTCTGGTCGGAGGTTCTGCCGGACCAGAAAGGCATTGCCTACGACAAGCCGAAGCTCGTCCTCTATAGCGGCCGGACGGCCTCGGCCTGCGGCGGCGCCCAGGCGGCGATGGGGCCTTTCTATTGCCCGAGGGACCAAAAGGTCTATCTCGACACGGCTTTCTTCCAGGATATGAAACGGCGCCTCGGCGGCGGCGGCGATTTCGCCTATGCCTATGTCATCGCGCATGAGATTGGCCACCACGTCCAAAATCTCCTCGGCATTTTGCCGAAAGTCCAGGCGGCGCAGCAGCGGGCCGCGAGCATGGGCAATGAGAGCACGGCCAATCAATTATCGGTGCGTGTCGAGCTCATGGCCGATTGCCTCGCCGGTGTCTGGGCCGCGAACACGGAAAAGAAATACCAGTTCCTGCAGCCGGGCGACCTCGAGCAGGCGGTCACGACCGCTCAGGCGATTGGCGATGACCGCTTGCAGAGAGCCTCGCAAGGCGTGGCGGTGCCGGATTCCTTCACCCATGGCTCGTCGGCGCAGCGCGTCCAGTGGCTGACCACCGGCCTGAAATCGGGCGAGGTCGACACGTGCAATACATTTAAGCAGTAGGGCAGGGCCGGGCGTTAGAAGCTGGCACGTTAACTTGTGCATTGATCAGGCGAAAGGCGTCGATCGAGAACAGTCTGCCGCAAATCGGGGTCGATTTTGCACCAGACTTATGCACCAAAAAAGCCTTTTTGAATCAAGGCTCTAATTTTGGTCCATATGTCTTAATTTTTGCAGTGCGCCCCGAAGGCGCGGATCACCAGTGGAGGAAGATTCCGCCCAGAGAATTGTCGATTGCTCTGGTAGCTGACGAGCGGTTCGGTCGGGCAACCGGCTGGATCGAAGCCTCGTGACAAAGGCCGCCTTGGGCGGTTGAGCAATCCGACGGGCCGTAACGTGAGTGAAGCCTGAGCAGGCCCCGAAAGTAGAGATGCGGAAGCCGACCCGCCTGCAAAACGGGGAAGGCAGCACGGATGGGGAAGCAATCGACAAACGCACCCATTCGATCCGCCGGGGTAGTGGGCACGGCACGCCGGAAAGGTGATGCGGGTAATCGGGGGAGACCCGTTTGGCATGAGGGTAGCGGCCTCGACGCTGTCTTGGATGGCGATGTCAGCGGGAGTTCGGACAGGGCCGTATGACCGATGAAGCCGGGTAGCGCCGGCGGAGGAAAGGGCCCTGACTTCTGGTGCGCTCGTGACGACGGAGATGCTGGGGTGATTGGCCTTTGGCCTGCAAACACCCAAATAGCCGGACCTGTCTGAACGGGCTGTGTCGCGAGGCGAAGATGTTCGAGCTAGCTGCGCATGCGCCGCGTGCAACAAGCGCGACATCGTGGGCCTCACGGTGAAACCGGTCGGAAAGCTGGATGCGGGAAACCCGCACGTCCAGTTTGATGAGCGGGGATGGGAGACGGGGCGATGCCATATGGCCCAAGCAACCGCGCCCATCCTCGACTTTACTATCATCACTGATCCACTCCGGAGCTCCCGCGAGCCACAGTAATTCTGTCGAATTGCCCCCCGAACCATTGGCAGCGCCTAACAACCGAGGACGAACGTGACATTTTCGTTGAGCGTTTCCGCTCATCACAGGCGATCCATTGAATTTTGCTGTCGAAGCAGGCCAAAGCCTTTTCATCCTTGGCGCGAACTGAACAGGTAAGTCGAGCTTAATTCAACGATTTTACAGCGCTCACCACGGTAACGCTCGACGAATATCGGCGCATAGACAAACATGGTTTGCGTCAAACGCGATCACGTTGTCGGCGCATGATAAAAAGAACACTGAGCAAAATATTCTCAGTAGCGATACAAATCCGCAGTCTCGGTGGAAAGACGACTATTCAGCCCAGCGGGCTAGGATCGCAATTTATGATCTAATCGACGCCGAGAACGTGCGCGCCCGCGCGATCGCCGGGGCCGTAGACACCGACAACATCGATTTAGCCCGGACGTTGGCAAAGAAAGACGCTCCGATCAAAATAATAAACGAACTTTCTTCGCTTATCGAATTTGCCGATTGAAATCCGTACACGAATCTGAGCAAGTTATGGCCAGCAAGTCGAACGGGCCAAAATTTAGCGTCTCAGAGCTGTCGGATGGGGAAAGAAATGCGCTTCTAATTGCTGCGAATATCTTGACCGTCAAACTGGGGACAATCGTTTTTGTAGACGAGGCCGAGAGGCACCTTCACAGGTCAATTATATCGCCCTTGCTCACGCAGCTATTTGCAAACCGCCCGGACTGCGCGTTCGTAATATCGACTCACGATGTTTTGTTACCCCTCGACAATCCGACTGCTCGAACGCTCCTCCTCCGAGCATGCTCTTACACTGGCAACACGGTCAACGGATGGGATGCAGACCTAGTAACTGCTGAATCTGAAATTGGGGATGACCTGAAAATTGACATTGTCGGTGGGAGACGCAAACTATTGTTTGTCGAGGGTACCGAGCAGGGCCTCGATAAGCCTATTTACAGCTTAATATTCCCGAATTTTTCCGTGATAGCAAAAGCGAATTGCCGTGATGTAGAACACGCAGTTTCCGGCATTCGTGATGCGGCTGGGTTTCACTGCCTGCGGGCCTTCGGTATCGTAGACAATGATCGACGCACACCGGATGACATCGAGAAAATGCGTTCTAAAGGCGTGTACGCTGCGCCTGTTTTTTCCATCGAGTCCATTTACTACTACACGGAGATTCAGAAACGTATCGCGCAGCGACAGAGCGCCTTGACCGGGGCCGACTCTGATGAGTTGCTAAACAAAGCAAAAAATACAGCCGTCGAAGCGGTGAAAGCCCACGTTCAGCGCTTAAGCGAGCGCGCCGTCGAAGCGACTCTCAGGCAGGACTTGATGCGACAGTTGCCGCGTCAGCAAGATACAGCTGCCGCACAGCCAATCAATGTCACAATTGATGTGCCAAGCGTTGTCGCCGCAGAGGCGGCCCGACTTCGGCAAGCGTGCGACGAAACCGACTTTGCCACAATCATTGCTCGCTATCCGGTGCGGGAAACGCCGGCACTTGGGAATATTGCCAAATGCTTGGGATTCCAAAATCGGGCGCAATACGAGAGCGCTGTTCGCAAACTGCTTATGGATGACGCGACGGCCTAACTTTCGTGTGGGGTTTATTTGATGGGCTGCCGGATGCGCTAGCCGCATAAGGCCCCGGCGATAAGCGCCAACTGATCTTTCGCGTAGGCCCAACCAAAACACCGCTTCCCGAACCGGACAAAAGCTTCCGCCCAAAAGACAATCGCCCGCCTTGCGAAGGTGTGAACCCCTCGACTGTCAATCGCACCAAAACGTTTCACGTGAAACGTTTTGGTCCGGTTTTGCGGCGCCATCGGACATCGCTACCCAAATCGCACGGGACTGTTTGCAGGGGCCAACGGAGCCCTGCTTTCCACGAAGCGAAAGCGGGAGAACGCTTGCCGCCCTCAAAAAAATCCGAGCGGGAAATATTTCAGATAAAGATTGGTGTAGGTTCCCCGCGCGGCGAGTTCGGCGAGCGCATAATCGAGCGTCTGGCGCAACAGCACATTGCCTTTCTTCACCGCGATTCCAACGCCCTCGCCAAAAAATTTTGGGTCGATGAAAGGCCCGCCGCGAAAGGCGCAGCACGTCCGTCCCTCCGAACTATCGAGCCACAGGCTCAGCGCGATGCCGTCGCCGAAAATCGTGTCGATCTCGCCTTTTACGAGTGCGTCGCGCAACGTTTTTTGCGAGTCATAGGGCTTGCGGATCGTGTCGGGAAAAAATGTTTCGAGATAGGCTTCATGCGCGCTTTTTGCCTCGACGCCGACGGTCTTGCCGCGCAAGCTTTCGGGGTTCGCGGGCGCCGCCGAGAGGGCGGCAAGCGCCGCGAAACGGGCCGGCGTGATATAGTAGGGCGCGGTGAAATCGAGCGTCGCACGCGTTTGCGGATCGATGCGGATCGCCGCCATGAGCGCGTCGCCTTGATCGTCATTCAGCGCTCCGATCAATGTATCGAAACGGCGCGCCTGGATCGTGCAGCTAATCTTCAGTTCCTCGCAAATGGCGCGCGCCAGATCGACGTCGAAGCCCGAGAGCGTTCCGTCCGGCAGCGCGAAATGGAACGGCGGATAATCGTCCTCGGTGAGGAAGCGCAGGCTGCGCAGACCGCTAAAGTCGGGCTTGGTGACGTGGTGATGCGGGTCCCAAAAGCCCGGCACGAACACCCCCTCCGCGGCAAGGAGAGGAAGGGGCGCCAAAGCGAGGAGGACGAGCAGGGCGAGGAGGCCAAGCTTGGTTTGGCGAGGCGCGCCCCCAAATCCCCGGCGGACGCCCGGCTTGCGCTGGAAGGAAACGCGGCGGCGCTGCGTTCCGCCGTGGATCCGGTTGGCTCGTAAGAAAACCATATGTTATCCTTTGCGCCGTGGGATTTTTTATCACGACTTGAGGTTGGCTCATGTCCGCGCCCGCAAATTCTAGTCCAAGGCGGCGATGAACAGCGGTTGACAACCCGCATAGGACAAAACGCGCGGATGAACGAGCTTTTTTCAACCTCCAACGAAGTCGAAGAAGATCGCGGCCCTCTGCTGCGGGACCTTGCCAGCCTGCCGGTATTTTTTGCGCTGGCCGGCAAGCGCGTGGTTCTCGCCGGCGGCTCCAATGCGATCCTTTGGAAGGCCGAGCTTTGCCAAGCGGCGGGGGCCGAGATCGAAGTGTTCAGCCCTGATCCATGTCCGGGTCTTGTGGCGCTGGAAAGCCGTTGCCCGGCGCTCGCCGTCGTTTCACGCCGCATCGAGCGCAAGGATTTTCGCGGTGCCAGCCTCGCGATCGCCGAGACGGGGGATGATGCCGAAGCGGCCTCTCTTCAGGCCGCAGCGCAGGCCGCGGGCGTTGCGATCAATATCGTCGATAGGCCCCAATTTTCGGATTTTCAGTTCGGGGCGATCGTCGACCGTTCGCCTCTCGTCATCGGGATCTCGACCGGCGGGGGGGCGCCCAAGCTGGCGCAAGCGCTGCGGGGCAGACTCGAAGCGCTGCTGCCTCGCGAGATCAAGCTATGGGTCCAAGAAGCCAAGATTTGGCGCGAAAAGCTGAAGGCGCTCGAGGCCCCTTTGAAGACACGCCTCTATTTTTGGGAGCTGTTTAGCGGCCGGGCGCTGGCCGCGCGGCACGCCCCGCAAGACAGCGAACTTGCCACCTTGCTCGCCGAGGCGGGGGCAGGGAGCGGGGCGTCCACGGCGGAATTGGGATCGGTGGCACTTGTCGGCGCGGGTCCGGGCGATCCCGAACTTTTGACGCTCAAGGCCCTACGCGCGCTCCAATCCGCCGAGGTTCTTTTGTACGACGATCTCGTCGCCCCCGCCATCGTCGAGATGGCGCGGCGCGAGGCGGAAAAAATCCCTGTCGGCAAGCGCGGCTACAAGCCGTCCTGCCGGCAGGACCACATTATCGCGCGGCTGGTCGCGCTGGCGTCGCAAGGCAAGCGCGTGGTCCGCCTCAAAGGCGGCGATCCGATGGTTTTCGGGCGTGCCAACGAGGAAATCGCGGCCTTGCGGGCGGCGGGCATTCCGGTTGAGGTCATTCCGGGTGTCACCGCCGCGCTCGGCGCCGCCGCCATGCTGCAGGTTTCCCTTACCGAGCGCCAAACAGCGAGACGGGTACAGTTCATCACGGCCCATGCGCATGACGGCAAGCTGCCCGAGGACATCGATTGGCGAGCCCTCTGCGATCCCCTCGCATCGACCGTAGTCTATATGGGGGTCAAAACGCTCGAACCTTTGGCCGGGCGCTTGCTCGCCAATGGCATGGCCCCCGCGACGCCCGCGCTCTTGATCGAGCGCGCGACCTGCCCCGACGAACGCCGCATTTCCGGCACAATCGGAACTCTGGCCGCCAAGGTTGCGGTGGCGGAGCCCGCCGGCCCCTGCGTCATATTTATTGGCGAAGCCTTCGCGAATGCCTTGTCTTTGCCGCGAACACAAGCCACCCTCGAACAGGAAGCGCTGGCTCGCTCGAGAATGATCTTCATGTGAGTCTCTTGATGTGAGTCAATTGAAGTCTCTTCATGTGAGTTAAGAGATCATGACCTGATCATGATCGCTTCACCTTGAAGCGATCACGGTCGAGAGTAGGGGCAGGCCATAGGGACTCCCTTGGACCAGGTCTCAATCGCGAGAGCCGATCCCTTTTGCCGCATGATCGAGGAGGAGTCGAAGGGTTGCGTCACCGAGGTTGGCTCGGAACAAGATTTGCTAAGAATTGTTGTGCGTTTGGATCAGCCGGAGAGAATCGGAATGCGCCGTCTCATATTCGGAACGATCATTGCCAGCTTGGCGGCAATTGCCGCTGCCGCCACGGCCGTCTATTATTTTGAACGCCCGAGCGTTTTGCGCGTCGCGGTTCCGCGCGACAGCGATGACCAGGCAATCCTGGCGGCGGCGGCGCTCGACTTCGCCAAGAGCCTGGAAGGCATCCGCCTCAAATTGATCGCGGTCGAGAGTTTGGCCGAGTCCTCGCGTGTGCTCGAGGAGGGCCGCGCCGATCTTGCGATCGTGCGCAGCGATATCGCCATGCCGCCGAGCGGCCAGACCGTCTTGATCATGCGCCGGAACGCCGCCGTTTTGTTCGCGCCGGCACAGAGCGGGCTGCATGGGATCGATGATCTGCGCGGGCATAGGATTGGCGTTTTGCAGTCCTTGCCAGCCGGAAAAGCCGACAATCAACTTCTTCTGGATGCGGCGCTTGCGCAATATGACGTTTCCGCCGCTTCGGTCAGGCGGGTCTCGCTCAGCGTCGCGGATGTCGCGCGGGCGATCGAGCGCAAGGAAATCGACGCGGTGTTCGCGGTCGGCGTGCCCGGCTCGGAGGGGTTGACCGAGGCGGTCCGCGCCGTTGCTGTGGCAGGGCATGGCGCGCCGGTCTTTCTCCCCATCGCGGAAGCAAAGGCGATCGCGCAGCGCTCACCCAGTTTCGAGGAAACCGAGGTCATGCGCGGCGCTTTCGGCGGCGCCCAGCCAAAACCGGCGGAGGATTTCAACACGCTCGGGGTGAGCACAAGGCTTGTCGCGCGCAGCAGCGTTGGCAATGAAACGGCCGGCGAAGTCACGCGGCTCATGCTGGCGGAGCGGCCGGCCATCGCGGCACGGATTCCGATTGCGAACCGGATCGAAGCGCCGCCATCAGACAAGGGCGCGGCGCTCCCGGTGCATCCCGGAGCCCTCGCTTTTCTCGATGACGAGCAAGAGGGCTTTTTCGAAAAATACAGCGATGCGTTTTATATTGGCGCCATGTGTCTGAGCGTGCTCGGCACGGGGCTCGCGGCGGCCGCGGCAAGGCTGGCGCGCCACACCACCACCGACGCCGATAAAGTCCTGCGCCGTTTGATCGAAATCACCAAGGCGGCCCGCGGCGCCGAGAACGCGGCAGAGCTTGATGACTATGAGGCGGAGGCCGATGAGCTGCTGGCGCTCGCTTTGGCGCCCGACGCGGTCCACGCCTTAAGCGTCAACCGCATGGGGGCCCTGAGCCTGTCGTTGAACCAGGTGCGTCACGCGATCGCCGAGCGGCGGCAAAGTCTTGCGGTTCCGGTCCGCGCCCAATTCGCGCCCCGGCTCGTCCGTGAATAGGCGCGGTTGCTTACGGGGGCGCCGCCTTCAGGAATTAGGGTTGCGGGGTTGTTTTTGAGACTCGGGCGGCTTTGGTTGAATGGGCGATTTCCTGTCGAAGACGGTCACAGCTTCGGTGCCGGATTCAATGAGGTCGAACCGGTTGGTTATCGTTGGCGCCAAAGTCCCTTGCGGGGGCGCCAATGACGCCGAATAGATCTTGCCGCCTTTCAGGGTGACCCAAAGGGTGCCGAAATAATCCACCCTGTAAGTTCCTTGTTCCGAGGTCCAGGCTTGCGCTTGTTGCGAAGTCCCGGTGGAACTCACGACGGTCTTATCGGCGCGAAACTCAAGCCGCCAGGGCTTGCCTTCGGCCTGCCATTCGCCGGTCACCGGAATGGTCTCGAGTTTGATGTTACCAGAGAGACTCCACGCGCCGATGGCGATGAGTCCAAGCATGCCGACGGTGCCGAGGACGACGACCAATGTGGTGACCGGTAGTCCTCTTTCCGATCTTGGCGCGCGCGTGTTCATTAAACCCTCCCTGCGCCGCGGCTCGACCGCAGCGGATTATTTTATTGCCGTGTAGATATAGATAAGGAGCGAGGGGGTCTCAAGGGGCCCCCAACATCGGTTTGAGCTTGCGCCCGGAAAACCGCCCGCGCAAGTCATTCCATCGGATCGCCGGGAGCAGTTGAGGCGTGTCAAAAAACGAAACTGAAACGCCGCGCGGCTTGGCCCTTGTCGCCGCGATCGTCCGGCGTTTGAACAAAGCCGTGGCGGGCAGGAAGAAGTCACGTGTCGATCACTGGTCACGCCCGCAACGCAATGCCTTGAATTGGCGGACCAAGGATGCCGACAATTTGGCCTTGAATGTAAAGCTTTTCGGTTATGAACTTGCCCGCCAACTCGCCGACGCCTTGCCCCTTCGCACCGACCTTGCGGCCACCCATGTTGGCCTCACGTGCAAGCCTTCCACCCAACGCGACATTGCCAGCGATTGGGTCGCCTTTTGGTGCTCCGAGCTGAAGATTCCGGTTGTCTTCCATCGCAAACTCTGGGAGCTTGCTTATGTTTTGCAAGCCCTTTATGAAAATGGTCATTTAGAGGCCGGCAGGCGCGGCCTTGGATTTGGTTGCGGGGAAGAGGCTTTGCCGAGCTATTTCGCCGCCCGCGGCATGGCGATCACGATGACCGATCTGCCCCCCAGCGACAGGGCGTCGTCTGGCTGGGTTGCGACCGGACAGCATGCGGCGTTTGCCGAACGCGCCTTTCAGCCTCACCTCGTTGGGCGCGCGGAATTCCAACGCAACGTCTCGCTCCGCCATGTCGACATGAACAAGATTCCTCGAGATCTCCGCGATTATGATTTCTGCTGGTCGATGTGCGCGCTCGAACATCTCGGCTCGATCGAGAAAGGCCTTGCTTTCATCGAAAACGCCATAGAGACACTGCGCCCCGGCGGCCTTGCCGTTCATACCACGGAGTTCAACTTCCTCAACGATGAAGAGACCGTCGACAATTCGCCGACAGTGCTTTTTCAGCGCAAACATTTCATCGAGATCGCGGCGCGGCTGCGGGATCGCGGGCACATGGCCGCCGAACTCGACTTCGACATCGGCGGCGGGCCGCTCGACAAATTCATCGACGTCCCGCCCTTCTTTATGGACTGGCCCGACCATGTCCGCCGCGCCTGGGGCGAGCGCGCCGATCACATCAAGGTCTCCGTCGACGGATTTGCATCGACATGTTTCGGGCTCATCCTTGTGAAAGGCGGTTGAGCGCGCGGCGGCCATCAACGGAATGACGTCATGGCGAGGCCGCCGGCCGGCCTTATAAGCCGGACGCGGATAGCCCCATCCGGCGCCCGGCATGTTTGGCCTTGCCGGTTTGCTTGGGCGCGGCGATCAAGAGTCCCGCCCTGTCTAAGCCGTCTTGGGCCGTCTTCATGCGGGCGAAACCGCGTCAATGGATGGCCTGATCTTCCTTTCCGGTTCCTCGGCTTTGTTGGCGCTCGAAGGCCAACGATGCGGCCGGCGCTTGGCTTCTAGTGCCGATTGGCGCGGCAACGCCTGCTTGCGCCCACAGCCGTGGCGTGCCAAATTTCCTCAAGGATTTCACGCCGGGGAGCGGTGACAAATTGACGTTCGGCGGCGCCGGTATTATCTCATGATCATGGCTTTACGGACGATTATCACCCTTCCCGATCCACGCTTGCGCCTCAAATGCGCGCCGGTGCCCGCGATCGACCATGACATCCTCGCGCTCATGGACGATATGCTCGAGACCATGTATGCCGCCCCCGGCATCGGTCTCGCCGCGGCCCAAATCGCCGTGCCAAAGCGGGTTCTCGTTCTCGACGTCGCCAAACGCGAAGACGAGAACGCGACGCCAGATCCGATGTGCATCGTCAATCCGGAAATTCTTTGGGTTTCGGAGGAGCTCTCGACCTATCAGGAGGGTTGCCTGTCGATCCCGGATTTTTTCGAGGACGTCGAGCGGCCGGCCCGGGTGCGCGCCCGCTATATTGACCGCAACGGCCGCACCCAAGAGATCGAGGCGGACGGGATTTTGGCGACCTGTTTGCAGCATGAGATCGACCATTTGAACGGGATCTTGTTCATCGACCATCTGTCCCGGCTGAAACGGGACCGGATTACCCGGAAATTCGCCAAAACCGCCAAGCATCGGAGTTCGCCGCGCAAGGCTGGCACGGACGAAAAGCAAGCGGCCGCCGGCACCTGAAGCTTGTGCCTATCCAAAATCCGTAAGACCAGGCCGGACCATTGCGTATCGTCTTCATGGGGACCCCGGATTTCGCGGTGCCCACGCTCACCCAAATCGTCGAAGAGGGTCATTGCGTGGCGGCCGTCTATACGCGGGCGCCGCAGCCTGGCGGGCGCCGCGGCCTCGAACCCACGCTCTCCCCGGTTCATGCGGCGGCCTTGAGGCTTGGCCTCGAGGTCGTCGCGCCGCCAACGCTTCGCTCCGAGGAGGCTGCAGCGGCGCTGCGCGCTTGCAAGCCCGATGTGGCGGTTGTCGCGGCCTATGGCCTGATCCTGCCGAAGGCCATTCTCGCGGTTCCGTCCCAGGGATGCCTCAATCTGCACGCGTCGCTGCTGCCGCGATGGCGCGGCGCGGCGCCGATCCAGCGGGCCATCATGGCGGGCGACCTTGCGACCGGCGTCATGGTGATGCGCATGGAGGAGGGCCTCGACACGGGCCCGGTCGCGCTCACGGAGCGCATTGCTGTCGGGCCGGACGCGAATGGGCACGAACTCTCCGAAAGACTGGCCCGCGTGGGGGCCCCTTTGATGGCGCGCGCTTTGAAAATGCTGGGGGCGGGCACGCTCGTCTTCACGCCGCAGGCGGAGGAAGGCGTCACCTATGCACATAAAATCGGCAAGGCCGAGGCGCGGATCGATTGGAGGAAACCGGCGGCGGATGTTCACAATCTCATCCGGGCGCTGGCGCCGTTCCCGGGCGCCTATTTCGAGGCGGACCTCGGCAAGGGAATGGAGCGCGTAAAAGTCTTGCGCACGCGGATCACGGAAGGCGCGGGGGCGCCCGGCCACGTCCTCGGCGCGGATTTGACGATCGCCTGTGGGCAAGGGGCGCTGCTCCTTCTCGAAGTACAACGCGCCGGCCGGGCGCCGATGCCGGCCGCCGATTTCCTGCGTGGCGCGCGGCTCTGCGAGGGCACCGTGCTCGCCTCGAAACCCGATGTCGCGCTTTAAACTGACCCTCGAATATGACGGGGCGCCCTTTGTCGGCTGGCAGCGGCAAAAGAACGGGCTTTCCGTGCAAGAAGCGATCGAGACCGCGCTCGAAGCTTTGGGCGGCGAAAGCGTGAAAATACGTGGCGCCGGGCGCACGGATACCGGCGTCCATGCTTTGGGGCAGGTGGCGCACGCGGATTTGACCAAGGAATGGCGGCCCGATGTGTTGCGCGATGGCTTGAACGCGCATCTGCGGCCGCTGCCGGTCGCCATTCTTACGGCCGAACGCGTGCCCGATTCCTTTGACGCGCGCTTTTCCGCGATCCGCCGCCATTATCTTTATAGGATCGTCAATCGCCGCGCGCCCTTGACGGTCGAGCGCGGCCATGTCTGGCTCGTCAAGCGCAAACTCGATGCAAGAGCCATGCAGGAGGCGGCGCAGCTTCTCCTCGGCTGCCATGATTTTTCGACCTTCCGCGCGTCGCAGTGTCAGGCGGAAAATCCGGTGCGCACCTTGGAACGGCTCGATGTTGCGCGGACAGGCGACGAAATTCACCTCATGGCAAGCGCCCGTTCGTTTCTTCATAACCAAGTGCGCTCGATCGTCGGCTCGCTCGAACATGTGGGGTCCGGCAAATGGAGCGCGAAAGATCTGCGCGCCGCGCTTGAAGCATGCGACCGCCGCCGCTGCGGCATGGTCGCCCCGCCCGAGGGGCTTTATTTGGTGAGCGTCGATTACGGCCCGCCGGAAGAGAGCCGGCGCGCGGGTTAAAGTGAAATCGAATCCAAGAGGTTGGAGAATTCCCGACTCGAAAGGCGGTCGACTCTCTTAACAACATGCTCTAAAAATGTTTTAATAAATAACAAGCGTTAAAAATGCGGTCCGGGGGGAGAATGCCATGACGAAGTTGCATCGCATTGATCATTTCGTGGTGTTGATGCTGGAGAATCGCTCCTTCGACAATATTTTGGGGGGGCTTTATCCAAAGTCGGCGGGGTTCGACGGCGTCGATGGATCCGAAAGCGTCAAGGACCGCAATGGCAAGGTCTATACGCTGCGGGAAATCCCGGACGGACTGAGCGTTGCAAATCTCACCGTGCCCAATCCCGATCCGGGCGAGCTCTGGTCCGACATCAACCTCCAGATTTTCGGCTCCAGCCAGGTGGGAGCGGTTGTTGCCAATTGCAACCACCCGAAGTCGGATGCCATCGCCGATATGAGCGGTTTCGTCGACAGCTATACCGACCTCAATTGCGAGCCCTCACGCGGCGAGAACAACGCACAAAGCATCATGAGCCACTACAACCCGGCCGTGCATCTTCCGGCGTTGGCGGAGCTCGCAAAATCCTTCGCGGTCTGCGACTGCTGGTTTGCATCCGCGCCGTGCCAGACATGGCCGAACAGATTTTTTCTCCATACGGGCACGGCCGCCGGCTATGAGAACAACCAGATCGGCAACCTGCTCAATTTCCATATGCCGACGATTTTCAACGCCTTCGACAATGCCGGTCAGCGCGACGGCTGGGCGATCTATCACCATGACGTTCCGCAAAC
This sequence comes from uncultured Alphaproteobacteria bacterium, assembly GCA_963784075.1. Lineage (GTDB taxonomy): Bacteria > Pseudomonadota > Alphaproteobacteria > Rhizobiales > Beijerinckiaceae > Methylocapsa. Next base: position 98,343 of record CAWAQW010000028.1, on the reverse strand, counting down.
GCTGACGCTCTCGAAATTGCGGGCCAGATCGCAAAACTTTCATTTGTTCGACACCTTCCTGCAGCAAGCCGCCAATGGAACATTGCCGCACTATTCCTTTATCGAGCCACGCTATTACGCGGACGTTCGCCTCTTTCCCCCGCGCATCAATCTCCCCAATGATCAACATCCGCCGCACATCGTGACGTTCGGCGATGAGCTCGTCGCATCCATCTACAAGGCACTGCGCAGCAACGTCGAAGCGTGGAAAAAAACCATGCTGATCATCATCTATGACGAGCATGGCGGATGCTATGACCATGTTCCGCCCGGCAAGGCGGCGCCGCCAGGCGCGGTGCCGGGCGACAATCCGCAGGCGAGTTTCTTATTCGATCGTTACGGCGTTCGCGTGCCGGCCGTCATTGCATCGCCCTATGTCGCCGCGGGCACGGTGCTGCGGCCTTCGGATGAATATCGGCGCGACGGCGCCACGCCGTTCGATCACACCTCCGTCATCAGCACGCTGCGCTCCCGATTCAATCTCGGCGACCCGCTCACCGCGCGCGTCGCGGCGGCGCCGACGCTGGAGCGCGTCTTGACCTTGGACCTGCCCGAAAATTTGGGGCCAGAGCCCGATGCGGTGAAGGCCCTCTCCTACGATCCCGGGTTCATCTACAAGGTGAGGACCCTGTTCCAGCCGTGGAGTGAATTTCAGCAGAGTTTGCACGACGTCGCGCGTAAATTGCCGCCTGCCGACCATGGCCGGGCCAATGTCTTTCTCGACCGCCACAAAACGACGACGGATCCCCATGAGGATGACGGCGTCAGAAATGGCTTCACGGCGATGCGGGCGCGGATGAAGCACATGATCTTGCAGCGGTTGGGAATCAGAAATTAGAGTTGCGCCCATTCAATCTTGCGGCGCGCGGCTGCCGCCGCGGCATGGTCGCACCGCCCGAGAGACCATCCACAAATTGACCCAGATCAATTCCCCTATAATGCAATCCTGCGTTGTATTCCAAATTATAGCATTCGACACGGAGCGTCTTGCGCGCGACGAAAACGAGGTGCAGGGAAATCCAAATTATTGACCAATTTTGAGACTTGCAATTCAAAATAATCATCGGGTCGATATTGTCCTAACAGCGCCCTGCCTGCTCCAACTGGCCACACAGGTTGTGGATAATCGGCGGCATGACGGGAATACTAAATCCCGTTACTTACGAGAAAGTGCGTTCCGATGATCGTGCCATCACGAGACCGGATTATAGCTGCGGCTGCGACTGTTTTGCTGACAGTGGCGACGCATGGTGCTTACGCAGATACTCCGCTCGATTATTTGGCTCAGGAAGTTTGTGACGACGGGCAGGGAGGCCATACTACGGCCGATCCGGTCACTTGCCCGACAAGGGCGAGAAAGCTTAGAATTGGCGAAGCTCTACGATATCACAAATGGGACGGTCCCACGCCTTCGACCGCGGTTCAGATTAGCGACTCCTATCCTATTGCAAGTTTGAATGGTGGAGTTCAGTTGTGCAGACGTATTTTTTTGACAATCAGTCCGCCTTCTTGACACCAACTTTCGACGCGTCTGATCCAAAGAGTGTAAACGCTAATCCGGCGCTCGGTCGAACAGGGTATGATCTTCTGGGGGCTGACGGGACGTATGTTGCTGCGATGGGCACCTATGATCCCGGTGCTGGCTGGTAGCCCTTTTGGCAGAGAAATATTTGCTCTCTTGTCGACACTTGGGTCGATTTTCCTAAGTCGGGTCCAATTCCTCTTCCATACGGCTCTACTGTTACGGCATTGATTATTAATCAGTTCATAAGTAGGTCGACTTTTTGTTGACTGTGCAGTTGTTGAATGATTCATTTTGTGGATGCAAGAAAATGATGCGCGCCGATTGGATCATCATACGCTGGAGGCGTTGCGTGAACGCGCGGTGCGTAAGGTCCAGGAAGGTGAAAGCCCGGAAGTCGTCGCCCGCGTTCTCGGGCTGAGCCGGTCGACGGTATATGGATGGTTGGCGCAGTATCGGCGCGGCGGCTGGGGCGCCTTGAAGGCGAAGCCTTTGTTCGGGCGTCCGCCGAAACTGGATGGGCGGTCGCTCAGCTGGATCTTTGACGCCGTGACGCAAAAGAACCCGCTGCAGATGAAGTTCGCTTTCGCGCTGTGGACCCGCGAGATGGTCGCCAAATTGATCAAGGGCAAATTCAAGATCGCCTTGAGCCTTGTCTCGGTGGGGCGGCTTCTGGCCCAACTCGGCATCACCTTCCAGAAGCCTCTGCATCGCGCCTTGGAGCGCGACGAAGCCCTGGTCCAGCAATGGCTGAGGAAAGAGTACCCGCAGATCAAGGCCCTGGCGCAGAAGGAGAAAGCCGAAATCTATTTTGGCGACGCAGCGCATATCCGCTCAGATCATCACGCCGGCCGGACCTGGGGCAGACGAGGCGAAACGCCGGTCGTCCAAGCAGCCGGAGCCCGCTACGGCATGAGCCTGATCTCGGCGGTCACGGCGCGCGGTCACATGCGCTTCATGATCAAGGAAAAAGGCGGCGTCAACGCCGATGTCTTCATCGAGTTTCTCAAACGTCTGATGGTTGGAGCCACGCACCCGATATTCCTACTAATATCCCAAGTAAACAGATGACATCGTGAAGAACATCTGATAGTCTGTATGAATGCAGCTTGGCGATGCCCGCAAACTGGATCAAAGGACGCAGGAAGCTCTTCGCCAACGCGCTGTGCTTCTTGTCGAGAAGGGCGCGACGCACATGGAGGCGGCGCGGGCTGTCGGAGTGCATCGCGGGACGGTCAGCCGTTGGTGTGGCGCATTCCGGCGCGACGGCACGTCCGGGCTCGTGAGAGGAAAGCGCGGGCGGCGTGTTGGCGATCAGCTTATGCTGACAGCTTCTGAGGCGCGGCGCGTGCAGGGCTGGATTGCGAACAAATGCCCTGACCAGATGCAATTGCCCTTCGCGCTGTGGACGGCTCAGGCGGTGCGGGAGCTGATCTACAAGAAGTTCGGCAAGACGCTCGGCCTTTCGACGATGCAGCTCTATCTGAAGCGTTGGGGCTTTTCCGCGCAGAAACCTTTGACCCGCGCGACGCAGCGCGATCCGCAAAAGATCGCGGCCTGGCTGGAGCATGACTACCCGTCGATCGCGGCGCGGGCGAAGCGCGAGAAGGCGGCGATCTACTGGAGCGACGAGACGGGTATTTGCAACCAGGATCAGATCGGACGAGGTTACGCGCCGAAAGGACAGACGCCGGTCCTGACGCAGACCGCGCAGAAGTTCTCGACGAGCATGATCGCTGCCGTGAGCAATCGCGGCCTCATGCGGTTCAAGCTCTACAAGGGTGCGCTGAACGTGGCGATCTTCATCGATTTTCTGAAGCGTCTCATCAAGGACGCGAAACAAAAGGTCTTTCTGATCGTCGACAATCTGCGCGTCCATCACGCCAAGGCCGTCCAGGAATGGCTGGCGCAACACAAGGACGAGATCGAGATATTCTACCTCCCGGCCTACGCGCCGGAACACAACCCGGATGAATATCTCAACAACGATTTGAAGCAGACGATCAAGAACAAGCCGCGTGCCAAGACCCCTGACGACCTCGTCACCACTACCTCGTCGATCCTCAAATCGATCCAGAAACGCCCCAACCGGGTCAAGTCATACTTCCACGCAAAGCATGTGCGCTACGCTGCTTGAGTAGCCATCTGTTTGCTTGGGATGTTAGTAATCGTCGATCGCGGCCCGGCGCATCGCGCGAAGAAGACCAACGCGTTCGTTGAAACTCTGGGCGGAAAACTACGGCTGTTTTTTCTGCCTCCCTATTCGCCGGATAGAAATCCAGATGAATTGGTGTGGAAGCATCTCAAGGCTGATACGGTTGGGCGCAGCGCAATTCAGAGCTACGCGGACTTCAAAGGGAAAGTGAAATCATCGATGCATTCCTTGCAGCGCAACACCAAAAAGATCCGCTCTTTCTTCGCAAAAGACACGCTCAGATACGCAGCCTGAATGTCTAATTACTTATGTACTGATTAATAATAGCTCACCACAGTGCCCGACGAATGGCAATTATGGCAGCTCCTACACTGTTTGGAATTATTATAATGGAGTGCACTACGAAAGCGGTAAACATCTCAATACGATCAAGGTTTGGCATTTAATGGATCCACAATCAATGCGGCCGGTATAGAGGAGTTCTATTTTACAAAGGAATATGGCGGCACTCGTTGGGAGGCCTGGAGCGCTCAAGTCTCCGCCCCTAATCCTTCCGCAGTGACCAAATGTCCAACAGGAACCAATGGTGGTGTGGCAGTTTTTTCATCGACAACCTATTATCTCATTGATTGTCACGATTGGAGCCATGTCCATACCTCCGCGACTGGAGACTGGTCGCCGGACATCTATTGGCATATTGATCCACTTTATAATAGCATGAACCTCCTAGGTAATACACACATGCAGTGTACAGATATCTATGGGCATGCGGCTGCCTGTGGCAGTCAAGGCGTATGTCAGACGATTGCACCTTGGAGGAGAATTGGAAATTTGAACTGGGCATATGAACGGATGGGCACCTCGAAAAAATATCCCCTTATGGTGTGATGACCGGCGTTCGAGTTCGCAACGCGGTAGATCGTTCAATCCTTGGCCTCTCATCGAGGCTGCCTGAAGTCGCCACCGATTTCTCAGGTGGTGGCTTGATCGGCTCAACTCACGCGACCCGACGCATGGCGCGCCGGTTCACCCGGCCGCGGCGGCCATCCTTTCAAGACAAACGAAGCGGCGCATGTTGTAGACGAGGTTCATCATTCCGATCTTGCACCGGGCGCGAACGATGCCGATGGTGCGCACGAGCTCGGCTCCCATGCCATTCTTTTGATCACCAAATACATGCTCGACGCGGGCGCGCACCTTCGAGCGCGTCGTATTGGCGGCCTTCTGCGCCTCACTGAGTTTGCGATTGCGATAGGCCCTGCGATGAATGCGGCTCTTCAGGCCGCGCTCAGCGAGCTTTTCCTCGATGTCATCGCTGCGATAGGCGCTGTCGGCCCACACGTCCGAAGCCGTGTTGCTCGTATCAAGAACATCTTCGAACTTTTGACTGTCGTGCACGCTCGCGGCGCTCACCACGTAACGGCGCACGAGTTTGTGCCGGCGGTCGACGCCGATATGGTTCTTGTATCCAAAATACGAGCGCTCATGCTTCTTCGTCCAGCGCGCGTCCTTGTCCTTCTGGCGGTTCTTGGCCGGCTTCGATTTCCAGTCTTCCGGCATCTTGCCTTCCTTGATCGTCTCGTTGTCCTCGCGCGAATTGTGCTGCTTGGGCGCCGACACGATCGTTGCGTCGATGATCTGCCCGCCCATGGCGAGATAGTCCTTGTCCTTCAAGAACCCGTCAAACAGATCGAACAGCTCTTCCACCGCGCCCGCCTTCGCCAGCGCCTCGCGATAGAGCCATAGAGTCTTGGCGTCGGGAACCGCATCCTCCAGCCCCAAACCGAGAAAGCGCATGAAGGAGAAGCGATCACGAAGCTGGTATTCCGCCTGATCGTCGGAGAGATTGTAGAGCGCCTGCAACACCAGCGCCTTGAAGATCACGACTTCATCCCAAGGCTTGCGTCCCGCTGAACTCTTGCGTTCCGCGTCGCTCTTGCGAAGCTCGCCTTTAATCAGAGCCACCTTCAGCTTTGGCCGGAAGGATTCGAAAGGAACCATCGCCGCGATCACTGCAAGCGGATCGCTCTTTTTATCGAGACTTTCATAACGTCGGTTCAAATCGAAAAAACCAAGCTGTCCCATTCCAACCTCCCGCGCTCAGAGCATGAGAACCTTGAATTTGATTTGCACCGTGGAGGGAAGCGCCTATTTTTCGAGGTGCCCGGATGTCTATACCGAGCGCTTTTAACGGTCAGCCAGAATATCAGGACGTTGTTGTCGTTCCGCGTTTCTATACACGGTATACTTATGGCGCGGCCTTATGGAATCCTGTCCTTGGCGGACCGGCCGGGCAGGCTACCATTGTCGTATACGATGTAAACCCGTCTGGGTTAGTTGTCGCTCGGCACGCTGTTTCAGCAACCGTAACACCGCGGCGGACATATTTTCAGGGCTCGTTTATATTCTCGCCACTAACGGCGTGGATGCGATTTGAAATTTACGTCCAGAGTCCAAACACACAATATGAGTTCACAGAAGCGTGGATTGCACCGCAACCATAGAGCGTACAAGTTCGTGACTAAACGCATCGGCATGATACACTGATACATATGTCAAAAAAGTTTTGGGACGCGCCGTGCGATAAGAAAAGAAGCGACCGGGCAGAACGCCGCGGCGTTTCCAGCCTCGAGGGTCTGTTCAAGGGCCTTTCGCGGGAAAGGCTTCCGCTTGGCGAAGATTTGCTTCGTCGCCGCTCATTTGCTCCACGTCATTTGCTCCAAACCGAAACCTTCGCGCGAGCCACCATGCCGTCACCTGGTCATGCCAAGGCACGCGGCTGCCCTGGCCGTGGAAGCCGAGATGCCCGCCGCGCGGGCTCAGCACCGCCTCGATCATCGGCAGGCGCGGCCAGTCGATCGCGGTGTAGCAGGCCGCCGGAATCCAGGGATCGTCGAGCGCGTGCAGAACGAGCGTTGGCCGCCCGATGCCGGCAAGGAAATGTTTGGCGGCATTGCTTTCGTAATAGTCCTCAGCATCAAGGTAGCCGAAGCGCGGCGCGATGAAGCGGTCGTCGAATTCATAGACGTTGCGGGCGGCGGCGATGGCGGCTCGTTCGGCACTGCTCACCGACGCGCCTGGCGCCAGCGCCTCGCGCTTCATCGCATCGAGCATATAGCGTTCATAGAAAAAGTTGCGCCGGGCCATCATCCGGGCGCAGGTCGCCGAAAGGTCGATCGGGGTGGACACCGCGACAGCCGCCAGCACCGGCGGGCCGTGCCCGCCCTCGCCCATCCCACTCACGCCCATGAATTTCAGCACGAGATTGCCGCCCAGCGAATGGCCGAGCAAGACGATCCCATATCGGGCGAGATCCGCCGGCAGGCCGTGCAGGGCCTCTGCCAAATCCTCGGTCCGCCCGGCGTGGTAATGACCGGCGGCGGTTGCGAGCGAGGGGAGGGTTCCGCGAAGGTTGAGGCGCAGGACCGGCCAGCCCTGGTGCGCAAGATGCCGCGCACTCGCCACCACCGTCCCGCTCGCCTCCGAGCCCGCGAGGCCATGCACCAGGACGATGAGGGGCCTCGCAAGGGGGCTCGGCCCCCGGTCGAGCCGGCCCGCCAACCTCTCGCCGCCGGGCACCGGCAGCAGCAGCCGCTCGCCGCCCGGCAAGTCCGGCGGCGTGCCGCGGAGGGTATTGCGCAGAGTCTGCAGGTCGGCCCCGAACCAGGGCGTCCGTTCCCGGAACGGCGGAACCGTGCCAGCCGGCATGTCAATGCCATCCGGCGCGGGCAGTGCGGCCCCGTTGGGCGGCAAGCCGATGGGCGTTGGCGCGTGCGGACCCGTCAAATTGGCAACCATCCTCTTTGCAGCGAGCTTATGGGGGGAGTCCTTGCCGGACATCAACGCCGAATATATGAAGCCTGCCGCCGCAAACCAAATTCATCCCGCCCCAGGGGCGCCCGCCGCCCTTGTCGCGAGCGCCCGTGCCATTTCACGAATTCGCTCGGCATCATGATGATCGTCATGGTGTTTTGCTCGGCGCCGACTTCCGTGATCATTTGCATGCGGCGCAATTCGAGCCCGGCCGGGCTTTGCATGATCGTCTCCGCCGCCTGCCGGAGCAGCGTGGCGGCTTCGACCTCGGCTTCCGCCTTGATCTGGCGGGCGCGTTTCTCGCGCAGCGCCTCGGCCTCCTGCGCCATGGCCCGCTGCATGGATTCGGGGATTTCGACATTCTTCATCTGCACACGCTCGACCTTGACGCCCCAAGGTCCGGTCACTTCATCGATCGAGAGCTGCAAGGCCCGTGAAATCGTTTCCTGCTCCTTCAGGACATCGTCGAGCGTATGCTGGCCGATGACATTGCGCAGCGATGTCACGGCGACTTGGACGACGGAATTGCCGACATCGACCACTTCGACAACGGCGCGTTTGGGATCGATCGTCTTGCGCCAGATCACGGCGTTGATCTTGATCGGCACATTGTCGCGGGTGATCGCCTCCTGCTGCTCGACGGCGGTTGTCATCGTGCGCATGTCGATCGTCCATTGCCACTCGATCACCGGGATCAGCAGATAAAGTCCCGGCCCCGAGGTGCGCGCATATTTGCCAAGCCGGAAGATCACCGCCCTCTCATATTGATTGGCGATCCGCACGCTGGTGAGAAGCAAAAGAAAGAGCAGGATCGCCACGAAAACATTGATCACCATGTCCTGCGTTCCTTTCGTTTCGTGGGCGCCGGCTTGCATTGGGGCAGGCGGCTTGCGCGGCCGGTGCGCGCCTCACGGCTCTTTTCGCCACCAGGTGTCGAGGGTAGCGCCGCCCGAGGCCGGGCCATAGCGGGGTAAGCTCTTTGGCCGCGCCAGCTTGGCCGAGGCCGCGATCCATTGGTCCTCGGCGTGGAACAGCGGCACGACATAAAATCCCGAGAGCAGTACGCGATCATAGGCACGCACGGCGGCGACAAAATCCTCATGGGTTTTGGCCGCCAAAAGGGCGTTGATCAGCGCATCGACCGCCGGCGATTCGACCCCGGCGAGATTGAACGAGGCTTCTTGCTCAGCGCTTGCCGAGCCCCAGCGCGAGCGTTGCTCATTGCCGGGCGAGGCGGAGGCGAGCCAACTGCCGATCATCATGTCGAAATCGAATTTTTGCCGTCGCCTCTGGTACTGGACTTCATCGACCTGCCGGACATTCGCCGAAACGCCGATCCGGCGGAGCGAATCCGCGTAATTGAGGGCGAGCCGTTCCTGGTTCCTGTCCTTGACCATGATTTCGAAGGACAAAGCCTCGCCCCCTTTGGTCAGTCGGCCGTCTTCGATTTCGTAGCCTGCCTCTTTCAAGAGCGCGAGGGCGCGCTTGGGCTCGATTCGATCGGCGCCAGAACCGTCGGTCGCGGCCGGGCGCCAGCTTCCGTCCAAAATATCATCGCGGACCGCGCCCGGAAAAGGCGCAAGCAAGGCAAGCTCGGCGGCGCTCGCCGGACGCCCGGTCGAGGCAAGTTCGGAATCGTCGAAAAAGCTTTTCGTCCGCTTGTAGAGCCCGTCATAAAGATTGGCATTGATCCATTCGAAATCGAAAAGGAGCCCGAGCGCCTCGCGAACCCTGACGTCTGCAAAGAGCGGGCGGCGCAAATTGAAAACGAATCCTTCGAGGCCCTTGGGCCCTCCGGAGGGCAACGCTTCGCGGATGATGCGATGATCGCGGATGGCGGGGAAATCGTAAGAATGCGCCCAGCGCGCCGGATTGGTCTCCTCGCGATAATCGAGGAGCCCGGCCGCGAAAGCCTCGAACAGACTGTTGGCATCGCGGAAATATTCGATGTCGATCTCATCGAAATTGTAGAGGCCGCGGCGGACCGGCAGGTCCTTTGCCCAGTAATTTTCATCGCGGCGCAAAATGATCCGCTGGCCGGGCTTGATATCGGCGACGGTGTAGGGTCCCGAGCCGGTTGGAATGGCGAGCGTGGCGTCGTCGAATTTCGCCGGATCGATTTTATGGCGCGGCAACACCGGCATGAGCGCCAGCGTCAGCGGCATTTCCCGGTCGTTGATGCCGGTCAGATCGTAGTGGATGGTCCGCGCATCCGGCGTTTCGATCGATTTGACGAGGGAATAAGCGGCGCGCTGTTGCGGGCGTCCCTTGGACTTCAAAAGTTCGAAGGTGAAACGAACGTCGGCCGATGTGATCGGCGCGCCATCCGAAAAATGGGCGCGCGGATCGAGCCTGAAGGTCACCGAGGTGCGATCTTCGTTTGTCTCGATGGTTTGCGCGATCAATCCGTAAAGCGTGAAGGGCTCATCGAGTGAGCGCGTCATCAAGGTTTCGAAGACATTCGCGTTCAATCCTTGCGCGGTGGATCCAGCCTTAAGGTTAAACGGATTGAGACTATCGAACGTGCCCAAAAATCCGATGGCGAGGCGGCCGCCTTTCAACGCCGCGGGATCGGCGTAGGGCAGGTGATCAAAAGGGCTTTTCAGGGCGGGATCGCCGTGCATGGCGATGGCGGGCGCCGGCGCGACGGCCGGTGGCACGGCTTGCGCCGCGAGGGCCGCGCAACACGCGCCGCTGAGAAACACAATCATGCCGGAAAGCGGCGCCAGAAACCGAGGCAGCAGAGGGGTCATGGGCTCATCATTTTGTCGACTCGCACGATCTTATCCAAAATCGGCAATTTTTTTGAAATCATGCGTTAGCCGGGCGATTCGGAATCCGCTCGCGCGCCTGGGCACGAGGGAATAAGCCTTTCTTTGGCCTCGAAAATGAATTATGAGTCCCGTCACGTCGATGCTTGTTCTTAAGGTTGGGGAGGCGCCGCTGCGGTCAAAGTGGCCCGGCAGTGGCGGGTGTGTTCCGCTTAGACTTACGTTGTTTCGCGGGACTTGTATGGGGTTCATTCTGTCAAGTGATACTTCAAGGCATTGTGTAACCTCTTTTACCAAATTAAGCGTGTCGGCATGCTTTCGGCCAGGAGAAGAGAGGATCGATTGAGATAATCCAATCTCGCATGCGTCGATTCCGAGGGGAGCCCGCTGCTGGCGAATGATCACACTCGCGTACTTGTATGCGGCGGGCCGACAAGACCCGAACCATGATGCAATAATGCGCATCGAGAGCGAGGCTCCAAGGTGGCGGTTCCATTCTTTGGCGCGGCGCAAAGTCCATGTCGAGCTGCGGAGGCCACCACCTCGGATCGGCATTGGGTCCGGGCGTCGGTCGCCACCTCGAACCCCAAGAGATGTCGTTGTCTCTTTTTTGTCACGCTGCTGGGCGCAATATCATGCCTTCGGGAATCTCTCCCGTCGTCGCCATGCGCCACAGCGCGATGAGCAGCTTTCGCGCCAGCGCCACGATCATCGTCTTGCGTGTGCCGCGACGTCCGTCGGCCGCCCGAGCGCGGAACCACTGGGCAAGCTCGCTGTCCTTTTGAAACCTGAGGAAGCGCCAAGCCAGCTGGATCATTCCGCGCCGTACTCGCGCATTGCCAGCGCGCGCCAGCCCCTTTTCACGCCGTCGCTTGCCGCTTTCGTCAGGTGATCCGGTGAGGCCAGCGTAACGGGCGACGGCCTTGCTGTCGCGTAGATGGCGGGACAAGATTTCATTGACCAACATGTCCGCCGTCTCGATGCCGATGCCCATGACCCGCGCAATGAGATGGATCATCGCATGGGGTCCCTTCTCTGCGGGAGCCGCCGCCTCGAGCTTGCGCAGCCGCTGTTGTTCGATTTCTTTGAGCTGCTCGCGCACGACACGAAGCCGTGCCATGTCGCGACCAAGCTCCTCACGCGTATTCTCAGGCAGAAGCGTTCCTTCTGCAGTGCGCAGTTCGCCGAGCTTTTCTTCGGCCCTGCGTAAAGTCGGCTTGAACCATCGGATCCCAAGGCGCGCCTGCGTCGACTTCATTCGATTCACGATGCGCGTGCGATCGCCGACAAGCTTTTCATGTTCGCGATTGGGCCGTTTTGCGTCCTCCTCTTCAATCGTCGGGATCGCCGCCATGCTGCAGTGGCGCCTTTCACCCCGCAGCCAGCCCAGAAATGCGCGCATCAATAGTTCCGTATCGAGGCGGTCGGTCTTTGCGCGCCGATGTTCACGTGACACGGCGACGCTCGACGGGTGCATGACGTAGGCCTCAACACCCCGCTCTCGAAGCCAGCGCGCCAACCAAAATCCGTCACGCCCCGCTTCATAGGCGACCACCACGCGTTCAATCGCATGCCCAGCCCGGAGAGCTTCTTGACGCCATCGGTTCAGGAGCTTCAGTAGTTGATCCTTGCCGGGTTCCAACTTCTTGAGAGGCTGGCGCTCGACGCCCGGAACCATTCCTGCGACAAGCCAGCTCGATTGGCTCATTTCGATCACAACGATAAGCGTGTTATCCTGGTTCAGGGCGGTGAAGGACCGACTGAGATCGTTCGATTGCGGCATGGGGCACTCCATCGGTTTCTTAGACAGCGCCGAAAGTGCCACACCTTCGCCGCCCGCCCCATACCATCTTTGGCCTCGAAAATGAATTATGAGTCCCGTCACGTCGATGCTTGTTCTTAAGGTTGGGGAGGCGCCGCTGCGGTCAAAGTGGCCCGGCAGTGGCGGGTGTGTTCCGCTTAGACTTACGTTGTTTCGCGGGACTTGACTTGACTTTTCCGGCAAAAAGCTCGACGTAACAAGAGCGACTGCGGTATCGCGGCGCCAAGATTGAGGAATAGACCGGGAGAGGACAATGAACGATCACACCATCAGCATCGTCAGCGCGATTCTTATTTTAACCGTTGTTGTTCAGGTTATTTTGGTGAAGAGCTGGACCTGACGGTTCCTACCTAGTGTGCGCGGCCGCGGAAGCGGTCGCGCCATTTCGAGGGGAATTCGAAAGCCGCCGGGCTTCGAATTCAAGGCTTCGAATCAAATTTGTGAATTAAATTCAAGAGAGCGCGATTCGAAGAGAGCGAGATAGGGCTGGCTGAGATTGGGCTGGCCAAGTGCCAGGGAAAACCCTGCCCGCGCGGGAGAGTGGAGAGCCTTCCCTCCCCGTCTATTTCAAAGCTCCTTGGACCAAACGCCTCCTATTGATCGAGACCGCGTCTTTGGTGCTGGCCCGGCAACCGGGTGCGAGCGGCTTTCCCCAATTCTGACCGCTAGGCCGCCTCCCGTTCAGGCAGGCTAACCCGTTGACACCCAAGGAAAAATCCGTGGGTGGGCCGCGTCGCCTCTTGAGGGCGGTGCGCTCTTCTGGGGCCGGGCGTTCCCATGCGGCCTATCCCGCGCGGTTTGATTTCAGCGGGATGCCATGATAACCGGGCAAAGGTTGGTTTCTCGCGGGTCGCCACCACAGAGGACCTGTCCTGTTGCGTTTTGTCGCGCGGCTTTGCGGTTAAGGTTTCGCTTTGGCGCTTGCGCCCCAAACTCTCGTGATTTTGTGCCATCTGAAACCGCGCCGGGGGTTGCAAGCCAGCCACATATTGCTTACCGAAGCGCTGAGTTGGGTGCGCCGCCGCGAACGCGGCCGCGAAATGAGTTCAAGTCTTGAGGGCGGCGCCCGCAGACGGCGGGTTTGCCGGGGGTGTTTCGTCAGCGCGTTGAGAGCCGTCTTTTGGGTTGAGACGACGGCGGTTTTGAATGGCCGATCATTGGAAAGGAAAGTTGATGTCCTTCTCGTTGAAACGTTTCGGCGCGGCCGGTTTGGCCAGCGTTTTTCTGACGGCGAGCATGGCGGATTTCGCACAAGCGCAAGCAAAGAAGCCGGCGCAACCCGCCCAAACGCAGCCCGCGCCCGCGGCACCCCAGCCAAGTCAAGCGGCGCCGCAGGCGCAGCCGCAAGGTCCGGTCAAGATTGAGTTGGTTCCGTCGCAAAACGACTGGACCAAAGTCTGCCCGGATCAGGTCACTTGCTCGACGTTTCGCGATTTCAGCACGCAAGCGGGGCAGCCGCCCGCGATGGAGCTGTTCATCACGGAAATCAAGGGTCAGGATACGCGCCTGCGCATGATGCTGCCGGTCGGCCTTTTGCTGCCGCCGGGCTTCCGTTTTTACATCGACAAGGGGCAGGTGCAGGCGGGGAACTATCAAATTTGCTTCCCGAACGGCTGCATGGCCGAAGCCGTCATCAAGGCGCCGACGGTCGACCAGCTCAAGAAGGGGTCGATTCTGAGTGTCGTTGTTAAGAATCAAGCGAATGTCGAGGTGACCATTGATATCCCGGTGGCGGGTTTCGCACGGGCCATCGAGGGACCGCCCGTCGATCCGAAGGTCTTTGAAGAACAGCAAAAGAAATTGCAGGAGGAATTGCAAAAGCGCGCTGAAGAGGAGCGCAAGCGCCTCGAAGCCGACAAGCAAGGCCAGGGCGCGGCGCCCGCTCCCGAGTCGCTCCGGCGGCCCCTCCGGCTGCTGCCGCGCCGCCGGCCAAATAGGCCGCTCCTAAAGTGCGCTGGCGTTTTTGTGGCGCGGCTTCGCCGCGCGGACGTCAACACATCCTCCCTTGTCAGGGGGTAGAAGAGTGACTTCGGCGCTTCTTCCAACCTATGCCCGCGTCCATCTCGCCTTTGAAAGGGGGGATGGGGCCTGGTTGACCTCGACTGCCGGCGAGCGTTTTCTCGATTTCGGCGGCGGCATCGCCGTGGCCTCGCTGGGCTACAATCATCCACGTCTCGTCGAGGCGTTGATGGAGCAGGGCGCAAAGCTCTGGCATACCTCCAATCTGTTCGAAATCCCACAGGCGGAACGCCTCGCTCAGCGTCTCGTCGAGGCGAGCTTCGCCGATTATGTGTTTTTCACCAATTCCGGGGCGGAGGCCGTCGAAGGCGCCATCAAAACGGCCCGCAAATATCAGTCGGCGGAGGGGCATCCGGAAAAATTCCGCATCATCACCTTCGCCGGGGCTTTTCATGGACGGACGCTCGCGACGATCGCCGCGGCGGGCAATCCCAAATATCTCGAGGGCTTCGGGCCCCCGGCGCCGGGCTTCGACACGGTGCCTTTTGGCGACATTGAGGCGGTGAAAGCCGCGATCGGTCCGCAAACCGGCGCCATTTTGATCGAACCCATTCAAGGCGAGGGCGGCATCCGTGTCGCGCCGCCGGGCTTCCTGCGGGCTCTGCGCGAGCTTTGCGATGCGCATGGCCTGCTTTTGATGCTCGACGAGGTGCAGACAGGTGTCGGGCGCACCGGCAAGCTCTTTGCTTACGAGCACTGTGGTGTTTTGCCTGATGTCATGGCAATCGCCAAAGGCATTGGCGGCGGCTTTCCGCTGGGTGCTTTTCTCTCGACCCGGGAAGCGGCGAAGGGGATGACTGTCGGCACGCATGGCACGACCTATGGCGGCAATCCGCTCGCCACGAGCATTGGCAATGCCGTGCTCGATGTCGTGCTGGCGCCGGGTTTTCTCGCGCGTGTCGGCTGGCTGGGGTTGCGGCTCAAACAGAGCCTTGCTGGCCTGCAGGAACGGCATGGCGGGATCATCGCCGGGATTCGCGGCGAAGGATTGATGCAAGGCATCGCCTTGCATGTTCCGGTCAATGAGTTCGCCGCCGCGGCGCGGGCGGACGGAATCCTTGTCATTCCGGCCGCCGAAAATGTCGCGCGGCTGTTGCCGCCGCTCATCATCGGCGAAGAGGAAATTGCCGAAGCGATCGCGCGTTTTGACGCCGCTTGTCTCCGGCTCGAAGGCCGGACGCCGGACGCCATGACGGCCCAGTTGGGCGGGATGTCTCGATGAGTACGCTCGATGGCCGGGACACGCCTCCCACCCTGCGGCATTTCCTCGATCTTTCGGAGATCGCGGCCGCCGATCTGCGGCGTATTCTTGACACCGCGGCGCGGCTCAAGGCGGCGCGCCGCAAGGGAAGCCGTCCGCTGGACCGGCCGCTTGCCGGCAAGGTTTTGGCGATGATTTTCGACAAACCTTCCACCCGCACGCGGGTCTCCTTCGACATCGCGATGCGCGAGCTCGGCGGCGAAACGATCATGCTGACCGGCCAGGAAATGCAGCTCGGCCGGGGCGAGACCATCGCCGATACCGCCCGAGTCCTGTCGCGTTTCGTCGACGCGATCGTGATTCGCATTCTCGACCATGCCGCGATGAGCGAGCTCGCCCGCTTCGCCGGGGTGCCGGTCATCAATGGTTTGACGAAACGATCGCATCCCTGTCAGGTGATGGCGGACATTCTGACGTTCGAGGAAAAGAAAGGTCCCATCAAGGGACGCACGGTTGCCTGGAGCGGCGATGCCAACAATGTCCTTGCGAGCTGGATCCATGCCGCGCAGCGATTTGATTTTACGCTGCATATCGCAACCCCCCAAGGGCTTGAGCCGCGCGCCGGACTGCTCGATTGGGCGCGCCAGTCGGGCGCCCAACTTGCGCTCATCCGCGATCCTTATGAGGCGGTGAAGGGCGCCGATGCGGTCATCTCGGATTGCTGGGTCTCGATGGGCGACGTGGATGAGGCTTTCCGCCACAAATGGCTGGCGCCTTATCAAGTCAACGCGAAACTCATGGCTTGCGCGAACAAGGACGCGATCTTCATGCATTGCTTGCCGGCCCATCGCGGCGAGGAAGTGACCGACGACGTGATCGATGGTCCGCAATCCGTCGTTTTCGATGAAGCCGAGAACCGGCTGCACGCGCAAAAAGGCATCCTCGCCTGGTGTCTCGGAGCCATCGAGGAATGAACGGCCGGGTGTCTTCGGACCTCTCGCTGCAGCCATCTAAGGGTGAGTCTCACGCGCGGCCGGTTTCGGACGTGACGCATGACGATGTGGTGGTTCCTTTCGCGGTCGAGCCGCTCGACCTGCGCGGCCGCGTGGTGCGCCTTGGCGCCTCGATCGATCATATCCTCGCCAAACATGCCTACCCGGCGCCCGTGGCGCGGCTTGTCGGCGAAGCCTGTGTCCTCGCCGTTTTGCTGGCGACGTCCCTCAAGATCGATGGAAGGTTTCAACTGCAGACGCGAAGTGACGGCGCGATCTCCATGCTGGTCGTCGACTTCGATTCGCCCGACCGTTTGCGCGCCCTGGCGCGATTCGATGCGGAAAAGCTGGAGCCGCGCCTGCCGGCGAAGCATCTCCTCGGCAAGGGCCATCTTGCGGTGACCGTCGAGCCGGGCAATGGCACGTCGCGATACCAGGGAATCGTCGCCTTGCAAGGGCAGGGGTTGGAGGACGCCGCGCGGCAATATTTCGACCAGTCGGCCCAAATACCAACGCGCGTGCGTCTCGCGGTCGCGGAAAATGTGACCGGCGCGGGTGTGACATGGCGGGCGGGCGGTATCATGACGCAATTCTTGCCGCGCTCGGCGGAGCGCCGGATACGGGCCGATCTCGATCCGGGCGATGCCCCTGCGGGACTCAAATTCGGGCCGCCGCCGGCGGACGATGCCTGGATCGAGGCCGAAGCGCTCCTCGCCACGATCGAGGATCACGAACTCGTCGATCCTTCCGTGTCGAGCGAACGGCTCCTCTACCGGCTGTTTCACGAACAGGGCGTCACCGTCTTCGCGGCGCAAGGCGTTCGGGATGCGTGCCGCTGCTCGAACGAGCGGATCAGGGCCATGCTCGACCAGTTCACGCCGAGCGATCGCCGCGACATGACGGGCGATGATGGTTTGATTGGGGTGACATGCGAATTTTGCTCGACCTACCGCGCCTTCGATCCGGCGGAGTTCGAATCGTAACTCAGGAATTCGCGTTGCGAGCCGTCCAGCGCGGCGGCTTCCTCAGACCCCTTCAGCTTTGCGCGCCGTACATTTCAAACCATCGCCACTCTCCCGAGCCACTCTCTTTGCTCCATAGAGCGTGATCCGTTCAGATTGAATCGGACCACGCTCAAAAGTCTTTGATTGCGCATGATCTTTTCGAAAAACCGGTTCCCACTTTCGCGGATCATGCTCTAGCCACTTTTTGAAAGAGAGCCGTGCTCGACGGTCAAACCGTGCTCAATTTGTCAAAAACTGTGCAACTCGTTGCGTTTCTGCAACGCTTACTCAAATAGCATGCAAAGTATTGTCAAATTTGGTTGAAGGTCCGTCACAACAGCGTACCTTGAGCGCACCTTGATCGTTTCTCAAAGGAGAAAGCCCATGTGGCGTCAGTACCTCTTGGCGTCGGCAAGCGCCATGACATTTACTGGAATGGCCCTCGCCGCCGACCTCTCGGTTCCGCCGCCGCCACCCCCGCCTATCTTTACGTGGTCCGGCCTTTATGTTGGCGCCTACGGCGGTGGCGAGGTCACCCACAGCTCTTATAATACGCTCGCCGGGCCTGGCTTTACTCCCGTTTCCTATTTAATGCCCGGCGACATCGGAGCTGTCGGTGGCGCGGGCAGCCAGTCTCTCGACAAGGGCGGCTTCACCGCCGGCGGCGAGCTCGGCTACAATTGGCAAGTTGGGATGTTCGTTCTCGGCCTCGAAACCGATATAGGCGGTGTCACGGGAGGCACGCACAATCAGAGCTCCGGACTGATCAATGGGACAGGCAGTGGCCCCGGCGTGATCTCCCCGTTTGGATTGTCTCAGAACTACACCAATGGGCTGATTGGAACCGTGCGGGGAAGGCTCGGGGTCGCCTTCGACCGGTTGCTTGTGTATGGAACAGGCGGTCTTGCCTATACGACCGGGCATTATTCCTTTGCCTATGCCGATACGCTCGGTCCCGGTACCGGCTTTGCCTCCATGGGCGTCAAAATCGGCTATACCGTCGGCGGCGGTCTCGAATATGCGCTTACGAACAATGTGAGAGTCAAGGGCGAATTTCTCTACACGCAATTCGGCAAGGTTACGACAACGGGTCTCATCGTCAATAGTTCGGACCCGACATTCTCGAATGCCTTCACAACGTCGGCACGCGTGCAGGAGTATACGGCGCGCGTCGGCCTGAACTACCGGTTCAACTGGTTTGCCCCGCTGCCGGTCGTCGCCAAATATTGATCGGCCGGTCTCCGGCTCATCCCTCTCAAGGACTCTCAAACCCGGCCCCGCGGCCGGGTTTCTTGCGTGTCGGCGGATAGTCGGCATCGGACTATGAATGTCGTATTTGGCGGCCTATAGCGATCCTCCTTCGGAGGGCACAGGGTCCTCTGATGAGATTGGCGTTTCGGAAAGAGCCCTGAAATAGTTTTGGCGCCCGCAGACTGTTGATGGGAGCGCGGCGAGATTCTCGTGGCAAATGATCGGACTGTGCTCGTCATCGGCGCGACGGGCGGCATAGGCGGCGAGACCGCTCTGGCATTCTTGCGGCGGGGCTTTCGCATCCGCGCTCTTCATCGGCGGCCAGAGGACGCGGCGGCCCTCCGAGCTCATCTCGATTTCGATTGGATCAAAGGTGACGCGATGAACGCCGCCGATGTCGCCGCCGCGGCGGCAGGCGTGCGGTTCATTGTGCACGGGGCCAATCCCCCGATGTACAAGAACTGGCCCAAGCTTGTGCTGCCCATGCTGGAGAGTTCGATTGCCGCCGCCAAAGCATCGGGCGCGCAACTCTTGTTTCCCGGCACGATCTATAATTTCCCGGCGGACGGGCAAATGGTGCTGCGCGAGGACACGCCGCAGAGGGCATCGACCCGCAAAGGCGCGATCCGGATCGCCATGGAGCGGCGTCTCGAGGCGGCGCGGGCGGAAGGCGCACGCAGTTTGATTCTGCGCGCCGGCGATTTCTTCGGTCCCCATATTACGGCCAACAGCTGGTTTAACAAGCTCGTCAAACCCGGCCGGCCGGTGCGGTCGATCACCTATCCAGGTCCGCCGGATATTGGCCATTCCTGGGCCTATCTGCCCGACTTCGGCGAGACCCTGGCACGGCTCGCGGAGCATGACGCAAGCCTCGCGGACTTCGAGGTGTTTCATTTCAAGGGGCATTGGTTTGAGCGCGGCGTCGAAATGGCCGACGCCATTCGCGCCGTTGTTGCCGATTCGAACCTGCCGGTCCGGTTCATGTCATGGTGGATCGTTGGGGCGGCCTCGCCCTTCGTGCCACTGATGCGCGAGCTTTGGGAAATGCGTTATCTCTGGCACGTGCCCTTTCGGCTGGACAATAGCAAGCTTCTGTCGGTCCTCGGGAGCGAGCCGCATACACCTCTCGAAGAGGCGGTGCGCGCATCGCTCATTGGGATAGGCTGCCTGCCCGCCGAATAGTCTCTCGGCGCCGATCGGGCAAAGTCGCCGTTCACGCCGTCAGCGATCGGACAAGGGCGCGCAGCCCCACCGAGGGCTTTGGGAGGCCGAGGAGGCTCGCCACCGCGCCGGGAAGCTCATCCTCGCTCATCCCGCCATTTTGCCGGCGCGCGAGCGCAATCGCGGCCCTGATCTCGGACGGGGCGATCATTGCGAGCTTTTGCAGGCTTGCTGACGCCGCCGATCGGTCGCGCACGATGGGCGCATGGTTGCGATTCCGGCGTCGACCAGAAGTCTGCCTCTTGGCAGAGGCCCGGCGACTCCGACAAGAGGTTCAAGGCCTGCGTGACGGCCGCGGCGATGCGCGGGCTCACGCGCGATGCTTGCCGGCAAAAGATCCGATCCGGCGGGTAATCTCATCGCGATGGATGGGGCCTTCCAGCGCGATCACGGCGCATATGACCGGGGCAAGGGTTTCCACCTCGATCTCGGGCATGTCGAGAGAGAGAGGCGCTTCGCTTTTGGTGATTTCATAGGTCATGCGGCGCGCGGCCGAAGGATCCGCCGGCCCTTGGTCGCGGGCCGTTTCCATTACGGAAAGCGGGGGCGGCGGCGGCAGCAAATCCCGCACGTCCTCCGCTCGCGCCGCGTCGAGAACCTGCTTTAATCTCTCAAGCTGCTCGCCGCGCCGGTAGAACCAATCCGTGCTCCAAATCCGGTGGAACCGCCAGCCGAGATTTTCGAAGACCTGCTGGCGCAGCCGGTCGCGTTCCCTCGCCCATAGGGCCGAATGATAGGTTGCCCCATCGCATTCAATGGCGAGCATATAGCGGCCAGGCTTTGCCGGATCGCGAACCGCGAGGTCGATCTTAAATCCGGCCGAGCCGACTTGCGGTTCGACCTTGTAGCCGAGGCGCTCGATGGCGTCCGCAACGGCGGCCTCGAAGGGCGAATCGAAATCCGCGCCGGTCGCCCGGCTTTCTTCAAGGATACCGGTTTGCGCATATTGGAGGAAGCGCTTGGCCACCCGCTCCGTGACAGGGGCGGGGGGCATGACCAGACGATGATAGAATTCAGCGTTGGAGACTTCGATCAAGGAGGGACGCCGCGAGCGGTAGTGCCAGCGCAGCATTTGGCTTTCGAGATCGCGCGCCTCACATAAGGACAGAATGCTCTCGATATCGGTGATCGGCGCCGCGCCCTCCACATGCCGCACCGTCATGTCTTCGCCCTCTGCGGGCTCGGCTTCGTCGGCGATCATGCGGTCGAAAAAATTCGTCGGCGGCAGCTGCTTTTTGTCGCCGACGACAACGATCCGCCGGCAGCGCGCGATAAGGCCCAGGGCATCTTCCGGACGCATTCGACTGGCCTCGTCGATGACGAGGAGATCGAAATCGACCGAACCCGGCGGCAGGAATTGCGCGACGGAGACCAGGCTCATGAGAAAGACCGGCTTGATCTTCTGGATGGCGTCGCCCGCCATTTTCATCAATTTGCGCAGCGGCATGTGGCCGCGCTTGCGGCCGATCTCGGCGCGTATGATGCCCATACCGCCTTGCGCGCCGCGCGGGATCGAAGCCTAGTGCCTTGCGCGCACGCTGCGCGTCATGGCCTCGCGCGATCTCTCCTCGAGGCCGGTGAAACGCGCGATCAGCGCGTTCTGCCGGTCGCCATCGAAGCTGGCAAGTTCGGGATCCGCGGCAATCGCCTTTTTCCAGCAGGCCTCGGCGAAGGCGGTCTCGATTTCCAAGAGCGCATTCTGGGGATCAAGCCCGCCCGTGGCAAGCGCATTGGTGAGGCGGACGGGCCCGCTGGCGCGCGCCTCCCGGTCGGCTTTGGCGAGCCGTGCCCATTCCTCGAAACGGTCCGGGTTTCCGGCCCATTTGAGGGCCCGCTCGCTCAGCCGGTTGAGGTCGATCGTTGCCAAGGAATTCGTTTGAAAAATCGCGCCGGCGTCGAGGTCGAGAAAGCTTATGGCGTCGCCGAAGAGGGTGATCACCTCCTCGAGGCCAGCTTCGAGGTGTTCGCCATGCGCCGTGGCGGTGCCGTCGCGGGCAATCCCGAGAACGCGCTCAATGTTGAGATGCGGATCAGAGGCCGCGAGCTCCTCGACGGTGCGCGCCGCATCATGGATCAAGCGGAACACGGTCTTTTTTCCCTGCCAGCTCTCGCCGAGCAAGCTCGCCAGGAACGAGGCCTCGGCGGCGAGTTTTGCGCGCAGCGCCTGGCTCGCGAGAAGGGCGTCGACGAGCGCGAGGCGGTCGGCCGGCCATTTCGGCAAAGGCACCGACAAAAGGCTCGCGAGCGAGCGTCCGGCTTCCCGGTAGGGTTTGCCCGCCCGGGCGAACCAGAAGGCCGTGCCCTTGGCGAGCGGCGCGCGAAGCTTGGCGACCGGCGCCGTCCAGGCCGCCGGATGGAATATGTGAAGATAGGGCGCCTGCTGTTGCTGCCATTGCGTGCCGAGAGCGGCGGCATCACCGATCCGGCGCGGCGAAGCGGACTGAGCGATCGCGGCGGCGATGTTTTCGCTTCCGCGCGGCAAATTCGACAAAGTCTTGAAGATCGCGACAAGAGTCTTGACGCCCGCCAAGGACGGATCGGGGGAAAGACCGAAATAATTCGCGATCATGGTGACATAACCCGCAAGCGACGCGGCTTTGTCGGCAAGCGCTTGCAGACGCGGAATTTGGCGCTGGAAATCGGCCGGTTGCAGGGTGAGACGGCGCACCCGAAAATAAATATGGCTGTTGAGAGGTCCGATGCTTTCCGTGAGATCGGCAGGCCGCTCGATCAGCCGCGCTATCTCGGCGAATTCCTTGCCTGTCCACTGGGCCGCCTCCTCGACCAGCGCGCGTCCGGCGTAAACCCTTGAGCCGCCGCCGCGATTTGGATCGAAAGCGCCTGATGCAGCGTCATGCCGGTCTCGCCGATCCTTGCATGAAGGCGTTTTGCGGCCTGGTTCAGCTGGTCGCGCGCTGTGGTCAAGTGCTGGGCCGTTGCCTCCGGCTCGGCATCGCAGGCGGCGGCTTGCAAAGTGCGATCCAGCCTTTCGGCCACGAACAGGACCGATTGGCCGTCGTGCACGGCGGCCGCGATGATATTGGTGCTCGTTTGCGATTTGCCGGTCCCGGGCGGGCCTTGGACGACGAGGTTGCGTCCGGCCCGGACGGTTTCGATGACGCGCGTTTGCGAAACGTCCGCGTCGACGACATGAATGAGACCGGCGGGATTTAAGATATCGTCGAGTTTTGGGGCCTCGGGCAGGATCGGCGGCTCGGCGGCGAAGCCTTCGGATAAAAGTCCGCGCAAGAGCGGATGCGAACCCAGATATTATCGGGCCAATTGCCGGGTTCGAGATCGCGTACCATCAGGAGCTTGGAGAAGGAATAAAAGCCAAGCTCGATCGCATTGGCGTCGATCGACCATCGCCGCTTGGCGGCCATGGCCGTGATGACCGCGTCGAAATAGTCCGATGGCAGCCAATCATCGCTTTCCGGAATGTCGGGAAGGGCGAGGCCGAAATCGCCGCGCAGCCGCTCCTGCAAAGCCTGGTTGGTGGTGATGTCGTCCTCGCGGCGTTTGATGTCGAAGGTCGAGCGTTTGGCATCGCGGATGAGGGAGACCGGAAGCAGGATCAGGGGCGCTTCGCGCGGCACGTCGGATCCGTCATCCCCGATACCACGCCTATTCCTGCGCTGGTACGAGGACCGCCTTCAGCCCTTTGATCGGCCAGCCCTTGGGAATCATCCACCGCTTCGACTTTCGGGTGGTAACGAGTAGGATTTCAAGTTCACCCTTTTTCGTGAAGTGATAGGGTAGAGCGCCATATTGGAGGCGAACCGCATGTCCTTTCTTCGATGAGCTTGTAATGGGTCTTCCCCTGGTTGCAATATATTGCCGCAACTCCCGGTGGATGATTAAGCTTCTATTCCAGAAACTGTTATATTACCTCTATGTGCGGACGTTTTACTCAAAGCTACACGTGGCGCGAACTGGTCGAGCTTTACCGGCTGACCCAGCCTGCGCGCAACGTACGCCCCCGCTACAACATCGCGCCAACAACGACAATCGACGCCGTGAGATTGGCGGATACTGGCACCGAGCTTGTTCCGATGCGCTGGGGCCTCATTCCGGGCTGGTGGAAAAAGACTGCCAAGGACGTGCCATCGACGTTCAACGCGCGGGCCGAGACGGTCGCCGAAAAGCCCATGTTCCGCTCGGCCTTCAAGCGAACGCGCTGCATCGTGCCGGCGTCTGGCTATTACGAATGGTGGCCGGCCGAGGGAGGCAAGCAGCCGTATTTCATCAGCGCGGCGAGTGGCGAGGTGCTGTCGATGGCGGGCCTCTGGCATGAGCGGCGAGACCCGGAGACCGCTGAGTCGGTTTTGAGCTGCACCTTGATTGTGACCGCCGCCAACGACTTCACGCGGCGCATTCATGACCGTATGCCTGTCTTGCTGGGCCATCACGATCTTGACCCCTGGCTTACCGGAAAGTCCGGTGCTGAGCTCTTGCGGCCCGCGCCCAACGATTTTCTGCGCATGTGGCCGGTCTCAAAACGGGTCAACTTCTCGGGCCGGGGAGACGATGACCCGAGCCTAATTGAGCCCGTCGATGATGAGGCCATTGCCGAGGGCTAATGCTTTTGGACTTATAAACACGTCGTTGGACAACTTGTCAGAAGTCCGCTCTGGAGTCGTGGACGGCCGTCAAATGCGACGGGACGCGCGAGCAGTCAATTCATCCATGAAACTTGCTCCACAAAAAGCTCACACGGTCAGCGGCTAGGGCAAACCTATGCAGCATTACGGCCCACGTGACGCGCAGGCGAAGCCTGATGAGAAATGCGACGATGGCTTCGACGGCGAGCGTCGCGAAAACGATGGATTTGATCGCGCAAAAAACAGGCAGACCGTGTGGAAAGACGGACTATGCGGATTCCGCTGCCGCATTTGGCGCGATAGAATCGGCCATGACACACATTTCTGGATTCGAACGTTCGCAAATCTTGTTGTTGCCGGAGGCGGTGGACGACTACGTTGGCGCCGACAATCCGGTGCGGTTCATCGACGCCTTTGTCGATGAACTCGACCTCGCGGCGGCGGGGTTTAGTCGCGTTGAGCCGAAGGCGACGGGCCGCCCCGGCTATTCGCCAGCCGATCTGTTGAAGCTCTACATCTACGGCTATTTGAACCGGGTGCGGTCGAGCCGTCGGTTGGAGATGGAGAGCCACCGCAACATCGAGGTGGTCTGGCTGCTCCGGAGCCTGAAGCCCGACTTCAAGACCATCGCCGACTTTCGGCGCGACAATCGGGCGGCCTTCCGGTCCGTGTTTCCGTGAGTTCGTACTGCTTTGCCGGCGGCTCGACCTCTTATGGACGCGAGTTGCTGGCCGTGGACGGAACCCGGATCAAGGCGGTCAACAACAAGGATCGCAACTTCACGCGGAACTCGCTGCAAGATTTTCATCCGCGCGACGACTATTTGCGGCGGCTGGACGAGGGCGATATCGAGGAGAGGCGGAACGGGCGGCGGCGCGCGCACGAGAAACCTGGCCGAGAAGATCGAGGCGCTCCGCCAAAAACGCGGCCGGTACGGGGCGATGCTGGCGGATTTTGAACGAACCGGCGAGAACCAAATATCGCTGACTGATCCCGACAGCCGGGCGATGGCCGCCCATACGAAGGTTGGCGTCGGCTACAACATCCAGATCGCGGTCGACGCGAAGAACAAAATGATCGTCGAGCAGGCTGTGACCAATCAGGTCGTGGACATGGGCCTGCTGAAAGAGACCGCCAAGTCGGCCCGCGCCATTCTCGATGTCGAGAATATTCGATGTCGTCGCCGATCGCGGCTACTTCAAGATCGAGGACATTGAGGCCTGCGAAAAGGCGGGGCTGACGCCCCATGTTCCCAAGCCGCAACGCGGATCGTCGGTGCGCAATGGTTTTTTCCGCAAGGACGAGTTCCAGTATGATCCGGACCAGGATGTGTACATCTGTCCGGCCGGAGAAACACTATCGCCGAACCATGAAGGCAAGTCGCGGGATTTGAAGAAGATCGATTACAGCAATCCGGCGGCATGTCCTGCCTGTCCTCTTCGGTCGCGGTGTACCACAGACCGTCGCCGGGTCTCGCGTCTGGAGAACGAGGCGGTGCTCGACCGGATGGCCGCCCGCCTGAAGGCGAGGCCGGGAAATCCTCGACCGGCGTCGCGAACTCGTCGAGCATCCCTTCGGCAGCATCAAGCAATGGATGAACCAGGGCGCCTTTCTGATGAAGGGCCTCGACAATGTCCGGGCTGAGTTCAGCCTCACGGCGCTCGTCTACAATCTGCGCCGGGCCCTCAACATCCTTGGCGTCGAGGCCATGATGGCGGCCGTTCGAGCAGAAACGAGGGTAATACAAGGTGCGTTCCCGGCCGGAATAACCTGCATGGACGCCCCTGGGGTCACGACAGGCAATTCTCTCGACCAGAACGCGCAAAATGCGCCACGGTGCGTCTCACGATCGTTATTGCGCGACTGCGAATTGTTTTCACACGGTCTGCAGGATCAAACTTCTCTTGCCAACAAGATGACGGCGGTTCGGTGAGCACCTGGTTACCCAATATCAAAAATTCATCGTGCAACTCTTATTTCTGATCGCGTTGCCCGCTCTGCCGATCGCCGTCGATTGGACAACTCAGCCGCAGTCGCGGAGATAGCGTGCCGTGCAAAATATTTGTCCAGTGCTGCGCTAAATTCCGTTGCGCACTCCCATAATTCTTCATCTGTCTCGCGACCCGATGGATGAGACGCGAATTCAGGGTAAGAATCAGCGATTATTGCTAAAGCTTCGGCAATTGCTTTGGCCGATCCGACGTTCTGAACGCATCATCGGTTTGCCCAGCGACTTCAAGATCTCCCGCATCTCGCCGCGATAAAGAGAGATTTAACTCAGCATCTTCAGCGAAATCTTCGCAATCATCAACGTCGACAACGACAATACCGCCTTTCGCTTAAACCCCGCGACCCCCGATTAGGGGATCTTGAGGTGATATAGTCGTGAGGAGCCAGCACAGTGATACGGCGCTGGTAGACCGCGGTTGACCGGTCGCCCAGAACCAGCTCTTCTCCTGCAATGTGCAACCTCTACAGCGTCACCCGAAGCAAGAGGCTATGCGGCGCACCTTTCAAGATCGCGCGAGACCACCGCCGCCGTGGATTCTCGATCAAGACGCGTCAACAATTTTGCCGCGTCGCTCATAATGTCACCTTATGAAAATCGCGGCGACTGATCGGATAGAAACAACCAGCCGCCGCGCGTCGCCGAACGGGACGCGAGGAGATGAACGCTTTCGTTTTGCCGCGCCGAGGTAATCTCGAAACTCGGCACGGGTACGCCGCCGACGAACTTTGAATAAAACTGCGGGGCGGACGCTGCCCTTTCCGGCTGGCCGAAGCTGCCCATTACGGCTGGCCTCGACCCCGCGTTCTCGAAACGCCGCCCGGACGAGGAAAAACGGGCAGCGGAGCTCATCAAATCTTTTTATCCTGCTTAGCCAGGACGCCTGAATAGACAATCTGCGGGCCTTCAGTCAGAACCTTCCGCCAACCTGCAAATTGCCGATGATTTTCGGCATTCTCACCGCCGGCCCGATGCGCCTTGGCGATTTCCGCAACTAGAACGCCACCCTCGTCGATCGTCTGTGCGAGATGCGCCACAAGACCCTGGAGATCGATGCCGCGCTCATGAGCCGCCGAGATCGCGGATGGGGTTACGAGACGCGGCCCTTTCAGCCGCGCCGCTTCGCGCTGAATTTCGGCGGCTTCCTGTGTCGCGAGAAACTGCAGCGGCTTGTTTTCCCGGACAAGGTTGGCGAAGACCTGATCGGAAATATTGCCGGTGATCGGGAGGGTGCGGGTCCGCTTGCCGCCGCGGGGGTATGAATGAGGCGGTTGCGGGTTCCTGTTTCGATAAGTTTGAAGCGGGCGTGGCTAAGAAGTTTCTCGATTTCGGTTTCGGCCCGGTCGTTTTTCTGAAGTTTCGCGGTCCGGATCGAAGTGACGTCACCCATTTGAGCCCCCTAGGTACTCAAGACTGCCGCAAGGCAACCATAAAATTGCCTTGGTATAATGAGTACGGTGAGACCACAGTGACTAAAGTAAAATTGTCATTCATCAATAGTTATATGCTGAACTCCCTATTACTAAGAACTTCGAAAATTTCTTTACGCGCTTTAACACTTTGGATGCTCCGCCCCCGCCTTCCCCGAGGACCCTGCGCTTGCCGCGTGGTTAAATCCCTCCTAAATGAGCGGCAGCGTCCTTCAATTCATCGTCGCCATCTTTTCAGCTCCGACCCAAGAGACCGCCGTGCTATCCCTCTTGCCGCAAGACCAGCTTGATCTCATCTTGCGCCGTCACGCGGAAATTCTGGCGCGCCTCGCCGAGGCGCCCGAGCCCGCGGCCTATGTGGCCTTGTCGCGGGAACTCGCCGGCATCGAGACGGTCGCCAAGGCCATCCGCGAGTTTCGCGAGCAAGCCGAGGAGGCCGTCGGCCTTGAGGCCATGCTGGAAAATCCCGCGACCGATGCCGAGCTGCGCGGCTATGCCGAGGACGAATTAAGGATTGTCCGCGCCCGGCTTGCCGAACTCGAACAGGAGCTGAAGATCGCGCTTCTGCCGCGCGACGCGGCCGACGAAAAAAATGCGATCCTCGAAATTCGCGCCGGAACCGGCGGCGACGAGGCGGCGCTTTTCGCCGGCGACCTCTTCCGGATGTATCATCGCTACGCCGAGCTGAAAGGCTGGCGCGTCGAGATTTTGTCGGCGAGCGAGGGAACGTCGGGAGGTTTTAAGGAAATCATTGCCGAAATCATAGGCCGGGGCGTGTTCGCGCGTCTAAAATTCGAGTCCGGGACGCATCGCGTGCAGCGGGTGCCGGAAACCGAGACCCAGGGCCGCGTCCACACCTCGGCGGCGACCGTCGCGGTTTTGCCGGAAGCCGAGGACGTGGATGTCGATATCAATGAAGCGGATCTGAAGATCGACACGATGCGGGCGCAAGGCGCCGGCGGCCAGCATGTCAACAAGACCAAGTCGGCGGTCCGCATCACCCATCTGCCGACAGGAACGATTGTCTTCGTCCAGGATGAACGCTCGCAGCACAAGAACCGCGCCCGCGCCATGACATTGCTCCGGACCCGCATCTTCGAGGCGGAACGCCAGAGGCTCGACGCCGAGCGCGCCGCCGACCGGCGGGCCCAGGTCGGTTCCGGCGACCGTTCCGAACGCATCCGCACCTATAATTTTCCGCAAGGGCGGCTCACCGACCACCGGATCCATCTCACGCTTTACAAGCTCGAAAAAGTCATGACCGGCGAAGCGCTGGACGAAGTGATCGATGCGCTCGTCACCCAGCATCAGGCGGCGTTGCTGGCTTCGGCGGAAGGCGGGACCGCTTGAGGGGCGCCGTCCATTCCTGGGTTTTCTGGGCGCTGCTTTCGGCGGCTTTCGCCGCGCTGACCGCGATTTTCGCCAAAATCGGCGTCGAGAACATCAATTCCGATCTCGCGACCTTGCTTCGCACGATCGTCATCGTCGCCATCCTCACGGCGATGGTCACCGTCACCCGGCAATATCAGCCGCTCGCCTCGATTTCACTGCGCACCTATGTTTTTCTTGGCCTCTCGGGCCTCGCCACCGGGGCGTCCTGGCTTTGCTATTTCCGGGCTCTGAAACTTGGGGACGCCGCTCGCGTCGCGCCCATCGACAAGCTTTCGATCGTCCTTGTCGCGGTGTTTGGCGTTGCCTTCCTGGGCGAGCGGCTCTCGCTGGCGAACTGGGCTGGCATTGTTCTGATCGCCTGCGGGGCGCTGCTCGTCGCCCACAAGGGCTGAGGTCCGGCCCTCGCCCTCGCGCGCCAAGAGCAGCGCGGAGCCCTGACCCCTCACGCATCACGCCAAGGGATGGGAACCAACCCCGGCGCCAGCGGTTTTGCTTATCGTGATTTGGCGGCGGCCGGCGCAGAAACGGCAGCCAAATGTCGCCCTTGCAAGCTTTGCCCAAAAGATGTGCACGGCAATTTATGCCGCGGGTGAGGTTTCAGGAAGGAACCGCGCATGATCCTAGAGCGCTTCCCGATCAGATGGAATCATCTGATCGAAAAGGAATCGCTCAGATTCAAAGACTTGGAGCATGTTCTGATCGAAAAAGTCGATCAACTTTTTCGCAACATGCTCTGGCGCGCGGGATTGCCGCAAAACGCACTGGACCTCGATGATGCTTATAAGATTTGGCTATGAATTGACGTTCGGCTGCACGGCGCCGGCCTTGATGGTTTGCCTGCTCGATGCGCATCGTGATCATGCGCCCAATATTAGGTTCGAGACGCCGTTCGAGACGACGCCGGCGATTTCGTCGGAGGTTTATCTGGATACATTTGGCAATCATGTCCGCCGCTTCATCGCGCCGGCCGGCGATCTGACGATTGGCCGCGATGCCATTATTGAGGATAGCGGCCGGCCCGATCCGGTCGAACTCGACGCGGAAGAGATCGCGGTCGAATGCTTGCCGAATGACACGCTGGTTTTCACGCTCGGCAGCCGCTATTGCGAAACCGACAAGCTTGCCGACATCGCCTGGCAATTGTTCGGGGCAACGCCGCGTGGCTGGCGCCGGGTTCAGGCGATCTGCGATTTCGTCTCCGGCCATCTGACTTTTGGCTATCAATATGCGCGCGCCACCCGCACCGCCTATGAAGCCTATCAGGAGCGCGTCGGTGTCTGCCGCGATTTCGCGCATCTTGCCGTCGCTTTCTGCCGCTGCATGAACATTCCGGCGCGTTACGCCAATGGGTTCTTGGGCGACATTGGCGTGCCGCCCGATCCGGCGCCGATGGATTACAACGCCTGGTTCGAGGTCTTTCTCGATGGGCGCTGGTTCACATTCGATGCCCGCCATAACATGCCTCGCATCGGACGCATCACCGTCGCGCGCGGCCGCGACGCCACCGATATTCCGCTCGCGACGTCCTTTGGGCCTCACACTTTAAAGACCTTCAGGGTCTGGACGGATGAAGTCGAACCTTCGGTCCTTGCAGACCTCGCGCGCCGCAGCGCCTAAGGCGGCGACGCGCGGGAAGAGGCGGCTCTCTGTGGCGAATAAGCAACGCGGCCCGGAAAAATTTGTCGCCAGATGTTCCCCAGGACTATTCGTAAGCAATTGATTTTAATCATAAAACCGTGAATTGCCGGGGCGGCGGCCACGTCCGAGGTCGCTCGCAAGCCGCGGCTTTCTCTTGACGCTGCATCCTCGCTGTCGTTGCCTCGCCGCAAGCTCGTGGACGAGGGGGGTGCATGCGCCGTTTCACCACATGGCCGTGGCGTGCAGACTTATGGGAATGCCCGCATCCGCTTGCCGTTGCTCTCTTCTTTTTGAGCCTCGCCGGCTGCGCCACGCCCACGGGCGTTCTCGAACCCGTGGCGGCGGCAGCCCCCGGCACCAGCAAAGTTGAAATGCTGGTCGCGACGACACGGATGCGGACGGAGCCTGGGGAAATGTTTTCCGGGGAGCGCGGGCCCGGGCTCGACTATGCCGATATTATTGTCTCAATTCCGCCTGACAGCGCGCGCCAAATTGGCGAAGTCCAAAAGCCCCGGCAGCTTCCCGGCAATCCGGCAACGGATTTCGTGACCCTCAAGGCCGACTACAACGACCGGCCGCAAGCGATGGCCAATTTCCGCCGGATGGTGCATGAATCGCCGCGCAAGCAAGTGCTGGTGTTTGTGCATGGGTTCAACAATCATTTCGAGGATGCGGTGTTCCGCTTCGCGCAATTCGTCCATGATTCCGGGGCGGGCGACGTCGTGCCTGTCCTGTTCACCTGGCCGTCGAGGGGCAGCGTTTTCGCCTATGGCTATGATCATGAGAGCGCCAGCTATTCCCGTGATGCGCTCGAAAACGGCTTGCGGACGCTTGCGAAAGATCCGGAAGTCCGTGAGATCACCGTCGTCGCGCATTCCATGGGCAATTGGGTGACGCTTGAAGCCTTGCGCCAGATGGCCATCCGGGACGGAAGAGTGGCGGCGAAGATCCGCGACGTGATGCTGGCGGCGCCGGACGTCGATCTCAATCTCGCCCGCGAGCAAATCTCCGGCTTGGGCCGAAAGAAGCCACGCTTCACTTTGTTCACCTCGGCCGATGACCACGCTCTCGCGCTGTCCAGAAAATTTTGGGGGGAGCCGAGACTGGGCTCGATCGATCCGAACCAGGAGCCTGAGAAAAGCATTCTCGCGAAGGAGGGGGTCGACGTCATCAATCTGACCGGCGTGTCCTCGCCCGACCAATTGAACCATGGCACCTTCGCGCAGAACCCGCGGATCGTCGAACTCATCGGCCGGAGCATCGCAAGCGGTCAGACGCTGACGGATGCGAAGGTGGGTGTCGGCGAACAAATTCTCATGACCACCTCCGGGGCGGCGGCGGGCGTCGGTCAAGCGGCGGGCCTCATCATGTCGGCGCCGGTCGCCGTCGTCGATCCCGTCACCCGCGAACATTTGGGCGATGAGATCGGCGCCTTTGGCAAGTCGGTGAAGGACGCTGCAACGCTGCAATAATCCGCGGCGCCACGCTCTGCTGCGCCAAGGGGCCCAAAGGTAGGCCAAGGGCGCGATGCGCCGCACTTCGTCTAGCGGCGCCGAGGCCATCATCTGTGCCGCGCGCCGCGGCGCATGGTCAATCGTGTGCTCGACGCGCGCCCCGTCAGCTGACGATGGGTTTAGGCCGCGCAGGAAAGCTTGACCGCGATGCCGGTTGCGATGATGCGTTTGAAGTTCATCCCGGTCTCGTCGATCCGGAGGACTGCGTCATTTTGATAATCGAGTTTAATGATGGCGTCGGCGTCGATGTCTTCCGCCTTGCGAATGAGATCGCGCAATATAAGCTCCCGCCAATTGTCTTGGAGCGGGGCGCTTCCCTCGGGATACCAGGAGGAGGCTGCCTCGATTTTCCCGATCGAATAAAGAACACGGCCGCCTTCGATGGCGCCGGTGGAACTGATAAGCACGATGTCCATCTCCGTAGATGAGTTTGACTTTACTGCCGGGAAGTTTCCCAGCCCTTAACGAGGCATGGTCACCTCAATTTTGAGCCCACTATGGCGGAACGAGCTGAACGGGACATGACTGCCCGTCTTCGTTCAATCAATTGTTGGTGACTGCCCGACATGAAAAAAAGTTTCACAGATTTTGGATCGGTTCATGCGAGCGGGCCGATGCGCCAATCAACATGATGTCATCGGGCTAAAGCATGATCCGCGAAAGCGGGCACCGGTTTCGCGAAGAGATCATGCGTCATCGAAGACATGATCCGCGAAAGTGGGCACCGGTTTTTCGAAAAGATCATGCGGCATCGAAGGGTCTTGAGCATGATCCGGTTCAATGGCGGAAATGCCGGACGCCCGTAAAGACCATCGCAAGACCGGCATCGTCGGCGGCCTTGATGACATCGCTGTCATTCACCGATCCGCCGGGTTGAATGACCGCTGTCGCGCCTGCTTCGGCGGCCGCCATGAGGCCGTCGGCGAAAGGAAAAAACGCATCCGAGGCGACGACGGATCCTTTCGCCAGGCTTTCCGGCAGGCCTGCGGTCCGCGCCGCCTCGGCGGCTTTGACCGCCGCAATTCGAGCCGAGTCGACGCGGCTCATCTGGCCCGCGCCAATGCCCACCGTGGCGCCGTCCTTGGCATAGACGATGGCGTTCGACTTCACATGTTTGGCAACCCGGAAGGCGAATTTGAGGTCGCGCCATTCCTGCTCATCCGGCGCCCGCTTGCTGACGACGCGCAGATCCATATCGTCGACATTCGCATTGTCGCGGCTTTGTGCGAGAAAGCCGCCCGCCACGCTGCGAAATGTCAAGCCCTCCGCGCGCGGGTCCGGCAGGCCGCCCGTCACCAGCAAACGCAAATTCTTCTTGGCCGCGACGAGGGCAAGGGCCGCCTCGTCGGCGTCCGGCGCGATAATGACTTCGGTGAAGATTTTGACGATCTCGGCAGCGGCATTGTGCATCGAGCGGGCGATTTAAGGCCACAATGCCGCCAAACGCCGAGACCGGATCGCACCGCAGGGCGCGCGCATAAGCCTCCGCCAGCGTCGCGCCCTCGGCGACGCCGCATGGATTGGCATGTTTGATGATCGCACAAGCGGCGGTCCGGGCGGGATCGAATTCGGCGGCAAGTTCGAACGCCGCGTCGGTGTCATTCACATTGTTGTAGGAAAGCTCCTTGCCCTGAAGCTGCCGTGCGGTGGCGACGCCGCGCCTTTGCTCTCCCGACCGGTAGAAAGCCGCGGTCTGATGCGGGTTCTCGCCATACCGCAGACTCAAAGCCAAGCTGCCGCCGAGCGCCCGGTAGGGCGGGGCGGCGAGATTCATTTCACGCGCGAGCCAATTCGAAATCGCCGAGTCGTAAGCGGCGGTGCGCGCGAAGGCCTTTTGCGCGAGTTCCTGGCGCAGCTCCTTGGTCGTGGCG
This sequence comes from uncultured Alphaproteobacteria bacterium, assembly GCA_963784075.1. Lineage (GTDB taxonomy): Bacteria > Pseudomonadota > Alphaproteobacteria > Rhizobiales > Beijerinckiaceae > Methylocapsa. The sequence continues at coordinate 64,079 of CAWAQW010000028.1, read as the reverse complement.
CCGCCATGCGCGGCGAGTTCGCCAAGGATTTTGGGATAATCGCCACTCTCCACGACGACGGCGACATCGTTGAAATTCTTGGCGGCGGCGCGGATCATCGCCGGCCCGCCGATATCGATATTTTCGATGCAATCCTCGAAAGCGGCACCGCTCTCGATCGTTGCCTCGAACGGATAAAGATTGACGACGAGCACATCGATGGGCGCGATGGCATGCGCGAGCATGGCCGCTTCATGTTCCGGGTTTTCCCTTATCGCGAGAAGCCCGCCATGAATCTTCGGATGCAAAGTTTTCACGCGGCCGTCCATCAGCTCGGGGAATCCGGTGAGATCGGAAACCTCGCGGACCGCAAGGCCCGCATCGGCAAGCGCCTTTCGGGTTCCGCCGGTTGACACAAGCTCGATCCCAAAGCCCAAAAGACCGCGGGCGAAATCGATAAGGCCGGTCTTGTCGGAGACGGAAATTAACGCGCGGGCGGGGCGGCGGAGGTCAGCTTGCATCGAATTTTTTCCTACAGGCCATTTAAAAAAGATTTAGCCATTCAAAGTCTCGCGGTTCTTTCCATGAATCAACAGAAATCATAGATTGGCAAACAACTTCGAGGCCAGGAAGTCCTTGGCCCATGCATGCCTTCATACAGGCTCCGTCAAGCCTCCCATGCGCTCTTATGCCAGGGAAGGTTAAATTTGGAAGCACCAGATGAACGGAGAATGCAGAATGAAAATGACAGCAAGGGATCTGACTTCGGTCCTTGGGCGTGCCATGCATCGGCATTTCATTTGGTTGATTATTGCGTCATATGGAGTTGCGGCTTTTTGGCCAAGGTTCGGGCTCTGGCTCCGCAGTGTCGATGCTGGCAGCTTCCTCGGGCCACGCAGCTGTGTGCATATTTCTCTGCTCCCCGCCATGCTGGCATCATTGCTCTTCCATGCTGGTCTTGGCGTGCGGCTCGATGAGCTGAGGGGGTTGCTGCGCAGATCCCTTGTGATGTTGGGCGGCCTGTTGGCGAATTTCGCGGCGCCGCTCGCATTCATTCTTGCGGTCAGCTTCATCATGAAGCTCTGGTACAACCCGCGAGAAGCGCAACAATTGCTCACCGGCCTTGCGCTCGTGGCGGCGATGCCGATTGCGGGAGCGTCGACCGCCTATGCACAGAACGCCAATGGCAATCTTGCCTTAAGTCTCGGACTGGTCTTGCTCACGACCGCGCTGAGCCCCTGACAACCCCGCTTACTCTCCATGCCGTCGGCTTCATGACGACCGGCGGCTATTCAGAAGATTTGCACGAGCTCGCCTCTGGTGATGCCGCGTCCTTTCTTGGCACTTGGGTCATCCTGCCTTCGCTTCTCGGCATCGCGGCCAATCCGCTCATCGGCGAACACCGCATCACGCGGCTGACGCCCTATTTGAAACTCATGAATTGCGTCGTCTTGTTGCTCCTCAACTATTCGAACGCGGCCCTCACCTTGCCGAGGGCAACACATCATCCCGATCCCGATTTTCTGTTCGCCATATTTGTGATTGTTACCGCCCTTTGCGCCGCTGGCTTTGCCGCCGGCTTTCTGCTGGCGCGCATCGCACGGACAGACCGGCACGAAATGGCTTCGCTGATGTTCGGTCTTGGAATGAATAATAACGGCACGGGACTTGTTTTGGCCTCGATGGAATTGGCGGATCATCCGATGGTCATGTTGCCTGTCATTTTCTATAGCCTTGTCCAATATTTATTGGCGTCCTCGGTTGATTTTGTCATGTTCCGCGAGGCTTTTGGCGGAAACCCTGAAATATAAAGGCCCTATATATGATCTCAAGCGGGCGCAATCATAGTGCGGACAAATGCGCCGCCGAGCCCCATAGAAGCGGCAATGCCGGTTTCGTGCCCGGCGAGGTCCTTATTTTCAGCTGCGGGATTGAGGCGCGGCTCGTTCAATGGCAAGACTCCATTCGGCCGCGCAATCTTACTCACCGCAAGCCGCTTGAAGTGAGAGGCCTTGTGTACTTAGCCGCAAGAATCGGACAAAACTGTTTCACGTGAAACTTTTTGGTCCGATCGCGGGCCGATTCCGGTCATTCCTCAAGGACGAGCCTTGCATGCCGCCAATCCTCCGCCTCAGCCGCCGGGTTTTTCTGGGGCAAGCGCTGGCGAGCGTGCTGGCTCTGCCCGCGCGGACTGAGCCCGCCGCCACGCAGGACGGTTTCTTTGTCCTCGAAGCGCGCGAAGGCAGTTTGCGCCTCCTGCCCGAGCCTTCCAAAGACACCGCGATCTGGGGCTACAATGGTGAAGTGCCAGGGCCGCTCCTGCGTTTCAAGAAAGGCGCGGAGGTCAAAGTTAGGCTCCTCAACAAGCTCGGCCAGCCGACGAGCCTCAACTGGCATGGTGTGCGGATCGTCAATTCCATGGATGGCGTCGGCGGCTTGACGCAAGATCCGGTGCCGCCGGGCGGCTCTTTCGACTATCGTTTCACGCCTCCCGACAGCGGGCTTTTCTGGTATCATCCGCAGGTCTTGCCTTTCGCCCGCGAGCAACAAGACCGTGGGCTTTACGGCGTGATGATCATCGATGAGGAGACGCCGCCTGAGGCCGACCGCGACCTGCTTGCCGTGCTGGGCGATTGGAAGCTCGACGGCAATGGCCAGATTGCGGGATTTGACGCGGACACGGGCGAGGGCAGGGCCGGGGCGCTCCTCACCGTCAATTCCCGCCCTGCTCCCGTCGAAGAAACGCTGCCGCCTTTATCGCGCGTGCGGCTGCGCATCCTGAGCGTGGCCGATACGCGGCTGATGCTGATCCGCTTCAACGCGGTCACGCCCATGATCCTGGCGGTCGATGGCCAGCCCTGCGAAGCATTCGAGCCGGTGCGGCAAACCATTCCGCTCGGACCCGGCGCCCGCTTCGATGTCATGCTCGATCTTCCAGAAGAGGCCGGCGTCGAAGCGAATGTGACTTTGCTGGGCGACAACGAGCCAGACCGTGTCCTTCTCCGCTTCAAGACCGTGGGAGACAAGCGCGCTCCCTTGCCGCCGATCGCCTCGCTGGCGCAAAATCCCTTGCTGCCAAGAGAGATCAAGCTGCAAGCCGCGCACAAGCTCGATCTTGTGATCGAGCCGTTCAGCCCGCCGTCGGCGCCGCCCGGCGCCTGCCCCCATTTCTTGGAAACTGAATGGCGTTGCGTCGAGCGGATTTGCGCCCGCGCCGCTTTTCTCGGTCAAGCGCGGGACGCCGGTGACGCTCGGTTTTGTCAACCATACGGCCTTCGTTCAAGAGATGCGGGTGCATGGGCATGTGATGCGGCTTTTGCATGATCTCGACGATGGCTGGGAGCCCTATTGGCGCGATGCCATCCTCGTGCCGGAAGGCAAGACCAAACATGCCGCCTTCGTCGCCGACAATCCCGGCAAATGGGCGATCGAATGTGGCATCGCCGGGCGGCAGGCCGCGGGGCTCGCGACATGGTTCCAAGTGACGTGAACACGTCGCCTCGGCGCAACCGCATTAATTATGGATGGGCCGCGCGCGTTTGACGAAAAGGCTCACGATCACGGCATGCGCGACATGTTCCGCCATGCATTGATAGCCGAGATCGTTGAGATGGAAATTATCGCCCGACATCAATTGCAAATTGGCTCTTGTTTGGGCGATGAACCGCATCGCATCGTAGCGGCGGACGTAGAGAATGTTTTCCTCGGCGGCGATTTTCTGCAGGCTGTTGCGGATGGCGATATAATTGGCGTCGCGCGCGAGGCGCGAGGTATATTGCACGCCGACGAGCACGACATCGATCTGATTGTCCTTCAGCCAGCGGAGGGTGGAGCGGACCGTCGATTCAAAATCCTGCGGCGGGATGCGGGCGAGCGCGTCATTGGTCCCCAATTGCCAGAGAACGAGATCCGGCTTTCTCAGTGCGACCTCGCTTTTGATCCGCTCGGCCGTGATCTCCGCCACCTCGCCGGGGATACCGCGATTGATGATCACGATATCGGCGCCCCGCAAGGCATGTTCGAGGATGCCTTCGAGCTGCGAAGGATAGCTGCGGCTTTTTGACGAGGCGCCCGACCCGAAGGTCGAGGACGAGCCGATCGCGAGAATGCGTATTTTCTCGCCCTTTTGGAGGGCCTGGGTCGCGTTGGGGAGCGTCGCCGGGGCGGCGATATCCGTCGCCGGCACGTCGCAGGGCGGGCTCAGCGGCGGCGGCGCGGGCGGCTGGCTCACGTCTTCCGCGCGCGGCGAGGCCATCAAAAGACAGAAGAATGCGGCGGCGAAAGCGGCTTTTTTGCCAATGCCTCCCGCAATCTGTCGCGCCATTCCGCTGCCCATGCGATGAAACCCATAAGAAGAACACCTAAGATAACGATCAATGCATCCAATGCAACATGCCCGCCGAGAATAAAGCGGACAATTTGCCCCGTCAGACTGAGAAGAGACAAGGCGCAGAAGACGATCAGCGAATTGCGGCCGAGAAGGCACAAAAATTCCCAAGGATAACGGATCCATGGGACGATTATTTTGACGGTCCCTGCAAAAATCGCCGTCAAGGCAAGACTATGGATGAGTCGCGCCGGAGACAGAAACGTCTTGTCGAAGACAAACAAAAGCTTTGGCTCTGGGACAATGACCGCATCCGGTGAGAAGTCGGCGAACGCCACGAGGGCGCCAAGCAGGACCACCGGGACCGCAAGCCAGCGCAAAATGCCACGGTGACGCCGCGCGGCGGCGCCAATCCCATCCGTGCCCGCGAGGAGGAAGCCGAGGACATAGATAAACTGCCAGGTGAGCGGATTGAGGAACCAGGTTCCTTCGACCGGCCAGGTCGGCAGATTGGCGCCGAAGATCAGTGCCCAGGCATAAATCAGGAAGGATATGAGCGGCAAAAATCGTTTTGCGTGGCGATGCAGGAGCGCGATGGGCGGCGCGATGACAAGCAAAACCACATAAAGAGGCAGGATGTTGAAATAGCCGAGCTGGTGGGTGAGCAAAACAAGACCGATATGCGCTTTGACCGGATCGTTGAAGACGGCGGACGCGTTATGCCAATCGAGCAGATAGGGCGCGTCGAGAAAAAACGCGGACGCCGCGATAAGTGCGATCGCGAGCTCGGTGACGACCATCTGCGCGACATAGACATTGAAGGCGCGGGCTTCCAGCCGGAAGACCAGCCATTGCGCGGGCAGGGCGCGCGCCGCCCCGTCGACGAGAATGCGCAATGAGCACCCGGCGAGAAACACAAAAAGCTCGGCCGAGTTGGACAGCGACACATTGCGGTAGGTAAAGCGCTCGAAATAGATCCCCGGGACATGATTGATGAAAATCGTCACAAGGGCAAAGCCGCGCCAGAAATCGATCTCGTTGGGTGCCCGCATCATCCTACCCACAAAAGCGGCACCCTTTTTGGCTCATGCCCTTGCGCACGGGGTCCCAAGGCCGCGACCGCTTTCGCGGCTCAAGCTCGAAAGTCCTGACTACCGTTCAAGCCCCGTCCCCGCCGAGCGATGGACCCGAAAATTCCTGGACGCAAAAATGATTCCATCCGGAGCCGTTCAAGATGAAATCATAACTCGAAATCACGCCCCCGCTCATGATCGCTGCACGAGTCATCGCTCCTAGCCTCACCTTTGTTGTGCCGGTCGATCTTATCAAGATCATCGTCTAGCTGCGATCCACCTGCAAAATTCCCTCGGCGAACAGCGATTGCAGAACCGCCGGCAGATGTTCCGGGATGTCCTCGGCGATGAGGCCCGGCCCAAAATGCCGGGCGGCGGCGCCATGCAGCCAGACGGCGGCGGACGCAGCTTCCCAAAGCGGCATGGCTTGCGCAAGAAGCCCGCCCGTAATGCCCGCCAAGACATCACCCGATCCCGCTGTGGCCAGCCATGGCGGCATATCCTCGGCAATGCTTGCAAAGCCTTCCTTATGCGCGACCACGGTATCAGGGCCTTTCAAGATAATGGACGCGCCGCTTAACGCGGCGGCGGCGCGCGCGCGGTCGAGTTTCGACTCCGAACGCAACGCCAACATATAGGGCAGAAATTCATTCTCCGGAAAGAGGCTCGCCCATTGGCTTTCCTCAATTCTGCCGGCACGGCCGAAGAGGCGCGCGAATTCGCCGTCATGCGGGGTGAGCACCACATCCTTGCCCGACTGCCGGATCAGCCGCGCGAGCCCGCACGCATCCTCCGCAAAACTCGTGAGCGCGTCGGCGTCGAGGACAAGAGCACGACGCGTCTTGCCGGACGTGGTATCGGCGCTAAGCGCGCGCCGCACAAGGCCCCGCGTTTTTTCCCCGACGCCGAGCGCTGGCCCCATGACAAGCGCATTTTTGCGGCGGTCGGCGAGCAATGTGTCGAGATCGCCCGGGCCATCGCATACGCTGGTCATGATCGCTGTCAGCGCCGCGGCATGGGCGCCCAGCGCCTCGCGCGGCGTCGCGATCGTCACGAGCCCGGCGCCGGCGCGCAAGGCGCCGCGGGCGGCAAGCCGTGCCGCCCCCGTATGCGCCAGTCCTCCGGAGAGGACCAAGGCATGACCGCGCAAATATTTATGGCCATCCACGCGCGGAACCGGGAAACTCTTCCGCCAGAGAGCCGGACCGTTGGCGAAGGTCTTGGGCGCGATGGCCGTGAGGACCTGATCCGCAATCCCGATATCCGCGACGGCCGTGCTACCGCAATGGAGGCGGCCGGGCAGAAGCACATGGCCGGGCTTGCGGCGGAAGAAGGTGACTGTGCGCGCGGCCTTGATTGCGGCGCCGCGAATTTGCCCGGTGCTGCCGTCGATGCCGGAGGGAACATCCACGGCGAGGATCGGTCTTTTGGTGCGCTGCGTCCATTCATTGAGACGCAGGACCACCGCCTTGGCGGGTCCATCGAGATCGCGCGCAAGACCCGCGCCAAACAGCGCGTCGATGGCGAAACCAACCGCTTCGAGATCAACGTCCTCGATGGCGTGGATGCCGCCTGTCCAGCGGCCGGCCGCGGCCGCCGCGTCGCCCCGCAAAGCCTCGCGTGAGCCAAGCAGACCGAGCTCGATCGCAAAGCCCTGGCGCGCGAGCAGGCGGGCGGCGACGAAACCATCGCCGCCATTGTTGCCCGGCCCGCAAAAAACCGCGAAGCGGCAATTGGGAGGGGCCAGGCGGGCGGCCTCGTTTGCCACCGCCGCGCCGGCCTGTTCCATCAGCGAGGAGCCGGGCGTGCCTCCCGCAATGGTCAGCCGGTCGGCCTCCGCCATTTCGGCGTTGCTCAGCAGTGCCAATGAAAGCGCGTCGGGCATGGGGAAAAGCCATGGCTAAGGAGCGCTGAGCGGCGGGGCCGCATCATAGGCGCTGCGCCGGAGATTTGAGACTGCTGGCAGCACCAAGGCTCAGCTACGCGCGGCAGTCCAGCGAGAATGTGCTCAGACGGAGTGCGTCTATCCCTAGCAATGTCCCAACCTTTGCGCAACACAACGACAAGGGCTAAGCCAGCGGCCCATCCTTCAATCTTTTGAGATCGAAACCATCGATGTCTTGCAGCAATTCGATGAAGGCGGTGGCGCCGTAATCGGCGCAGGCCTCGCCTTTACGCGCATTCGCCGCCGCCGCATTGCCCATGGCGCCCGCGGCGGAGAGATCCTGGCTCATCCAGCCAAAGCCGGTCGGGCGGCCGGCGCGTAGCCAATTGAAATCGCGCTCCATCGTGGCGCTTTGCGACGGAAAATCGGCGGCCTCTTCCTCGCGCACCAGGTCCGGCCGAAACGTCTGCATCAGCGAGGTTTCGATCTCGCCGGCATGAATGCCATGGGAAAGTTCTTCCGCCGGGAAAAGCCCGTCCGGCGCGCCAAAGCGCCGCCAGGACGCGAGCACGACGAGCATGCCAAGCCTCGCGCGAAGATCATGCGCGATGAGATTGAGGAGCGGGCTGTTGCCGCCATGCGAATTCAACAAAACGAGCTTGCGGCAGCCCGCGCGGAACACGCATTCGGCAAGCTCCGTCCAGGCGCGCACGAGCGTCTCGGCGGAAACGCTGAGCGTGCCGGGAAATTCTTTATGTTCGATCGAGAACCCGCAATTTTGCACCGGCAAAAACAGAATGGAAAGCTCATCGGGAAGGCGCCCGGCGACTTTCGCAATATAGCCTTCCATGATGTAGGTATCGGTGCCGAGCGGCAGATGCGGGCCATGCTGCTCGGTCGCGGCGAGGGGCAGGACGGCGATGGTGCGCGCCATGTCGCGGGCCTCGAAATCGGTCCAGGTCATCTCGGCCCAAAATCGCGTTTCCGGCATGGATGAATCCTTGGCGAAGGCGAAATGTAAAAGCTCGCATATTTGTCGCCAATTCGCAAAGCACGTTCTTATATAGGCCAAGGCAGCCGGTGGCTCGAAGATCGCCACAAGCCGCCATCCGCCGGCCTCACCGGTCGAGACTCTTGATATAGGCGGTGATGTCGGCGATCTCGCTGCGCGTGAGATTCATATCCGGCATTTTGGGGTGCGGATCGGAGAGAAACGCCGAGAGGGCTTTGTCCGAGGGCTTTTTGCGGGCGATCGAGGCAAAACTCGGCACATCCGGATTGGCCTGCGTTTGATCGGATGAAACCAGATGGCAGGCGGCGCACCAGCGCTTGGCAATGACCCCGCCTTTCGCCGCATCGGCGGCAGCAAAAGCATTGAACGGTAAGGCCATCAGCGCGAGACAAGCGAGCGCGCCGCGCGAGAGGCAGAGCATGTATGAGACCTTTCCGACCATCATTCGACTCCGGTTGCGCCACGCAAAGGAGTCTATGAGGAGATCCGCTGCGTTATGAAACGGCCCGCCACACAGCGTCCGCGCGAGTGAAGCTACTCACCTTGCATCGGCAGGGCAACTGCTCGATAGGTTAGGTAAAAAAACATTCACATATTTGCGTTGCGTCAACGCTTGGCCGTCAGGAAATCTGAATATAACCGCGTGTTGAGTTCTGGCGTTTCTGACGAGGCGCCCTTGACATGGGTCATGCTCATCCATTTGGTGGTGAGGGTCCGTATCGATTGGACTGGTTCGCTTCTCGCCGATCAGCCCTCAACGAAAAGGAAAAGCAATGAATATTCGCGCCTTTTTCTACGCGGCGTCGCTCGCCGTTTTGGTCTCGACCACGCAAACGGCGGTTGCGCAGCAGGGAGTGAAGGTCGGCAGGTTGCGCTGCAATGTCGCCGCGGGGCTCGGTCTTATCATCACGTCGAGCAAGGAGATGAGCTGTGTTTACACCTCCGTTCGCGGACGCCATGAGCGTTATTTGGGCATGATTCGCAAATTCGGACTCGATATTGGCGCCACCGACGGGGGTGTTTTGGCCTGGGCCGTTTTTGCGCCCACGAGAACGCCGGCCCGCGGAGCCCTCGCGGGCGACTACGGCGGCGTCACCGCCTCGGCGACCGTCGGGGTCGGGCTTGGCGCCAATGTGCTCGTCGGCGGCTCGAACAACACGATCTCATTGCAGCCTCTTTCGGTTCAGGCGCAGACGGGCCTTGCGCTCGCCGCCGGCGTCGCCTCTCTGTCGCTGCGCCCGGCGCCCTGATTTTACGCCAACACCCTTGCCCAGTCGGCGTCATGGACGGCAGACTGGGCCGGGCCTTCCCGGCCCCTATCTTTATTCCGTTTGGAACACCCCTGACACGCAACCCACGGCGGACGCAGGGGCGAGGCGCCGCGGGCCGTCACCTCCAAATGGTCTCAGCGCGAGCCACGGCCGCGAACAGTGGCATGGCGCGGGTCGGGCAAAACGGCCAAACTTTTGCGGGATGAACCCCAACAGGCGCGATGGGGCTGGCCACGACGACGTCGTTGACCGGCTCCGCAAGCCCGACCCCTTTTCTTGCTGCACCCCGCCACAAGTTGCGAGCGCGATCCTTGTTGCCGGCAAGCGCGGCATGGGCGCAACATCCGCTCTTGCCGCGACTCAGATATTGCCGCAACGCTGAGCGAATGCCCGGCCTGCCATATTTCCCCCAAGTGTTGGTAGCATTCCTGCCTCCGGCCGGATCGAACTTGGTCAATCGAGGATCGCCTTGAAGATTTTCGCTCTCCTCTTTGCACTTCTCCTCGCGTCGCTCCTGGCCACGCCGGCGTTCGCCCGCGATAAAGTGACATTCGCGACGAATTGGCTCGCCGAAGCCGAACATGGGGGCTTCTATCAGGCCAAGGCCGACGGCACCTATGAAAAATACGGGCTCGATGTCACGATCCTGCAAGGCGGCCCCAATGCCAACAACCGGCTCTTGCTCGCGGCGGGAAAAATCGAATTCAGCCTCGGCGCCAATTTGATTCAAGCCTTTGACGCGGTGGCGGGAGACATTCCGATCGTCGCGGTCGCCGCGCTGTTTCAAAAAGACCCGTTCATCTTGATGTCGCACCCAGGCGCCGGCCTCGACCATATCGAGGATCTGCCGAAGGCGACCGCTTTCATCGGCAAGGACGGCTTTGTCTCCGTCTACCAATGGCTGAAGCTCGCCTATGGCTTCAAGGACGAAAACGTCAAGCCCTACACATTCAACTCGGCGCCTTTCATCGCCGATAAAAATTCCATCGAGCAAGGCTATGCGACGTCGGAGCCTTTCGAAATCGAGCGGCAAGGCAAGTTCAAGCCGAATGTGTTTCTCATCGCCGATTATGGTTATGATTCTTATTCGACCACAATCGAGACCACCCGCGGCCTCATTGATAAAAATCCGGATCTCGTCCAGCGATTTGTCGATGCCTCGATCATTGGCTGGTACAATTATATCTATGGCGACAATCGCGCCGCCAATGAACTCATCAAACACGATAATCCCGATATCAGCGATGAACAGCTCGCCTATTCGGTCGCCAAGATGAAGGACTATGGCATCGTCGATTCGGGCGACTCCCTCACGCTTGGCATCGGCGCCATGCGTGACGTCCGGGTCAAAAGCTTCTTTGCCAAAATGGTGGATGCCGGGCTCTTCAAGCCCTATCTCGATTATAAGCGCGCCTACACATTGCAATTCATCGGCCGCGGGGTTGGGCTCGAGTTGCGGCCGCGCCAATAGGATGGCGGCGCTCCGCGCGCGCGGGGCTAGGCATTTTGCGATTGCCCCTTATGATGCCAGCTCATGATCACCCAGCCTTCGACGCCGCCGCTCGTCTCCTTGCGGAAGGCCGGCAAGATATACAGCAATGGCACGGTCGCGCTCGACGGCCTTAACCTCGACGTGCACAGCGGCGAGTTTCTGACGCTGCTTGGCCCTTCGGGCTGTGGCAAATCGACGATTTTGCGGATGATCGCGGGCCTCGATACCGTCTCTTCCGGCACGCTCACGCGGAGTTTTGCGCCGGATCGCGCGAGCATCGGCTTCGTCTTCCAGGACCCGACCCTGATGCCCTGGGCGAGCGTCTTCGACAATGTGTTTTTGGGCTTGCGCTTGCAAGGGCTCTCGCGGCGCGAGGCCGCGCCGAGGGTCAGCGAGATGCTGGCGCTCGTCGGGCTCAGCTCTTCGAGCGAAGCTTTTCCGCGCGAACTTTCCGGCGGCATGCGCATGCGGGTTTCGATCGCCCGGGCGCTCGTCTTGCACCCGCCGCTGCTTTTGATGGACGAGCCTTTCGCCGCGCTCGACGAGATCACGCGGTTCAAGCTCAACGATGATCTGTTGCGGCTGCAAGGCGAGATTGGGACGACGATTGTCTTCGTCACCCACTCGGTCTACGAGAGCGTCTATCTTTCAAGCCGGATCGCAGTGATGGCGGCGCGGCCTGGACGGGTCGTCAAGGAGATCGCGATCGGCGCCCCTTCGCCGCGGGCCAAGAATTTCCGGATGAGCACGGCCTATGGGCAGCTCTGCGCGGAAGCCTCGCGGGCCTTGCAAGGCGCGATCGATGAGGGTTTGACATGAAGCCTTCCGGCATGGCTTGGCGGCCGCCGCGATGGCTGGTCAATTATGGGCCGCCGCTGTTGGTCTTCTTGGCCATGCTCGCGGCGTGGGAGAGTTATGTCCGGCTGCGCGACGTGCCCCCTTACATCCTGCCGTCGCCCTCGCTCATTCTCGAAACGCTGGTGACCGACCGCGGCATTCTGTTTCCAGCCTTGCTCGTGACGCTGAAGACGACATTCGGCGCGCTCGCGGCGGCGGTCCTCGGCGGGGTTGGCCTTGCTGTTCTCTTCGCGCAATGGAAATGGGTGGAGCGTTCCTTCCTGCCCTTTGCGATCGTGCTGCAGGTGACGCCGGTTGTCGCCATCGCGCCCTTGCTTTTGATCTATCTCGAGGCGCCATCGGCGGTGCTGGTGTGCGCTTTCCTCGTCGCCTTTTTTCCGATTTTGGCGAATACCGCGCTGGGGCTTGCCTCGGCCGACCGCAATCTCGTCGACCTCTTCAAGCTTTATCGCGCGACGCGCTGGCAAACACTGATCTTTTTGCGGCTGCCCGCCGCCTTGCCTTATTTTCTTGGCGGCCTGCGGATCGGCGGCGGTCTGGCGTTGATCGGCGCGATCGTCGCCGAACTTTCGGCGGGCAATGCGGGCAAGGGGGCGGGCCTTGCCTTCCGCATCGCGGAGGCGGGCTATCGCTTGAACATTCCGCGGATGTTCGCGGCGCTCACCTTGATCTCGGTGACCGGCATCGCGATCTATGCGGCGCTTTCCGCGCTCAGCTTCTATCTGCTCGGCCGCTGGCACGACAGCGCGACGGGTCCCGAGCGGTAAATCGCTGGTTAGTTTGAATTTCCGTAACGGGTGGAACGCAGACCTTCGAAGGGCTTTAACCATTAGGTGAAGCAAGGCCTTGTCCAGCTCCGTTTCCGGGCGCCGAAATTCTTCGACAGCTTGACAAATCAGAGATATACCTTCGTCTGCGGTTTCATAGCCAATCGCGTCCTGGACTGTTGGAATTCCTAGCGCCATCAGCGATACATAACCCTCTCCGATTTCGATTCGATGCTTGGATCCATCTGGATTACTGTACAGAACGGGATCTGGATCGAGGCGAGGGCGACGAAGGCTTGAAGCGTGGCGGCGAGATTTTCCCAATCCTTGGCGAGGCGTCGATTGCGGCCGAACCATGAGAAGGTTCTCTCGACGACCCAGCGCCGCGGCAGTAAGACGAAACCTTTCATGTCGTCGCTGCGCTTGACAATCTCAACGCGCAGCGAAGGAACCTTCGCGACCGCCGCGTCAACCTGATGCGCGTTGTATCCGCTGTCCGCCCACAAGAGTTCGAGCCAGGGAAAGCTGTTGCGGATTTTATCGAGCACGAGCGCGGCTCCATCACGATCTTGGACACCAGCCGAATGAATGACGATACGCAACGGCAAACCTTGCGTGTCGACCAACGCATGAATTTTGCGCCCGTTCACTTTCTTGCCGGCGTCATACCCGGTCAGACCGTCATGACCGCCCCTTTTTCCGCCGACTTCAAGGATTGGCTGTCGATGATCGCGGCCGAGGCGCTCGCTTCACGCCCCATGTCTTCACGCAAATCCATATGCAATTGTTCCCAGATCGCGTCCCACACACCAGCTTTCTGGAAGTTGCGAAAGATATTGTAGACGGTCGAACGCGGCGGAAATCCCTCGCGAGGAAGATAACGCCACGGGCAACCGGTGCGAAGAAGATAAAGGATGGCGTTGATCGCTTCGCGCATATTGGTCTCGCGCGGACGCCCGCCGGGTTTGGCGGGCGGGATCAATGGTTCGAGACGCGCCCATTCGCTATCAGTCATGTCGCTCGGATACCGCCTCTCGACCCGCCGGTAAATCTTGCGGTGCTGCTCAGTCCACATTCCGAATCATCCTCCGACTCTTCGGAATCTCCGGAATCATGCAACCAGCGCGAGCGCAACAACCTTTTGGGTCAGGCTCTAAGACGATTGTCGGAGAACGGCGAGCCAAGCGACGCTTGCCGGTCGTTTTGAGATACCACAAGGTCTGGCTGCCGTTGATGTAATGCAGATCAGCGCGCAACACTTGATGTAAATCTTCAAGACCGGCCAACTCTACGGCATTAGGCTTTGTTGCATGCGCCCAAATCACCCGCGCTTTCGACCGGATTCCATTTGGGCAATCAGGATCCATTTCGACGGATTGGGGAAGCTTGTTTCTTACAGACCGCACTGAGATGTCGCTGACGAACTTTGCTCGGAAGAAAATTTCCCCCGTAGCTTTTTTGCGAACAAACTCGTCTTCCTTTATGGGAAGGAACATATCAGTGAGCGAGGCATATGTCAGACAGAACGTCCTGTGTATAAAAGGAAGATTATAGAAGAGATCATCCATCGCATGAGTTCTGACGGTTTCGGCCTCCCTATAATATGCCGATAAAGAAGGAACAATACCGGACTGCTTAATTTTCACCTTTAAATTTGATAACGACATTTTCCTCCGCACGGGTCCATGGGGAGTTGCTTCCGTCACACCATGATGAGCAACGTATGTAGCGCTTTTAGCTTCAAGCAAAGCTTTGGCAGCATTCATGAATGAATAATACAATAATAGTGGAGAGGACTGCATCGGAAGCCCATGCGACGCGCTGTAAAAATTCTTGGCCTGCTCCCAGTAAATGTCGCAGTACTCTTGCCTTCGCGGCGAAGCCAAAGGTCAACAAAAGTCCATGGATTATTTGTTAATACCGTTCTCTTACCGAATAGAGGGTTTGTGATAGCTTTATGCAGTCTGATCTTACGCCCTTTTACGGCAATTGGCTCAAAGTCTGACATACTTGAAAGCTTACCCCCAGGGACTTCGTGAGTCCTATAGCATGACATAAGCAACTAACGTTTTGACCAAACCGAATTGAAACTGAAGCACCCTTTCTCCGCGCCGCTTGCCCGATCCCTCCGCGCGGCCTATAGTCACGGGCTCGCCATGGGGTGCTGCCGGAAACGGCGGCTGAGATCACACCCATAGAACCTGAATCTGGGTAATGCCAGCGAAGGGACAAGGCAAAGCGAAGACAAGCGTGGCTTTTGCCGCTTCGCATCCGCCTCCCGCTTCACTGGGTCATTTCCGAGCGGAGGATCGCGATGAATGTTCGGGAGAAGCCGCAAAATATGGTTCCGCAAAGCGTGACATGCGGACCTTTGCCCGGCTCGAAAAAGATCTATCATCATCCGAAGGGCCAGCCCGGCATGGCCGTGCCTTTCCGGGAGATCGCGCTCGACCCCTCTGCGAATGAACCGCCGGTGCGAGTTTACGACCCTTCGGGACCTTATACTCAAGACGGCATTTCGATCGATCTTTCGAAAGGGCTTCCCGCCCTTCGCGACCCCTGGCTCGCGGCGCGGCAAGGGCTCGAAACCTATGCCGGGCGCGCGGTGCGGCCCGAGGACAATGGCTCTGTTGCGCCGTCTCGCTTGGTGCCGCCTTGCCCGGCGAATAGATCGCCCCGTAAGGGGCAAGGCGCGTCGCCCGTCACCCAATATGAATTTGCCCGCGCCGGAATCATCACGGAAGAGATGATTTTCGCCGCCGCGCGGGAAAATCTTGGCCGCGAGCAAGCGTGCGAAGGCGCCGAGGCGCGGCTCAAGGATGGCGAGAGTTTTGGCGCTGCGATCCCCGCCTTCGTCACCCCGGAGTTCGTCCGCGATGAGATTGCCCGGGGCCGCGCGATCATCCCCGCCAATATCAATCATCCCGAACTCGAGCCGATGATCATCGGCCGCAATTTCCTCGTCAAGGTCAATGCCAATATCGGCAATTCGGCGGTGACCTCTTCCGTTGCCGAGGAAGTCGAGAAAATGGTCTGGGCGATCCGCTGGGGCGCCGACACCGTCATGGATTTTTCGACCGGCCGCAATATTCACAATATCCGCGACTGGATCTTGCGCAATTCGCCGGTGCCGATCGGCACGGTTCCCATTTATCAGGCGCTCGAAAAAGTCGATGGCGATCCCGTCAAACTCACCTGGGAGATTTTTCGCGATACTCTGATCGAGCAGGCCGAGCAGGGCGTCGATTATTTCACCATCCATGCCGGCGTGCGTCTTGCCTATGTGCCGCTCACCGCCAGGCGCACCACCGGCATTGTCTCGCGCGGCGGCTCGATCATGGCGCGCTGGTGCCTCGCGCATCACAAGGAAAGTTTTCTCTATGAACGCTTCGACGAGATTTGCGACATCATGCGCGCTTATGATGTGTCGTTCTCATTGGGCGATGGTTTGCGGCCGGGCTCAATCGCCGACGCCAATGACCGCGCCCAATTCGCCGAGCTTGAGACGCTTGGCGAACTGACGAAGATTGCTTGGGGCAAAGGCTGCCAGGTCATGATCGAAGGGCCCGGCCATGTGCCGATGCATAAGATCAAGATCAATATGGAAAAGCAGCTCGAGGAATGCGGCGAGGCGCCTTTCTATACGCTCGGGCCGCTGACGACCGATATCGCGCCCGGCTATGACCACATCACGTCAGGTATCGGCGCCGCGATGATCGGCTGGTTCGGCTGCGCCATGCTCTGCTATGTGACTCCGAAGGAGCATTTAGGCCTGCCGGACCGCGACGATGTGAAGACGGGAGTCATCACCTATAGGATCGCGGCGCATGCGGGGGATCTCGCCAAGGGGCATCCGGCGGCGCAGATCAGGGACGATGCGGTGTCCCGCGCGCGTTTCGATTTCCGCTGGCAAGATCAGTTCAACCTCGGGCTCGACCCCGAGACAGCAAAACTTTTTCACGACGAAACGCTGCCCAAGGACGCGCATAAGAGCGCGCATTTCTGCTCGATGTGCGGGCCGCAATTCTGCTCGATGAAGATCACCCAAGATCTGCGGGAAGAGGCGGCTTTGATGGAAGAGCGCGAAAAAGGCATGGCGGAAAAAAGCGCCGAGTTTTTGGAGAAGGGCGGCAAGCTTTATGTGTGAGGGGTAACCGCTCGGAGACTAGGCATATAACTTGCTTTCCTACGTGGGCGTTCCAAATCGAAGTTCATAGCACGAGCTTCAATGGAACGGCGTCAGCAAAGAAGGACCCGATCCTAACCGTCGATCTCGCCGAATTGCGCGCTCGATATTCAAGGAGTGCGCGGATTGCCCCAATTGATGGCGAGTTCACGACATTGAGGATCACATATGACAGCCATTACCGACACGCCTTTTGCCAAATTGGAGGCCGAAGGCCGACTTCTTAAGCCGGCCCTGAAAGCGGACACGCATGTCGAAGGCCGGTTCGGCTTCCGCGGCGACATCTCCTACGATGGCCCGGAAACCATCCTGAAGGAGGTTTTTTCCGTCTCTGAAAGTGGCAAGCCGGCGATCGGCTTCCTGGCCGGATCCATCAAGGAATATGAGACCCTGCCCAAACTCGTCGAGACCTTCGGCGATGCGCTCGATGGCGACGGCAAATATCTCATCTATGTCGCCAACATTCCGCTCGGCTGCCGTTGGTATGCTCCGCTCGGCGCCGCTAAGCTCTTCGTCGTCTCTATCGACGATGAGAGCGTCTACAATTGCCTTATCGACATTTTTTACGTCGACAAGGTCAAGCTCAAGAAATACGACACCTCAGCCAAGCTCGACGCCTTGGCCGACGTCGGGCTGAAATATAGCTCGATTTCGGACTATGAGGCGATTTCCTACGAAGAAGGTTTGAATGCGCAAGAGCGCCGCCTGAGCGAAAGGCTTCCCAAGGACGCTCATAAAACCGCGCGCCCGGACGGTTCGTCCCGCGCGCAGAGGCGCGGCGACGAGTGCAGGGGCGCGAATATACGGGGACGAGCTGTCGTCGTCACTCAGTCCTGTCCTTCTTGCAATAGAAGATGGCAATGAACGGCGGCATGATGTCATGGGCCTGTCCGCCGCCATGCGGGCCTCGCCCTTTCGCGAGATTGGCGTTGAGCCGGAGCGCGCCCGCTTGCCTGTCCGCGAAGCCGGTCTGTGACCGGACGGCTGCTCGACACGAAAAATCCTCTCCGAATTGAGCCGCCTCGTCCGGAATACCAGCAATGCTGGCCGCCTGCCGCTATCAGGTATGCGTTTTGCTGGGAGATACCTTCTCGCTCGTATATCAGAGAGGATGGTATGATAGACGACACTTTACGCCCGGTCATTGTCGCTAAGAGGACAGACGAGGCCCATAAAATGGTCTCGTTTGAATTGGTCGATCCAAACGGCGCGGACCTTCCCGCATTCTCCGCAGGGTCTCATATCGACGTGACGATACCCGGCGGCTTGGTGCGCCAATACTCCTTATGTAATAGTTCGTCAGAACGCAATCTATGTCATTGGCGTGTGGAATGACGCCAATAGCCGCGGCGGGTCCAAGGCGCTGCATGAACAGGTCAAGGCGGGTGACACGTTGCAAGTCGGCTTGCCGCGCAACCGCTTCCGTGTTCCCCGCCGCGCGCGCCCGGGGCATCGGCGTGACGCCGATGTTGAGCATCGCCGACTATTTGAAATCCCAAAATATTCCCTTCGAGTTCCATTATGTTTACGCCTTGATGTCCCCGAAGTCATTTGACGGGATAATCACGGAATCGAACTTCACGGAAAACACAAAGTTTTATTATGAGGCGAGGGAGCTGAATCAATTGCTCGACCCCGCGGCTATTCTTTCAGATCAGTCCGAAGACATGCAGCTCTTCATCTGCGGTGCCGATTGGTGGCAAGATCCGATCATCAATACGGCCAAGCAGAAGGGTTGGGCCGAGGAACGCATCCATGTCGAACGCTTCACGGCCAAGGTGCCCGCGGCCATCCTCGACAAAGTCTTCGATGTGAAGATCGCAAGCACCGGGACTGTTTATAAAATCCCCGGCGACAAGACCGTTACGGCATTCCTCGAAGAACAAGGCGTGAAAATTACGACATCTTGCGAACAGGGCATGTGCGGGACTTGTAAGATCAAGGTTCTCGAAGGCGAAGCAGATCACCGCGATAAACGGCTCAGTCCGCAACAGAAGGAGGAGGGCTTCTTTCTCGCCTGCGTTTCGCGCGCCAAAAGTGACCTTTTGGTCTTGGATTTGTAGCCGCGAATTCGACGCCGGGGGGCTACGGCAAATCCCGCGGAGGCCTTTTGGGCGAGGCCCGCGCCACAAAATCGTGACTCTGCGGGTAGGCAGGCAATTTGCTTTGCCGCCGCGGCGGCGAAGGCTTTGGCACCTGTTTGGGGCGCGGAGAGCTTTTGCGCCGGTCGTCCCGCAGTATGCCTCGGTTGATATCGAGCACCCTGCGCCGAATGACCGAATGTGGCCGGCATCAAAAACGATATGCGAAGGAGGATTGGACATGGCGGGGGATTACAAAGTGACGGTTGAAGCATTGTCGGACGGCAAGTGGGCCTGTTTTCTTCACTTGCCCGGACATGAGCAGCCTTTCGACCTCGGCAAGCGATTCAAAAATGAGGAACGCGCCGAACTTTGGCTCAATGTCTCGGAGGCAACGACCGCGATCGACCTGGTACTCGCCAAATGCCGGTGAGAGCCTGCAAAATGGCTGGGCTCTAGCAGGAGACGGAGCACGACGTGCCTGGCGGCGGCTGGAGGGCGCGCCCCTGCCATTCAAGGCCGAGAAGACGTTGGTGTGGCCGCAACGGCAACCGCGCCAGCGCCGCGCTGATCGCGCCGGGCGGGCCGCGTCCTGCCGCGCTCTTGGCACCGCGCCGGAGCCCGTGCGGCAGAGAGCCCGCGCTCTCGAACTGTGAGGAGCGGCGGCTCGCAAGATGAAGCGCCGCCCGCAAGGGTCCCCATTGAAATTTGGGGCGATTCAGCGCATTTTAAGACTATGCCCCGCCTCGTGGCGGGACCCAAGGAGGATTGAACCACTGATACCCGCTCTTCTTGCGGAAGCGGCGCAACCGCCGCTCAATCCGGCCGAAGGCCCGTCAGGACCCGACGCCGGTCAACTCGTGCGGACTGTCTTGACCTGCCTCGACGATGCCAAAGCCGAGGACATCGTTTCAATCGACCTGCACGGCAAAACCACTCTCGCCGACGCCATGATCATCGCGACCGGCCGCTCCAACATCCATGTGGGAGCGATCGCCGAACGGCTGATCCATGCGCTCAAGGGGAACCGCCACGCGCCGCTGCGCGTCGAAGGATTGCAGACTTGCGATTGGGTTCTCGTCGATGCGGGCGATGTCATCGTCCATATCTTCCGGCCCGAGGTGAGGCAGTTCTACAACCTCGAAAAAATGTGGAGCGCCGACCGGCCCGGCGAACGCCGCTTGGGCTAGAGCCAGGCGCTTGAGGACAGGATGCGTCTCCTGCTGGTTTGCGTTGGGCGGTCGAAGGCCGGCCCCGAGCGGGATTTGGCCGCGCGTTATATCGAGCGGGCCGCCGCCGCTGGCCGCGCCATTGGTTTTTCTGCGGTCGAGCTGCGTGAGGCCGGGGAAAGCCGCGCCGCGCGGCCAGACGATCGCAAGCGCGACGAGGCGAAGGCCATACGCGCCCTGCTTCCGCCGCGCGCCAAATGGATTGCCCTTGACGAGACCGGCAAGCATATGACGAGCCGCGACCTCGCCACCGAACTCGGCCGAGGCGCGGGACGCGGCGACCGCCGACACGGCCTTCGTTATTGGCGGCCCGGACGGTTTGGAACCGGCGTTTTTGACCTCGGCTTCGCTCACGCTCTGTTTTGGGACGATGACCTGGCCGCACCAATTGGTGCAAATCATGGCCGCCGAGCAGATCTACCGGGCGATGACGATTCTTTCGGGGCACCCCTATCATCGTGACTAAAAATTAATGCGTGTTCTTTCCGGTCTGCCGCGACGGCGCCACTTTTCCTGTGCTGAATAGGATTATGGGATTCGTAACCGCGGCCCGCCGATCCGGCCACGGCATAAAGGCCACCATGTCGCCTGAAACGCGGCATAGCAAAAGCGCTTTGGCCGGGGCGGCAAGCCTCGCCGCGCTCGAATTCTGTCTTCTGCCCTTCGCGCCCATTTGCATAGCCGCGCAAACGGCTCAGCCGGCGGCCACGGACTTGGATGCGAAAGGCGCGGAGCTGAGCGGCCACCGGCTCGAACTGCGCGGCATGGAAGACACGATCGAGGCGTCGCAGGAGCAGCGGCGGCAGATCGAGGCCGAGATTGCCTCGATCCGCGCCGACCGGGCGAAGCTCACGGCGGCGCTTCTCGACGCGACGCAAAACGTCAACGCCAGCGAACAGAAGATCGGCGAAACCGAGGCCAGGCTCGATACGATGACCGGAGCGGAGGATGCAATCAAGCGCTCGCTCGCGAACCGCCGGGCGGTGATCGCCGAGGTCCTCGCCTCCTTGCAGCGGATGGGACGCAAGCCGCCGCCGGCGCTTCTGGTGACGCCGGAAGACATGCTCGCCGCGATCAGAAGCTCGATATTGCTCGGTTCGGTCCTCCCGCAGATGCGCAGCGAAACGGAAGCGCTGGCCTCGGACCTTTCGGACCTCCTGCAGCTGCGCCAGTCGATCGCCGCCGAACGCGAAACGCTTTCGGCGGGGGTTTCGAAGCTTCGCGCCGAACGGCAGCGCCTGGCGGCGCTCGTGGAGGCGCGCCAAGCCGCGCTTGCCGCCGCCGAACAGGCGCTCGGCGCCGAGCGCGAGCGCGCCCTCGAACTTGCCAAACAGGCGGCGAGCCTGAAGGAACTGATCGCCCGGATGGAAACCGAAGTTGCCGCCGCCGCGCGCGGCGCCGAGGCGGCCCGCAAGGCCGATGCGGACCGCAGCCGCGCCGCTGAAGCCGCGCCGCCGTCCGCCGGCATGAAAACCGCATTGGCGCCTTTCAAAGACCCGGCAAGGCTTGCGCCTGCGACGTCGTTTATTGAGACGAAGGGGCTTTTGCCATTCCCTGTCAACGGAACGCTTCAGCGGGGCTTTGGCAGCCATGATGGCTTCGGCGGCACCGAGAAGGGCCTGCTGGTCTCGACAAGGGCTAACGCCATTGTTACGTCACCCTGCGACGGATGGGTCTCTTTCGCCGGTCCCTACCGTAGCTATGGACAACTCTTGATCGTCAATGCTGGCCAGGGCTATTATATTATTCTTGCTGGGATGGACAAAATCAACGTAAACGTAGGTCAATTCATTCTAGCTGGGGAGCCGGTCGCCGTCATGGGCGATGGCTCCGTGAAGACGGCTGCGGCCATTGCTATTGGCGCGGTCCAGCCCATTCTGTATGTCGAATTTCGCAAAGACGGGGTGGCGATTGATCCGGGCCCATGGTGGGTAAAGCCGGTATTGCAAAAGGTTCGCGGATGATGCGCAAGGTCTTACCTTTACTGCTAGGCGCCGTGCTCGGCGCGGGGGTCGTCACGCTCGCAACGAAGACACAGATTCTTCCAGACGGAACGGCGCACGCCGCCGCCTCGGATACCTACCGCAATCTCAATCTCTTCGGCGACGTCTTCGAAAAAATCCGCTCCGATTATGTCGAGAAGCCGGACGAGCAAAAGCTCGTCGAGGCGGCGATCAATGGCATGCTTGGCTCGCTCGACCCGCATTCGAGCTACATGGACGCCAAGAGCTTCCGCGACATGCAGGTTCAGACGCGCGGTGAATTCGGCGGCCTCGGCATCGAGGTGACGCAGGAAGATGGGCTCATCAAGGTGGTGACGCCCATCGACGACACCCCGGCCTCGCGCGCGGGGATATTGTCGGGCGACATCATCACCGCCATTGACGATGACAATGTTCAGGGGTTGAGCCTCAATCAGGCGGTCGACAAAATGCGCGGCGCCCCGGATACGCCGGTGACCCTCAAGATTTTGCGCGGCACCAACAAGGATCCGATAGATATCAAGCTGACCCGCGCGGTGATCACGATCAAATCGGTGCGCGAGCAGCAGGAAGGCGATGATATCGGCTACATTCGAATCACGCAGTTCAACGAACAGACCTTCGAAGGGGTCCGCGCGGCGATCCAGAAGTTCCAGAACGACATCCCGGCGGCCAAGTTCAAGGGCTATATTCTCGATCTGCGCAACAATCCCGGCGGCTTGCTTGACCAGTCGATCGCGGTCGTCAACTGCTTCCTCGACCGCGGCGAAATCGTTTCGACGCGCGGCCGCAATGCCGAGGAAACGATGCGCTACAATGCCCATCCCGGCGATTTGTCGAAAGGCAAGCCCGTGGTCGTCCTGATCAACGGCGGCTCGGCTTCAGCTTCGGAAATCGTCGCCGGTGCATTGCAGGATCACAAACGCGCAACCATTCTCGGCACCCGCTCGTTCGGCAAGGGGTCGGTGCAGACGATTATTCCGCTCGGCCAGAACAATGGCGCCGTGCGGCTCACGACGGCCCGTTATTTCACCCCCTCCGGCCGCTCGATCCAGGCCAAGGGGATCGATCCGGACGTGACCGTGCTGCAGGATGTGCCGGAGGAACTCAAAGGCAAGGATGACTCGACCAAGGGCGAGGCGTCCCTGAAGGGCCATCTGAAGAATGGCGACGACGAAAAGGGCGGCTCGCAAGCGCTTCCCACCCCGGTCGATCCCCAGAAAGACAAACAATTGCTCGCCGCCGAGGACATTTTGCGCGGCGTCAATAAGGCCATGAACAAGGTCACTTCGGCGCCTGGCAGCGACTCCGCGAAGGTTCCGAATTGAGCGGCACGGCGGGGGTGGCGTGGGCGGCCAAATCGATGATCGAAGGCCGGGTTTGTTCGTCATGGCGGCCGCAAAGCGACGGCCCCGCGCAAGCGTGATCTACGAAAGTAGGGAGGGTTGCCGCGTGCCGGCCATGCGGCCGCAAATCAAGGGGGCCCTCCTCCGGTTGAGGATGTTGCAGCGAGGCAGTTCTGGTCTCCTCGCCCGGGTATTGAGCGGCGCCCGCGTGGCGGGCGGTGCTCCCTCCTGGCCTTTGCCGGGGTGATTTGATTGGCGCGGCGGCAGGGCGGTCCGCGGCCGGATGGAGGCCCAAGGGGGCTTACGCCGGTTCGGATGAGCGCTGGACCGAATAGCGCCAAGGCGGGATTATGATGGACACGATCGACGATGATTTGAACGCGCCCCTGGGGCAATTCATGGTTCGAACGCGTCCGCCGCTTAGCAAATTGTCTCATACGGGTGTGGTTTTCGGTGGGCTTGGCCTCTGCGGTCTTGGCCTCTTCGGGATCGCCGCCGGTTTTTCCCCGATGTTTGGCGGGCTTGCCCCTCTGGTGCCGCCTATGGGGACTGGGTCTTTAGCCCCCCTTACGGCCGCAAACGAAAAAACCGCGCTTCACGAAACGGCACCGCGCGAGTCCGCGCCTCGTCAAACGATGGTCTCGCCTCTGAGTGCGCCGCCACCGCAACCGGTTGCCGGACCTGCGAGCAAGGCCAACGCGCCGGTTCCGAGAGCCTCGCTTCCAAGCCCCCCGGTCCTTGACCCGACGGCCGGTCTGGGGGTGGAGGCGATCGAGCGGCGAAGCGGTGTCAAAATTATTCGCCCGGGCGGCGGTGCGCCACCCGGCGCCCTCTCATTATCAATGTGGCGAAGGCGTTGAACAAAGGGCTTGCCGCGGCGCCCGACCCCCGGCTGATCGAACCCGCGCGATATGGCGGGATCCCGCGGATTGGCGCCGATGGCGCGCGGCCGGCCGAGATCAATGCCCGTCCCGCCGTGCCGCTTCCTGGCCTGCCGCGTATTGCCTTGCTGGTCGGGGGCATGGGCCTTTCGCCGCGCGCGACCGAGGCCGCGATCGCCAGTTTGCCGGGTGAAGTCACGCTGGGCTTTGCGCCTTATGGAGCCGATCTTGCCAGGCAAACCGCGCTCGCGCGGGAGGCGGGTCATGAGCTCGTCTTGGAAATTCCGATGGAGCCCTTCGATTTTCCGCAGGACAATCCGGGCCCGCATACCCTCGTCACGGCGGCCGGGACGGTCACCAATAGCGACAATCTGAGCTGGCTGATGAGCCGGTTCGCGGGCTACGCGGGGGTCGCGAATTTTCTCGGCGGCAAGTTCACCGCGGATGCGAAGGCGTTGACGCCGGTCTTGCACGAGATCGCAACGCGCGGATTGTTTTATGTGGATGACGGAACGTCGGCGCGGAGCCTCGCCGTGGCTCTCGCGCCCGGCCAGGACCTTACGGCCGCGCGCGCCGACATCGTCCTCAATTCGACGGCGGGGCCGGGCGCGATCGAAGCGGCCCTGGCGCGGCTCGAAGCGATCGCCCGCGAAAAGGGCTTGGCGATCGGGGTTGCGAGCGCGCTCCCTTCTTCCCTTGAAACGATCGGCCGTTTCGCCCGCTCGCTCGAAGCGCGCGGCATTGCGCTCGTCCCTCTGAGCGCGGCCATGCCGAGGCTGCAACAAGGCGCGCTGCAACAAGACATGTTGCCGCGGCAAGCCTTGGCCGATCGTCATTTGTGAGGCAGGGCAGCCATGGAGCCTCTCAATTATCGCCCCTGCGTCGGGATCATGCTTTTCAATCGGGTCGGCCTCGTCTTCGTCGGGCGCCGCCGCAGCAAGGGAATAGTTGAGTCCCTGCGGCAGGGTTACGATTGGCAGATGCCGCAAGGCGGGATTGACAGTGGCGAAGCCCCTTATCAGGCGGCCCTGCGCGAGCTTCGCGAGGAAACCAATATCTCCTCGACGACTCTTCTTGGCGAAGCTCCGGAATGGTACAGCTATGATCTTCCCCAAGAGGCCATAAGGAAATCATGGAGAGGCCGCTTTCAGGGACAGCGGCAAAAATGGTTCGCGCTACGCTTCGAGGGCGAGGAGAGCGAGATCGATATCGAAACTCCGGCCGGCGGCGAGCGGCCCGAATTCGACGCCTGGCGATGGGAGGAGATCGACCGTCTCGCCGATTTGATCGTGCCGTTCAAGCGGCCCGTTTACGAAAAAGTGATCGAAGCCTTTAGCCATTTTGCCGCGCAGCCGTAAGGCGCTAACTGGGCTTGCGCTCATGGAAAAGCGCCCGGCTGGGTCTCAAGCGATGACCTGGGGCAGGGGCAGGGGCAGGGGGAGGGGCTGGTCTTGGCGGCCAGCCTATGGCAATGATCATGGCCTCGGAGGCTAGCCCATGCCAATGACAATCATAAATAAAGCGCTGAAGCAAACAATGAGCCTCATACAAAGGCTATTGGGAGGAAGAGAAATGTCGGTTTTGCCGGAGGTTTTGAAGGCCAATGAGGCCTATGCCGCAAGTTTTGGCGCCAAATCGCAACTGGCCTTGCCGCCAGCCCGGCGCTTCGCCATTCTCACCTGCATGGACGCGCGTCTCGATCCGGCCAAATACGCGGGCCTCTCGGAAGGCGATGCGCATGTGATCCGCAACGCCGGCGGGCGCGCGCAGCGACGACGCGATCCGCTCGCTGGTGATCTCCACAAGCTGCTCGGCACGTTGGAATGGTTTGTCGTTCATCATTCCGATTGTGGAATGGATGCTCTTCGATGACGAGATCATGAGCGGTCTCCTCGAATCGAGCCTCGAGGGCGCGACCATCGACGACAAGGGCTGGCACGATCATGGGCACGGCCCCGGCAGCGTGCACGGCCACTACGTGAAATGGCTGACGTTCAAGGACCTCGCCGGAAGCGTGGCGGAGGACGTCAAGCGCATCCGTTCGCATCCGCTGGTGCCCGGCCATATTCCGATTTACGGCTATTATTATGATGTGAAGAGCGGCCGCCTGGTCGAGGTGCCGGAAGCAACCGCCGCCGGCAAGGCCACGGCCTGATCAATCGGGCGGGATCACGTCGTCCCGCCCAAATCCCCCGTTACTTCACGGGCAGCATCAAATGTTCGTAGGGCGTTCCCGGCCACATGACATAGGGCTTTGACGGATCCGGCTTGGCGTTCCTCGGGTAGGCTTGCAACATGCTCTTGGCCTCGGCGCCCACGATCATCACATGCGGACCCGTCTTGATCCAGTTGTTTTCCGGGGTCTCCTTGGTGGCAGAGGGATCCGTATTGCTGGTGCCGTTGTCCCCCCGCAGCATATAGATGAAGCCGAGCTTTTGCGGCGGCGGCGCCTTCGCCTGCCAGGCTTTTCCCCATTCCATCCCGGCCTCGTCGGCGCACATGGGGGCATTGCCAGGGTCCATGCAGGTCCACCCGTTGGTGCCCGCCTGGATCACTTTCATTTGCCCGTCGGCGCCCATGTTCAGAATGGTCGCGCCTTTCAGCACCGCAGCCGGCGCGGCATCCTTCAATGTGTCGATGAGTTCCTCGTCCGTGACCCGGCGGATTCGATGGCCGCGGCCGGAATGGCGGCGACAAGGGACAAACCGGCGGCCAGCATGGCGAAACTGTGTTTCATCACATCCTCCCTCCCTAGATCAAGAACTCAATCCAAATTCACGAAGGTGATCGATTTCAAGAGTTTAGAGCGGGATGCGGGCGGAAAACCGGATTCCACTTTTCCTCATCCCGCTCCAGCGTTGTTTCAATCCCGTTCTCGCGCGGGTTAGGTTTTTTAGAAGCGCCTGGGGAAAAGCGCAAATATCACGCGGCCGGCTGGCGGCCAGCCGGTGACCGCGCGGTCGGCCCACTTGCCGCTCTTTTTTCCGGTACGACGGCCGATCGCGGCGGCTTGCCGGCTTTATGACCACCAGGAGTCAAGGTCGAGGACCGGCAAGCCGGTCGCGCCACAGATCGCCTCCATGAGATCCACGCCCGCTGAAACGCTGACTAACCCGTTGTTGGGACTGAGCAACAACCGCCTCCTTTGCTCTTTTAATTCGAGGTAGGGGGCGCAGTGGCTCACTCCAATGAGTTTATTTAGGGCTATCCCTGCGATTTCATCGAAAGTGTAGCGTTCCGTTTTCGGCGCACGGTTCAAGATGCTCGTGCTGTAGACGACCTGGCGGGACCGCGAATCGAAGATCGTGGTGTAGACATGTGGCACGATCAAAAAGACGCCACAGCCGATGGAGAACACGCCGCACAAGAGGCCAATCCAGGTGTGGGACGCGTGATTTGCGTGGGGATGAGCGGCGGCGAACAACAAGCCTAGTCCAGCGCCTAAAAACAGCGCCCCGAGCCAGCGCGTGACGCTGTTTTTCGTTCGAACGGTGAGCGTATCGCCGTTACGCTCGATATGCAGGCCACGGTTTTTAGCCATTCACATGCCTCTGCCGCTACGCAATGTTCATCACTTTAGCAGAACGATCGGTCTGCGGCATGCTTGCTGCCGTTCTTGGAGCGGGGCGGGAGGCGATATTGATTTTTGAAGGCGCCTTCGGGCTTTCGAAATCCGCCAAAACCTCACTCAACCTCGTACACCACCTCCCCGGCAACCAAAGTGAGTTTGACTTTGCCTTCCATGCGGGCCTCGTCGAAAGGCGTGTTCTTGCAGCGGGAATGCAGTTTGGCCGGATCGACGACAAAAGCTTCGTCCGGGTCGAAGCGGAAGAGATCGGCGGGCGCGCCCGCTGTCAGTCGTCCTTGCGGCAACTTAAGAATTTCGGCGGGGCGGATGGTCATGGCGGCGATGAGAGACGCCAATGGAATTTCGCCCGAGTGAACGAGCCGCAAGCCCGCCGGAAGCATGGTCTCCAAACCGACCGCGCCATCCTCCGCCTCGGCGAAGGGCAAGCGCTTGGTTTCGACGTCTTGCGGATTGTGGTCCGAGACGATGGTGTCGATGAGGCCGGACGCTAGGCCCGCAACAAGCGCGCGCCGCTCGTCCTCCCCCCGCAGCGGCGGCGCGAGCTTCAAAAATGTGCGGTAGTCGCCGATGTCATTTTCGTTGAGGGTCAGATGGTTGATCGAGGTGGCGCAAGTCACATTCAAGCCATCGGCCTTCGCCTTGGCGATGATCTCCAAGGACAGCGCCGTTGTCACAAGCGCGGCATGGTAGCGCGCGCCGGTCAATTTCACGAGCCTGATGTCGCGATCGAGCACGATCGCTTCCGCCTCGCGCGGGGTTCCGGCAAGGCCAAGGCGTGAGGCGAATTCGCCTTCGTTCATAACGCCTTCGGCGGCAAGATCGGGGTCCTCGGCGTGATGGATGACGAGAGCGTCGAAATCGCGCGCATATTGCATCACCCGGCGCAACACGCGGGCATTGCGAATGGACCGCGCGCCATCGCTGAAAGCGACGGCGCCCGCCTGCTGCAGCAAGCCGATCTCGGCGATTTCCGCGCCCTTGAGACCGGCCGTCAAGGCCGCCGACGGAAGCACCCGCACACGGCCGGTATCGCGGGCCCGGCGCAACAGAAAATCGACGACCGCCGGTTCGTCGACGGGCGGCGTCGTATCGGGGCGGGCAAGGATGGTCGTGACACCGCCCGCGGCGGCCGCCGAACTCGCACTCGCGATCGTCTCGCGGTGCTCGGCACCCGGCTCGCCGATGAAAACCCGCATGTCGATGAGACCCGGCGCCACGCAATCGCCCTCGCAATCGATGATACGGGCATGGGCAGGGAGATTTTCCGGCACGATGGCGGCGCCCACATCGCGGATCACGCCATCGACGATCAGGATGCCACCCGCTGTTTCGGTCAATGCGGCCGGATCGATCAACCTTGCATGGATAAGCGCCAGCGGCTGGTGGGCAATGGACGCCGTGGAAGGCGGGGAAGAAGTGGAGTTCTGCTTCACGTGAAACTCGCTCTCAGCCATTCGGCAAATGCTGCGCCAAGGCTTCCAAGACGGCGATCCGCACCGCGACCCCCATTTCGACTTGCTCGCGGATCAGGCTCCTTTCCCCATCGGCGACCGTTGAATTGATTTCGACGCCGCGGTTCATCGGACCTGGATGCATCACAAGCGCATCCGGCTTGGCATAGTTCAGCTTGGTTTCGTCGAGGCCGAAAAAGCGAAAATATTCCTTGGCGGAAGGGATATAGCCGCCTTGCATCCGCTCGCGTTGCAGGCGCAGCATCATGACGATATCGGCGCCATCGAGCCCGGCGCGCATATCGCGGTAAACCTCGACGCCCATGCGCTCGATGCCCGCAGGCAGCAAGGTCGATGGCCCAACCGCGCGCACCCGCGCGCCAAGCGCCGAGAGCAGCAAAATATTGGAGCGGGCGACGCGCGAATGGAGGATATCGCCGCAGATCGCGACCGTGAGGCCCTTGATCGTTCCCTTATTGCGCCGGATCGTGAGCGCATCGAGAAGCGCTTGGGTTGGGTGTTCATGGGCGCCATCGCCCGCGTTGACGACCGCGCAATCCACTTTTTTCGCGAGCAGATGCACGGCGCCCGCCTGTGCATGGCGCACCACGATGATATCGGGATGCATGGCGTTCAGCGTCACCGCCGTGTCGAGCAAAGTCTCGCCCTTTTTGACGCTCGACGTCGCCACCGACATATTCATGACATCGGCGCCGAGACGCTTGCCGGCGAGCTCGAAGGAGGATTGCGTCCTTGTCGAGGCCTCGAAAAAAAGGTTGATGAGAGTGCGCCCGCGCAAGGTGGCGCGCTTTTTCTCGACTTGGCGCGACACTTCGATCGCCTCCTCGGCGAGATCGAGAAGAATTCCAATGTCGAGGGCGGAAAGCCCTTCGATCCCGAGCAGATGCCGGTGCGGGAAGTTGGGTTTTTTCGGCGGATCGACCATCGACCTTCTTCTATAGGACCCAGATCGCTCCTGTCACAAAAGTTTGCAGGGACCCACGCCGATCTATCCACATTTTTCGCGGCCGTGCCCTGGATTCTTTTAGCAGCCGCCCCCGGCGCGGCGCGGTTATCCTAGCAATTTCCGCCCGATTGCGGATGTCCCGGGAATGGTTTGGGGGGAAGCACCGCAGGGGTTGACCTAGATGTAGCGAAACGCACCCGTTACCCCCTGCGGTGCTTCCCCCCGGGAATGGTTTGCAGAAAAGTGAAGCGCCCTTTGCCAGCAGCTCTGTTGCATTTTCCGGCGGGAACGAGTTTAAGCGATTCGGGAACTTGATCGATTGAAAAATTGGAACACCATGAAAACCACCTGGAAACACCTCTTGGCGGGCGCCGCGGTTTTGACGGCTGGGGGGCCAGCTTTCGCGCAAAATCAGCCGCTGATCTGCTGGTACAACGACCATGCTGATTTTACCTCAGCCGAAAATGCCCCGGCCGGCGCGGCGATTGGCGCGGTCGAGAAAGCCAGCAGCGGCGACAAGACCTATTCCTATACGATTTCCGCGCGGGATGGCACGGCGTGCCCGGTCCAACTCCCGCTGTCGTCGCTCACGGCCGTGACGGTGGCGGTTGTCCGTCAGGACGGAGGCAGCTGTTCCAATGAGGATGTCGTGGACAATGGTTCGGAGCCCCTCTTCGGCTCGGTGACGGTCGCGCGCGCAACGGAGGAATCATCCACCGCCGGTATAAGGCTTGCGGGAGCCGCCCCCAATACGAGCTACCGGATTTCGTTAAAATGCGGCCGCCAGCTCGGGACGCTTCGAACCGACGACGCAGGCAATGGCGGGCGGACGGTCGATTTTCCGAATGCCGCGGCAGGACAAGTTTATGCTTTTGAAATCGCGCCGGATGGCGCCGCGCCGGGGACCAAGCTGCAAAGCCTGTCTTTTAGGAAATAGCCAGCCGGGCCAATGGCCCAGCGGGCCTGCCAAGCCCGTTGATGCTCATCATGCACTGGACCGTCCACCTCAACCGCAAGCCAAAGCTCAGCGCAGTCATTGCTCGCGCCCAAGGCAAGCTTGTCGCCGGCCGCTCCGGGCTTCTCGAAAATCAGCACGCCGAACCGCGCCTTGCTCACGCCGGCCGGCGCGTCTTCTGAGCGCAGCGACATCGAGCCTGCCTTCCCCCGCCTCGCGAACGCGCGGTGGAAG
This sequence comes from uncultured Alphaproteobacteria bacterium, assembly GCA_963784075.1. Taxonomy (GTDB): domain Bacteria; phylum Pseudomonadota; class Alphaproteobacteria; order Rhizobiales; family Beijerinckiaceae; genus Methylocapsa. The sequence goes on along the minus strand of CAWAQW010000028.1, from coordinate 32,514 downwards.
GCACACGCGCGCCGTGCGCGGTTGGCTCAGGCGTAGGCGCGCAGCACCGCCCCGGCCGACCAGTTACGCCTCTGCCACCCTCAGTCACGGCCGGTGGAGCATCAAAGAACCCGGTGCTGCGTCAGGGAACTGGTGTCGGACTCCATTCACCAGTTGTCACATTGATGTACCAGGTATTCAAGCCGTTCAGAACCGGCTCATTTCCGTTGAACGTGAGCGGCAGCCGTACGTTCTTCCCAATCCCCTGGCCCGTATATTCGCTCCAACGATCGCCGAAATACATGTAGGCGGTGCCCTTGGTGCCGACGACGGTAACGGTGAAATCGTGTTGCGAATTGAACGACTGCGAGTCGCTGGGGATCGTCGTCACGGTCTTCGGCGCGGACCACGGTCCGGCCAGACTCGTGGCGGTCGCGTAGCTCGTCGCGGAGGAGGAATAATTAACGCACTGAGACGCGAACAAATAATAGAGGCCATTCCTCTTGAGGATATACGGTGCTTCGCAGTGCATCCCGGTCGTTGGCGCCACGACCCGATCCACATGGAGATAGTCCGGAGTCAAGAGTACGATGCCGATATCCGTATTGAACTGGTCTGGATACGGCCATGTCGCATAGACCACGTACACCTTGCCGTCGTCGTCCAGGAACACTCCGCGATCACCGCCGCCACGATCATTGGGGACCATCTCGTAGCCTTGGTCGACGAACTGACCGCAAGGCGTTGCGCTCGTCGCAAAATGAATAGCGCGCTGGAAGATCATGACATATTGTTGGCTCAAGCTATTGTAGACGACGCTCGGTCGCATGCCTGATTCAAATGTGGGATCAGGAGGCGGGTTCGCAGGTGTACTATGGACGACGCTCTCGAACTTCCAATGCGCCAAATCCTTCGATGAATAACAGGCGATGCCACTGCGCACGCCGTTCACGATTCGATCTCCATACCAGTAGTACGTGTCGCCGAACTTGCGCACGTCTCCGCTCTGACTCAGGATCTCGTTGCCATCGGTATCGAGCGATACGACGTCCTTTCCCTGGACCAGCTGGAAAGAACCGGACATGCCGCGTTGAACGGCGTCGTTGGAGCACTCGTAGCAGATGCGGTTCCACCTGGACCTGTCGCGGTCACAGTTTCCGTGTTCACATGACCGAGTATCAGAACTTTGCGGGATATAGGATAATCCGGTCACGCCGGGCGGGAGCACCATTGCCGAACCATTGTTGCGCAAAGGATGTCGGCATTATTCCATGTTCCCGTTGTCCCAATAAGCGTCAGCCCGACTTGCGGCGTTCTCCGTCGGAGGCGCGGTATTCGATGGGGGCAGTTGAGCCGACGTATTGTTGAGAGTAACGAAATCAATGAAATCCGAAGTATCCGGTGCAGCACCTGTGCCCACAAAACTCAAAGTATGACTTCCCGCCGTCAGCAGGATCGGACTTGTGGTAAATTGCGAAAAAGCTCGTCGATGTTGGTGAAAAAGTTCCAATGTTGGTGCCATCCATCGTCACATTGAACGACATGAGGGTCGGACTGGTCCGATAAGCACGCAACGCGGAATAGAAGGATATTGAGTATGTGCCAGCGGCCGGCACAGTAAACACTTGAGAAATGGTGCCATTGCCCCCCGTTTGTGCCGTCTTGGAGAAAGGCTGTCTGAACACCATCGGGGGCATTCGGCGCGCCCCAGGCGCTGCCATAATGCTGGATCCCCGCACTTGCCTATAAATGTCCAATTACTCGAAGGCCTATAGGCAGAGCTCGCGATCGCGGGAGCTTCGAAGCTGCCGTTTACGAGGCCGGTCGCCGGAGGCGCCGTCACTGGGCGCCGTCGCGGCACTTATCGCCTCCGCGCTCGATCCCGCGGCATTGGTCGCGATCTCACGCAGTGTCAGTGTCGAGCCGACGTCCGCCGTCTGCGGCGAATAGGTCAGCGCGGTGGCACCAGAGATCGGCACCCCGGCCCTGTACCACTGGTCGGCGTATTATGCTGGATCCCCGCGCTTGCTATAAATGTCCAATTGCTCCGAAGGCTGATAGGCATAGCTCGCGATCGAAGGAGCCTCGAAGCTGCCGTTTTGAATCCCAGATGGGGATTGGGCACTCACCGAACTAGAAAAACTGATGAGCCAAAGAAATACAAAGGTCGCGACCAATGAGACTTTCATAATTCGTCCCCAATATTTTCTCAGTTTCAATACAATTAATCCTTTTCAATACCGGTTCAATAACGGCGGGTTTGAAGCCACAAAGGGCCAATCGTCAGAGCCCTTTGTGAAGGCGGGCCTCAAGACGCCGCAGCTTTGTGCCGGGCGCGCGCGAAAAACCGTCACGGGGAGGCGGTGCCGGCGGCGTCCGCATCATCCGCCATGCCGGGGACGAATGGCTAAGCTTGCCTGATCGCTTGCGTTCGATTTGACTAAGGGCCCGCGCTCCCCCATCCTCCCATTGTCGCTTTCAGCCAAGCTTTGGCTCAAGTCTTTTTGGGGCTGAGGGACCCCGCTCGATCTTTCGAGCTTTGTTGGCCGCGCCAAACGACCCATTGGGAACATGAGGACTGCCGCATGAATGTCGTCATCGTCGAATCGCCTGCCAAGGCCAAGACGATCACCAAATATCTCGGAAAAGGCTATGAGGTTTATGCGTCTTATGGCCATGTTCGCGATCTGCCGGCGAAAGACGGCTCCGTCGATCCAGACCATGATTTCGTCATGCTTTGGGATGTCGATTCCCAGTCCTCCAAGAGACTGGCGGACATCGCCAAGGCGGTGAAAGGCGCCGATCAGATTATTCTGGCGACCGACCCGGACCGCGAAGGCGAGGCGATTTCCTGGCACGTCCTCGAAGTCTTGAAGGCGAAAAAAATCCTCGGAACGAAACCCGTGCAGCGGGTCGTTTTCAACGCGATCACCAAAGCCTCGATTTTGGAGGCGATGAAACATCCGCGCGAGATTGACGCCGCCCTTGTCGATGCCTATCTCGCCCGCCGCGCGCTCGACTATCTCGTCGGCTTTAACCTTTCGCCGGTGCTATGGCGCAAATTGCCCGGCGCCCGCTCGGCCGGACGGGTGCAATCCGTCGCCTTGCGGCTGGTCTGCGACCGCGAGCTCGAGATCGAGAAATTCGTTTCGCGCGAATATTGGTCGATCGCCGCGCATTTGCGGACCGCGGCCGGGGCGCCTTTCATCGCCCGCCTCGCGGGGGCCGACGGCAAGCGAATCACCCGCCTCGATATCGGCTCGGGGGCGGAAGCGGAAGCTTTCAAGGCCGCTCTCGATGCCGCCAAATTCTCGGTGGCGAGCATCGAGGCGAAGCCAGCGAAGCGGCATCCGCCGCCGCCTTTCACGACCTCGACGCTCCAGCAGGAGGCTTCCCGCAAGCTCGGCTTTGCGCCCGCGCGAACCATGCAGCTCGCCCAGCGGCTTTACGAAGGCGCCGAAATCGGCGGCGAGACGGTGGGAACTCATTACTTATATGCGAACCGACGGCGTCGATCTCGCGCCGGAAGCCATCACGGGCGCCCGCAGTGTCATCGGCAAGGAGTTCGGCGCGAGCTATGTCCCGAAGGCGCCGCGGAAATACACCGTGAAAGCCAAGAATGCCCAGGAAGCGCATGAGGCGATCCGCCCGACCGATCTTTCGCGCATGCCAAAGCATGTGGCGGGCAGTCTCGAAGCGGACCAGATGCGGCTTTACGAACTCATTTGGACGCGCACGATCGCGAGCCAAATGGAATCGGCCGAGCTCGAACGCACCACGGTCGATATTCTGGCAGAGGCGGGCGAACGAAAGCTCGACCTGCGCGCCACCGGCCAGGTGATTCGCTTCGACGGGTTTCTGAAGCTCTATCAGGAAGGCCGCGACGACGAGGATGAAGAAGACGGCGGCCGTCTGCCCGAAATGCGCGAGGGCGAGAGTCTCGGCAAGGACAAAATCGAGGCAAGCCAGCATTTCACCGAGCCGCCGCCGCGCTTTACCGAAGCGACCCTCGTCAAACGCATGGAGGAGCTCGGCATCGGCCGGCCCTCGACCTATGCCTCGACCCTCGCGGTTTTGCGCGAACGCGACTATGTGAGGCTCGAAAAGAAACGCCTCGTCCCCGAAGACAAGGGCCGTTTGGTGACGGCGTTTTTAGAGGCCTTTTTTGCCCGCTATGTCGGCTATGATTTCACCGCCGCCCTCGAGGAGCAGCTCGATCTTGTCTCCAACCATGAGCTTGACTGGAAGCAGGTGCTACGCGATTTCTGGACGGATTTTTCCGGTGCGCTCGACGGCATCAAGGATCTGCGCACCACGGAAGTGCTCGACAGTCTGAACGAGCTTTTGGGCCCGCATATTTTCCCTGCCAAGGCGGACGGCTCAAATCCGCGCGCCTGTCCCGCCTGCGCGAACGGCCAGCTTTCCTTGAAACTCGGCAAATTCGGCGCTTTCATCGGCTGCTCGAATTATCCTGAGTGCAAGTTCACCCGCACTTTGGCGGACACCAAGGCGGAAGGCGCTGCGTATGGCGAGCGGGCGGGTGTCCGGGTTTTAGGCAATGATCCTTCGACCGGAGACGAGATTTCCGTGCGGGATGGCCGTTTCGGCACCTATGTCCAACAAGGAGACGGTGAAAAACCCAAGCGGGTTTCGCTGCCAAAGACGATCGAACAGGCCGAGATCACCCTCGATCAGGCACTTGGCCTGTTGTCGCTGCCGCGCGAGGTCGCCAAACATCCGGAGACGAAGGAGCCGATCCTCGCCGGGATCGGCCGCTTCGGCCCCTATGTCCAGCACGGCAAGACTTATGCGAATATCGGCAAGGACGAGGATATCCTCACGCTTGGCGGTAATCGCGCGATTGATCTTATTGTTGCCAAGGAAAGCGGCCTCAGCGGGCGCCGCTTCGGCGACGCCGCGAGCGCGCCAACCCGGGAACTTGGGGAGCATCCCGCGGGCGGCAAGGTCGTGGTCAAGGCCGGCCGCTACGGCCCCTATGTCAACCATGGGAAAATCAACGCGACCTTGCCGCGCCACGCCGATCCCACCACTTTAACTCTCGAAGAGGCCATCGCGCTTCTGGCCGCGAAAGCGAGCGGCCAAGGGGCAGGGAAGGGGCCGCTCCAGGGCCGCCTTCTCGGCGAACATCCCGACGGCGGGCCTATTACCGTGCGCAGCGGACGCTTCGGCCCCTATGTCAATTATGGCAAGATCAATGCGACCTTGAAAACCGGCATGTCGGAAGAGACGATCACCCTTGAAGAGGCGATCCGCTTGATCGAGGACAAGCAGGGCGCGGGGACGCGCGCGCGGCCGGCGAAAAAAAAGGCGCCGGCTCCCGCTGAGAGAGCTACACCCAAGAAAGCCGCGAAACCAGCGGCAAAACCGGCGGCGAAACCCGCAACGTCAAAATCGAAAAGGGCCAGGCAAGCGTGAAAAGACCCGCCGGCAAGGAAACCGGCCCAATCATCGCCGAACCCGCGCAGGCGCGGGAGGAGGCAGGGGATGCGGCTCTTCCTTCGCGGACGGACCTTCTCGCTTTCATTGCCCGTGAGCGTGAAGCCTTGGGTGGCAAGGCGCAAGGCAAGATCGGCAAACGGGAAATCGCCCGCGCCTTCAACATCAAGGGCGCCGCCAGGATCGCCCTCAAACGCATGCTGAAGGACCTCGAGACCGAGGGGGCGATTGAGCGCCGGCAGCAAGACCCTGCATAAGCCAGGTCTTCTGCCGGCCGTCGTTCTCGCCGATGTGATCGCGCGCGACCTTGACGGCGATCTCCTTGCGGCGCCCGCCGAATGGGACAGCGCGCAAGGCGCCGCGCCAAAAATCCTGCTCATGACGAGAGCGAGGCTAAAGCCAGGGACGCCCACCCCGGCTCCTGGCGATCGCGCCTTGCTGCGGGTCGAGACGGTGCGGGACGCCGAGCCGGGCGAGCCCGCCTACACGGGGCGCGTCGTCAAGCTGTTGCCGCGCGCGAAAACCCAGCTGCTCGGAATTTTTCGCGCCAGCGCGGGCGGCGGCGGCCGGATCGCGCCGGTCGACAAGAAAAACGTCAATCGCGGGGAATTGAGTGTCGGTCCTGGCGACGAAGGCGCCGCCCGCGACGGCGATCTCGTGGCGGTCGAGATCCTGCGCACGGGACGCCTCGGCCTTCCGGCGGCCAAAGTGCGCGAGCGGCTCGGCGCCCTCGACAATGAGAAGGCGATTAGCCTCATCGCCATTCATTCGCATCAAATTCCGCATGTTTTTCGCCCCGAGGCCATCGCCGAGGCGGAGCGGGCGAGACCCGCGAGCCTCGCGCATCGCGAGGATTGGCGCGCCATCCCGCTCTTGACCATCGATCCCGAGGATGCCAAGGATCACGACGACGCGGTTCACGCCGAGCGCGACCCCGATCCCGCCAATCCGGGCGGCTATATTTTGCGAGTCGCCATCGCCGATGTCGCCGCCTATGTCGCCCCCGGCGGCGCTCTCGACCGGGAGGCGCGGGATCGCGGCAATTCGGTATATTTCCCCGACCGTGTCGTGCCCATGCTGCCGGAGCGGATTTCCAACGACCTCTGTTCGTTGCACCAAAACGAAGATCGCCCGGCGCTCGCCGCCCGCATCGTCATCGCCGCCGACGGCCACAAACTCGGGCATAGTTTCCATAGGATCATGATGCGCTCGGCGGCAAAATTCTCTTACCGGCAAGTGCAGGCTTTGATGGACGATGGCCCGGACGCGGCAATGTCGCCTCTTCATGCGTCCGTTCTCATTCCGCTTTACGAAGCCTATCGCGCCCTCACGATCGCGCGCGAAAAACGCGGGCCGCTCGATCTCGATCTTCCGGAACGCAAGATCCTCCTGGACGAGAAAGGTGCCGTCAAATCCGTCTTAACGCCGCCAAGGCTCGATTCGCACCGCCTCATCGAGGACTATATGATCCTCGCGAATGTGGCCGCCGCCGAGGCGCTCGAGGCGAAACAGCAGCCGTTCATCTACCGCGTGCACGACGAGCCATCGCTCGAAAAGCTCAACAATCTTGCCGAATTTCTGGCCTCGATCGGCATCAAATTCGGCAAGGGTCAAGTTCTGCGCGCCGCCCAATTCAACGGCATTCTTGCCCGCGTGAAAGGGACGGACAACGAGCATCTCATCAATGAAGTCGTGCTGCGCACCCAGGCCCAAGCGGAGTATAGCGTCGGGAATTACGGCCATTTCGGTCTTAATCTGCGCCGCTATGCGCATTTCACCTCGCCGATCCGCCGTTACGCCGATCTCATGGTCCATCGCGCCTTGATCCATGCCCTGCACCTTGGGCCGGATGGCCTGGCCGTGACCGTGGACAAGGACCTCGCCGAAATCGCGGCGGCGATTTCCGCCGCCGAACGCCGGGCCATGGCGGCCGAGCGCGAAACATCCGAGCGGCTGATCGCCGCCCATCTCGCCGGCCAGATCGGCGCGGCTTTCAAGGGCCGCATCTCGGGCGCGTCCAGCGCCGGACTTTTCGTCAAGCTCGACGAGACCGGCGCCGACGGCTTCATCCCCGCCGCCATGCTCGGCGACGACTATTTCCGGCATGACCCGGCGCGCCATGCGCTGATTGGCTCGCGCACAGGCCAAATGCATCAGCTCGGCGACTGCGTCACCGTCAGGCTTGTGGAGGTCGCGCCGCTCGCCGGCGCGCTCCGTTTTGAATTGCTGTGCGAAAGCTCGCCCCGGCAAGTGCCGCCGGGCGGAAAATCCAAAAGAGCGGCGCGCCGCGGCATGCGACCGTCTGGCGAATTTGCCGGTGCGCCCATTTCTCGGGGCAGAGCTTCGAGGCGGCGGATGTGAGGGGGCCGAGAGGCGGAATGGGGGGCTTCCAGGGCGCCCCCGGCAAGCCAGCCTCAGGCGTTTTTTTGATCGCGAGGAAAAGAGATCATGCCGGACGAGGGCCTCGTGAGCATCCGCAGCGCTTATTCGGCGCGGGACACGATCGCGCGCCTTGAGGCGGACCTTGCAGAAAAAGGCGCGGCTGTTTTCGCCAAGATTGACCACGCCAAGGGAGCCGCCGCGGCCGGCCTCGCTTTGCGTTCGACCACATTGGTCATTTTTGGCGGCGCCCGCGCCGGAACGCCGCTCATGCAAACCTGTCAGCGCGCCGGCATCGACCTTCCCCTGAAGGCGCTCGTCTGGGAAGAAAAGAGAGATCACCTGCAAGCGATGCAGCGGATCGGTGTCAGGCAGTAAAGGTATGGATGAAGAGCCCCGGAGAGTTCCGCAACTCCGGCATCCGGCGAGGGCCGCCGTAGTCACGGTCGCACTGTCCGCCAAATCTCTTGCCGCTGTCTCAAATTGACATGTATAAAGTAGGCCGGACGGACCGACTTCGGTTCGTCCGCAAAAAAAAACAGGGAGGTATTCATGCGTCGTTTTTTGACTTCGCTGCTTGCCGTTTTGGCTTTGTCGCTGGCAGCATGCGGCACGCCCTCGGAAGAATCGCCATCCGACCAAAAAAATTCAGGTAAATCGGCGGCAACTCTTGCGCCACCTCAATGAGACCCAGGTTTCAGTTAAACTTTGATTGGCTCCTCCGGGTTTCGTAAGATGTGAGCTTTCCAAAGGTTGTCCATCCGGTTCGGACTGAGAAAGCTGAGGTTGCGAAGCTTCAGACTTCCAAAGAAGGACCGGATGAGGCTGTTGCCCGATCCAAATGACGTTCGAAACTCGTCAATGTGTCCCGCGGAGACGATGCCCCAAGCCTGATCGAGCCCATCGCGGACCAGACCATTGCGAAACACCGTTCACGATAAACTGGGCGCCGAGCCTTCCCGTAATGTCTGGCAGGCCATCGGCAAGGGCCTGCGCGGCCGCTGCCCCGCCTGCGGCGAAGGGCGGATTTTCCGCGCCTATCTCAAGGTCAATGACGTCTGCCCGAAATGCGGCGAGGAATTCTTCCACCACCGCGCCGACGATGCGCCGCCCTATATAACGATCGTCGTCGTCGGCCATATTGTCGGAAGCTTGATGCTCCTGACCGAGGAATTCTGGCCCGATTCACCCATCTGGTTGCATGCGATGACCTGGCCAACTCTGGCGCTCATGCTCTCGCTTTGGCTCCTGCCGCAGTTCAAGGGCGGTCTCATTGCCTATCAATGGGCCTTGCGCATGCACGGCTTCGAGGGCGGCGAAGAGCCGCGCAACCACAGTTCAGGCGCCCCGAAAGCTTAGGGCCGGATGGGTTGATCGAATCGAGCGAATCTCATAACAAAACAATGGCTTATAAAATGTAGCGCTTTCTCTCGAGGGGGCGCATGGCCAGGAATGCGCTTGATTGGACAACAATCGCCTTGTTGCGGTGCAAAAAAACACTTACGATTGCGGTGTGAAACTCCATCTCAGCCGTATTCTCGCCATGAAGGATCGGTTAACCTTAACTTCGATTGTTTAAATGCAACGCGTCTTGGTTAGCTTGGATCAAGGTTGATGGAACATTCCTTTAACCAAAGGCAGGTAGGGCTTAAGACCTGCCCCGCGATAAAAAAAGGAGTGTGGGATGAGCTTTCACCAACGGACCAGCGAATGGAAGCTCGCGGCCGCGCTGGGCGCCGCCCTTGCGATCTCCGCCTGCGCCAAGACCCCTGTTGAGACGGGGAATGGCGCCCTCACAGGGCTGAATGGCGGCGCCCCGGCGGCACCTGGGAGCCCACAGGATTTCGCCGTCAATGTCGGTGATCGGGTTTACTTTGATAGCGATTCGAGTGACTTAAGCCCAACCGCACAGGCGACCCTTGCCAAGCAGGCGAGTTGGTTACAACAATATGGCCGCTATAATGTGACCATTGAAGGTCACGCCGATGAGCGAGGGACCCGCGAATATAATTTCGCCCTGGGCGCGCGGCGCGCGGAAACCACAAAGGACTATCTCGTTGCCCGCGGTATTCCAGCGTCAAAAATCCGGACCATCAGCTATGGCAAGGAGCGTCCCGTCGCGAGCTGCAACGACAATTCCTGCTGGTCGCAAAATCGCCGCGCCGTTACCGTGCTGACGGGCGGCCAATCCTAACGAAACTTTCGGCGGACGGTTGTCCTCCCCCGTCGCCGATAAGTCCCGGACGGTCAAAGCGACGTTCTTGATCCCTCCGGCACCGGCGCCTTCCATGTGAAGCGCCGGTTTTTGTTGTGCCGAACAGCCCATTTGCCGCCGTGATGTCCCGCGACGGGAGGCGCGCGTCCGCTCACAAAAAGGGCTGCCTCTCACTTTCTCCCTTGCGTGTGAGGCTTTGCCCTAGCGCACGATCCGCGAAAGTTCGAACCGGCTTTCCGAAAAGCTCATGCATCATCAAAGACTCTCGAGCGTGGTCCAATCTGAACGGATCACGCTCTGGCCGCTTTGCGGCAATGGGGACGGGCTCATGAAAAAGGCTGCCTCTCACTTGCGTGTGAGAGGCAGCCCATATCTTGCCGAATAGCGGCGATTTCGGTTTGCGGCCGCCGCGGCTCAGGCCTGAGGTTGCGGCTCCAATCCCCCCGGCTCGGGGCCGGATTTGGGACGGACGATGCCCGTGGTCGGGACGGGAGAGCCGCGCATTGGGGGTTCAGAATCGTGACCTGTGTCGCGCACGGGCGGTTGCCCTTTCAAAAGCCCGACGATCTCTTCCCCAGTCAGGGTCTCATATTCGAGGAGACCTTTGGCGAGAGTTTCGAGATCCTCGCGCTTTTCGGTAATGATCTTCGTGGCTTCGGAAAGACCGGCTTCCACGAGCCGCCGCACTTCCGCGTCGATCTTCTGCGCGGTCGCCTCCGACACGGTTTGCTGGCGGCCAATGGAATAGCCGAGGAAAACCTCGTCCTGGTTATTGTCGCCATACATGACGGTGCCGAGCTCGTCGGAGAAGCCCCAGCGGGTCACCATCGCACGGGCGAGCTTGGTGGCGGCTTCAATATCGGATTGCGCACCCGAGGTGATCTTTTCCTTGCCGAACACGATTTCTTCCGAAACCCGGCCGCCCATGCAGATGGCGAGCCGCGAGGTCATCTGCTCGTAGTTCATTGAAAGCTTGTCGCGTTCGGGGAGCTGCATGACCATCCCGAGGGCACGGCCGCGCGGAATGATGGTCGCCTTATGCACCGGGTCGGTGGCCGCGACATTGAGGGCGACGAGCGCATGCCCGCCCTCGTGATAGGCGGTCAGCATTTTCTCTTGTTCGGTCATCACCATCGTGCGCCGCTCGGCGCCCATCATGATTTTGTCTTTCGAGTCCTCGAATTCGGACATGGTCACGACGCGCTTGCCGCGCCGTGCCGCAAGCAGGGCCGCCTCGTTGACGAGATTCATGAGATCCGCGCCGGAAAATCCCGGCGTCCCGCGCGCCACCGTCTTCAACTCGACGTCCGGCGCGAGGGGAACCTTGCGGACATGCACTTTGAGGATGCGCTCGCGGCCAACGATGTCAGGGTTCGACACGACTATCTGGCGGTCGAAGCGGCCCGGGCGCAAAAGCGCCGGATCGAGAACGTCGGGACGGTTCGTTGCCGCGATCAGAATGATGCTTTCATTGGCCTCGAAGCCATCCATCTCGACGAGGAGCTGATTCAAGGTTTGTTCGCGCTCGTCGTTGCCTCCCCCGAGGCCGGCGCCGCGATGGCGGCCGACAGCGTCGATTTCATCGATGAAAATGATGCAAGGCGAATTCTTCTTGGCCTGCTCGAACATGTCGCGCACGCGGCTCGCCCCGACGCCGACAAACATTTCCACGAAATCCGACCCCGAAATCGTGAAGAAAGGCACATTGGCCTCGCCTGCGATGGCGCGCGCGAGAAGCGTCTTGCCCGTGCCCGGCGGGCCGACAAGCAAAACGCCGCGCGGAATACGCCCGCCAAGCTTCTGGAAGCGTTGCGGATCGCGCAGGAATTCGACGATTTCCTGGAGGTCCTCCTTGGCCTCGTCGACGCCGGCGACATCTTCGAAAGTGACCCGCCCATGCGCCTCGGTCAGGAGTTTTGCCTTGGACTTGCCAAAACCCATGGCCTTGCCCCCAGCGCCCTGCATTTGCCTGGACAAAAAGATCCAGACCCCAATGATGGCGATCAGTGGCAGCCCATTGACGAGAAGCGTCATCAACCAATTGGTATTTTCCGATGGCGGCCTCGCCGTGATCGACACATTCTTTTTATAGAGGCTCTGTACCAGCGTCGGGTCGTTGGGGGCATAAGTCGCGAAGGCCCGGTTGTCAGTGAAATGACCTGTGATCTCATTCCCCGCGATCGTGACCTCGCGAACATGGCCCTGATCAACCTCATTCAGAAGCTGGCTGAAGGCGATGTCCTGCGACGGCACCCGCTGTCCAGGATTTTGAAACAGCATGACGAGGGCGACGACGAGCAGGATAATGATCACCCAAAGCGCGAAATTCCGGAAGTTCGGATTCATCTTCGTTCCCGCCACACATTTGTTCCGGCCCCCAGGCCGTCACTGGTTAAGTTAAAACAGCACCCGCAAAGATTTAGGGTACTATGTAATGAGAATTCGCTACTCTGCAATGTAAGCCTGGTTTTACCACTTGCCAAGTGAGTCTTGGCTCTTGGTCCTTTAGCTAGGACCGGGCATCCCCCGCCGAGCGTGGGTTTGCCTTTCCGCGCTGCCTTGCGCCTTCCGGCTCAATAACCAGGAAATGGTTGCTTTGAAGGTACAATATGGCCCCTCCGAGCGTCGTTTTATAGGGGTTTCCGCCACGCAGCGCCGCGCCGAGGCGCCGCGCTATAGCTTCAAGGCGATCGAACCGGAGCGGCTTGTCTCCACTTATCAATTTTAGTTCATTTGCAAGAAAGCGGATGAGAATCTCCTCCGGTTCGTTGGCCAGCACCGAAATATTCGCCCGAAACCGGTCAGCCTCGCGCTGGACCTCGAGCCGGGCCGTCACGGCGCGGGCGTGCGTGTTGATTGCGGCATCGGCCCTGGCGGCGCGGTGCCCGAGCCGGAGCAGGGCTTTCCGGTCGAGTCCTTCGTCCGCAAGAAAGCGGCTCAGGCGCCGAATTCGGGTCCGGGCAAAAGCAGGATCATTGTTCGAAGGATCATCAAGAAAAGGCTGCGCCTTCATTTCGCAGAATGCGACAAGCTCTGTCTTAGCGTAGCTCAACAACGGCCTTGCAAGGATGATTCCGTTGCGTTCGCTGGACGTTGCCATCCCGGAAAGGCCCGAAATTCCGCTGCCGTGCAGCAATCGGAACAAAATCGTTTCGGCTTGATCATCGGCGTGATGCGCGGTCATGAGATGATCGGCGCCAAGCCTTGCCGCATGCTCGAACAAGAGGGCGTAGCGGGCCTCCCGCGCCCGCTCTTGTATCCTGGACCTAGGCTTCACGCCCTCCCAGACGAGAATGGTATGTGGCAGCGCCAGCGCGGCGGCCCAGCAGGCGACCGCTTCGGCCTCGCTCTGAGACTCCTTGCGCAAGCCATGGTTGACGGTCGCGACATAAAGCGGCGGCGGGGCAGCGCGGCCGCCCGCCCACTCGGCGGCGAGCCGCATCAAAGCGACCGAGTCAGGACCGCCGGAAACGCCAAGAAGAATGCCGCGCGCGCCCTCCCATGGACGGAAAATATCTTCAATCTCTCTGGCCGAGAACCGCAGCTTGATGGGCGCCTCCGCGCCTCTTTTGGCGCCCATGGTTTCGGCCGCCACGGGAAAGCGTCCATGGGGGGAGTTCGCCTTGCCTGAATCAGCGTCCATCAGCGGCGGCCGGTCTCAACATTGTGCGCGTTTGACCTCCCGTTCGGCGCCCACCTTGACCATCGCCGGAGCGTCTGGATATTTCCGGGTGATTTCGCCATAAGTTGCGCAGGCTTGCTCCTTGGCGCCGAGGGCGTTCAGCGACTGGCCGAGGCGCAAGAGGGCCGCCGGGGCGCGCGGCGAATCCGCATATTGGGTCGATAGTTTTAGAAATTGTTCCGCCGCTTCCCGCTGGCGGCCGCGCCGGTAGTAACTTTCGCCAAGAAAGTAGATCGCGTCGGACGCCAGCTTGTTCTTAGGGTTCTTTTCAAGAAAGCTGGTAAAGCCCTTTTCAGCGTCTTCATAAGCCCTTTGCTTGAGATAGGCTAAGGCGATGTCGAATTCTTCGCGCGCCGATCTTGGAGCCGTGGCGATCACCGTGCCGCCCCCGGAGGCGGGGCCGGCGGACGGCGCCATCGCCAGCGGGGGCGTTGCCGCAGGCGGCGCTCCCATGCGGGAGCGGCCATTGGAAAGATCAAGCGGTGCGCCCGGATCGTTTTGATCGAGCCCAGGCGATGTGCTCTCGTCACGCCGCGCGCTGCCCGGATTGGAAGCCGCCGCCGCGGCACGGCTTCCGAGCGGACGGGAACTCCAGGGGCGGTGGGATTTTGGGACGGATCAAAGGCATCGCCGCGCCCACTCGCGCGGGGCGGCGGGACGGCGGCGCCCGGCGCGGCAAGCTGAGCCTCCGCCGGTGCTGGGATCTCGGTCGATTCGCTGCGCTTCTGCGGGGGTTTGGCCATGGGTGCGCCCGGGCCGCCTTCGCGGAAGCGAAAATCGACATCCTCCTGGAATTTTCTGAGTTGCTCCTCGAGCTTGCGGGTCTCGAATTGCATCTGTTCGATCTGTCCGTTGATCTCGCGGATCTGGCTCTCGAGGCGGCCGATCCGGACCAGAAGTTGACCGCCATCCGGCGGTTCCCCGCCATAAGGGACGTCGCCGGACTCGCCAATGTCTCCCGGAGGGCGGCCGTATCCTTGCGCGACCTCAAACCGGTTTCGCGCCGCCGCCTCGTTCCTGCCGGGCCCGGGCACGGAAAGGTCTTTGTTCTTTTCCTGGGCGCCAAGGCTGAGCGGCGCGCTCAAGACAACCGTCGCCGCCATGGCGACGGCCAGCAGCGGGATCCTCGAAACTTGCAACAGAAGGTGCCTAGCCATCTTCGAAAATATCATGGGGGAAAACCTGGATAACTGCCCGCCGCTCGTTGCTCGCAAGAACGCGGCATCCTTATTAGCGACGCAAAATCAGGGCAAAATATGAATAATGCACGGCCCGGCGCAGGATATTCGCGCATTGGCGCCTTCGCAATGGCGATGACCAAGCGCGCCAGCGCCGCGGTTACGCCCGAACGTCACATCAACCATGGAAATGCCTCGCCTCGTAAAGTCAAGCACCCCGGGAAGCCTGAGAACACCGCGCCGGCCGCTCCAAAAAGCAACCCCAAGCAGCGTGCCGGCCGCAAATCCAGCAACAATTTCTTATGATTATTACGATATAATTATGATTTTTACGAATAAATAAGATCGAATAAAAAATAGAAATTTCGCCACGAACATAAATTGAATATGTTTGCGTTCGTCCCAATTCATCCCTAATTGATGGCTCGTTTCAAGCAGAATTCCATTTCCGATGGTAAATGGCATTTGGAGATCAAATCCCGATGGCACAGAGACATTTTGGAACCGACGGTATTCGAGGCCTTGCCAATGCCGCGATCACGCCTGAACTCGCGATGAAGGTTGCCCAGGCGACGGGCGTCGTTTTTCAACGGGGCGAGCATCGGCATCGGGCGGTGATCGGCAAGGATACGCGCCTTTCCGGCTATATGATCGAAAATGCCCTGGTCGCGGGCTTCACTTCGGTCGGGGTCGATGTGCTGTTGCTGGGGCCGATGCCGACGCCCGCCGTCGCGATGCTGACCCACTCTATGCGGGCGGATGTCGGCGTCATGATTTCCGCCTCGCACAACACTTACGAGGACAATGGCATCAAGCTGTTTGGCCCGGACGGCTATAAGCTTTCGGACGCGGTCGAAGAGAAAATCGAGGCGATGCTTGATGAGCCGGGCGTGCTCAAACTGTCGAAGCCGGCCGACATCGGCCGCGCCATGCGGGTCGAAGGCGATCGGGCCCGCTATATTGAATTCGCCAAACGGACATTGATGCGGACACTTTCCCTCGATGGCCTGCGCATTGTCGTCGATTGCGCCAATGGCGCCGCCTATAAGGTGGCGCCCGAAGCCTTGTGGGAATTGGGAGCCGAAGTCATTTCAATTGGCGTCGAGCCTGATGGTTTCAATATCAATCGGGGCGTAGGGTCCACCGCGCCCGCGGCCCTCATCAAAAAGGTCCGGGAGGTGCGCGCCGATATCGGCATCGCGCTCGACGGCGACGCCGACCGGGTGATCATCGTCGACGAGACAGGAAAGCTCGTCGATGGCGACCAGCTGATGGCGGCGATCGCGCAGAGCTGGAAAGAAGAGGGCAGATTGTCGCGGCCCGGCATCGTGGGGACGGTGATGTCGAACCTCGGCCTTGAGCGCTATCTCGAAGAGATCGGACTCTCCCTCGCGCGAACCGCCGTCGGCGACCGCTATGTGCTCGAACATATGCGGGAAAACGGGTTCAATCTCGGCGGCGAGCAATCCGGCCATATTATCCTTCTCGACCATTGCACGACCGGCGATGGGCTCGTTGCCGCCTTGCAGCTCTTGGCGATCGTGAAGCGTGAAGATAAGCCCGTGAGCCAAACCTGCCGCCGTTTCGAGCCGGTCCCTCAGATTTTGAAAAATGTGCGGTTGAAGGCCGGGCGGCCGCTGACAGACGCCAGCGTCGCGGGCGCGATCGAGGACGGCCGCGCGAAACTTGGCACGAACGGCCGCCTTGTGGTGCGCGCTTCGGGCACCGAGCCGGTCGTCCGCGTGATGGGCGAAGGCGACAATCGCGAACTTGTTGAGCGGATCGTCGATGACGTTTGCGCGGCGCTCTCGGCCTCTGCCCAGGCGGCGTGACGCGCAGGAAAATGGCGCTTAGCGATGGCGCGGCGGGTCTTTGAACATGGCGCGGCAGGCGGGGCTGAGCCTGCTTTTCTGGCGCGCCATGCAAGCGGTCACGCGCGCCTCGTCGGGAATTTCATCGGGGCAAAGACGGTAAGCATCGTCCTGACAGGCCTCCGTCTGCTGCGCCCGCATATCGGATTGGCCGAAAGCGGCGGATGGCAAGGATAGCGACACGGCCATAATAAAAAAAGCGGACTTCATTTGCATTCCGTGGGGTCCTCATTTGCGCTGTGCGGGAAAGGCGGGGGTGACGCGTGGACTCGCCTTGAACACGATCTCTTCAATTAAATCCAGCAGATACCGTTGTTTGCCGAAGATTTCTTCATCGAGATCGAGGCAGCCCGGGCTTCATGTCTTTGCCGAGAGAGGAGGGGACGTTTGCGGACATCTCGCTTCCGGATTCGCTTGGTTCACACACTTCGGTCTTTTGAGCCGCTCCGTCGAGCACCCGGCGAACCTTCATGGCGAGCCGTTCGCGGTCATAGGGCTTGCTCAAGAATTCGACGCCGGGACCGAGGCGGCTGCTGTGAACGATCGAATTTTCAGTGTAGCCCGACGTAAACAATATCTTGATCTTCGGATTGATTTCCGCGGCCCGTTCAGCAAGGGTGCGGCCATTGATCGCTCCCGGCATGACGACGTCCGTGAATAAAAGGGCGATCGCCGGGTTATTCTCCAAAATGGATAGGGCCGCTGCCCCGTTTGCTGCTGTAATCACTTCATAGCCCAGGCTCTCCAACATGGAATTGACGGTCGCGCGGACGATCTCGTCATCATCGACCAGGAGAATTGTTTCTGTGCCGGTGAGTGCCAGCGAAGCCGCGTGCCGCGGCTGAGCGAAAGCCTCACCGAGACTGCGAGGGAGATAGAGCTTGATGGTCGTGCCCTCGCCGACCTCACTGTAAATCTTCAAATGTCCGCCGGATTGTTTGACAAAGCCATAGACTTGCGGAAGCCCAAGTCCGGTGCCTTCGCCCACCGGCTTCGTCGTAAAAAACGGATCAAGGGCGCGCATGGAGGTTGCCGGATCCATCCCTTTGCCGGTATCGGTGACGGCGAACATCACATATTGGCCTGGCTCCACGTCCGGATGGTTGGCCGCATAGGTTTCATCGAGCGTCGCGTTGGCGACTTCGATTGTGAGCTTGCCGCCCTCCGGCATGGCGTCGCGCCCATTGATCGCTAGGTTCAAAACCGCGGTTTGAAACTGGGTCGCGTCGATGGCGGTGTTCCAGAGGCCGCCGCTCGTTACATATTCGACGGTGACCTTGCTACCGAGGGCGCGCCGCACCATCGGGAGAACCTCCGTCATGAGGTGGCCGAGGTTGATAATTTCCGGTTGCAGAGGCTGCCTGCGTGCGAAGGCAAGGAGCTGCTGGATCAGCCGCGCCCCGCGTTCCGCCGCCACGGTCACCATATCGATACGCTGCAGCATCTGCGCGTCCCCGCCAGCGGCGCGTTGCAGAAGCCGCGCCGCGCCAAGGATGACAGTGAGGAGGTTGTTGAAGTCATGCGCAATTCCGCCCGTCATATGGCCGAGCGCCTCGAGCTTCTGCACCTGGTGCAACGCTTCCTCGGTTTGCCGTTGCTCGGTCCTGTCGAGCAAAGTGGTGACGGAGCCTCCGTCTTCTATCGGACTTTGAAAAATCTCGAACGATCTCCCATCTTCCTTGTGCTCGAACAGCGCCGGCTTGCCAGTTCGCTTGACATGAGAATCAAGCGTTTCGAACCTGTCATTAAACTTGTCAATTTCGGGGATTTTGTGATCTGCTAGGGTTTTGCCGTAGTGCAATGTCCCAACGGGCAGCTTGAGCATTCGCCTGAATGTTTGGTTCCATGCGATGAGGCGGCGGTCGGCGTCGAGAGCGACGATTCCCTCGCGCACACTTTCGAGAGTGGCTTGCAGGATCCGTTTGGAGAACTCGGCCCGTCGGTAAGCCCGGGCAAGAAGAATGGCACTGGCGATGAGCGCGAGTGCCGCGATGACGCTCCCCGCCACAAAGCTCGACGCCACCCGCCGATCCAAGGCCTCCGCGGTCACCATTCGCGCTTGCAGCCGCTTATTCGCCGTGTCCAAAATCCCATTGATGTCGGTTCGGATGGCCTCCATGGCGATCCGGCCGGCATCGGTGTTCACGACGGCTAGGGCCGCGTCGAAGCCCTGTTCACGCCGAAGTGCGATCGTCGTGGCCAGTTCGTTCATCGTCGTCGTTATATCGGCTTGGAGTTTAAGCACCTGGCGTTGCTGAGCGGAATTATCGAGAGTCGCCTGCTGCAAGTCGTCCAGCAAGTGCGGAACATGCTGCTTTGCACTTTCATAAGGTTCGAGATAGACATCATGGCCGGTGATTAGAAACCCGCGCTGGCTTCGCTCAGCATTCTCCATCGCGCTGCGAAGATCACTCGCGGTGCGCACAAGGAAAAAGGAATTTTTGATTTCCTCGCGTGCCAACCGCGCCGCGGGGAGATTCATGAAAATCTGATAAAATGAGATGATCGCAAGAAAAGCAAGCGGGACCGCGGCGAAAAGAAGGGCAGGGCCAATATCGGCGCGGCTGGTCGAAACCCGTTGCATGGATCGCCTCGTCCCTCTTATTGCCCGGTTTTTCCAAGGCGGAGGGTTTTTATATCAACCCCATCGCCAGCGGCAAAGTTGCTTGCCTTGGCCGTGAAGCTCGGCGCAATCCAACATTGACTCCCCCTTCTGGCATTCCGAAATTGCCGGCAACCGCCCTTTTGGCAAATTATTTCCACAATCACGCAACGCGACCATGGCCATCTTCTCTCCTGAGGAAATCGAGCGCTACGCGCGCCATATTGTCCTGCACGGCATTGGCGGACCTGGCCAGCAGAAGCTGAAGGCCGCGCGCGTGCTTGTCATTGGCGCGGGCGGTCTCGGATCGCCGCTCATTCAGTATCTCGCCGCGGCGGGTGTGGGTGAGATCGGCATCGTCGACGACGACGAAGTGTCGCTGTCGAATTTGCAGCGCCAGGTTCTGCACGGCACGCCGGACATCGGCCGCGCCAAGGTGGATAGCGCAAGCGCCGCGATCGCCAGATTGAATCCGCACGTCAAGGTCACGGCGCACCGCGCGAGGCTTACAGAAGGGAATGCCCGCGCCATGGTCAGAGGTTACGATGTCGTCGCCGATGGCTCGGACAATTTTGCGACCCGCTATGCGGTCTCCGATGCCTGCTTTTATGAGAAGCGACCGCTGGTGACCGCCGCGGTTGGCGCGTTCGACGGTTCGCTGACGGTTTTGCGGCCTTATGAAAAAAGCCCTTCCGGCGAACAAAATCCAACCTACCGCTGCCTTTATCCCGAGCCGCCTCCAGAAGGCACGGTTCCGGCCTGTTCCGAGACCGGTGTACTTGGCGCCCTTACCGGTCTCCTTGGTGCGATGATGGCCCTTGAAGTCATCCGCGAAATCGCCGGTTTCGGCGAAGGACTCACAGGCAAGCTCGTGCTCGTCGATGCGCTCAACATGCGTTTCGAGACCGTGCGTTACCACTGGGATCCCGCCAATCCGCTGAATGGAACGCCCTCCGCCGCGCCATAGGGCGGGTGGAATGCGAGAGAGGCGCCCATCGCCAACCGGCTGGAAAAGATGGCGCGCGGGCAAAGCGTTGACAGTCCGCAAACCAGCCACTAGACCACGCTTCCACGCGCCGGAAACCGAGGCGAGAGGGCCGTGCGAGACCATCTTACCGTTCAGGTGTCGCCGGCAAATTTTTGGGGGATAGTTCAACGGTAGAACCGCGAACTCTGACTCCGTTAATCCTGGTTCGAATCCAGGTCCCCCAGCCATTGATTTTGCGGGCGGTTCTGGCGCCGCGCGCCTCGACCATCAGAGCGGTTTGAAGTCGGTTTGAAAAATATGTTCACCTTTCGCGCTCTTTCTTGGCAACTTGCAATTTCCAATTTTGTGATTGCGGACTGCGCCAAAGCGGGATCCCGGCAAAAATAATGTCGTGTCCAGAATTGATCGGACATCGCGCAGGCTGTGGCCGGTAATGGTCGCAATTTCCGCTTCGGTTCCACCGGCCAGAAATAGCCGCAGGACGGCCGTTCCTCTTAGATCATGGAATGTGTAAACGCCGGAAACCTCGGCTGCCACGCAGGCAGGCCTTTCGCCATGAGACGCGGAAGCCATTTGCGGTCCAAGCCCGGCCGCGCGTATTCATGAGGATCAAGGGGCCACGTTTTTTGCTCGCGTCGAGCGCCGCTTTCAAGGGCGCTCCGACCGGGACCGAGAATAAAATCGAGCGTGCCGGTTTGGCTCTTGGGAATATTGGCGACGGCCGCATTATAGGACGCGATAAACTCCGGCGTGCCGGGCTGGCCATTAAGGCGAGGGCCGCCCCGCCAGGCGTACCAGTAAATAACGATCTCGCCATTGGCGAGCTTCTTTCGGGTGCAGTTCAGTCCCTTAAGCCTGACGCGCATGTTTTGCCTTCCATGCGTCGAGCGGCGTTGCTGGCTCTTGCCGCGCCGTATCCTCCGCAGAGACAATCACGATCTTGCCGTCCTGATCAATTTCGATTTTGGCCACGGAAAGCCCGGCGGCCGTCGCACCTTTGACGGCGCGGCTGATATCGCCTTGGTGAAATCGAGTGCGCGCGCGGCTCATGCGGTTTTACTCTCCGCTTTTTGAGCGGCTTCAAGTGCCGCGTCGAGATTGCGAAGGCGGGCGCTTAAATTGAAAATGCAGGCGCGTTGCTTGGGGCGGCTGAGATAAAATCCAAAAATTCCTTTATTTCGCCGAGCCTGACATCGCGGAAATTGGCAGGGTCGAACCTGGGATCGCCTCTCCAACCCGCAGACATGAAGAACGGCTCGACCATGAGGAAAGTATCGTCATCTCCTCCTTGGCTACTCCGGGCCGCCGAAATAACCTTAGGGAGATACTGCTTCCACGATTCGCTTTCCTGATCCGGCCCTACCCACCCGGTGATCATCCGGACCGCCAGGGCTGGGTCGATGCCGAACTCCTCAAGTTCCAGCGCAATCAGCCATGCGCAAACCTGTGCGTCCGTGTAGGCTATTTTTCGCCCTTTGCCCGGCGTTTCAGAAACTAAGCCGAGACGTTGCAGATGCTTAATCCGGCCGCGAAACGCACCCTTTTGGGCAGATGCGTCGGCGCCGAAGACCCTCGCTAGGGTTGTTTCGACCGCCGCGTAGCTGTAGGTATCAGTCAATTTCGGCTCCGTCCCCCGGTTCCTATGAATACCGAGTTAGCATGGCGAATTTAAAATCGCAAGTCTAAACTTGAACTACCACAATTTTGCTGGTATCGTAAAATTACGATTTGATTTGGACGGATTCGCCAGATGAAAAGCCAACCGAAACAAGAAATCGCGGGCGACCTTCTTTATGGCGCGGCTGCGATTTCCGAGTTCCTCTTCGGAACGCCAAAGGAACGCCGCCGCGTCTCTATACGCTCGACACGGCAGGGGCGATCCCGACCTTCCGCCTGGCGCGCGTCCAATGCGCACGACGCAGTTCGATCGAAGCGGCGATAGCGGCATTCGAAAATAGCGCGGGGCGACAAGCGGGAAAAACCGCCTGAACCCCTGACATTTAGACAAAGAAAAAGCCGCCTCAGCTTGGGAGCGGAGCGGCTTTCCTTTGTCCTGATTTCCCCGACGAGGAAAAAAACCATGACTCGAAATATCGCATTGCACGTGAAGAAAGACAACCCCCTGGCCATTGGGGGCGCAAATGGCTGACAGGATTGATATCACTGACGGAAAATTTGGCTTGGCCATCGCCCCGTCGCGACCATCCTCCCCGATATGCCATTTGTTGTGGAGAGCGATTTAATCACCGCGATTTTCGGGGATGAGGACGCGGAGGATCAAGCGCGGCGGGACGGCTTTAACGAGGCGATCGAGGGCATCGCCACAGGGGATGAGTGGGCCATTGAGCAACTAAAATCGACGCTTGATGGTGATCCGGAGCTCATCGCCTCTCTGGTGGCCGCCCTCACTGGGGATGCCTCATGAGCGCCCTTCAAATCATCACCGCTGAAGAGCGCCTGGCTGAGCGGCGCGGCGCCAAAATCCTTTTGACCGGCTCTGTCGGCGTTGGCAAGACCTCCCAGCTTCGCACTCTCGACCCGGCGCGTACCTTGTTCATCGATGTTGAAGCGGGGGACCTGGCCGTCGCTGACGCCCCGGTTCCCACGATAAGGATCGATGACTGGCCGACCCTTCGGACCTCATCTGCCGTATCGGCGGCCCTAACCCATCCTTCCCTCCGACAGCTTGCTACTCCGACGCCCATTATGAGGCCGTTGCCGGCGCTCTTCCTGATTTAGATATCTTATCAAACGATTTTCCTCGACAGCCTGACGGCCGCTGCCCGGCTCGCTTTCCGATGGGCCGAACAACAGCCTGAGGCTATCAGCGAGCGTGGCAAAAAGGATATTCGCGGCGTCTTCGGATTGCTCGCGCGGGAAATGGTCGCGGCGCTCCTCCATCTTCAGCACGCGCGTGAGAAGAATATCGTCCTCGTCGCGATCCTCGAAAAAATCATCGACGAGTTCAACCGGGCGCAGCTGCAAATTCAACTTGAAGGCGCGAAAACCGCGCGCGAGGTGCCCGGAATCGTCGACCAAATCGTAACAATGGATTTCGTCGATTTCGGTGACGGCGCGCTGACCCGAGCCTTCGTTTGCACCGTCCCCAATCCGTGGAATTTCCCGGCCAAAGACCGATCCGGGAGGTTCTCTCAAGTTGAGAAGCCGCATCTCGGCGAGCTCATCGCCAAGATAATCGGTCAGCAACCACAGAAAGCGAAAAACGATGTCAATCGACTTTCTGATTACGCGGTTGCGTCAGCTTGAGTTTCCGCTTAGAACAAATACGGAACATTATGATTTGTAAAGGCATTGCCGATGGCGCGCAACAAAGTTCAATTCCAGAAAGGCCTCAGCGAGGCCGAATTCGATGAATTATACGGGACCGAGGAACGGTGTCACGCAGAGTTGGCGCGCTTGCGCTGGCCCGAAGGCTTCGAATGTCCCGATTGTGGTGTCCAAGGCCATTGCGTGGTCAAGCGCGGCGCGCGCCTGCTATTCCAATGCAACGCCTGCCGCAAGCAGACCTCGGTGAAGGCGGGGACTATTTTCGCATCCAGCAAGCTGCCGCTGCGGCTCTGGTTCAAAGCCATGTATCTGGTGACCCAATCGAAGAAGGGAATCTCCAGCATCGAGTTGGGGCGTCGGCTCGGCGTCACGCAGACGACCGCCTGGACGATGAAACACAAGCTCGCTCAGGTCATGATCGAGCGAAACGGCGCCAAGCGTCTCAATGGCAACGTGCAAATGGACGACGCCTATATCGGTGGCGAGCGCTCCGGCAAACACGGGCGCGGTGCGGCGGGTAAAACCCCCTTCGTCGCCGCCGTTGCAACAACCGAGGACGGCAAGCCAGATCAGATCATTCTTCGCCGCGTCATCGGCTTCCGAAAGGTGGCGATTGGCAAACTCACGAGCACGGCGCTTACTGGCGGCGCCAACGTCATCACCGATGCGCTCGCGTGTTTCACCGCCGTCGCAACGGCTGGATGCACGCACACTCAAATTCAAACTGGCAGCGGCGCGCAGGCCGCCAAAAAGCCGGCCTTCAAATGGGTCAACACCGTCCTTGGAAACATCAAGTCGGCTTTGGTCGGAACCTACAGGGCCGTGCACTCAAAACACGTGCCGCGATATCTCGCCGAGTTCGAATATCGGTTCAACCGCAGATACCGCCTCGAAACAATGATCCCGCGTCTCGCATACGTCGCTCTGAGGACCGCGCCTATGCCACACCGGTCCAGCAGATCCAATCCCGCACGGCACGATTTGCCCTCGACATGTGACAATCCGGCCAGGGGGCGCCGGCGACGGAGGCTATTTAAAGCGCTCGAAAACCGGCAATTCGGAAGGTCTGGACGTCGAATTCACGGCATGCGATTGACGGCCGCGAGAGGGCTGCGATTGAGATTTATTACAGGGCGGCGCGCTTCATTATCGTGACGGGCAACGAAATCGGTCTTTGTGAGGCCCTTCCGCATACGGACTATTTTCACAAAGTCCATGACCGCTATGACCAGACCGCCAGGAAGCCCGAAACATTTTCCGGATTTGATTTCAACGCCGCGCCGCGGCAAGGCGGGGATGTCGAGGATATTATCAAGTATGGGGCGCCGGAGGGAACGCGAAGCGAAGCCTTCCAAAGCGTTATTTGGTCATTAGCCGCCGCCGGCGACAGCGCCGACAGCATAGAATTGAGGCTGCGCCAGCATCCCAACGGCATAGCGGCTAAGTATTTAGCGCCGTTCGACAGGCTACGGCATGAAATTGACCGCAGCTTTTCCAAGTGGCAACAAAAGCAAAGTTTCGGCGGCGGCACGGCCGCCCAAGGGGGCGCCCAAGATCAGGACGATGAGGATCGAAGCCACCTTCTTTTGTCGGAATGGCTGAAGCTTCCCCTGCTGGCAGGCACAAAGAGGCTGATTTTATCACCTTTGAATTTCTCAAAGCCTATGATCGACTTGCCGACGGTATACCAAAGACGCCCGGCCTCGACGGCAACCCGGTCATAAAAGTTTTAGTCGATGCGATCCGCGATGAGATGAAGTCTCGCGGGTTTCTCGAAAAAAACGACAAGGACGGCCTCACATCCGCGGGGCGCTCTGACTTCCAGCGTGCAAAAAACGATTTACTACAGGCCGGAAAGCTCATCGAATCTGACGGCTTCATATGGAGGCCCTGAACGCGATGCAACGCGATACCTTAACCTTAGCCCGTTGCAAGCCCGTTGCACCGATTTTTGGGTTGCAGATATAACGCGGCGTGTTCATATACTTAGCCACGTTGCACTTGCCGTTGCATATCCGTTGCAAATGCCATTGCATGCAACGGGGCTCCGATCCGTTGCACCGTTGCATTTCCTTAAGGAATGCACGTTGCAACGTCGAGCGAGGGGAATTCTAAAAAAAATGAGCGACTGGTCCTCCGCGCAAGCACTCACAGCATTTTTGCTCTGTTGCGCAGCGCTCGGCGCGATCGTCATGCTGCTGGGCGGGTGAGGGCCGCTTGACGGCGCCACGCCATTCGCGGCTTATTGCGAAGCCTGATTTGCGGAGGCTCGCCCGTTGCGCTCGATCGACGAGATTCCGGAACAGCTTGCAGAGTGCCCCAATCTCTCGCCCCAACATCGGGCATGGACTCCCAAGACGAAGGCCGAGCGGATACGATGGGAAATTCGGAACGATCGAGGCAAGCGGGGCGCTGCCACGCGCTTGACGGGAGATCGCCCGTGCGTCCACGAATGTTTAGTGAAGTCGTCCGCCGCATGCTTCCGGCCCTCGAAGGCATCCCCGCAGAGACCGCAGACGCCCTCAGCGTCTTGTGCCAGGATCAATCGGAGTTCGTCCGGCGTGACGTCGCCGAACAGTTGGCATTCGAATATCTCTTGATGGTGCAGGCGGATCGTAACCGGCGAAAGAGGCCACACTGCCGGCGCTAGTGCGTGGCCCCGTCGCCGAGCGAGCTTAAATCCCATTCCAGCGCAATCGGTGGTGGCCGCCTTATGTACTCGCAATAACCGCGCACCGATTCGCGCAAAGCGTATTGCCCGCGACCGCGCCGAATTAAAACCCCGCGCGTCGTCAGTTTGCGAATTGTTCTTCCGTCGAGGCCGAAAAGCGTTGCGAGAAACTTCCCCGACACGAGCTCCGGAACTCCGTCTTCCATTTTCGCCTCCACAATCGCGCGCATTGTAGCACAGATTGCGGCCTTCGGCCCCGGAGCGGGAGGCCCTTACAATCCGAGAAAAATAGGGAGAGGGCGGACTGGCGCGCCACCCGTTCGGGAGGGGTACCCGGTCGGTAGGACCCGTAACGATTGTGGTTGGTATTGCCAATGGCGAAGATGGGCCGATGTGTAGGTATGCGCCCCGCACGTTGGGGCCAGCCCGGCGTTCAAAAAGCATTCCCTTACAGCCCCAGAGCGGAGGAAACGCGCGAATGGGCCTACGCAATCGCCTATGAAAACTCCCAGCAGCGCAGAACCAAGCTCCCAATTTGGCTCCATCGATACAATTGGCATCGTCCCCATGCGAGTCTAAAGGCCAAACCACCCATCAGCCGCCTCGGTCTGACAATGGACAACCTGTTGAGGTTCCACAGCTAGAGCGGACCTCAGTCGGAGGGGGCTGAACAAAGAGACGTCGCGACTCCGCCGTTTCTTCGGTTATACGCGCCCGTTCGGCCCCCTGATGTCAGCGATCCGGGTCGATTCGCGAAGCGAAGAACGTACCCGGTTCTCGCCGCCATCTGCCCCTTTTCGTCTCCGCCGTCGCCGTATCGCGATCTTGATTTATGTCGAATGTAAATAAAACATTGACTTTATTTGTGCATTACGATAACTGAATAACTCACCAATCCTAAAGAATTCGTAAATTTTAGCCGTCATTGGTTAAAGTAGAGGCGACATATTGTCTCTAAAGGAGTTTGTTGGCTAAATTAGATGACGTTGCTAAAGTTGCGCAAGACACTGACGTTACCAAACGTGATAGAACAAGAGGACGATGTCATCAGTAAAGAGTTTGATAGTATACAACCCGCAGGAAACGTACAACTCAACGCGGTGACCACGAAGTTGCGCTCCTTTGGGACGCTCCTTGAGACCATTGTCGCCGAAGGGACTGACTATATGAAAAAGTCAGTGGATAAGCGCACGGCGTTCGTCGAAAAACTGCTAGGCGCAAAGTCGTTAGACACCGTGATTCAGATCCAGTCCGAATATGCCAAGACGTCGTACACCGACTTCGCCGCGCAGTCGACTAAAATGGGCGAACTCTATTCCAACCTCGCCAAGGCATGCTTCAAGCCGATTGAACTGACGATGTCCAACATGCAAGGCACGAAGTAATAGGCTTCATTTGATCCGCGCGGTAGGTCTGCGCACGGCGCGCTTCCCGATCAAATGGACTCATATGATCGGGAAGGAATCGCTCAAAATAGAAAAGTTGGAACAGGTCCTTTTCGGAAAAGGCCGTCAACTTCTTTAAGGACCTGCTCTAGCCCCCACCACATCGCCTCACAGCGACAACCTGACGGTTGCCCGCCCCCCGGCCTTGCTGTTGCCGAGGCTGATGTCGCCCCCATTCGACAAGGACGGCTTGACGACGTGGCCCGTCGTTAACGGACTGCCGTTGCGCGGGCGGCCAAGTCTTTTCTGCAGGCCTCCCCGAATTCGGTCAGGACGTCCATCCCGCCCTTATGGGCGTAGTCCATCATTTCATGAAGGGTGCGGTTTGGCCCCAGGTAGGTCTCGATGATGGTGTCCTCGACCCGCATGGCCGCAACGATCACTGTCCGGTCGGAAACCAGGCGCATACGTCCGACCATGGCGTAGAGCCGCACCAAATCGGTGATCTGTCCCGTCTGGTGGGTCAGGGCGTTTCCAAAGAGGCGCGAGGCCTCGGCGGCGATGAAGTCGCTGTAAAGCGCCTCCAGCTTAGCCTCTTCGGCTTCGCGATGCGCATGGCGAAGCTGCACCCGCTGCGTCAACCACGAGGTTGCGAACGACGTCAGCTCGCCGATGGCCGCGCCCGCCAGGGCGGCGAGTGCCGAGATATAGGCAGGGTTCAAATCGCCCTCCAAGAGAATGCAGCCCCGCGGGGAATGTGCGGGCGGCATCGACGCCGAATATGGTGGAAGAGATGCTGCGTTACGACGGCTGACCAGCGCTGCGTTGTGGGCCGATGTGGAAGCATACTCCGGGTCCGATCACGAGACGCTGCCCTACGAACTGTGGCAATACCGGAACTCGCGCGGGCAGTCCAGAAGGCTGTGCAGGCGCGGCTAAGTCCCCTTATGGCGCACTGGCGCCATTCAGGCCGCTTGAGCGAATATCCGCTCCCCACCCTTTGCGGAAGTTCGGCTCACAGTTCTCGATGACGGGAGTTGACCCCGAGCGGACCTGACCGAATCGTGCAGCTACTTCGCAGATTGACCCTTGTCGGACACGTTCCACGGACTTGGCGCTGAACTGGCGAACCATAGAATGGCGACACAATGCGGTTCCTCTTGCAACCAGAGCCAACCGGGCGGTATTTAGAGCGTATGAGTGCTCTATCAAATTGGCCCTGCAATCGGCTTTTACTCGCCCTGCCATCCTCCAATCTCAAGCAGCTTATGCCGGAGCTTGAAGACATTCGCTGCCAACGCGAACAGGTCCTAATGGACGCTGACAGTTCGCTCGATCATGTATTCTTCCCCGACAGCGGTGTCGTCTCGGTAGTGGCGGTTTATGCGGACGGCAGTATCATTGAGATGGCAACGATCGGTAGGGAGGGTTGCACGGGAGTGCAAGCCGTCTTCGGTGCCAAGAAGTCCTCCGTCCGGCTTCTCGTCCAGATCCCAGGGGGCGCAGCGAAGATGTCGCGCGCGGCGTTCACACGGGCCATGGGGTCGATGCCGTCCTTCCGAAATCTTATGCACGCCTACGTCCAAGCCTTTCTCGAGCAAGTCTTGGTGTCAGTAGCGTGCAACGGTGCGCACAGCCTCAAGGAGCGGCTAGCGCGTTGGCTGCTCATGATGCGTGACCGCGGTGACGATGACACACTGCAGATCACTCAGAACCTGCTCGCCGAAATGCTGGGTGTCCAGAGGCCAACCATCACGAATGCTGCCCGGGAGTTGGAACATGCCGGTTTGATTGCGCGCGGCCGACGGCAAGTCACAATACTTGATCGGCAGGGCCTCATTAAGCAACCGCGACGTTTACGTTCGCGCGTTGGACAATTACATGCGCGACATGCTGGACGAAGGGAGCCAGCGTTGTCGAAGCTCTGAAGTGGACCGCGCCGGCAATTAGAACGCTCGGACCTGACGCGCTCTGCCCATTTCAATGATCCGAAAAACCTGGCGGCTTTATTTCTATGTGATACAGAGGGTCGCGCAAAAAATTGCGCCTCTGGGGAATAAATCTCTCCCTCTGCGAAGTCTCCTTCATGACCGGCGCTCCGCCGGCTCTGGGAGACGACAATGAAACATCATGACGATCTATCTGTCGACCGCAGGCAGACGCTCAAATGCATGGTTTGGGCCGGCACCGGTCTCGTTTGGACGCTGAACGGCGGCGTCCCAACCTCCGCCCTCATCGGTTCGGCGCAAGCCGCTCCTTCTGGATTTTCCTTCGTTCAAATCTCAGACAGCCACATCGGATTCGAGAAACCGGCAAATCCAGACGCACGAGCAACGCTTGCGGAGGCTATCGCCAGAGTTGGCGCGCTTCCTGAAAAGCCAGCCTTCATGATTCACACGGGCGATATCACCCATCTCTCCAAGCCAAAGGAATTTGACGACGCCGATCAGTTGATCGGCGCCGCTCGCCTCGAGGTACACTATGTGCCGGGAGAACACGACGTCATCGACGAGAACAACGGCAAGGCATATCTCGCGCGATACGGCAAGAAGTCCAATGGCAAGGGCTGGTATTCCTTCGAACATGGGGGCGTGCATTTCATCGGTTTGGTGAATGTCTACGATCTCAAAGCCGGCGGCATGGGCAATCTTGGGGCCGAACAGCTCGCGTGGCTGGCCGCCGACGTCAAAAGCAAAAGCGCGTCGACACCCATCGTCGTCTTTGCACATATCCCGCTTTGGACGATCGCGCCGGAATGGGGATGGGGCACGCAAGACAGCACGGATGCGCTGAAGCTGCTCGCGCGCTTTGGATCGGTGACGGTGCTCAATGGGCACATCCACCAGATCATGCAGAAGGTCGAAGGCAATGTGACCTTCCACACCGCGCGTTCAACCGCTTTTCCGCAGCCCGCGCCAGGCACAGCACCCTCGCCTGGGCCGAAGCTCGTTCCTGCCGACGAATTGCGGAGCGTTCTGGGACTCTCCAGCGTAAGGGTTTCGCGTGGCAAACAACCGCTCGCCATCGTCAATTCTTCGTTAGCCCAATAGGGAGGAGGTCAAAATGATCAGAGAAATGCGCTTGTTCACGGCCGCGTGCGCCGTCGTCACCTGCATCGCTTTGGCGCAACCGTCATTCGCCGCCAATGAGGTGACCGTCGGCATCGACAACTTTGCCTTCACGCCAGCAGAGCTGACGGTGAAGGCCGGAACGAAGATCGTCTTCGTCAACCACGACGACATACCTCATTCCATTGTCGGTGATTCCGTCAAATTCCGCTCCAAGGCGCTCGATACGGATCAAAGCTTTGCAATTAGCTTCGACAAGCCGGGCGAGATCGTCTATTTCTGCGGGCTGCATCCTCACATGAAAGGCAAGATCACCTTTACGCCCTAAAGCAGCCGGCGGTCGAATGTGACGAACGAAGCAGCGCGGCGGCGCTTCACGGAACAAGTGCTGCCATATCTGGATGACGCCTATTCTCTGGCGCGCTGGCTCACCGGCAGCGCGACAGACGCCGAGGATGTCGTTCAGGACGCTTGCATACGCGCGTTCAAGGCATTGAGCGGTGCTACAGTAGAACACCCCCGCACATGGTTGCTCACGGTCGTGCGAAACGCCACCTATAGTTGGCTTGCGAAAAATCGCCCGAGCGCGATCGTTTTGGCAGGCGGCGCGGAAGAAGCGGAAGCGCATCCGGGCGCAATGGATACAGCAGCCGTTTCGACGCCCGAACTGGCCTTGATTGAATCGGCGGATCGAAAAAGCGTTGAGACCGCGATCAGCGCGCTTCCAATCGTCTTCAAAGAAACGCTTGTCATGCGTGAAATCAACGGCCTTTCCTATCGCGACATCGCGGAGGCCACCGGAGTTCCGGTCGGTACGGTGATGTCACGACTGGCGCGGGCACGCGGCCTGCTTGTCGAGAAACTGGGGAACATCCAATGACCAGCGCCGATTATCAGGATCGGTCTATCTTGCTGCATGCGGCGCTTGACAACGAACTCGACGCTGCGGGAGCAATCGAGGTCGAACGCATGCTCGCCGCTGATCAGGAACTGGCGGCGGAATATGCGCGGCTCGAGGCGCTGCGCAAGACGATCCGAGCCCATGCGCCGCGCGAGAAAGCGCCGGAATCGTTGCGTGCGCGGGTCATGGCGGCCGTCGAAGAGACGGACGCTGCCCATCGCGAAACGGTGGCGAGAAGCTGGCGGAATCCCCCCTCATGGCGAGTCTTTGGCGGCTCGATCGCCGCTACAGTCGCCCTGACTATAGGACTGCAAAGCCTAATCTCTTCGGTCGGCGCACCGGACAGCCTAACGCCATCAATCGTCGCCGGACACATGCGCAGCCAGATTTCCGGCCGGCCCGTCGACGTGATCTCCAGTGATCGCCATACTGTCAAACCATGGCTCGCGGGAAAGCTTCCTGTCGCCGCTGTCGTCGTCGATCTTGCGAACGAAGGATTTCCGCTGCTTGGCGGGCGCATCGATATCGTTGCGAACGCCGCTGTGCCGACGCTTGTCTACAAGCGACGCGAGCATCTTGTGTCGGTGACGCAATTGCGCGCCGACGGAAGCAACTACCCAGCAACGCCAAGTTGTCGGGTGTTCGACGGCTATTCGGTTGTCGTCTGGTCGGACGGCGAGCACGCCTATGCGACGGTCTCCGATCTCGCTCCGAACGAGCTCGACGCTTTCGTTGCGGCGTTCCGAAAAGCCGCCACAGAGGGACGAGCAGACGCTGGCGCGGCCGGAACGGAAAAGTGAACGACCGTTCGAGTCTCACGGGCGAATCTAGCTACTCCGGAATGTCGGCT
>CAWAQW010000027.1:0-96068 GCA_963784075.1 uncultured Alphaproteobacteria bacterium | reverse complement strand
ATGATGGCATTGTCGCCGGTGAGGATCTTGACGGAGACGCCCGCCTTGGCGAAATCCGCGATGGCCGCCGCCGCGCTGTCCTTCGGCGGATCGAGAAAGGCGATATAGCCGAGAAGCGTCAAATCGTTCTCATCGGCGACGCTGTAAGCCGTTTGTTCGGGCGGCATCTCCTTATAGGCGACCGCGACGACGCGAAAGCCGTCGGTGTTGAGTTCCGCCGTTTCGCGCTTCGCCGTCTCGAGATGGGAAGGGTCGAGGCGCCCGCATTCGCTCGCCGCTTCATAACGGCTCGAGATCGAAAATAGCTCCTCGACGGCGCCTTTGCGGATCGATGCTGTCCATCGTCGAGTTGGACGACGACGGACAACCGCCTGCGCTCAAAATCGAAGGGGATCTCGTCGATCTTCGTGAACCGGTGGCTGGGACGCAGAGCGTCCTCCAATTCGGGGTGCTCGAGCACTGCGACATCGAGAAGGTTTCTGAGGCCCGATGGAAATGGCTGTTCAGATAAGCGTATTCGAGAACGCGATCCAGAAGTCTTCGCCATATATGTCGAGGTGGCGCTTCAATATAATGCAACCCTCGCGTCAACGTGCCCGTCTTGTCCGTGCACAGAACATCCCTGGCGCCAAGTAGGATAGCATTGAGCCGCTTCACGATCACCTTCTTGCGTGACATGGCGATCACGCCTTTGGCAAGGTTCACCGTCACGATCATTGGCAGCATCTCCGGCGTCAGCCCGGCGGCCGCCGCGACCGCGAAGAGCAGTGCCTCCAGCCAGTCGTGCTTCGTCAGGCCATTGATCGAGGAAAGCTGGACATGACCAGAATGAAACGGATCATCAGCCAGGTGAACTTGTTGATGCCTTGATCGAAGGCGGTCGGAACGCGTCGCCCGGCGATCTGGTCAGCAAGCTGGCCAAAAAACGTTTTCGGGCCCAGTCCGCAGGATCAAGCCCGTGCCGTAGCCCGATACGACGTTCGCGCCCATGAAGCAGAGGTTCGGCAGGTCGAAGGGATCATCGCAGTCGCCCTTGCTCGCGTGGACATACTTCTCGGCGGGCATGGCTTCGCCGGTAAGGGTGGACTGGTTGATGAACAGGTCCTTGGTTTCGAGCAGACGGAGGTCGGCAGGAATTATATCGCCCGCGGAAAGCCGCACGACATCTCCCGGCACGAGCCGTTCTATGGGATTTCTGAGAACGGATTGTCCGCATCACATGGGGTGCGCCTGACGCTCGCGGTGGTATGGACCATGGCGCGCAGGCGGGCGGCCGCCTCGTTCGATTGGTGTTCTTGGATGAAGGCGGTTGTGATCGCAAGGACCACCATGAAGACGATGACGACGGCGGCGCGGACGTCCCCCAAAAAATAGGAAACGGTCGCCAAGGTCAGCAGCAGGGCGTTCAACGGGTTCCGGGCGCGACCCCACAGTTCTTGGAGGATGGTCGCCTTGCCTTCGCGGGCGACGAGATTAAGTCCGAATTTCTTCAGGCGTGCGTCGGACTCGGTCTGAGACAGGCCTTCGAGACTGGATCCTGTCCTAGTGCAGGCTTCGCCAGGCTGGAGCCGACTGACTTGTCGCAAGATAGCCGTCGCGGGCACGGGGAGGTTTGTCAGCCCCAGAGGGACGGGACTTGTCGACCGGCTTCGAGCGGAAGTTTATAACTATTATTGCAAATAATCCGATCAAAGCGACGAGCGCCAGAAGCACAAGCAACATTGGACTTCGCACGCAGGCGCACGGGGGCGCGGCCGTCGGAACCGCAGCGGTCGAAGGCGGGGCGCTCTTGGCGATGAACCTATTTACCTCGTCGAGCGCGTCATTCGCTGCGGCGAGCTGTGGGTCGAGTCTCAACGCGGCCTCGAGGTCTTGCTTAGTGCGCTCGAGATCATGTTTGTCGCGATAGGCGTTGGCCCGGCTGAGGAAGGCGTTCGCATAGTTGGGATCGATCTCGATCGCCTCATCGTAATCAGAAATGGCTCGATCAAGATCGCCCATGGCCTGATAGATGGCGCCCCGATCGACATGTGTTAACGCCGATTTCGGATCTAGCTTCACGGCTTCGTCGAAATCCGCGAGCGCCTCGTCGAGATCGCCCTTGCCGCGATAAGCCCTTGCGCGACCGCCATGAGCCGTTGCCAAATTCTTGTCGAGCTGCAGCGCCTTGTCGTAATCCGCGATGGCGCGATCGAGATCGTTCTTCGCCCGATAGGCCTCGCCCCGGCCATAGAAAGCCGCCGCGGATTGCGATTGCGCTGCGATTGCGGCGTCGTAATCGGCAAAAGCGCGATCGAACTCGCCCTTTGCATAGTAGATCGATGCCCGCTCCGTGAGGGCGAGCGTCGACTTCGGATAGAGGTTGCAGCGCCTTGTCGAGATCGGCAAGGGCACGATCGAAATCGCCTTTGGCCCGATAGGCGTTGGCCCGGCTGAGGAAGGCGTTCGCATAGTTGGGATCGATCTCGATCGCCTCATCGTAATCAGCAATGGCTCGATCGAGATCGCCCATGGCCTGATAGATGGCGCCCCGATCGACATGTGTTAACGCCGATTTCGGATCAAGCTTCACAGCTTCGTCGAAATCCGCGAGCGCCTTGTCGAGATCGTCCTTGCCGCGATAAGCCCTTGCGCGACCGCCATGAGCCGTCGCCAAATTCTTGTCGAGCTGCAGCGCCTTGTCGTAATCCGCGATGGCGCGATCGAGATCGTTCTTCGCCCGATAGGCCTCGCCCCGGCCATAGAAAGCCGCCGCGGATTGCGATTGTGCTGCGATTGCGGCGTCGTAATCGGCAAAAGCGCGGTCGAACTCGCCCTTTGCATAGTAGATCGATGCCCGCTCCGTAAGGGCGAGCGTCGACTTCGGATCGACATCGCAGCGCCTTGTCGAGATCGGCAAGGGCACGATCGAAATCGCCTTTGGTCCGATAGGCGGCGCCCGATTGATGTAGGCCGTAATCTGATTGCGCTTGGTTTCCAGACTCCCACGGGCGATAAGTTCCGTGCAACCGACGATCCGCGCATCGAGGTCGGAGCCGCGACATCCCATCCACCGATCGCTCTTGGCAAAAGCCGCCGCACTGAGCGAAACGCAACCGAACGCAGCAAGCACGAAACAAACAAGGAGGGAAAATAACGTGGACTTAGCGAAGGAGGGAAAAATAGAAAGGCGCGCCGTGTGATAGTTCCCAAAAGCGCTGTAGATCGTCATGTTAGGCATGTGGCGCCCCGAAATTGGAGTATAGCAACGCCAATTCTTGACGCGAGCCAATGTCCGATCCGCGGGAAGATACGGTTTCGAGGCGCCAGAGCAAGTCCCGTAGCGACGACCGCCATATAATTCTCGTTCCGATTGTCGACGCATTGGCTTGCGGGAGCAGCGGATTGATCTGGAACGCCGGTGCCTCGAGCCGACGGTCAAACCAAAACGCTCGATGCTGAAAGTGTCATTCGTAAGGAGCCGTCGCGGTGCTTAGAGACCGATAGTTGTGTTGCACATCATAGGCCGCACAATGAAATTACGATGAAGAACCTCGACCAAGCTCTCGCAGCATTGCAAAGTAGACAGAGAAAGTAATGAAATCTGGCTGTTTCTATAAAAGCTGCGATCAATCATCACTGCGTGTCTGATCTCGGCATAAAGATGCTATGGGGCGAGCGGCGAAGGTGTGGCACTTTCGGTGCTTCGAACAATCCGATGGAGTGCGCCATGCTGCAATCGAACGATCTGAGCCGGTCCCTCGCCGCCCTGAATCAAGATAGCACGCTCGTCGTAGTATTAATCAGTTCATAAGTAGGTCGACTTTTTGTTGACTGTGCAGTTGTTGAATGATTCATTTTGTGGATGCAAGAAAATGATGCGCGCCGATTGGATCATCATACGCTGGAGGCGTTGCGTGAACGCGCGGTGCGTAAGGTCCAGGAAGGTGAAAGCCCGGAAGTCGTCGCCCGCGTTCTCGGGCTGAGCCGGTCGACGGTATATGGATGGTTGGCGCAGTATCGGCGCGGCGGCTGGGGCGCCTTGAAGGCGAAGCCTTTGTTCGGGCGTCCGCCGAAACTGGATGGGCGGTCGCTGAGCTGGATCTTTGACGCCGTGACGCAAAAGAACCCGCTGCAGATGAAGTTCGCTTTCGCGCTGTGGACCCGCGAGATGGTCGCCAAATTGATCAAGGACAAATTCAAGATCGCCTTGAGCCTTGTCTCGGTGGGGCGGCTTCTGGCCCAACTCGGCATCACCTGCCAGAAGCCTCTGCATCGCGCCTTGGAGCGCGACGAAGCCCTGGTCCAGCAATGGCTGAAGAAAGAGTACCCGCAGATCAAGGCCCTGGCGCAGAAGGAGAAAGCCGAAATCTATTTTGGCGACGCAGCGCATATCCGCTCAGATCATCACGCCGGCCGAACCTGGGGCAGACGAGGCGAAACGCCGGTCGTCCAAGCAACCGGAGCCCGCTACGGCATGAGCCTGATCTCGGCGGTCACGGCGCGCGGTCACATGCGCTTCATGATCAAGGAAAAAGGCGGCGTCAACGCCGATGTCTTCATCGAGTTTCTCAAACGTCTGATGGTTGGAGCCACGCACCCGATATTCCTAATCGTCGATCGCGGCCCGGCGCATCGCGCGAAGAAGACCAACGCGTTCGTTGAAACTCTGGGCGGAAAACTACGGCTGTTTTTTCTGCCTCCCTATTCGCCGGATAGAAATCCAGATGAATTGGTGTGGAAGCATCTCAAGGCTGATACGGTTGGGCGCAGCGCAATTTAGAGCTACGCGGACTTCAAAGGGAAAGTGAAATCATCGATGCATTTCCTTGCAGCGCAACACCAAAAAGATCCGCTCTTTCTTCGCAAAAGACACGCTCAGATACGCCGCCTGAATGTCTAATTACTTATGTACTGATTAATAATCGAGATGGGCCAATCGAGTTGGCTCGTCAGAGGAATGATTCCCGGCGTTGCACGGCAGCCTCTGAAAAAGCTGGCGTCTGATGAGGCTGGGCTGCTGAAACTCCTGCATCGCTGGCGTAGCGAAGCAATCCGAACGGGCCGGGAGATCGCGCGCATCGTCGCCGCCTATGAAGCAGAACGTGATGGGTTTTGGCTGGCACGCTGGCTTCGGGCACGGAACATCGAGGCTTTTGTCATTCATCCCTCGAGTGTCGCTGTGTCGCATGAGCACCGTCGTGCGAATACCGATCGTCTCGACACAGAGCTGCTGATGCGCGCCTTTCTCGGCTGGCTGCGAGGAGAGAGACGCCATTGCAGTATGGCGGCTATTCCAACGATCGAAGAAGAAGACGCCAAGCGACCAAATCGCGAACGTGAAAAACTTGTCGGCGAGCGCACGCGCACCGTAAATCGCATCAAAGCGACGCTTGCGCGCTTGGGAATTCGCACACTCAAGCCGACCTTACGCAATGCCGAGGAAAGGCTCGCTGGCTTGCGCACCAGGAAAGGGGCGCCTCTTCCCGAAAATACGCAAGCTGAGCTGCGCCGTGACATGGTGCGCTTGCGTCTCGTGTCTGCACAGATCAAGGAAATCGAGCAAGACCGCCTGCGCAAGCAGGCGGCCGGCGCTCCAGCGCAGAAGGGCCTTCATGCGATGATCCGCCTCATCGCGCGGGTCCTTGGCATCGGGATCGAAACAGCAGACATGCTCGTCAATGAAATTCTGTCGCGTCATCTGCGGGATAGCAAAGCAGTCGCCCGCTATGCCGGCCTCACTGGTTCACCGGACGAGAGCGGCAAGCGCCGCCGTGAAAAAGGCCTGGCACGAGCCGGCAACGCGCGCGTGCGCCGCGGCATGATTTAACTTGCTTGGCGCTTCCTCAGGTTCCAGAAAGAGAGCGCGCTTGCGCAATGGTTCCGGGCACGGACAGCCGATGGCCGCGGCGGCACGCGCAAGACGATGATCGTGGCTCTAGCCCGCAAGCTGCTCATTGCGCTCTGGCGACTGGCGACTGGCGACAAGGGGCGAGATCCCGCAAGGGGTCTCGTTGCGTCCAGCTGCATAGGAGGAGACCCGCGGACAAACCATCGGAAGCCAACGCAGCGATCGTCGTAGGCTTCCCAACGATCCGAGGTGGTGGCGCACCGTCGTGGAACATGGCCTTTGCGCCGTCATTAAAGAATGGGCCCGCCGCCCCGGAGCCTTGCTCTTGATGCGCATTACTGCATCATGGTTCGGGTCTCGTGACCCACCGCATACAAGTACGCGAGAGCGATTGCTCGCGCCGGGCAGGCTCCCCTCGGTATCGACATAAGTGAGGACAGTGCCATGGCCGCTCCTTTCGGCTGGCTGTGGCCAGTAGAACGCTTTTGTCCTCATCCCAGTGGCCTTGAAGCAAGGATACCAAGTTATGAAACGATTGAAAAATTCCTTGACAAAGGAGCTCCCCATACAAGTTCTACTGTGAACATCCTTCCGGCCCCTCAATGCCGATCAGCGGCATCAAGACGGCCTAACAGGACCGGTACACTTTTGCGCCGCCTTCAAAGCGACAGCACACAGCCGGTTCAGTGGTACACTTTGCCTCCGCTATTCATACTCTGCCATTATTAGTCGACAGCGTGTCAGCGTAGACATAGTGACTATGAAGTCCATGGATAAGATTTGGGTCAA
Source organism: uncultured Alphaproteobacteria bacterium (assembly GCA_963784075.1). Classification (GTDB taxonomy): domain Bacteria; phylum Pseudomonadota; class Alphaproteobacteria; order Rhizobiales; family Beijerinckiaceae; genus Methylocapsa. Next base: position 89,449 of record CAWAQW010000027.1, on the reverse strand, counting down.
TAAATTGTCCCGCGCCTTGCCTTCAAAGCCGGCTGCCTTCACAGTACCGACGGCTCGGTCGCCTTACAAGGATTGATCGCCTCCTGCACGTCCAAGGCGCCCGCGCCGAATGGTCCCGGCGGAGAAATTTCGATTCATCGCGGTTCGGGCCGTTCACCTCTGCGTGTGACGGTGAAGCCGTTGTGGTGAAATGGCACCGTCGCGGAACTTCCCTGGCTCGGCCTGGGCATTCCCGTTGCCATTGTCGCCGTCGCCGATCCGACCAGTGAAGCCCTTTGTTGAAAGCGTCGATCTGCTTGCGACCAGACGCGATCGACCGGTTCGCCATAGAGCGGGGGGCATTGTCATATTGGCCAAGAATAGGCGATTTTTGAGCCAATTTGGCTCGGCGACAATTGTCCTAACGCATTGACATATAGAAATGCGGCCTGAGAGCGCCCCGCCCTATTGACAAGTAAAACGGACGAACGTGACAAAGCCGTTAATACCAATTCTCGCTAATCACGACCGATAGGCTCATGCGACGATATTGCCTGAATTCCGACGCGAAGTGCAACACCCCAGCACTTTGAGCCTACTCGATTTTTCCTTTCCTCGGAGCCGCCTTCGCATCTCGAAATGCAGCGGAAGGCGGCGGAAAGGGAAGGAAAATCCGATCTTTCCTTGGTGAGCCCGAGCGCCCCAAGGTGTTGCACTTCGCGTCAGAATCCACCTTGCTTCTCGCGAGCTCAATAAAAAAATTCCCGGCCGCGAAGGCCGGGGTTCGGGTTTGCCTGATAGGAATTGCCTTGATGGCAAGTTTAGTAGTATTTGGCGAGGACCGGAACCGCACCCCAGTTGAAGTGATAATCCACGCCAACGCGGACGATGTTGCCGTTAAAACGCGTCGAGGAGAACGGAGCGCTCGAAAACTGCAGAGGACCACCACTTGAGGCCGTGAGACTACGATCGATGTGGGAGAACGCCAGCGGGCTGAGACCATAGGTCACGCTGCCGAGATCATAATAGAGATATTCGACCTTGGCGCTCCAATTGGGAAGGAACATCCATTCGAAGCCACCTCCGGCCGTCCAGCCGACTCGCGTATTGGAAAGGCTCCCGAAAGAAGCAAACGGGGGTGTAAACGGCAAGTTGGCTTGAAAGATGCTGGTGCTGGTTTTGACTCCGCCATAGGCGAGACCGCTGTCTCCGTAGACCAGCAGATACGGCGTCAAGAGGTAGCCGACCCGGCCGCGCACGGTGCCTAGGTAATCGACCTTCTTCGTCGAATCCACGGTCGACACAATCGTTTCACGTGGGAAGCCGACAGGAACCCCGCTACCGCCAAAGGAGCCGGAGGGGTTGCTGCCCGCAATGCCCTGAATATCCGCTTCAATGCCGACAACCAACCTGGTGGCGAACTCATAATTGTAGCCGACTTGGCCGCCGCGATGAAGCCATTGGGGTTGAGGCCCAGAGAACCGGCCGCAAGGGCCGTCGAAAGGGCAAGCTCTGTACTCCAGGTGCGGGCAGCAAACACCGGATCTGCCGTCGTCCGGACGCTTTGGCTGGCCGCCCACTCATACCCAGCGTTCAAGCCGATGTAAAAGCCGGTCCAGCTCGGAGGCGGCGGCACATAAACCGGCGGCGGCGTAAGGTCGGCGGCAAAAGCGGTTCCCGCGAGCGCCATAGCGCCGGAAGCCAAGAGAAGGCGGCGTAACATTATGGGCACCTCGAAAAAATATCCCCTTATGGTGTGATGACCGGCGTTCGAGTTCGCAACGCGGTAGATCGTTCAATCCTTGGCCTCTCATCGAGGCTGCCTGAAGTCGCCACCGATTTCTCAGGTGGTGGCTTGATCGGCTCAACTCACGCGACCCGACGCATGGCGCGCCGGTTCACCCGGCCGCGGCCGCCATCCTTTCAAGACAAACGAAGCGGCGCATGTTGTAGACGAGGTTCATCATTCCGATCTTGCACCGGGCGCGAACGATGCCGATGGTGCGCACGAGCTCGGCTCCCATGCCATTCTTTTGATCACCAAATACATGCTCGACGCGGGCGCGCACCTTCGAGCGCGTCGTATTGGCGGCCTTCTGCGCCTCACTGAGTTTGCGATTGCGATAGGCCCTGCGATGAATGCGGCTCTTCAGGCCGCGCTCAGCGAGCTTTTTCTCGATGTCATCGCTGCGATAGGCGCTGTCGGCCCACACGTCCGAAGCCGTGTTGCTCGTATCAAGAACATCTTCGAACTTTTGACTGTCGTGCACGCTCGCGTCGCTCACCACGTAACGGCGCACGAGTTTGTGCCGGCGGTCGACGCCGATATGGTTCTTGTATCCAAAATACGAGCGCTCATGCTTCTTCGTCCAGCGCGCGTCCTTGTCCTTCTGGCGGTTCTTGGCCGGCTTCGATTTCCAGTCTTCCGGCATCTTGCCTTCCTTGATCGTCTCGTTGTCCTCGCGCGAATTGTGCTGCTTGGGCGCCGACACGATCGTTGCGTCGATGATCTGCCCGCCCATGGCGAGATAGCCCTTGTCCTTCAAGAACCCGTCAAACAGATCGAACAGCTCTTCCACCGCGCCCGCCTTCGCCAGCGCCTCGCGATAGAGCCATAGAGTCTTGGCGTCGGGAACCGCATCCTCCAGCCCCAAACCGAGAAAGCGCATGAAGGAGAAGCGATCACGAAGCTGGTATTCCGCCTGATCGTCGGAGAGATTGTAGAGCGCCTGCAACACCAGCGCCTTGAAGATCACGACTTCATCCCAAGGCTTGCGTCCCGCTGAACTCTTGCGTTCCGCGTCGCTCTTGCGAAGCTCGCCTTTAATCAGAGCCGCCTTCAGCTTTGGCCGGAAGGATTTCGAACGGAACCATCGCCGCGATCACTGCAAGCGGATCGCTCTTTTTATCGAGACTTTCATAACGTCGGTTCAAATCGAAAAAACCAAGCTGTCCCATTCCAACCTCCCGCGCTCAGAGCATGAGAACCTTGAATTTGATTTGCACCGTGGAGGGAAGCGCCTATTTTTCGAGGTGCCCTTATATGTCTCCTCAAATGAAGCTAAATAATGCTTTCGCAAGTTACGCCAGGCACGCTGATCTTCAACGATTCTTTACCTATGCAGTGCGCCCCGAAGGCGCGGATCACCAGTGGAGGAAGATTCCGCCCAGAGAATTGTCGATTGCTCTGGTAGCTGACGAGCGGTTCGGTCGGGCAACCGGCTGGATCGAAGCCTCGTGACAAAGGCCGCCTTGGGCGGTTGAGCAATCCGACGGGCCGTAACGTGAGTGAAGCCTGAGCAGGCCCCGAAAGTAGAGATGCGGAAGCCGACCCGCCTGCAAAACGGGGAAGGCAGCACGGATGGGGAAGCAATCGACAAACGCACCCATTCGATCCGCCGGGGTAGTGGGCACGGCACGCCGGAAAGGTGATGCGGGTAATCGGGGGAGACCCGTTTGGCATGAGGGTAGCGGCCTCGACGCTGTCTTGGATGGCGATGTCAGCGGGAGTCGGACAGGGCCGTATGACCGATGAAGCCGGGTAGCGCCGGCGGAGGAAAGGGCCCTGACTTCCGGTGCGCTCGTGACGACGGAGATGCTGGGGTGATTGGCCTTTGGCCTGCAAACACCCAAATAGCCGGACCTGTCCCCGCCGATTTGGTATCGGCCAGTTGCCCTTAGTGAACGGGCCTATCGGTTATGATTAGCAAGAATCGGTATAAGCACGCCGATCCGGCGCCGGCGGTCCAATACGCACCCGCCGAAAACCTCGAACAGATCGACGTTTGGCTGATCAACATCGCACGGCATGAAATCGACCTCGCGGCCTATGTCCTAACCGATTAGCCCATCATTCAAGCGCTCACGCGCGCCGCCGATCGGGGCGTCAAGGTTCGCATCTATCTCGATGGAACCCAGCTTGCCGAGCGCAGGCCCCTGAAGGTCTTCCGTGACCTTGCGAGACGCCGGGGGTCGAGATACGCACCGAACGCGACCACGGCGCGATAGTGTCCTAATTTGAGGCTTGCGCAGTCCGTACTCGTTTACGAATGTTTGAGAATGAGATGGTATGTCGTACATGTCATCGACATGATCCGTTACTCCAAGCCGAGACCTATGCTTGGTCATCGTGAGCAGAGGGAAGCGGCGGATTTTTGCCGTGCTTATTAGCCGCCATGGCGTCACCGCCGGAAGCCGTGAGGGCCGCAGTCGTGGCGAAACAAAGAACCAAATGAACCGCGCATTTATCAGTCTAATTGCGCTCCCACTGTCCGGATGTTTTGCGGACCAAGAACAGCTGGTTGCATCCTGCGAATTCGACGCCAGGCAAGCCTACCCGCGAGAACAACTCGCAACTGGCGCTCACATTGGCGATTATATGCAGACTTGTATGAAGGTGCATGGATATGACTGGAACCTGACAGACAAGAGATGTCGCGTCACTATGACAGTCGAACGCAATCCCTACTGCTATACCCCAAACAACTGGCCAGATCGGCTGTTGTACCTCATCGAAGAGGGCGAATTCTCAAAATAGGACACTTCCCACGGCGCACTCATGCACCTCAAGAGCTACCAAATCGACGGGCGGTTGCTGCGCGCGGGCGCCGCGGCGCGAACCAAACCACGGCGCTGCTAATTCCCGTCATCTCCCATAAGTGATAAGCTCGCGTCATGTGCGGACGCTTCACCCAAAGCTACACATGGCGAGAGCTGGTTGAGCTATACCGGCTCACCCAGCCTGCGCGAAACTTGCGTCCCCGCTACAACATCGCCCCGACAACGGCAGTCGACGTCGTGAGATCGTCTGATCCCGGCCCGGAGCTTGTGCCGATGCGCTGGGGCCTCATTCCGGGCTGGTAGAAAAAGACGGCCAAGGAAGTGCCTTCGACGTTCAACGCGCGGGCTGAGACGATCGCCCAAAAGCCGATGTTCCGCACGACCTTCAAACGCACCCGCTGCATCGTGCCAGCATCCGACTATTACGAGGGGCGGGCGGCCGAGGGAGGCAAGCACCCCTATTTCATCAGCGCGGCGGATGGCGCGGTGCTGTCGATCGCCGGTCTTTGGGATGAGTGGCGAGACCCAGCAACGGCCGAGACGGTTTTGGAGCTGCACGTTGATCGTGAAGGCTGCCAACGACTTCACGCGCAGCATTCACGATCGCATGCCGGTCCTGCTCGGGCGCCAGGATCATGATGCGTGGCTCACCCGGAAGGCCCGTGTCGAGCTCTTGCGGCCGGCGCCAAATAACCTTCTGCGCATGTGGCCGGTCTCAAAACGGGTCAACTTCTCGGGCCGGGGAGACGATGACCCGAGCCTGATTGAGCCCATCGATGATAAGGCCATTGCCGAGGGCTAGAGCTTTTGGACTTATAAACAGGTCGTTGAACAACTTGTCAGAGTCCGCTCTGGAGTCGTGGACGGCCGTCAAATGCGACGGCCAGCATTTCCGGACGCGCGAGCAGTCATTCGCTGATCCGCAGTCGAACCGCCGGAATCACCCAAAGGCGACTTTCATTAGGCCCATTTTCGGGCGCAAGCTGCGTCCCAAACTCGCCCACCATAACGGGAGGGATCCGGAAGGAAACCTCCGCGGCCTGTCATTTGAATAGCATGGTTCCACGCCGGGGGATAACCACGCAGAAGGGAAAATGGCCAATTTCCAGGCGACGCTCAGGTAAATCCCGGCGATCCAATACCCTCGAAGCGCCAACATTTACCTACTGCACATTGCCCCCAATGGGCGCTACGCCTTCTCGAGCTTGGCGAACGCGACGATCCCCGTGGGGTCGCGGAACAGCTTCGCGCTGTGGCTGTCGCCAATCGCTGCGTCGAGAAGCAGCGAGATGCGCTCCTCGTTTCGGAGAACGAACCGCCAGTCCATACACGCGTCGAGGTATCCGATCTGTGGGTTCTCTGCGGTTAGGTTGGCGATCAGCAGTGTTCCACCCGGCCGACACATCTCCCAGAGGTGCCTCGTCAAGGCTATGAAGAGCTCATCCTGCAGGTAGTCGTAAATGCCTGCGGCGTAGATCAAATCGAAGGAGCCTAGATCGATTTCCTTCCGAAGAAGGACACCGATGGACGCCGTCAGGGGCTCAACGAAGTCCGCATAGGATTGACGTGTAAGGAAATTGGTTGTTCGTCGATCGTGATCCAAGCCGACGAAGCGGGCGATCGCGCGGAGCGAGGTCGGCGAGCACCGTTCCAGTTCGCGAAGATGTCCGCACGCGACGGCGAGCACCTCCGTCTCGGGCTTCCGCTCGGCGATTTCCTCGATGACTTTAGCAATGTAGTCCCGCCGATTTCGGACACCTTGGGCCGCGATCGTCTCGACATTGTAGGCGTAAATTGCTCGTCCGGTTGGAGAAGCCGCATCCAGCGCCGCGACGGCGGGCTCCGATCCGTAGATCAAATCGATGAGGTCAGCATCGCCTGGATAGCCTCGCGGCTTGTGGAACGCCTGCCTGGTCATGGGATCCGCGAGCAATTGGGCAAAGATCGAATGCATTCGCACGTCCTCCGTCGCCGATTTCCAGGCCGCAACGTCGTTTCGCCCCCACGATTTGAGTAGGGCGCCATGGAGCGCATCCATTACCTCCACCGTGTGGCGGCCGCCCCACGAGAGTTCTTCCGCGACCCGATCGAGGATGAGGGCGAGGCCTTGCTTATGGGGCGCCGAAGGTGACCCGTATCGCGCTTCGATCATTGACGCGTTACGCCGGCACCACTGCAGAGTCCCATCGGGCTGAATAGCGCAGATCTCAACCATTGTTACAGATCCTCAATTGACTTCATGCAAAGCATTTGGCAACAAGCCCAATGTCATAAAACCCGTGACTCCGCGCCCCCTGTTTAGGGGACTCGATTGCTGCTACCGTTGAAAAGCGCGACGACGTCGGCGAGGTCCGATAAAGACAGATCCGCACAAAACACGAAATCCTTTTAACCCGCCGTTGACGCACGCCTGCGACTTAGACAATCCTTTCAGACACAAGCTCTTATGTTCTCTGTGTCGAAGGAGATACTACAGGTGATCCCATCGCCGACAAGGACAAAGATCCCTCGTTTTCGGCCAAGCAGGCCCACGCCTGAGGGTCTCCGGTAATGCCTAGCTGGTTATTACCACCTTTCGGTGCGCCATCAACTTGTAAGGAGTAATAGCGCATGGCTCACCTCAATTCGGCAATGCTCTAACCTGCAGTTCAAACTCAGCGCGGGTCGCATCGAAGCCATGCAGATAAATGTTACGAACGATATCTTGCACGCCCTCGTCGAATGTCTCGACGAAAGCGTGGTCCGGCGGGCATGTAGGGCCATCGGGAAATATTAAATGCAAATACCGGCGGTAACCTAGTGTACGAAGAATCTCTATCTATTTGCGCCCGATCGCTTCCTTTGAGTTAACGAAGGTGATCACGTCGTCTATGTGTGCAGTTGCGACGCTATTCACAAAGAACGGATCTCGATCGCGGTGGCGGAGAGCGGGCGCTCTGGAGCGGTGGAATACCTTGGCGAGATTGCCAATGAACCTGGTGCCATCAGCAAGCTCTGCGGCCGTCTTCGGCGTCCCGGCAAGCCGCTGGCGTTTTGTTATGAGGCCGGACCGTGCGGCTATGGCGTTTATCGCCAACTCACAAGCCTCGGCCATCGGTGCGACGTGGTGGCGCCGTCGCTGATCCCCACGAAGGCGGGCGATCGGGTGAAGACAAATCGTCGTGACGCGACCATGCTCGCCCGTCTTCATAGGGCCGGAGAGTTGACGCCTGTCTGGGTGCCTGACACCGATCATGAAGCCATGCGCGACCTGATCCGGCTGCGCAGCGTCGTCCGGCAAATGGCGACGCGAGCGCGTCAACATCTTCAAGGTTTTCTGCTGCGTCACGGCCGCAAGCACGGGCGTGGGACGGCATGGCGAATGGCTTACCGGCGGTGGCTATCGACCTTGGCGTTCGACCATCCCGCTCAGCAGATCGCCTTTCAGGACTATGGCGATGCCGTCATTGATGCGGAACGGCGCCTCAAGCGGATCGAGGAACAGATCTTCGGCCTCCTCCCCGAATGGACTCTTCGCCCAGTTGTCGACGCCTTGCAGGCGATGCGGGGAATCGCGCTGATCAATGCCGTGGTGCTGGTCGCTGAAGTCGGCGACTTTACACGCTTCTCAAACCCGCGCCAGCTCATGGCCTATGCCGCTCCATCGCGGATCAGTGCGAGACGTGTTATGTGCGATTGAAAAGGCATTTTCCGGCGTTGGGGCGCATCGCGGTTATAGTGTAATTGTAGTGATCTAAGCCGACGATATTCCATGATCTGCCGGTGACTCCGTCAGGCGCCTGCGCGCTTGGCGCGCAGTCTTGGCAGCATCCATTTGCCATCCTTCGTCGGGACATGGGCGCGATAGGCGATCTCGATCCTATTGCCATGCGCCTCGACATTGGCTTGACCGATCAAATCGGCGCGCTGGCCGACGTACCGCCCCTAAAGTAAAACCAACGAACGTGACAAAGGTCGCCCAATCTGGGTCATATGTGCTGATGTCGGACAGCGCTAATCCAAAAGCAAAGCCAAGCTTCGAGTCCAATAAAAACGGCGGCTAACACGCCGCTTGATTTACTTTTTGTTGATCGATGCGACCGTGGAACTGTTTCACCCCAACGGCAATACGTGACGGGTTTTAGGGAAAGGAATTGCTATGGATTGGAATCGCGTTGAAGGAAACTGGAAGCAATTAAAGGGCAAGATCAAGGAGCAATGGGGCAATCTTACGGATGACGATCTCGATAAGATCGCCGGAAAGCACGAACAACTTGAAGGCAAAATCCAGGAACGCTACGGCCTTGATAAGGATGCGACCCGCGAGCACGTCGACGACTGGATCAATAAGCAGTGATTCTGCTGTCTACTAATATCCCAAATAAACAGATGACATCGTGAAGAACATCTGATAGTCTGTATGAATGCAGCTTGGCGATGCCCGCAAACTGGATCAAAGGACGCAGGAAGCTCTTCGCCGACGCGCTGTGCTTCTTGTCGAGAAGGGCGCGACGCACATGGAGGCGGCGCGGGCTGTCGGAGTGCATCGCGGGACGGTCAGCCGTTGGTGTGGCGCATTCCGGCGCGACGGCACGTCCGGGCTCGTGAGAGGAAAGCGCGGGCGGCGTGTTGGCGATCAGCTTATGCTGACAGCTTCTGAAGCGCGGCGCGTGCAGGGCTGGATTGCGAACAAATGCCCTGACCAGATGCAATTGCCCTTCGCGCTGTGGACGGCTCAGGCGGTGCGGGAGCTGATCTACAAGAAGTTCGGCAAGACGCTCGGCCTTTCGACGATGCAGCTCTATCTGAAGCGTTGGGGGTTTTCCGCGCAGAAACCTTTGACCCGCGCGACGCAGCGCGATCCGCAAAAGATCGCGGCCTGGCTGGAGCATGACTACCCGTCGATCGCGGCGCGGGCGAAGCGCGAGAAGGCGGCGATCTACTGGAGCGACGAGACGGGTATTTGCAACCAGGATCAGATAGGACGAGGTTACGCGCCGAAAGGACAGACGCCGGTCCTGACGCAGACCGCGCAGAAGTTCTCGACGAGCATGATCGCTGCCGTGAGCAATCGCGGCCTCATGCGGTTCAAGCTCTACAAGGGTGCGCTGAACGTGGCGATCTTCATCGATTTTCTGAAGCGTCTCATCAAGGACGCGAAACAAAAGGTCTTTCTGATCGTCGACAATCTGCGCGTCCATCACGCCAAGGCCGTCCAGGAATGGCTGGCGCAACACAAGGACGAGATCGAGATATTCTACCTCCCGGCCTACGCGCCGGAACACAACCCGGATGAATATCTCAACAACGATTTGAAGCAGACGATCAAGAACAAGCCGCGTGCCAAGCCCCCTGACGACCTCGTCACCACTACCTCGTCGATCCTCAAATCGATCCAGAAACGCCCCAACCGGGTCAAGTCATACTTCCACGCAAAGCATGTGCGCTACGCTGCTTGAGTAGTCATCTGTTTGCTTGAGATATTAGTAGATTCTCGCACTCGAGGGTCGCATCGCACCGAGGCGATGCGACCCGTGTCGCTGTCGGAAACCAAATCCGAACATACTGATGGTGTAATCCCACGACAATGGGTGTCGGGAGGATGCACCCGACGGCCTGAACAGCCCGCGGCACTGGCGCATCCTTGTTCAGAGAGAGATGTGTCCGGGCCTCATTGTAATACTGCATATATGAGAGGAGTACGTGGCGCAGGTGCCTGTCCCTTGTACGTTGCGAATGTCCGGCAATTGATCATTCTGCTGGATGGCGAGAAAAGCGGTGAGCCTGCGCTGTCCCTTTGGCGACCGAGCCCGACCGACAGATTCGGCCCCGCTTTTCAAAGCTCCGCTGTTTAGGCTGGACGGTATCCTGGGACGCGTTCGGACGCAGATCCTGTGTACAAGGTTGATCGATGCGGAGCCGTTGCTGCGAGGATCCGAAGAGAAAGCCTTAAAATGACTGACGCTGTACTGGGTATTGACGTTTCCAAGAACACATTCGACGCTAGCCTCGGGGCTGGTACAAAGGTGCGCTCCAAGAGCTTCACCAATTCGTCCGATGGTTGGCATCAGCTGATTGCCTGGCTCGGCGAGCACAAAATCGGACGGGTTCACGCCTGTCTGGAGGCAACTAGACGCTACGGCCTGGGCATCGCGCTCGCACTCCATGAGGCAGGCTACGTCGTGAGCATCGTCAATCCAGCTCAGATCCGCAACTTTGCGCGGACGAAGTTGGGGCGCAACAAAACCAAGTCGATGCGGTGCGTATCCGTGAAATACGCTGAACTGTTCAAGCCCCGTCCCTGGACCCCGCCGTCGCCAGATGCGGCGTTTGTGCGAACTGCGAACTGCAGACACTCCGCGCTGGCACAGTCGCCGGCCTGACGGAATGGAAGAATCGCCGCGGTAGCGGCATTGGCGGATGACATGGCACTGTCGCTGGCGGAGACCACAATCCAGCATTTTACCTCCCAGCTTAAGGTGGTCGACCAAGCCATCGCGGAGACAATCGACAACGACCTGGAGCTGTCCGCCAAACGCGACTTATTGGTCAGCATCAACGGTGTTGGAGAAGCCCTGGCTGGCATCGTTCTGGCCGAATTGCCGGGTCCCGATATCCTCGGCTCCAGCGCCGCGGTCGCTGCCTACGCGGGGTTGACTCCGCAGCAACATCAGTCTGGAACCTCGGTCAACCGGCCCGTGCGGATCTCCAAAATTGGCAATGCTGTGCCCGGACGGCCCTGTACATGCCGGCTTTGTCGGCGATGCGTTACAACCCAGCGGTCATTGCTTTGGTCGGTCGCCTCAAGGCGCGGGGGCGTCTCAAAGGAAAGCAGATTGTGATTGCCGCCATGCGCAAGCTGCTGGTGCTTTGCTTCGGCGTGCTGAAGACCGGCAAAGAATTCGACCCGGCGATGGCTGTGTATAAATGATCCGGCGTGTCGCGCCACAGCCGCGCCACAGCCTGGCGTCGATTGCATGGTGAGCCCAAGTTGGAACGGGAGACGGTTGTCAAGCCCCGTAGCCCGTCAGGGGCGCGCTTTAGCGCGTGGGCTTGATGGCTGTCTCCCGTTCCAACATCCTCATGCCAACGATCGAGACAGCTGGCGATCGCGGTGTCCGCAATATTTTCATCTTGCGCTCAAACACGGTATCTTTCGGAAATCAAATCCGAACATAATGATGGTGTAATCCGCCGAGCATGGGTGTCGGAAGAATGCGCCCGACGGCCTGAACAGCCCGCGGTACCGGCGCATTCTTGTTCAGGGATAGATGTGTTCTCGCGCCATTGTAATACTCCATATACAAGAGGAGTATGTGGCGAAGGTGCCGCTGAATGATCAAGAAATTCCCGCCGGATCGAGCCACTCAGCCGTTCCCTATGAAGATCTCGACTTCCATCGCCAGAACAAGCGAAAGCCGGCACGATGCCATCGGATAACCGTCTCCGGCTTGACGATCAGGAAGGCATTCACAACGCTCGGCGTGATCATATAGACACACTGGCGAAAAAGAGGCGATCGAAAGTACTGAAAGTACTGAAAGAGAGCCTGTGCTTGCTCAAAGCTCCGAAAGGTCGAAAAAGTCTAGAGATTTTCGCGCCACCGCCATACCGTCGTGGGCATGATTACAATTCTTTCCGCCCTCGCTTCCCCGCTCTCATTCCGTGTTGGCCGCCGCGCCTCACTGGAGCTTGAGCTCGTCGTCCTGCGACATCAGGTGACCGTCCTGCGGCGGCAACGCCCTGGTCAGCTTCGGCTCTTCTCCACCGACCGGCTCCTCTGGGTCTGGCTTTACTGAGTTTGCCCAAAGGTCCTCAGATGTTTTTGACCGAAATCAGCGGAAATTTGATTTAACATGGCGAACGAGGAGATTCGCCATGCCGGTTCCGCTCCGCGCTGATTTTGATGCGACGCAGTTGCGCAGTTTTGCGCGCAAAACGAAGGATGGGCCGCAGGCGCGGCGTCTTTTAGCTCTGGCTTCGATCTATGATGGGGCGACGCACCAAGGCTGCTAAGATCGGGGGGGTGACGCTGGATATCGTGCGGGATTTGGTGATGAAATTCAACGCCAGTCATCCTCTCCGAGAATTGGTATAAGACTTCCTTGCCCAATTGCGCGATGACACACACATTCGTTCGATCGATGAACATGGGCGCATAATTTGCCAGAAAACATCCGGCTACGATCGGCGTTCGAAAGTCGAAGCGGAGATCGGCCGCTACAAGCGCGTGATTGGGGACGCATTGCATTCACGTGAAGACGCACGTCGCGTGTGTGAGGTCAAAATTGCGGTCAAGGCACTTAACCGAATGTTGGGACTCGGACGTCCAATCTGCGTGCGCGTCGCCTGATACTCATCGCACGGGGCAATCCTCACTCACGAGCTCACGAGCATCCATGCAACAAAGCCACCTCGGCCAAAAGGCATACTTCGAGGGAGCGGATTCGTCATCCGTTCAGGCTCGCTTTCGCTCATCTGAATCTCAAGTTGTCAGGGCTCAGCTGGTCAACGGACTGGCAGCCCATCAGCTTCAGGCGGCCGATAGCATAGCTCCTACCCTTCGCATCTGAAACTCCACTTTCATGGAGAACGGACATCGTTGGCAACACGCTTGAGACGGTGCGTCGCATTGAGAGCGTCATGGACGCGGCGATAGAGCTCCCTGAGCATTATATCGAAGTCCAAGGGTCTCTCGGCTGCGGAGCCTGAAACATGGCGATGCGTTTGCGGTCTTTGACGATTACGGCGACATTGGCGTCATCGGCGGCGGACCCGGAGGGCTTTATTTCAACGATACGCGCTTTTTGTCTTGGTATGGACTTCGGTTCGAGGGCAAACGGCCGTTGCTGTTGAGCTCGGTCGTTGAGGACGACAATGCCGCTCTCTCGGTCAATCTTGCCAATCCCGATGTGCATGCAGACGGCCTCATTTCGCTGCCGCGCGACACAATTGCGATCGAGCGCACCAAATTTCTTTGGCAGGCGGTCTGCTATGAGAGGATCGGTTTTCGCAATTACGCCGATAGCACTCGGCATTTTCGCATAGAGATTGCGTTTGGCGCCGATTTTTCGTGATCTTTTCGAGGTTCGCGGATCCTCACGCGAACGGCGCGGCACCTGCATATCGGGGGTAACCGAGGACGGCGTTGAATTCTATTACGAGGGGCTCGACAATTTAAAGCGCAGGACGGAATTGCGGTTCTGGCCGCCACCTTCCCGTCTTGAGACGAATCGTGCGACGCTCGACTTCGAGCTCGCTCCCAATGGCCGCCAGTCGCTCTTCGTGTCGGTTCTTTGCGAGGACAGGAACACGCCGCAGTGCGATTCTTTCGGACATGCTTTCCGGGCGAGGCGGCGCGCCATCAGGGGCGCTGCAACCGGCATCGCGACGATCGAAAGTTCGAACGAGCTTTTCAATGAAGTCTGCCGGCGCTCCACCGCCGATCTCTATATGCTGATGACGCAGACCCGCCATGGGATTTATCCCTATGCGGGAATCCCCTAGTATAGCACGGACTCTATTTTGGGACCGTCGATTCAACGCCGCTCTTTGTCATGCTGGCTGGCATGTATTTCGACCGGACCGGCGACATTGGAACGATCAAAGCGATCTGGCCGAATATCAAGGCGGCTTTGCTATGGATCGACACGTTTGGCGACGCGGATGGGGACGGCTTTGTCGAATACGCGCGGCAGACTGAAACCGGTCTCGTCAATCAAGGCTGGAAGGACTCCTACGACTTCGATCTTTCACGCCGATGGTGCATTGGCGCGTGGGCCTATCGCGCTTTGTAAGGTGCAAGGCTATGTATTTGCCGCAAAGGCGCATGCTGCAAAACTCGCGCATCGTATGGGCGAGTATGAATTGGAAACCAAATTGCACGGCGAGGCGCAAGTTCTGCAAAAGAACTTCGACGCGGCCTTTTGGTGCGAGGATATCGGAACCTTTGCGTTGACGCTCGACGGCGACAAGAATCCATGCCGGGTCCGGACGTCGAATACAGGCCACGCGCTATTTACCGGGATCGGGCGCCAGGGCTCGCGGCGCGCGTCGCCGAGACATTGCTTGGCCCGGATTCCTTCACTGGTTGGGGGATTAGAACGGTCGCGAGCGGCGAAGCGCGGTTCAATCCGATTTCCTATCACAACGGCTCGATCTGGCCGCACGACAATGCGATGATCGCGCTCGGCTTCGCGCGTTACGGTCTCGCCAGTCATGCGGCCCAGGTCTTCTCCGCAATGTTCGAAGCGGCGGCGTACCAGGAATTGCGCCGTCTACCGGAAGTGTTTTTTTGCGGCTTTATACGCAAACGTCACCGCGGCCCGACGGCATATCCCGTTGCTTGCGCGCCGCAAGCCTGGGCCTCGGCCGCGCCCTTTGCCTTTCTAGAAGCCTGTCTTGGCATGGAGCTGCGTCATGAAGCCAATGCGGTGTCGTTCCGCGATCCTGTGATGCCAGCCTTTCTGGATCATGTGACCTTGACCCAGTTGAGTCTTGGAAATTCGCGCGTCGATCTTAAACTCCGGCTACAGTCTCGATCAACACATATAATAGCTCACACTGAGTGCGACCGCCCATCTGAAGGCCGGGCCGAGATCTCGGACGGTTGGAGGGGCGTGCGTGTGAGCATTTGCTATTGACATGCCTTTGTTCCATAGCTTTTGCGCAGTCCCAATCTTCAGACAACTGTGCCGAAAACTTTCCCGATACCGGCGGTGAGAGCCATCGCCAACGCGCCCCAGAATGTCACGCGGGCTGTGTGTGGGCGCGCGGAAGGTTTGCACCGCCTGCTCTTGCCCCAATCGCACCCAGAAGAGCGAGAAAGCCCGAAGACGCAGCAGACACAGTGAGGACAAGCGTTCCGGCGGGCGATACGACAACCATGAGCAAGGGCATGGCCGCACCTACCGAAAACGACGAGGCCGATGTCAGTGCGGCTTGCACAGGACGCGCGGTGGTGACTTCCGAAATCCCAAGTTCATCGCGCGCATGGGCGGTCAAGGCATCTTTCGCCATCAACTGCTGGGCAACCTGCCGTGCAAGGTCCTGATCTGTATTAGCCGAGACTCGATCTGACAGACAGTGCCTGGTTAAGCGATCGGGTTTTGGTGTCCGGTGTTGTTAGGCGGCGATCATTTTCTCCTTCGCCATCGGCATTGCGTCAAGGAACGTTTGCATCGGCGTTTTGCCGAAGCACCAGCGGCCTTGATGCGGCCGCGACTCGTTGTATCGCGGACCCACACATCAAGATCGGCCTGCAGCTCGTCAATGGAACGGTACACCTTTTTGCGGAACGCGACGCGGTAAAACTCATTGAGCACGGTCTTGTGGAAGCGCTCGCAGATACCGTTGGTCTGCGGGCTCTTCGTCTTGGTGCGCGAGTGATCGATGTCCTCGATCGCGAGATAGAGCTCATACTCGTGCCTCTCTGGATTGCCGCAGTACTCGCTCCCGCGGTCGGTCAGCATGCGTAGCAGCTTAACCTCATGACTGTCGAAGAAGGGGATCACGCGGTCGTTCAAAAGATCGGCCGCCATGATCGGCGTCTTGCGATCATAGAGCTTGGCGCAAGCAACCTTGGCGTAGGTGTCGATGAAGGTTTGCTGGTAGACGCGCCCGACCCCCTTCAGATTGCCAACATAGAACGTGTCCTGGGCGCCGCAGTAGCCCGGATGCTCGCTCTCAAATTCGCCATGGGCCTCCTTCTCGGTCTTGGCCTTTTCCAGCGCGACGAGCTGGGCCTCGGTCAGGACCAGGCCTTCCTGGGCGCTCTTGGCCTCCAGGGCTTTGAGCCGCTTGTTCATGGTCTCGAGGTCATGACGCTGCCATACGCAACGCACGCCGGCGGGCGAGACCGTGAGCCCGCGCTTCCTCAGCTCGTTGGCGACGCGGACCTGGCCAAAAGCCGGCTGCTCGATGGCAACCGCCACGATGGCGTCTTCGATCTCCTGTGCGACGCGGTTTTTCAGCACTGGCTTCTTGCGGCTGATCTCTTGCAACGCCAGTTCGCCGCCTTTGATGGTGTGGACGGCCCCACTCGGCGCCATCAAAGTGCCAAGGGTGGCCGCTGGAGCGCCACAAAAGAGGAAGACCGTCCATGAATAAATTTATCAGAATCGGTATTGATCTCGGCAAGAACCATTTTCAGGTTCATGCGCTGGAGAGTGAAGACGGGCGAGTGAGGACGCGTAAACTGAGTCGCCAAGCAATGCGTAAGTTCTTTTCCGAGATTGAACCATGCTTTGTCGGCATGGAGGCCTGCGCTTCATCGCATTATTGGGCGCGCGAACTTTTGGCGATGGGTCACGACGTGCGACTTATCCCGCCTATTTACGTCAAGCCCTATGTCAAACGCGGTAAGAACGACGCGGCCGACGCGGCAGCGGTCTGCGAGGCCATGTCACGGCCCGGCATGCGGTTCGTTCCGGTCAAGAGCGAAGAGAGCCAAGCGACATTGATGCTGCATAAGACGCGTGAGCTTTTGATCAAGCAGCAGACGATGAGCGTCAACGCTCTACGTGGGCACCTTGCGGAGTTCGGCATCGTCGCCGCAAAGGGGATCGGACGCGTCGATGAACTGATCGAAAAAGCCGAGAATGACGCAACTCTTCCAGCAGCTGCCCTGGCGGCTCTAAGGGTTTTTGTCCAACATCTCGAAGCAATTGACACTTCCGTTGCCGATCTCGACCGCCGGATCGCGAGCGCCCATGCCCAAAATGAGACCAGCCGATTGCTGGCGGGCATTCCCGGCATTGGAAAGATCACGGCTTCGGCGATCGTCGCCAGCGTGCCGGATCCGAACGTTTTCAAGTCGGGGCGCGACTTTTCCGCCTGGCTCGGATCAACGCCTCGGCAAAACTCCAGCGGCGGCAAGGAAAAGCTTGGCTCCATCACCAAAAAGGGCAACGGCTATATCAGGCGGCTCTTGGTGCTGGGCGCGACGTCGTTGCTGAACGTGATCGGCAAACGCAAAGGGGCGTTGCGCGATTGGGTCGTCGCACTTCTAGCGCGCAGGCCCGCAAGACTCGTGACGGTGGCACTCGCCAACAAGCTTGCCCAGACCATATGGGCGATCATGACAACGGGCGAGGCCTTTCGTATAGAGACGTTCGCGAAGGCATAGAGACCATCGCGGGAGCCGAATTCTTTAGGAAGAATTCGGCGCGTTCGAGTTTGGCAAGCGCGAAGTAGACGTGATGAACGACGCGGGGGGACACCGAAGACGAAGGATACTCCGTTTTACGACAGGAGCGTCAGAGCTCGTGCCTTTGATAGGAACCTTCGCCGTCGGACCTCATCAGGGCCAGCGGACTCAAGCTCCCCGCAACAGGCCGGACATATGACCGCAGGCCGACCCAACGTTTGCAACGTCAAAAAATTGCTTGTCAACCGGGGCCGTCCACATATGTCGTAAAGAGCCGGGCGCGACCGCACCGGCCCCGCTGACGGTCGTAGTGCAGCAACTCTCCGGTCGCGATCCGGTAGCGGAGAGACTGGCTAAGCCACACATAGATCGCGTGAAGTACCCGTTATTCAGTACAGATGACGACTTCGAGGACGCCATGCACGAGCTAATCGCGGGCGAATTGCAGGCACTGGAGGCGCAGAAATCAACCGCGCCAGAAACCGGCGCCCCAGACGGGACAAGACTTTCAGCGGATTCTATCGAGATCCTGAATATGTCAGTTCTCCAATTGGTTACGGGAAAATCCGATGGGCGGACGGGGTAGCGGGAAGCGCTGGCGCTACGGCCCGAAGTCCACGACGGACGATTGCTACACTCTGGACGTGCGGCGCTGGGGGCGGGAGGGTGTGCTGAGGCCGGGCTATTGGGGCGGATGGCAATGGATGCGCGACGGTGAAACCGTGGCATCAATCCAGATGCGGGCTGAGCAAGACAGCGTGATCCTGATCTACTGGCATCGCAGCGGCGGTGGGGATGGAAGGACGAACAGTACCCCGTGCGCATCGAGCGAACACCGTGCAATTTGGGCTTGCGTCCCTGGTTCATTTGCCCGGCAGTCGGCTGCGGGCGGCGCGTGGCGATCCTCTATGGCGGCGGCATTTTCGCCTGTCGGCACTGCCATCAGCTCGCCTACCCCAGTTCACGCGAGGATGCAGGCGGACGTGCTGCAAATCGGGCTGACAAGCTTCGGGCGCGGCTGGGGTGGGAGCTGGCATTCTCTACGGCGATGGCGGCAAGCCGAAATGGATGCGCTGGCGTACGTTCGACCGGCTGAGTACGAAGCATGACCAGTTAGTAGGGCGATCCATGCAGGCGGTGGCGCTGAAATTCGGCCTGCTCGCAAGCGATTTTCGCTTCTGAGTACTTAGCGAGAAAGGGCGGAAGGAGGTTCAATCCGGTCTCAGCCTTGGACGCTGAAACAAAAGGGAGGCGCGAAAAAAATTGTTGGCCTTTCTGTTGGCCTCGCTGGCTTCCTGTAAACACTGAGGAAAGCAATATCAAAGAGATAATGGCCTAATTCGATGCCTGCTCAGGGCCACATCTCATCGTTTCGCGGCCGCGATCCCCTTCCGCGCGCCGCCCCAAAGCAACCAAGCTCAGCGATCCATCCAGCCTCCAGAAGAGGCGTGTGACGCTGATCGCCGCTTGCCGCAATTCTCCTATTGCAATGGTCTATAATACCTCCATCCAATGGATGGTATGAATAGGAAGGGCCATGGCCGCTGAAACAGTCCATCGTTTGCGGGACAAGTCCGGCGAGACCGAGAAAATCACGATCAACCTCGGATTCGTCGATCTTGGGCATATCGATCTGCTGGTGCATGAGGGTTTTTACTCCAATCGCACCGATTTCATCCGGACGGCGATCCGCAACCAGCTCGCGGCTCACACCGATACGGTCAAGCAGTCGATCACGCGGAACACCCTCGAACTCGGCTTGCGGCGCTACAGCCGTGAAGATTTGGAGGCGGTGAGGGCCGCCGGCGGCAAGTTGCGCATCCAAGTCGTCGGACTTGCGGCCATCGCCGAGGACGTGCCCCCCCGAACTCGCGCTTGCAACCATCGAATCCATCACCGTGCTTGGCGCTTTTCAGGCGAGCACCGCTGTCAAGGCGGCGCTCGCTGACCGCATGGGTGATCAAAGGGTCATCGCTTTTCCAGAAGGAGAGCCGCATGAAAACCGTCTTCAACACAGCAATGCAGCTCGCCACGCAACTGACGCGTGAGCAAAAAGTCGTTGAGGCGGCGCGGCTGATCAAGCGTGCCCTCTTGGGAAAAGGTCACGCCCCTCCCCTGGACGAGCGGGCGCCCGAAAGGTCCCGGCCGGCCGAGCTGAAAGCCAATCTCCCCGAGGCTCCGGGAGCGTTCGATGAGCCCCGGCGAGACAGCAGACTTGCGAGCGCGGGCGGGCCGGATGCCGCGCCTCAACACGCCCCCGCCACGCGGGCGAAAAAACCCCTGGGAGAGGTTTTGACCCTGCTCCGCCAGGGCGATCTTCCCGGCCTCACCCCGGCGCCATTCGTGAAATTGCGCAAAGCCCCGCCGGTGCCCGATGGGGCCCAATATCTCGCGCGAAGCTTCACCTCAGCGGCAGGTTCGCGGGACTATAAGCTCTATATTCCAAGCCGTGAATTTGGCGGGAAGCGCCCGTTGATTGTCATGCTCCACGGCTGCACGCAAAACCCCGATGATTTCGCGCTCGGAACCGGCATGAATGGGCTTGCGGAAGAGCATGGCTTCATCGTTGCCTATCCGGGGCAGAAAATGAGCGCCAATCATTCCGCCTGCTGGAACTGGTTTCAGCGCGCGGATCAGCTGCGTGACGCGGGAGAGCCGAGCATCATCGCCGGGTTGACCCGCGCCCTCATGGGCGAGCACGATATCGACGCCCGGCGGGTCTATGTGGCGGGCCTTTCCGCCGGCGGCGCCATGGCGGCGGTGATGAGCGCCACCTATCCGGAGCTCTATGCCGCCGCGGGAATTCACTCCGGCCTCGCTTATGGAAGCGCCACCGACCTCGCTTCCGCCTTTGCCGCCATGAAGGGCACCCCCCGTGCAAGCGCCACGGAGGATCGACACCAAGAACGCGAAAAGCCGCGTTCGCGCCATTGTTTTTCATGGTGCGTCGGATCAAACCGTGCATCCCTCGAACGCCGAAAGGATTGTTGCCGACGCTCGCATGGCGGTTTCTGGCTCTGCAAAGGAGACGCGACAGAGCGGCCTGCGGGCGGCCGCGCTTATACCCGCACCCTGATCACCGACGCGCGCGGCGCACCCCATGTGGAATATTGGGCGATCGAAGGCCTCGGGCACGCGTGGTCGGGCGGCCGTCCGGACGGTTCATACACGGACCCGCAAGGGCCGGACGCTTCCCGGGAAATGCTGCGGTTCTTTTTGGCAGGCCCGGCGGGGAACCCAGCGCATTAATTTTCCCCAATTGCGGAATGGCCGCCGGGACGATGCGGCGAAGAGCGCGATATTATCCCTCGACCGCCACGTCGAACGCGCCGCGGTCGATGCCGCCGCCAACCAAAATCGCTCTTTTTCCGGAATGATTGGGCGCGCCGACGACGCCCTCCTGTTCCATCCGCTCGACCAGCGACGCGGCTTTGTTATAGCCGACGGACAGGCGGCGCTGAATATAGCTTGTCGAGCATTTCCGGTCGCGGAGAACGATGGCGACGGCACGGTCATAAAGATCGCCCGCTTCCTCGGCGTCCATGCTGCCCGCCGCCGGGCCGTCGCTCTCGCCAGCGTCGCCGGCATCGTCCTCGCTGGTGATGGCGTCGAGATATTCCGGCTGCCCTTGAGTCTTCAGATGGGCGACGATCTTTTCGACTTCGCCGTCGGCGACGAAAGGCCCGTGCACGCGCGAAATGCGCCCGCCGCCCGCCATGTACAGCATATCGCCCTGGCCGAGGAGCTGCTCGGCGCCCTGCTCGCCCAAAATGGTGCGGCTGTCGATCTTGGAGGTCACCTGAAACGAAATGCGGGTTGGAAAATTCGCCTTGATCGTGCCGGTGATGACATCGACAGACGGTCTTTGCGTCGCCATGATGAGGTGAATCCCCGCCGCGCGCGCCATTTGGGCCAGCCGCTGGATCGCGCCTTCGATGTCCTTGCCCGCGACCATCATGAGATCGGCCATTTCGTCGACGATGACCACGATGAACGGCAAGACCGAAAGCTGCATCGATTCTTGCTCGTAAATGGCCTCGCCCGTCTCGCGGTCATAGCCGGTCTGCACCGTCCGCGTCAGTGTCTCGCCCTTGGCGGCGGCCTCGGCGACGCGGGCGTTAAACCCCTCGATATTGCGCACGCCGAGTTTTGACATTTTCTTGTAGCGGTCCTCCATCTCGCGGACCGCCCATTTCAGCGCGACCACGGCTTTCTTTGGGTCGGTCACGACCGGCGTCAGCAAGTGCGGGATGCCGTCATAGACCGACAGCTCCAGCATTTTCGGATCGACCATGATGAGGCGGCACTCCTGCGGCTTCAGCCGGTAGAGCAGCGACAAGATCATGGTGTTGATGGCCACCGACTTGCCGGAGCCGGTCGTGCCGGCGACGAGAAGATGCGGCATGCGCGCGAGATCGACGATGATCGGCTCGCCGCCGATCGTCTTGCCAAGCGCGATCGCCAGCCGGTGTTTGGTTTTCTCGAAATCCTGGGACCCCAGCAATTCGCGCAGAAAAACGGTCTCGCGGCGCTGGTTCGGCAATTCGATGCCGATGGCGTTGCGCCCCTGAACCACGGCGACGCGGGCCGAAAGGGCCGACATCGAGCGGGCGATATCGTCCGCAAGACCGATAACTCGTGAGGATTTGATGCCGGGCGCGGGCTCGAGCTCATAGAGCGTGACCACCGGACCTGGCCGCACATGAACGATCTCGCCCTTGACGCCGAAATCCTCGAGCACCCCTTCGAGCAGCCGGGCGTTCTGGCTGAGGGCGTCCTCGGACAGCATGTTCGCCGCCGAATTTCTCGGCTCGGCGAGAATATGCAGCGGCGGAAAAAAATAGTCTTGCCGCGCCAGCCGGTCGAGAATGGTGGGCTGCGTCTCCTTGAGCGCGCGCGTTCCAGGTTTCAGGGCGGCCGCCGCCGGCGCGATGACGCGGCGCGGCGCATAGAATTCAACCCCCTGCTTTTGCGCCGGTGCCGTCCCGCGCGCTTGCCGCGCCGCCGGGGGCGCATAGGCGCTCGGGTCGAAACTGGATTCCTCTGGCTCGGGTGGCGGCCATTGCAGCGGCTCCGCGGCAAGATCGAGAGGGGCCCGCTCGAAGGCGCTTTCATGCGCGCGTTGCGCGGCGGGCCATGCGGCCGGTTGGGCCGGTTGCGATTGGCGGCGGCGCGCGATCTGGCGCGCCACGGCGGCTTTGAGGCTGAGCCCGGCATGAAAGAGGGCGCCGAGCAGGATCAGGGCGGCGCCGGGCTCGCCCGCCGCGTCTCTTTCTTCCGGCGCCGGTGCGGCGGGCCGCTCCGGCAGCGGGTCATCCCCATCCTCGCCCAATTCATCGCCCGTGTAGTTGCGCAGGCTGATGCTGGCCGAAAGGCAAAGAATCGCCCCGCCTGCCAATAGGGCCGCAAAGATGAGCATCGCGGCGCCATGTCCGGCGAGCAGCCGGTTCGGAATCGCGAGAATGGCATCGCCGGCAACACCACCAAGGCCGGTAGGCAATGGCCAACGGGTGGTGACCGGCAGCAGAGAGGCGAGCCCCGCGGCGAGGAACCCGCCAGCCAGCCAGAGCAGCAGCCGGGCTTTCACCCGTTCGAGGCGGCGCACGGCGATGAGCCGCCAGCCCCAGAAGCACAATGGCGCCAGGAACGCGATAGCTGATATGCCGAGCAGTTGCATGATGAGGTCGGCGGCAACAGCCCCCGGTGCGCCGAGGAGATTGCGCACGGGCCCTGGAGCCGCATGGTTAAAGCTCGGATCCTCGACGGACCAGGACGAAAGCGCCAATGCGATCGCCGCCGCCCCCCCGACAAGGCCAAGGCCGGCAAGTTCGGCGCCGCGGCGCAGGACAAAAGCGCGCAAGGACTCTGGAATATGGCCGAAGGTTGAAAAATGGCTGGTTGTCCGCATTCGGTCTTGCCGCCTCCGTCCCGCCGCCGCCATTTGAATTGTCCCTCGCCTGGCCGCGTTCTTGGCCGCGCTGGCGGGACGAATGCGATCCGCGAGAGCGCAACCCGGGTTCACCATGAACGTCAGACGAAACCATGGGGTTTGACGTGCGGACCCACGCGATGGCCGCAAATTAACAAGGTGCGGTTAACGCTGTTTTAACCCGCGCCACAGCTTTCGGCGGCGTCAATGCGAGAAAACGCTTAGCATGGCGTCAATGCCGCAGCTGCGCGGCTTGCTCTGGCGCCCTTCCCGCCTCTGTGCGCCGCGCTACGCGGCCCGCCGCGGCCGAATGATGTTGTATGCCGCCCCCGCGAGGATGGCGGAGTGCGCGGCGGCCATTTGATTTTCCCCGCAGCCCGGCCTTGACGCCTCCCAACCCCTGGCCTATGAGACACCGGCTCCCCAAACCCACGAGGGAAGATGAGGCAAAGGCCTTTGGCCCGGCCGGGGCGAGCCATTGACCCACTGGATCAGACCGAGGAAATGCGATGTCCCGCCGTTGCGAATTGACTGGAAAGGCCGTGCAGACCGGCAATTTGGTCAGCCATTCCAATCACAAGACGCGGACGCGGTTTTTGCCAAATCTCTGCAATGTGACGCTGATTTCCGACAGCTTGCAGAGGAAGTTCCGTCTGCGCGTCACGGCAGCGGCGTTGCGCTCGGTCGAACATCGCGGCGGCCTTGACGCTTTTCTGAGCAAGGCGAGCGACGCCGATCTGTCAAAGGGCGCGCTGGCGATCAAGCGCGCGATCGCCACGAAAGAGATGGCGGCCAGCTAAGCGTTTCCGATCTGCGCACGGCTGACGTTTTTTCCGGGCGGCGCTACCCCGGAGACGTGCGACGTCTCCACTACGCATTCGCCTTGACCTGATGAACGCCGATTGACCAGCCGCAAGGCTTGAGCTCAATACCGGCGGCGGCCAGCGATACGCCTCGCTCGGGCCGTATTTATGTCTCTGCGCGGCTGGCGCGCGGAGAAGTGGTTGCGTGGCCGATCCACTCCTCACCAAAAAAAGCGCCCTGCCCTGACCCCAATCCCCTTGAGACGGGCGTTCCGTCAAGGCCATCCGCGCGCCAGACTGTCCAGGACAGCTTTTTTCCGTCGCTGTGTGTTGCAAACGATCGCCTCGATAAGGGTTATCGCCTTTTTCATCGCACTCATTGGTGTTAAAGCCCTCAAGCTCATGTCCTAGACATTGACAGTGCCGCGGCAATTATGGGCGCCGAATTCGTCCTGACGTATTGAGAAGGTGATCGGTTTGGGGACGGGCGGCCGTGAATTCGCCATCGGGTCTGCGGCGCGATCAGGCGCCAAGATCATCGAGTTGCCAATGACGGCGTAAGCCGGGAAAACGTCGAGGGAGAGACAATCATGCATGTGACAATCGCCGAGGCCGAAGTCGCCATCGAGGCTGCCCGCAAGCGCGCCCTCGAACTTGGCACGGAAATGTGCATCGCCATCGTCGACTCGGGAGCAAATCTTAAGGCGTTCCACCGCATGGACGACGCCTGGGTTGGCAGTATCGATATTGCCATCAAGAAAGCCAAGACGGCGGTCTTCTTTGGCATGCCCACCGGGCAAATCGGCAAACTGTCGCAGCCGGGCGGCTCGCTCTTCGGCATCGAACATTCCAACGACGGACTGATTACCTTTCCCGGCGGCCTGCCCATCGTCGACAAGGAGGGCGTGCTGATTGGCGCCATCGGCGTCAGCGGAAGCTCAGTCGAGAATGATCACGCCGTCGCGCTCGCCGGGGTCGCGCCGGTGGGTGTCAGCGATTTGCCGGCGCATCCCTGGCGGACATGAGGAGCGCTTGGCTTTGAGACGGTGCGGCGCTAGAGCCTGATCCGTTCAGACCCCTCACCGGGCAAAGCATGACAATTCCAACGAAGAGCCTGCTCGTCCTTGGCGGCGCGCGCTCGGGCAAAAGCCGCTATGCGCAAAAGCTTGCCGAAGCCTCCGGGCGCCAGCCCGTCTTGATCGCGACGGCGAAGGCGTTTGACGCCGAAATGGCCGAACGTATCGCCCGCCACGCTCAGGCACGAGATGCGCGCTGGGCGCTTGTCGAAGAACCCGTCGCGCTGACGGAGGCCCTCAGGCGTGAAGCCCGCGCCGATCGCATCGCCGTCGTCGATTGCGTGACGCTTTGGCTCAGCAACCTTCTCCTGCAAGATGCGGATCTGGCCGCCGCAACACGCCATCTCGCGCAAAGCATCGCCGGGCTCGAAGGTCCGGTGATCTTTGTCTCGAATGAGGTGGGGGGCGGGATCGTGCCCGACAATGCGCTGGCGCGCGCCTTCCGCGACGCGCAGGGCTCGCTGAACCAGGCGCTGGCGCAAGCGTGCGGCGCGGTGGTGCTCATGGCCGCCGGGCTTCCGCTGCGCCTCAAACCCGCGCCCGAGCCAAAGTTCCCCTTCTGACGCCGCTGCTCATGCCAAAGTCAGGGATTGAGAGTCGCCGGAGAATAGGCAGCAGGGGATTTGTTTCTGACAGGGCGGCCGGTGACAGGGGAAATCGCCCGCCCGCGCTCGTTGAAGACCTTAACGGCTCCAAAAAAATTGCCCCGCAATTGCGTAGGATCTATCAAATTCTCCGCGCCGGCCACCAATCGCCGAGCCATTTGCGAGAGCCTTGCAAATCTTAAGACGGCATAATAATAACGTGTCTCTATGTGGATTTCCGCATACTACAGGAATAATGTGTGAAAAATCCCCTCCCCCCGCACCTGCGCCGTCTCGAATCGGAGTCGATCTTCATCCTGCGCGAGGTGGTCGCGGAGTTCGAGCGCCCCGTCATGCTCTATTCCATCGGCAAGGATTCGAGCGTGATGCTGCATCTGGCGCAAAAGGCCTTCTTTCCGTCAAAGCCGCCGTTTCCGCTGCTGCATGTCGATACCACTTGGAAATTTCGCGAGATGATCGCCTTTCGCGACGAAGCCGCGAAAAGGACGGGGATGGAGCTTCTCGTGCACGTCAACAACGAAGGCCTGAAGCGCGGGGTTTCGCCGGTTGCCTCGGGCTCGTCGGTGCATACACAAGTGATGAAGACCGAAGGTCTGCGTCAGGCCCTCGATTTTTGGCGTTTCGACGCGGCTTTTGGCGGCGCCCGGCGCGATGAGGAAAAAAGCCGGGCCAAGGAACGGGTCTTCTCGCACCGCTCCGCCGCGCATGCCTGGGATCCGCGCAATCAGCGCCCGGAACTCTGGCAGCTCTTCAACACCAGGATCAAACAGGGCGAATCGATGCGGGTATTTCCTCTGTCCAACTGGACGGAGCTCGATGTCTGGGACTATATCCTGGCCGAGGATATTCCCGTCGTGCCCCTTTATCTTGCCAAGGAGCGGCCTGTCGTCGAGCGCGACGGCGCTCTCATTATGGTCGATGACGAAAGGCTGCCTTTGCTGCCTGGCGAGGTCCCGCGCATGGAAAGCATCCGCTTTCGCACGCTTGGCTGTTATCCGCTGACAGGCGCGATCCGCTCGCGCGCCGCGAGTCTTCCCGACGTGATCGCCGAAATGCGCGCTTCGACGACATCGGAACGGGAAGGCCGCCTGATCGACCACGACGAATCCGGCTCAATGGAAAAGAAAAAGCGCGAGGGCTATTTCTGATGTTCGATGCCCTCAATGCCGATCCGCCTCCGCTTGTGACATCAACCGCGCGTCCGACCCTCCGATTGCTCACCTGCGGCTCGGTCGATGATGGGAAGTCCACGCTCATCGGCCGTCTGCTCTATGAGCAGCGCCTCATCCTCGACGATCAGATGGCGGCGCTCGAACGCGACTCCCGCAAGCATGGAACCGACGGCGATAACATCGACTTTGCGCTGCTCGTCGATGGGCTTGAAGCCGAGCGCGAGCAAGGGATCACGATCGACGTCGCCTATCGCTATGTCTCGACCCCGCGGCGCTCGTTCATCATCGCCGACACGCCCGGCCACGAACAATATACCCGCAACATGGCGACGGGCGCGTCCGGCGCCGATCTCGCGATTCTGCTGGTCGATGCCCGCAAGGGCCTCTTGACCCAGACCTGCCGCCATGCCGCGATCGTCTCGCTCACCGGAATCCGGCATGTGGTGCTCGCCGTCAACAAAATCGATTTGACGGGCTTCGACCGGGCGGGGTTTGAAGAGATCGCCGCCGGTTTCCGGTCGTTTGCCGCCGCCCTTAACTTCAAGACCATCATGCCGATTCCGGTGTCGGCGCGGCACGGCGACAATATTTCACAAAAGAGCGCCAACACGCCTTGGTACGATGGCCCTTCGCTCGTCGATTATCTCGAAACCATCGATGTCACCGAAGATAGCGGCGGCCGGCCGTTCCGCTTTGCCGTCCAATGGGTCAACCGCCCGCATCTCGACTTTCGCGGCTTTTCCGGCACCGTCGCGAGCGGCACCTTGCGCCCGGGCGATGAAATCATTGTCGCCGGCTCCGGCCGCCGCTCGAAGATCGCGCGCATCGTCACCGCCGATGGCGATCTTGGGCAAGCGAGGGCGGGCGATGCCGTCACACTCACGCTCGCCGATGAGCTCGATATCGCGCGCGGCGATATTTTATGCGATCCCAAGAACCGGCCCGAGGTGTCCGACCAATTCGCCGCGCATCTCATTTGGATGAGCGGCGACAAGCTCTTGCCCCGCCGCTCCTATCTCATGAAACTCGGCACGCGAACCGTGCCCGCGGCGGTGACCGGGGTCGATCACCGTCTCGACGTCAACACGCTCGGGGAGCTTCCGGCGAAAACCTTGGGTCTCAACGAGGTTGGCCTTTGCACGATCGCCACGACCGCGCCCATTGCCTTCGACCCCTATAAGGAAAATCATACGACCGGCGCTTTCATTCTGATCGACCGCGCGACCAATGCCACGGCGGCGGCGGGGTTGATTGCGCATGGGCTGCGCCAGGCGTCCAATATTCATCTCCAGGGCCTCAGCGTCGGCAAGCAGGACCGCTCCCGCATCAAACATCACAAGCCCGCCGTGCTGTGGTTTACCGGCTTGTCCGGCTCGGGCAAATCGACGATCGCCAATCTCGTCGAATCCCGACTCTTCGCGCATGGCGTCCATACGATCTTGCTCGATGGCGACAATGTGCGGCACGGCCTCAACAAGGATTTGGGTTTTACCGAAGCCGACCGGGTTGAAAACATCCGCCGCATTGGCGAAGTCGCAAAGCTCATGACGGAGGCCGGACTGATCGCGCTGTGCTCCTTCATTTCGCCGTTTAGGGCCGAGCGGGCGATGCTGCGCGACCTGCTCGGCAACGATGAATTTATCGAGATTTTCGTCGATACGCCGCTCGAGACCTGCATCGCGCGCGATCCCAAGGGGCTTTACAAAAAGGCGCTCGCCGGAGAGATCGCGAATTTTACCGGCATCAATCAGAGCTACGAGCCGCCGGAGGCGCCCGAAATCATCGTCGCGCGCGGCAGTCAGACGGCCGAGCAGGCGGCGGCGCAGATCATCGCGCTGCTCGCCGCGCGCGGCCTCATCGACCAAATCGACGACCTCGGCGACGACTGGTCGATTTGAGGGAGGAGCGGGGGCGAGACCACTTTTCGGGGTTTTTCCGGGACGCCAAGAAATTCCCGCTTCCCACCTCGTTGCGGCTTGCAATTGTACGATTGCGCAAAGCGTCAATTGCACCAAATCGTTTCACGTGAAACAGTTTGGTCCGATTGCGGCTTCGAATCGGACAGAAAGCGCCAGCGATGGTTGAGATCGGGCACCTCTTTGGAAATCTCGAGCCTTTCATCCATGCCTACGGCGCCGCCGCCGTCATGGTCATTTTGACCTTCGAGTCCCTAGGCGCTCCTCTTCCGGGCGAATCCCTGCTCATTTTTGCCTCGGTGCTCGCAGGGCGCGGGGAATTATCGCTTCCGCCTCTGATGCTCGGGGCCTGGGCCGGGGCCGTGTGCGGCGACAATATCGGCTATCTGATCGGGCATCGGCTTGGCCGCGCCATCGTCCTGCGCTTCGGGGCAAAGATCGGCATCACCCCCGAGCGTCTCAACCAAGTGGAAGCGTTTTTCACACGCTACGGGCCTGCAACCGTTGCCTTCGCACGTTTCGTCAATGTCCTACGCCAGCTGAATGGCATCGTGGCGGGCTTGTTGAAAATGGAGTGGAAGCGCTTTCTCTTCTTCAATGCGCTCGGCGGCGCCTTATGGGTTTCGGTGTGGACTTTGGCGGGATTTTATCTCGGCAAGCATGTCGCCGATATGAAGACCATTGCCCATGATCTCGAGCATGGCGGAGCGGTTCTGGGCCTTGGCTTATTGGTGGCCGCGCTCGTCTATGTGTTTTGGCGGCTGCGCCAGCACGCCTGAGGTCGAAGCCTGAACGTCACAACCGCCTCGCCTCTTTTTCCCGATGCTTCAAGAGCTTGTGAATGCCGTCCGTGGCCATGCGGCGCTTCGGCGCTATATTGGAAAGAGGAGAACAATAGGACGAATTCCATGGCGCTTGAGGATGATGTAAGCATCATAGAAACGGTCGCGGTATTTAGGACCGCCGATAGTTTGCAGGAGGCCATCGACGACCTCATGATGTCGGGCTTCGATCGCGCCGATCTGAGCCTGCTCGGCGCCGAGAAAGCCGTCGAGGAGAAACTTGGCCACAGCTATCGGACGGTCGCCGAGCTTGAGGACGATGTGTCGGTCCCACGCACCTTCTACGTGGCGCCGGAAGCGATCGGCGATGCCGAGGGCGCGCTCATTGCCGCCCCGCTTTATGTCGCCGCCCTTGGCGCCGCGGCCGTCATTCTTGCCTACGGCGGCAAGTTGGTGGCGGCGATCGCGGGCGCCATTCTGGCGGGCGGGGCGGGTGCCCTCATCGGCGTGTTCTTGGCAAAACGCGTCGGCGGCCACCATGCCCGCTACATTCGGGAACAGCTGGCGCATGGCGGCTTGCTGTTATGGGTGCGGACGCGGAATGTTCAAAGCATGAAGCGCGCGGTCGCAATCCTTTTTAATCACGCGGGCCGCGACGTACATATTCATATGCAGCCAAGATCGGTTTAGCCGCCGATTGGACGCGACGCTAGGGTTGCTTGTCCGGGCGCGGGCCGCATTGCGGAGCGTCATCAGATCGTCTGCCGCTCGCGCTGTTGGCTTTCGATCCGGTAGGGGTGCGCGGGATAGACACCCAGGATTTTGAGTTCCTTGCAAAAGAACGCCAGCTCCTCCAAGGCGCGGGCAAGTGCCGGCTCTTCGGGGTGCGCCTCGACATCGGCCAGGAATTGCGTCGCGGTGAACTCGCCTTCGACCATGTAGCTTTCGAGCTTGGTCATATTGACGCCATTGGTGGCAAAACCGCCCAGCGCTTTATAGAGCGCCGCAGGGACATTGCGGACCCGGAAAATAAAGCTCGTCACCACGCGGCCAGGGACGATATTTGTCCATTGCGGGTTTTTCGAAAGCACCACGAAACGCGTCGTGTTGTGTGGTTCGTCCTCGATATTGGCGGCAAGCACGTCGAGCTTATGGATTTCGGCGGCGAGACGGGTCGCAATCGCCGCGCGTTCCGGATCAGCCCATTCCGCGATCTCCCGCGCCGATCCCGCCGTGTCTCCGGTCACATGCGCCGCAAGGCCGTGCGCGCGGATGATCTTGCGGCATTGGCCAAGCGCATGCACATGGCTGTAGACCGAGCGCAGCGTTTCGAGCTTCGCGCCTTTGATACCGAGCAATTGGAAATGAATCGGCAGAAAATATTCCGCGACAATATAAAGACCCGAGGCAGGCAAAAGATGGTGGATGTCGGCGACACGTCCCGCGATCGAATTCTCGATCGGAATCATTCCGAGCGCCGCCGCGCCTTCGGCGATGGCTCCGAGCGCGTCCTCGAATGTTGCGCAAGGCAAGGTTTCCCATTCAGGATAAACATTGTTGCAGGCGATGTGGGAATTGGCGCCCGGTTCGCCTTGGTAGGCGATTTTGTTGACAGTCATTCATTCCTCAAATGGAAATTGCCCCTGAGAGCAGCGGCAAATTCTTCGTACTCGAAAGCGCGCCCCCTCCGAGCGCGCCTGGCCCCGTGCCACATATGAAGACTGGGTTTCGCGAGTTCCGGATAAACGGAGCACATAGATTGCGGGCCCGCACTCGTTCCTTGACGATTGCGGCACCCGCATCAATTGCGCTTGAGCACAGGAAGCACTCGTCTCACACACCCCGGCCAGCGAACTACAGCGACCGGAATGCGACGGGCACCCAATAATCAACCAGGAACACGAGCGGAATTGCGATTGCGAAGGCAACCGGCACGCTCGGACGGAACGATCTCCGAAACAGCGCAGCGAACACGAAGACATTCCATACGAAGAGTGGAAAGAGCAGAAAGTTCGCCAACTCAAGGACATCGATGTAGGGCAGTTCCTGGGAAGGGTCCGCGAAGACCAGAGAGACAACCAACAAATAACGCAGAGATGTTGTGACAAAGATCACGGCGGCGCCACCCAGTGCCAGCGCGCACAGGGTCTGCGTTAGCCGCTCTCGATAACCCGACACGCTCGCGCAGACGAAGGCAACTCCGCCCAGAACAGCTGCACTCCCGATACCGCTCGCCGCCGCTCGAGCCAAGGAATAGTCCATGGATTGCCGCAAAAAGACCACCACCGCGAAAGCAGCGAGGCTGGCCGCCAGCAGAGTCGGAGATTTCGGTAGAACTTCCGGGCCGAGCTTCCAATTCAAAATGCCATAAAGCTTTTGAACGGGGGAAGGGAGAGTGAGACTGAGTTTCATGATTGGCCCCAAGGGTTCAGGCTAAGGCTTTGTCTGTGTACGACTGTGCGGCAAACTCTGCCGCACAGTGCAAGTACGTCTCGCGATCAAGCTAAAAACCGATGATATTCAGAAATTGCCGCTCTCGCTCATCCCAATGAGAGGGCGAGGTTTCAGCTGACCAATCCTGCAAATGGGTTCCGCAAGAGCCGACCGGCCACGCCGCTACGCCTATTGTCTGTCCAAGAGTTCTTCACGCGGGGCTTTTCGGCACAACGGGCTTCTTCTTCTGCTTCCCGCCATAGTGCCAAAGACCATAAACCGCACCGAGCCCAACCGCAGCCAAAAATCCGTACAGCACTAGGCTTCTGCCAACCGGCTGACCGACCGCAAAGGGGAATTGTGAGACAAACGTCTGACCATGTTCGTTTCTGACCGTCACAATTCCAATGAATTTTCCGTTTTCGGGGAAGGTATGTTCGAAGGTCAGCGTGCCCGTCGGATATTTCTTCGGCGGCACGTAGATGATGGTGACAGGATCGAGCACTTCCTTGCTTCCAAGCTCCGCATCCGTCAAGAACGGAAGACCATTCATTTTTGTATGGCGTCCATCATCCTTGATAATACGGATTTCCGTGAGCATTTCGCGCAGCTCGGTGTCCTGCATGTCGAGCGCAACAACGGTCTGTCCCGTATTGGGAACATCGTCACAAAACTCATCCCGGGAATTTTGCGGCTGATAACCGGTGAAGAACATGAGATCCGGACCGATCCGCAAAACGCATCTATTGTCCACCATGCCCACCCCGCCATGGGCATTGGCGGCCGAGGTGAGCAGAACCGTGGCGAGAAGCCACGCGGCTAAGCCTCGTAGGATCATGACTAATTAGACCTCCCCAAATTATTTCCCCCGTTGGGGCTTCTGCTCCAACGGGGGACATTTGCATGGTTAACGACCTATGACTGACTGTCTAAGGAAGCTCTTAGACCGGCAGGAAGGTCGGGATCACCGGGCCGCCGATTTCCATCGGATAGCGGGTTCCGCTCGATGTGAAGAAGAACAGCACACCAGCAAACGAGCTATCGACGTCATAGGCAAGACCCGAAAGACGTTCCGTATCCCACCGTGCGTCCTGAACGGTGATGGCGATGTCTTTCGTTTCGCCGGGCTGAATGGGAGCGCTATCGCTGAGCGACAGGCCCCGTTCCGCCAGCAGGTAGTCCGGATAATCAACCTTGGTCGTGTAGACGTCGGGGTTCAAGAAGCGCAGACCCGCAGTGTTAAACTCACCGATCCGCACTGCTTCCTTGCCTTCGTTGGTGATCCGGAAATTGGCAACCAACTCACGGCCAGGCACCTTATAAGACCCGCTCAGATATTTGATTTTGAGCGGCCCCGAATCCACTTCCCCAGCAAGCGGCTGAATGTTGTGGAAGTCACCTGCCTGCAACGGAATTGTATTCGGGTAGCTGGCAGATGTGATCCCATAGAAGACGATCACCGTTCCCAGAACCGCGGCGAGAGAAACCGCGCCGACGGTACGCTCTTGAGGGGTAATGATAAGGTCTTCGGATTGTCCAGAAGCAACCGCCATGAACCGGCCGATCAAGCCGCGCTTGCTGAACCAATAGACGATCCAGGCAACGCCGGCGACGTACCACAACAGATGCCAGCCATAGATCCGGCCGAGTTGATAGGTCTCGATGTCAACCGTGGTTCCATTCAGCAATTTCACCGGGTCGGTGAAGTCGCCGAAATTGCCCTTGATGTCGACATATTGACCAGGTCCGGGAATCGGGCCGCCGGTTTCGACGCTCAGCTGCACGTGAGTGTGCCAATGGCCGGGACGGCGCGCTCTCAAAACCATACGGAATTCGTAGGTTTCACCAACCTTGAGCATCATGGAACGCGGCGTGAACTGCCCGCCGACAAAGACGGCTTCGCGGTTCGCGACAGCGCCGGGCTGCCCGGTGTTGACAAAGCAACGTTCCGGAATGCGCACGGCCGCCGGCCACGCATTCATGATATGGAGCTTGCCACTGATCTCATACTCTTCGTTGACGGTAACTTCTTTCTTCGACCACTTCAGATCATACCAGTTCAACGTCCGCATCCGGAGGAACGCTGCCTGCGATTTTTCACCATGGGCGGCGGCCGGACCGGTGGCCGCCATCGTCACGGCGAGCCCGGCGGCTAGACCTAGGGCCCAGAGCCTCCCCGCTTGGCGCTTAGCAGTGCGCGCCAGTAAGCCAAATATTGTTGTTTTCATTGTGAACTCCCCACACGGCAAAGCCGTGCCTATTGCTAAAAGTCGACCTTTAGTCCGTTTAACGGGACCTTGCGGCAGCGGGTTAGATTTTCGCCATATATTTCACTGTGGAGAACATCTTGCCGACGTGCCACCACACGAAATACACGATGATCGAAACGAACCCCGAGAAGAAGGACGACACACCCACGACGTCCTTACCGAAAGTCCGCATCGTGCCGCGTTCGATAATTCTGATGTATTCAGGCATCGAGGTGCGAACGTAGCGGAAGCCGATGAGGTCGGCCAAGCTCATCAGCGTGCCATATTGCTCGCTCGGCTGATGGAAGGGAGCCAGGATCACCCAATTGTTCGAGTACATGAGCAGCGAGAAGCCCATCGAACCGACGATCGAGGTCACGATCCAGCTTCTGCTGAGCAGCAACACGATGTCGAGATACAGCCCCATTGGAACGAGCGAGGTCGGCCAGCAGAGGGTAATCGGGAAGAAGGTCCAGCCCCAGAAGCTGACGTAGCGGTCGATCCATTCGCCGGTGAGCAGGGCGAGAATCAGGAACGTCGCGCCAAATGGCAGCCGGAAATGCTCCCAGAAGTAATATTGGGCGGCAGCCGGGAAAGTGACCAGCATGATGGGCAGAACGGTTGGCCAGAAGCGCCGGTCTTTCCAGTCAATCCAGAAGTCCCAGTCGCCCCCCGTCAGCATGAAGTGCACATGGTAGCCGCCGATCATGATCAGGAAAAGGGCAATAACCAGCAGAAGGTCGGCCGTCTTGATGGCGTTCGCGGCTTCGGCGCGGGATGTGAACGGCGAACCGGCCACCGCACCTCCCATTGCACCGACGTTCGGCGCCGCGACCGGCGGGTTCGAGCCGGCGCCGCCTTCGATGCCCGGCGACGCCGGGATCGATTCGGTCACCGGGACCACCCCGGTCTTATCTGTTTTGTCTCGTAGCATACTATCCTCCCAGTTACTCCCCCGGAGACTATCACCGGATCAACGGAGTAAATTTCAGTTGACTTCGAAAGTCGCTCCCAGCCCCGGCACGGCCGCCCCTCGGATAAACCGATTTCCGGGGAGGGCGGCCGGCCGATTGGGCTGAACGCTACGCGCGGTCAGACCCTCGGGGGCCCTCAACAAACGCGAAGCGCTTATTATTCAGCCGGTTCGAGACCGACCAAATCCTCATAGCCCTTGGCAAGTTCCTGAATGCGGCCGAGGATCTGCAACGAGACACCGAAGACCGCCAGTGAGAACCAGCCAAAGAAGACGAACATCCAGTGCAGCGGAGCAACGAACAGTTCCTCCATGAACCAGAAGGTGTGACCCCATTCATTGAGCCCGACGTTCGGGAAGATCATGAACGGGCCAACGAACAGAAGGACATAGGCAATCGACCAGCCCTTGCAGGCGAAAGTCGGAAGCCGCGTCCGGGCATACATGAAGCCGCCCACGCCGACGACGATATACATCGGATAGCTCATATAGAACTCGATGATATGGCTAGGCGTGAAGTCGGTATCGCGGATAACCGTCATATGCCAGGTGCCATCCTGCTCCGTGAAGTAGCTGGCGCCCCAGTAGATCGCGACGCCGTAGACGAGAATCCAGCTCAACAGGTTGAACATACGGCGCATTTCCTCGCGCGGCTGGACGTTGGCCACGTCCTTGTCGCGGGTCTTCCACATCCAGCCGACGAGGGCCAGGAAGGAGATCAATTCGACCGGCTCCTCGATGTAGAGGATGGTCATCCAGTAGGTGGTGAACTCGGGCGCGAACGAATCGAGCCCCGCGTACCAGCCAAAGATTTGTTCGTAGATACGCACGCCGACATAGAAAGTGCAGATCGGCAAGCGTACCGATTACCGCCAATCTTCCGTCGAGAAGGGGCGCCTCGGCGACGGCCGCAGCCTCGCCGGTGCGCGCAGTTCCAGTTACTAAGCTCATGTTATTAGCCTCTTTGCTGTTGAGGATTAGGGCTGGTCATCCCCGCGTCTCACAACCCCATGTGCCGCCGATGAAATGTCCCATCAGGACCCATACGGTGGCGGACGCCAATAAAAGACCAGCTTATCCCATCGCATGTTTAGTGGTCCCCACGCCAAGGGACAACATACTGGTGGACGGGGTATGAGACTATCTATAGGGGTAGGATCTACCTACCCGTACGGGTTGATTTCCATACCAGAGCGTAACCGCAAGAACCGCACGATCCTGGCGCCATGTTCGTAATATACGGTTAAGTTTTAGCTTGCGGAGCCGGGCCGACGAAACGCCCGGCGGCCCAGGGTTCTAAGCGGGGATGCCGCTGTCGTCCCTTTACAAGGCGGAGCAAACGGCGCGCCGCGGCAGGCCAGGGAGGGGGAAGTATAGAATAAGAAAGACAGGCTTTTCGTTTCCGTGCCGACCGGACTTCGATAAAAGGTCCGTACGGGCGAGAGCGATGGAAGATGGGTTCGAATGCATTTTCGGGTTCGAGACAAAAGCGGAGGGCTGGCGATGCGCCCGGACTGGAGCTCGGCGGTGATCCCGCCGGTCCGCCTCTGCACTCTCCCACCCGCGCGGGCGGACGCCTTGCCATTTTTTTTGCTGCCGCCATGCTTACGCTTGCTCATCCCGGCATTGGGCAAGCGGCGGACGGGCTTTGCCCGGACGAAGGCAGCCACCGCGGCCGGGTCGCCGCCGTCAATGAGCGGCTGGAATTGACCCTGGAGGGCGGGATCCGGCTCAAAATCGCGGGCGTCGATCCGCCCCGCCCGACACCGGGAGACCCCGATCTCGACGTCCGCACGCGGGACCGCCTCGCGCAATGGCTCCTTGGTAAAGACATATTTTTCCGCCCGGTTGATGCAAATTTGGACCGCTGGGGGCGCCTGCCCGCTTTTGTCTTCGCGCCTGGGGCGGAGCCTGCAAATACGCCTGAAAAGCCGTCCCTGCCCGTCGCTGCGGCGCTCATCGATGCGGGTCTCGCCCGTTATGAGCCAAGCGCGGCGGCACGCCCTTGCCGGATCGCCCTCCTCGCCGCGGAGGACGGCGCACGAGCCGCGGGGCTTGGCCTTTGGGCCGATCCGTATTATGCGGTCATCGCCGCGGCTGATCGCCTATCCTTCGCGGAGAAAGCCGGTACAGTTGTCATTGTTGAAGGCCGCGTTACCGGCATTGCCGATCGGAGGCCGCGTATCATGCTCTACTTCGGGCCCCACCAGGGCTGGGATTTTTCGGTCACGATCTATTCACACAATAGTAAAGCGTTCGACGCGGCTTATGCCGCACTCGCGGGCCTGACCGGCCGGATGGTTCGCGTACGCGGACTTCTCGACACCCGTTTCGGACCGCAAATCGAGATCTCGAACCCGGACGAGATCGAGATCATTGGGCAAGACCAAGACGCGCAGGCGGCCCACCCCGGCACCCCCGCGCCGAAATAGGGCATAGTGCATGGGGCTTTTTGTGACCATCGCCGGTTTGCGGCGATCGAAAACCGGTTTCAGACGTGGCTACGTCATCGGAATGCTGGCCGCGGCGGTCCCCGGCCTACTGGCCGCTTGCGCGTCGATGGAGCCGCAGGACAGCATGCCATTCAACGCGGCAGCGCCTGTGCCGCCACCCCGCCCGCCCGCCATCGATGCGAAAACATTGGCGGAACACAGGCGCATGATCGCCCTGTTCGACGGCGAATACAAATTTCCGCCGACCGAAACCTATCTCAACGAAATTCTGGTCAAGCTCGCCAAAGCCGACGAAACCGCCGTTGACCCTTATAAAGTGACGATCCTGAATTCGCCGATCGTCAATGCCTTCGCGCTGCCACCCGGCAATGTCTATGTGACACGCGGCCTCCTGGCGCTCGCCAATGATGGCTCCGAGGTCGCCGCGGTGATGGCCCATGAGATCGCCCATATCACCGCGAAACACGCCCTGCAGCGCGAAGAGGAGGAAAAACGCGCCGCGCTGATCAGCCAGGCCGCGAGCGTCATCCAAAACAAGCAGAAGGGCCAGGAGGTCGAGGCCCTGGCGCAACGCACGATCGCCACCTTTTCCCGCCAGCAAGAGCTCGAAGCGGATCAAATCGGCATCAAGGTCAGCGCCAAGGCGGGATTTGATCCTTATGGCGCGGCCCGCTTTCTTGGCGCCCTCGGCCGCTCGGCGGCCCTGCGCGGCTCCCTCATGAGTCAATATGCGAGCGCCGGAAAGCCGGATATTCTGGCGACGCATCCCTCGACGCCGGACCGGGTCACGCAAGCGATCAACGCGGCGCGCCAGATCGGCGCCCCCGGCATCGGCAAGACCGACCGGGCCGCTTATCTCGCCGCCATCGACGGCATGACCTTTGGCGATGATCCCGCCGAAGGAGCCATCCGCGGCCGCCAATTCCTGCACGGGCGGCTCGGCTTTTCTTTTCTTGCCCCCGAAGGCTTTGTGCTCGAAAACGCCTCGCAGGCCCTCCTCGGCATCAAGGAAAGCGGCACCGAGGCCTTGCGCGTCGACAGCGTGAACGTGCCTCAGACAACGCCGCTGACCGCCTATATCGCCAGTGGCTGGATCGATGGGTTGATCCAGAGTTCCATTCAACCGACGGAGGTCAATGGCATGCCGGCGGCAACCGCCGCCGCAAGCGCTGGCGAATGGCATTTTCTTCTTTCTGTGATCCGCTTCGAACCGGATCGGGTTTACCGGCTGATTTTCGCCACCCGCTCGCTGACGGACGAGGCCAAGGCACGCTTCCTCGCGTCGATCGATTCCTTTCATCGCGTCTCCGCCGACGAGGTGAAAGCCGTGCGGCCGCTGCGCCTCGCGATTACCGTTGCCAAGCCAGGCGACAGTGCCGAAACCCTCGCCGCGCGGATGGCGGTTCCCGAACGCGGGCTCGACTATTTTTTGCTGATCAATGATCTTGCCCGCGGCGAGCCCTTGCAACGCTCGGAGCACTATAAGATCGTCGTCGATTAGAGCGTGATCCGCGAAAGTGGAAACCGGTTTCTCGAAAATATCATGCGTAATCAAAGATTTAGAGCGTTGTCCGATCCAATCTGAACGGATCATGCTCTCAGCCGCGCGCCGGCCGTGAAAACGCGGCCTTTCGATCAGTGGGACAGGAAAAGGGGAAACTCCGCATCGGAAAGCATGTCGGCGGTCACGCCGCCGATGACGATTTCCAACATCCGGGAATGAGCATAGGCCCCCATCACCAAGAGATTTGCTCTCGTTAGCTTCGCATGAGCCCGGAGGGTTGCGCCGACGCCGCCATGCTGGATGGGAAGATCGATGGCCCCGACTTTCTTGCAATGGCGGGCAAGATGGGCCGCGAGACCGGCGCTCGGAATGGTTTTTGAAGCATCCCGGGAAACACAGACAATTTCGACTTCCTCGGCGCGGCTCAGCAAAGGCATCGCATCCCCGGCGGCCCGCGCGGCTCGGCCGCTTCCATCCCAGGCGACAATGACCTTCTCGAGCCGGGCGCCTTTTTCCCAATCGGGCGGGATAATGACCATCGGCCGGCCAGACGTGAAGAGCATCGCTTCGATCATGGTCCGGTCGAAGGCGAGATAATTCCCCGGCCGAGAGAGGATCGTGACGTCGCTCGGCCGCGCCGAGGCAATGAGGCACTCACGCAGGTGCGGATAGGCTTCCTGAGCGATATGAAACTCCACGGCCACGCCAGAGCTCTTCGCAGCCGCCGCAATTCTCGCTTGGGCTTCTTCAGCACGGCCGCGGCGATAGCTATTGATCTCGTCTTCCGGCGTGTGCGCGATCGGAAAAAGACCCGCACCTGGGACCACGCTTGGGATTTTGAAAAGGGGGGCTGCCAAGAAAACGGAAAGATGGGCCTCTTCCCGCGCGCAAAGCTCCACGGCATAGCTTTCGCTCGCGCGGCTTACGTCCGTGTCTAAAGCGGCTTCCTCGAAGTTCAGCCCCAGCCAGACGCTCTTGATTGGCATGCCGGTGACCTCCCAGGAATGGTGCTCACCCTTAAGATAGGGCTGAAGACTGTTTTGGGGTAGGCTCTCCAATGCGCCAGGTCTTGACGCGCAAGTCTCCCACGCCAGCAAATTACCGCGGAAGAACGGGTCCGCCCAAGCAATTTAGGCCTCGATTCTTATTTCTAAGATAATGAGACAACGGCTTCGGTCAAGGCGGCTATCGGCCACGGCGTCGCGCGCCGGGACGATGACCACGGGGATGATCACCGCCCATCGGCGGCGGCG
The DNA here is from genome assembly GCA_963784075.1 of uncultured Alphaproteobacteria bacterium. Classification (GTDB taxonomy): domain Bacteria; phylum Pseudomonadota; class Alphaproteobacteria; order Rhizobiales; family Beijerinckiaceae; genus Methylocapsa. The sequence continues at coordinate 48,636 of CAWAQW010000027.1, read as the reverse complement.
GCCGCACGGCCTCGATTAATATCCGGCCGCCAAAGTGCCGCGCTGTCTTGTGTCGGCGGCGCCCATCAGGACGCCGTTGACGCGCAGAATGCTCTGCGCCGAGCCCCAGGCGCCGTGCACCACGACTTTATGTCCCATGGCCTCGAGCAGCCGGATCGTATCGGGGTTCAGACCGCGCTCGACCTGCGTTTCCTCCGGCAACCCCTGATCGTGGACCCGCACCGCCTCGGTCGCCTCGGCGAGGTTCATGCCGAAATCGAGGATGTCGAGGATGATTTCCGTGACGATCGTGATGATCCGCGAACCGCCGGGCGAACCGGTGACCAATTCGAGTTCGCCGTTGCGAAAGACCATGGCCGGCGCCATCGACGACAGCGGCCGCTTGCGCGGCCCCGGCGCATTGGCGGCGCCGCCGACAAGCCCATAGGCATTGGGAGCCCCGGGCTTTGCGGCGAAATCATCGAGCTCATTGTTGAGAAGGATGCCGGTCCCCTCGGCGACAAGGCCGAGGCCATAGGAAAAATTCAAAGTGTAAGTGTTGGAAACCGCGTTGCCGTCCCCGTCCACAATCGAAAAATGCGTCGTCTGGTCGCTCTCATAAGGCGCCGGATCGAGCGGTTTGATCTCGGCGGCGGACTGCACATGCGTCGCCGAAATCGCCGCCCGCAATCGCTCCGCATAGGCTTTCGAAATCAGCCCGGCCACCGGAATTTGGACCTGATCCGGATCGCCGAGATAGACGGCGCGATCGGCATAGGCCAATTTCATCGCTTCCGCCAAGAGATGAATGGTCGCGGCCGAATTGGCGCCAAGGCTCGCGAGCGGAAACCCCTCAAGAATATTAAGGAGTTCGATAATGTGAACCCCGCCCGACGAAGGCGGCGGCACGGACGCGATCTCATAGCCGCGATAGGACCCATGCAAGGGCGCCCGCTCAACCGCGCGATAGGATTTGAGATCGTCCAAGGTCATCCGGCCGCCGGCCGCGCGGACGCTCGCGACGATTTTTTCGGCAACCGGGCCTTCGTAAAAGGCGCGCTCGCCCTCGCGCCCGATCGCTTCGAGGACGCCAGCGAGATCGCTTTGAACGAGCCGGTCGCCGCGCGCAAGCGGGCTTTTGTCCGGATGCAGAAAAATCCGCGCCGTCGAAGGCCAGCGTTGCAAGCGGCCCTGCACCAGGGGAAGCGAATCGGCAAGATCATCCTCGACGTCGATGCCGGAGCGGGCAAGCGCCACCGCGGGCGCGGCAAGTTCGGCGAGCGAGAATTTGCCCGACCCATAGTTGCGCAGCGCGAGCGCAAGGCCCGCGACGGTTCCCGGCACGCCGACGGCAAGGCCGCTCTCGCGCGAGCGCGCCGCCACCGCCTCCCCTGCCTCATTGAGAAAAACGTCGCGCGGCGTGTCGGCGGGGGCGGCTTCGCGGTAGTCGATGACGGTGGTCTTCTTCGCCTTGGCAAGGTGGATGAGCATGAAGCCGCCGCCGCCAAGATTACCCGCGCGAGGCAATGTCACGGCAAGCGCGAGGCCGGTCGCAACCGCCGCATCGACCGCATTGCCGCCGCGCCGGAGGATGTCGACGCCGATTTTCGCCGCCGTCCCTTCCTGCGCGACGACCATGCCGTGGCTCGCCAGCACCGGCAAAACGCGGGCGCCTTGCGAGACGATCGGCGGCGGCAGCGGCGGTTCGGCTCTAAGGCCGCAAGGCGCGAAGAGGCACAGCAGCGCAAGGGCGAAGGCGCGGCCCGCCGCGCCTTGGGTTCGAAATAAGTTTGCGCGCAACGATCGGGCCCTCATGAATTGCCGTCGAATTTGGCGATGACGGCAAGGAAGACGGCGCCGTGGAGCGCCGCTTTGGCCGGTCCAATGCCCGGAATTGACAGCAAATCCTGCTCTGTTGCCGGCCGTCTGCGGGCCATCTCGAGCAAAACCTTGTCGTGAAAGATGACGAAGGCCGGCTGCTTTTGTTCCCGCGCCCGTTCGAGACGCTTGGCTTTGAGCGCGGCGAGCAGCCTATTTTGGTTCGCCGTCAAAGCCGCTTCCTCGCCGCCCGTTTTGGCCGGCGGGAAGGCCTCGCGCGGCAGCGCCGGGTCGTCCGTGCCCGCGGCCTCGATCTCCTCAAGGCTTCGCCGCACGTCAGCCTGGCGCCCGCCCGGCAAGGAAATCTCCCGGCGCAAGGTCAAAGGCGCCTCGCCTTTGAGGACCGCGCGGCCATCTTGGGTCAAAATCCAGCGGTCGCGATCCTCCGGGTCTTGCGCGATGAGATCCGCCGCGTGGAGCTGATGGAAAATGCGCCGCCATTCGGCCGGTTTGAACTCCTTGCCCACGCCAAATGTCGGCAGAAGGTCATGGCCGTGCCGCCGGATCGCTTCGGTCGCCCGCCCGGCGAGGAGATTTGCAAGATGCCCCGAAAAAAAACGCCCCGAGGTGCGGTGAATGGCCGACATCACTTTTTGCGCGGCGATCGCGCCATTGAAGAGCGCCCATTTGCCATCGCAAATATCGCAATTGCCGCAGGGTTTTGAGGCCTCGCCGAAAGCGGCGAGCAGGGTCTGGCGCCGGCAGCGCGGGGATTCGCACAAGGCGATCAAGGCATTGAGCTTGCGCTTCTCCATCCGCTTGCGGTCTTGCGGCGCGCCGCCCTCCTCGATTTGCCGCTCGCGCCATAAAATATCGGCGTCGCTGAACAAGGTCAGGGTTTCCGCCGGCAGACCGTCGCGCCCCGCCCGGCCAATCTCCTGATAATAGGCCTCGATGCTTTGCGGCAAATCGGCGTGGCAGACGAAACGGACATTGGGTTTATCGATTCCCATGCCAAAAGCGACCGTGGCGATGATGACGACGCCATCGTGATGCAAGAATTCGTCCTGATGGGCAGACCTCAGCGCCGCCTCCAAGCCCGCATGATAGGGAAGAGCCGGGACGCCTCTCTGGCTGAGATGCCGGCCAAGGTTTTCGGCGCCCTTGCGCGAATTGCAATAGACGATGCCGCTTTGGCCTTTGTGGCGGGCGATCATGGCTTCGATTTGGCGCGCGGCATCGGTCTTGCGGCGCATGGCAAGATGAAGATTTGGCCGGTCGAAGGAGCGCACGAAGACGCGCGGTTTTTTGGCAAAAAGCTTCTTTTCGATATCGTCGCGAGTGGGTGCATCGGCCGTCGCCGTGACCGCGATGAGCTGGAGATCGCCGATCGCTTGCGCGGCTTCGGCAAGGCCGAGATATTCGGGCCGGAAATCGTGCCCCCATTGCGAGACGCAATGGGCCTCGTCAATGGCGAACACAGTTGCGCCCGCCTCGCGGAGAAGGTCGGGCGTGCCGGGGCGCGTGAGGCGCTCGGGCGCGACATAAAGGAGGCGGTAGCGGCGGCGCCGCAGGCCCGCCTCGATCGATGAATTGTCCTCGCCGCTGTTCGATGAATTCAAGGCGGCGGCGGCAACTCCATGCGCTTGCAGCTGCCGCACCTGGTCGCGCATCAGGGCAATCAGCGGCGAGACGACGACCGTCAGCCCCTTGCGCACGATCGCGGGCAATTGATAGAGGAGCGATTTGCCCGATCCCGTCGGCATAACGGCGAGAATATTTTCCCCGGCAAACACGGCTTTGAGAATTTCTTCCTGTCCCGGCCGGAACCCGGTGAAGCCGAACACGCGCTCCAGCGCCTCTTTCGCCTCGTCGATCTGCGCGTTCACGACGTCCCCGTATCGAAGTCTTCATGCTGACGTCGTAACCAATTACGGCCAAGGTTTCCAGCCTGCCCGGCTCAAGAGCCGGCATGTGCCATAACCGACAGGATCGCGTCTTTCATTTTGGCGATCCGCGCTTCCGTCAGCCCGCCGCGCGGCGCCTCGATGGTCCGGTCGTCGATGAGACGCCCAGGCGGCCCGGACAGAACGATGATCCGGTCGGCGATCGCGATCGCCTCCTCGACATCATGGGTGACGATGAGCGTGGTCGCTTTGCGCTTGATGACGAGCGCCAGAAGCTCCTCGCGCAGCCGCGCCGCGAGGGCGGCATCGAGCGAGACGAAAGGCTCGTCGAGCAAAAGAAGATCGGGCCTCACCGCGAAGGCCCGGGCGATCGCCACGCGGCGGGCAAGGCCAAGCGACAATTCACCTGGAAAATGATCGAGATGCCGGGAAAGTCGTAAAGACGCGACGATGTCTTCGAGATCACTTTTGCTCGATGTCCCGACAAGCTGCAGATTTTGCGCGACGCTCCGCCAGGGCAGGAGCCGCGGCTCTTGAAACACCATGCCGATCTTATGCTCTGCCGGCAAAGCCACCCGGCCTTCGAAATCGGTGTCGAGTCCCGAAACGATCCGCAAAAGCGTTGTCTTGCCGCAGCCGGAGGGTCCGAGAAGCGCGCAGACCTCTCCCTTCCGCACGCTGAAGGCGACATCGTGAAGAATGCTGCGTGTCTGCCCGGAAGCCGTCCGAAGCGTCTTCCGCGTGATGGAAACGTTAAGCTCCATGCGGCCGCCAGCGCGAGATATGCCGTTCGAGTGGCCGCACGATGAGCGTTTCAATCGCCAGCATGAGGCCGACAAAGGGAAGCGCATAGGCGAGAAGCCGTGTCACGTCGAACAGCTGGAAAGCGATGCCAATCTCGAAACCGACGCCATTCGAACGGCCCAGCAATTCGACAATGAGAACGATTTTCCACACCAGCGACAAACCGGACCGCATCGCCGCCGCGAAATAGGGGACAAGCTGCGGCACGACCACATGTCTCAGCTTCGTGCGGAACGGCAGACCGAACACATGCGCCATCTCATCGAGGCTCTTGTCGAGGGCGCGGGCGCCTTCGCGCAAAGTGACCGCCGTATTCGGCAATTTATTGAGCGCCACGGCGCCGATCGCGGCGGCCTCATTGAGGCCAATCCAGATATAGGCGAGCACGATGACGACGAGCGCCGGCAGGTTCAAAAGCACGATCAGCAAAGGATCGCAAAGGCGGTCGACCGTCTTGTTGCGGCCCATGGCAACGCCGAGCACAGTCCCCAAGACCATCGCCAGCGCAAAAGCGACCGCGACACGGGCAAGCGTGATCGCCAGATTGAAAAAGAGCGCGCCCGAGCGCGCCTCGGCGCCAATGACCGACATGACGGCAAGCGGCGACGGCAGCGCGCCGGACGCCGCCATACGCGATCCCATTTGCCAAACGACCAGCAACAGCGCCAGCGGCAGCAGCCGGAACAGAACGGCTTTAGTCTTCCCGGGGCGCCAAGCTGGGGCTGACTTTATAATAAATTTCCTCATCAAGTTCCTTTGCCGGGCCGGTGAGGTCCCTGCCGCCCGTCTTGGCAAGGGCACGATAGAGAACCCGTGCGTCGGCGGCTTCCTCTTCGAGCGGCCGCCGTGGAATGCCATCGCTATAGCTTCGCCGGTAAAGGGCGAGCTCAGCCTTATCGGCAACTCCGATCTTCCGGCCGATGTTCTCCCAATCCGCGTCGGAGTGAGCGAGAATCTCCTTGGCTTCGGCCGCGATTTTGAGGAACCGCGCCAGCGGCCCTTCATGGCTCTGCGCGAAACCTTCGCCGAAGACATAGCCGACCATGGCGACGGGCCCTTTGGCACCGAGGCGTCTTTCCACCTCGTCCATGCCGATGAGACGCCGGAAGCCGCGCGATTGGAGCGCCACGCAGAAATTCCAATAGTTCAAGGTGGCATCGACCTCGCCATTCGCGGCTTTCTGATAGAGAAGCGCCGGCGCGCCATAGACCACCTCCGCCTCCGACGCCAGTTCGACATGCGAATCGCGCGCGAAGGCGAGGAGCATAAGCCAGCTCTTGTCCAGGGGGCCGCCCGCGACCGCGATCCTTTTGCCTCTCAACCCGGCAAGCTCCGTGATGGGCGAGGCCGCCGGGACCATGACCGCGCCGAGCGCCGCCGAGTACGGCGAAAACACGATCCGGCTCCCTCCAGCTCTCTGCCGTGCAACCCACAGCAAGTCGGAAAGGATAATATCGGCCGCCCCGCCCAGCAGCGCGATTTTCCCGGCCTCCGGCGAGGCGAATTCGGTAATTTCCAGGTCGAGACCGGCTTGCGTGTCCAGTCCCCGCTCTTTGATGATTGCGAGCTCCCAAGCAAATGTTCCGGTTTTTTGCACCGCGAGACGGAGTTTGTCGGCAGCTTCTGCTTCACAGTTGAAAAGCACCGCCAGCATAAGGTAAAACGCCGCCCGGCAAAGTCGGCCATGGAGGAAACGGCGGCGCGCGCGCGACGGCTTGGCGCTTCCATGGCGGACGCCAGGGCGCGGCGGCGGGCACTCGGCCAAGTCCGGGTTGTCTTTTGCCATGGTCTCAGGATACATGTTTTATCGCGCGGGCTACAATGAGGATCGTTCGTTGGGCCAAGGACGCAGGCGATGGCGGGACCGTGATCGAATGTCCCTCGCAGTTCAAGGGAAGGAAACCGGATATGAAGCTTAAATATGTCTGCCTTGTCGCCGCAACCGCTTGGGCCGGTTCTGCCGCTGGGGCTTTGGCGGCCGATGCCGCGGCTGGTGAAACAGTCTTCAACCAAAAATGCAAGGTCTGCCACCAGATCGGTGAAGGCGCCAAGAATTTCGTCGGACCCGAATTGAACGGGCTGATCGGGCGCAAGACGGGCGCGGTGCCGGACTATAATTATTCCGACGCGAACAAGGACTCCGGGATCACCTGGGACGAGGCGACGCTCAAGGAATATCTCGCCAATCCGAAGGCCAAAATCCCTGGCACAAAGATGATTTTCGCCGGGCTTACCAAGGAAAGCGATCGCGATAATGTGATTGCCTATATCGCGCAATTCGGCGCCGACGGTAAGAAAAAATAAAGCGTCGCGCCATCTCGAGCCGCTTTCGGTGTCCCTGGATACTGGAAGCGGCTCTTTTAATTTATCGCATTTTCTTGACGCGAACCCATATCCGCTTCGCTTGGAAATGCTCTAAGTTCCCTCGCGCCGCTTGAGCATTCCGCGCGAGGGATCATAAGCGGCGATTGCCCCGGCGAGAAAGATCGCCGCCGCCCCAAGCACCACCGTTAAAGCCAGAACATTCACTTGTTCGTAAAGCGCGAAGCGAATCAGCTCGACCGCATGGGTGAAGGGATTGAGCTCGCAGATGAAAGCGAGCCAGGGGCTGCCCTCCCTGACACGCCAAAGCGGATAGAGCGCCGAAGAGGCGAAAAACATCGGGAAAATGACGAAATTCATGACCCCGGCGAAATTTTCCAATTGCTGGATCAGCGATGACAGAAGCATGCCAAGCGCGCCCAGCATAAAGCCCGCGAGGATGAGCGCCGGGAGCACGGCGAGGTAGCCCCAAGGCGACGGCGGTTCGATCTCCCAGAAATAAGCGACGGCAAGAAACGCATAGATTTGGGCGAGCGATACGGCGGTGCCGGCGGCGAGCTTGGAGGTCAAAAGAAACCAGCGCGGAAAAGGGCTGACGAGCAAGCTGCGCATATTCCCCATTTCGCGGTCATAGACCATCGAGAGCGAGGACTGCATGCCGCTGAACAGCGCGATCATCGCGATAAGGCCGGGCGTGATGTAGACATCATAGAGCACATAAGTGTCGTAGGGCGGAATGATCGACACGCCGAGCACCGAGCGAAATCCCGCCGCGAAGATGAACAGCCAAACCAGCGGACGCACCAGCGCCGAGACAAACCGCTCCCGCTGGTGCCAAAACCGCAAAGCTTCGCGCCAAACGATGCCGTTAAGCAGCGCGCATATTGGGCAACACCGAAGCCCGCGTCTTGCGGCTTCGCCCCTATGGCTGATCGCATGAGGCCCCCTTCCCGGCGGTGCCGGTCAGCCGATTGAACGCGGCGCCAATGTCCGGGGCGTTTGCGCGGGCGGCGACCTCCGAGGCCTTGCCGCGATCGAGAACCCTGCCCTCATGCAGCACGACGACATCGTCGCCGGGCTCGATCTCATCGATGAGATGGGTGGCCCACAAGACACCGATGCCGGCCTCGGCAACAAGGCCCCGGACATGCTTGAGAATATCGGCGCGGGCCTTGATATCGAGACCGACGGTCGGCTCATCGAGGAGCAGCATGCGCGGGCGATGCAGCAGCGCGCGCGCAATCTCGACCCGCCGCATCTGGCCGCCGGAGAGCGTGCGCACTTTATCATTGGCGCGGCCGGCCATTGCCACTTGGTCCAAGACAGAACCGGCGCGCTGCTTGGCCTCCCGCGCCGAAATTCCATGCAGCGCCGCATGATAGAGAGATTTTGCAGGACCGTCAGATCGAGATCGAGCGTCCGCGCTTGGAAAACGACACCAAGCCTGCGCAGCGCCTCGCTGGGGGTGCTGTTCACATCGAAGCCGAAAATCGCGAATCCTGCCTTTTTGCGCCGCGTAGAGACGTGTGACCAAACAAAAAAGCGTGCTCTTGCCCGCGCCATCGAGGCCGAGGAGCACGCAAAAGCTCGCTTGCGTCACCGCAAAAGAGACGTCGCTCAGAGCCTTGCGCTTGCCGTAGCTATGGCTGACGCCCGCGACGTCCAGCGCGGCCGGGACCGCGCCCATTTGTTGGCCGCTCGCAGCGTCCGGGTCCGGCGGAGAAAAACTCATTGGCCCGCGATCACAACGCCCCAGGGAAAAGAACCGACCGCGATCGATTTCACGACCTTAAGGCTTGCCACATCGATCACCGAGACATCGTTCGAGACGCCATTGGTCGTGTAGAGATATTTGGCGTCGGGGGTAAAAGCCAATTGCCAGACGCGCTGGCCGACGAGAAGATATTTCTCGACCTTTTTCGTCGCGGTGTCGATAACGGCGACGCGATTGGCGGGACCCAGCGCCACAAACGCCCTCTTGCCGTCCGGGGCAAATCGCAATCCCACCGGTTGGATCGCTTCCTTCGAGAGCCCCTGGATCTCGAAGGTGATCTTCTGCTTGAGCTTGGGGTTCGCGGCATCGATCACGCTCACCGTGCCGCCGACCTCGGAGGACACCCATAATTCCGAACCATCCGGCGTATATTGCGCGGCGCGCGGCCTCGCATCGACCAGGACATTGGCGAAAATCTTGTGGGTTTGCGTGTCGATCAGATGCGCCATGTTCGTCGTTTCCGACGTGTTGACGAGCACTTTGCCATCGGGGCTGAGCCCCATGCCCTCGGGCTCGACTCCAACCGGAATTTCGGCGGCGGTCTTGCGGGTCGCGACATCGATCGCGGTCACCAGATTGTCGTTCTCGTTCGAGATATAAAGGAGCTTGCCGTCCGGGCTCAAGATCAGAAGCTCGGGATACTTGGCCCAGATGGCAGAGTGCCAACGACCGAGAGCTTCTTGGTATCGAAGAATCTGGATGAGATCATCGTCACCGGCGCAGATATAAAGTTCACTGCCATCCTTGCTCAAGGCGATCCCGCGCGGACGATGGCCAACCGGAACGGTCTTTGTGACCTCCATTTTCTCGGTGTCGATCACGGAGATCGAATTGCCTTTTTCATTTGAGACATAGGCGGTGAACGCCAAAGCGGGAGCCGCCATGGCGAGGGCCAGCACAGGGACCGCGAAGAGATGGAACGCGGCGGCGCCGATCCCTGCTTTGCCCGAAATCTTCATTGCAATTTGCATTTTGTTTCCGGCGCGTCGAAGCCGAGCGTATCAAGCTCGGAGGTTTGATGGAGAAATCCTTCCTGCGGCGAAACCGAGACGATCATGCGTCCATCACCAAGCAGGATAGGCTGGCGCAATTGCTGGTTCCAGTGGCGAAGCGTTTGCTTTTGTCCCTTGAAGGCGGCAATGGAGAAGTCCGGTCCGGTCAGATAATCGCGGATGATCTTTGGATCGTTCGAGCCGGTGCGCGTGGCCGCCTCGCCGATCATGCGCATCGCCACCCAGGCATTGTTGTCGCGCGCATTCATGCGCCGCGAGGCGAGCTTCAAAAAGCGGTTCTGCAATTGGATGGCGCCCCATTGCTCATGGGTTCCATCCCAGCTCATCGGCTCTAGCCCGGCCGAGCCCGCCACCGGGCGCGCGTCCCATGTGCGGAAGGGAAGATAATTCGCAAAAACCTCGCTTTCGTCGGCGGCGACAAGGACATCATAGGCCGGTGCGTTTTGGGTCGCCACGGGAACGAGCCTTTGCGTCTGCACGCTGCCGGAATCCGAGCGGCGCCCCCCGCCGGTGTCCTCATAACTCGCTCCTCGACAATCTTGGCACCGAATTTTTTCGCCGCGTGGCGCAGCGCCTCGGCATAAAGCTCGTCTTCCGGATGCGACCCCTTGATCAAAAGCCAGCGTTTCCATTGCTTCCACACGAGATATTGGGCAAGACCGTCGGCGAGCATGGAATGACTGGGCGCGACGTGAACGACATCGGCGCGGCAATTTTCTTCCCGCAGAAAATCCTCGGGCGCGCTGGTGTTGAAAATAAGGACCCCCCTGTCCTTCGCGGCATCGGCGAGCGCGAGAAGCGCTGCCGCCGGAAGATCGGCAAGAACAAAAGAGACGCCATGCGCGATAAGTCTGTTCAGCGCGGCGACCGGATCATCGCCCGGATTGAGACGGATGTCCTCGATCGTAAAGCTCTGCCCCATAAACCCGCCGGTCGTGTTGTTGTCCTCGACGGCGAGTTCTCGCACCGGCAATGCCATCGTCGGCGGTTGGAACATCGAGGATCGAGAAAGTCTCTTGCACATGCGGGGCACGAATGAAGCCCGCCTTAACCTCGATGCTGGCGGCCGCCTGAACCGGGAGGGGACACGCGGCGAGCGCCGCGCAGAGGAAAGCCGCAAGGAGGCCATGCTTTGAGGTCATGGATGAATGATGGGTCGAAGCGGTTTGTCTAATCAAGCCCGCCTTGACTCATTCTTCGCCTTGCCCAAGGGGAAGTTTCGGCAGGCCCGCCAAGGCATTGACGAGAGCGAACATCGCCTGCTCGTCCGGTGTTTTGGCAATGAGCACGCCATGCAGTCCGGCATCGAGCAGCGGCGCCGCCGCATCATGTGAGATGCAAAGATGGTCGACCCGCGAAAGGTCGAACCCGGCGCCGGCGGCGAGCCCGAGGAAAATTTCCGTGCTGCGCCGGGAATAATGCAAGACCGCACCGATTTCGCCCCTCTTGGCCAGGGCCAAGGCGGCGTCACTCAAGGCCTCGGCGGGCTGCGCCGCATAGACTTCGATCGCCTCGACTTCATGTCCCGCCTCAATGAGGCTCTCTTCGAGGTCCGGCTTGCGGTCACGCCCGGCGAGATAGACGAGACGCCTTGGAACCTTGAAGCGCGCGCGGATATCCGCGGCAAGAGTTTTGGCGTCTGGCGCGATCAGCGCCGGGCCTTCAAAGCCCCGCTCGCGCGCGGCGTCCCGCGTCCGCTCGCCAACCAAGAGCAAAGGCAGCAAGCGGCGCGCCTCGGGCAAAGGCCAGTCCGGCGCCGCGGTCAACAAATCAAAGGCGCGCGCGCTCGTCGCGATGATGCCATCGATGACGCCGGCCGGCCATAGGGCCCCCGTCGGCTCCATCTCGAGAACCGGAGAGAGCACCGCCTCATGTCCTTCGCGCGCGAGTCCAACGGAGGTTCTCTTCGAGTCTTCTAGAGCGCGTGTCAGCAAAACCAGCATATCTCGAGCAATCCGTCACAAATATTTTGCATGGCGTCGTTGCGAAGCGCCGTTCAGCGGAAGGCAGGCGCGCCCATGCGCCCCGGCGCGGGACAAAAAGGGGGACCGTCACACCCAGAGCATTAAGGGCGGCTCCAAAACGCCATCGCATCAGGACAACGATATTCTGCGTCGGGGATATTGCAAAAGCCACCTTTTAGGCAACAGCGATCCCGCGCAGCGATTGCCCGCACTATGTCTTTTGATTTTCGATTATACTTTGCTGATTATGAACAGAAGCGAAAGCCATCCGAGAGCGTGATCCGTCCCATTGAATCGCCCAGCGCGTGCGGCTCTTCGACCGGACGATAGGTCATCCCGCTGTGTCGAGAAAGAATCCCTTCTCCCCCGGACCCCCTATGGCATGCCGGCCGCTTGCGCGTTGTGATCCTTCACCTGTCCAGCGACCTCGCCAAAATATTTGAGATCGTCGCCAAGTTTCGCGGTTGGCAGACATTGCGGCGCGCAGGAATAGGATTGACGGTCGAGGCCACGCTGGACAAGGAGGGCATTCCTGCCCCCGACCACGCGGATCAGCGATTGCGCCAAGGGATTGCCCGCCCCATCAAGCGCGATGAAATTGGTTTCTCCAAAGCCCTTGCCGGTGACGATCATTCCGGCGCCTTGCTTGAGCAGGGTGAGGTCGGCGATCGACGCATTCCCGACAACCAAAGTCTCTGTCCCCGGCGGGACCTTGACGACGCGGGCCTGATCGACCTGCACAACCAAAGTCTCCTCCATGGCGCGCGCGGGAAGGCCATAAAAATAAACCGTCATGGCCGCGATGAGACCGAACCCGTTGAACGCTCTGGCGGCAGCCGAAGCGGCGCGCGAACTGGTCTTTTGTGAAGCTAGGACGCATGAACGGGCAGCCTTGGAAGCCACGAAAAACATTGTCTTGCCTCTCCGCACGGTGGACACCTTTGTTAGTTGATCCTCCTTGCGTAAAAGAAAGCTGAAACGCAGGACGGGAACGATTGCCGCCGGCCGATAGGGCTCGCCCCTCGAATTAGGACTTGCGGCGTGCCGAAAAGAGGCTGGCGGCGGCAGCGAGCGAGGGCCTGACCTGCGACATTGCGAAATTCTTGGGAGAAGTTCCTGCAATAATAAAGTGATAAAGCGGACGGGCGATCGCGCTTGACGCCAACACGCTCTCACCCGGCGCGCCGTTGCCCAACGAAAAACAGTGAAGAGCTGCACGGCAATCGTAACGATTGGCTTTGCGATCGCTTAAACACGCGCGCCAATAAACCGCCCGTCAAAATCTCGGCCAAAATGGCAATCAGCCGGCTTTGAAATCCCGGCGTTTCCCGTTCGAGCGAAGTTCGGCAAGCACTGTCTCTCCCGCGATTGCCTTCGACCCGATCGTCACCAAGGGTCTTGCCGCGCCGGGCATGTAAACATCGACCCTTGAACCGAAGCGGATCAAGCCAAACCGGTCGCCGGCGCCAACCGCCTCCCCCTGGCGAACGAAACAGACAATCCGCCGCGCGACGAATCCGGCAATCTGCACCACCCCGAAGCGGCTCCCGCCCGCCTCGATGACGAGGCCGTTGCGCTCATTGTTCTCGCTCGCCTTGTCGAGATCCGCGTTGAGAAAAAGACCGGGCTTGTAGGCGATCTTGGTCACCCGTCCGGCGATGGGCGCGCGGTTCACATGGCAGTCGAAGACCGACATGAAAACGGAAATCCTCTGCATCGGTTCGGGCCCAAGGCCAAGTTCCGGCGGCGGCGCGAAATAGCCAACCGAGGAGACGATGCCATCGGCGGGCGAGACCACAAGAGTTTCGTCGAGCGGCGTGAAACGGATGGGGTCGCGAAAAAAATAGGCGCACCAGACGGTGGCGATCGCGCCTATCCAGCCGAGAAACCCAACGAAGGAGCCAAGAACGAGGGTGGCAATCGCAAAGCCCGCGACAAAGATATAACCCTCCGGGTGGATGGGCGTCATCTGCCTGCGGATCGAATTGATCAACGACATGGGGCAATCCTATCTCATACAGGTTTTCGGCGGGCGTCCGGCAGCCGGACGATGTGTGGTGCTATCATGGTGCGGTGGAATTTCGCCTTCATATGAGCCGCGCTGTCAAAGACTGCCGGACATCGCTGCGTCCTTGTCCAGCGAGGCTTCCTCTGCGTCCGGCTCCCCGGCATGCTCCAGCGATCCTCCCGTTTCGATCTTGATGCTGAGCCTGCCTCCTTCCTCGCTCGCGGCGCGGCGCAAGGTTTCCTCGGCTTGCCGCACCTCGTTCTGGCGTTTCCATAGCGCCGCATATATCCCATTTTGCGAAAGAAGCGAGGCATGGCCGCCGCGCTCCACGATCTTGCCGTGGTCCAGCACCAGAATTTCGTCGGCATGGACGATGGTCGAGAGCCTATGGGCGATCACGAGGGTCGTCCGGCCCTTGGCCACTTGTTCGAGCGCATCCTGAATCTCGCCTTCGGTAAAGGAGTCGAGCGCCGACGTCGCCTCGTCGAGAACGAGAATGGGCGGCGCCTTCAGGATCGTTCTGGCAATCGCAACGCGCTGTTTTTCGCCGCCCGAGAGTTTTAGCCCGCGTTCTCCGACCTGCGCCTCGTAACCTCCCGGAATTTGTTCGATGAAATGATCGATTTGCGCAAGCCGCGCCGCCTCCCGCACCTCGGAGTCGGACGCATCGAAGCGGCCATAGCGGATATTATAGGCGATTGTGTCGTTAAAAAGCACCGTGTCTTGCGGAACCATGCCGATCGCCGCCCGCAACGAGGCCTGGGTAACCATCGAGATATCCTGACCGTCGATGGTGATCCGCCCGGAGGACGGCTCGTAGAAACGGAAAATCAAGCGCGAGAGCGTTGATTTCCCAGCGCCGGAAGGACCAACCACCGCCACGGTCTTGCCGGCCGGAACTTCGAAAGACACGTCCTTCAAGATCGCGCGGCGCGGGTCGTAATCAAAGGACACATGCTCGAACGAAAGCCGGCCGTTTGTGACGGCGAGCGGCTTCGCCTCCGCGCGGTCCTCGATCTCGGGATGCTGGGCAAGAACGGAAAACATCATTTCAATGTCGATCGCCGACTGCCGGATCTCGCGATAGACGACGCCCATAAAGTTGAGCGGCTGATAGAGCTGGATCATCATGGCATTGATGAGGACGAAATCGCCGACCGTATTGGTGCCGCTTTTGATTCCGGCGATGCTCATGGCCATCGCGGCCGTCAATCCCAAGGTAAAAATGACGGCCTGTCCCGCATTAAGCCAGGCGAGCGATGTGTAGGTCTTGACGCTCATGCGCTCGTAACGGGCGATGGATTTGTCGTAGCGCGCCGTCTCGCGCCCTTCGGCATTGAAATATTTCACGGTCTCGAAATTCAAAAGGCTGTCGATCGCCTTGGTATTGGCGTCGGTGTCACTCTCATTCATCGCGCGCCGGATCGCAATCCGCCAATTGGTCGCCGCCGTGGTAAAGGCCATGTAGGCCACGATCATCAAACTCACCACGGCGGCATAGCGCCAATCGAATTGGGTGAGAAAGACCACCAGGATCAGGATGAATTCGACGGCGGTCGGAACCGCCGTCAGCATGGTTGTGCGGACGATGGTCTCGATCGAATTGCGGCCGCGTTCGAGGATGCGGGTGAGGCCGCCGGTCTTGCGCTCGAGGTGGAAGCGGAGCGACAGCGAATGCAAATGCGAAAAGACATCGCGGGCGAGCCGCCGGACCGCATGCATCGCGACATCGGCGAAGATCGCATCGCGCATTTGCGTGAGGAGGGCCATCGCGATGCGCAGAGCGCCATAAAGAAGCGTCAAGGCCAAGGGACCGGCGAGCACGCCGGACATGGAAGCCTGCGCCGGGCCGGTCAAGGCGTCCGTCGCCCATTTGAAAGAATAAGGAACGGCGATCGTGACGAATTTCGCGGCCAGCAGCAAAGCCAGGGACGCATAAATCCGCAGCAGCAAGTCGCGCCGCCCGGATGGCCAGATATAGGGCCAGAGCTTGCGGAGCGTAGCGCCGGGTGCTGGTTTTGCTTGAGCCTTGGCCTCAGGCGCAAAAACATCGGAAGAGGAACGCGACATAAGGCTCTCTAAGCATCATTTTAAAAAACTCGCCACCGGTTTTCGGGTCTAACGCGGCGTCGAAGGCGGGGAATCGGGCCGCCACCGGGATCCTCCCTACTTGACCCCGCGCGGGCGGCGCGCGACAAGCAGGCCATGTCATCGAAGCACAGCACCGTCGAAGCAGGCTCCCGCCTGGTTCGCAATATTTGCGTCTATTGCGGCTCCGCTCAGGGTGCCGATCCCATTTATGAAACCGCGGCGCGAAAACTTGGCCATGCCTTGGCCGCGAGCGGCCTTGGCCTCGTCTATGGCGGCGGCTCCACCGGTCTCATGGGCGCCATCGCCAGCGCGGTTCTCGCCGGTGGCGGCCGGGTAACCGGCATTATTCCGGAGTTTTTGCTGAACAGGGAGCACCGCCTGCCCGGAATCCAGGAATGCCTCGTTGTTGGCGACATGCATGAGCGCAAACGTCTCATGTTCGAGCGCGCCGACGCCTTTGTTGCGCTCCCCGGCGGCATCGGGACCTTGGAAGAGCTCACCGAACAATTGACCTGGGTGCAGCTTGAGCGCCATACGAAACCCGTGGTGATTGCCGACATCGGGGGATTCTGGCAACCTTTGCTGCAGCTTTTCGCCCATATGCGCGAGCGGCGCTTTATCCAATCTTCATTCGAGGTTCGCTATCTTGTTGCCGAAAAGATCGAGGATATTCTACCAATGATCGAAACGGCCGCGGCAAAGGCCGCGCTTTTCGGCGCGCGCAAGGAGACCGTCGATCCGCGTTTGTGATGTCTCATTTCCGGGCGTTGAAACGGGCGCGAATGAGAAAGGCCATGTTCCATGAGATCGAGGACACTGGCAACCCGCATTGATCGTGGTGAAGCTTGACGTCTGGCCCAAAACTCCCCGATGTCCTTCTCAGGGCGGACCCGGCGGAACGTTTGGTCCCGCCGATGGAGCGCCAGAGGCCGGGGCGGTTCGCTCTCATTCTCGCGGCCTGTTTTCTGCTCCACGCCTCGGTTTTGGCTTTTCTTTTGTTCGGAGAATTTTCCACGTCCGGCGAGCCCACCCGCGCGGAGGAGATCCCCGTGGAGATCGTCGCCGAGATGCCGCCCGAACAAAAGCCCGAACCCGCGCCCAAGCCTCTGCCGCCGCCGCGGCCCGATCTCGTCACCCCGCCCGTGGTCAAAGAGAAACCGCCGCCCGAGAAAGTGCAGCTCGACGACGTCGAGGTCGCGCATGACGCGCCGGTCTCGGGCAATGATAGCAAGACCCTCAAGGGCGAGCCCGACAAGGAAACAAAAGCGCCGCGCGTCGCACCCCCGCCCAAGCTCGCAACGCCGCAGCCTGCAGAGGAGAAGCCCGAGCAGGAAAAGGCCGCGGCGCCCTCAGAAGCGAAACCCAACGCGCCATCGCCCTCCTCGGAGCCGCAAAAACTCGCCGACGAAACGCCCGATGCCGAGGCGCTCGACAAGGCCCAGCCTAAGCCCCCCACCAAGCCGCAGCCAAAGCAAAAGCAGCAAGCAAGCAAAGCTCCCGCCGCCCAGGGGCAAAAAAGCACAGTGGCGCAACAGCTTGCCGCCTTGGCTCCGGCGCCCTCCTATTCCGTCGGAGCCTCCGCCAAAGCCGCGCCAATCAGCGGCGGAACCGATAAAGCAAGCTATGAATCCCTGCTGATGGGTTTGATTACCCGGCAATTGCATCTGCCGCCGGGGGTGCGCGCGCAACATCTCATTCACGTTGGTCAAATCGGCCTTTTCGTCGACGAACTGGGCAATCTGACCCATCAAGCGCTCTACCGCGCGAGCGGCGATCCCGCCCTCGATTCGGCGTGGTTCGCGGCGGTTCACCGCGCGGCCCCGTTTCCAGCCCCTCCGCGAGGCCTGCCGCACAGTTTCATTCTCCAATTTTCGAACCAGGAATAGACCGCCCGGCGTCGCTTATCGCGCGCCGGATTTCAAAAGCTTGTAAGTGATGGCGTCGGTCAGCGCCTGAAACGAAGCGTCGATGATATTGGCGGAGACGCCAACCGTCGACCAGCTCTCTTTGGAGGCGTCGCGGAACTCGATCAGGACGCGGGTCACCGCGTCGGTTCCGCCCTGGAAAATGCGGACCCGGAAATCGACGAGTTCGAGGTCTTCGATAAAGCGCTGATATTTGCCGAGATCCTTGCGCAAGGCGAGGTCGAGCGCATTGACCGGCCCCTCGCCTTCGGCGGCCGAGATCAGGGTCTCGCCATCGATGTTGACCTTGACCACCGCCTCCGACACCGAGACGAGATCGCCTTGCGCGTTGTGGCGGCGCTCGACATCGACGCGAAAGCGCTCGACCTCGAAATAATCCGGCACTTCCCCAAGAATCCGGCGGGCGAGAAGCGCGAAGGACGCATCGGCGCCCTCATAGGCATAGCCCAGCTTTTCCTTTTGTTTGACTTCGTCGAGGAGACGCATCACCCGCGGATCGCCTTTGTCGAGACGCACCCCGATCCGCTCGAGTTCGGCAAGGATGTTCGATTTGCCCGCCTGATCCGAGACAAGCAGCCTGCGCTTGTTGCCGACCGCCTCGGGCGCGACATGCTCATAGGTTTTCGGCTCTTTCATCACCGCCGAGGCATGGATGCCGGCCTTGGTCGCGAAGGCCGAGGCGCCGACATAGGGCGCATGCCGGTTGGGCGCGCGATTGAGCAATTCGTCGAGGGTGTGACTGACCTTGGTGAGCGAGGCGAGCTTTTCGGGAGATACGCTAATTTCGAAATTGTTGGCGAAGTCGGATTTCAACAAAAGCGTCGGGATCAGCGACACGAGATTGGCGTTGCCGCAGCGCTCGCCAAGCCCGTTCAGCGTGCCCTGAATGTGGCGCGCCCCCGCCCGCACGGCGGCAAGCGAATTGGCGACCGCATTGCCGGTGTCGTCATGCGCGTGAATGCCGAGATGAGAACCCGGCACCTCTTTGGCGACCTCCTCGACGATACGCGCGATCTCATGCGGCAGCGTTCCGCCATTGGTATCGCACAGCACGATCCAGCGGGCTCCCGCCGCATGGGCGGTCTTGGCGACTTGCAAGGCGTAGTCTTGGTTGCCCTTGTAGCCGTCAAAAAAATGCTCGCAATCGACGATTGCCTCGCGGCCCTTAAGGAGCGCTGCCTCGACCGATTGGCGGACGTTGTCCAGATTTTCCTCAAGCGTGCAGCCGAGCGCGACACGGACATGGTAGTCCCAGGCCTTGGCCACGAAGGTGATGACATCGGCGTCCGCCGCGAGAAGGCCCGCCACGCCCGGATCATTGGCGGCGGAGCGGCCTGCCCTTTTGGTCATGCCGAAGGCTGCGAGGCGGGCGCTTTGCAGCTTCGGCCTTTGCGCGAAAAATTCGGTATCGAGCGGATTGGCGCCGGGATAGCCGCCCTCGATATAATCAATCCCGAGACCATCGAGCAACGCCGCTATATGCCGCTTGTCGGCAAGCGAAAAATCGACATCCGCCATCTGCGCGCCATCGCGCAAGGTCGTATCGAAAAGGCTGAGTTTTTCGCGCGTCACGGCTCGCCGCTCCGTGCCGGTTTGGACGGCAGCGTTTTTGTCATGCGCGTGTTGCCGAGCCATAGGCCATCGATCTCGATCGTATTGCGATGCACCGCCTGATACCCAAGCTTCTCGAAGAAAGGCCTGGCGGTGTCGCTGGCATCGGCCACGAGCGTGGCTGTGCCGCGCGAGGCGGCGAGCTTTTCGATCGCGTCGACGAGGGCACTCGCGACGCCCGTGCGGGCGACGGCCGGGTGGACATAAAGCTGGTCGATGAGGTCTTTGCCCTGCAAAACAATAAAACCAACCGGGCCGCCGCCGATCAAAGCGACAAGGGTCAAGCTTTTTTCGAGCTTTTGCGCAAATCCTTCGTCGTCATCGGCGGCCGAGGCCCAGGCACGCCGCTGGGCTTCGTCATAATCCTCACCCGTCGATTCCTCGATGGCGGCGAAGCGGATTTCGGCAAGAAGCGGAAGGTCGGACGGAAGGTAAGGCCGCAACGTGGGTTTGGGAAAGGCGGCGTTCATCGTTTTAATTCCCAGCTCGTGGTGCCATCCTTGTTGTCTTTCAGTGTGATTCCCATCGCGGCGAGCTCATCACGGATGCGGTCGGACTCCGCCCAATTTTTTGCCGCGCGCGCGGCGTTGCGGGCGAATATAAGTTTTTCTTGTTCTGGCAACAGCTCAGTCACTGGTGGCCGTAAATCGATGCCAATCAAGTCCGCACAGGCAACCAAATGGCTGACAGCCTCAGAGGCCTGCTCGTCACTAACCTCATCGATAGAACCTCCGGAGACCGGTGTAACGCGATTTCCCGTCGCCCTATATCGACTCAAAAGTTCCAACACCCTAGGGGTATTAAGATCGTCCTTGAGCGCATCAATAAACTCGTTTGGCGCTGCGAGTTCGTGATATTTGTTACGGCTAACCACCCCTTTGGATCGATCTATAAAATTTTCCGCCTCCTCCAGCGCTTTCACCGTAAAATCGATCGGCTGGCGGTAATGCGTTTTTAAAATCGCAAGCCGCAGCACTTCACCGGGCCACTTCCTCCCACCAAATTTATCCGTGTGCAACAGCTCATGGATCGTCACAAAATTCCCCAGGCTCTTCGACATCTTTTCGCCTTCGACCTGGAGATGGCCGTTGTGCATCCAAATATTGGCCATCACGTCATGCCCGAAGGCCGAGCAGCTTTGCGCGATCTCGTTCTCATGATGCGGGAAGACAAGGTCGATGCCGCCGCCATGAATGTCGAAGATTTCGCCGAGATATTTTGAACTCATCGCCGAGCACTCGATGTGCCAGCCGGGCCGCCCCCGCCCCCAGGGGCTGTCCCAGCCGGGCTCGCCATCGCTCGAAGGCTTCCATAGGACAAAATCCATCGGGCCGCGCTTATAGGGCGCAACTTCCACCCGCGCCCCCGCGATCATATCGTCGAGCGAGCGCCTCGACAGCTTGCCGTAAGCGGGCATGGAGCGGACATCGAACAGCACATGGCCTTCCGCCGTATAGGCGTGCCCTTTGGCGAAGAGCTTCTCGATCATCGCAAGCATCTGAGCAATATGGTCCGTCGCGCGCGGCTCGACGGTTGGCGGCAGGCAGCCGAGCGCCTCGGCGTCCTCGTGAAAGATTTTGGTCATCTCATCCGTCAACACGCGGATATCGACGCCCCGCTCCGCCGCCCGGGCATTGATCTTGTCGTCGACATCGGTGATGTTGCGGACATAGGTGACATGTTCCGCGCCAAACTCATGCCGCAGCAGACGGAACAGCACGTCGAAGACGACGAGCATCCGGCCATTGCCGATGTGCAAATGGTCGTAAACCGTCGGGCCGCAGGCGTAGAGGCGCACATTCGCGCGGTCGATCGGCGCGAAATCCTCTTTGCGCCGCGTGAGCGTATTGTAGAGCCGCAACGGCAGATGCTCCCCTCGTGCCTGCTCTGGCCTGGGGCATCAAGGACGAACTCTAAATGAGGACGCGTCGGCTCCCGCCAGGGGTAAGGCTAGCCGATACAAATAAGGATCGAAAGAAAGATCCGGCAAGCGCCGGTGACGCGCGTCATGTTGCCACTATGCGCGCGGAACGTCCGGTTGGTCAAGCGAGACATTCGTGCCCGGGGGCCGGTTGCTGCCTTCAGCTTAACACAATTTTCAAGCAATTGCGATCAAATGCGACTGAATTCCCGCCAAGTTGAGATTTCCATGCCAATGACGTTTTCCCCCGCCGGCAAACGCCCCGCCGCCGTTTTTGACCGCCGCAAACTGTTTCGCTTGGTGCTCTTCGTCCTCGGGGGAATGGCCGCCGCCGCCTTCGCTCTCCCGTCAAAAGCGGACGGAAACCGGACTTTGATCATTCCGTCAAATGACGGCTATGGCTTCGAGGAATGTCTCAAGACGGGGTCGGAATGCGGCCTCCTCGTGGCGGATGCCTGGTGCAAGGCGCATGGCTTCGGCGCCTCCAAAAGCTTTGGACCGGAGACGGCCGGTGCAACGGACGCGGCGCCGGGCTCGTTCCACGTGACCTGCGGCGATCGCGTCGACTGACCCCGCGCGGCCTGGGTCTGTCCCTCACGCGGGT
Organism: uncultured Alphaproteobacteria bacterium; assembly: GCA_963784075.1. Classification (GTDB taxonomy): domain Bacteria; phylum Pseudomonadota; class Alphaproteobacteria; order Rhizobiales; family Beijerinckiaceae; genus Methylocapsa. Next base: position 26,895 of record CAWAQW010000027.1, on the reverse strand, counting down.
CGGACCCAAATCCCCCCCTCATCCCGCTCAAGCAGCTATGGCTTTGTCCACCAGCCACGCCGGCGCCATTCTTCGAACGTCATGGGCGGCGATCGTTCGGCCCTTCCCTATTGGGCGCTGTGGGTCATTGTCCTTTCGCGGTGGACCGGTGCTCTGTGGCGATGGGTCATTTGTCTCGGGGTGCGATGGCCACGGCGCCTCACTCTCACGCTGCTCGCCGCTTGCGTGACCAAGCCATCGAAAGACGACACTTCCGCCGGGGCGCGCGACACGTTCACAGGGGCGGCCTCCACGTCCACGCTGAACAAGATTGCGAGCGCCGCTCCAAAGCCCGCGCCAGCCAGTCTATGAATGGTTCTCTTCATGGCAGGTTTCCTCCCTTTATCTTTCTCGATCGAAAATTTTTTCATCGGCCGAATCCCGCAAATCGGGACGGGGTCTCACACTGGCTCAATTTGGCTCATTTAGCAACGCAGGGGGCGCCTGCCATGCGCAGGATCGCCGGTTCCCGGGTTATGCCTGCAAAGGCGTGACGATCACGTGACACGTCCCGATTGATTCATTGACGGGCGGACCACCGGGATCATACGATGTAGAGTGTCATGAGGGCGTCGTTGAGGCGTTATGGATGCAGGGCATGGCGGCAAGGGACATGCCTGACGATCGCGCGTCCGCCGGTCAGGCCAGAAGTTGGAACGAAACCTTATTCACATCCGAAGCTCAGAAGCTGCGAAGATTAGAACAGCGAAGGACGGGGAGCCCCGACGATGAGCAATGAGCAAGCCGTCGTCACAATTGTGACGGACGCCGGACGCAATCGCTTCGTTATCGCCGTTTTCGCAGCGGTGCTCATTTCCGCGGCTCTTTATCTTGGCCGCGTCGTGTTTGAGCCGGTCGCGTTTATGCTGTTCGCCATGGCCCTTGTCGAGCCGTTTCAGAAGGCGGCCAAGGTCCGGATGGGGAAGACGGCTGCGCTCATCCTCACCATATTGTTAACGCTTCTTGCCCTCTCGATTCTCGTGTTCGCCATCGTCTGGAGTCTTGGTGATGTTGTCCATTGGGGCTTGGCGAATGTGGAACGGTTCCAGTCTCTATACATGCGCGCGAGGCAATGGCTCGAGGGGCACGATCTTTTTATAATGGATTTTTCCGGTCTGAATTCATCCTCATTTGCCGGCGTGTTCCAGACTGTCGCCATGCAAATCAACTATCTTATTGGCTTTGCTCTCGTCGTATTTTTATATCTGGTGTTCGGCCTTGCGGAACTGGACGATTTCAAAAGCAAACTCGCGGCGCTCGACAAGACGATGAGTGGCTGGAGCTTGGTGGAAACAAGCGGGAGGATCGCCGAGAAAATCCGGAAATATATGCTCATTCGCACCCTGGCGAGTGTCGTGACGGGCGTCGCGGTCTTTCTCTTCACGCTTGCGATCGGGCTCGACCTTGCCGTCGCATGGGGCATTCTTTCGTTTGTGTTGAACTACATTCCCTATATTGGCCCGCTCGTCGCCGTCATCCTTCCGGTGATTTTCGCGACCGCGCAATTCGAATCATGGCAGATGGCGGCCATCATTTTCGGAAGCCTGTACCTGATCCAATTTGTGATCGGCAACTATCTGGAGCCGATGCTGACCGGCAATGCGCTCGCGATTTCACCCTTCGTGATGCTGTTCGCATTTTTAATATGGGATTTTTTATGGGGCATGCCCGGGGCCTTTATCGGCCTTCCCGTAACCATCGCACTCTTCACGATCTGGGAACAGAATCCGTCGACACGCTGGATCGCGAACCTCATGTCGACCTCTGCCGCTGCCTCCGACACGCAATTGGCAAAGACCAGCTGAGTTGGGGCTACGCCGCTGGAGTTGCGCCGCGGCTTTTCACGGCAGCCGCAATTGACACTGGCGATCAGCGCACGCTAGTGTTGCAGTCTAAAGTTTCGCCATTTGCGCGAATGGGGCCGCGCAATACTCGGCTGGTTGTCCTGATTGGATTGTCGATGAGCGAACCGGAATTGACGCAAGACACCGTTGAGCCGCCGAGCCCGTCCGGCATAGCGGGTTTCTTGCGGCGGAAATTGCCCTATGTCGCCGTCCTTGCGCTGGCAATTTTCGGCGTGGCCTATACAAACATTTCGCACAAGCCAATCAATGGCTATTGGGAATTTCTGGCTGTCGCCATTGGATTTGTCTGCATCGCCACGGGATGGCCGCACGCGCCCGACAGGCAAGCCCGTCTCCGGCTGGTGTGGACGCAAGCCCTCCATTGGGTGACGTTTTTGGTTACGATGAACATCGTGCTCTTGCCTGGTTTTCAGAGTCTGCTGCCGGTGCCGGCGACCAGTCTGGTGCTTCTGATGTTGCTGGCGCTCGGCACATTTCTCGCGGGAATCAATCTCCTCTCCGTGGAAATTTGCTTTCTTGGCCTCGCCATGGCGCTTTCGGTGCCAGCGATCACATGGCTCAAACAGTCCGCCCTCTTTTTGCTTTTGGCCGCCGTGGCGCTCGCCGGGCTCACCATCACCTTGTGGCCCCGCAGAGCCAAAAACGACACCGCCTGATTGTCTGGGCGGTGAACCGCCACCTTCCGCCACGAGCCGCTACCTTCCGCCTTGAGACTGCGATGGACAACTCCTCAGGTTCAAGAGAGCCGCGCAGGCGCACCGGCCGCATGGTGGAACGGGTGATCTTCGCCAGCCGCTGGCTGCTCGTGCCCTTGTATCTCGGTCTAGCTGTCTGTCTCGGCGTGCTGCTGATTACGTTTGGCCAGAAGATGGTTAAGCTTGTGGCCTATTCTCTCTCTTCCGGCGGCCATGATGTGATCCCGCTTGTTTTGTCTCTGATCGATCTCTCCTTGATCGCCAATCTTTTGCTGATCGTGATGTTCAGCGGCTATGAGAACTTCGTCTCGCGATTCGAACTCGACGATCAAAAGGACAAGCCAGGCTGGTTGGGTCACGTCGACTTTGGCGAGCTCAAACTTAAACTTTTGACGTCGATCGTCGCGATTTCAGCCGTCCATGTGCTGGAGAGTTTCATGAATATCAGTGAGACGAGCGATCGCGAGCTTGGCTGGAGCGTCGGAATTCAAATCGCCCTCGTCTTGACCGGCGTCCTGCTGGCCCTAATGAATCGCATTTCCGGAGCGGGGCGGCATTAGCCCTCATTCATGCCGCCGGCGAGGCCGCCTTTCCGCGGCTTCTGTCACGATCACGACATGAGAAACCATCTCAACGGTGTCGTGACCCAAGCTAGATGGCGGCGCATAGGGCTCCGTGATCCGGCCCATGTAAGCAGGGAGACGTCCAATGTCCGATCTCGTCGTCATTGTCTATCCGTCCGAGCAAAAGGCCGAAGAGGTGCGCAAGCGCCTGTTCGAATTGCAGAAGGAATATCTGATCAAACTCGCGGACGCGGTCATCGCCAGCAAATCCCCCGACGGCCAAATCCAATTGCACCAGGTCGTCAACACAACGGCGGCCGGCGCTCTTTCCGGAAGTTTCTGGGGCTTGCTGATCGGCGTGCTTTTCCTCAATCCGCTTCTCGGAGCCGCCATGGGAGCGGCGGGGGGCGCCCTCGGCGGTGCGCTGACCGACTTCGGCATCAATGATGATTTCATGAAGAAGCTTGCCGAAAGCATCCAGCCCGGCAACGCCGCCCTGTTTGTGCTCATCAAGGAAATGACGGCGGACAAAGTGGTCGAGCAGATCAAGAACTATGGCGGCGTCGTTCTGAAGACCTCCCTCGATGACGCCAAGGAACAGGCGCTTCGCCACGCTCTCGCTAGCGCCGCGCCGTCCGAAGCGGCCCCGCCCGCGGCCGGCGCCTCGGCCTGAGCAAGCCCGGGCGGGCCCGCATCAAGGCGGCGCTGCCGCCTTGGTTGGCGCCGCGGGTGCGGGGGCCGGAATGCCCTCCTCAATTCTCCCCAACATATAAGGGAAGAACGGATTCGAGGACATGCGAAGCAGCGCATCGAGGCTGACGATCAGCGTGCCCCGCTCGCCGCGCGGCGCGACGGCGCCGAGGTTGACGCCGAAGTTTTCGGCGGGATCGGGCTGCATTCCATAAAGCGAATCGCTGATGGGAAAAGGCAGAGCGACATGCGAAAGCGAGTAGACACCGGGCGGATAGACGAGCCCCAAGCCGCGTGAGTGTTCGGTGAGGGTCCCGCCCTCGGTCACGCGTTCGACGACCTCGCCGCTCTCGGCATTTGCCGTGGCGATGACCGCCGTTCTGAAGAGCCGCCGCGATGCGGGCAGAAGTCGCGTCAATGCGGTGTCCGAAGCGGTCCGCAAAAGCTGGCCGAATTTGGTGCTCCGGTTCAGATCGAACAGCACGAGTTCGCTGCCATTCGAGGGAAGCTGGTCATAAAGCGCGGTAATGATGGCGCGCGTGCTGACGGTAAAGTCGATGACGGATTGAAAGGTCAGGACCGGCGCCAAGCGGTCCAAGCGCCGTTCCCGGGCGAGGCGCGTGATTTGCTGCTGCAGCGCGCTGGTCAAGAGATAGGATTGCCGCGCGCCGTTCACCGGAAACGAATTATATTTGAACGGATTGAATTCCGGCAAAATGCTGAGCCAGGCGGCCTTTGCGAATGCCGGGAAGATCGCGGGCAAGCCAGCCAATCCGGCGAAGCGCGCAAACTCCGTGATACCGATCATCGGCGAGATGAGCACGAGCCGGTCCGGCCGCGACAGCGCCGGATCCTCGATGGCGTCGAGCGCATATTTCAACGCAAGGGCGCCGCCATTGGAAAAGCCGACCATGTGCAAAGGAAGGCCGGGGCCGATGCGCCGTTTCGCTTCCCTGACAGCGAGCCGCGTCGCCGCCATCCAATCTTGCCACTCGACATCCGTCAGGGCGCCCGGAACGGTGCCATGCGCGGGCAATCTGATGGCGATCGCGACATAACCATGTTCGCGATACTGCCGGGCGATATGGCGCAAACTATAAGGAGAATCCGTCAGCCCATGCAAAAACACCACGGCTCCGGCGGGCGGTCCTGCGGGTTCGAGCTCATAGGAACGATTCCAATCTTGCGAAAAGCCTTCGGGATAGACGGGGCTGCCCTGGAAATAGCGATTGATCGGGATACGCTCGTCCGCATCGAGCTTTTGGCTGACGTCATGCAGCACATCGGCGAAAAGCTTGTCTTCCGCCTTGAGATAATCGCCCCAACTGGCGCCATCGAGGGCTTTGGCCCTTAGCTCATGGGGCACGAAGGTGTGCCACGGCTCAAGAGGCGCGCCCCGCTGCGAATCATAGATGCGGACGGCCAGCAGCGTCACGGCGATCATGGCGAGCAGCAGCGCGGTCCGCTTTATTATTCTCAATATCCTGGAACGCACGTTTCTATCCTCCAAGCGTCATGGGCGCCATCGCTGCCGGCACCCGGCGCAAGCCTGAACGCCTGGGCCATCGTATCGAAGAGACCGTTAAATCCACATCAGATCAATAGGGATGCTCAATGCCCGCTGGATAGGGCCACGGCCAGACCGAGGGCCACCGCGAGAAGCGACAGGCCGGCCGCGGGCCACTGCCGCAGCCGCGCATCTGTGCGCTCGAACGCGGCGCCGAGGGCGCCGCTCGCATGGACGGCCGCCTCCGCCGCAACGATCATATCGCCTTCGGGGACGCGCGGCAGGCGCTTCCCCCAGAGCCACAAAGCGGGGGCGAGGGCAGCGCCCGCGAGAACTGGCCAAAGCGCTTCCAAAAGCGCCGCGGGAGTGAGTGGATCGGCCAGATGGCCGCCCACGACGGGATAGAGCAGCCAGGGAACGAGAAGGGAGCCGGCGGCCACGGCGAGCCACGGCAAGACGAGCCCTGCGGGAGCCGCCACGCGTCTTTCTTGCGAAGCCATCCGCCCAAGGCAAAGCAGGAAATGCAGCATGAGAAGCGTCGTTCCGCCCGCCGAAATTGTCGCGAGCGTTGCAGCGGTGCCGTTTCCCATGTGCGCTTTTATCGCGAGCTTCGCCAACGCGCCGCCGGTCAAGGGCAGGCCGCCAAGACCGAGCGGCCAGCACCGCCGCCAAAAACACCACCCCCCAGAGGCGGCGCCCACGCGCGGCGGCGGCAACGCCGATCGTCAGAAACAAGGCGCTCTTCACCAGGACATGATGCGCGCCATAGAAGGCCGCATCCAACGCCGCTCCCTTGTCTGCGGCGGCAAGGCCCATGCCGAGCACGGCGGCGATGACTCCCATCTGGCTGATGCTCGAATAGGCGAGCACCGGCCTTCGGATTGGCTTGCGTGATCCCGATCGCAACGCCATAGAAAGCCGAGAAAAACCCAAAGGTGACGAGCACGTCGCCCCAAGCCGAAGGGGCGGCATCAAAGGGCAGAAAGCGGATGAGGCCAATCACGCCGGCCTTGACGGCTGCGCCGCTGAGCACGGCGGCGGCTGGAAGGGGCGCCGCCGAATAGGCGAGCGGCATCCAGCCATGCAGCGGCACCAGCCCTAGTTTCATCGCGAAGCCCGAAATGAGGAGCACGAGCGCCGCATCGCGCCAGGGCGAGGCCGGGAGCGCCGCCATGACATCGGCGATCCGCAGGCTGCCGCTTGGCTCGCCCGCCGCGAGCAGCACGAAGCCCATGAGCAACAACGTCTCGCCGAGCACCGTGAAGGCCATATAGACGCCGCCAGCGCGCCTCGACGCGGCATCGCCATCATGCGCGATCAAGCCAAAGGCCGGGATGCTGACAAGCGCGTAAACAAGAAAGAACGTCAGGAGATCGGCGGCGATGAAGACGCCAAGACTGCCGGTGAGTGTGAGCAGCCAGCAGACCGCGAAACGCCCGGCATTCGGCTTGCCCCGCAGATCCGCGAAGGCGGTGGTGCTGGTGGCGATCCAAAGCGGAGCCACGACGGCGAGCAGCAAGGCGCCGGGCAAATCAAGCCCGAGGCTGCCGCGGAGCGCGGGTTGCTCGAACGCCAAGGGCGCGCCGCCGATCGCGAGCAGAGAGGCCGCCAAAGCGGGCAGCGGCGCGAGCCATTGAAGCGCCAGCGCATGGCGGCGCAGCTTCTGCGACAGACAAGCCGCCAGCATGACGAGCGGCGTTGCCAGCGCCGCGGCGAGGAGGCCGGGGCCAAGGGTTTCGGCCGCGTTCGCGAGCGCGGCAGGCGAAAAGGCGCCGCTCATGGGAGAGCCGCCATCGCGGCGGGGCGGCCGATCTGCAGAAAGGCGAAGAAAGCGGGGGGCGCGAAACCGAGCAGAACCGCGACGAGCGCCAGCGCCAAGGCGACAGCCGCGCGGCTTCGTTGGACCGGCGCCTTCAGGTGGACCTCGCCGCTCGCCAGCGCCGGGGCCAGCACGCGGTAGATGTAGCCGCCGGCGAGCAGCCCTCCGGCCAACATCACCGCCGCCCACAGCCATTGGCCGGCCTCGATGGAGGCCTTGAGCAGCAGCCATTTCGCGGCAAAGCCGCCGCTCGGCGGCAGCCCCATCAGCGACAATCCGCCGAGGCCGAGAGCGAACATCGTCACCGGCATCGCCCGGCCAGCGCCGCCAAGCCCGGCGATCCGGTCGTGACCGAGGGATTCGGCGACAAGACCCGCCGCCAGGAACATCCCCGCCTTGGCGAAGGCGTGCGAGAGTGTCTGCATCAGGCCGCCGCTCCAGGCGTCCGCCACCCAGGGATGCGGGCCGGACGCGAGAGGAAACATCAAGAACAGATAGCCGATCTGGGCGATGGTCGAATAAGCGATCAAGAGTTTCATCCGCTCCTGCCGGAGCGCCAGCACACTGCCGGACAAAATCGCCGCCGAGCCGAGGGTGGCGAGGATCGCGCTTGCCGCTCCGCTCGGCAACGCCGGCAACACATCAAACCAAAGCCGCACGATCAGAAAAAAAGACGCTTTGACGACCAGCCCCGAGAGCACGGCACTGGCGGCGGCGGGGGCGTTGGCGTGGGCCGGCGGCAGCCAGAGATGCAGCGGGAAAAGGGCGGTTTTGGCGAGCAGCCCGGCCGTCATCAGCCCGGCCGCGACAAAGACCGCCGGCTCGGCGCCGATCCGGCCCGCCAAAAGGACGATGTCGAGCGTGCCATAAGCCCCGTAGAGCAAAGCCGCGCCGAGCAGATAAAAGACCGAACCAAACAGCGCGAAAAGCAGATAGCGCAGCGCGGCGGCGAGGGTTTCCGGACGGCCATCGAGACACACCAGCGGCACGGCGGCGAAGGTCAAGAGCTCCAATGCGACATAAAGATTGAAGAGGTCGCCGCCGAGAAAGACGATGTTCAGCGCCGCCCAGATCGCCTGAAGCAGAATCCAAAACGCCAGCGGCGCGCGCGCCTCGGTCCTCCCTTGCGGCGTCGCGAAATTGGCCCGCGCGAAAAATCCGGCGGCCGGGATCACCACCGCCGCCGTCACCAGCATGACGGCCGAGAATCCATCGGCGCGCAGCGCGATGCCGAGAGGCGGCGCAAAGCCGCCGAGAACATAAACGAGCGGCTTGCCAGATCGCCAGAGAAGAACCGCGATGGCGATGGCCAAAAGGAAGCCGGCGGGCATGAGGCCAAGCGCGATGCGTTCGGCATAACGTCCGCCGAGCGGCAGCGACAAGAGGATGCCCGCGACCGGCAAGACGATCGCCAGCACAAGCAGGAACCCGCCCGCCGTTGGCGCAAAGGCAAGCGCCGTCACGGGCATTCGGTATCGCCTGTGTTCTTTGGAGGTTTCGTCCAAGCCTCGGGGCTGAGCGTGACGCGCCCAGTCTCCTCGAAAAGCCGCAGCACCAGGGCGACCGCGATTGCGCTCGCCGCGAAGGCAACGACAATGCCGGTGATCACCATCGCCTGCGGCACGGGATCGGCGGCGAAACCGGCGGCCGCGCCTTTCCGGGCGATGATGCCGAACAGCAAGAAAACGCCGCTGCCGATCAGATTGAAGGCGAGGATTTTGCGCAGCGGCTGCGGATTGGTGATGAGGCCATAAAGGCCAAGGCCCACCAGCGCCGCGCCGATGAGCCCCGCGAGCGTCGCCACGCTCATGGCCGGGGCGCCCGGCGTGGCCGTGGCGGACCCGCAACCAGCATGGGGAGGGTCACGGCGATGGACAGCGTCATGAAGGCCTCGATGAAGAGGATCAGCGGCTTGGCGTATCCGGCGGGATAGGCGAAAAACCCGTTCGCCACGGCGATACCGGCGATGCCCGTCACAAGAAACACGGCCGGGCCCGCGATGAGCGCGAGCCGCAGCCAAAGGGCGCTGACCGGGGGCGCTTCGCTGAGTTTCGCCAGCATGACGATCATCCACATGGCGGCGAGAATGGCGCCGCCCTGAAAGGCGCCGCCTGGCTCATCCGCGCCGGCCCAGAAAATGTGGACGCCGACAAGGAGTCCGAGGGGCGCCAAGATTTGCGCGAGCAAAGCGAGCGTCGGTTCCGGCCGTGCCGCGCGGGGTGCGCCCGGGGCGCCTCCCCAAAAGCGGTCCGGCGCGAGCGACCATACGCCGATGACCGCCAGAACCAGCACCACCTTCTCGAGCATGGTGTCGAATGAGCGATACGCGATCAGAACGGCGGTGATCGGGTTGCCGAGACCGGTTTCGGCGAGGTTTCGCGCCGCCTCGGGAGCGAGGGTCGGAGCCGGCTCGGGCAACAGCAGCACGACGGCGGCCAGCGCCGCCGTGACGAGGAGGCAAAGAACAACCGCCCAAAAGCGCTGCGGTTCGTTGGGCTGTTCGCTGGCCGCGGCTTGCCCGGCTTCCCGCAGGCGGCCGGCGGCGCCAATGAGCAGCACACCCGTTACGCCGCTGCCGATGGCGGCCTCCGTCAGCGCCACATCGACCGCAAACAGGCGAACCCAGACGATGGAGAGCAGCAGCCCATAGGCGATATAGCCCACCGCTGCGGCGAAGGCCTCGCGCGCGGCGATGGTCCAGACCGCGACTGCCAAAACCAAGGCCGCGAGGCCTATATCGAGAGCTTGCAGAACACTCATGCGGGCGGCCCCTCGCGCCGCGCGGCGCGCCCGATGAGTTGCGCCACCGTCGCGCCCGAAAGTTGAATGAGCGCCCAAATGGCGATGAGCTTGAGGGCGCCGAGCAGGTTTCCCGCGCGCGCCAGCAAGCCGAGCACGACGAGGCCAAGACCGAGATTGTCGGCCTTGGTCAGCGCGTGCAGACGAGTCAAAGCGTCGGGGAAGCGCAGCAAACCCACCGTGCCGGCAAAAAAGAAAAAGGCGCCGGCGCCGATCGCAATGATGCTGAGGACGTCGAGAAGGAGACTCATTGGCCGTCCGCTTGCTGGGGATCTGCCGCCTCCGGAGGCGCGGCGCTGGTCACGAAAGCGACGGAGGCGAAGGCGGCGAGAAGGGCAAGCCCCAGGGCGACATCCTCGACCCCGCGCACGCCGGTCGCCGAAGCGACCAGCAGCAGCGAAGCCACGCCGCCGGTGCCAAGGAGCTGCGCCGCCATCATGCGATCCGCGTTCGAAGGTCCGCCGAGGATGCGGACGAGACCAACCGCCACCGTGAACAGAATGAAACCCGCGGCGGCGAGCAGAAAATCAGTCATGGCCGAGCGCCCGGATGAACAAACTCTCTTCCGCCGTCAGATTGGCTGCGACCGGCTGGTCCACATCGAGGCAATGGACGAGGAGCGCGCCATTTTCACCGGTCCCGGTTGGCAGCGTTCCCGGCAGCAGACTGGACAAAGCGCAAAACGCGCTGCGCGCTCCCCCCGGCGGCAAGCGCAAAGGCAAGGCGACGAAGCCTGGCCGCAATGGCAGGCGCGGATGCAGCGCCCGCCAGGCGACGTCCGTTCCGGACACCACGGACTGACGCAGAAAGCTTAGCGCGAGCGCCGCGAGGGCGGCAGGCCGCAGCCGCGATCCCCCCCGCCGGCAGGAGGCGCAGACTGGTCCAGGTGGCGGCCGCGACGGCGGCGAGCCCAACCGGAAGATCCGCCAAAGCCCCGCCCGAGATCATGAGCCAAAAGACAAAAAAGAGCGCCGCACGTGCCGCCGCCGCGCGCGCCAGACGAGGCGAGGCATCATCCGCCGGAGCGCTCAAGCTGCAAATCCCTGGAATGCCAGGGATGCGATGCGCGGCAGATCACGCCGCCAACGGCGCAACGGCAGGTGAGAAAGAAGGCCGTGCTTCAGGCCGGTGCGGCGGGACATCCGGGGTCTCGTTGAGCTTGCGTCGAATTGCGCCAAATTACCATGTTCTGCGGGCGCCGCCAATGTTGGACGGCTCGGGAGCGCCGCAGGGTGATGGCGCCAACTTGGCTATTCGGCGCTCGGCGGGCCGCGACGTCACTCTCGGGATTGCCAGGCAGTTGCGACTTACGGCGCCGTGGGCAAGGCCGCGAGAGCCGCTGCGCCTTCCTCCGGAAAGGTCTGTTCCCAGCCGCCGCCCAGCGCTTTATAGAGCTGCACCAAATTTGTGGACACGGCCGCCGTGCTTTGCGCATATTGCAATTCCGCCTGCAGCATGGTCCGCTCGGCGTCGAGCACGGTCAGGAACTCGGCGACACCATTGGCGTACCGCACCCGGGCGAGCGCCAGGGCGCGGCGCGAATGATCGGTTTGCGCTTTGAGACGCGCGCGCCGCGCTTGTTCGGTCCGGCAGGCGACCAAGGCATTGACCACATCGTGCCAGGCCTGCAGCACCGTCTTGTGATAGGCGATGGCGGCCTCCTGCTGCTGCGCCTCGCGCAATTCGAGGGTCGATTTGAGGCGGCCGCCCTGGAAGATCGGCAGCGAGAGGGATGGCCCGACCACATATTGCAGCGAACTGCCCTTCCATAGATTTTTGAGATCGAGGGCGTTGAATTCGACATTGCCGTTGAATGTCACGCGCGGATAGAAATCGGCCACGGCGACACCGATCGTGGCGGTTGCCGCATGGAGCTGCGCTTCCGCCTGACGAATGTCGGGGCGGCGGCGGGCGAGTTCGGAAGGGATGCCAAGCGGCACATGCGGCGGCGCCGGCGGGATCGGTTTGGCCCGCGCGAGCTCGCCGCGCAGCGCTCCCGGCGGCTCATCGAGAATGAGACTCAAGGCATTGATCTCGACGCTCTCCTGGTCTTCGAGCGTCGGCAAGCTTGCCCGGACCGCCTCCACTTGCGCCGCGGCGTTTTCCACGTCGAGCTCTGTCGTCAAGCCCTTTTCGGCGCGGGTTTTCGTCCATTGCAAAATCTCGCGCGAACTTTCCAGATTGGCTTTCGTAATAGTGATTTGGGTCTGGGTGCCGCGCAGCTCGATATAGTCCCGCGCAAGTTCCGCCAATGTCGAGACGAGCGTGTGGCGGCGCTGAAATTCGGAGACTTCGACTTGCGCGTCGGCCGCTTCGACTTGCCGCCGGACGCGGCCCCAGATGTCGATTTCCCAGGAGGCGTCGAACCCGGTTTGCCAGATGCTGATGGGCGGTATGACGAAGGGCGTCGACGCCGGAGCGAAGGGTTTGACCAGGCTCAAAACGCCGTTCTGGCTGAACAATTCACGCTGATAGGAGGCATTGCCATTGAGGGCCGGGAATGCCGCCGCGGCGGTCACGCCACGCTCGAAGCGGCTTTGCGCCAATCTGAGGGTGGCCGAGCTCACATCGAGATTGGCGGCGACGGCCCGTTCGGCGAGCGAGGTGAGGACCGGATCGCGGAACGCCGCCCACCATTTGGGATCGACCTCGAAATGATCGCTTGCCGCCAATTGCGCCGCGGCGGCCGGCTCCGGCTTCCCGAAGAAAGAGACGCCCGGCAGCATGGGGTCGGGCGGCGCGAAGTCGGGCCCCGTCGCGGTGCACCCGCAGAGCGCCAGAAAAGCCAATGCCGCCGCGAACATGGCTCTTTTGTCAGTCATGTCCGTTTCCGCAGCCTTTAGTGCATCGCGCCACCCCCGCCCCCTTTCACGCCGGAGAGGAAGAAGCAAAACGGCACGACCGCGAAAGCGATGAGCGCGGTGAAGAAGAAAACGTCGGAATAGGCAAGCACCTCGGCCTGTGCCCGGTAAAGCTGATAGACTTTTCCCACGGCGATGTCATGCGCCGCGCTTGCGCCATGTCCCATCGTCAGCAAGGTCCTTTGGTAGGCCGCGATCAGCTCGTTGAACGGCTGATGGAAGGGCGTCGCCCATTGCGCGAGATAGGCTTGATTGACCTGCGTCCGCTCGATGATCATGGCGCTCGCAAGAGAAATTCCAACCGAACCGAAGACATTGCGCAACATCGTAAAAAGCGCCGTTGCATCGCCATTCAGCTCGCGCGGGAGGGTTGAAAAGGCGATGGTGCTGATTGGGACAAAGAGAAAGGCAAGTCCCGCCGTCTGCGCCGCGCGCATGAGAACCAGCGTGTTAAAGTCGATGTTGGGCGCGAGGCGGCTCGAGAACATGAAGGCCGATCCCATGATGCAGAATCCGGCCGCGATGACGAAGCGCGTTTGCAAGATCTTCGACAATTGTCCGACGATGGGGATCAGAATAATAACGGCAATGCCGCCGGGTGACAGGATGAGTCCCGCCCATGTCGCGGTGTAGCCGATGACGGTTTGGGCAAATTGCGGGATGGCGACGGCGCCGGCATAAAGAACGCCGCCCGTTGCGCTAATGAAAATGCAGCCCATGGCGAAATTCTTGTCTTTGAACACATGGAGATTGACGACCGGGTGCCTCGCGATCAAAAGCCAGAAGATCGCGCCGAGAATGCCAAGCCCCGCCAAGACGGCCATGATTTGAATGAAGTGCGATCCGAACCAATCGTCCGTCTCGCCGCGATCCAGCATGATCTGCAAGCAGCCGAGTCCGAGCGTAATCAGCGCGAGGCCAATAAAATCGATATGACCCGACCGCCGTTTTAGCCAAGGGGGATCCTCGACCAGGATCGAGGCAAAAAAGACCGCGGCAACGCCAACCGGCAAATTTATCAAAAAGACCCAGCGCCAGTTATAAGCATCCGTCAGAATTCCACCCAATGTCGGTCCGAGCACCGGCGCGACAATCGTTGCGATCGCGGTGACGCCGAATGCAGCGGCGCGCTGTTCGGGCGGAAACGTGTCGAGGATGATCGCTTGCTGGGTCGGCTGCAAGCCGCCGCCGAAAAACCCCTGCATGAGCCGGAAGATGACGAGTTGCGACAGGCTCGTCGCGGTGCCGCAGAAAAAGGAGCAGACCGTGAACATGCCAAGGCAAATCAGAAAATAGCGCTTGCGGCCGAACACGGTGCCGAGCCAGCCGGAAATCGTCAGAACGATCCCGTTGGCGACAAGGTAGGAGGTGAGGGTCCAGGTCGCTTCGTCGAAGCTCGTCGACATCCCCCCCGCGATATGCGGCAAGGCGACGTTGACGATGGTCGTATCGAGGATCTCCATGAAAGCGGCGAAGGTGACGACGACCGCCACCGCCCATTTGTTGTGACTGGGCTTCCACTGCGCCGTGCTGGCTGTGTCTTCCTCGCTCATCGCACCATCACCGTGGGAAGGACGGAAATACCGAGCGGAAGCGGAATCGCCGGATCAAGGCCGCTATCGATGGCGATCTTCACCGGGACGCGCTGCACGATCTTGATAAAATTGCCGGTGGCGTTCTCGGGCGGAAAGGCGGTGAATTTCGAACCCGATCCAAGCTGAATACTGTCCACATGGCCTTTCAGATGGAGCTGCGGAAAGGCATCCACCGCGATCGTCACCTTCTGGCCGGGGCGCATGAGGGCGAGCTGGGTCTCCTTGAAATTGGCGGTCACCCAGACCTCAGGCGATACAATCGAAAAGATCTGCTGGCCGGGGGTGACGTAATTGCCCATCTCGACATTGCGCTTGGTGATCCAGCCGTCCTGCGGCGCCGTCACGACCGTCCAGGAGAGGTTCAATTCCGCCTGATCGAGCCGCGCCTTTGCTTGTTCCGTCTGGCCTTTTTGCTGGCCGACTTGCGCATCGGCTTGGCCGATCTGCTGCGGCACGGGCTCGGCTTCCAGCACTTGCGCCTCGGCGAGTTTTACCTGGGCTTGCGCCTGCTGGAGAGCGGCGGTCGCGGCGTCGACGTCCTGCTGTGTCGTCGCCTGTTTTGGCAGGCTGCGCTGGCGCTGATAATCGGCCTCTGCCTTGACCTCGGCGGCTTGCGCGGAAGCGAGCTGGGCTTGCGCTTGCTTCAGCCGGGCGGGAAAATTCTTGCGCGCGATCTCGGCGCCAAACGTGAGCCCGGCGAGCTGGGCTTTCGCCGTGTCGAGCACGCCTTGAGCAAAATCCCGATCGCTCACATATTGCCGCGGATCAATATGGATCAACGGCTGTCCCTTGTGGACGAATTCATTGTCGGTCACATCGAGCGACACCACTTGCCCGGAGACCTGCGGCGCTATGCTCACGGCGCGCCCATCCGTATAGGCATCGTCCGTGGATTCGATGTTGCGGGTGGAGAAATAATAATAAGCGCCGCTGCCAATCAGCAGGGCGAAAACGAGAATGCCGCCGAGCACCACCAGGGGACGCAGCTGGCCATGGGCGGCCGCCTCGTCCTCCCTCTCGCCAGCCACGCCGGGATCGCTCTCCGCAGGCTCCGCATTCGGTTCCTTGTCGCGTTCCCGGACGTGACCATCATCAGGATGCTCGGCAACGACTTTGCTCCAGCCCGTCATGCGCGGTATCGCCGTTTGCTTGGCCCGGCCAAAAACTTTCCCGATAGACCTTGCCGAAGCTCAGGAATTAATTCATGTTGAAGTAACCGAACCTACTGGTACGGATACACAGAAAGCTGACCCATGTCAATGACGCCCCATAATTGCGCCGAAAAAGCCGGGCGCCGTGTGCCGCGCGGCGAAAGGCGCCGGGAGGAAATTGCCGCGGTTGCCGAACGCGTTTTTCTTGGCCGCGGATTTGCGGAAACGACGATGCAGATCATCGCGGAGGAGGCCGGCGCCTCGAAAGAAACGCTCTACCGGCACTTTGGCAGCAAGGAGGGGCTTTTTTCGGAAGTCATAAGGAGCCGTTCGGCGCGGATCACCGGCGGCGATGAGAGGGACTTATCCGTCGAGGGCGCGCCGCGAGAGATTCTCGAAGATCTCGGCCTCGCCTTACTGCGTTTCCTCGTCAGCCCTGATACCGTCTCGCTTTACCGCGCGCTCGTTGCCGAAGTGCCGCGCGAGCCGGAGCTCGGCCGGATTTATTACAGCCAGGGCCCGGCGAGGCTCCTCAACCAACTTGCCCGTTACCTCGCCGCCGCCACTAGATGCGGCAAGCTTTCCTGTCCCGACCCTGAGCTCGCCGCCAAGCTTTTCATTGGCTCAATCGTGGCCAATTACCATCTCCTGGCGCTCATCGCGCCTTATGAAGACGCGTTCGGCGAGCAAAAGATGCAGGTCCATATCAACGAAGCCGTCAATATGTTTCTCGCCCGTTACAGCGGCGGCCTTGACGCGCGCCGCTAACGCCGGCCGAAACAAAGCGCTGAGCAAAAGAGCGCGCCCCATGCGCGCCGTTTATCTCTAGCAAATTTCCGGTTCGACCTATATTAAAGAGAAGATTTAAGATCAGTGTAACCTTTTTGGATCATAACACTTCTGATTGAATTGCCCTTAAATCGATCATGGTCACGCAAGAAGCCGCGTCTGGCTCCTGAGTGATGGCAAGGAGTAGCAAAGATGAACAAATTGGACCGGCCCCGCGAAATCATAGAATATTGTTTGAAGCCGCTCGCGTTATCCACCACGACGGACGAATACAAAGAAGTCTATCGGCGGCTTGAACATGTGATCAAAACACTGCAATTGATGGTGGCGAAAGAAAAGAAGCCTGTCGCGATCGACTTTTCGAACATGCGAACAATCAATATCAACGAGGCGGCGCATGGCGACGACGTGTAAGGAACGCGGCTCGCCCATTTCCCCTTGGATCCGGCAGCCAAAGGCGGGGGGAACTCCCCACCGTTTGTAAAGTGGGATCATGCGGCGGCTGAAGTCCTTTTCGCGGGGAGGTCTGGATCGAAGATGGTTCTGGTTTCGAGCATGGCGCAGGCGACGGCGAGCAATCGATCGGCGATTGAGCGGAGCGCTCGGCCATGACCATGCCCACGAGCCCGGAGAGCAGCGTATTTGACTCGGCTGCGCTGGTCATGCTGCACGGCGGTGCGCGCCCAATGGTAGACGGCGTTGCGCAGGCGGACGTGAGCGGCCTGTCTCATAAGAACGATTTTGCTCTTGCCCGATCGCTTGGTGACTGGCGCGACGCCCGACAGGGATCGCAGGGCGTGGTAATCTCGCCTTCGCAGCGCATCCGTGGCTTCTGCGAGCAGCGTGGCGAGGACGATCCTTCCAACGCCCGGCAAGGATCGCAGGATCGTCACGTCACGCTGCTCATCGAGTTGACCCTTGGCATTCTCCTCTCCATCAGCGAGCCTCTCAGTCAGATGGTCGATGCGGTCATTGGCCTCGCCGATCTGGCGGTTGACGAGATCGAGCCGCTGGGCGACGGCTTCGAGATGGGCCGTCGCCGCGTTCATGGTTCCGGCGGCGGTCGGGACGGCTGGCGCTTTCAGCCGTTCGAGCACCCCAGCTGCTGTCAAGCGGCGGATGCGATGGCGTTTGAGGAGCCGGTCGACCGTTGCCTCGCGCACGCGCATTGCCTTTTGTCAGGTGTTGGGATCAGACGCCACAGGTCGAGGAACCAGCCGGCGGCGATATCGTCGGTAAGTTCGAGAAACTGCGGATAATAACGCCACAGAAGTTCCCGGACGCGATTGCCAAGCCGATTGCGCTCGGCGCGCAGGTCGTCGGCGATACGCGACCATTCGCGCAGCTCCACGACGGTCGGATCAATTGGCGCCAGGGGCCGGAAGCAGCGCGGATCGGTCCGTGCATCGGCGAGAACCTCGGCGTCGCGGCTGTCGTCCTTGGCGCCGGCGGGCGAGAAGCGATCACGAAAGCGATCGAGCTGCTTTGGATTGATGGCGTGAACCCGGAAACCACGCTCCATCAAGCTTTCGACGACGGGGCCATGTGGGACCTCGATCGCGACGAAGACGGCATCGGGCGTCGCGCCGGTCAACTTCAAGATCCAGGCCACCATCTCAGCCCGCCCTTGGCCACCATGCGCAAAGGCCCGCTCGCCGACTTTACGGCCTTTGGCATCCGACAGGCGAACGTGATGCGTCTCGGATGCCCAATCGACGCCCACGAACCAGTTGCGTTCATCCTTCATTCCGAAGTCCCCCGTTGGCATGGAGCCGCCGCGATGTTCGCCGTTCCCTGTACTAGCGCTCGAAGACGCGGACTCCCCACGGGGCATCCACCGCGGCCGCCCGTCGGGGCACAGGTCCCCCCCAGGTGTTCGAGAATCCGACAGGTCGGCTCAGTTCCAGAGGTTACCGCGATCGAAAGGACGCAGCGCGGCTCGAAGCACTTTGCTTCGCTACGCTCCGCGTCGTGCTCCAAGCCGCGCGCAACCCGCCAAGAACCGCTGAAGAAGGTACAGGGGGGTTGACAGCCGGAAAAGAAAGCTGGTTGTGCTCGCAAGTTCCGCCCCTTGTCGCGCGCGCCGTCGTGGCGCACGGGTTTGCCGAGGCCGCACCCGCCGTGACGCCCACACACCCCTATTCGTCTGACTTGGCGCCCGGGTCAATTAAAGGCCCGCAGCAAAGCGCCCGCGGTCCTTTGAGACTCGCGGGCGGGCTCGGTTGCAACGGGAAACGGGATAGGAAAGCTGCCGGGATTCTGAAATGAACGCCCGCGAACGAAACTAACGCCCCCGAAAACGACGCCCGCGCCTGCGCACCGGTCTGTGAGCGTCGCGCCCTAGTCCTGGCAGATCAAGCCGCGCGTCACATAGACCCGCCCGTCGGGACCGACCATGCGGGTGACGCGGACGCAATCTTCATCTTCGCCAGCCCCGGCGCGGCCAAGCTGAAGCGCCGGACCTTTCGCCAGAGGCGCGTAGCTTGTCTTTGTCTCGCTGGCACGTTGGGCGTTGAAAATCTTGGTTTTCGGCGTGATCGTCAAAGGCGCCGCGACAACCGCCGCGCCCAGGCACGACACCGAAATCCCCAACATGGCATATTTAAGTGCCAGATTCCCAAGAGCTTTGCGCGAATGGATCATGTCTTGTTTTTCCTTCCCGCCGACGAAGAGGACGCCGGCAGAGCAGATTTCTTAAAAAAAACGGCAACGGCAACGGCCGGGCATTGACCCGTAAAACGCACGCCGGGCAAAAAGGTTGCACCGGTTCAGCTTGATATTGAAAAAAAGTTAAAGCCCGGGGATGCCGGCCAGGCATTTGTCTTCAAGGTTAAAAAATCCATCCGTTTCAAGGGCCATAGGCCTTGTTAATAACAGGCTTGGACGGGCGCGTAGCCAGCAAAATTGCCCCAAGCGTCATAAACGGGCCGGTTCTGCCAAAAGCAGCCGCCGTAATAGGCCGGACCATAGGCATAGGCCGATCCGGCGAGCGCGCCCAAGGCAAGGCCGCCGATGACTCCTGCCGCGACCGGTCCACCCCAGCCATAATATCCGCCGTTCCATCCATACCCGCGCCGCCAATATCCCGCGTGCCAGCGGTCATAGCCGCCGCGCCAGCGCTGGGCCGCCGAGGGCGTCGCAGCCGCCGTGTCGCCGGCGGCAAAGGTCAGAGCGGCAAGGGCGCTTAGGGCGGCCTTTCTCAACGTGATGGTCATCCTAAATCTCCTCGACATTGCGCGCCATCGCGGCTTTGGAGCCGGCGAGCAGCGTGGCCCCTGCCGGTTGTTGGATATCATTATCGTGGGCTCGGATGCCTGAACTTCGCATGAATAGGCAAGCCACGTTTCGAGGGCCATCGTTTGCGTCTCCGCCTCACGGTGATTGGATGTGGAAAAGGGGACTTTGGGTTTCCGCCGGCATCGCTCTCAACTCTTGGAATCGATCATCCGCCCAAATTCATGAAGGTGATCTAGGCCGCCGCCACGGGGTCTTTCGCAGGGGCGTTCCGTATCAGTGCGGGCTTCTGAGCGCTCAATCTCGGGTCATCGGGCGGCCATCCCAAGCTGTGCGCGGTCAAAAATTTCGCGATTTCGTCCGCGGGCAGCGGCCGGCTCAACAAATAGCCCTGCATTTCGGTGCAACCCTCGTTGCGCAACAATTCGCGTTGCTCTTTCGTTTCGACGCCTTCCGCTGTCGTGCGAATCCCAAGGCTCGAACCGAGTTTGGTGATCGCCCGGACGATGGCCATGCAATCCCCATTCTCGGCGAGCTCGGACACGAAGGAGCGGTCGATTTTGATTTTGTCGAAAGGAAAGGCGCGCAGACAGCTCAAGCCGGAATAGCCTGTGCCGAAATCATCCATGGAAATACTGACTCCAAGGGCGCGCAACTTATGCAATGTGGCGAGGTTGACCTTGCTCTCCTCCAGAAGAATCGATTCCGTCACTTCGAGCTCGAGGCGCGCCGCCGGCAATCCCGCGTTCGCGAGCGCGGAGAAAACGACCTGGGTCACATTGCCGTTCTTGAACTGAACCGGTGAAAGATTTACCGCGACTTTCAAATCATTCGGCCAAGTCGCCGCCTCGACGCAGGCTTGCCGCAGAACCCATTCGCCGATCGGCACGATCAGGCCGATCTCCTCGGCGAGCGGAATGAACTCCGCCGACGCCACCAGGCCGTGCAGGGGATGGCGCCAGCGAACCAAGGCTTCAAGGCCGGAAATGACCCCGGTCTCCAAGGTGACGAGGCTGATAATAGATTTCGAATTCATTCGCCACGAGCGCGTTGCGCAAATCGAGTTCGAAGGCGCGGCGGTTGCGCAGACGGGTGTCCATTTCGGGTTCGAAAAAGCGGAAAATGCGGCGGCCGTCCTCCTTGGCCCGGTAGAGCGCCATGTCGGCGTTCTTCAGAAGGCGATCGGAACTGTCTCCGTCCTCGGGAGCCAGCGCGATGCCGGCGCTGGCGCCGATCACGATCTGATGGCCCTCGATTTCGAAAGGCTCGCTCATGAGCTTTACGATGCGATCGGCCAAGGCGCTTGCCTCATGCGGACCCGCGAGCCCCATCTGCAGCACCGCGAATTCATCGCCGCCAAAACGGGCGACAAGGTCGGCGTCGCGCATGCACATGCGCAGGCGCGCCGCCACCCCCTTCAAAAGGAGATCGCCGACGGGGTGCCCCAAGGTGTCGTTGACCGTCTTGAAGTGATCGAGATCGAGAAAAAGAACCGCAAGCCGTTCTTGATAGCGGTGGACCCGGAACAAGGCTTCGTTGAGACGCTCGTGAAACAGCACCGGGTTGGGCAAACCGATAAATGGCATATTTGATTGTCCCGTTGTGTTTAGGAAAGTCCTGGATTGCCCGAGGGTTAAGCCGATATAGCCCTCGGACCGTCCTTGCTAATCCCGGCCTGTCCGGCGTGGTCCGCCGCCATTTTGGGTGCCAAAGCGGTTGGCGCTACCTCATAGCTTGAACCCATGCTGCTTCGCGAATTCCACAAGAATGCGCAACGCGTCATGTTCCACATGAATTCGGTTTGTTTCTTCTACGCCGTTCGATGTTGTCAAAGCGATATCGAACCCGGTGAATTCTGCGTAGGCGCCGTCGCCTAGGTAGACTTTGGGCAGATGGCGAGCCTCTCGCCGAGGCCTCGCGCCTCTTTGGAGACGCCCTGACCCACCAGACGGAACAGATCACCGATTTGGTGCGGCTCTACGCCATGGTCGGACGTATGCGCCTGGTTTCCGACCGGACAGTGATCGTTGCGGCCATGCGGGTCGAGGGTGGATTCTGACGCGAAGTGCAACACCTTGGGGCGCTCGGGCTCACCAAGGAAAGATCGGATTTTCCTTCCCTTTCCGCCGCCTTCCGCTGCATTTCGAGATGCGAAGGCGGCTCCGAGGAAAGGAAAAATCGAGTAGGCTCAAAGTGCTGGGGTGTTGCACTTCGCGTCGGAATTCAGGGAGGACACCATCATCGAGACCTACCTGGGGCCAAACCGCACCCTTCATGAAATGATGGACTACGCCCATAAGGGCGGGATGGACGTCCTGACCGAATTCGGGGAGGCCTGCAGAAAAGACTTGGCCGCCCGCGCAACGGCAGTCCGTTAACGACGGGCCACGTCGTCAAGCCGTCCTTGTCGAATGGGGGCGACATCAGCCTCGGCAACAGCAAGGCCGGGGGGCGGGCAACCGTCAGGTTGTCGCTGTGAGGCGATGTGGTGGGGGCTAGAGCAGGTCCTTAAAGAAGTTGACGACCTTTTCCGAAAAGGACCTGTTCCAACTTTTCTATTTTGAGCGATTCCTTCCCGATCATATGAGTCCATTTGATCGGGAAGCGCGCCGTGCGCAGACCTACCGCGCGGATCAAATGAAGCCTATTACTTCGTGCCTTGCATGTTGGACATCGTCAGTTCAATCGGCTTGAAGCATGCCTTGGCGAGGTTGGAATAGAGTTCGCCCATTTTAGTCGACTGCGCGGCGAAGTCGGTGTACGACGTCTTGGCATATTCGGACTGGATCTGAATCACGGTGTCTAACGACTTGGCGCCTAGCAGTTTTTCGACGAACGCCGTGCGCTTATCCACTGACTTTTTCATATAGTCAGTCCCTTCGGCGAAAATTGCCTCAAGGAGCGTCCCAAAGGAGGGCAACTTCGTGGTCACCGCGTTGGGTTGTACGTTTCCTGCGGGTTGTATACTATCAAACTCTTTACTCATTACATCGTCCTCTCGTTCTATCACGTTTGGTAACGTCAGTGTCTTGCGCGACTTTAGCAACGTCATCTAATTTAGCCAACCAATCTCCTTTAGAGACAATATGTCAACTCTACTTTAACCAATGACGGCTAAATTTACGAATTCTTTAGGATTGATGAGTTATTCAGTTATCGCAACGCACAAATAAAGTCAATGTTTTATTTAACATTCGACATAAATCAAGATCGCGATACGGTGACGGCGGAGACGAAAAGGGGCAGATGGCGGCGAGAACTGGATACGTTCTTCGCTTCGCGAATCGACCAGGATCGCTGACATCAGGGCGGCCGAACGGGCGCGTATAACCGAAGAGACGGGGCGTCGCGACGTCTCTTTGTTCAGCCCCTCCAACTGAGGTCCGCTCTAGTGTCCTGTCTCGCAAATATCGACTATTATATGTCCTGCAATTGATTTGCAGGAGGGATCACTTGGATGGCGCGACCAATCAAGCGCTTACAGGCCGAACCGGCGGTCGTGGAGGATTTGCGGCGTCGGTCGCGGGCAAGGACGAGCATGGTGTGCGAGCGAGAGCGGGGCGAGATTATTCTTCTACGGCTTGAGGGTCTCGGCGTCGCTGAAATAGCGCTCCGATTGAAGACGACAGCGAAGCGTGTCTCGACATGGTCGAAACGTTTTGAGACGCGCGGGCTCGCCGGGCTTGAAGAAGCTGCCGGACGCGGCCGCAAGCCTTCAATACCGACGAAGAAGGTCGATCGCGTCGTGACCGAGGTCACACGGCCGCCGAAGGGCCGCAAACGCTGGAGCGTGCGCAGCATGGGCCGCCACGCTGGCGTCTCACACAGCACGGTGCAGCGCATCTGGTCGAAGAACGACTTGAAGCCGCATGTCACCAGGACGTTCAAGCTGTCGACCGACACGGATTTCGAGAAGAAGTTCTGGGATGTGATCGGGCTCTATCTTGACCCGCCAGCGAATGCGCTGGTGCT
Organism: uncultured Alphaproteobacteria bacterium; assembly: GCA_963784075.1. Taxonomy (GTDB): domain Bacteria; phylum Pseudomonadota; class Alphaproteobacteria; order Rhizobiales; family Beijerinckiaceae; genus Methylocapsa. Next base: position 3,316 of record CAWAQW010000027.1, on the reverse strand, counting down.
GTGCTGCGACGAGAAAAGCCAGTGTCAGGCGCTGGAGCGCTCGCAACCTGGCCTGCCGCTCGGCCCACGTCATCCGCGCACGATGACGCGTGATTATAGGCGCCATGGCACGACCACGTTGTTCGCGGCGCTCGACTATCTGCAGGGCAAGCTGATCACCCGCACCGAGGAGCGCCACACGCATGTCGAATGGTTGCGTTTTCTCAAACAGATCGACCGGGAGACGCCCAAGAGCCCGGAATTGCACCTGATCGCCGACAACTACGCGACCCACAAGCATCCAAAGGTGAAGGCATGGCTCGCCAAGCGTCCGCGCTTCAATATGCACTTCACCCCAACATCGTCATCGTGGCTCAATCTGGTCGAACGGTTCTTCGCCGATCTGACCGAGGATGTGATCCGCTCTGGCAGCTTCGCCTCGGTGAAGGAGCTGGTCGACGACATCAACGCCTATCTCACCGAGCGCAACGCCAATCCCCAGCCTTATAATTTTACTGCGTCATAAACGCAATCGGGTTGCAGGTGGTCGTGGCGTCGACTGACAGCATGGACATCGCGCGAGGGATTTTGCGAGCGCGACGGTGAGGCGTTTTCTGATCGTCGCGATCGAGTTTTCGACGTGGCGTTCGGGACGGATCGGCGGCGCCTCGGGGTCGATAACCTTCGGGTAGTCGAGGCATCGTGCGTCGCCGGGAGGCTGAGGGGGGAATCGCGTCCCGTTCCGAGATCAAGAATCCGTAAGCGGCGATGCAGAGCGTGGCATGATGGTGAAAGCCACGCCAACCTCGACCTTCGTAATGGCTCAAGCCGAGTTCGCCTTTGAGCTCTTCATAATCACGTTCGATACGCCAGCGCAGTTTGGCATAATCGACGAGTGTGGCGAGGGGCGTGTCCTCGGGCAAGGTAGAAAGCCAGTATTTCGTGGGAGCCGCCTCTCCCTTCGGCCATTCGACGAGCAGCCATTCGACCGGATGCGGTGTGGTTCGCTTGTAGTCCCGCGCGGCGAGGTGCACGCGAACGGCGGCGAAGCGGGAAGCAAGCGGCGCGTTCGATCCCTCCCGCCAGGTAACGCTGCGCCATGCCTTTTTGCCTAAGCTCAGAGCCAATTCTTTGACCGAGACAGGCTTGTGTTGGTCGTCGCGCTGCACGTTGCAAGGGCGTTGGCCGCGACCACTCCACCGCTTGGGAGGCAAAGGCGCCTGACCTGGCGGCCACACGCTGGGCGTCGATTGGATGCCGGCGACATAGGGCAGGTTCAGAGCACTGACACCGGCACGGAAGTCACTGTTTGCACCATAGCCCGCATCGGCCAAGACGATACCGGGGGCGACACCTGCCGCATGGGCTGCGCGGATCTGATCGAGCGCGATCTGCGGCTTGGTTTTGAACCTGACATCCTTAGGCACATGCGTCTTTTTCCGCCGTGCCGCATCATTTGCCAAGAAGAGCTGGCTCGGTTTGTTTGAACAGCCGGTTGGCTGCGGCTAAGTGGATTTCTGCCATGGTTATGCTGCAACCGCGATTGGCTGCAGCGCAGTGAAGTAGGCCTCACCCGGCGTCCGCCGATCAAGGCTCGAATGGGGCCTTCTGGCATTGTAAAAGCCGTCGATATATCGGCCGATGGAGGCCCGTGCCTCCGGGACACTGGCGTAGGCCCGTAGGTACACCTCCTCGTATTTGATGGTCCGCCACAGGCGCTCGACAAGATGTTGTCTCGCCAGGCGCCTTTCCCATCCATGCTGATCTTGATCTCATTCTTGAGCAGCAGGCCGGTGAAGGCGATGCTGGTGAACTGGGAGCCCTGATCGGTGTTGAAGATCTCCGGCTTGCCATATCGGGCAAGAGCCTCCTCGACCGCCTCCAGACAGAACTCCGTTTCCAGTGTAATCGATAACTTCCATGCCAGAACCTTCCGGCTGAACCAGTCGACGACGGCCGCAAGATAGACGAAACCCCGCGCCATGGGGATATACGTGATATCCATCGCCCAGACCTGATTGGGCCGCGTCACCGGCAGCTTGCGCAGGAGATACGGGAAGATCGTGTGCCCCGGCGCAGGTTTGGATGTGTTGGGCTGGCGATAGATCGCCTCAATCCCCATCAGCTTCATCAGAGTGGCGACGTGGAGGCGCCCGACCTCATATCCCTCGCGGGCCAGAAAAGTCTGAAGCATCCGGCTGCCCGCGAACGGATAATCGAGATGCAATTCGTCAATCCGGCGCATCAGCGCCAGAGGTCGGCAGAGACCGCCCGGGGCAAGTAATACACGCTGCCCCGGCTGATCCCGAGAACCTTCGCCTGTCGGCTCACCGGCAAGTCATCGTTCCGGTCGATCATCGCTTTGCGCTCGGCAAAAGTCCGGCTTTCCCGAGCGCTCCGGGCAAAAAATCTCGTTCCAGCGTCAGCTCCCCGATCTTGGCGTGCAGCGTTTTCACATCGATCGCAGGCGGACTTGAATTCGGGTTTCGTCTCGGCGGCAAAGATCCCGGCAGCCCCTTCGAGAAGCTGCGATCTCCAGGTCGTGATCTGGTTCGGATGGACATCGAATTGTTCGGCCAGTTCGGCCAGCGTCTTCTCGCCCTTGATAGCGGCCAAAGCCACCTTCGCCTTGAAGGCCGAGCTGTGGTTCCGGCGTGGTCTCTTCGTCATGTTTTCTCCTGTTCACGGCAGCCTACGCCGCGTTCAGGCAGAATTTCCACTCATCCAGGTTGTTCAGATTTCCCGAGCCAGCTCTCTCGTCTGGCCAGGGCGCCTGGCCGACCAGGTGTAAAAGCGATTGATGTTTGGCCGAAACCCGGGCGGGCGCCACGATCGCCGCCATCGGCTCGACGCTCTTGCGTTCGCCCGGCATCAGCAGGCCAACGCAATAATCATTTAAGGGTTCGGCGCGATCGGCGTGGCCGATGACTTCGACGAGAGCCTCGACATAGGACGCAAAACGCGCTTGGCTGGCTTGCCCGGAAAGATCCATATCAACGACCCTTTGTCGGTCAACAAATCACCAAATTACCAGATCAGCGAGCACAGCAAATCCTATCAAATTTCATAACTCAGTAGAAATAAATGGACGACGAAAGGAGAGGCTATCCTCGAAAAAATCAGCCGCGCCCGCGCGGCTCTGGACAAAGTCGAGGCTGCATGAGTTATTGGTCGCTAATTGAGAAGTCGGAACACTAGATCGGCCGATGTTCCGAACAAGTCGTCCGGATTGGGTCAACTCCCGTCATCGAGAACTCTGAGCCGAACTTCCGCAAAGGGTCGAAAGCCGTCACTCGCTCAAACCGCCTGAATGACGCCGGCGCGCCATAGAACTAAA
>CAWAQW010000026.1:0-148471 GCA_963784075.1 uncultured Alphaproteobacteria bacterium | reverse complement strand
ACCTTGTGCTTGGATCGCAGCCACCGGCGCAACCGCACAGCCGTGTAGTTGTCGAGCGCGCGATAGGCTTTGCTGGTGGTGCCGACACTGAAGTAATTGGCCCACCCGCGAAGCGCGCGGTTCAACATGTCGACGAGCTCTGTGGTCTCTTGCCAGCTGCGCGCTCGGTCGGTCAGCGCGCGAACTCTCGACCATGCGCTTGATGCTCTTCTTTGACGGCCGGTGGCCCAAGCGGGCTTTGCCGGTCGTTGGGGAATACAGCCGCCCGAACGTATATCCCAGGAAATCGAACTCCCCTTCCGGGACCTTGCAAATCCGTGTCTTCTCCTCGTTCACCGTCAGCTTCAGCTTGCCCGTGATCTTGCGCAGATGGTGCAGGGCTGTCTCAGCGCTGCCCCTCCGGCAGAGGATCACGAGGTCGTCACCATAGGTGACGAGGCAAGTGTGCCGAGACTTTGCTCAAGGCCGAGCTTCTTCCACCCCAGCACAAACCGGCGCATGTAAAAATTCGCCAGCAGTGGTGAGAGGGGTGAACCCTGCGGAATGCCGCGCCGGTTGTCCCTGGCCTCGGTCGTACGTTTCTTCCGCCCTCGTTGGTCGATTTCTTCTACGGGGCAGTCCAGCCACATCTGATCAGATGCAGCACGCGCCGATCAACGATCCGGCGCGCTACCGACTTTAGGAGGTCGGTATGCGGAATGCTCCGAAGTAGTCCGCGAGGTCGGCGTCTATGACGTCCGGGTGGCCACGGAACAGTAGCTCTTCCACCTCCACGACTGCCTGCTGGGCGTTTCGCCCGGCGCGATAGGCGTAGATTTCCGGTGGGAGGTCGGCTTCAAAGATCGGCTCCAGCACCAGCATCGCTGCTGTCATGCAGACCCGGTCCCGCACGGTCGAGATGCCCAGCGGCCTGAGCTTGCCGTTGGCCTTCGGTATAAACACGCGTCTGATCGGCTCCGGCCGGTAAGTCTCCTGCCTGAGCGCAAGCGCCAGTTCGCCAAGCCACCGCTCGACCCCGTACGCCTCGATATCCGCAAAGTCCTGACCGTCCACACCCGCCGCGCCCTTGTTGGAGCGGCACTGGGCATAGGCATGCGCCAGAATATCGTCACGGCTGAGCTTGTCGTACAGGGCGTAGAACCGATAGCCGGCTTCCGCCTTCGCTTTCGCGTGTAACGCCGTCTGCAGTTTCTGAACACTCTTCGGAGTTGCTAGGTTGGCCAATCTCCAGGTCCCTCACCACGTCTTGCGTCGGTCTTGAACTGAGGCTCCTTCCCTCCACCGGCATTACCCGGCTTCATCAGTATTACGGGCCTCTCCGCCACCCCAACGCGCCCGGCCTGTCCCTCACGGGCGTCCGGTTGATCATCCCTGATCACGCATTGGGGCTTCCCGTGTTTGCGTGCGCTTTCCTTGTGTACATGCTGCCGCCACTACCCCGGTGCAGCGGCTGGGCGTACTCGTCGCTCATCTCACCCAGCCGTGTCAGCCTTCCCCCGGAAGGGTCACCGGGTCAGCTTGCTGCACATCGTCCCTTTCGAGGCTTGCTCGGCGTTCACTCGCGTTGCGGCCTGCACACTCGCGCTGTCACCAATTCGTGACACGCTAATCGAAGGCTTCAGGCACTTCGTTACCTCCATGACTGCTCCGATTGCTTCCGGCGGGAGCGAGTTCACCGGGCGGGGCTTGCACCCACTGGAAAGCGCCGCCTTGCACGGCGCACACCCTAAGCAGCCATCCAGGTCGAGTCGATTGAGTTATAACTTCCTTGACGACGCTGCCCGCCCGCTGAGCGAATTGTAGCAGCTACTTCATGTAACCGCTCCTGGTGCGGCCAGCGTTGACAACGCGGATGCGTTCCCGCGCGAGAAGGCGTGCTAATTCTGCGCCAAGCCCGGTTTCCGCCCCGGCGCTATGCCGTTAGGCGCGCATCTCTCCTCACCACTGGCATCGCCCTTATGGCAGCCTCGACGACTTGCCGCCTGTCAGCCGACACGATGCCAACCGTGAAGCATGTAGCCATGGCGACAGCTTTCACCCTGTATTTGATCCCGGAAAACGACACGATCAGCGACAGCAGGATTGTGAAGGGAGAGCGCCTTGCGGCATATTGACTCGGTTCTGCGGCTCTCTTATCCGCATACGGTCGGGATAGCGCGACGCGCCAGCATTACTGGCTTGCGGATAAGGTGCATTTTATGGCCGAAAGGAGGATGGTCATTGGAGGGAGAGTTTTTGCCGGCTGGCGAACGCCCCCGACGTGGCTATCGCGTTTGCAAAGCTGGGCTTTGCAGCAGATGGGCAAAAGTTGCCGCGTTTACGGACGGTAATGGATTGGCATAGAAGTGGCGCCGAAACATACAGCTATATCTTTGCTATTTTGCACAAGCTCGAACATCGAACGAAGGTACCGACTTAAGGCCTGTGTATCGTTTGGTTCAAATAGCACCGTTGAGGGCATTCTCCAATTATGGATTCTGCGGCGTTCAGTGCTGGCAGCGGAAGGCGTGTCCGTTCCTAAGCTGATAGCAAGCGGTTGGGGACTGATACTCGAAGAAGAAATACCGCTTCATGTGAGCAAGGCTCTGCAATCAGTATCATCGGAGAAGGTACTAGCTCAGTCTGAACATTGCTGCCGCTATCGCTCGGCTAAGATTCTTGCCCGTAAATGGTCTTGCGGACATCAGGATTCAAGAGGCAATGATGCCGTCTACGTCGATTTCGGCTCTGATCTTGGGGCGCCTAACAGAATTTCCTCCTCACCAGATATCATATTCAGGCAACTTATTGAGCAGGTCGGGGGATGGCGCTATACATTGACATCCGCGCATGTCGACGCTCTCCTAGAAAGTTACTTGGCGCGAGTTGGTTCAAGCGTGCAATAAATCATGATGGAACGGGCTACAACGTGAATTCTTCAATTAATCAGCTAGTATATGCAATTCAGCAAGATCATATCGACTTTCTTGTTCAAGAATTCGATTTCGATACGGGACGACAAAACCAGATGCTTTTCTTTGTGAAGCCCGAGATTTTCTTAATACAAGACCCAAAAATAATCGAAGAAACATGTCTATTTATGGGTGAGCGGATCGACGCCTTCGGAATCGAAATCCGGGGGTGCTACGTGATGTCAGCAGAGACCTTGGAAGCTAACAAGATCATGGATCGCCATTACGGTTACATTAATCGGGTATCACGGGCGGCTTCATCCTTCCTGAGTAAAATCAAGAAAGCAGAAGTTCGTAAGCTTTGCGGCGCATGTGATGGTACAGCGATACTCGGAGGTCACGAGGTGCTCGCTAAGTTTCCAAAACTGTCGGCGCAAGCATTAGACGAAATTTGGGCATCCAAAAAGTCGCTGCGCGTGCGCAGTGGATTATATGTTCAGTTGTTTGACATTTCAGGAGAAACTTTAGTGATTGCCAACGGATTTCATCCGTTTCAATTAGAGCGTTTTACTGCCAGAGGCCGAAAAATAGGATTACTGTTGTTGAACTCTGATTTCCCCTGGAAACTTCTGCGGGTCCGGATGCTCGGAGACACTTTTCCGGAGGGGGCCGCTGCAAGAGATCCATACGAGGCGAAATGCATCGTAATCCCGCAAGGTTTGGATTTAAATCCGTGACCACAGCTAACAACGCTGCACACTTGTCTGCCGGCCCGTTTGAAGCAGTGTTTGAATTAAGCAATTTTCTTTCGGCGGTCCCCAGACTTAATTTTGAAATCGGGGTTACAAGGCAGGCGCGGCATCTCAAAAGTCAAGGGCTTTCCGTAAGCGACTTGCGCCGGGCGATTGACAATCCAAGCGCTTGCCTAGCGAACGCGCCCAGCTGCGATATCGTTATTCGATGCTACGGAAGAATGCGATGCCAATTGGAACCGCCGTGTTCCGCAAGTTTTTCTTTTGAAATTCAACAGCCGCCAATTTGGACAAATATAAGTCGAGCCCTTCGCGATTTCGAAGCCCAAACCAAGGCCCGTGGATTCTGGAGCGAGGTGCAACGGGTCTATGAAAACCGAATTTGGACGTCTTTGCCAAGCTCTTTGAGAATTCCTTGGAACGGCGTCTTGAAGCCCAAGCATTTTCTCGGCGTGAGATTGGCGGTTATGACGATGTCCTGGATTTCCTCGTCGGACAGTCGATCGATGTCGATGTGACGCGGCAGCCAGCGTCGTAATCGACCATTGGCGTTTTCGACACCGCCTTTCTGCCAGGAGGCGTAGGCGTCGCAGAACCAGGTCGCCATATCGCGCATAGTCCGCAGCAGGGTGTGCTCGGTGGATTCTGACGCGAAGTGCAACACCTTGGGACGCTCGGGCTCACCAAGGAAAGTTCGGATTTCCCTTCCTCTCCGCCGCCTTCCGCTGCATTTCGAGATGCGAAGGCGGCTCCGAGGAAAGGAAAATCCAGTAGGCTGCTCAAGGCGCTGGGGTGTTGCACTTCGCGTCGGAATTCAGGCTGCGGCGAAAGCCGTGTCATTGTCGAAAGTGATCGAACTGCGTGGGCGGGATTGATCCGGCCGAACCCGGCGAGCATGACGGATATGGTCTCAGCGGCGGTTTTTCCGGTCAGTCTCGCGGCGAGCGTCACGCGGGATTTGCGTTCATGGAGGACGAGCATGGCCTGAATTCCGACGCGAAGTGCAACACCCCAGCGCTTTGAGCCTACTGGCATTTTCCTTTCCTCGGAGCCGCCTTCGCATCTCGAAATGCAGCGGAAGGCGGCGGAGAGGAAGGGAAATCCGAACTTTCCTTGGTGAGCCCGAGCGTCCCAAGGTGTTGCACTTCGCGTCAAATCCACCTGGGCCGCGTGCGCTTGCAGATGATGAGGTCGCCTTCCCAATGGCCAATGTCGGCGCGGGCTTCGATGTCTTTCGGTCGATCGTGGATGGAGGTGCGGTCTTTGATCGTATCGCGCGAGGGTCTCGCCCGGCGCGGCCTTCGGCGCTTGTGACGGCGGGTCAGATAGCGCCAGAGGAATTCGCCCTTGCGGGCGGCGCGATAGATGAAGGCGTAGATGGCCTCGAACCCAGAGCAGACCGCGCTCGTTGCCGGCTTTGAGCCATCCGGCAATCTGTTCGGGCGTCCATCCTTCCGCAAGACGATCGCAGACGAAAGTCCTCAATTTCTGATCTTTTTCGAGGATCCTGAGTTCTGACGCGAGGTGCAACACCCCTGCCGATTTGATATCGGCTTGGTTGATCAAGACCTTGGGGAGTGTTGCAATGCCAGCCTATTCACACCTGTTGGACGAGGAAAGAGACCAAATCGCGGTCATGAGGGCGGCCGGGCGCTCGATCTGCGCCATCGCCAGGGCGCTTCAACAGCGAAATCCACCGTGTCGCGGGAACTGCGACGAAACGCCCTCTCGAGCGGGCGTTATTCGCCGCTTCACGCCGCCGGAGCCTATCAACTGCGCAGGCGGCGTGACGCCATCCCTGAATTCCGACGCGAAGTGCAACACCCCAGCGCTTTGAGCCTACTCGATTTTTCTTTCCTCGGAGCCGCCTTCGCATCTCGAAATGCAGCGGAAGGCGGCGGAGAGGAAGGGAAATCCGAACTTTCCTTGGTGAGCCCGAGCGTCCCAAGGTGTTGCACTTCGCGTCAATCCACCCTCAGGAGTGTCATGAGCTTATACCGCTCGGGACCTTCGATTCTGTAGTCCTTGTATTTGAACGTGATGTCCATCGCGTCAGCTGCGACCAGGCGGCGATTGGAGATGGCGACGCGATGCGTATTGAGGCGCGAGGTAGGTGGAGTGGCTCGGTCCGCCGAATCGGCTGGTCCGAATAGGCCAGCCCATTCCGATCGCGAGCGGGACGGAAGGCGGCGAACGCCAATGTCGATGGCCTTGCGCGCCCGGGTTCGATGCGGGCGAAGACTGCCAGCATGACCGAAATAGTCTCGGCGGCAGTCTTTCCGGCGAGCCTCGTTGCGAGCGTCACGCGGGATTGCGTTCATGAAGAACGAGCCCGGGCCGTGTGCGCTTGCAGATGATAAAGTCACCCTCCCAATGGCCGGCCTCGGTTCTGGCGTCGACATTCTTGGGCCGTTCATGGATGGAGACGCGATCCTTGATTGTATCTCGCGAAGGCCTCGATCGGTGCGGGCGGCGGCGTTTGTGACGACGTGTGAGATAACGCCACAGCTGCTCGGCCTTTTGGGCAGAGCGGTAAATGAAGGCGTAGACCGTCTCGCAACCCACGGCTCGTAGACGGTGCTCATTTCCTCCTTTCAGCCAGCCTGAGATTTGCTCGGGCGTCCACCCTTCTGCGAGGCGGTCGAGAACGAATGTTTGTAGGCCTCGATCTCTCTCGATCATCGCTTCACGCCGCCTGCGCAATTGATAGGCTCCGGCGGCGTGAAGCGGCGAGTAACGCCCGCTGGGCAGCCTGTTACGGGAGAGTTCGCGCGAGATCGTCGATTTCGGACGGCCGATCGCTTGGGCAATTCCGCCGATCCGAAGCCGGACGCGATCCCGGACGATCCCAAAAGTCGTGGATTCTGGAGTGAAGTGCAACAGCTCTATGAAAACCGGATTTGCACGTCTTTGCCAAGCTCTTTGAGGATCGCCTGGAATGGCGTCTTGAAGCCAAGGCATTTTCTGGGCGTGAGATTGGCGGTGAGGACGATGTCCTGGATTTCCTCGTCGGAGACTTTGTCGATGTCGATCTGACGCGGCAGCCAGCGCCGCAGTCGGCCATTGGCGTTTTCAACTCCGCCCTTTTGCCACGAGGCAGAGGCATCGCAAAACCAAGTGGTCATGGCGCGCATGGTTCGCAGCAAGGCGTGCTGCCTGAGCCTGAATTCCGACGCGAAGTGCAACACCCCAGCGCCTTGAGCCTACTCGATTTTTCCTTTCCTCGGAGCCGCCTTCGCATCTCGAAATGCAGCGGAAGGCGGCGGCGAGGAAGGGAAAATCCGATCTTTCCTTGGTGAGCCCGAGCGCCCCAAGGTGTTGCACTTCGCGTCAGAATCCACCGAGTTCTGACGCGAAGTGCAACACCCCTGCGCGTCCCATGCCCATGCTGCGGCGGCCGCATGCTCATCATCGAGACGTTCGCACGGGGATGCGAGCCGAGGTACCGGCCGGCCACCGCGCCCGTCGTGATCAGGATCGATACGTCATGATCGAGATTGCATTATCTACCGCGACGCAACGTCGTCCGTTCTTGCCATTCTTGCCGCTGACCGTTAGCCAGCGCCGACGGCGCTCACTCGATGATGCTGCGCCAACGTCTTGCGATCGCCGCCGCCACGCCGAACCTGATCCCAATGCCGGCGGCGCACGCTCCCCTCGACCGATCAACTCGTCAAAGTGCCGTGCGTCCGTAGTTCCTACCTTTCGAAACCAGACGATCGCACGCCTCAAATCCCCATCGATCGCAGCGGCGATACCGGGCCCTTTCCGGCCCGCGATTTCGTGCCTTGGCGCTTCTCGGACGCCTTCGTGGGAGCGCATGGATGGTCTTGTGACGCAGGCGTCCGAGAAACCTGCACACTGCACACTACCGCACATTCAACGGCGGTGCGCGCATTTAAAGTCAAGTGGCCCTCGTATGTCCCTTGCGGCTGGATGGCTGGGTAAAGCTCGGCCCGGCGAAGGGTTGCCATTGGGTCATTCTTTCGGGAATTTGGTATAAGGCGCTTTTAATCCTTGGGAATTATATAAGAAATTAACAAAGCTTCTCGCCCAACGCGCTGAAGCACGCTCCAGGTCTAGAGAACTATTCGCTTTTGCTACTTCCCACGGAATAGCTTCGGTGATCGTGGAAGAAACATAATCAAACCCTGCCTGATAAAACGCATGATCATCCTTCAGATTGCCTCCGAACCCAACTAAATGTTTAGGCGACCCGGACGCATCGACAATTTCCGCAACTCCAATGGGCGCTTTTCCATTCAGCGATGTTTCATCAAACATGCCTTCGGCGGTTATTACAATTGTAGCTTTCTTATGTGCTCGTTCAGATTTGTTGCATCGGCTACGAGCTTAAAGCCAGGCGTCAGTTCTCCCCCGATCGCAGCCAACCCCATGCCCAAGGCACCGGCAGCACCGCCACCTTCGAGGCGCGACAAATCAATGCCTAATCCACCTGCTGATATAGGTTTGGCAATGACTTCACATAGATTTTTTACGCCCGCATCTAGCTGCTTTTTTTGTTCCTCGGTTGCGCCTTTTTGTGAACCAAAAGTATATGTGGCTCCTTTTTGACCATACGGCGGGTTTCTGACGTCGCAAGCAACTTTAATTTTCAACTTTTTGACATCATCAGAAACCCCTGAACGGTCAATTCTGCGAATTGATGATAAAACGCTGCCGCCTTGCGTCGCATCGACTGCATTTCCATTGGCATCCAAGAAACGATAACCAAGCGCGGCCAAAGCGCCTACACCGCCATCAGTCGATGCCGAGCCACCAAGACAAATAATAACAGTTTCTATTTTTTTGCCTTGCTTCAAAGCAGCTAAATAACTTGTCCGACGCCATAGGTCGTTGCCCTCATGGGGTCTTTTGCACGATTACTTGCTTCGATATACCTTAACCCTGATGTCTCGGCCATCTCAATAACGGCTGTTTTGTCGTCTCCAAGAATACCGAAGGGAGCGTTAATAACTTCAAGCAGCGGTCCTTTAACGCGAGATCCAGTGGGTTTCGCCTTTGGTTACATCAACCAAAGTTTCGCGCGTGCCGTCGCCTCCATCGGCGGTTTGAACAAGCTTAATTGGCGCATCGGGAAGAACGGAGCGAATTCCTCTTTCTATACATTGAGCAGCATCGCGCGCCGCTAAATTTCCTTTGAAAGCATTAGGCGCAACAAGAATGGGGACGTAGCGCAAAAATTCTTCGATAATCCTGCGCCTGCTTGCGTCAGACGCGGATAAATCCTGTGCAATTTTCCATGCTACATAGCCGACGCCATGATTAAGTATCTGTCCTGTTACATCGTCGCTAACAGCTCGCATAATTCCCTCCCTTGGGGTCGGTCGTCAGAGTTTTTGGGACAGCTGGCAGCTTAAATAGAAAGTCCCTGGCTCGTCTGGTTTGTGATCTTATGCGGCCTTTCGTTGGTGCAGCAAGCGGCGATTGGCAATTGTCTGTCGTTTGATCCTTTCCCTTTCGATCAGGATAAGAGCTGGCTCGGTTTGTTTGAACAGCCGGTTGGCTGCGGCTAAGTGGATTTCTGCCATGGTTATGCTGCAACCGCGATTGGCTGCAGCGCAGTGAAGTAAGCCTGATCGGGCGTCCGCCGGTCGAGGCTCGAATGTGGCCGTCCGCTATTGTACAACAAGGTTTGAGAACGCCCACGGGACCGTGCTTCGGGAGATTTTGTATCCGTGGCACCCGTGGTTTGAGCTTCAGGTGGCCATTCATGAAGCGATCGAGAAGGCCGACGGTGTCGTTTTCCGCTGCACGGTGAGCGGGTCTGACGCGGATCGCTGGCTGGAGGTTCCGGCCTGGATGTTCGAGCGAGCGGCTTGCCCGGATCATGACCAACTGACTGCCGCACCGTTTATCGACATGACTGCACTTTCGGCGCTGGCCAACCTGTTGCGGCAGGTGTTGAAGGATCGGGCGGCATCATCGAATGCTCCGCTTTCGGGCGCATCCGAATCCTCTCACGACCAGAATCGGAGAGAGGCCCATGTCAGCATCGACGTCAGTGCCGCTGTTAGTCAGCACGAGGGAACACCAAAGGTCGCGCGCTCGAGTCGGACAACCACAGCAGATCGAGCTGTTCGGCGACGAACGGCAGAGCGCTTTGGTGGCTGCACCGGCGTGGCAAGAACTGCCGGTGGAGACGCAGGCCGCACTGACCAACCTGATGGCGCGGTTGATCCTGGGGCACGTTCAGGGAAGCAGGACCGGATCAGCGACGGAGGCCGTCCATGATCTCTGACAAGGTCCGCCCCCATCACCTGGAGCGCAAGGCGCTGCTCTATGTGCGACAATCCTCGGCCCATCAGGTTCTGCACAACCGCGAGAGCAGCGCGCTGCAATACGCCATGCGAGACCGGCTGATGGTGCTTGGCTGGTCAGAGATCGAGGTCATCGATGACGATCTCGGCCGTTCGGCGGCGGGCGGCGTCCAGCGCGCCGGCTTCGAACGGATGGTCGCGGAAGTGTGCCTCGGCAAGGTCGGCGCCGTTTGCGCGCGCGAGGTCTCGCGCTTCGCTCGCAACAGCCGGGACTGGCAGCAGCTGATCGAGATGTGCCGGGTGGTCGACACCGTCCTGATCGATCAGGAGACGATCTACGCGCCACGGCACGGCAATGACCGGCTGCTGCTGGGACTGAAGGGTAGCCTCAATGAGTATGAGCTTGATCTCTTACGTCAGCGCTCGCTTTCGGCCCGTTACGAGAAGGCGCGCCGCGGCGAACTCGTCGTGAGCGCGCCGGTGGGCTTCGTGAAGGCAGGCGACCGCTACGAGAAAGACCCAGACCGCCGGGTTCAGGAAGCGATTACACTGGTCTTCGACAAGGTGCTGGAGCTTGGCAGCGCGCGGCAGGCGCTACTCTGGTTCCACGAACACAATCTCGATCTGCCGGTGAAGGGCAAGGATGGCGACACGGCCTGGCGGCGTCCGAACTACGCCACGATCCACCGGATGATCGAGAATCCTATCTACGGCGGCGCCTATGCGTATGGTAAGACGGCTGTCGGCACGGGCTATGGCGCTGCCGGCGTCGGCGTGAAGATCAGGCGCAAGCCGCGGGCCGATTGGCTGGCGCTCATGCCCAACGCACATGAAGGCTATGTCAGCTGGGAAAAGGCCGAGACGATCCGCACAATGGTCAGCAGCAATGTTCCCACCAGCCGTCATCATGGCGCACCGAAGCATGGCGACGCCTTGCTCGCGGGCCTCATCCGCTGCCGCCGCTGCGGGCGCAAGCTGACGCTCCGCTACTCAGGCGCCCACCACCACATTCCTCGTTACAGCTGCAGCCGTGGCTGGATGGACAATGGCGAGCCCCGCTGCATTGCCTTCGGCGGCTTGCGCGTCGATGACGCCGTCGAGGATGCGCTCCTGACCGTTGTCGGCCCCGGCGCCATCGCCGCCGCCGTCGCCGCGGAGAAGGAAGTGGTCCAGCGGCGGGATCAGGTGCGCGATGCCCTGAAGCGCGATCTCGAAGCGGCGCGCTATGCGGCCGACCGCGCCTTCCGGCAATATGACGCCGCCGATCCGGCCAACCGGCTGGTGGCGGGCGAACTGGAGGCGCGCTGGAACAAGGCGCTCGCGCGTGTTGCGGAGACCGAAGGCAAGATCGCCGCTCATGACGCCGCTACGCCCACTGCCGTCGTAGATCCGCCGGCGCTCGCTACGCTTGCCGCAGACCTCAAAACCGTTTGGACTGCTCCCTCAACCGATGCGCGGCTAAAGAAGCGCATCGTGCGCACCGTGATCAAGGAGGTGGTGGCCGATATCGACCCCGAAGCGGCCGAGATCGTTCTCGTGGTCCACTGGATCGGCGGCGTCCACAGCGAGATGCGTCTGCCCCGACGCCGCCGCGGTCAGCGCAACAGCACCGCAGCCGATGTGATTGCCGCTGTTCGCCAGCTCGTGCTGATCGCCAATGATGATGTCATCGCCGGCATCCTCAACCGGAATGGCCTCGTCACGGGTCATGGCAACCGCTGGACACGTGAGCGCGTCACCTCGCTGCGCTCGCATCACCGCATTCCAGTGCACAAGCCAGCCGAAGATGGGAATGAGCCTTGGCTCAATCTCAGCAAGGCTGCGCGGCTCATGCATATCACACCAAAAACCCTCAGGCTGGCGGCGGAGACTGGCGAGATCGAGGCCATCCATCCTTTGCCTGACGGTCCCTGGATCTTCGCCCGCGCCGCTCTCACAACATCAGCGGCCCGATCCATCACTGAGCGGGCGCGACAGAACCCAAAATACCCCACGGGATCGCATGCCAACCAGCAAAGCCTCTTCCCTTCAATCACATAGACAGATGGGTGTTGTGATGCGCGGTTGCGTGGTTGTAATGGCGCCGCCAACTTGGCGACAAACTCTGGGCCATTGTCAGAACGAATGTGCTCCGGCACGCCGCGCAGGATGAACAAATCAGAGAGCACGTCGATGACATCGATGGATTTCAACTTCCGGTCGATCCGAATCGCCAGGCATTCGTGTGTAAACTCGTCGGTGATGTTCAGCATCCTGTATTTCCTTCCCTCATGCGTGCGATCCTCGACAAAGTCGTAGGACCAGACATGGTTCGGCCGCTCAGCTCGGCGCGAAGACGGATACAGGATCCATCCGAAAGCCACAGCCGGCCGCGCTTGGGTTGCTTGGCGGGAACTTTCAGCCCTCGCGCCGCCAGATCCGTTCGACCCGTTTGTCGTTGATAACCCAGCCGGTGGTCGATCGCAGAAGCTCTGCGATCTTCCGATAGCCGTAGCGGCCATACTGGCGGGCGAGCTCAACGACGTCGGCGGTCAGCCGTTCTTCGTCATCTCGCCCCGTTGGAATGAGGCGCTGCGTCGAACGGTGCTGTCCGAGCACACGGCAGACCCGTCGCTCGGACACTTTCAACTCGGATCGAACATGGTCGATGCAGGCTCGGCGACGCGCGGGGCTCAGAAGTATCTAATAAGTTTCATTTCCAAGGGATTACAACTTGCACCGGGCTCCGAAATCGCACTTTCCAGGTAATCGATCAAAATGGCAAAAGGATACGCTATTTGTACGGTAGGTGATTCGGTTCTTGCTGATAATTTGGCCATTAAAGAAATGATTCTGTTCGACCGTGAGCACGAAGTCCGCTGGCAACGGGTTGCTCGATTCAATCAAGTAGCAATCATCAAAGATCCCATTCGTGGCGGTGTAATTGGCTGGCTGGAGCAATCCGATTGCATTGTAAGGGTCATCGACTGCCTTGAATGTCTCTGAGATTGTCATGCTTGCTCCCGCCGCCGCGCCAGCAACCCTGTACTCTGCGAGCTTCGATGCGCCAAATTTGCCTTGGGCAACGAGGCATCCTGCCTTTTGTGGTCCTGCTACTGTTGACAAAAAGATGGCCGTGACTGGACAAGCGGCTCTACCACCCAACTCCTCCGGCTGGTCAGGTTCCACATCCGGCTGCGCCTGCGGCACGGGCGCGCCATCGTCTCCATCCTGCCGCTGGAGCTGGTTCGCCTGCGCGGGCGCGGCGGACTGTTGTACAACGTGCGCCAGCTCATGCGCCAACAGAAGTCGCCCTCTGCCCGTAGTGGGCGCGTACCGGTACCGCCCTTCGGCGAAGACCAAATCAAATCCGACGGTATAAGCCTGCGCATCTATTGCCCGTGCAGACGCCGCCGCCTTGGCATCAGCATGCACCCGCACCTTGGTGAAGTCGTGTCCGAAGCGGGGCTCCATGAATGTCTGGACCTCTGTATCGAGCGGCTGGCCGGGCGAACGGAGCACCTCATGCACGATCGGAGGCGCCTCGCCAGCGGCGGCTTCGGATGTCCCGGGTGGCTTTGTCTGCAGCGTTTTTGCTTCTTCCTCACAGGCCACGCATTTGCGGCTGACCTGCGGCGGCGCGGCCGCGATGGAAAGATCAGAGTCCGGCATCCGCATCACCTCGCCGGCGATGCGGTCCGCCTCTTGCTCATAGGCGTCGCCCGGCTCGTTAACCACGAGCTTGGGCTGGATGGCCGGCCGCGAACGCTCCTGCATTCGCAGGACAGCCTGATTGCCGTAAACGCGCTGCAGGCGCGCCAGCCGCTGTTGTCGCGGCGTGAACGGCGTGGGCGGGCGCAACCCTCCACCCCCGATCTGGGGCAGGCCTAGGACGTGCGGCCCATCGAAGGCCGGCGACCAATCATGCTCCCGCATTGACGGATCGGCCTTCGTGGAGCCGACTTGTTGCTTCGAATCGCTTATCGGGGCGTGAAACATGTGATTTTCCCTATTGAACAGGCACTCTTGCAAATGCATGGCCGGGTAATTTTAGCGCGCAGGTGCCTCATCATCGAGGTTTACTGATCGATGGCCGGTCGCCTGGAATGCTCCCGCACCAGCCGTAGCGGACGAGGCGCTTCAATCGTCAGACGAGGCTCCGCCTCAGACCAACGAGTTATGCTGCACCACACACAAAACTTGACACTTTATTTCTCGCGAGATCTTGTCCAAAAAAGCCCGCAACTCCCTTTTTAAGATCGCGCTCACATCTAGCTTGCTGGCGAAGCACAGGCTACTCGTCGAAGCCTCTAGGCCCCGAGGCCCGAGGGACTGTACAGCGCTGCGTCAGCTCAGGCTGTTGCGCTTTACGACGCCATTCTCGATACGAATCGACAGTGACCAGCTCACAGACTGTCGGCCCCCGGGTCCGATCAGCGACGAGACGAAATCGCGATCCCATTCGGCATTCGTTTTAGGCCCATATCCGATGCTCGGCGGGTCTGCCGCCGAGATCAGGTAGCCGAGCGGTGCAGTGCCACCACCGAGGAACTCCTGGCGGAAGGGCGCCTGTGCGCTATTCCGGCCGGACTTGCCAATATCATCAAGTGTCTGCCCCTCAGTGGGATTGGTCACGCCATCTATGCGATCGCGTGTGCGTGTGACACTCTGCGCCAGCGAGAAGCGGCTGGGCTCGCATGGGCTCGGGATAACGCCGACGTACTGCATAACGCCGCCGAGGCGACTGCCGGTATCGAAGGTGCCCCCTGTGCCAGGATGCTGCCAGAATCCGCGCCCGGTCAGGTCCGGATAGTAGTCGTCCAATGTCAAACCGCCGAGAAAGCCGCCCGATATGGTCTTGCCCATGCTCCTCGGCTGGTCGCAGCTGTCCGAAGCTGTCGGGGTGGCCGCATTGCCTCCGATCGGACCGACTGCTGGCGAACCGTTGCTTGAGCCCGGCTGTTCGACCGCATCGTCGTCGCCCACACTCGCGGCCGGGGTCTCCGTCGCGCGAAAGTCGGCTTTACTGTCCGGCGGAAATATTGGGATGCGACCGAATTCGACGAGCGAAGCCGAGGCCGTAATGACGTGGCGTGGCGGGGTACCGCGTCCGGCGTGTTGATGGTCAGCATCGGGTGCACGCGCTAGGCTATAGGTCGCCGCTGGGTCCTTCGACCGCGCCTGGTCGACTCCGACCAAAGCCTGCACGGCATCAGCGGATGCCGAAGCCTCCGGCTGAGTGTGCACCCTTACATTGCTGAAGTCGTGTCCGAACCGTGGCTCCATGAACTCGCGTGTAGCTACGTCGAGAGGCTGGCCGGGCGAACGGAGCACCTCATGCACAATGCTGGGCGCCTCGCCAGCGGCGGCCTCGGATGTCCCGGCTGGCTTTGTCTGCAGCGGCTTCGCTTCTTCCTCTTCGCAGGCGGCGCATTTGCGGCTGAGCTGCGGCGGCGCGGCCGCGATCGAAAGCTCGGGCGCCGGCATCCGCATCACCTGTTCGGCGACCCGGTCCGCCTCTTGCTCATAGGCATCGCCCGGCTCGTTGACCACGAGCTTGGGCTGGATCGCCGGTTGAGAACGCGCCAGCATCCGCAAGACAGCCTGATTGCCGTAAACGCTTTGCAGACGCGCCAGCCGCTGCTGTCGCGGCGTGGGCGGCTTGGGCGGGCGCAACCCTCCACCCCCGATCTGGGGCAGGCCTAGGACGTGCGGCCCATCGAAGGCCGGCGACCAATCATGCTCCCGCATTGACGGATCGGCCTTCGCGGAGCCGGCTTGTTGCTTCAACTCGCTGATTGGGGCGTGAAACATGTGATCCTCCCTATGGAACGGTCATTCTTGCAAATGCTTGGCCGGGTGATTTCGCGCGCAGGTGCGCGTCATTTTTCAGATGCGCTTCCCGTCGTAATCCCCGTCAACTTGACGGTGCTAGGCTTACATTCCTACTGTCAAGGCCACGCCTATCTCGTTCGCCGTTGAGGTTGATGACTCGCACGTAGAATGGCTCACGTTGATCCGCGCACCAGAGTTTATGTTGGAGGGCAAGCGCAAACGTGAAGCGGTCCACCTCACCCATCTTGGCGTTTGCGGCAATTGTAAATCCGGCGGCATCCACATTGGGCTTATAGCGAGATGGCGGTGTCATGTCGAAATCAAGCTGGTAGCCAGGGGCGTCGGTGAATGTGTAGTGTCGCGGAGCGCTCTTATCATTGCAGGTCGTACTCTTTCAATAAATGTAGACCCAATTTTAGCTTGCTTGCTAAATCATTGCACCAATATCCCAACTGCCGCGTAGCATTATTTATTTCTTTTAGCTCGGCGCAAGCATCTGTGCGGTAGCCGAGGCCGCGCTTGTCAAACCCGCCGCGAACTGTTCCCAACGGAGATCCCTGCACTCGCAGGGCGCCCCGGTTATCTCCAGCTGCAGCGACAACTGCCCATCTTTTGTGCCTTTCACAGGAGGAATTTTTTTTACGGTGCTCGTAATTGCTAACGTCGGTTGGGGCTGGGGCCCGGGCGCGGGCTGGCGCTGCACGCTCGTTGGCGTGGATCCGAGACGAGGCAAACGGCGACCGCTCATGACCGCGTCGGCGGCGCCATCCGCTGCGCGCTCTCCGTCGTCGCCTGCCGTCTTCACCTTGAGCGGCTTCTCAGGCGCAGCGCGCTGCCCACTCTGTTGAACGACGTGCGCGAGCTCATGCGCCAACAGCTCTAGTCCTTGAAATGTGTGCGGCGCGTAATGACTTGAGCTAAAAACCAAGTGGCGTCCAACTGTATATGCAATGGCATTCACTGCGCGAGCCGAAGCGTTAGCTTGTGTATCGTAGTGGATCTGCACGCCTCCGAAATCATAAGCGAAGCGCGGCTCCATAAAAGCGCGTGTCGAAGGATCAAGGGCGTGCCCGGGCGAGCGAAGCACCTCATGCACGATGCTCGGCGCCTCGCCAGCGGCGGCTTCGGATGTCCCGGCTGGCTTGGTCTGCAGCATCTGCGCCTTTTCCTCCTCGCAGGCGGCGCATTTGCGGCTGACCTGCGGCGGCGCGGCCGCGATGGAAAGCTCAGGCGCGAGCATCCGCATCACTTGATCGGCGACGCGGTCCGCCTCTTGCTCATAGGCATCGCCCGGCTCGTTGATCACGAGTTTTGGTTGAATGGCAGGCGCAGAACGCTCCAGCATCCGCAGGACAGCCTGATTGCCGTAAGCGCGTTGCAGATGCACCAGCCGCTGCCGTCGCGGCGTGGGCGGCGGCGACCCTCCACCCGCGATCGGCGGCATGCCTAGGGCGTGCGACCCATCGAAGGCCGGCCGCCAATCTTGCTCCGGTGTTGACGGATTGGCCTTCGTGGAGCCGGCTTGTTGCTTCGAATCGCTGGTTGGGGCGTGAAACATGTGGTCCTCCTCACGGTCCGGGCGCTCTCATAAACGCATCGCTGGGCGACTTCTGCACGCGGGTGCCACAATAATCGGCGTCTGCCGATCGACGGCTCCTCATAGCAAGATCGAATTGAAAATGTACCAATTGTTAGGCGTTGGAGGTGTTGTTGGAACAAAGAGAAGCGCCTGTCGCTGCAAGACATTACCAGTGATGGAGCCCTGCGGGGCGACTGCCCAGAGACTCCAGACCATTTCTGAGCTTGCCTCGTTCACAATGACGTTGCCTGTGATTGCGCAGCGGAAGTCACCTGCAACAAGATCGACGGGCAAATAAGCGGAGCTGTTTGTTGCTATGAACGTGTTGCCCGCGATATTCAAAGCGTCGCGGCCGTTTCTGCCGAAACTCCACACGAGCAGACCGATTCCAGAAAATGGCCCAGTGATTTCGGCATCCACATCGTTGTCCTTGATGTGCAGGGCCACCTGACCCTTTTTCGTGGGAGCCACAGTGAACGCTTGATTTTCGACCGCGCTGAAGCTCTGGTTGAACGAAACAACGCTCGCCGGCACCCCCGGCAGAATGGAGCTGAACGGATGCATTCTCAAGGTGGACAGATTGTCTGTCAGCGCGATGCGCCCCTGGACGGCTCCCCTCGCGTGTTCCATTTCTGGAGCCGGGTGAACCGGCGGAGCCGCCGTGGACGGCAGGATCCGGTCGAACAGATCCTGAATGCGGGAAATATCGGCCGCCGCTGCCGTGCCGGGCGTAACAGTATGCGCTTTAGTGAGGTCGAAGTTAGCAGGCAGTGGAAACCCGCGAAGGACCGCGCTCGCAATCTGAAACGGCGGGTTTGCGAGGGTGTTGTAGAGCGCGTTGTGCAGCTGGACCGCCACCTCGACATGGGCCGGGGCAACGGTGACATTCGCCATGTTGAATGTCGAGGCAAGCGACAGCTGCGAAAAAAAGATAAATCCATTCGAACTCGCCCGCACGGTGTTCGATTCCAGCTTGACGAGGCCCCAATCCGCGTAAACCAATACCGGAACCGTTAAGGAACCGAAGAAGTTGTCCCGAAGCACCGCATCGTCCAACCACGAGCCAACGAATATCGCCGAGACGGCCGCATTCGCGCCCGCCGCAGGCTGCAACGTTGAGGAAGGAAAAACCGCGAAGCCTAACTGGAACCCGATCGGGTTGCCGTCAGAGTTTATGCCATTGAAGTGGTTCCCAATAAGGTGCAGGCCGATGCACTCGCCGCTGGCTAGAATGCCGGCTGCCACGAGCTGGTTTTCGCCTCGGAGTACTGAACCCGAGTACGTGAAGGTGCAGCCCTCGACCGATAAATCGGGGCAATCGACTGGGCGCAATCCGACGGATACGTAGAAGTCGCCGCCCGGGGCCAGGGTGTACGGGAGAACGATGGTCAGACCACGCAAGGTCACATTTTCCGCCTCCGACAGTGTTATCAGTCCCTGCCGAAAGTCTGCTGATGCGGGGTCCGTCGCGGCACGCAGCGTGGCGCCGCCGGGGCAGGATTCAATGGCGAAGTTCGAATGCTGGGGGCCCAGAGTGAGCGGCGCGGTGAGGTCGTAATCGCCCGGCCCCAGGCAGATTTTGACAGGGCCTCGGCTGGTGTAGCTGTCGACGACCGTCTGGAGGGTCTTTGTTGCCGTCAGGTCGCCTGGCGAGATCGACACGGTGCAGCATCCGCGGCTTTTTTCGCTGCACGCCTCGACGAGATTGCAGAAAAGCTTACGGCAGTCCTCGTCGACCTTGAGGACGCCGTCGACATTCCACGCGATCGCTGCCAACGGGCAGGCCCACATGCGCGATCCGTCGGGGGGCTGCGGGGCGTCCAAATAACGCCGCGGATAGAGCTGCGTCGACGTGGTGGGGCGAACGGCGATCAACCAGTAGTCGCCGACGTGGAAGGGCGCTCCGCCCTCGGTGTCGAGGGTGACGAGGAGCCCAGTGGTTCCGAGCTCGACCGGCGTTTTCGGCGTGAAGGTCAGTTGCTGCTGCCATACGCGCAGGAAGACCTGAGGAAGTCTGCGCCGGATCGGTGTATTGCGAGGGCAGAGCGGCGGGAAGCGCGATCTGCATGGTGTCCTGGTTGTACGACGTCGCTAGGGTCTGAACGACGCCCGTGGCCGAAGCCACGCACTCTCCCTTGGCCAATTGAACGGCGGTTCGAAGCACTTCCACAGCCTGGTTCGCTTGCGGCTGATGAAAGGCGTCGACCGGCTGCGACTGCAGCGTGAGCGTCTGAGGATCGATGATTATGACGCGGTAGAGGAAAGAAGCGTCGTCGAACCCCCAGACGAGCGTATTTTGGTCGATGATCTGGATTCGGATCAGCTGGTTGTCGGCGCCGAGATAGCCGCCGACCACCTCGGGCTCGCAGGGATCGGGTTTCGGCGCATTCTGGAAACTTGCTTGCAGGGTCGATTGAGGGTTGAGTCGCATCGTGGCGGGATTGAAGACCAGTCCTTCTTTCGTCCAATAAGCCTCGGCCGCCGCGAGCCCTTCGGCGCAGTCAGTGGATTGCGTGGCGAGACGCACGATGTGTTGAATCATGCGGGTACGTTGAGCGGTGTCGGGTCCGCCCAGCGCGACATCGCGTAGCACGCTATCCTCAACGGCGCTGATTTCCTGCTCACGAACAAAAAGATAAACAAATTCATTCGCCGCAGGATTCTCGCTCGTCGGCATCACCCAGTCTGGATCGGCGAAGTGGTCCACCCAGTCGGGCTGCTGGCTATATTGGATCGGCGCGTCCAGCGTGAGCCGAACTCCCCCAACGTACATCGTGCCGGAGCCCTGCGGACCGCCGCCGCCAATGGTGAAATCAAATGGCGGTTTGGGCGGCTGGTTCGTTTGGACCACTCTGTATCCGTCGTCGGGCGTGCCCGCCGGTCCGACGATGTCCAACGTCTCGTGGCGAAGCTCTTCGCCATGGATCGTATCGTCCTCGTTCCAGTCGGCCTCGAGTGTGACGCGTCCCTGTTGCATCACGACCGAGCGGTAATGCCGGTTGGGGTCGTAAGACACCCGAGCTCTATCGCTTCCCATGGCTTCCTCCTCGAGACCTTGGGCGGATGTCCCAAAGGACAATCGCCCATGAAATGCGTCGTGATCGATGTTGGCGCATGGCGACCGCGCCGAAGGTCCGGTCAGCTGACATCGATGATCACTGGAACGAGACCCAGCGGCATGTATTCTTGGTATTTGATGAGAATGCTGCGTTCCTTGATCGGGTTCTTGTCACGGGCGTAGGCGCCCATCTCGGAGCCGTCCTTTGCTCCTTCCGAGATCGTTGCGTTCTTCGCGCCCGTGATGATCGCGCTGTCCACGTTCGCGAGGAGCTGCGCATAGGCTGGCTGGCCGAACTCGCGGGTCGTGAACAGCGACGCGGTTGGCGCCACCTCCACGCTTTCATATTTGCGAGGAAGCACGCTGCCCGAAGAATATGCGCTGAAACGCACGCATCCGTCCTGGGTGTTGATCACGGTGACGATGTCGTCGAGAATGCATTCGCTCGCCTCGAGCCGATGCAGGTTCGCGGGACCGAGGATCGTGCAGCGCGAAATATTCGCCAAGCCGGTGGACATCTCGATCGCCAACGGATTTTCAGAATAGACGGCCATGATCGTCGCGCCGGCGGCGGGCGCCGTCGTAAACGTCAAGATCATGGCGCCTGTCGCGTAATTGACCGTGCCGGCCAACCCGCCGCCGGCAATCGCTCCGTCACCATGGTCCGCGCCCTCCTGCACGCCGGTGACCACGACCCGGACCGTGCCGGGAGCGACCGGTGTCGGCGCGAGTGTGGAACCGAAGGCGGTCGTTGCGCCGTCGCCGGTGGCCAGTAGGTGCTCGTATGTGACGACACCCACCGCCTGCACGACGGAATTCGTGAGCATCAGCGTCTCGATTTCGCCGCCAAGGGGAGTTCTGGATAGGACCAACGATCGATCGGTCGATGGTCAGCGATTTGACCGAACCTTCGACCCAGAGATGGCATGGGATCAGGTCGCGGCCGTCAGCCGCATTAGCATAAGTGTTGGGTTTTGCGCCCGCATTGCCGGGATCGAGCGTCACACAGACCAGGGACACCGCATCGAAGAACCCCCTCAGCACAATGTCGCCGCCACTGACAAATAGGCCATCGAGCACGAGCTTGGCCAAATGCGTGTCATCGGCGCCGCCGGTAAAGACCCACTCGGTCACGTTTGGCGAGGGCATGGCGGGGAGGCGGATCAGAGGTCGCGCCTTGTTTTCAGCGCCTATGGTTACGTCGACGATTCCATTCCCCGTGCTGCCGACGTCGCTGACCTTGTCGTATGTGAGGAAATCGCCGATCGTCACCTTATCCACAGGCTGCAGTCTGCCAAGCACCGTAGCGAGGTTATCGCCTCCGCCTGTGACGGGGGTGTCCGTATGCGCCGGTGTGTAGCCGTTCACGCGGCGGTCGTATGGGCCCGCCCCGATCGTCGAGGGGAAGCCGTAATGATAGGTCACGCGCAAGGCGCCTTTGGAGGTAGAGCTGCGGGTGACGAGCCGGCCGCGCGGCGGATCAATATAGAAAGCGGCGACGGTCGGTGTCTTCGGATCGGCAGTCAGCTGGCTGGCCGGAATGAGATTGAACACGCCGGCGTTCTTCTGGAATACCCCGAGGGCATTCGGGATGATCGAGCCGTCGAGCGGGTCGATCGACGAATACAGCGGATAGGCGGGGGTCTCAGCGAGCGCGGGAGCGAGCATTGGACGCGGTATCGGCGTCGGAAGTTGCCATTCGGCGGGCGAGGTCCAGCTGTCGCCGTAACCCCGCGCCGACACCGCAAAGAGGGGAATCTGGCGTCCGGTGGGATCGAAAGTGAACTGGCCCGGGCACTGCTTTGATTCGACTGGGGTAGATTGGCCAACCCCGAAGCTGCGAAGGCGCCACAGGAAAACACCCAGCCGCGGAATGTTGTACCATCCGACCTGGCCGGCGCCCCGCCGGAAATCGGCCGTGTGGTAGAATTCGTCGAAAGCCTTGTGCGGGTAACCCGCGATTTGAACGGTCGCGGCGAGTTCCACGTCGGCCAACGCCGCGCCGTAAACCTTGCGAAGGTCGGCCCAGCCGCCGATAAAAGTATTCGTCAGCGCTCCGGTTAGGCCTTCGGCGAGCTGCACCGAGCGATCGCCGCCCGCCAGATACTCGTAGAAGATCGCGACTGTTGCGCCGGCCGCAGGAACTGGTGTGAACGTCAGCGCCGCGCTGCCGGTCAGGTAATCGACCGTGCCGGTCAGGCCGCCGCCCGCGATCGCCCCGCTCTCGTTGTCGGCGCCGATCTGCGTGCCGACGAGAAAAACCTGTATTGTGCCGGGCTCGACCGGCGTCGGCGCCAGCGTGAAGCTGAAAGCGGTCGTCGCGCCGTCCCCGGTCTTGAACACCTGTGCGGTCTTCGTCGATATCTCGGCTGGAACTTCGATGGCCGGGTCCAGATTATGCCGCGTGCGTCCCAACCGCCGGAAAAACTCCACGGCGCGCGCGTCCCAGCCGGTGATGTTTGCCGCGATCTCTTCGAGGATGGCGAGCGTACCCTTGCGCCGGCGAAAGTAGATCGTTTTTGCAATATCGATCCGCTGCCCGCGCGCGTCGAGGCTGTTGATGAGGTTCGTCGCAAGCAGGTCCGCGATATAGGGAATCACCCAATCGTCGCAGGTTTCGATCGACTGGTCTTCCCAGAGGCGATCAATGCTACGCCGGAGTATCGCTGCCTGCACACCGATGCGTTTGACCAGTTCGCGCAGGGGCCCTTCCGCATCGAACTGGTCCGTGTCCTCGGCGCGATAGACGGTCGGAATCAGGTTCCACAGCTTATCGGCGTAATACGCCTCATAATGATCGAGGTCATTGCGCATTGTCGGCGGCCTCCGGCGCGATCACGAGATTGTCGTCGGTCAGTTGGAAAAACCTGCCCACGCCTGGAAAGTGGCTCTCGGAGGCGCCGCCGGAAAAGCCGAAGGGGTGGGGGAAGGGGAAGATCCTGAAGCTACCCGAAAATCGATCAAGGATAAGCGGAACGAAACGCTCGACAATGAGGAACTTAAGCCCATGAATCGCGATTGCGCCGGGAACACTAATGCAGGCTCGGTAGATCTGGCTGTCGTAGATGGTTTGGCCAATGCGAAGCGAGGCGCCGAGCAGGCCGGTCTGTGGGTCGAGCAACGCGGATCTCACCCCGGTGATCACGGCGGCGGCATCGTATTTCGGATCGGTGAGAAGTGTCATGCCGAGTAGCACCGGGATTGGCGTCGCTAGCTTCACGGCCACCGGCCGATTGGGATCGTCGGCCAGCGCGATCGCGGTCCGCGCCGCGGTGACTGCGCTGGCGTCATCGCCAACGTAAATCGTGACCAATGCGCGTTGCTGGTCGGGATCCCAGGCCCAATAGGAGCGCGCCCTGGCTACCCCCGGGGCTTGCGCCGCGATGGTTTCGTAATCGTCGGCGGAAATCGCGCGACCGAAGGTCAGCGCCGACTGCGGTGCATAACGGCGAATCTGGTTGAGTGGATCGGGATCAGCGCCACCGCCCACCGCGACGGGGTTGCGAACCGCCTTCAAGTTTGGCTGCGGTTGGAGAATGACCGTGAGCGACCCGGCGGGGGGCGACTTCGCGCCGCTGCCGAAGCGGTAGGTCGCCACCACATTGTTAACGCCACTCGTCAAGCGCGCGCCATTGATGGCGTCGCCGAACATCACATGGGTCTGGTTGTTCTCGTCCTCGCGAGTGACGAAGACCTTGGCGTCCGGCGCCTGGCCATAGAAGCTGGGAACTTCCTGCCACGCGACCCCGTCGACGCGGACGACGAGCGTGCTCCGGTAATTTTGTCCGGAAATGGACGACGCGCCGAGGAGGTAAGTAAGGGGTGAATTTTTCAACACGAATTCCTGGCCCGCCTGGGTCGCATCGCCGCTGCCGAGAATTTCGTTGGCGACTGTCTTGCCGCGAGACACTTGCATGAGGCCGTACAGGACGCGCAGCGGCGGAGTGAGATCGACGGCGGGATCGGGAAGCCCGCTTAATTGCATCTTGGGCGGCGAGCCAACGATGGAGGCGAAAGCGCTTTCGCCGAAGCCGTTCGTATCCTCGATCATCACGTGCGCGCTGTCGCTCTGCGTGAATGTCTCCGGCGGCGTCGCTTCTAGGATCGGCGCGGTCGCGCTGATCGCCGACGTCGGCGCCGCGATCAGTTGCCCGGCGTCCTGCCATCCGTAGCGCACAAGTAGTTGGTCGATAGGCCAATTGGAGCTTTGTGTGGGTGTAAAGAAGAGCTGGGAATGCGGGATGGGAATTGGGATCGTTGGGCGCTTTGGCGGAGTGCCTGGATTGCCCTGGTTCGCATTGGCGTACCAAATCGGCTCCCGGTATTTTGTGACGCTGACCAGCATCGGGCCAGGAGAGCCGTCTGGGATTTCAAACAAGATCGGATCGCCGACTTTTATGGCCCGCACGATCGAATCGAGATCAATCGTATCAGGAGTTAACGTGATGCTGGCCTTGGCCGTGTGCCAGGGCCGCGCGTATTGATTGCTCTTGAGAAGGCGATAGCCGGTGACCGGCGCCCCGGCGGGCATCGTGGGCGCGGGCATGTCGAAGGCGATTCGCGTGTTTGTGTTGCCGTGGGCATCCTTTTGATGGGTGACGGCGCTCACCACCACCAATGCCCAATTGGTGTCGTCGCCGCCAGCCCAACCTCGCTCGAGCAGGAGCAGCTCGTCGCCTTGTTTGATACCAGAGATCGTGCCGGCGAGCAGCACGCCGGAAAGGCCAGATGCGTCTGTTTGCAGCAAGGACAGATCGGGGGCGGGATCGGCGGACACCGCATCCGGCGGGTTGATCGTCGTGTCAGCATCGAGCTCGAAGATCTGCGGCTGCTGGCCCGGCCCCGGCTTGCTCTGGATTTGGAGTCCTTTCGGCAGCTGAAGCGGCAACTGCTTGCTCAATAGCGCGGCCAAGGTGCCAGTGGCGCCGATCCCCGGGCGCGGACGGTAGCCGAGGACGCGAATGAGCCGGTTGACGCTTTCGGGCAGATCGGCGGTGCGGAGGTAGTCCTGGTTGGCGATGCGCTCGTTGTAGAAAGTGAGAATGTCGGCGAGGTATGCCCACCACTCTACCATTTGGACCGCGAGATCCTGCGCGGCGTTCGGGCGCCACTGCCGGAGTTCGACCTCGCCCGCACGCTGGAGCAGAAGCGCGTGTCGAAACGTCGTGAAGTCGCCGACGCGACAGGCGATCGAGTCGAAGTCCCGGCTTATTGGTGATCACGTGAGGAAAGACGAACTCATCGCAGGGACAGATAGGCGCGTTGCTCATTTGCCTCCATCGACCTCCACATGCAGAGAGCCGCGCTCAGGGCGGCTCGGATCATTGTCGACCCGGATGATCTGGTCGGGTCCGACCGAAACCATGTCGCCCATTGCGACCGGGATCGGAGTCACGCCCCGCCGCCGGTACTCGATCGAGGTCACGCCCGCGACGCCGCCAGCGGCCTGGACGACCGCTTCGAGCTCGCCGCGCTCCAATGGCGTGCCGAAGCTGAAACGGTCGGTGTAAAAAAAACCGGTGGTGCCGTCGGCGAATTTCCGGCTGCTAAGCGCTTTTAGGATCGCCGCTTCGACATCGCCCCGGAAAGCGTCCGGCCTTGCGCAGACATGGATGTAAAGGTCGAGCGAAACATAGCGCGGCGCGGGTGCGTACGGATTCGTAGCCGGCCATGCGATAACGGTTGAGCAGGTCGATCAGCTCGATATGCTCGGCGACGGGGATCGTTTCGCTGCCGCGGGGATCGGCAGTCGTGAATACGGTCAGCCAGCTTCCTGTCCAGCGGAACACTGAGCCGGCCCGGAGGACCCAAGGAAGAGTCTCGGCTGCGGCCACATAGTCTTCTGAGCGGACGGCGCGATACTGCACCGCGCGGAACGCCTGCGGCGCTAACCGCCGAACCCTCTGGTCAGCTTCCTCGTCCTCACCGCCGGAAGCCGCGAACGGGTTGGTCACCGCGGTTATCCAGCTCGGTCCGCCAGGTTCGACCTTGACGATCGAGTCGGCCGCGACATTGCCGATGGCACCGCCGCCGACACGATACGTCACCTGCAAGACGTCGCCCGAGGCGGGAATGCCGCCAAAAACGCTATCGCCGAATCGGATCGTGCCGCCTGCGTCTCCATCGTAATCCTGGATCGGCGCCGAGTTGAAATCTCGGGCCGTTGGGCTGAACTTAGCGGGGTCGATCGTAAAGGAATTCTCGAACGGCTCCGCCTCGATCAGGTTGCGGCGCCAGGTCCAAGGGGCCTGATCAGTCGATCCCTGACCGAGCAAAAGCTCGGGCAACGGGGGAGCGGTCGGATCGCTCTGCGGGAGCCATGTCAATGGCGTGTTCTGCAGTGTATAGAGATATTGGAGCGAAGGATCGTCCGGCGTGTCGTTCGGGCCGGTCCGAACGATTGCGAGCGGCATTTGAGGATTGGCCACTGGTGGCGTTTCGATCGCGAAGGCCTCGGCCGTGATGCGGCGACCTTGGGTCGCGGGCACAAGATTTCCGGCCAGCGTCGTCTGCGTCAGATCGTGATCGAACTGCGTCGCTGCGGCAAATACGATGTGCGTCAATGGCGCCGGCGGAGCCGCGCCATCGAGACCAAAGAGCGGATCCCCCTGCTCGTCGAACCTGGCAATGGTTACGAACTCACGAATGTGTGGATCTGCGGTAGTGTCGCCCTTTGTATCAATGAGCAGCTGCTGCCCCAAATAGAATCTGAGATTATGCTGCTGCACCCACATCTCGGTCGCGCCGGCTCTGAGACAC
This sequence comes from uncultured Alphaproteobacteria bacterium, assembly GCA_963784075.1. Classification (GTDB taxonomy): domain Bacteria; phylum Pseudomonadota; class Alphaproteobacteria; order Rhizobiales; family Beijerinckiaceae; genus Methylocapsa. The sequence continues at coordinate 121,337 of CAWAQW010000026.1, read as the reverse complement.
CGTTGGCTGTCATCCCACCAATAGGACTGGATGCCCGGATTGCCGTTGCTCTTGCGGTTCCAGAGTGGATTGGCGGGGAAGCTCGCCTGGTTGAGCGAGCCGGTGTTCGGATCGACCAGCGTTCCGGTCTCGAAGTAAATCGGCGCCGCTTCGGGGATTTGTGCGCTGACCAACAGGCCGCTCGGGATCTGAGTGGTAAGGGCGCTCACGTCGAATTGCAATATGACGCTGGACGCGACGGCGGGCCGCGGTTCGTAATCCACGAGTTGAGCGTGGCGAACGATCGAGCGGCGCTGCGTGGCTGTGTCGAGCGTCGCCTCCCCGGCAATGCGATCCTGGGTGTAGCTGAGATCGTCGGCGAGCCCGCTCAAAGCCTCCATGAACATCACGCCGAAATCGGCTTCTGAGCGCTCCTGCCATTCCGGATAGCGCAGCGCCGAGAAGTCGGAGAGAGCCTTGCGGAAGCTCAGGAAGTCCTTGGCGAGATAGTCGATGGGTGGCGCGCCGCTTGGCAGCGGGGGGCATTCCAGCGGCGGCGGCTCACAATCGAGATCCGAAGGGCACTTGGCCTTGAAGGAGAAGGTGACATGGCTGAAGTACTCGTCGAGCTTTGAGCTGGTCAGGGTGAGCGTGTAGAAGGAGAAGTCGCCAGGTGCCGGAACGGTGAGCGTGAGTAATGGCCGCTGCGGAGTGTTGGTGTCGAGGGTCCAATCGGTCCTGTTGACGGCGACGGTCGGCACGGTCTCGCCGCCAGTGATCGTGACCGCCGTGACGGCTCCGGCTCCCTGCATCAGGACGGCGTTCAGGAAATGCACGCGCAAGGTCGTCTGATCGCTCGTGACGATCTCGACGAAGTCGATGCCGTTGAGGGTGGCCGACGAACTGAGCAGCGCGCTCAATCGATCTCTTGGAGCGTCCGCCATGTCAAATCACCTTTACCGCAAGACTTCGCTGCGATTGTGTTTCGATTAGGATGTAATCGATCTCGATGAGGAGTTGGGCCGGATCGAAGGGTTGGCTCGGGTCGGCCTGCTGGACACTGACCTTCTGAACCTGGATTTGATTGCCTAGCCATTTGTTCAACGATTGCAGCACAAGGATTCTGAGTCGTGGCCGCGAGCGCGTCGGAGTTGCGGGCGAACAGGAGCTTGCGCATGCCGCATCCGAAGTCGGGCAAGTCGATCCGCTCGCCGGGGCTGGTCAGGAGTAATTGGCGGATCATCTGCTCCACATGCGCCTCGTAGCCGGTGCGGGCGGCTTGTCCGGAAGCCGGGTCGATGCGGAACGGGAATGCGTAATCGTGTCGCGCCATGACATGACCCTCTAGCGGCCCGAAACCCGAGGCTGCGTGAATGTGATAAGAACAGTTCCTTGCACCGCTTGATTTGCGGCGGTGCAGAGCCCGACGCTCTCCTCGCTCAAAGTGAAATCGCCCATCACCTGGCTTTGCGCGTCGGGCTGCACCCAGTTGACCGTGACGCAAGGTTGCGGCGGGGTCGCAGCAGAGAGCGCGCAGCCGGCAATGATGAAAGTGTCCGACGAACGCAGGATCGGCCCGCCGGCCGCCTGGACGCGGGTGTTGGATGACACGACGCTGACCATGCCGCCGTGGGGGCACATCATGATGCTTGAGGTGTTGAGCAGTGCGGCCATCAGGTCTCCTCTCGTGTGTAAGACCAAAAACTTATTATCGTTGTTGGAAGCCGAAGATGCTTAAGCCCTTGTTCCCAAGAACAATCCTCACCGTCTCGCCGGGACGGGGGCTTGTCCCTTCAACTTGCATGGAAGGCTCAAGCTTCCGGAAAGCTGGAGAAGGGTAACCTCGGTTGAGGCTTGCGCGGTCGCGGCCTTCGATTCGCTCGTCGGCGCGTACGGCATGCGGCTCTCCCTCGCCGATCCTCTTTCTGGGAGATAATCGATCCGATTCAGGTGGTTTCCAAGGTCTTTTCGGCCTTTCAACAAGCTGCTCAAGCGACCTCCTCTTCCGTCTCCGTTTGGACATCCGCGGTCGGACCAGACCCACTGGGGTTTTCGTAGCCGAGCAGCGAGAGCAGCAGCGCGATCTCCGCTGCCGATAGTCCCGCTAGACCAAGCTTGGTGGCCGGCTCAGGGTCAGCCAATGCTGCGATGATAGTGGCCAACAGAAGAATCGAAAGGCCTAGGATAGCCAGCACTGCAAGCACCTTTGCAACCGGCGGCTTGTCGGCCCCCACACATATGCAGCCTCCGCGGGTGGGACCTACCCAACCACAGGTGCCACTGTTCCCATAACCGCACTTGTAAACTCCTGTGGTGCAATCTCGGTATTTGAGTTTTGCACAGTCGTAACGCGCCAATACAGGCTCCGTACTGGACGGGCCAACCGACTTGATCTGCATCCCCGTCCCGCTGAAATGAGAGGGAGCGAGGGCCTGTTCGGCGAAGGCATCCGCTTCGGCCTCGGAACGGTCGTTCGGGTCGCCGATCAGGAGTTGCCCGATGTTGCCTGAAGGCGGTCTGCTCGTGGATCGCTGCTGTTGGAGCGTATGTACCAGTTCGTGGGCCAGCAAGAAGCTTCCTGGCGCGGAATCGGGGTTGAAATGGCCTTCGGCGAACGCGATATCGCTACCGACCGTGTAGGCCAAGGCACCCACCGCCCGCGCCGAGCGCGCAGCCTGCGCATCAGTATGCACCCGCACCTGGCTGAAGTCGTGGCCGAAACGCGACTCCATGAACGCGCGAGTGGTTGCGTCGAGAGGCTGGCCAGAAGAACGAAGCACTTGATCGACGATCGGCGGAACCGCAGCTGGTGAGTCGCGATCAGTCGCCGAACGCTGAAGCGCAGCCTCGCGCTCGGCAGCGCACGACGCACATTCGCCGCCTGCGGCCGAAGCCCCGCAGGCGCATTTGCGCTGCAACCCGCCGTCGCGCAGTGCCGCATTCTCCAGCATCCGCAGCACGGCCTGATTCCCATATGCGCGCTGCATCGCCGCAAGCTTCCGGCCCCGCGGCGTTGAGGGGAGTTGTTGATACGGTACGGATTCCCGCGCCGGTACGGTTTGCGTCCGGCCCGGCGCCATCTTGTTTTCCGTGGCAGTAATGGGAGTGGTCAACATGGCTACATGACCTCCAGGGCGCCGTCGTTGACATTGACTTCGGAATTGCCGATCTCGATCTTATTCGCGCCGCGCTCGATTGTGATCCCGGAAGCGTCGAGCGTGATCTTGTTTAGGTTGTTGTCTGAAATCGTCATCGAGCCAGCGTTATCATCGACCAAAATTTTGAACTTTCCCGCAGTGACAATCGATTTGACGGTCTGGGTCGCATCCGATGGCGTTTCGCCGTCCCGCCAATAGCAGCCGGTCCAGATGGGATAGGAGACGTCGCCGCCTTCGAACTCGATCCAGACTCCCGAGCCCGTTTCGGGCAGGAACACCATGCCGACATCCTTGCCGGCGTAGGGCACACAGTGCCGGCACCACCCGGTGGTTTGCGTGCCGAGCACGGCGGGAACCTTGGCCTTGATGCGCAGGCTCGCCGAGTCGACCTCGGTGACGACGCCGCGATACTTGCCGTAAAAACGGTTGCGGACCCGCTCGAGGATTTCGTTGACGAGATGCGCGTCCATGACGATTAGATTAAACCTCCCAGTAGCCCGCTGCTCGAACCAAAGGGTGGCGCACCGACAGCGTTGCGGACAAGGACGAACTTCATCCGATGGGACTCGGCCGTGATCGAATGGCGCACGCTCCAGACGTAATACTTGCCGGAATGCAGCGCGCCGAGGCCTCCGATCTGCACGACGGTGCCCGCGCGCAAAATCGCGTTCAATCGCGCGACATCCGCTTCGCCTTCGCAGCGCACGAACCAGCCCGACTCACGCAGCAATGAACGCGCACGCATCCCGAGCTCTCCGCCACCATCCACCGGCGCTGTCAGGATCACCGTCATGGTTCTGCCCGCAAAATCAGACAGCCCGCGCTGGTCGAGCAACGGTAGCCCCGAGTTGGTCGTATCGGCGCTGACGCCATCCTCGTCATTGTCGGTAAACAATGCCTGGCGCGCCGCAACCGCGGTCGGGCGTGTCGCATCCCATTCGATGTCAAGCGCGGTGACATTCCACGTGTTTGGATCGTTCAACGTCAGTGTCGTCACGGGATCGCCATCGAGTTTAGGCTTGGCGAAGTAGCCGGTGCGCTGTCCAGGCCGGTCCGCGCACGCGACGCGGCAGAGCTTGCCGTTGCGCCGGGCGAGGGTGCGAAGAAACTGGATGTCGGTAGCGCGTTGCATGAGACTGTGGCCGTCCTCTGTGTGCGAGGACGAGTCGTCGTCGGTATTGTCTTTCGACGGTGTGACGCCGTATTCGCTGAACACCGCGTTGGCGACTGCTGCGTCAGTGACGTCGACCCATTCGCGAGCCTTCTCGGCGAGGTTCATCAGCCACGAGGCGTCTTGTCCCCACACCTCAAGCGTTGATCCTGTCGTGCCGGTCTCGACATGCAGCTTGTGCGAGAGCACATATCCGTCGAATACGCAATTCGGCGAGCCGCCGGCGGGCGTCACGACGACGGCGATGTTGGCAAATGGGGCGAAGCGCCCGTCGCTGACGTAGGTTAGATCGCCATCCGTGGTGTCGACCGGCACGCGTAGCTGGATGGCGCCGGGCAGGTCGGCATTTTCCTCGACCTCCAACATCGACAGCGCCGTGAAGAGCTTGTCGTCCGCGGGTGCGCCATTCAGCAGCAGGCTAAAGGTGCTCGGCATCTCTTAACCCCCCGTGCCTGGGATGCCGACCAGATCATGCGCAGCCAGCGCATCGGGCACGACCGCGTCGTTGCCATCGCACAATCGCCAAAACGTGGTCGCATCGGAGAGATAATGGGACGCGATCAGGTCGAGCCGCTGAGCCAATTGGCGGCGATGATACCCAATCAGTGGGTTGGTCAAAGGCTGGGGCAGACGCACCACGCTGATGACTGCCCCGTCTGCGCGCGTGATTGTGTAAGTGCTTGAGTTCGCGTAGCGGCTGCCGGAAAAGAACATAGCGCACCTCTCTAAATTGGGAGCATTCCGAGGTTCGAATCCGCGGCATTTGTGAGATTGGCCGCCGCCAAGTCCTGACGCAGGCCCTGCGAATAAGCGTAGGCGACCTTGGCGATGTCGGCGAGCGGACCGGTGACCGCATTCAACTCATCGGGCGTAAGCACTTGCAGGCCGATTTGCGCCTCGGCATGTGTCGGATTCAACGTCGCGTCATATAGCTTTTCGGTAATTGTCAGTGTGGTGACGCGAACCGGCAGGATGCGGCCGGGACCCCAGACGAACAGCACGGTTGGAAGTTGGGCCTTGGGCACGGTCTTGCCTTGCGCGCCACTCGCAACTCCAACCGAGACGCCGCCTGCGCTAACCGAGACGCTTACTGAAGCGCTGACCGTGCCGAGGAGACCTCCGGTTGGCGAAGGTACCGGATACTGGAGCATCTCCAATGCCGCCAGCCGGGTGTAAACGCCGCTAGCCTGGGCGATGTCTGCGACGTCGCTGCTGCCGCTTGCGATGACGTCCCCCGCGTCCATCGCCAGATTGAAAGAGAAGGACTCGCCTGGCACGCCCTTGACGGCCAGGGGATTGGATTGCTCACCCTGCCGCGCGGCGGTGTCAGGCGCCGGTTGAGTCCAAGTGTGGGTCATGGTTTCCGGGTTGAACTGGAAGACGATCACATTCGGCACCGGCACGAGGAAGGCCTGCGTGAACTCGATCAGCGCACCCTTGATGAATTTTCCTGCCATTCTGGACCACCTCCTCAGGCAATCCGGTCTAGCTGCCGAACGATCTCGGCCACGATGCGGTCGGCAAGTGCGTTGTCGCTTTCGTCCGGCGCTAGTTGCAGACTTATATTGAGACTGGAGACATCGGCCGGCATACCTCGCGACAGCGCAGGGCCCCCCAGGCCATCCGCGATCTTCCGCGCGAGGTACTCGCCGCGCTGTGCAGACTCCGGCATGTTCAGCGACAACCGATCGATGCTGATGTCAGCCATCGTTCATTCCTTCCATTCGCCGGGAGGAAGCACGACGCCGCGCTTGATCATTTCCCGGCGCGCAGCGTAGAGAACATGTTGCATGCGGATACGCGTGCCTGCGTCACAGGCGAGGAACGCGGCGCCGAGCGCCGCGGACTTGATGTCGGCTCCGGTCATGGTGAGCTTATTGGCGAGGAAATCCCAGTCGATCTGATCGAGCAGCGGCTCGCCGCCGGGAGCGGCGGCCAACAGCGACAGCCGCCAGAGCGCCAGGCGCTCGCCCGGCCCTGGCGGAAGAAAATCGACCACAAAGCGGATCCTGCGAAGGAAAGCCGGATCGATGTCACTCTTGCGATTGGTGGCAAGGATCGCGACCCCGTCGAATTGCTCCATCCGCTGCAGCAGATAGTCGATCTCGATATTGGCGTAGCGATCATGCGCGTCCTTGACCCGAGTACGCTGGCCGAAGAGCGCATCTGCCTCATCGAAAAACAGCAGCACGTTCGCGCGCTCGCAGATATCGAAGACCTGCTTGAGGCGCTTCTCGGTCTCGCCGATGTATTTGTTGACCACGCCGGCGAGATCGATGCGATAGAGCTCCATGCCAAGCGAACCCGCGAGCACCTGGGCTGCCATCGTCTTCCCGGTGCCACTTGGCCCCGCGAACATCGCGGTAATGCCCTTCCCGAGGGGGCAGAGCTTGCCAAAACCCCATTCCTCGTAAACCCGCCACCGCAGCCGCGCCTGCGCCTCGAGTTCTGCAAGATGCCGGCGAACGCCTGGCGCGAGAACGATGTCGTCCCATGTGTAGGGGCAGATCAGCGGTGCAAAGAGTTGGCCAGCCGCGCCATGCAGCGCCTGATGCCAAGCTTGAGCGATGGCCTGTGGTCCAGCTGGCGCGGCCCGGGCTGCCGCCACGATTTCAGTCGGCGTAAGCATGCGATTCGCCACCGCATCGGGCAGTGGAGCGTCTGTATGCTGCCCCCAGACGGCAATTCGCCGCGCGCGATCTAGGGAGGGAACGGCAAACGAGCGCCAAACCGCGCCTCCTCGCGCCCGGGGGGCAGCGGCGTTGTCGCGCTGAAGAACGTCAAATCGCCGGCATAAGAATGCGGCCAGACCGCCCATAGCTTCGCGTCGATTACCTCTGCGTTGTGCCAATGGAGCGTCGCGCCTAAAAGACGTGCCGCACGCATAGCGCGAATTGCGTTGTCGATCGCTGCCTGGAGCGGCACCTCGGAACCGAGAAGAAGACCGGCATCGGCCGTGATGATACGTCGGCCCAGAGCTCTCGCAAAGCTGTTCGACCAAGGTCCGCTTGCCCGACCCCGCCGCGCCGATCAGTTCGATTTCGAGACGGAGCGACGGCGAAGCGTCGGCGCGCCGATCCAATTCGCACTGCATCGCCTCCACAAAGTCGCGCATGGCGGCAAGCTCAGCGGGATATAGACAGGGGGTCGGTGACACTCGCCGATTGGGCAGCACCAGCGCTCCGGCCAAGGATGGATCAAGCGGCTGACCATCGACGATCCATCCGATGACGTGAGCGTCAACGACCCAAGGTGTATGGACTCCCCACGGATTGGCGCCGCCATCCATGGGCCGCGCCAACCGCCAGCGGATGATCTGAGCCCTCGGCGTTAAGCGGACCGCCGACGGCCACTCGAACAGGCAAGCGGCCAGCCATGGCGTCGGATGACATGCCGTCACATCATCGTTGAGATAGCCGTAAGCTCGCCGCAACATCGGGTCAATCTCCACGGCAACGATCAGCGAAAGGAAATCGAGCTCGTATTGCGAGAGCGCGAACTCGCGGGACAGGCGGAGCCATGATTCGTCGCGGCAGAATTGCAGATCCGCAAGCTGAATTGCCTTTGTGAGTTGACGCGCAGCCGGATCCTTCTCGTAAAAGGCGGCCTCTGCCTTGGCGACAACGTCGGCGCCGGCCAGGATTTGGTCTACCTCGGTGTGAGAGATCACCTCGCTTTCGTGAACGAGATTCGACGCTGCCGAGCCTTGTGCGCGGATCCACAGCGCGCGCCGTTGCCCACGGAGGCGAATTCGTGTTTATGAACGCGGGCCCGATCGCATCTAACTGATCAGCCGTTCCGAGGGCGCCATTCATATCGAGACCCACCATGAGGGATCGGATTCCACGTTGTTCACCCGGACCCGCACGGCATACAGGCCATGCGGAATTCCAGCCGGCGGCTCAAAGTTGATGGTGTTGCCTCCGGCGATCTGGAAGTTTCCGGCTTGCGGCGGACCTTCGGCGAGCGGCAGTGTATCGAGTAAGACCGTAGTTTTGCCGGAGACGAAGCCGGCGCCATTGAAGCTGTTCCCGCCAAGAATTGGCGGGACGGGCGGCGGCGGCATGCCAGTCACCGCCGCAGCGATGCTCACCGGAACGGCGTTGCTGCGATAGCTCGTGGCGTCCCCGGAGGCGACATCGCTTCCAACTCTCAGCTGATACACGCCGGCTTCGGGAGCCGTGGCCGGCAATCGGACCGTGAGCCGCGCATCGAGGACGATCGTTGTAGGCGGCGGATTGGGATTGGGGACAGGGACGATCCAACTCGTCACTTTCTGCTCGATGCCAGCGGGCGTGAGCAGATAGAGCCGCTTGGCGGTCGGGTTCGACCTGCCGCTTCCATCGCTCAAGCCAGCGCCGTAAAGAATCAATGTCTGGCCTGCCGCAACGGTAGCCGCCGACGAGTCGTAACTCATTATTTCGGGGTTCGAGGCCGAACTGTGCGGTGAGGTGTAAGTGACCTTTCGGTAGGCGCCGATCAGCTGTCCGTTTGCGGCAAACGGCAATGCGGCCGGGTCCGCCACGAGATTGATCTGCTGCACCCCTTTGGCCGGCGCGACCGTCGGAACGGGCGGTGTCATGAAGACGACGCTCACCTTGTAGACCGCCGCCAGGCGCATCGAGGATGTAACGGACTGCCAGAGCCGCGACAAACTGTCGACGGTCTCGACCTCCATCGTGAGCGTGAACTCCTCGTGTTTCAATTGCAGCGGCGCTGGTGGTGGCGACACGGGAATTGGCACGCTGGCGCGCACAATCGGATGCTGATGGAAGCATCGCATCGCGATGCTCATCGCCTGTTGTTCCTGGTGGTAATCGTCCGGCGCGAACGCGCTCAACAGGTAGTAGAGATCGAGGCTCAAGGGCTGCGCCGGAATCGTTTGGGCGCGCGGTCCGACCACAGGCGAATTGCGCTGGTACGGATCCGGGGTCACGTGGAAGAGGTAGAGGCTGAGCTGGCATTGACCGAGAGACCGAACCGTGTCCGGCGCTGCGCCCGTGATGTTGATCGTGAACTTATTGACCTCGCCGCCGCTGCTGCCGGCCGGCGGTGCCCAGAGCGGCCACTTATCGACGCAATCGGTTAGGAGCTGGATGAGCGTGTCGGTCACGAACGAGAGGTCCAGCACTCCGAGCATATTGAGCGTCATCGTGGGGCCTCCTCATCCTTGCCGTAATCCGAAAGGGGAGGTGAACTCGCGTGCCAGCGGAGCCGTCGGCCGCGGCGAGGCGACGCGGCGCGCCGGCTGTGGGCGAGCTGGCGGTGGCTGGATGTGGATGTCGATGGAGCCGATGCGGACGCCGCCATGCTGTCGCGGCCGGGGTTCGGCGGGCGGCGCGAGCGGCACTGCCGGAGGCCTTGGTTCGAGCATGATCGGGCGGGGTGATGGAGGGAATTCGGGTGCTCTGCGGGCCGTAGCTTGCCGAGAATTGGCGGACGACGCTTCTCCGGCCGACGGCACATCGCGCAATTGGACGTTCTGTCGCGCCGGAGCGATATTCGGCGTGCGCGGTTCCCTGGCGCGGGCGGGCGCGTCATCCAGCATGTGCGGCCGGTCCAATTGCTTGGGCCAGTGCGTCTGCGGGGTGGACGCCGAGTCCGACTGCATGTCGGCAGGACGCACTCGCTCTGATGAGGGGCTCCTAGCGTCAAAATCCGCGCTGGGCTGCCTGTGGTCGGCGAGCTCAATCAGGATCGCGCGACGAGAGCGGCGGTACCTCGGCGCTAATGAGGTGTTAGAAGCGCCCCGATCCCGCAGCTTGATGTGGCAATACGCTCAAGCGCATCGCGCGGCGGGGCCGAGCGCGGAGGGACGACGGCTCGCATGGGGGGCCGCGTCAATCGTCGACACCCTGATCCGGGACAGGTGAGCTCGGAAGATCGACCGAGGGTGAAGGGGGCGTTGTCTGCCGCTCGGCACGCTGATGCCACGGCAACGACAACGGGGGCTACGGGCCGTACCGCTAGTGAGGCTTCTGGCGCAGTAGCGATACGCGCCCTAGGCCACGATCCTTTTCGGCCGGCTCGGGCGTGGAGGCGATGCCGCCATCGAGTCATTATCGGATTCGCCGGCTTTATAATGGGGCCTTGGGCGGGCGGGTTCCCTACGATCCGGGTGAGGTAAGGGAGGCGGCGCCATCTCAAGACGCTCTTTCCTGCTGCCTCAGCATCTCCACGTAATGGATGCGCCGGTCGCGTGGCAGGGCGAGAATATCCGCTTCGGGCCAATGGTAACGGTGAGCGAGGAGGTGCGTGTCCCCGTAAATGAATGTTGCCTGGCCCTGCAATTCGTCGCAGCGCGAAGCTCCGTGCGTCGAAATATATCTCGACCGCCGCGCCGCATTCCGCGCATTCGGCGTTCAGCTCGCCCGACAGGCTAGGCGCCATAGCTTCAATGGCACGCAAGACCGCGGCGTAGACACCGGCGCGCGAAGCCCGGCAGGCCGGATGCATCGGCGAGCAGGCTCGCGCTCGGGCTCGGCATTCGACTGCGGCCGCGACGATGTCGGCGCCAGTCGGAAGCCGAAATCGGCCGCTGTACCAGCGCAAACGAAGCCAGCCGGGATCCTCGGCGTCAGCGGGCTCGACGCCGCGGACCCCGCGTGGCGCATGATGGGCGATAAACTCTGCGATGCTGAAGCTGACATCAATCCGTTTGCCGCACCCTTGCGCCGGGCAGACGAGATCGGCACGTACGAGATCGCCGAAGACGGCCACGCGGATGCGGAGCAGAGCCGCGTCGATATCCGTTACCGGAAGCGCAGCCCAGTCGAGGCCGTTCCCGCCAGCGCGGGAGGCGAGGTTTTCGAGAAGCGCGATCGGCAGCGCCATTTCGAACGCCGATCCTTCGAGCAGCATCAGCTCTTCACGCCCGGCGGGCTGCCGCAGATGGACTTCGATACCGCTGACCGGCAGACGATATGGGTTCATCGAAAGATTTCCCATACCGGCGCTACTGCGCGGTTCATCCGTCTCATTCCGGTCCATCCCCGCGCTCCCTTCGCATCCCGCCTATATCTGTGTCGGCTCGGTCAGGCTCAGGTCGTGCTCCCACCCCTCGTTCTCGAGTTTGACATGCTCCAGCGCGACGGCGTTGCCGCCCGCGTCGAGATCGGACAGCGCCTGGTATTCCGAGACCCAGCAAGCGTGGACAATGTAACGATGAACCGGCTGCCCCGCTTCGTTGAGCAGCTCGATGTGAATTTCCTTGCGGAGATTCTTGAGCGATTGCGAGGGCGCGCCTTTATCGAGGACCTGGGCGGCATTTGCCCAGGCTTCGAAATCAGGGTCGTGCGTCAAGCCGCGCTCGAGCGTGATCGCATCGTACTTTGCGCGTCCAAGGCCCTTGCGGATGATCGCGTTGCCACCCTCCTTATATTCGATTGCGTCGGAGGAACGCTTGAGACCGCCGACCTTGCTCACTGCCGCGACCGGCGTCGTCGATTGCTCGAAGTAAACGAGGAAACGGAAGTTTTTGTATGGATCGAAGCGATTGGTGTTGACGGAGAACGGCTTGCCCATGACGGCCCTCCTACTGTTGGACTTGCCCGGCGAGCTGCGCGATCTTGATGATGACGAACTCCGCCGGCTTCAGGGGAGCAAATGCGACGACGATGTTGACAATGCCATTGTCGATGTCGACTTGCGTCGTCGTCGACGCATCGCATTTGACCTGGAATGCCTGGCTAGGCGTGCTGCCCTGGAAGGCGCCTTGGTTGAACTGAGACAGCATAAAATTGTTGATCGTCGTGCGGATGGCGGTCCAAAGCGGATCGTCGTTCGGTTCGAAGATGACCCACTTGAGATTTTGATAAAGCGTCTGCTCGATGAAGAGCGCCATGCGGCGGACGGGAACGTATCTCCATTGCTGGAACGCCGTGTTGAAGGTCTGCCCGACAAGGGTTCGCGCGCCGAATACGACCGTGCCCGTCGAGAAACTGCGCAGACAGTTCGCTCCTTTGCCGTTTAGATCGCCATGACGGGGGTCGGTCATGCGGCCATTGGGAACTACCCCGGTGGTGTCCAGCACCGTCGTCTCCAGCCCTGCCGGCGCTTTCCAGACGCCACGATTGGTGTCGGTGCGCGCATAAACGCCAATGACGAATCCGGATGGCGGCAAATTTACCGGATTGCCGGTGAGGGGATCGGCGGATTGCAAATAGGGGAAGTATAGCGCACCATTCTGGCTCAGAGGCGCAACATTGCCTTTGCTGTCACCGCTTTGATCAATGAACTTTCCGATGTAATCCGTGCTGGCGCCGTCGGCCACGTCGCGAACGGGAGGATCCATCACGAAGAAAGCGAGCTTCCTTTCGCAAAAGGCCAACGCCTCCGAGAGCACGGTGTTGTTTACAATCCCAGGAATCGCCATGAGATTGAAGATCGGGAGCTTGTCGAGTGGACTGTCTGTCTCGAAAGACCGGGGCGAAATCGCCCGGATTCGAAGATGCCGACCACGTTACTACCCGATGATGGCAAGTTCGACGTCGTGGTCGTCGGAGTCATCGCAGTCTGACCCGCCGGAAACGGGTAGGCCGCCGGATAGGCGGTGTCGGCGCTGACAGTAACGAGCGAAGAGATGGGCCCTCCTTGAGAATTCGTCGCTGTGGGCGCGGCTGTTCCTATCCGTTTCTCGATAAAATCAGGACTACTGCTGTCCAGGCTTACTCTGCGGTAGGTCTCGCTCAGGCTTCCATACGAGACGACAATGTCGGCGGCGGTGGGGCTCGCGACCGGCTGGGGGTTGCTGATCGTGATTTTCATGTCAGTTTTGTCGATCGGCTCTCGTGCCGTGAAAACGATTCCGTTAGGGCTCGCTCCAAATTCAAATGTCGCTGCGTCGACGGCGATTGGTGTTATCAAATTGACGGCACTATCGTCATTGCCGTTGCCCCGTTTGTTCGTATACGTCGGCTTAATTCCCACAACAAATGCGTCCGCGCCGCCGTTGAGAAAGAACTGATTGACGGCGTTCGCGACGTTCGAATCGATGAAGCCGCTCTGGCAAGCGCCGCCGAATTCGCGCTCATAATCGCTGAAACTGAAGATTTCGACCGGCCCATGAGAATTTGTGGTCCCAGAGCCAGAAGGATCAGGATCCCAGTTGGTCTTGAAGGGATGCGTGTAACCCACAAAAACGGCTATCGATGTCGGCGCCGCAGTGATCGTATGCGCGGTGCTGGGCAGTTCTTGGATGTAGATGCCCGGATAAGTCGGGGTGATCGGCATTTTTCCTCTCCTTCAGGACCTCACCGTGCTACGTCGCCACTCGACATGACACTTGCATTGCACTCGGCCTTTGGCACAGGCTACCGCTTTGCGGACGCCTGCGGCCGCTCGCTCGTTGCGGCCGCCGATCCTCATGCAAAATTTCGCCTCGCTCTCTGTTGCCCGGATTGAGAAATCCGAGCCATTCCGGGAGCAGCGGAGCTTCGATTGGGGTGACCCAGTAACCAAACTATCTCACAACCTGTCAGCGGGACTATCCACCTTTGGATGGAGAAAAGGGTCGAGAAAGGATCTAAACCCTCGACGTCACGGGATCTAAATCCCGGTGAATCCTCACAACCCCAAGATGGTTTCGATCAGCATTTGGGGCGAAACGTCGCGCAATGCGGTGCGCTGCGGTTGCATGTGGTAGACGAAAGCGTCGCGCCCGTCACTCGAGAATGCGATCACTTTCGCAGTGGGCAGAAGCCCCACGAGCGAAAGCCCGAGCTCATCCCGTTCATCCCGACGGAGCCCGATCAAGATGAGATCCGGGGCGAGTGCCCGCAGCTGTTCGTCAAGTGCGTCGCGGGTATCGAGTTCCCCAATCACATCGAGGTTTCCATGACCCGCCATCAATTCCGTAATCAGATCGCGAAAAATCGGTGACATAGTCACCATCACCGTCCGGATCGCGGCCACTGCGAGCTCCTCAGCAAGAATCGTTCGCAAATGTGCGCGGGCTGTGCCTCGCGTGCTATCCACCTTTTGGTGGAGAATGGATTGAGGAGGGGGAGAAAAAACCTACCGGCCCGTGCCTGAGCTGAAGACACGGATCAATTGCTCGGGTAAGGCCGATACCCAGAGGTTGCTAACCGTCCCGGTGCTCGCGCATCCAGGTCGCTGCTTGGCCACGGCGCTGCAGGTTCAGCTTTCCAAGAAGGTGGTGAACATGCGTTTTTGCAGTTGCCAGCCCTATGTTGAGGTAACGAGCGATATCCTTGTTACTCATTCCCGCGATGATCATCTGCGCGATCTGCGATTCGCGCCCCGTGAGCATAGGTGGCGAGGCCATGTTGTGATGTCCGCCGTTGGTAGTGCCCCCATTGGAAAGACGTCGCAGCAAGCCGGCGGCCACGCTTGCCGAGCAAGCTTGCTTGCCTCGCCTGATATCAACTAAAAGTGGAACAATGTCGGTGAGTCCGGCAGTTTTTGGAATATAGCCTGCAGCGCCAGCCTCAGCCCAGGCAATAACTTCCTCTGTAGTTTCGGCCACAGCGGTCACGACAACTGGAATGTGCGGGGCAACAGCTCGGACTTGTCCAACAGCCGCAGGGCCATCTGGGAACGCCTCGTCAAGTAGGACGATGTCGGGTTGATTATCGACAATTCCAGGTAAGGCTTCCTGCAAGTTGGCGAAAACGCCCGAGATCAATAAGATGCACTCACGTGCAAGAACCTCCGCTAAACTTTCGCGAAGGAACCGTACGTCGGAGATAATCAAGATACGGATGGGAAACTCGGCGATTGCCGCATTCACAGCTTCGCGTGGAACGTGCTCTGCCTCCATAACGATATCTCCCCCGCTGATACCGTCCCCGCGCCGCTGGACCCGGTGCCGTCGTGAGTCGTCCTGGAAAACCTTCTGCCGTCTCGGTCACGATAAGGTTACCGCATCTCACGGCGAGGTCAATGGCCTGACCGAAAGTTTTCGGCAAGCTTTCTTTGCCCATTTCGTCCACCAGGACACGCTGTTCTGGCACGACAAGCGCATCTCGGATGTTGTCCGCGAGCGCGCCTATGATCCAAGTTTTGGCTCGATTGCGATTGTGTGCCGCGCGGGACTCGATCTGCGCAACAATCTGAAGTGGCTCTCTTTCGGCCAGAGATTCTCGACCGCCGTCGCGAGACCGTCGAGCATCCCTTTGGCAGCATCAAGCAGTGGATGAACCAGGGCGCCTTTCTGATGAAAGGCCTCGACAATGTCGGGCGCTCAATATCCTCGGCGGCGAGATCATGATGGCGGCGGTCCGGAGCTAAAAGGAGACGCGATATTGGCCCCGCTGAACCATGCGGACGACGTTCGTGTCATCACGACCGGCATCCTGAGCGGGTATCGAGAGAAAGTCACCAAAACAAGCTCCGGTGAGGTGTCACCCCTCAACCCGAGCCGTTTCCACACGGTCTGCCTGATTTATGCAGCAAGCGTTACCGTCGCCCAGAAAAATCACGTTTCGGTGCGCGTTTCGGTGCGAGAATGCTCTAGAAGCTGGTGGGCCGGGAGGGACTTCGACCCCAACCAGACCGTTATGAGCGGCCGGCTCTAACCATTGAGCTACCGGCCCCGGCAGGTCTCGATCGAAACCGCATCTTAGCTTAACGCCGGGGGAAGTGCGCATTACACTCAATTTCAGGCGCGGCGCAATGGCCGTGGCGTAACCCGCAGGCGGAAAACCGCTCGACACCGGATGGTCTAGCGCGGCGCCTTTTTCGCCAAAATGCGCTGCAAGGTGCGCCGGTGCATGTTGAGACGGCGCGCCGTCTCCGAGACATTGCGGCCGCAGAGCTCGTAAATCCTTTGAATATGCTCCCAGCGCACCCGGTCGGCCGACATGGGATTTTCCGGAAGCTCGGCCTTGTCGTGGCGGGTGGCCATGAGCGCATTGAAAATTTCATCGGCATCCACGGGCTTGGCCAGATAATCGAAGGCGCCGAGCTTCACGGCGGTGACGGCGGTAACGATATTGCCATATCCCGTCAGGATAATTCCCCGTGCATCGGGGCGTTTCGCTTTGAGTTCGCGGATCACATCGAGCCCGTTGCCATCGGCCAGGCGCATATCGATGACCGCGAAGGCGGGGGCGCTTTCCGCGATGGCCGCAAGGCCCTCGGCGACCGAATGCGCGGCCCTAACGTTAAAGCCGCGCGTCTCCATGCTGCGGCTTAAACGCGTCAAAAACGTATTGTCGTCGTCAACGATCAGGAGCGAGCGGTCTGGCCCCTCATCACCCGGCGTGCTGCCCATGTCTTCACTCGAATCTCCCGCTTTCGCGGGCACGGGGGGGTCATTTTTCATCGCCAATCGCCTCGCTTGGATCCTTTCCTGCAGAAAACATGACAAAGCAAGAAAATAGCAAATGTTTTCGCGTTTTCCTCATTGCCGTTCCTCATTCGCGCGGGATTCCGGCGCTGGCCTTGGCCGCGGCGGCGGGGCCGGCCGCCAAACCCTTGGCGCCGCGCTCGAAAACCGCCCTTTCCCAGGAGATCGTAATAAGCGCTCCGGTCGCCGGCGGCGCCCGATTTTCGGCCTTCACCGTCGCGCCGGATCGCTCCAGGAGCGTCTTGGCGATGAACAAGCCAAGGCCGAGCCCCGATCCTTCTTCCGATTTGGCGCGCCGGTCGGTCTTGGTCGTGACGTAAGGGTCGCCCACGCGGCCAACGACATCGGACGAAAAGCCCGGGCCATCGTCCTCGATCACAATGGTGACTCGTGACGCATCCCATCGGCTGGCGATCCAGACCTCGGTGGCGGCGAAATCGATGGCGTTTTCGACGAGATTGCCGAGCCCGTATAAGATTCCCGGATTGCGGCGGCAGACGGGTTCCGGGCCTTGGCCGTCCTTGAGGATCGAAATGCGAACGCCGAAATCGCGATGCGGACTGACAACCTCCTCGATCAAGAGGCCCAAGCTCATTTCATCGAGAATATCGCCGCCATCGCCGCCGAGCGAGGTGAGCGTGCCAAGAATCGCGCGGCAGCGGCCGGCCTCCTGAGTGAGCAGGTTCAGATCTTCGGCGAGAGGATCGGCCGCGGGAATTTGCTTTTGAAGATCCCTGACGATGAGCGTGATCGTGGCCAAAGGCGTGCCGAGCTCATGCGCCGCCGCCGCCGCCAATCCATCGAGCTGCGTTAAATGCTGTTCGCGCGCGATCACGAGTTCGGTCGCGGCCAAGGCGTCGGCGAGTTTGCGCGCTTCGATGGCGACGCGCGACGCATAGATGGCGATGAACGCCGCGCCAAGGACGATCGCAACCCAAATCCCCGCATCGTAAATCAAGGGAAGTTGCAGCTGGTCTCCCGGAAACCAAGGCAGCGGGTAGTGCTCGAAGGTCAAGGCCGACGCGGCCGCGATCATGAGCAGCGTCAGGACCAAGGTGATGCGGCCGGACAGCGACACCGCGGAAATCATGATCGGCGCAAGGTAAAGCATCGAAAATGGATTTTCGATGCCTCCGGTCAGATACAGCAAGGCGGTCAACTGAAGGATGTCATAGGCAAGCATCGCCGCGGCCGGCACATCCTCGAGCCTGTCGGTGCGGCCAAAGCGTAATCGCAGGCCAATGTTGAGCCAGGCCGAAGCCGCGATGACGAGAAGACAAGGGCCGAGCGGGAGCGAAAACCGGAGCACGAAATAGGTGACGATGAGTGCGGCCACCTGCCCAAGCAAGGCCAGCCAGCGCAATTTGACGAGTGTGTCGACGCGCAGCCTTCGGGATCGCCGGCCAAGGTCGATGTTGATCAATTCGGCCATGGACCCCTTTACACCGGTCGCTCACGGAGGAACAGGGGCGGGGCCACCCGCACGCGAGGGTCTCGCCGCGGCGCCCAAAGATTTTCTCAACGCCACCCTATTTTTTCACGCCGCCGCGTGACTCGCGCGGAACCAAGCGGCCGGCCTGCGCATTGAGCCGCCCTCTTTGCTTGCTGGCGGTCTTTAGCAAGCGGAAAATAGCGCCGGCGCCGGACAGCCGGGACACGGTGCTGGCGGTGAGGATTTGGGCGCGGGCGTTTGCCGGCAAGGCGGGCGTTCGCGCCCCTGATGTCTCACAAGCTGTAACCAAAAGTCACAAAAATTACCCAATCAGGTGATTGATTCGCGATAATTCAACGTTTATATGCCAAAGTGAGAACAGTTTATTCTATATTCATTAGGCTTTCACAGACGTGCGAACGCAGTTTGCCTAGCGCCAACGTCCCCGGACATTCGTGGACGGCGCGGGGGAGGGGTGTTTTGGTCATAAAAACCGGGAGGTTCTTCTGCTTGCCGGGAATAACCAATGCTAAAGGCGAGAATCGCAAGAATCAAGAATATAGAGCCAAATTTAATTGCCGGAGAAAGCATGTAAATGAACGGTGGAAACAAATAAGAATAGGAAGTAAGAAAATGCCGCCTTTTTCCTATGAAATGCATGAAATGGCCCACTTCGCCATGGCTCCGGCCCGGGCTATTTCGGACATGGCCCAGAGCTGGCTCGATAGCCCGATCAATCCGCTCTATTACACCGCCGCCGGCCGGCATCTCTCGGCTTCAGCAAAGATTTTCGAGCGATTGACGAGGCGTTACGACAAGCCTTCGTTTGGCTTTGACACGACGGCGATTGGCGAAAAAACCTTTCCGATCGTCGAGCAGGTTGTCTGGGAACGGCCGTTTTGCAAGCTTCTCCATTTTGAAACTCAGTTCGACTCGGGCGCGCCCGCGCCGCGCGAGAAGCTCCTGATCGTCGCGCCGATGTCGGGGCACCATGCGACCCTCTTGCGTGGCACCGTGGAGGCTTTCCTCCCTTTTTACGACGTTTACATCACGGATTGGATCGATGCGAGGACGCTGCCGCTTTCGGCCGGCCCGTTCGATCTCGACGATTACATTGATTATCTGATCTCCATCTGCGAGACCCTCAGCAAGGCGCATAACGGCGAGACGGTGCACACGCTCGGCGTCTGCCAGCCAGCGGTGCCGCTGATCGCGGCGATGGCCCTGATGGAAGCTCAGGATAGCCCGCATATTCCCGCGTCGATGACACTCATGGGTGGTCCTATCGACACCCGGCGGAGCCCGACAAAGGTCAATCTTCTCGCGCAAGAGCGCGGCAGTGCCTGGTTTAAGAGCAATTGTATCTGCATGGTTCCCTTCGGCTATCCCGGGGCGGGCCGGCAGGTCTACCCTGGCTTTCTGCAGCTGACCGGCTTCATGGCGATGAATATCGATCGTCATGTCACCGCCCATTTGGAGTTTTTCGATCATCTCGTGTCGGGCGACGGTGATTCGGCCCGGAAGCACCGGGAATTTTATGATGAATACCGGTCGGTCATGGATCTGCCCGCCGAGTTCTATTTGCAGACGGTCGATACCGTCTTTGTGAGACATGCGCTGCCGAAGGGCGAAATGACTCATCGCGGCGTCCCGGTCGATCTCTCCGCCGTCCGCCGGGTCGGGCTCCTCACCGTCGAAGGCGAAAACGACGATATTTCCGGGCTGGGCCAGACGTCCGCCGCGCAGGAGCTTTGCAGCAACGTGCCGCGGTCCATGAAGGCGCATTATCAGCAGAACAAAGTGGGTCATTACGGGGTGTTCAACGGTTCCCGTTTCCGCAATGAGCTCGTGCCGCGAATCCGGGAGTTTCACCGCTCGCTCGCGCCGCAGGCTCGGGCCTTGAGGCTCGTCGAAGCTGTCTGAACATTTGGATCCCAAAGCCCTATAGGGCGCTCTCGTCCAAAACTGCGAGGGCGGGGACGTGCCATTGCCGCGAAAACTCCCTGCGATGCGGGCAAGTTGAAAGGATCGCGGGGTTTGCGTCCAGATGTCACGAGGTCCAGGGCTCGCGCGCGCCCGGCGAATTTCGAGCGCGGCCGCTTTGTTCCCCGCATCATCCGATCCAGGAACTCTGCACCTTTTTTTAAGATCAAGCTCTAGCGACTCACTTGGCCTCTCTTTATCCTGAGGCCATGCCACAGCCCCCGCGAAAGAGCGCGCCGCGCGTTTCAGGACTGACCACGCTCGAAGTTTCTCACGCCGGCGAAACCTTTCGGATCAATTTGCGGCGCATCGCCTCCGCCCGCCGCTTTACCTTGCGTGTCCGGGCGGCGGCGCAGGACGTTGTTTTGACAATGCCGGCGCGCGGAAGCCTCGCCGAGGCAAAATCCTTCGCGACCCGGCACGCCGCCTGGATCGGCGCGAAATTGCGCCAGCTGCCGGAAAAAATCCCTCTCACGCCCGGCGGACTAGTTCCGTTGCGCGGAACCTTGCATCAGATCGCCCATCGCCCCGGCCACCGCCGCGGGGTCTGGCTCGAAGACGGAGCGCTCAGCTCTGGGAGTACGCCCTTGCTTTGCGTGAACGCGGAGGCGCCCTTCGTGCCCCGCCGGGTGCGCGACTTTCTGATCAAGGAGG
This sequence comes from uncultured Alphaproteobacteria bacterium, assembly GCA_963784075.1. Taxonomy (GTDB): domain Bacteria; phylum Pseudomonadota; class Alphaproteobacteria; order Rhizobiales; family Beijerinckiaceae; genus Methylocapsa. Next base: position 100,650 of record CAWAQW010000026.1, on the reverse strand, counting down.
CTTTGCGCGACATTAAGACCGCCGTTGAAATCCACACCGGGAAGCTTGGCGTCGCCCCCCGCAAAATCACCTTGCGTGATACGATAAGCCGGTGGGGGTCTTGCTCCTCAACGGGCGCCCTCAGCTTTTCCTGGCGCCTCATCATGGCGCCACCTTACGTCCTTGATTATCTCGCGGCGCATGAATCCGCGCATCTCCTGCACATGAATCATTCCACGAAATTCTGGGCGGCCGTCGCGCGGTTGACGGCGGACACCGCGCGCGCGGAGGCCTGGCTCAAGGCGCATGGCTCAAGCCTGCTTCGCTTCGGGCAGGAATGAGCGGCAACAGAGGCCGCGCGTGAGAGCACAGCCTCTCCGCTCAAAAATCTTTCGCGGAAACCTGTCCGAGCTTTCGCGGCTCATGCTCTCGCGGCGAGGCTCAGCTTGCCGGGGGCGGCGCCGCGGCGGCGGCCTCGCTGAGACGCTTGCGATAGAGCGCCGCGAAATCGATCGGATCGATGTAGAGCGGCGGATAGCCGCCGCCGCGAACCGCCTCGGCGATAATCTGGCGCGCGAAGGGAAACAGCAGGCGGGGGCATTCGATCATGACGATTGGATGCATGTCGTTCGGGGGAATGTTGCGCAGCCGGAACAGGCCCGCGTAATCAAGCTCAAACTTGAACAAAACACCGGCGCCTTCGCCGGCCGATCCTTCGAGCAGAATATCCACCTCGAAGTCGGTTTCCGCGATCTGACGCGCATTGACATTGACCTGGATCGAAATATTCGGCGGCTTCTCCTGCGGCCCCAGCGAGCGTGGCGCATTCGGGTTCTCGAATGAAAAATCCTTGGTATATTGCACCATCGCGTTGATCGAGGGCATTGTATCGGCCTCAGGGCCGTTTCCGATTCCGTCAGTCATTATGAAAATCTCCCGCGGGCTGCGGGTAACACGGATGCGGTGTTCCGACAAGCGCACCCTTGGGGATGTCATACCGGCGTTGCCGGCAGCCGGGATCTCAAGCTCTTTTTCCACGGCCATGCTTCAAGCCGGGGTGCGTTCGCGATACAGATCAATCTGGCGCTTGAGCTGCTCAAACTTACTTAAGATCATATTTTTGCACGCATAATTCCGTCGCAAAATCCAATAAGATCGAACATGAATTTCCCCCTGGAGCTGCTTTGGGCCATGCCAATGGACGCGCCTCGACTTTACTTGATCACGCCGCCGATTTCCGATGCGGCCGCTTATGCGCCGCTTTTCGAGGCGATCGCGGCCAGCGACGTCGCCTGCGTGCTTTTGCGAATCGCGGCGAGCGGCGACAGCGCCAAAGAGGAGATCTTTTGCGCCCTGGCTCCCCTCTTGCAAAACCACGGCATTGCCTGCCTCGTCGAAGCCGATCCTCAATGGGCGCGCCGCGCCAATGCCGATGGCGTCCACATCGAAGGCACCGGGCCAGCCCTGCAAGCCGCTTTGCGGTCCTTGCACCCCGGCCACATCGTCGGTGCCGGCGGATTGGAGACGCGGGACGAGGCGATGATCGCTGGCGAAGCCGGCGCCGATTACGTGATGTTCGGCGGCCCGGCCAGCCTGGAGCCACATGCGCATATCGTCGAGCGTGTGAACTGGTGGTCGGAAATCTTCAACGTTCCTTGCGTGGGCTACGCGCAGGATCTCTCTTCGATCGGCGATCTCGTTCGCGCCGGCGCCGATTTCATCGCGCTTGGCGACGCAATCTTCGCCGATCCGCGTGGCGCCGCAAGCGGCGTTGCGCGACGCCGCCCGCCTGATCGCTTCCGCTCCGGAAACGATCCAATGAACATTGAGTTCGGGCGGCGGCGGTTTGCGGCTCTGCGCGGGTCTTGTTGCAGCATGGCTGGCTGTCGAAGCGGGTTTAAGTTTGGCGCATGCGGAGCCTGCGGCTCAAGCTGTCCAGCAACCGGCCGCACCCTCTCTTGGAACGGCGTCCAACCGCCGGCCCGAGACAGATCCATTACCGGCTCCGGCGGGGCTCGGCGCGCCCGACCTTGCCTACGCGGCCTATCAGCGCGGCTATTATCTCACGGCGATGCGGGAAGCGATGAAGCGGATCGAGGCCGATCCCGGCGACGGGCCGGCGATGACCCTCATCGGTGAGCTTTATGCGCAGGGGCTCGGCGTCCGGCACGACGCCACCGAGGCCGCCCGCTGGTATGCGCTCGCGGCCGCCGCCGGGGACCGCCAGGCGATTTTCGCTCTGGGACTCGCCAAACTCAACGGCGAAGGCGTGCCGCAGGATCGTGCGGGAGCGGCGGCGCTGTTCGAGAAGGCGGCCGCGCAAAATCACCCAGGTGCGCTTTACAATCTCGGTCTTCTTGCCATCGAAAAAAACGGCGTTGCCCCGGATTTTTCCAAGGCCGCGCAGTTCTTTCAGGCAAGCCGCAGAGCTCGGCAATTCCGATGCCGCCTATGCGTTGGGCCTCCTTTACAGAAACGGCACCGGCGTCGAAAAAAGCGATGAGCAAGCCGCGCTATGGATTGGCCGCGCCGCGAAGGACGATCATGTTCCGGCGGAAGTCGAATATGCGATCATGCTGTTCAACGGAATCGGTGTCACCAAGGACGAGACGGCGGCGGCGAAGCTTTTTCTCAAGGCGGCGGTGCGCAACAATCCGGTCGCGCAAAACCGCGCGGCGCGCCTTTTGGCGGCCGGGCGCGGGCTGCCGAAAGACATGGTCGAAGCGATGAAATGGCATCTTCTCGCAAGAGCCGCAGGAATCAAGGATGCCTGGCTCGATGGCGAACTCGCCAAGCTCCCGGCAGCCGACAAATCCGCCATCGAGGCGAGCCTGCATCAATATCTGGGGAATTAAAACATGATCCCAAAAGCTGCGGGCTTTTTGGATAAGATCATGCGAGACAACAGAGAGAAGACACCGCCGGTTCAGACTGTCTCGCCCGGCGCGCATGCGGCCAGCGTCGCGCGCATATGCGGCGGCACCGGCGCCTCGATGTTCACCGGCTCCTTGTTCTTATAAAGGGGAATCGTGATCGCGCGGGCGTGCAGCTGCAACCCCATCGCCCCGCCCTGGCCATAGATGGGATCGCCGAGGATGGGAAAGCCTTGCGCGGCGCAATGAACCCGCAATTGATGGGTGCGGCCGGTCAGCGGTTTGAGTTCCACGAGCGCCCGGCCGCCCATGCGGGAAAGGATCCGCCAAAGCGTTTTTGCGGGGAGCCCGGCGGGGTCGGGTTTCATCCACCAGCCGCGCGCGGCATCGAGGCGCCCGAGCGGCAGATCGATCAGGCCCTCGTCTTGCGCCGGGCCTTTATCGACAATGGCCCAATAAATCTTTTCGACCTTGCCTTGCTTGAACAAAAGGCCGAGCTTTTCGAGCGCCTTGTGGTGGCGCCCGAGCACCAGGCAGCCGGAGGTATCGCGATCGAGCCGATGCGCCAGGGCCGGATTGCGCGGCAGGCCAAAGCGCAGCGCCTGGAAATAGTCCTCAAGATTTTCGCCGCCCTTGGGGCCGCGATGGACCGCGATTCCGGCGGGCTTGTCGATCACAAGCATCATCCCGTCGCGATAAAGAAGCCGCGCGAGCATTTCCTCTTCCGTCATGGCGGCCGCCGGCCATGGGTCAGTTCGTGTTTCTACCACCAGCCGCGCCATTTGAACCAAATGATCGGGATGACCGCGCTCACGGCAATGACAAAGAGCCCAAATTCATAGCCATAAGCCCAGTCATATTCGTGAATGTTCTTGAAGTTCATGCCCCACATGCTGGCGAAAAATGTCGGCGGAATGCCAACCACGGAGACGATGGTCAGAATTCTAAAAATGTTGTTCTGCTCGATGTTTGTGAGCCCCAAGGTGGCATCGAGCAGGAATTGAATCTTGTCGGTGAGATGCGTCTCGTAATCATTGAGAGACGCGATGTCGCGTTGCAGGCTTTTCAGTTTCGCCCGTATGTCGGACGAAAGATAGGGAGCAGCATTGGCCGCGACATAGGGCAACATGCGGGCCACGCCGAGAAGATGGTCTTCGACCTTCGAGGTGAGATCGCCGATGCGTCCGACCTTGCGCATCACGAGGCGCAATTGATCGCCGTCCTCGCGCGGCCTATGCCGCCGCATGTCGGCAGTCTTCATGCCGAAAATCTCCTCCGATAGACAATCGAGATCGCCGCCGGCGTTTTCCAGCAGGTCTGCGGCGTGATCGACGATCACGTCCACAAGAGCGGTGAAGGCACCTGCGCCTCCGCTGTGCAGCGGCACCTGCGGGATCGTCTCCTTCACATCGTCGAAAGCCTTCATAGGCTTGAAACGAACCGTCAGAAGAAGGTCCTTCGCGAGGATGAAACCGAGCGGCGTCAATGCGGGCATGAAACCCTCCGCCCGGTAGATCATGGGGATGCTGAGATGGATCCTGTCCTTCTCGGCGCGCAGCCGGCTCGATGTTTCGATTTCGGAGAGGGACGCGAGCGTTGGCACCTCGAATCCGAGGGCGCGCTCCAAAAAGGCGACCTCCCGCGCGTCCGGCCGCACGGCGTCGATCCAGTTGACCTCAGGCGGAATGGTGCCGGCATCCAATGCGACCGGAATCTCTCCCTTGGCGGCGGCGGAATGAAAGCTCAACATCGGACCTCGCGACTCGTAGCGCTCATACCGGATAAAAAACCTCCCCGCTGATGGCCATGGCGCGCAAACGCTCCCCCGAATGGTAAATCGGCCCAAGGCTTTCCCGTTGACCGGCACTGTTCCACGACGTTTTTGAGGCCGAGGAAATCGGCATATTTGAGGGCGCCGCCAAGGTAGCGCGGCAGGCCGAGACCAAGGATCAAGCACATATCCACTTCGCCGGGCGAAGCGGCGATTTGATCCTCGACGCAACGCGCCGCTTCGAGGATCAAGGGCAGCATCATGCGCGAAACGATCTCCTCCTCGGCAAAGCTGGTCTTGCCCTTGGGCTGCCCCGCTGCCAGAAGGTCTTCGGTTTCGGGGTCGATCTCCTTGCGCGGCCGGCCTTTTGAATCATTCTGATATTTGTAAAAGCCGTGGCCGTTCTTCTGGCCAAGGCGCCCGGCGCGCAGGAGAATTTCGAGCCCCGTCTCGAAACCCACATCCATGCGCGGCGCGAAGCCCGCCGAGACGATCTCGACGACATGCTGCGAAATATCCAAGCCGATCACATCCATGAGATAGGCGGGCCCCATCGGCCAGCCGAAGGCTTCCATCGCCTTGTCGATCGCCACGAAATCGGCGCCGTCGTGAACGAGGCGCAAAAACGCAATGAGATAAGGCGTGAGAATGCGGTTGACGACAAACCCTGGGCAATCCTCGACGACAATCGGCGTCTTGCCCATCGCCGCCGCATAGCCGGTGACCGCCGCCAGCGCTTGCGGCGATGTTTTGGGGCCACGGACGATTTCGACAAGCGGCATTTTGGGCACCGGATTGAAAAAATGCATTCCCAAAAAATTTTCCGGACGCTTGAGGCCGTCCGCGAGGTCACCAATCCGCAGGGATGATGTGTTCGAGGCAAGGATCGCGCTCTGGCTGGCAATCTCCTCGATTTCGCGCAAGACTTTATGTTTGACCCCTATATCTTCGACGACGGCTTCGATCACCACATCGGCTGCGTCGAACCCCTCGTAAGTGAGGCTCGATGTGATGGAGGCAAGGATCGCATCCGCCTTGTCTTGCGTGAGCCGTCCCGTCTCCACCGATTTGGCAAGCAATTTTCGCGCTTCCGACATGCCAAGATCGAGCGCCGCCTGAGAAATGTCCTTCATGACAATGGGCACGCCCCGCGCGGCACTTTGATAAGCGATGCCGCCGCCCATGATTCCCGCTCCCGCGACGGCTGCCCTCGCCACTTTCGGCGCGTCCTTGGCATAGCGGCGGATGCTTTTTTTGACGTTTTGCTCGTTGATGAAAATCGCGACGAGCGAGCCGGCGGCTTGTGTCTTCGCGGCCTTGGCGAAGGTCTCGGATTCGAGCGCCAAGGCTTCATCGCGGCCAAGACCCGCGGCTTTCTCCATGAGGTCCACGGCAAGCTGCGCGGCCGGCAGATGGGGCAGGGCTTTGGCGGCTTGCGCCTTGGCAGGGGCCAGAAGAGAGGCGGCTTCTTCTTTGGCCACCCCGAGGCTTTGTTTCATGCGGGCCCGCCTCTCTTGCCAATCCGCTTCGCCCGCGATCGCCTTGTTGAGCAGCGCGAGGGCGGCGGCGCGCAAGTCGTCCGGCGCCGCGATGGCATCGACCGCACCTTCGCGAAGAGCCCGGTCGGGGCTTTGCTGCGCGCCGGACAGGATCCAGTCGGCGCTTGGCCCCAGCCCGATGAGTCGGGGCAGGCGGACCGTGCCGCCATAGCCTGGAAAAATCCCCAGATGAATCTCCGGAAAGCCAATTTTGGCGGTGTTCGACATCACCCGGTAATCGGCCCCAAGCGCGACCTCGAAGCCGCCGCCCAGCGCAAGACCATTGATCGCCACGGCGGTCGGCACCGGCAGATCATCGAGCATGGTGATGATGGCGCTGTTCCCGGCGACAAAAGCGGTTATATATGTCTCCGGCTGCGCGAAGACGCCGGTGAATTCGAAAATATCGGCCCCGACGAGGAATGTCTTGGCGCTGGTGATCAAGACACCTTTGATCGCGGGCGTTGCCTTGATCGCCTCGAGCGCGCGGCGAAGCTCGTCGAAGGTCAGACGATCGAGCTTGTTGACGCCGTCATCGCCGCGTTTGAACCGCAGTTCGGCAATTCCTCCATCCTGCACATCAACCTTGATCGTTTCACCATCGAAAAGCATCGGATTGACCTCGCCATTCTCTTTGTATCGCCGCTCTCAGTAAGCAGCGATGGATATCGGTTTTGCGACAAAACCTGCGAATCATGGGCCAAAAGCATGGTGGGCCGCCATCATGCCTCTTTGGTTTGAAACGCCGCCGCGATGAGCGATCTTGTATAGGGCTCGCGGGGATGCGCGACAATCTCTTGCGCCGGGCCCTGTTCGACGATGCGGCCGTCCTTCATCACCGCGATTTCGTCGGCCACCGCGCGGATCACGGCGAGATCGTGGCTGATCAGGACATAGGTCAAGCCATGCGCGTCCTGCAAATCCTCGAGCAGGGCGAGAATTCCGGTCTGCACCGAGCGGTCGAGGGCGGACGTCGGCTCATCGAGCACGACGAGACGCGGTTTGAGGATCATCGCCCGGGCGATCGCCACGCGCTGCCGCTGACCGCCCGATAATTCTCCCGGAAAACGATGCCGCAGATCAGGGTCGAGGAGAACCTCCTCAAGGGCCAGGGCCGCCCGCCTCTCGCGCTCCTTGCGGCTGATCGCGGGTTCATGAACGCGCAATCCCTCCGTGACGATGTCGCTGACGCGCATCGAGGGCGAGAGCGAGCCATAGGGATCTTGAAACACCAATTGCATGGAGCGCCGCAGCGGCCGCATCGCGGCCCTATTGAGCGGCGCAAGCTCGCGCCCGGCAAAGCTCAGCCTGCCGCTCGCCGGCACGAGCTTCAAAAGCGCGCGCGCCAGTGTCGATTTGCCGGATCCCGATTCCCCCACAACGCCAAGCGTGCGGCCCTCTTCGAGACAAAGGCTGACGCCGTCGACCGCCGTGAACACGCGCTTGGCGCCGAAGAGGCCGCCACGCAAGGCAAAAGTGACGCCAATGTTCTCGGCCCGCAAAAGCACCGGCGCGCCGATCCGGGCATGGGCGCGCCCGCGCGGCAGGCTCTCTAGCAGCATGCGGGTATAGTCATGGCGCGGATGGGCGAAAATCTCGCGGGCGGGGCCGGTTTCAACGATTTCCCCTCCGCGCATCACATGGATCGTATCCGCGATCCTTCGGACCATTCCGAGATCATGGCTGATGAAGATCATCGCCATGCCGAGGTTTTGTTTGAGCGTGGCGAGAAGCTCCATGATTTTCGCGGCGACCGTCACGTCGAGGGCTGTCGTCGGCTCATCCGCGATTAAGAGTTCGGGGTTGCAAGAGATCGCCATGGCAATGGCGACGCGCTGGCGCTGGCCGCCGGACAATTCATGCGGATAGGCGTCGAGCCGGCGTTCTGGCTCGGCAATTCCGGCGAGGGTGAGCAGCTCTTTTGCCCGCGCCTTGGCGGCGCCGCGCGGCAGCCTGGCTTTGAGGCGCAGCACCGCGCCGATCTGGGCGCCGACGCTAAACAGCGGATCGAGGGACGACATCGGCTCCTGAAACACCATCGCGATGCGCCGGCCAAGCAGCGCATCGAGCCGCTTTTGCGAAAGGCCGAGAAGATCGGTGCCGTCGAAGAGGACCGAACCCGTGGTGAGAGCGTGCCGGGGCAGAAGTCTCAGCGCCGCGAGCACGGTCTGGCTTTTGCCGGAACCGGATTCGCCGACGATCGCCGCCGTTTCACCGCGCCTCACGCGTTAAACTTAGACCGTTGACGGCTCGTGCGGGACCATAGCTCACGCGAAGATCGCGAAGGTGCAAGAGCGGGCTTGCAGACGCGTCCATCAGGAACCTCGCGAACCGCGCCAGCCATCGCCAAGACTTTGCAGAGCGCCAAGGGTAGCGCCCAAGAACAAGGCCGGAAAAATCAGAAGATGGACGGAGCCCTGAATATTGCGGGCGCCGTCCGCGACAAGCACGCCCCAGCTCGTCAGCGGCTCCTGCACGCCGAGCCCCAGGAACGACACGAAGCTTTCAAGCAAGATCACGCGGGGAATAAGCACGGTCGAGATAGGCTAGGATCGGACCCGAGGCATTGGGGATCACATGCCGCCAGAGGATTGCGGGAGGTGCCGCGCCAAGCGCTTCGGCGGCGGCGACAAAATCCCTTTGCTTGATCGAAAGCGCCTGGCCGCGCACGATCCGCGCCATGTCGAGCCATTCGACGGCGCCGATGGCCACGAAAATCAGCACGAAATGACGCCCAAAGACCATGACAAGAACAATCACGAAAAAAATAAAAGGGAGCGCATAGATGATCTCGATGACACGCATCATCAAAACATCGGTGCGTCCGCCAGCGTAGCCCGCGACCGCGCCATAGGCGACGCCGATCGTCAAAGCAACAAAAGAGGCCAGCAGCCCGACGGCAAGCGAGATGCGGCCAGCGATCAGAACCCGTGTGAAAAGATCGCGGCCATTGGCATCGGTCCCGAACAAAAACACCATCCGCTTCAAGGGCACATCGATGACAAGGCGGCGGCCTTCGTCTTCGGCCGCGGCAATATGGGCGGGCGCGAACGAATCCGATCGCGCGAAGGCACGCAAGGCGCGCGGATCGATTGGCTTTTCCGCGGCAAGCGTCAGGTGCATCATCTCCCCCTCGCGCGCGGCCTCGATCTGCACATGCATCCGGCGCCCGATCGCCTCGATCGCGCCGTCCACTTCGGCCGCATCCGGATGCGCGAAAAGCGAAGGCCGGACGAGCACATAGTCGCGGTAGACTTGATCATAGGGATGGCCGGAGACGAGCGGCCCGAAAAGACAAAGAAGCGCGATCGAGGCGAGAAGTGCAAGGCTCGCCCAGAGCCGCCGCTTGCGCGGGATGCGCGCCGCGGCGGATGCCTGCGGCGCTGGTGCTCGCTCACGCATCATGGCCTCGATTCATAGCGCACTCTCGGATCGAGCCAGGCGAGCAAAAGATCGACGATCAGATTGAACAAAAGAACAGCCGCCGCGACGACGACAACCGTGCCCATGACGAGCGTGTAATCGCGGCCAAGCGCGCCATAGACAAAATATCTTCCCATGCCGGGGATCCCAAAAATGGTCTCGACGACGACCGAGCCGGTGAGCACATTGGCGGCGGCAAGGCCGAGATAGGAAACAACCGGCGGCAAGGCCGCGCGAAGCGCATGGACATAAATATGAAAGCCCGGCATCCCAAACGCCCGCAGGGTGCGAATATGGGGCATGAGAAGCACGTCACGAAGCGACGCTTGCATGAGCCGCGCCACGATGGCGGTCTGCGGCAGACCCAGCGTGATCACCGGCAAGATCTGATTTTGCCAGGCGCCATCGTTCCAGCCGCCGACCGGCAGAATGTGAAGCGCAAGACCAAATCCAAGCTGGAGGAGCGGCGCCGCGACAAAGACGGGCAGAACAATTCCCAGCATCGCGGCGCCATCGACGAGGCGCGGGCCAATCCCGCTCTTGCTCATCGCGCCAAAAAGTCCGAGCGCCGTGCCGGCAAGGATCGCGGCGAGCATGGCCTTCGTGCCGAGGGCGACCGAAATAGGCAGCGCCACGGCAAAGAGCTGGTTCACGCTAAAATCGCGCCAATGCAAGCTCGGGCCGAAATCGCCGTGCGCGAGACTTTCCAGATAGAACCAAAATTGTTCGAGGAGAGGCCGGTCGAGCTTATAAATGCGGCGCAGATTGTTGGCGATGTCCGGATCGAGCGCCCGCTCGGAATCAAAAGGGCCGCCAGGCGCGAGACGCATGAGGAAAAAGGCAAGCGCGATGATGATAAAAAGCGTCGCCACTGTCATGGCGGCGCGTACCAAAAAAAAGCGAAGCACGGCTCACGTCCGTCCGTAAACTAAGGATGATTGCGACAGGCTGCGTTGTGGCATTTTCGAGGGACGTTTTTTAGGAATTTGCCCGCCAAGGTTCGGCGGAAGTAAGCCTCTCTGCTTGCTATTGAAAAATAAATGACAATATATGTCATTTATTATATGCAAGAGGGCGTTTATGGCGTTTTGCCGCTTTTCCATTGCTGGATTTCTATTGGGAGAAGATCATGTTGCAACTGTCTCGTTTGGCAGGAACCGTCCGGACAGCTTTGACCTTGAGCGCTTTGCTGGCCTGCGGGCTGCCTGCAAAAGCTGCGGTCACACAAAACGCCCTCGTATCCAATGGGATTTCCGTCAACGCGATCACCACCAACGCGCTCAAGCGTGCGGCCCTCTTCGAGACAAAGGCTGACGCGGTCGACCGCCGTGAACACGCGCTTGGCGCCGAAGAGGCCGCCACGCAAGGCAAAAGTGACGCCAATGTTCTCGGCCCGCAAAAGCACCGGCGCGCCGATCCGGGCATGGGCGCGCCCGCGCGACAGGCTCTCTAGCAGCATGCGGGTATAGTCATGGCGCGGATGGGCGAAAATCTCGCGGGCGCGGCCGGTTTCAACGATTTCCCCTCCGCGCGTCACATGGATCGTATCCGCGATCCTTCGGACCATTCCGAGATCATGGTTGATGAAGATCATGGCCATGCCGAGGTTTTGTTTGAGCGTGGCGAGAAGCTCCATGATTTTCGCGGCGACCGTCACGTCGAGTCCAATGGGATTTCCGTCAACGCGATCACCACCAACGCGCTCAACTCCAACGCCCTCACCGCCAACGCCCTCACCTTGAACGGGCTCACTGTTAATTCTCTCACCAGCAACGCTCTCACCTTCAACTCGCTGACCCAGAACGCGCTCACCATCAACGCGCTTTTCGCCAATGGGCTCTTGATACCGGCGGGCTCGGCGCTCGGCGAGCTGAACGGCGTTGCGGTGGAGAAGGTCACCCTCCCGGAAGCGGCGGCTCGTTGAATTGGGTGTGAGGGAATGATGCAACGCGCCGCGATCGGTCTCACAATCCTTGCCGCCCTGATCACGATTACGTCGCCGCTCGCGGCGATGTCTGATGAAGTTAACAGCATTGACGTCAAAGGAACCGCATTTCAGATCCGGTTGAACGACGGGCGGATCGTTGCCCAAGATCAATTGCCAGGCACGATTCTGGCGATCGGCGATGGGACGGGGCGGCAGCGGCGCATCCGCATCGATGCTGTGGAGCGCGACCCGAAGGACCCGGCGGGCGAGATCATGCTCTATGCACTTTCCGAACAGGATCCGGTGACCATGGCGTGGCACAATCTGTGCCAGCCGGATCCTGATGGCCAACGGCTCGGCTTTCCATTGGCGGGTGCGTTCACATCCGGCGGGCGGTATGAAGCGGTGCCGGGACGTATATTGCTCACCTGCACCGGGGGTGCAGAAGGCAAATGCGTCCGCTTCGGCTATAAGCCTTGGGGATATGGACCCAACAATGTTTCCCTTGCCTCTTATTACCAAGCCTGCGTCCGGCTGGTCCGTGCCGATTATTGCGGCGATGGGGTCGGCCACACGCGCAACGGGACACCGATCGACATTTTTGACTCGATCGGAATCCAGCGCGATGAGACGGCGCCCGGAATGACATTCGAGGCTGCATGGGGGCCGGACGGCGCGGTCTGCGCCAGTCATACGAGGCTGCCAGACGTCTTGGAAATGGATGCTCTCGCCGCGCAATGCCCCCACCTCGCGCGATCGAGCCGCAGCGAGGCAACGCCGGCCTTGCTGTTCAATCGTTCCTTTGGCCATTGACTGACCGGCGATCGGCGCCTGCCCGCACCGATCATGGCGCGACCGAGATATAACGGCCCGGATGATTGTCGAGCGCATTTTCCTCCCAACCCTTGAGCTTTGGCGAGACAAGATTGCGGGAGCGGTAGGTCAGAAGCACGAGATCGGGCTGTTCGTCGAGGAGAAGCGCTTCCGCTTCATGGAGCATGGCGCGCCGCCGCTCGGGCGAAGCTTCGAGCTGAGCTTCATGCATCAGCCTATCATAGGTCTTGTTGCTGAAGCTTGCGACATTCAGCGCCTGATTGTCGCTCTGGCCAAGAAAAAGAAAATTTTGCGCGTCGGGATAATCGGCGAACCAGCCTGATCGCGCGACATCAAACAGAGGCCTTTCCCGCAAGAAGGCGTAATGACTCGTGGCGTCGGTCGCAAGAAGCCGCGTCTCGACGCCAAGCGCCTTCCACATATCGGCGATCGCGACCGCGGTCGCGCGGTGATTTTCCGAAGTGTTGAAGCGGATCTCCACTTCGAGTGTCTGGCCGCCGGGACCGAAGCCCGCCTCGGCGAGCAGCCTCTTTGCCTCATCCTCCCGCTCAAAAAGGTCGACGTCTTTCCACGCGACGGTGGCAGGCGCGCCATAACTTTCAATTCCCGGCGGCACGAAACTGTAGCCGGGGTCCATGGTGCCGCCCCAGATGCGCTCGGCGAGGAATTCGCGGTCGATCGCCATGGATAAGGCCTGGCGCACCCTTTTGTCGTCGAAGGGCTTGTGGCGCGTGTCGAAAGCATAAAAATAGGTTCCGAGGTTCGGCGTCACCTTGAACGCCTCCGCCAAATGGCTGCGCACGAAGCCGATTTGCTCCACCGGAACATCGTCATAGGATTGAATTTCGCCGGCCATGAAACGGCGCAGCGCGGCGGCTCGGTCCTCGAGCGAATAAAAAATCTCTTCGTCGAGCGCGACATGCGCCGCGTCGTAAAAATAGGGGTTCTTGATCAGAACCAGCCGGTCGTTCGGGGTGAAGGACTTCAGCATGAAAGGGCCATTCGTCACCATATGCTCGGGTCGGACGAAATCCGAGCCATAGGTTTCGATCGACGTTCGATGCAGCGGCTTGGCGGTAAAATGGGTGAGTTGGGAGAGGAAATAGGGCGCTGGCCGCTCAAGCGCAATTTCAAGCCGATGTTCGTCCAAGGCGCGGACCCCCAAGGCTTCGGCGGGCAGGTCGCCTTTGTTGATTCGTTCCGCGTTCTTCAAAGTATAAAGGATATTGGCATAGGGGGCGCCGGTCGCTTTCGCCATCAGGCGGCGGAACGCGAAGACAAAATCATCCGGCGTGACCTTGTCGCCATTCGACCATTTCGCATCGGGGCGAAGCTGAAAATCATAGATCGTGCCGGTGGGATCAACCGTCCAGCTCGCCGCGACCCCTGGGATGATGTCGCCGCCGGCGTTGTGAGTGACAAGACCCTCGAAAAGCTCGTCGAGAATATTGCTCTCGATCAAGGTCGTCGCTTTGTGCGGATCGAGAGAGCCTGGATCGCCGAGTTCGCCACGGTGCCAAATCATGGGGTGAGGCGCCTCGCCCGCATGGCTTGTCTCTGTTGCGAGGGCCAGTCCAAGGACGGCAAAAAAGAGGGCGGCGGCGCGGGCGATGAGCCGGAAGGCTACGCCATGCTGGCCCTTGCTCAATCGAATCGCACCTTGTGTTGCGCGACCGGGATTTGCGCGCGAACTTTTTTGACAAGGGCGCGGTCGATCCGCGCTGCGACAATGCCGCTGCCGTCCGAGGCCTTGGCGATGACATGACCCCAAGGGTCGGCGACCAGACTATGGCCATAGGTCTGGCGCATTTCATTTTTCACGGCATGGACGCCGGTCTGGGCGGGAGCACAAACATAGGTTTGCGTCTCGATCGCCCGCGCCCGGCATAGAACTTCCCAATGGTCCTTGCCGGTTTGCATGGTGAAGGCGGCGGGCAAAGCGATCATTTCGGCGCCTTTTGCGGCGAGCGCCTGAAACAGATCCGGAAACCTTATGTCGTAGCAAATCGAGCAGCCAATGATCATGTCCTCGCAAGGATAAGTCACGATCTTGTCGCCCGGCGCGAAAGCCGCGCTTTCATTATATTTCGTTCCGTCCGGCGCGGTGATGTCGAACATATGGATTTTGCGATAGCGCGCGATTTCCGCGCCGCCGCGATCGAAGACCACGGTTGTGTTGTGAATGCGGTCCCCACGCTCGGGCTTTTCGAGAATGGAACCGGCGTGGATGTAAACTTTATGCCTTTTGGCGAGCGCCTGCATCGCGCCATAGGCGGGGCCGCCCGGGAAGGCTTCCGCCGCCGCCATCTTGGCCGCGCGGTCGCCGCCGAGAAAATCGAAACATTCGGGGAGGCAAATCCAGTCCGGCCACTCCTCGGCGATGGCGCGTTCAACGAGCTTCGTTGCGGTGGCGATATTAGCGGGCTTGTCGCTGACCGAGTTCATCTGGATCAGGGCAATCTTCATCGGGGGCTCCGGCTTCGCAAGCTTTTGCGCATACCACAATCGAAAACATATTTCCCATCGCGCAATTTTCGGCTATGATGAATAGTCTATAACGACTATTCATAGCGAATGATTGATACAGTTCTATTTTCAATGAGTGATAAAATAATTTGAGGGAGAAAATCATGAGCGCGCAAGAAAGGGGAACCGCGACGACCATCGGCACGAGCGGCGGCGGCGCCAAGGGCGATTTCGAAGTGGGCGCGGTTCGCTGCCTATACAGTCAGGGGCTGGTCAATTATGACCCGCTTGAGAAGCTCATGCGCGATCCGGTGAGTTTCTTTCTTCCAGCAGAGTTCCGGCATTGCGTTGCGCTTCGCGATGGTCGCGCTCGAAGACGGCGCCATGCGCTACGTCAACGAAGCCAATACGATGATCGAGCGCGATGGAAAAGTGACCCCGGTTCCGCCACCGCCGACCGCGGCGCAAATCGCCGCGCTCAAGGCTGAGAAGGCCAAGCTCGAAGACGAGATCGCGGATTGGCAAAATTCCGGCGGCGGCCCGGGTGCGGGCCCCGTCCAGAAGCCGAGGCCGGGCCTTGCCCATTTGATGCAGCAATTGGCGCAGGTCAACGCCAAACTGGTGGCCGATTCCATTCCATATGACTTGATTCGCGCGGCGATCGCTTCCTCGTCGCTCCCGGTGATTTGCCGGCCCACGACGATGCAGGATGGCCGCACCTATGTCGATGGCGGCATCCGCTCGCTCGCCCCGATTCAGTCGGCAATCGACGCCGGCGCCTCGAACGTCTATGCGATCGCGGCCGGCAGCACGAAATTAGATTCCGCCACGATCGGCGAAATTACCGGCGGCACGCCGCTGCCGTTGCTCGGCATCGCGCTGCCGTTGGCGAAGCGATCCTGCCGGACGAGGTCGACGACATCCATGACGGTCTGACGATCGAGCCGGGCCTCATACGCATCCGCATGACCTATGGCTTCATGCGCGCCTATGGCACGCTTCGCGCAGCCGAGAAATTCATCCCGAGTTTCCAGCTTTACGCGACAAAGGAGAATTCGATCAAAGGGAAGACGATGGACATCATCAAGCTGCGCAAGCAGATATGGGATCTCGAATTCCCCGCCAATGGCAAGGAGTTCGTGCCCTCGCCGAGCAGCCTGCCGCCCACGCCCTACAAGGTCAAGAACCTTCCCGCCCGGGATCAGAATGCGCATAATCAGGTCAAAGCGCTGAAGCTGCAGCTCAAGACGCTGCTGGACGCCCGCGTGGCCTATTACACAGACGCCAAGAATAATATCAACGGCGCGGAATCCTTGCCATCCGATTATCTGCAATGGCCCAACGAATTGGAGAAACATAGCTGGGTCCCGGCGATCGCGCTCTGACATGAGCAGGATGAAAAAGGCGCTTCATGGCCCGGGCCGCGTCACCCGCCGCAACGTCAAGTTGATGCGTCCGCCGCCCGGCAGAAGATCGGAGGAGCCCGGAAAAATCCTGTCGACGCCATGGAAGATCAGCCGCGCGGCGCCGCCCATCACAAGGACATCGCCGGAATGCAGTTCGAGTTTCCTCGTAGGGTCGCTGCGTTGTGGGCCGCCGTAACGGAAACAGCAACTGTCGCCAAGCGAGATCGAGACCACGGGCGCGGCAAACTCGGCCTCGTCGCGGTCCTGGTGAAGGCCCATCCGCGCCTGGTCATCGTAGGAATTGACGAGGCAAGCCTCCGGCGGGTGCGGATAGGAGGCCAAAGACCGCCATGCGCCGAGCGCAAGGGGAGGGATCGAAGGCCAAGCCCGCCCGGTCGCCGGATGCGCGGTCTGATAGCGGTAGCCTCCCTCGCGGTCGGAGACCCAGCCGAGGCCGCCGCAATTGGTCATTTTCACCGAAAACGCCCGGCCTGTTCGTGGCATGCGCGGGACGAACCAGGGCGCCTCAAAGGCGGCTTTTGCGATCTCTTCGGCCAGAGCTTTTTGCGCCCTATCATCGAAATGGCACCGGTAGAGGATGAGCCCCGGGGCCAAACAAAGGCCCGCGCCCGCTCCCGCCGCGCCAATGTCGAAGAGTTCCTTCTGTCGCCGCATGATCTTTAAATCAAACGCGGATTGTCTGGTTTTGGCTGCCAATCAGACCAAAACGTTTCACGTGAAACATTTTTGTCCGATTGGCGCTCCGCGCAAATCAACAATCTCAAGGCGGCGCGGCGTGCAAAGCCGGAATTTGGCTTGTGCGCGATGTTGGCACGACGGGCTGCGCGGCTTGGAACTTGCGTGCCACGCAAGTGCGGCGCGCCGGGAGCACGCACCATTAAAAACGCCCGCCCGTTTGTTTCAGGTCATGCTCTCGCCGCGGCTGCCGGAAATTTGCCGTGAAGCACTTTCGGATTGAGGATTTCCTTGCTTTCGACCGTCGAATCCGGCTTCAGCCGGTAAAGATGCGGAACTCCGGTTTCGAGTTCCATCCCCGGAATCGTTTCCGGCGTGAGCTGGTCAAGGACCATCATGAGGGCGCGCAGCGAATTGCCATGCCCGGCGATGATCACCTGGTGTCCGCTGAGCACCTGGGGCAGAATTTTCTGGCAATAATAGGGGAGAACCCGGGCGACCGTGTCCTTTAGGCTTTCTCCGCCTGGAGGCGAGACATCATAGGACCGGCGCCAGAGATCAACCTGTTCGCTGCCATATTTCCTTATGGCATCGTCTTTACTGGTGCCGCAAAGGAGGCCGTAATCGCGCTCATTGAGGGCCCGGTCGCGAATGATCTCGATCCCAGGCTCGCCGACTTCCGCGAGAACCAGCTTTAAAGTGTGCTGGGCACGGATAAGTTTCGAGGTGAAGGCGCGGTCGAAGCGAAGACCGCGCGCCTTGAGGCAGTGCCCGGCGGCACGGGCCTCCTCAACTCCTTGGGCGGTCAGATCGGGGTCTTTCCACCCCGTAAAAATATTCTTCAGGTTCCAGTCGCTCTGGCCATGGCGCAGGAGCACGAGAATCCGGTTCATTACACTTCCTTATTTCGAGTTTCATGCTTATCTGATGCTGAATATAGCATCGCTTTATGAGCGTGAGGTGAACCATTCTTTGCGGTGAAGCGTCGCGGGCCGGAACGCTTCTTGGTCAATTGGAATCGGGATCGAAAATAGAGATTCAAATTCTGAAAAAGTGCGGCCATGTCCTTTTCGACTTGGCTTTTCAAAAATACCAAACAATTTCTTAAAACATGCTCAAAATCGTGAGCGCTTCAGGGTGAATTGCTCAGGCTCCTTCGGCGATGATCTTATCGCTTTATTTTATTGCATGATCCTATCAAAAAATCTGCAACTTTTTTAAGATCACGGCCGAGGGAAAGCAGCAGCGCTTCCCGTCCTCCAAGCGGGTTTTACGACGATGTCCGAAGCCGATCCGATCGTCATCATAGCCGCCGCGCGCACGCCCATTGGCGGCTTTCAAGGGGATTTCAAGGAGCTTCCCGCCGCAAGCCTCGGCGCCGTGGCGGCGAAGGCGGCGCTCGCGCGGTCAAGCGTCCGGCCAGAGGATGTTGACGAACTGATTTTTGGCTGCGTCTTGCCGGCGGGCCAGGGCCAGGCGCCGGCCCGCCAGGCGGCGCTGGCCGCGGGCCTGCCCGTGTCGGCGCCCTGCACGACCGTCAATAAGATGTGCGGTTCCGGCATGAAAGCCATTATGTTTGCGCATGACAGCATCTTTGCCGGAAGCGCGAGGATCGCTCTTGCCGGCGGCATGGAGAGCATGACCAACGCCCCCTATTTGCTCGATCGGGCGAGATCCGGCTATCGCATGGGGCATGGGAAACTCCTCGATCATATGTTCCTCGATGGGCTCGAGGATGCCTATGGCGCGCATCTGCCGATGGGTGCTTTCGCGGAGGACTGCGCCGAAAGCTTTCAATTCACCCGCGCCGCCCAGGATGCCTTCGCCGTCGCCTCGCTGGAGCGGGCACAGCGGGCGATCCATGACGGCACTTTTGAAAAGGAGATCGCGCCGGTCGCGGTCAAACGCGGCAAGGATAGAGACCAATTCATTGTGCAGGATGAACAGCCGCTCAAGGCGAGGCTCGACAAAATCCCGTCTTTAAGGCCGGTCTTCAGGGAGGGCGGTACCGTGACCGCGGCCAATTCGAGTTCGATTTCGGATGGCGCCGCGGCGCTCCTTCTGATGCGGCGCTCGGAGGCCGAAAGGCGGGGCCTCGCGCCTTTGGCGGCGATCAGGGCCCATGCCACCCATGCGCAGGCGCCGAGCCAGTTCCCCACCGCCCCCATTGGCGCGTTGCGGAAACTGATGGACAAAACCGGCTGGTCGCTTGCGGACGTCGATCTTTTCGAGATCAACGAGGCTTTCGCGGTTGTCACCATGGCGGCGATGCAAGAGCTCTCGCTGCCGCATGAAAAAGTCAATGTGCATGGCGGGGCTTGCGCGCTCGGCCATCCGATCGGTGCCTCGGGCGCGCGAATCGTCGTGACGCTTCTTTCGGCCATGCAAAAATACGGGCTGAAGCGCGGCGCGGCGGCGCTATGCATCGGCGGCGGCGAGGCCACCGCCATTGCAGTTGAGACGCCTTGATGCTGACATGTCTTCCGGACACGCGGCAAGCTTCTGTCCGGGGCCATTCTTTCACGGATAATTTCGAGGTTTTGCATGAGCGAAGATGAAAGTTCGACGCCACAGACTCCGCCCCATTGGGCACCGGCGGGACAGCCGCCACGCCCGGGCAGGCAGGCTGACGAGACGGCGCTGAACCGTTTTCTCGGCGGCTCGCCGGGGAGTGTTTTCCTGCGCCTGGTTTTTGTGTCCCTGATCGTCGGCGCTTTTTTGATGTGGCTCGACATCCGGCCCTCGGAGGTCTTTCAGGCGATTACCGATCTCTTTAATCGCATCTGGGGCCTCGGTTTCGATGCAATCCGCGTCGTCGCCGATTATATCCTCGCGGGAGCCGCGATCGTCGTTCCGGTGTGGCTGGCGCTGCGGCTCCTCAATATGCGCAACCCCCGCTGAAGGGATCGCCGCGCGGTGCCCTCCCACCCAAGCGCTGGCGGAAATCCGCCGCATGTCAGCCACGCCCGCGTCGTGCGGCTCGCGTTGCCGATGACGCTCGCGCATTTGTCGACACCTTTGCTCGGCATCGCCGACGCGGCGATCATCGGCAGGCTGGGTCAAGCGCATCTTCTTGGCGCGATCGCCGCCGCCGCCATTATCTTCGACTTCCTCTTCTGGAGTTTCGGTTTCCTGCGGATGGGAACGGCGGGACTGACCGCGCAAGCGCTCGGGGCGGATGACAAGGCCGAGCAGCGCGCGACCTTGATCCGCGCCTTGCTCATCGCGTTTTGTATTGGAACGGTGATGATCGTGCTGCAGGCGCCGATCGCTTGGATCAGCTTTGCCGCGCTCGATGCGACCCCTGAGGTCACCAATGCGGCGCGGCTTTATTTCGACATCAGAATCTGGTCGGCGCCCTTTGTTCTTGTGAATTATGCGGTGCTTGGCGCGATCATCGGACGCGGGCGAACCAGCGTCGCGCTCGTCCTTCAGATCTTGATCCATATTGGCAATATCTTCTTCAATATTGCTCTTGTTTACGGCTTGGCGCTGGGCGTGCGCGGTTCGGCGGCGGGCACGCTTGCAGCCGAGACACTCGGTATGCTCGCGGGCTTTTTCATTGCTTGGCGCATGTACGGCGATCTTTTTAAGATCGCGCGCGGACGTATTTTCGACCGCGCCAAGATTGCCCGGATGTTCGCGATCAATCGCGATATTTTCATCCGCAACATCGCACTGCTTTTCGCCTTCGCATTTTTTGCCGGCCAAGGCGCGCGGGGCGGCGATGTCGTCCTCGCGGGAAACGCGGTTTTAATCAATCTTTTTCTCGTCACGGCCTATTTTCTCGATGGTTTTGGAACCGCCGCCGAGCAGTTGTGCGGGCAATCGCTCGGGGCGCGGGACGCCAAGAGTTTTCGCGCGGCGGTGCGCTTGACCAGTTTTTGGTCTTTGGCCTTTGCGGCCGGGCTCGCCGCCGCCGCGCTCCTATGCGGCTCTTCCTTCATCGAATTTTTGACGACCAACCCGCAAGTTCGGGCCTATGCCCGCGATTATCTGGTGTTCGCCGCGCTAGCGCCGCTTGCCGGCGTGCTTGCCTTTGAGCTCGATGGCGTCTTCGTCGGCGCAACATGGACGCGCGACATGCGCAACATGATGCTCGTCTCGCTTGCGCTTTATATCGCAAGCTATTTTCTGCTGCGGCCCCTCGGCAATAGCGGGCTCTGGCTTGCGCTTCTCGTCTTTCTTTTTGCGCGCGGGTTCACCCAAGCCTGGCGCTACCGGAAATTGTCTGCGTTGAGTTTTCCGCTCGCCCAGTCCGATGCCGCGGCGCCGGTTGCATCCGTGATCCGGGGATAGGATTTCTCGGAAAGCAGACGAACGAGGCCGCGCTTGATCGCGGACGCGAGCCACGGCCCTTTGAAAACCAGGGACGAATAGAATTGCACGAGCGTCGCGCCCGCCTCGATTTTCGCCAAGGCAGTTTCCGCGCTTTCGACGCCGCCGGCGCCGATCAGAGGAAATTGGTTTTCCACGCGCAGATAGGCGTGCGCCAGCACCTTTGTTGAAAGCTGGAAAAGCGGCCGGCCAGACAAGCCGCCCTGTTCGGATGCGGAAGGATCGCGCAAGGACGCGGGCCGCGACACGGTGGTGTTCGAGACGATCATTCCGTCGATTTTTCGCTTCCTGGCGCAGGCGATGATCGCATCGAGCTCGGCCAGCGTGAGATCGGGAGCGATCTTGAGAAGCACGGGCCGGCGGCCAAAATGTCCGGCCGCGCTTTCACGCGCGGCGAGAACCCGCGCGAGGAGATCGTCGAGCGCTTCGGCGCGCTGCAAATCGCGCAGACCCGGCGTGTTGGGAGACGAAATATTGATCGTGAAATAATCCGCGACATCCGCGAAGGCCGCAATCCCGCGCGCATAATCCTCGATGCGGTCGGCGGAGTCCTTGTTGGCGCCGAGATTGACCCCCACGATGCCGCCCCTATTGGCACGCGCGGCCAGGCGCGCGTGGATGGCGGCATGCCCCTGGCTTGGGAAGCCGAGGCGGTTGATCACCGCACAATCGCGGGTGAGACGAAAAAGGCGAGGCGGCGGATTGCCCGATTGCGGAGATGGCGTGACTGTGCCTACCTCGGTAAAGCCAAAGCCAAGCCGGAGGATCTTATCGGCCACCTCGCCATTTTTGTCGAAGCCTGCCGCAAGCCCAAGCGGACCTGGAAAATCAAGACCGAAAGCGCTGACCGCGAGACGTGGATCATCGGGCGTTGCCGGAGGCAGCGGGACCGCCCGAAGCGCCGCGATCGCCCATTGATGCGCTGTTTCAGGATCGAGCCGAAAGAGCATCGCCCGCGTCAGCGCGCCGAGAAACCATAGAGAGCCTCGAGCGGGTTCACGCATGACGATCTGCGAAGGCGCTGTCTCGCGGGAAACGCCGCCCAGGGGTACGCCATTGCAATTTCCGTGATCCTGGCGCATCTCTACGAGAACATAGAAATCGATCATGACCGAAACGGCCGACAACCTGGTGCTCGAACATCTGCGGCATATGCTTGCTGCGATTGACCGCGTGGAGCAGCGGCTCGATGATATGACCACCCGTATGGGCCACCTCGAAACATCCTTGGCGCATATTCAGACCCATCTCGCTCATATGCAGGTTCAGTTTGCCGAGCAATCCGTTCGTTTTGACCGTGTCGAGTTGAGGCTTACGCGAATTGAAAAAAGGCTAGAGCTCGCCGAAGCCTAAGGTCTTTCCTTCCGGTCGGTAGCCCACCGCGGGCTCATTCCAATAGCCCAGCAAAATCGTGCTTGCCATCCGGCCGCAAGGGCAGGGGTTTCGCAAAGATCACCGTCTCGAGCGGCAGGGGGGCATAAAGATGCGGAAACAGCGCGCCGCCGCGCGAGGGCTCGAAACGCAGGGCCGGGCCGAGCGGCGCCGGATCGACCGCGATGAGCAGAAGACCGTCCTCGCCCGAAAACCATTTCGCGGCGGTCTCTTCGAGCTGCGCGGCCAGCGAGAAATGAATGAAGCCATCGGCGAGGTCGGCCGGGGCGCCGGCGAACTGACCGGTTTCGAGGGCTTCGCGCCACAAAGAGGCGGGGACGATCTTATAGAGCAAATCCACGGTCGAGGTCTCTTTGGGGATGCGGGCAAGATTACGGGGCAAGGCTCGGCCATGACCGGGCGGCCTTCGCCGCGCTAATCTTGTGACTTAAGCCGGAAATAGAGGCCCGAGTAAGGAGCCGCTGAAAATTCCGGCTGGCCCGGAAGAATTAGCGAAAGTTCCGCCGCTTGCCACTGATCGATCAGCTCATATCCGATGGCCTCGAAGGCGGCGATCAATTGCGCCCGGTTGTGAAGGACGCAGCCGACCCGCCAGTGGCCGCCATCCTGGACCGTCGCCTTGGTCGGCCCCTCGATCAAGGGCGAGCGGTTGATCAGGACATGCAAAGGTTTGTCCTTAAGTTTCGCCACCATCTGATCGACGGGCGAATTAAAATAATGGAGCGAGCCGGAGGCGAGCAGGAGACCGGCGCCGGAGGCGTCCATCCAGTTTTGAGTAAATTGGAGCCGCTTTTCGTTGCGCTCCAACGCGAACTGTTGACCTAACGAGATCACGTCCGGCAATTCATAAACTTGCCACGCGAGGCCCTGAGGAAAATGCAAATATCGATCATAACAATAAAAAAGATTTCCCACATTTCCGCCAAGATCAAAGACCCTGGAACAGCCAGGCAGGAGTTTTTGCATGTGGAACAAAGCGGCATAATCGCTCGGCCGCGGCGCCAATGATAAGGACATGTGCAGGCTTGTGGCGCCGGGATTGTTGTGGCCCTTGTCCGCGTAGGGCGCCGCCGCGGCGACAGCTTCGGCAAGGCTATCGAACACGCGATGATAGCCCAGGATGCCGTTCAAGACCGGCACCGTCATCGGCCATTTGGCGAGACGCCGCAGCAAGAGGCCGCCGCCGGGCAGGGTTTCAGCCGCCCTCAAGGCGCGGGCCGCAACCTTGATTTGTTTCACCCGGAGATGTTGGAATGGGGTCACTGCGTCTTGCCTCGCTTGGCCGCGCGAAGTCGTCAATCTTCATCAAATTGATGCCAGGATCAAGCTTGTGGCCTATCGAGGTCAGGGACCGGCGTCTTTTCGGCTGAGCGTTCCAGAAAGCGCATCGGCGATCAGCTGGCAGGTTTCCTTGATCCCATAAAGCGCCACGAAAGAGCCAAAACGGGGGCCTCGGCTTTCGCCGAGCAGCACCCGATAGAGCATGATGAACCAATCGTTCGAGACGCCCGGCCGTTCCGCTGTCGCGCCTTTGGCTTTCAGATCCTGGTAGCGCGGTATATTTCGCGCGACATCATAGAGCGCCGCCTGGATGGCTTCGGCGCTCGCATCCGCTGGCAGGTCCATGAGCGCCGCGGACAGAGCTTCGAGCGCGCCGCGCTCAACTTCGTCGGGCTCGCGGTAGGTTTTCGCCGGGCGGACGAAATCGCGGAAATAGCGCACGGCATAGGTCACGAGCTGATCGAGACGGGGGTGTGTCGCGGGTGAGACATCGGGCGCGTAGCGGCGCAAGAAACGCCCAAAGGACCTGCGGGTCCTCGGTGTTTGCCACGGCGGCGAGATTGAGCAGCATGCCAAAGGTGATCGTCGTGCGGCTCGTGCCATGATGCAAGGTTTCCGGGGCCGGCGGTTCCCCTGAATGAATGTGCCAGACAGGGTTGCCGAGGCGCTCTTTCGCCGCTTGTCTTGGATAGGCGTCGAGAAAGCTCAGATAATCATCGACCGTGCGCGGGATCACGTCGAAATAGAGCCGCTTGGCGGCGGTCGGCTTCTGATACATGAAAAGCGACAGGCTCTCGGGACTGGCATAGGTGAGCCATTCCTCGATGGTGAGGCCATTGCCTTTGGATTTCGAAATTTTTTGGCCCTTCTCGTCAAGGAACAATTCATAATTGAACCCATCCGGCGGCGTGCCGCCGAGGGCGCGCACGATCGCGCCGGATAGTTTGACCGATTCGATGAGATCCTTGCCGGCCATTTCATAATCGACCTTGAGCGCATACCAGCGCATCGCCCAGTCCGGTTTCCATTGCAGCTTGCAGGCGCCGCCCGTCACCGGGGTCTCGAATTGCTCTTGCGTCTCGGGGTCGCGCCAGCGAAGCGTGCCCGCGCCAACGTCGATATTTTCGATCGGCACCTGCATCACGATGCCGGTCCGCGGGTGGATCGGCAGGAACGGCGAATAGGTCGCGGCGCGCTCCTCGCGAAAGCTCGGCAGCATGATCGCCATCACCTGATCGTAATGGGCGAGAATGTGGAGCAGCGCGGCATCGAAACGGCCAGACTTATAATAATCCGTCGCGGAGGCGAATTCATACTCGAAGCCGAATTTGTCGAGAAACGCGCGCAGCCGCGCATTGTTGTGCGCGCCAAAACTTGCATGGGTGCCGAAAGGGTCGGGAACCTCGGTCAGCGGCTTGCCGAGATGCGCGGCGACAAGCGCCTTGTTGGGAATATTGTCCGGCACTTTGCGAAGGCCGTCCATATCGTCCGAAAAGGCAATGAGGCGCGTTTTGATCTTGTCTTGCGTCAACACTTGGAACGCGTGCCGCACCATGCTCGTGCGGGCGACCTCGCCAAAGGTGCCGATATGGGGGAGGCCCGACGGCCCATAGCCCGTCTCGAACAACACCTCGGTCTGGCCGCTTGCCGCGACCCGCGCCTGAAGTTTGCGGGCCTCTTCGAAGGGCCAGGCATTGGCTTGACCGAGCGCGTCGGCAATGGACATGGCGGGACCTTGAGAAAACGAAGACGGGCGCGGCGCGGCGCGCGATCAATCCGGAAACGATAAGAAGCAACTTCCCACGGGTCAATTGCCCCGTGCCATTCCCCCGTGCCATTGCCTCGCGCTCAACTGGGCCGCAGCCTGCGGCCCATTGTACGAGGTTCGAAGCTTATGGCGTAGGCGTATCGGGGTGAACATGCGCCTCGGGGCGAGACCAGATCTTTTTCTTCGTGGCAAAAAGAACCAAAGCGTAGACCGAAAGGAAGATCAGCACATTGAAGCCGAGGCGCTTGCGCTCTTCGAGCTTGGGTTCGGCGGCCCACATCAGGAAGGCCGAGACATCCTTGGCGTATTGCTGAACGGTTTTGGGGGAGCCATCCTCGTAATCGACAGCCCCGTCGCTCAGAGGCTTCGGCATGGCGATCTTGTGGCCAGGCATATATTCGTTCCAATTCGGGTCGTTGTCGTTGGTGTAGCCATTCAAGAGGGCGTTGATGTAATCGGGGCCTTGTTCTTGGTATTGGATGATGGGGTCGATCAAAAAGAGCGGGAAGCCGCGCTCATAGGAGCGGGCCTTGGCGAGCAGCGACATGTCGGGCGGCACCGCGCCGAGCGCGGCCCGCGCGGCTTGTTCATTGGGGAAATTCCAAGGGAAATAATCCGATGGCCGGCCTGGCCGTTCGAACATGTCACCGGCGTCGTTGGGGCCATCCTTGATCTGATATTTGGCGGCGAGCGCCTTGACTTGCGATTCCGAAAAGCCGGGGCCGCCGGGATCGGCCAAATTGCGGAACGCCACCAATTTGAGAGAGTGGCAGTTGGAACACACCTCGCGGTAGACCTGGAATCCGCGCTGCAGTTGCGCTTGATCATAGCGGCCGAAAAAGCCGCTAAAGCTCCATTCCTGACGCGGCGGCTTTGGCTGTTCATGCGCCGCTCCATTGGAGTCCGCGGCGTCGGAGGCAGCCTCGTTCGCGGCAAAAACCTTGCCCGCGCCCGCCGTTAAAGCCGCTGCTAGAATCGCGCAGAACGCCCATCCGATAGCGCGGCGGAATGCGTTTCGGGGATGCCTCATCGCTTGTTTCCTTATCGCCATGGCAACGCCGTCAACGGCAAGCTAGAGTGTCCACTTGCTCGTCATTGCCCAGGTTCGCGCACTTCCATCGGATGGCCGTCCGCCGTCACGGCGACGCCAGATTTGCCAAGCACCGCATCGCAAATCGAGGCGGGCAGAGGCTTTGCCTTCTCGTAGTACCCAAGCAAGGGGAGGATCACGAAAAAGTGGAGAAAATAATAGGCGGTGAGAAACCGGGCGGCGAGCACATAGGCGCCTTCCGGTGGTTTCGAACCCATGTAGCCGAGGAGAATGGCGCAGGCGACGAAGAGCCAAAAGAAGATTCTATAAAGCGGGCGGTAGACCGCCGATTTCACGCGCGATGTATCGAGCCAAGGCAGAAAGGCGATCACGATCACCGCGGTGAACATCGCAGCCGTGCCGCCGAGCTTATTGGGGATCGAGCGCAAAATCGCATAGAAGGGCAAATAATACCATTCCGGCACGATGTGGACAGGTGTCTGAAGCGGGTTGGCCTCGATGTAATTATCGGCGTCGCCGAGATAATTCGGCACGTAAAACACGAACCACGCATAAAACACGAGGAAGCAGACCAGCGCGAACCCATCCTTCACGGTGAAAAAGGGATGGAAAGGCAAGGTGTCTTTGCTCGTCTTTTTTTCGATCCCCGCCGGATTGTTCGATCCGTGAACATGCAACGCCCAGATGTGCAAGACGACAACGCCCGCGATCATGAAGGGCAGCAGATAGTGGAGCGAAAAGAAGCGATTGAGGGTGGCGTTATCGACAGAATAGCCGCCCCAGAGCCACGTCGTGATCGAATCGCCGACAAGCGGAATGGCCGAGAATAGGCTGGTGATGACCGTCGCGCCCCAAAAGCTCATCTGCCCCCAGGGCAGGACATAACCCATGAAGGCGGTCGCGATCGCGAGAAGATAGATGACAACGCCAAGCAGCCACAAGACTTCCCGCGGAGACTTATAGGAGCCGTAATACATGCCCCGGAACATGTGGATATAAAGCGCGAGGAAAAACATCGAAGCGCCATTGGAATGCATATAGCGCAAAAGCCAGCCATAGTTCACATCGCGCATGATATGCTCGATCGAGGCAAAGGCGAGGCCCGACTGCGGCGTGTAATGCATGACCAGGACGATGCCGGTGACGATCTGTGCCGCGAGCATGAACGACAAGATGCCGCCGAAGGTCCACCAATAGTTGAGGTTGCGCGGATTGGGGAAGACCACGAAGGACGAGTGAAGAAGGCCGAAGACCGGCAGCCGGCTTTCGAACCACTGGCCCAGGCGGCTTTTCGGTACGTAGGTCGGCTGTCCGCTCATGATATGCCCTTCTCGCGACGGTTTTGACCGAGGACTTCTCGAGCGCATGAACGGGCTGCAGGCCGGCGCATTTTGAAGTTCTTATCCAATGATGACCTTCGTGTCGCTCTCGAATTTATAGGGTGGCAAGGCGAGATTATAGGGCGCTGGACCCTGGCGGATGCGGCCGCACGCATCATAGACCGAGCCGTGACAAGGGCAAAAATAACCGCCCTCGAAGGGCCCGTCGTTTTTCAGCGGGACGCAGCCAAGATGCGTGCAAATGCCAATGACGATGAGCCATTCCGGCCTTTGCACCCGCGATTCATCGCTCGCCGGATCGCGCAGCTCATCCACGGGAACGGCGCGCGCTTCCTCGATCTCCTTTTGGGTGCGATGGCTGATGAAGATCGGCTTGCCGCGCCATTTGACTGTAACGATCTGCCCTTCCGCGATATTGGCGATATCGACGTCCGTCGAAGCGGCGGCCAATGTCGTCGCGTCGGGGCTCATTTGATCGATCAGCGGCCAGGCCGCGAAACCTGCCGCGGCCACGCCCATCGCGCCGGTCGCGATGAACAGAAAGTCCCTCCGGGTCGGTTCGTCCGCTGTTGTGCTCGCCGCCATGATGTCTCCGAACTTCGCCGGCACCTTAGTGGACTATCGAATAATCGAGGCCTGTCATCGAAGCAATAGGGAAGGAATAGGGAGACCACATTTCGCTTGCCGCACCCGCATATAAAGCCATAAGAATATGATGATACTTCCGGCACTTTCTCCTATTTTGGACACCCGCGACGGCAACATCCGTCGAACGGTGCCTTTGACGGTGGCGCTCTATCAGCCGGACATCCCGCAAAATGCCGGAACGATTTTGCGGATGTGCGCCTGTCTCGGGCTCAAAGCCGCGATCATCGAACCCGCCGGTTTTCCTTCGAGCGACCGGCATTTCCGCCGGGCCGGCATGGATTACCTCGCTCATGTCGAGATCGCCCGCTATCCGCATTTCGCCGCCTTCGATGCCTGGCGGCGGGCCGATCAGCGGCGGCTGCTGCTGCTTTCGACCAAGGCAAGCCTTCCCTATACGGATTTCAGCTATCGTCCCGGCGACATTCTGCTGGCCGGCCGCGAATCGGCCGGTGTGCCGGGCGAAGTTCACGACTGCGCCGATGCGCGTCTTGTCATCCCCTTGAAACCGCCGATGCGATCGCTCAATGTCGCGGTCGCGGTTGCGATGGTGGCGGGAGAAGCGCTCCGGCAAATGCGCCTCACCGAAGCTTGTTTAAGCGGAGCTCCCTCGAAGTTGTTGTTCGGACGAGCTCCTCCTGAACGAGGGGGCGAACGGGCCCGCCAAATGTGCTCAAATTGTGGCGCGGCTGACGGTGCCAATGTCAAGACGGCGCTGGTCGGCAGTTTCGGAGAAGCTTTCAAGAGATCTCCGGCCAAAGCCACGCCACCGACCCGCAAATCGCCTCGAAATAGGCCGGCGCCTTCGTCAGGGATTGAGATTGCGGCTTGATCTGCCGCAATCGTATTTTGGTTGAGCGGTCTATGTCATCATGCGAATCTCAAAAGGACTCGAAGGATTCGATGAATGACGGCCTCCTTTCACGGCGATCAACACAAGACTGAGGCGCGCGCCTGGTTCGAGCAGCTCCAGGAAAAGGTCATCGCGGCCTTCGAACTTTTGGAGACGGAGGCGGAGGGGCCTTTCGCCAAGCCTGGCATGGCGCCGGGACGGTTTGTGACGAAACCCTGGGCGAGGACGGATCACGCGGGCGGCGATGGCGGCGGCGGCCGCATGGCGCTCCTCTATGGCCGGGTGTTCGAGAAAATGGCGGTTCACACCTCGACGGTCTTTGGAACGTTTCCCGGCCGAATTCGCCGCGCAAATCCCCGGCGCTGACGCTGATCCGAGATTTTGGGCCTCCGGGGTCTCGCTCATCGCGCATCCCTGGAACCCGAATGTTCCCACCGTTCACATGAATACGCGCTTTGTTGCGACCAGCAAGGCGTGGTTCGGCGGCGGCGCCGATCTCACGCCCCATGCTCGACAAAAGACGCGTCCAAACCGATCCCGACGCGCGCGATTTCCATACCGCCATGAAATTGGCCTGCGACAGCCACGCCAAAGTTGCCGACTATGAGAAGTTCAAGCGCTGGTGCGACGATTATTTCTATTTGAAGCACCGCAACGAGCCGCGCGGTATTGGCGGGATCTTTTACGATTATCTCGACTGCCCCGAGGGCGGCGAGGCCATTTTCAATGCGCTCTTCGCCTTTACGCGCGCCGTTGGGACGGGGTTCCTGGCGATCTATCCCGAGATCGTGCGCCGCAATTTCGCGCTGTCCTGGACAGAAGCCGATCGCGACGAACAGCTCATGCGGCGGGGGCGCTACGCCGAATTCAATCTCATGTACGATCGCGGGACAATTTTCGGCCTGAAGACGGGCGGCAATGTCGAGGCGATCTTATCCTCGCTGCCTCCTCTCGCGCGATGGCCGTGACCGCCGTCATAAGGGAAAGGCCCTATTGCGCGTCCTGGTAGGGCGGGAACGTCCATATCTTATGGGCGGCGAAGTTCCAAAGCATGACGATGCCGGTGGTCGCGACCTGCGCCGGAAGATAGGGAATGCCGGCCCGATTGACGAGCAGCGACATAAAGACATAGGTGAGCCCGAAGCCTACGGCGGCGACGAGGGTGAAGCGCGCCACCGCCGCTTGATGGGGCAGATTCGTGCGGAAAACATGGTGCCGGTTGAGGCTATAGGAAACCGCGCCGCCCGCGCCGCAGCCGATCAACGCGGCCGCTACGGCCGATACGCCGGCAATCTCCACGAGCCCGATCAAAAGAGCATAATGGACGGCGGTGGCGATGAAGCCGACCACGACGAAGGATGAAAACTGGCGAAAGAGATAGGTCATGGGGCCCTTTGTTCCAAACGGCGGCGATTTGGGTGCTTTAAACTCGGCCGGGAGTATAATATGAGCCGGGAGTCGCATATGAAGTGTTGCTCTTTTTCGTCGGCCGCGCCGCGGCTGGGCAAGGAGCAGGACCCTCAGAGGGAGTTAACTCATCATGAAGCTTTCGCCTTTCCTGCCGGCGGCCTGCCTCGGCGCCGCGCTTTTCGGTTTGACCGCACCCGCGTCTGCTGCCGCTTTGGTACAGACCGGAGTGCTCGCGTGCAATGTCGAGCCCGGCGTTGGCCTTATTATCGGTTCAAGTAAGACCGTGACCTGCATATTTCACCCGGCGCATGGGCGGCCCGAACATTATACCGGCACGATCAGCCGCATCGGCCTCGATATCGGCGGGACGGGTCCGGGACAATATGCGTGGGGCGTTGTCACGGCCGGACCGACCGGGCCCCTGGCGCTCGCTGGCAATTACACCGGCCCTGGTGTCGGTTTCGCCTTGGGCGACGGCCTCAATGCCAATGCGCTCGTTGGCGGCGCCGGCAATTCAATTAGCTTGCAGCCCCTCGCGGAGGGCGCCTCGCCCGGCATTAATCTGGCGGCAGGCAATCGGCGCCCTGAGCCTTCAGCCGGTCGCGGTGGAGGCCCCGCGGCACCATATGCGGCACCATGGCTAAACCAAAGCCTCAGTTTGCCCCGTGTCCGTGACCTGGGCAAAATGACGCGTTGACAGGACCGTCCGGCGGGCGTCTCCCAAACCGGCCCCGTCGTGCGCGGCAAAAGGTTGCGATTAAGCAACCTAAGTTTATATAATTGGATGTCATTTTCATGGATTGGGCGGGCGCGCGGCGCTTCCGCCCCGTCCTGCCAGCGGACAAGGCGCCTCATGTCGGAATTTCCACGGGCCGAAGTCCCTTCGCACGCCAAAATCATCATTATTGGATCGGGCCCCGCCGGCTATACGGCGGCGATCTACGCCGCGCGCGCCTTGCTGCAACCCGTCCTGATTTCTGGCTTCGAGCCGGGCGGCCAGCTGATGATAACGACGGACGTCGAGAATTATCCGGGCTTTGCCGCGCCTGTGCAGGGTCCTTGGCTGATGGAGCAAATGAAGGCCCAGGCCGAGACATGTCGGGACCCGCATGGTCGCCGATCATATTGTCGAGGTCGAGCTTGGCCGGCGCCCCTTCCGTCTCCGCGGCGACGGTGGACGCGGTTTATACCTGTGACAGTTTGGTGATCGCGACGGGCGCCAAGGCGAAATGGCTCGGCATCGAGTCGGAGCTCAAGTTCAAGGGCTATGGGGTGTCCGCTTGCGCCACCTGCGATGGCTTTTTCTATCGCGGCAAGCCGGTTGTCGTCGTCGGCGGCGGCAACACGGCGGTCGAGGAGGCCTTGTATCTCAGCCACATCGCGGCCAAGGTCACGATCGTCCACCGGCGCGATAGCTTTCGCGCCGAACGCATCCTCCAGGACAGGCTCGCCAAGCAGCCGAATGTCGAAGTGATCTTCGATCATGTCGTCGATGAAATCTGCGGGACCAGCGATCCTTTGAGCGTGACCCATGTTTGCTTGCGGAACGTCAAGACGGGCGCGATGCGCAATCTCGAAACCCACGGCGTTTTTGTCGCCATCGGCCATGAGCCCGCCTCCGGCCTTTTCAAGGGCCAGCTCGCGATCAAGCCAAACGGCTACATCAAGACGGCGCCTTTCTCGACTGCCACGAGCGTGCCCGGTGTCTTCGCGGCCGGCGACGTCACCGACGATATCTACCGCCAGGCGGTGACCGCGGCCGGGTTTGGCTGCATGGCCGCGATCGAGGCGGAGCACTGGCTTGCCACGCAAAACGATGCACAAGCGGTGGCGGAATGAGCTGGCCGATCGCGGGGAGAGCCCAATTTGGACTGGGACAAGCTGCGGACTTTTAGCGTGGCGGCGGCGGCCGGGTCGTTTACCCATGCGGGGGATACTCTGGGCCTCAGCCAGTCGGCGGTGAGCCGCCAGGTGAGCGCTCTCGAACATGAGTTGAAAGTTCCTTTATTTCACCGTCATGCGCGCGGTCTCGTCTTGACCGAGCAGGGCGAGCTTCTCCTGCGCACGGCGCGCGAGGTCATGGCCAAGCTGGACGCCGCCCAAATGGCGCTCGACGAAAGCCGCGAAAAACCCAATGGAGAACTGCGGATCACGACCAGTTTCGGGATTGGCATGGGGTGGCTGACGCCGCGCCTTGGTCCTTTTCTCGAACTCTATCCGGGCATCAAGCTTGACGGTGATTCTCGCCGACGACGAGCTGGACCTCGGGCTGCGCGAAGCCGATGTCGCGCTGCGCCTGCGCGAGCCTTCGCAGCCCGACCTCATCAGGCGGCATCTCTTTGCCGTGCATTATCATCTTTACGCCTCGGCCGAATATTTGCGCCGGTATGGCCACCCGCATTCGCTCGAGGAGCTTGCGCATCACCGGCTTCTCGCCTATTCCGCCTCGCCCTCGAGCTTTCTCAACGAACTGAATGCGCCGCTGTTTGCCGGGCGCGGCGGCAAGGACCGCGTCGCTGCGATGTCGGTCAACAATATTCCGGCCGTGCAGCGCGCGGTTGAAAATGGAATGGGCATCGGCGTCCTGCCCGATTATCTCAACGAGCCCGAAAGCGGTCTCGTGCAATTGATGACGAATGCGGTGACACCGACTCTCGATTGTTATCTCGTCTATCCAGAAGCCATGAAAAATGTCGCCCGCGTGCGGGTGTTTCGCGACTTCCTGGTGGCGAGCGCGCAGAGGTGGCGATATTGAGACTTGATGCCGTTGTTTCCCCACGATCGGGCTATACTTGGATCTGGTCTAGCCAGAAAGGAAACGCTATGAGTATTTCAAGGAAGGCAATTCTCGCCCTTACCCTTTGCCTCGCCGCCGCTATGGCGGCGCCCTCCTTCGCGCAAGGGGTTCAACCTTCTGTACCGGGCGCGGCCACGCCGGCGGCCCCGGCAACCCCCCATAAAGCCAGGCCCGGCAAGGCAAAACCGGCGGCAAAACCCGCTGCTGCGCCGCTCCTCGACATCAATACGGCGAGCGAGGACGAGCTGCGTGCCTTAAAAGGCATTGGCGACATTCGCGCTGCCAACATCATCAAGAACCGTCCCTACAAGGGCAAGGATGAGCTGGTGCAAAAGAAAATCATTCCCGCCGCCATCTACGAGGGGATCAAGGATCAGATCATCGCCAAGCAGCATTAATCAGGCAACAATCGGCGGATAACAAGATATGTGTTCCGCGCCGAGTGTCTTTGGCGCGGTATTTGATCAATTTCCACATGCGATGGCGCTTCGCCAATCGGCTCATTTACGCAAGGACCCTTCATGTTTCCCAAGCCCGTGCCGCGATTAGAGACCAATAGCTACGCCTATGAAAGCGCCCCGATGGTGAAGCCGACCGGCTTTCGCGAATATGACGCGCGCTGGCTGTTCGAAAAGGAGATCAATCTCATGGGCGTCCAGGCCCTGGGGCTCGGCCTCGGCACCCTGATCCATGAGATGGGCGTCCCGCCAAACCTCGTCACCGGCCATGATTTCCGCGCCTATTCGGCCTCGATCAAACATGCGCTGACGGTCGGCCTCATGGCGGCGGGCATAAGGGTTCACGATATCGGCCTTGCGCTTTCGCCCATGGCCTATTTCGCGCAATTTGACCTCGACTGCGCCGCCGTCGCCATGGTGACCGCCTCGCATAACGACAATGGCTGGACCGGCGTGAAAATGGGCGCGCAACGGCCTGTCACCTTTGGCCCGGATGAGATGGGCCGTCTGCGCGATATCGTGCTCGGAGGAAAATTCCGCTACGCGGAGGGCGGCGCCTACCGCTTCGTCGAGGATTTCCCGGCCCGCTACATCGCCGATCTCGTGAACCGGCCCAAAATTTCACGCAAGCTGAAAGTCGTCGCCGCCTGCGGCAATGGCACCGCCGGGGCGTTCGCGCCGAATATTTTGGCAAAGCTCGGCTGCGAGGTGGTTCCGCTCGATACCGACCTCGATTACACCTTTCCCAATTACAATCCGAACCCCGAAGACCTTCACATGCTGCATGCGATGGCCGCCAAAGTGCTCGAAACCGGGGCCGATGTCGGCCTCGGCTTTGATGGCGATGGCGACCGCTGCGGCGTCGTCGACAATCGCGGCGCGGAGATTTTCGCCGATAAAATCGGCGTCATGCTCGCCCGCGACCTCTCGAAACTTTACCCCGGCTCGACTTTTGTTGTCGATGTCAAATCGACCGGCCTTTTTGCGACCGATCCCGAGCTTTTGCGCCAAGGCGTCAAGGCGGATTATTGGAAGACCGGCCATTCCCATATCAAGCGCCGAGTCACCGATCTCAAGGCGCTCGCGGGCTTTGAGAAATCCGGGCATTTCTTCTTCAACGCGCCGGTCGGGCGCGGCTATGACGATGGCATTCTCACCGCCATCCATGTGATTGAAATGCTCGACCGCAATCCCAATAAGTCGATGGCGGAGCTTTACGAGGCGCTGCCCAAGACCTGGGGCTCGCCGACCATGTCGCCGCATTGTGATGACGAGGTCAAATATGGCGTCGTTGACAAGGTGATGGCGCGTTTCAAGGCGATGCAAGCGAAGGGCGAACTTTTGACGGGCCAGAAAATCCGCGATCTCGTGACCGTCAATGGTGTGCGCGTCACCACGGAGGACGGAACCTGGGGACTCGTGCGCGCCTCCTCGAACAAGCCGGAACTCGTCGTCGTCGTGGAGAGTCCCGTGTCGGAAGTAAGGATGCGCGAGATGTTCGCGGCGGTCGATGGGGTGCTACGCGAGAACCCGGAAGTCGGGGCGTATAATCAGACGATATGAGATGGGCGCCGAGCGGTACGACCAAAGAGGGGGGACACCTAGGTCCCTCTTCAGGTAGTCCGCCGCTTCGAGGTGTGCGGCGGATGAGGGCGATCTACTACGGCTCCACAATCATCTTTCGCTTGCCATTTTGTCTAACGCAGCCGATAGCGGCCACGTCCAGATCGCTTATGCGGAGTCGACGTAGCC
Organism: uncultured Alphaproteobacteria bacterium; assembly: GCA_963784075.1. Classification (GTDB taxonomy): domain Bacteria; phylum Pseudomonadota; class Alphaproteobacteria; order Rhizobiales; family Beijerinckiaceae; genus Methylocapsa. The sequence goes on along the minus strand of CAWAQW010000026.1, from coordinate 64,652 downwards.
TCCGTAATCATCCACTTCGTGATCACGCCGCGCGCTCCTTAACGTCGCAGCATCCGCGAGAGAATGATTCGCTACCGAATTTGATGAGCGCACCACACCCCAGCATGAACACTATCGCAATCGTGCGCTTGCGCCAAATTCCGGCTTCGTACCGTCCGCCGCGCAACAAAAGCGTTGGCGCAGATCGCCAATCGTACCAAAACGTTTCACGTGAAACATTTTTGTCCGATCGCGCCTCGAAACCGGACATGATGTTGCCTATCGGTGCTCTTAAGGGGTTCGCTCAGGCTGCCACCGACGCGCCCTCGCACTCTGCAAACTGGGGTGAAAGCTGGAAGGACCGCTTTCATTATAACGACCCACATAGAGCCAATCTACCCGCATCGCTCCGCCCGCTCTGAGAGTGGGCGGAGCGATGTAACCGAATGACGTAAGGCACTTTCACCGCAGCACCATCCGCCACACTAGTGCCAAAACAACATCATAAGAATGATTATGGGTATAGGCACACCCAGTAGCCAAAGCAGCATTCCACGTCCCATGTGTGTTCTCCTTCAAGCATTGTTACGGGGCTACAACGTGTTGAGACGATGCAGGTTCCCTCACGCGCGCACGGTATAATGCCATCATGTGATAAGTGCGGCATTGCGGTGTAGCAGGAACGCGCCTCAATAGTTGAGGCGACGGGTCGCTCGGTATCATGTCCTGATGGAAAGGTAGAGGCCTATATCCTTCCCATTACGGCTAGAATCAAAACGACTACGAGGACCGTGCCAAGCAAACCACCTGGCCCATAGCCCCAGCTCGCACTGTATGGCCAGGCAGGCAGCGCCCCAACGAGCAGCAGAATGAGGAGGACGATCAGGATTGTAGAAAGCATTGCGTTATCTCCTTCGTTTATTCCTGGCACCCAATCCCGGAACGGAAGCAAAGTTCCATAGAAAGTGTGGCCAATGCGCGGGAGATGAATGAACCTGGATCTATCGTGTAAGCAGGCGAAGAATTACGCTGGACCATAACCGTGGCTTCCGAACCGAGGCTGCGGCTTGGGTTATACGTCGTACCGTCACGATTGGAGATCGGGGGGTGGTATGTCATGAGCCGCGAGAATGGCTGGTTCGCCTGCAAACGCATGTGCGAAACCAGACTTCGCCGCTTTGATTACGCGCAATTGGGAGATGAGCCCCCCAACAGCGATTGGCGGATGGCCCCAAATGGCAACGCGAAATTACGACGATATGCTCTCTGGTTGCGACAATGCGGCGACAGTTTTGATCTCAGATGGCTTCTCTTCCATTTGCTTGGCCTCGGTCTTCACTTCATTGAGACAAATGTGGAGGGCGTCCCTAAACCCCGCCGCGCAAAAATCCGCCCTTGTCTCATCACACAGCTCACTCGTGCGTCTGGGACCGATCTGCCAGAAACCGCCGAGGATCTTTGTCCCGGGGAGGTGCCGGCGCAGACGCTTAACCGCGAAGCGCGCGCTCGCGCTGCTTGTATCGGCATCAAAGTAGGACAGGCAGACGATGTGCGCGCCCTCTGCCGAAAGGCGCGCAATGCGGCTGATCGTCAGCGCCCCGGCGGGTTCAACCTTGGACGCTATTCCATTATTTTCGAGAATCTGAGCAAACAGCGCCGCAGCGGTTTCGTCGAGGAAACTGCGGCCGGCAACGCAGAGAACCGACAGTTGGCTTTCTGCGCCTGGCGCCTCTGCGGGGAGCGGTGCCGTCTTGGCACTTGCCTCAAGTTCTGGGCTAGGTTTTGCCGAGTCGGCGGCCTTAGGGGCAGCAAGGGGCTCGGCCGTTTCCTGAGGCGCAGCCTCCGGAGGCAGACGATCGACATGATCGGAGAGATCCTCGAGAAGCTCCTCGATCGTTTCTTTGATCTGTGCTTGCCGGAGCTGGTCCAGCACGCCCCGGCGAAGGTCCGCCTGTGCCAGCAGCAAAGCCTGAAGTGCCACCTCGTCAAAATAATCGACAAGCGAATGGAGTTTCAAGAATTTCTCGGCCTGGTCGGCGATCTCCGAGGCGTCCCCTACCAGCAGACGCTGATAAAAGCTTTCGACCAGTGTGAGAGGTGGTGCATCGCCGAAGATAACATCGAGAAAGGCAAGCCGCTCTACATGCCGGCCGAGAACCACGAGACAGACCGTGAGCGGTGTGGAGAGGACAAGACCGACGAGGCCCCACAACCAGGTCCAAAATGTCGCCGCAATCATGACGGCGATCGGCGAGACGCCGGTATTATGGCCATAGAGCCAAGGCTCAACCGCTTGCGCGATGACAGTTTCAACGATGAGAAACAAGGCGAGGGTTTCGAGCGCTACTCCCCAGCCGGGATCGATGGCCGCCGCCAAGGCGATGGGAAAACTCGCAGCGATAATTGGCCCGATATAAGGAACGAAGCGCAGCAGGAGTGCGACGATCCCCCAAAGGATCGGACTCGGAACGCCAATGAAAAACAGACCAACGGCGACAATGACACCGAAAGACGCGTTCACGAGCGTTTGAATCAAAAAATATCGGCTGAGCCGCCCGGCCGCGTCATTCATCGCCGTGGTCGTGCGCTGCAGGTCGCCCGATCCCACGAGCCTTATAAAGCGGTTGCGAAGATCCTCGCGTTGTAAAAGAATGAAGATGACAAATATTAGCACGATGCCGGTCGTCTCTAGTGGAGAGAGCGCGGTGCCGGCGATGGTCTGCACGATGGCGAAAGGCCCAGGCCCGGGTTGGTAAACCTCTACGGGAACAGGCCGCTGCTCTTCCTGGCCTTGGCTCTCTTGGCGGTCCACACCCGAAGCAGCCGGTCGATCTGGGTTACTTTCCTTGAAAGTTTTCAGCGCGGCCGAAACTCTCGCGAAGAGGGCGTTCTCGGCGGCGACGTCCCGCAATTCATCGAGTTTGGCGTTGATCGTCGCCTCATATAACGGCAGATCAACCGCCAGTTCAGAAGCCTCTCGAGTCAGAACTGCGCTGACCGACAATGCGATAACAAGCGCTGCAAAGACGACGGTCACGACAGAAAAGACACGGCCTAAACCCCACCTCCGCAGCAGGAGAATCGGCGGCGACAACACAAAACTCACCAAAATCGCGATCGCGATCGGAATAAATATTTCACGACCGACATAAAGGGCTGCCACGACGAGCGCGATGAGAATTAATGTAGCGAGCGTTTCCAGCGTATGCGGCTGAGCTCGCTCCGGTTGTGGACGATGGTAAGGACTTTCAGAAAAATCGCTCAACCGCTTTGTCCAGCATCCGCATTAAACAACGCGGACGTGAGATTGCGGTTTCATGTTGGAGTCCACCAGAATGGGCAACGGCAATAAACCACCGACTGATCGGGTCATTGCTAGCCGTCCGTGTGCACACTGCCTGAAGATCTGTGCGACCTGGCGCGGCCGCTTAGTCATCATCGCGAGCGTCAGCGCTCCGGCTTGCACGACTGCGCAGCGATTTCTCCAACTAAGCCAACCAGGGTCCAACGGGATTGCATCGATGTTCCAAGTTAGGAACTTTTGATCGCGGGCGACGTTTTCGCGCCGACAACGCTAGCCTTCGCGTTAGACTTGAGTTCGGCCTCATGTGCAGCGACGGAGCTACTGTCGAATTCAACCTTTGTCTTTGTAGGAGTTTAAACACATGGCTACAGCAAGCCCAACCTTTAACCTTATCTCAAGCGAAAACGTGGAAGGCACAACCGTCTATGACGCGACCGGTAATAAGATTGGCGAGATCGACCATCTTATGATCGATAAAGCGTCGGGCAACGTCCGCTACGCCGTGATGAGCTTTGGCGGCTTCTTGGGCCTCGGACACAGCCATTATCCATTGCCCTGGAACGCGATCCGATATGACCGTCAGCGCGAGGCATACATCACGAATGTTACAGAAGATCAACTCAAGGATGCACCGGAGTTCAGCGACGACAGCTGGATGGATCGGGACTGGGAGGCGCGCTGGCATCAGCATTTCCAAACCCGACCCTACTGGGATGAGCAGGGTGCCCCGGGCCAATCTCAAAGGCCGATGAGCACAACGGACATGTCACGGCCAACCTAACTAAACTCAGGCAGAACGTCGAGTTGAGTGCGCAATACCACCAATTAGGCATAGTCAATGCCTGTCTTTCTAGCATCCTGCGTCACCGGGATTACGTCTTAGCGCAGGCCTCCCGGTGATGCGATCGCTCTCGTCAAAAGCTTCAGAAATAAGGGACGCTCTCGTGGAATGGCAAACCTAATCCGTCTGCACATTCTGCGATATAGGTGTAATCGGCTTGGCCCTTTCGCCTCGTTCCCGCAACCATCATCGCCATGAGCGCGATTAACATCCCTGCCAATGTAAACGCCTAGCAAAACGGCGTTAAGCAGAAAGAGCCGCGGCTTTCTCGCTCCTGGTGCAGAGATTTAGAGCGTCAAAGATCGCTTTAACTCCCGCGTTGACGGTCCAAAGCCAAAATGGCGTACACAGCGAGGGATATGAGGCCCAGCTTCGTCGATCCTTGCGCGGCAATGCGGCCGCTCTGGTCGCGGACCATGGCTATCGCGCCGTCGGGCAGTAAACCAATAGGGCCATCGAGATGAGATTGCATTGTCGCCGGATCCGCGAAGAGCGATTAAAGAGCAACGAACGCAGCGATGGCCGGAAAGATGGCCAAAATCGAATAGAAGCTGACAGCCCCCGCAATGGCAAGTAGCCGATGCTCAGAGATGTCACTGTAGAGGCGCCGCGCGACGTCTTTCCAACCAAGAAGCGGTTTCGAAGGAGATAGGGTGGCAGCGCCCCTGTGACTTTCAGCCAATGCCTGATTATGGTTGGCCATCTGAACGGCTTTCACTGAAGGAGATCTGCGAGTCAAGTTTGTTGTAAGAAGTATCGCTGCCGAGAAGCAATAGCAACTGGTAAGGCAATGGCCAGCCTTCAACGGCGCCATGGCCTCGGTCCACTCTTCGCCGCGATTGGGAAGGCACCCCGATGCTAATAGGCAGCCCTATGCATTGTCCGTGTTCACCCACCACGAAATGATAAGTGCGGCTCCTGTGATCGATAGAAGGGCGCCAGCGGCCTGATAGAAGCCAAGCGAGGCGCAGATTTCGAACCAGTGGCTCCACATGGAAATCAGGCTCGTGAGAAGTAAAAACGTGCAGGCAATGAAGAACCAAGATGCGAGGGTATTGTTGGTTTTGGAAGTCTCCGCCTTTGCGGCGGAGCGCACACGATTTCGGATCATCACCAAGTCCTCCGAGAGGTTGAGACCATTGAAAGACGATCCAACTTTCCGGCGTGGCTCATCGTTCCCATCGAATCACGCAATGTTGAACCCTGCCACCCTCGTGTGGTGATGTCGCCGAGCATGACCGATGCGGGCATATCCATCGGAACCATATAGACGCGCCGCATTCGAGCTTTTTCATCTGGGGAACTTGCGCTACGTGCGGGCGCATCGGCGCGGCTTTCCGCATCGGGTGCGCGCTACATAGCGGTCCAGCGCGGCACAAAAGTCAGTGACGCTCTCCCACAGCCGCTCGTCTCTCTCGGGGACATGATGAGGATGATGTTGAATGAGCTCAGCGTTACTATCAGCAATGAAAGCCAACACTTCGGCAATTGCTTTGGTCTTGTGGTCCCGGCGCGATGAATGAATCATGGCGTTCAGCGCATCAAGTATGCGATCCGTCTCCCCGCCAACCACGTCCTGCAAGAGCGGATCGGCTACCTGCTCAAGCGCCCTGTCGGCCGCCCGTCCAATGACGTCCGGCGATCCTACGCCAACTTCACCTATCAGGCCGGAAGCTGGACGAAAGCGCGCCGAGTCGTCGCCAAGGTCGAATGGCATCCGGGCGAGCTTTATCCGCGCGTCGGCTTCATCGTCACCAACATGGCTCGCCCCGCCGACAACGTCGTCGCTTTCTACAACAAGCGCGGCACGTGCGAGCAATGGATCAGAGAGGGCAAAGGCGCGATCCGATGGACACGGCTTTCCTGTCGCTCATTCGCCGCCAACGCCGTTCGCCTTCAGCTTCACGCGCTCGCATACAATCTCGGCAACTTCCTGCGCACGCTGGCGACGCCCGAGCCGATCATTGGTCGATGACGAGCCTGAAGGAGAAGCTCATCAAGATCGGCGCGAAGGTCGTGCGCCACGGCCGCTACATCGCCTTCCAGATGGCCGAGGTCGCCATCTCACGGCATTTATTCGCTGACATCCTGCGGCTGATCGCGGAACTGCGGCCGCCGCCTGATCCCGCGCCGGCGTAAGGCGTTCGGTTGTCATGCGTTCGAGTGAAAACTAAGGGAGAGGTGCGTCTTAATGATGGGAAAATCAGCATTTTTCAGCGAAGGAACGGCCGGACAAATGAAGAGCGCTCCGTCTTTCGCCAAGGACGATGCCCAACATCCGCGATGAAGAACGGCGCGACTCCAAAAAGACCTGCTTGTTAATGAAGATAAGCGTCATTGATTGCCGTAGGTCATTCACCTGGAGGGTGCGGTGGGGTCTTCGCAGACGGTGTTGTCGTTCCAGCTGGCGGGGACGGACAAATCGTTGACCGCGCAGGGCGGGCTGGCGCTGTTCGGCGAATATCTGCACGGTTTCGGGGTTGGCGGCCTGATCGACCGTGAACTGCCGGCGCCCGGCAGCGCGGCGGGCTACAGCCCTTCGCTTCATGTCTTGCCGCTGGTCCTGATGCTCGCTGGCGGCGGACGGACATTGGAGGATTTGCGTGTATTGCGCCGTGACGAAGGGCTGCGCGCTCTTCTTCCTCAATTGAATGAAATGCCGAGCAGCGACGCGACCGGTGATTGGCTGCGTCGCATCGGCGCGAAAGAGAGCGGTGGCTTGGTCGGGCTGCAACACGTAAACGGCAGCGTCTTTCGGCGTCTGTTGCTGAGCGACGAAGGCGTCGACTACACGCTCGATATCGACGCAACGCAGCTCGTCGCGGAAAAGCACGAGGCCCATTACACCTACAAGGGCGAGAAGGGCTACATGCCGATGGTCGGGCATATCGCGGAACTTGGCGTCGTGATCGGCCATGAGTTTCGCGAAGGCAACGCCGCGCCGGCGGCAGGGAACCTCGAGTTTCTGCAAGCCTGCGAACGCAACATGCCAAAGGGCAAACGGATCGTGGCCGTTCGCGCGGACAGCGCGGCCTATCAGGCGGCGATCTTCAACTGGTGCGAAGTGACCGGCAAGGTTTTCGCGATTGGCGCGGATCAGGACGCGGCGGTGAAGGCGGCGATCGCCGGCATTCCAGAAAGCGATTGGAAAACGTTCCGCGACGGAGAGATCGCCGAGACGATCCATTGCATGAACAAGACCGACAAGGCCTTCAGATTGATCGTGCTGCGCCGACCTCGGGAGCAGGATTTATTCGAAGACAATGGACCATATCGCTATCATGCCATCGCCAGCAATCGAGCCGATGAAGACGCGGCGACGACGATGCAATGGTATTGCAAGCGCGGCGACGCCAGCGAAAATCGCATCAAGGATCTGAAGATCGGCTTCGGCATGGAATACATGCCTTGCGGCACATTCCAAGCCAACGCGACATTCTTCGCCATCGGCGTGTTGACCTACAATCTATATCTGGGTTTTCGCAGCGTTGCGCTCGGCAAGGAGTGGGAGCGCACACAAGTGCAGACCGTGCGCTGGAGGTTGTTTCAGACCGCGGGCAAGATCGTCCGGCATGGCAGGCAAACGTTCTTGAAGATCAACTCCGCCATGCTGGCTGTGTTCACCGCGATCCGTGAGCGTTGCGTGCGCTTCATGCAGGAAGGATGCGTCATGCCAGAAACGTCATGATCACGAGTGCGGCATTCTCGCCTTCGCTGGCGCCAACCTGATGGTGTGGGCGGTGGAGCCGCGGCCAGAACGCCCCAAAAAGCCTGGGGATGCGATCGAAACTGTCGTCGCAAGGCATAGCGCACCGGCGGCGCCCGCTCCGAGACACAAAAAGGGTTGAAGATCCCCCTTCCAGCCGGAAGAGTTTGCGTGAACAAAAATCGTATCGCGGATTTTGGGCGATGACTCCACCTTGCCAAAAGAACCGAATGGAAGCAAGATCGGGCTCGGACCGAAGCCTATCTGGGGAATGTCGGTTTATCCCATCGACTGGCCTCAACTATCGGCGATGATCCGGTTTGAGCGAGCGAAAAGCCGGTGCGAGGAATGCGGCCGGCCGCATGGCCGCGGGATCCAGCACGTAGGCGACGGTCGATGGTGGGACGAGGAAGACCAGATCTGGCGCAATGGGCGCGGACGCTCTTTGCCGCGCCTTGCTCTGGTTAACGACGCAATTGCTGTTCGTACAACCAAGGTGGTGCTGGCGACCGCTCACCTTGATCATGATCCCACCAACAACCGGCCGCGGAACCTGAAAGCCCTTTGCCAACGGTGCCATATGATCTACGACCGCGACGAGCACCGCCGCCGACGCTGGATCACGCTACGGATGCGCAAGGCAATCGGAGACCTTTTTCTGGGTCTTTACCGCACGTAGCCGCTGAAGGGGATAAGCGCCGGCGCGATCGACAAAAACTTCCCATGCGTTACTCCGGACAAAGTTCGTCGTCAGCGGTTTTGGTGCAATAATTTAAATTCACCCGGCACCAAGCAATTCTGACGTTCTATTATTCTCCGGAATTCGTGTATAGGATCTAGGTTAATACCTATGTCGCTCTTGAAATATAACGGGCGCCTAAGAAAATCGAGGTAGTCACAGAACGCCGTGTATATGGTTATTAGGGCTTCAATTCTTTTTTCGTGCCATTTTGTGAATTGTATTACATTTTGCTGTAAGTCCGTTTTTTAATTTCTCCAGCGATTGATTGGATTTTCTCGTTAGATGGAGCATCACCATTAAGCAACATCGCGGGGTCTGCATTATTTCGGACATTGCAGCATGGCCTGGACCTGAGTTCACGCGCTGGAATCCTGGCCGCCAGCGTGGTACTCTGATTGGTACAGCAAAGTCGGTCTTGTGGAAGCATATTATGATTGACACATCCGTCGGGAACAAGCTTAAGGAAGCCGCTGCAGGCACCTTCGTCATGGTGCTCGACATCCGCGTCCCCACCACCACGCCCCATATGACCGAGGCGCAACGCGACGCGATCCTCACCTCGGTGCAGCCGGGCGACGTCTGCCTGGAGAACAACGACGCCTATCCCGGCTGGCAGCGTATGGAACACTGGACGATGCGCTCCAACCACACGCACGCCTTCATCTACGAAGGTAACGGCCAGTTCCTGCAGGCGACAACCCCCGACGGCGTGCAGCGCACCGATCTCAAGACCTACCTCAAGGGCCGCATCCACGTCATGGTCAGCCGTCCTCCCTACAAGACGCCCCAGGACGTGAAAGCCGCGCTCGACTTCGCCGCGGCCCAGATCGGCAAGCCCTACAACAACGCCTTCGATGAATCCGATACGAACTCGTACTACTGCTCGCAGCTGGTGTCGGAAGCCCTCAAGCACATGCCGAACCCCATCGAGACCCCGCAGACCACCTTCCGCGGCCGTCCGTGCGTGGCGCCTGATGGCTTTGAGCAGATTCCCGGTGCCAAAATCATCGTCGACGACCATGCCAGCTTCTGGAAGAGCCAGCGCTCCCACTGGCCGGTCTTCCTCAGCAGCGTGAGCATCGCCAGTGCGGCGGCCACGGCGGGCGGGATGTCGGGCGGTCTGGCCGGTGGCCTGGTGGGCGGCGCGCTGGAACTCCTGGGCGGCGTCGCCCTCTCCATCTGCGCCGGCAACAAGATCCAGACCGGCAAGTTCGGCTTCGGCCAGAATATCTCCGAAGAAGCCTGACCCGCGGAAACACTGCGCCATCTGAGATCCCGCCCGAGCTGCTCCTTGTCCTACAGATGACATCTGGGGCGCGGGCCACTGGCCCCGCATCCATCAGGGTCACGTAAAGCCATCCTCGGTGCGGCGCTACTGAGACTGTCAGGATTTCCGTGTAAAGGCCGGTTTCGTTACGCCAACTTGAACCTGCCCTCGAATATGATCGCGAATTGCGCTTTCGCCATGGCCCATTCGCGCGGCGGCATTTTCCATTCTTTTTGCGCCAGCGCCAGGTTCAACACGAGAAATAGAAGCTTCAGCGCGCTCTCGTCGGTGGGGAAATGGCCGCGGGCGCGAACTGCTCGGCGCAATTTGGCGTTCAATGACTCGATTGCGTTTGTCGTATAGATGATCCGACGCACTTCGTCGGGGAAAGCGAAGAACGGGATGACCTCGCTCCAATGGCGTCGCCAGGACTGGGCGATTGCGGGGTATTTTCGGCCCCATGGGCCTTCGGCGAAGGTGTTCAGTTCTTCTTGCCCGGCGGCGGCGTCCTTGGCCCGGTAGATCTGCTTCAGCGCCGCCGCGACAGCCTTGCGGTCTTTGTAGGAAACGAAGTCCAGCGAATTGCGGATCAGGTGAACGATGCAGGTCTGAACCTGGGTTTGCGGAAACACCGCGGTGATCGCCTCGGGAAAACCTTTCAGGCCATCGACGACGGCGATTAGTTTTACTGCGTCATAAACGCAATCGGGTTGCAGGTGGTCGTGGCGTCGACTGACAGCATGGACATCGCGCGAGGGATTTTGCGAGCGCGACGGTGAGGCGTTTTCTGATCGTCGCGATCGAGTTTTCGACGTGGCGTTCGGGACGGATCGGCGGCGCCTCGGGGTCGATAACCTTCGGGTAGTCGAGGCATCGTGCGCCGCCGGGAGGCTGAGGGGGGAATCGCGTCCCGTTCCGAGATCAAGAATCCGTAAGCGGCGATGCAGAGCGTGGCATGATGGTGAAAGCCACGCCAACCTCGACCTTCGTAATGGCTCAAGCCGAGTTCGCCTTTGAGCTCTTCGTAATCACGTTCGATACGCCAGCGCAGTTTGGCATAATCGACGAGTGTGGCGAGGGGCGTGTCCTCGGGCAAGGTAGAAAGCCAGTATTTCGTGGGAGCCGCCTCTCCCTTCGGCCATTCGACGAGCAGCCATTCGACCGGATGCGGTGTGGTTCGCTTGTAGTCCCGCGCGGCGAGGTGCACGCGAACGGCGGCGAAGCGGGAAGCAAGCGGCGCGTTCGATCCCTCCCGCCAGGTAACGCTGCGCCATGCCTTTTTGCCTAAGCTCAGAGCCAATTCTTTGACCGAGACAGGCTTGTGTTGGTCGTCGCGCTGCACGTTGCAAGGGCGTTGGCCGCGACCACTCCACCGCTTGGGAGGCAAAGGCGCCTGACCTGGCGGCCACACGCTGGGCGTCGATTGGATGCCGGCGACATAGGGCAGGTTCAGAGCACTGACACCGGCACGGAAGTCACTGTTTGCACCATAGCCCGCATCGGCCAAGACGATACCGGGGGCGACACCTGCCGCATGGGCTGCGCGGATCTGATCGAGCGCGATCTGCGGCTTGGTTTTGAACCTGACATCCTTAGGCACATGCGTCTTTTTCCGCCGTGCCGCATCATTTGCCCAGGTCTCCGGCAGATAGAGCCGGTAAGCGATCGGCAGGCTCGCCGAATGATTGGCGATCGACAACGTAACTGCGACTTGACAATTGTCCTGTTTGCCGAGCCGCCCACAATACTGTCGCGCGACGCCGACCGAATGCGTGCCCCTCTTCGTAAAACCGGTGTCATCGACGATCCAGGCTTCGATCCGCCCTTGTCGTTCGATGCCAGGCAAAACCAGCTCACGGATTTTTTGCAAAACGGCCTCGTCCGGCCAGGGCGCCTGGCCGACCAGGTGTAAAAGCGATTGATGTTTGGCCGAAACCCGGGCAGGCGCCACGATCGCTGCCATCGGCTCGACGCTCTTGCGTTCGCCCGGCATCAGCAGGCCAACGCAATAATCATTTAAGGGTTCGGCGCGATCGGCGTGGCCGATGACTTCGACGAGAGCCTCGACATAGGACGCAAAACGCGCTTGGCTGGCTTGCCCGGAAAGATCCATATCAACGACCCTTTGTCGGTCAACGAATCACCAAATTACCAGATCAGCGAGCACAGCGAATCCTATCAAATTTCATGACTCAGTAGAATTAGACCGGGCGTTACATGGTACTTGGTGGATGTGCTCGCGTGGATTAATCCGGAGCATCCGAATACACAAAGTGCACGCGACGTTGAAGATGCTGTTGGAGACAACAAAAGGCGGTGAGCGCGGCGTTCGTGCCTGCGCCGAAGGCGCGACTAGGACCAAAGGCGGCGCATTTCAATAGGCGCCGACATGCTAGGCTGCACGACGTCCCGCTTCGCGTGAATTTAAGCGCCCACCCTTTGAAACTTTGAGCGGTTCGTTGCGTTCGACGCCTAGACGGAACATCCCGGCCGGACCAGCGCACGATACTTAGTTGCTCGCAGGAGTTCGGAAGCTGTCTTGAGACCAAAGGAGCGCCAGAAATGTGTGATTATTCACTTGAAATGTATGCGTCTCGACCTGCACGCGAGGGTGAGAAATATATCACTAGCCGTTTTTCTTCCGGAAGCATAGGCCTCGCTTCTCCAGGCGATTGCACCACCGCAGTTTGCGTTCAATACGATACAGTCCTTAGAATTGAAGGAATATCTCGCGATCTGCAAACGCGTCTAGGCCTTAAGCCCTCGGAAGAAGTTGTCTTTGAGCGGCTTCAGCATGGCGCCTACCAAGACGGCATCAAGTTCGTAAATGGGGAGGAACTGTCATTGCAGCTCCTGGGCGCGGGCGTGACAATTCTGCTTGTGCCATTGCAGAAAAGTCAAGAAACAATCTGCGAGGACGAAAAAACTCTCGAACCGATCGCCTAGGGGACACCGGAGAGCCCTTAGACGCATGTACAACGGGCGTCTGGCGGAACAGGTCTGTCAGCGCCTATGCAAAAGGACTTTATAGAAGACGTCATCGAGAGCGTGGAGCACGCATGTACAACGCGTTTCTACCAGGGCAATCGTGAATCAGCTGTAGCGGTCGACGAGTTCTTCAGGACGGTAAACCTTCGTAAGATGTTCTTCCCGCCGCGGGCTTTCCTGCACAATGTGGGTCCTCTCTTGTCCCAAGAATTGGCCGCACGGCACCTACGGATCAACCACCGCACCCGTAACCGTAGCTCGGCTTTGTTGGTTGTTCGATAGGAATGTTTCGAAAACCCCACGAGGGGAACGTTTGCGGGTTTGGCATACCTAAAGAGTCACGAATGGTACGCAACAAAAGGATGTCTGTCTTGGACAAGATCGAAGGCGGCTCTCTCGATCAGCGGGCCCGATATTCCGCTCCAGAGCCTGGCATTCGGCCGGGGGAGCCAGGTTCTTCGTCATAGCGATCCGGAGGGATCAGAATCGTGACCGGCTTGCCGATAACTTCTTCGGCAGTATAGCCGAAGAGGCGCTGAGCCCCGGGATTCCAAGTGATGATATTTCCATTGAGATCCTTGCTCACGATAGCGTCGTCGGAAGACTCGACGATCGCCGCCAGCCGACGCGCTGTTTCGTCAGCGGTCCTGCGGTGGGTGATATCCCGTGCGATTTTTGACGCACCGACGACTTTGCCTCGAGTGTTCTTGATAGGTGACACCGACAGGGAAATCTCGACCAGGCTTCCGTTCTTGTGCCGGTGGATGGTTTCGTAATGGTAAACGCGCTCGCCCCGGCGAAGGCGCTCGAGAATAGAAGTCTCCTCGTCGTGCTGGCCCGTTGGACTGAGGAGGGCGACTGGCTTGCCAACAATCTCTTCGTCAGTATAGCCAAAGACGCGCTTAGCGCAGGAATTCCAGCTGGTTATAACGCCATTGAGGTCTTCGCTCATAATGGCATCCGCCGATGATTGGATGATTGCTGCCAACCGCCCCGCGGCTTCCTCAGCCGACTTGCGGTCGGTGATGTCAACCAACGTGTTGACGGCGCCAATCAGCGTACCCGACACGTCCCGTAATGGCGTTGGGTACGCAAGGAAGGGAATACGTGTGCCATCTGGCGGCCACTGCCTCAGCGCCTCTGATCGGTCGTTCTTCTTTCAGTGCTGTGGCCATCGGGCACTGGTCGTGCGGCATTGGCGTCCCGTCTGGCCAGTATAACCGCCACGAGCCACACCACTCGCTTTTGCCGAGCTCGGGGCAAAAGCCCCACAAAGCCACCGCAGCGTCGTTGTAGAACGTGATCCGCCCCATTGCATCGGTCGTGTAAACAGCCGCGGGCAGCGCCTTAAGCAACTCAAAGGAGTTGAATTCGCTGGCTCTCGGCGCCACGCAAATCCGGTCACCGGTCTTTATTGGGAAAGAGTCATTATCAGCCGTTAGTAAGATATCCATCCCCCGGTCCTTTAAGCGGGAGCTGTGTTTGAGTTGCTCCTTTCGCTGAGGTAGTTCGATTCGATAGCTTGTCAACGGTGGCACGAACAACGCTGTACCATCGCTGTGGTTGCAATTATTTTAGATGCCACAAAGCCAAGCTAACGATTGCCGTCTTCGACATCGCCATGAAACGGTCATGGCGAAGCTGGCGCGCTGTGCGACGGCTCAGATGGCAAAGCTGGTGCCAAAGTATGCGGGGCTGAAATCATTTCCGGTCCGATTGGTGTGGAAAGATCAGCATCGACATCACCGAGGGAAGGAGATTTGAGTTCCTCCGCTGACGTTTCTCGGGGGGGGGGCGTCTTCGGAGGTGGATTGCCGGAGATGACAATCCCCGGCAAGGGAGTCCGGACACGGTCCAGCGGAGCAATCCAAAGTGGGGCACGTGTGATCTTGAGCGAGCGGCTCTTCACATGGCATGAACTACATGAAAATCGCGCCGTACACCGAAGCCGCTTTCGGTTGTGCGCGCCTAGCCGCGCGTTATGTGTATTAGCCGAGACTCGATCTGACAGACGGTGCCTGGTTAAGCGATCGGGTTTTGGTGTCCGGCGTTGTTAAGCGGCGATCATTTTCTCCTTCGTCATCGGCATTGCGTCAAGGAACGTTTGCATCGGCGTTTTGCCGAAGCACCAGCGGCCTTGATGCGGCCGCGACTTGTTGTATTCGCGGACCCAAACATCAAGATCGGCCTGCAGCTCGTCAATGGAACGGTATACCTTTTTGCGGAACGCGACGCGGTAAAACTCATTGAGCACGGTCTTGTGGAAGCGCTCGCAGATACCGTTGGTCTGCGGGCTCTTCGTCTTGGTGCGCGAGTGATCGATGTCCTCGATCGCGAGATACAGCTCATACTCGTGCCTCTCTGGATTGCCGCAGTACTCGCTACCGCGGTCGGTCAGCATGCGTAGCAGCTTAACCTCATGACTATCGAAGAAGGGGATCACGCGGTCGTTCAAAAGATCGGCCGCCGTGATCGGCGTCTTGCGATCATAGAGCTTGGCGCAAGCAACCTTGGCGTAGGTGTCGATGAAGGTTTGCTGGTAGACGCGCCCGACCCCCTTCAGATTGCCAACATAGAACGTGTCCTGGGCGCCGCAGTAGCCCGGATGCTCGCTCTCAAATTCGCCATGGGCCTCCTTCTCGGTCTTGGCCTTTTCCAGCGCGACGAGCTGGGCCTCGGTCAGTACCAGGCCTTCCTGGGCGCTCTTGGCCTCCAGGGCTTTGAGCCGCTTGTTCATGGTCTCGAGGTCATGACGCTGCCACACGCAACGCACGCCGGCGGGCGAGACCGTGAGCCCGCGCTTCCTCAGCTCGTTGGCGACGCGGACCTGGCCAAAAGCCGGCTGCTCGATGGCAACCGCCACGATGGCGTCTTCGATCTCCTGTGCGACGCGGTTTTTCAGCACTGGCTTCTTGCGGCTGATCTCTTGCAACGCCAGCTCGCCGCCTTTGTCGTAAAGCTCCTTGAAGCGGTAGAAGCTGTCGCGGCTATAACCCATCATCTTGCAAGCTTGGCTCACATTACCAAGCTGCTTGGCAAGCTCCAGCAGCCCGACCTTGGCGCGGATGATCTTCTGTTCGGTGGTCATGGTGTTCTCCAATTCGCCGAGGCGGGGCGCTGCGCAACCCCGACCGCTCCGCGCCCCGCCTCGGCTACCGTTGTGCCAGGGGGCCAGAACACCATATGTCAGATTAAATTTTAGCTAATGCACGTTATGCGTCCAAGTGAGGAGAACGGCCTGTAAGTGCCGATAGGCGATGCACTCCGTTAGCTCTTGAAAAATCAGTGAACCTTGAGTGCTCCTACGGCATTGCGGCACGTCTGTTCGCAACATCGGCAGACCTGGGCGCAACTTCGGCAGTGCTTATGATCTTCCGCATAGCGCATACATTCCTCTCCACAGTTGTGGCAAACCTCCGCACATGTCGCGAACATCAGTTCCATAATCCTTCATCAAAACACGCTCCACGTATCATCATGTCCCTTGGACGCAAGACGCGCCGTATGGCTAAATCACCGGTTGCGAAACACACATCTGCACAGTCGAGAGTCATTTGGATACAGTTGCGTAGAACATCTCGCCGTTCTTCGTCAAGACATGCATCGGCGCAGGCTCTGCATGCGTGAGCACAATCGAAGCATGCATCCGTAGCTAGGACCAACGTATAATTGGCCTGCCCGTGAACCCGGGGGCGGGTACTCAGCATGGGTTGGACATTCATAGCTTAACTCCGTAATGACAGTGTTGGCTTCAGCCATAGTGGGGATGATGGCGCCTTCCATTCTCTCTAGATTTTAAGACGTCGCCTCGCGCTCCGACTTGCCCGTTTCGCTTGGCCAAAGCCATTTCTTTGCGCTGCCCCTCGCTCATCGCGTGGTCCACCACGCTCTATGGTCTTTGAATTCCGCATGATCTTTTCGGAAAACGGGTTCCCACTTTCGAGGATCATGCTCTGATCACACCACTCGCTCCGCGCTGTAGATCAGTCCGCATTCAACCCATGAAATGGTCCAGGGTTTTCCGCCAGATGAATTCGTCCCGAATTATTTATCGGCGGCGCCTTCAACTGTTGGGTAATCTTCTCTATTGGGCCGTCGTATTTTTGATTGTTGCGCTGGTCGCGGCGGTATTCGGTTTCAGCGGCATCGCCGGAACCGCGTTAGTAGGTGCTAAGCTCCTGTTTTGGGTGGCCATTGTCCTGTTCATCGTCGCGCTCATCGGAAGCCTCTTAAGGCGAGTCTAGCAAACAAGAAGCCGGCGGCGCTTCGTAGAGATGCCGCCGGCGTTTCGGAGTGCCCCCCAGGCGTCTAAGGCGTCGCGCGAAGCGAACCTCGGGGCGCCGCGTTACTTTGCCTCTTCGGTCTTGCTCTTCGTGCGTGGAGCGGAGCAGCCTGCAGAACCCCAAGAATCATTGCACTCAGCGCTAATGCTGGAAAGAGTCTTCTTGGGCCAATGAGGCGCAAAAGTTCCGTGCCTGCTGCCATGGCTACGGACTCACTGTCCGCTCGCCGGGGCTTACCCACTCGCTGTGGCTTGCCGGAGTTCCACGCGCGTTTCCTGGCCCCGCTGAGAGTGCGAGCGTCGGCGAAACGATGCCACGGCGAAGACCGCGACAGCGAGCGTCAGAAAGAAAACGCCGAGGCCGGCGCCAGCGACGACCGGGCCGTATTGATCCTCGGCCCAGACGAACGCCGCGAATGTAAGAAAGCACAGGGCGACGGCCATGAGCAGGCCGATGAGCATCCCAACGCAGGCGAACACTACCGCGTCTTTGGCTGCTCTTTTTGCGTCTTCTCTCAAGGACGTGAGCACGCTGCACGATCCCTGTGCGATCTCGTTGAAATTTAGCGGCGTAACTGAGCTGCGACGATCGCTCCAAGACCAGCGGCGATCGCGAGCATGGTGAAAGGGCGCTCGCGAACGGAATTCTCGATGATCTCGCCAAACCCATCGAACCCATCACGTGCAAGTGACCGGCTTTTGGCGGCTGTTTCAGAGAGTGCGTCCCCTATATTTTGAACGCTCTGCTTCGCGCTGCCTGCGACTTCATCGCCCTTGTCCGTCAAGAAGCCAGTCAAATGATCAGCGAGACTGCTCACGTCCTGACGCAAGGCATCCAAATCGTTCCTGAGCTCTTTCTTGTAGCTGGTGCCCATTGCTTCACTCCAATTGTAGGGTTATCAGCCGGCATAGAACGCGCGCGCTTTGTGAAGGTTTCTATGGCGAGGAGATTTCGTATTTGGGGCTCGACCCTTGGCAATCGCCCCTCGACCGCGACATTGCGAGCGGCGTGGCTCGCTACGTGTTCTGTGTGCCGCCGTGGATTGCGGCATAATTACGAGACTCTCAGAGCGTGGTCCGATTTCAATCTGAACAGATCATGCTCTAAGTTCGCAGCATCGCCTGGAAGTAGACTTTAGGACAGCAGCGCCACTTCGAAGTCACGTCCCGCCGCAGGAGTCGTAGGCCGTCTTCCTACGGCATTCGGCGCGGCAAAAGTTGGTCGGCGCAGATCGCCTATCGCACCAAGTTTCAACGTGAAACGACCTTGCACGATTGCGCCATGAGAGCGGACAAATTCTCGCTAGGCCCCATCTTCCTCCGGGAACAAAGGCAGCTGCGGTTTTTCGCGCGCAGGTTCCGGGAGTCCCAGATGGCGGGACGCACGCGGCTCGAAAGCAAGGGCCGAATGTGACTTTATCGCCGGAAATGGCCGGCGGGCTGGAACCATTGGCGGCGCCGTGAGTTTAAAAGACATGTTCGAATGTCTTTTTTTCTTTTGCTATCTCGGCGCCATGCCTCCCTCCGTTCCGGATGGCGCGGGCGGTTATGTGCCGTTCACCAATAGCCGAGTCATGCCGGACGGCTCCCTCCGGCCCTATGATCCGGCGCTCGATGGGGCGTATCCGGGAACTCCTATGGCCGGCTACGCCACTCCCCCCGGCGGCTAGTCCCCCCTCGCCCGGCAGCGCTTATCCTCCCAGCGCGCCGCCGGGCGGCTATGAGCCCTATGACAACCGCACCTGGGTCCGTCCCTATCCATCACCCTACCGGTAGGGCCGGACCGCGCTGCGAACCGTCTGCCGTTACTCCTCCGTCCCGCCATCCTCGAACAGAAGAGGAAGCGGCGGCTTTTCCCGCACCGGCTCGGGCAGACCTAAATGGCGGAAGGCCTGCGCCGTCAACACTCTTCCGCGCGGCGTGCGCTGGACAAAACCCTGCTGGATCAGGAACGGCTCGATGATGTCCTCGATCGCATCGCGCGGCTCGGAGAGCGCGGCAGCGATCGTCTCGATGCCGGCGGGGCCGCCGCCGAACGAGCTGAGCGATCAGCGAGAGGTAGCGCCGGTCCATCGTATCGAGCCCGATGTCATCGACATCGAGGAGGCGCAGCACTTTGTCGGCGATGGCCCGTGTGATTTCCGGCTCCTTGTCGACAATCGCGAAATCGCGAACCCGGCGCAGAAGCCGCCCTGCGATGCGCGGCGTGCCGCGCGCGCGCTTGGCGATTTCATTGGCGCCATCGTCGGAGATCGCGGTGGCGAGCACCCGCGCGGCGCGCCGCACGATGCTTTCCAGTTCCGTGACGGTGTAGAATTCGAGCCTCAGCGGAATACCAAACCGGTCGCGCAGCGGCGTCGTCAGAAGTCCGGCTCGCGTCGTTGCGCCAATCAGCGTGAAGCGCTTGAGGGGCAGCTTGACCGAGCGGGCACCCGGCCCCTCGCCAATGATGAGATCGAGTTCGTAATCCTCCATGGCCGGATAGAGGATTTCCTCGATCGCCGGATTGAGACGATGAATTTCGTCGATGAAGAGCACATCGCGGTCTTCGAGCCCGGTCAGCTGGGCCGCGAGATCGCCCGCTTTCGCGATGACCGGCCCGGAGGTCGAATGGAAAGTGGCTCCGAGTTCGCGGGCGACGATTTTTGCGAGAGTCGTCTTGCCGAGCCCCGGAGGCCCAACGAAGAGCACATGATCGAGCGCCTCCTGCCTTGTTTTCGCAGCCTCGATGAAGACCTTCAGATTTTTCCGCGCGGCTTCCTGGCCGGTGAAGTCGGCGAGCGCCAAGGGGCGCAGGGAGATTTCGGCGTCATCGTCGCGTTTTTCTGGACTAACGAGTCGCGGGCTTGCTGGCACCGGATGCGGCCTTATCCTGGGGTATGAGCGTCGAGACAAACGTTGAACTTAGAGCGTGCGCGCAGCCCACTGCCGGGGCACCCTTATGTGCCCGCGACGTCTTTTTAAGAAAACGATATTGCGCCTTGACACCAAGGCTTTCAACCGGCGACCCAGAGCTTCCGCGCCAGAAGCTATTTCTTCCACAACGCTTTGAGCTTCTGGATCGCATCCACAATGACGGGGGGAGTCACATATTTGATGGAGGCCGCGATTTTATCACTCCGCGAACCCTTGCGGCGCTGGAAAATGAGCGTGGTGTGAAAGTCCGGGTTTTCGCCATCCGAACGGCCATGGGTATAAAAATAAGCGGCCGCGGATCGGCGCGGACGCCGGTCGGGCGCGGCGACTGGCGTTGGATGGCCATGCAGGCTTTTGGAAGAATGGGCAAACAGCACCGACCGGCCGAAAACGGGAAAGACTTCCGCCTCGCATTTTTCTTCCTCGATGCCCCATAATTCCAGCGTTCCGCCGTAGGAAGGCAGCCAATCCTTATTGAGATAGGTGATAAAGACCAGGCGATTATCGAGCTTCGTGTACTCATGCTGGTTAAAATCGATGTGCACCGCGAATTTGCCGCCTGTGGGGATCGCATGCAGCCCGCCATTGTTGAGCCCGGGGTCCGCAATGAGCGGTTCAATGCCGGTAATTTGCTCAAGGAAGCTAACAAATCGAGCCGAATGGATCGTATTGAAATAGAGCTGGGATGCGTGACCGAGACGGGTAAATGGCCGCGTTCCGAATTTCTTTTCGTTCGTATTATTATAACGGAGTAAATCGTCACCTTTTAAGCGATCAAAATCAAAAAGCATGAGCTCCAAGAGATCTGGAGAGAATAGATTATCAAAAACAAGATGAGGGAACGGCTTGTTATGCTTGAATGTCTTACTCAATTCGGCAATCTTGCGGGGAGTGAAAAACGCATCATTTAAAATGCTGTCGAATTCAAGCGTTCTGCCGCCGATGACAACGTGATCCGGTTGAAAGTGGTCAACTTTGGCCAAATTGCTTTGCAGCATGTGAGCATTACCCTCTCAAAAACGTCCGGCCCTTTGTTGCTTCACATGCCGTTATGGTCTCTTCTTAAGTGGAAGGGTTAAGGGTCGCGAAGCGCTCATGGTCCCTAACTCCTTTTCCTTGCACGATTCTTCCCGCAAGTCTGCTTTTTTCGACATGCCGCAGAGCCTGTCTTGATCGACGCAGGAAAGTTTGCCGCGCCCGGTGTTTCAATGGGAGGCGCTGTTTATTTATATAAGATAACATGTTTATAGTCGCCAATTGCGCTTAACGAATGCGCGGCGCTGGCGATTTCGGTTCGGCCACGGGGGACACCTATCCTGAACTATGTCAGGAACAGCCATGTGACCGCCGCGAAGACGGGGAGGAGAATGGCGGCCGACCAGATCATATAGAGGAAGAAGCCCGGCATTTTCACGCCGGCGCGCCGGGCGATCGCGTAAACCATGAAATTGGGTGCATTGCCGATATAGGTGCTGGCGCCCATGAACACCGCGCCGAGCGAAATTGCCGTCAATGTTTTGGCGAGAGGGCCCATGAGCATGGCCGGATCGCCGCTGGCAAGATGAAAAAAGACAAGGTAGGTCGGCGCATTGTCGAGAAAAGACGAAAGAAGCCCCGTGACCCAGAAATAGATGGCGTTATTTGGCGTTCCATCCGCATGCGCGAGAGCATTGACCACCATTGAAAATGGACCGTTCGCGCCGGCATGAATCATGGCCATGACCGGAACGATGCAAATGAAAATACCGGCAAAGAGATAGGCAACTTCCCTGATTGGCTCCCATTCGAAGCCGTTTGCCGCGCGCAGGCCCGGGCTTGTCAAGCGAAGCGAAGCCAACCCGACCAAAACCATGACGAATTCACGGATCGCGTTCTGCAGCTCAATCCTCGTTCCGAGCACCTCAAAGCCGATGCCGGGGCGCCAGAAACCGCTTCCGGCGATGGCGAGAATGACGATGCCGATGAGCGCCATATTGACGAGGCCGCCAACGCGCAGTCTTACCCCTGGGGCCTCAACGGAGGGCTGGCGCTTCTCGCGCCGGTAAAAATACGAATCAATGAGGAAAAAAATCGCCAGTAAGACGCCAGCCGTGAACAAAGTATGCGGCCATAAAGCGCGCAGGGTCCAGAAGAAATCCACGCCCTCCAAATAGCCGAGGAACAATGGGGGATCGCCAAGCGGTGTCAACGCCCCGCCAATGTTCGAGACGAGAAAAATGAAGAAAACCACCACATGGGCATTGAAGGGACGCGCCTTGTTGGCGCGAAGCAGGGGCCGGATCAGGACCATCGAGGCGCCGGTGGTTCCGATGAGGCTGGCGATGATCGTTCCAACGGCGAGAACTGTCGTATTGACCGGCGGTGAACCCTTGAGCTCACCTTCCACGAATATGCCTCCCGCGGCGGTGAAAAGCGCAAAGAGCATGAGAATGAAAGGCAGATATTCGAGCACCATAGTGTGCACGAACCTCCGCCATCGCCGCGGAGGGACCAACGGCCATCGCAAGGCCGGCCAGCGTAAGGGCCGCCCAGAAAGCCGCGGCCTTCTCATAATGGATATGCCACCATTCCTTGACGACGAGCGGTCCCAGCGCGATCGAAAGCAGCATGCCGGCAAAGGGCAGGGCGAGCGGCCACGGCAAATTTGGTAATTCATGCGCGGGGGGTGGCGGCGTGACGCTCTCGGCGAGGCGCCTATTTATCTCATCGAGCGCGTCTTTCGCCGGGGTGAGCCCCGGGTCGAGCTTGAGTGCGGTCTCGAGGTCTTGACGCGCGTGTTCGAGATCATCTTGGCCGCGATAGGCGCTGGCCCGGTTGAGGAAGGCGTCCGCAAATTTGGGATCAAGCGCCACCGCCTCGCTGAAATCGGCGAGCGCCTTTGCAAAGTCACCCTTGGCGGCAAAAGCCACGCCACGCTTATTGTAGGCCGTGGCAAGCTTGGGATCGAGTTCGAGCGCCTGGCCGTAATCTTCAATGGCATGATCGAGATCATCCTTGGCCTGATAGGCGGCGCCGCGCTCGAGATATATGAAAGCTGATTTCGGATCGAGACGCGCGGCCTCGCCGAAATCGGACAAAGCCTTGTCGAGTTCCCCCTTGGCCCGATAGGCCCTCGCCCGGCCGCCATAAGCCGCCGCCAAATTCTTGTTGAACCGCAGCGCCGTGCCGTAATCCGCGATGGCGCGGTCGAAATCGCCCTTTGCGCGATAGGCCTCGCCCCGGCCGAAGGAAGCCTCGGCGGATTTTGGCTGCGCCGCGAGAGCCGCATTGTAATCGGTTATGGCCCGGTCGAGATCGCCCTTTTCTTGAGAGATCGACGCGCGCTTTCGAAGGGCGAGAGGCGAGTTTGGATTGAGGCGCAGCGCTTCGTCGAGATCGGCGGTCGCGCGGTCGAGATCGCCCGTGGCGCGATAGGCGCTGCTTCGATTGATGTAAGCGGCGATCTGATTGCGCTTGCTCTCCTTCTTCCCGCGCGCAAGGATGTCCGTGCACGCCGCGATCCGTGCCTCGGGGTCGCCGGCGCGGCAGCTTGCCAAGCGATCATTCTTGCCAAAGGATGCCGCGCTCAGCAAAACGCAAAAGAGCCCGGCGAGCATCCATCGGGCGAGGAAGAGCTTTTCGATTTTCGCGAAAGGAGAAGAAATCGCCACGTAAAACTCCTGCAAGGGAAACTTATCGCTCTGCTGCCTTCGCCTCCTTGAAAGGAGCACGCGCGTTGCACTGCAGGCGCGGCACCGGAAAGGATTGCCCGGGGCTTGCAAAGGGCGCTTATTGCCGAAAGCGGGGATGTTCGAACTTATGTTTCGGTGGCGCGTTCCTTAAGGGCGCTTTACAACAGGATCGCCTGCCGCGAAAGAGTGCGCCCGAACTGAGCGCGACCGAGAAAGAGGTTTGGCCATGCAACTGGGGATCATTGGCCTCGGCCGGATGGGAAGCAATATCGCGCGGCGGCTGCACCGCGCCGGACATCATTGCGTGGTTTACGACCAGGCGCCAAAGCCGGTCGCCGAACTTACGGCCGAAGGGCTGACGCCCGCAACGGATTTGCCCGATCTCGTCGCAAAGCTCCATGCGCCACGCGCGGTATGGGTCATGCTTCCGGCCGGCGCGATCACCGAGGGTGTGATCGCCCGCATGAGCGAAGTGCTAAGTGCCGGGGATATTCTGATCGATGGCGGCAATAGCTTTTACAAGGACGACATAAGACGCGCGAAAGCGCTGGAAGCCAAGCTCATCGCCTATGTCGATGTTGGCACGTCCGGCGGGATATGGGGGCGCGAACGCGGCTATTGCATGATGATCGGCGGGACGAAGGCGGCTATCGATCATCTCGATCCCATTTTCAAAACTTTGGCGCCCGGGCTCGGCGCCATCGCCCGAACTCCCGGTAGAGCCGGGCGCGATCCTCGCGCCGAACATGGCTATATTCACGCTGGACCGGCGGGGGCCGGGCATTTCGTCAAGATGGTCCACAATGGGATCGAATATGGGCTGATGCAGGCCTATGCGGAGGGTTTCGATATTTTGCGCGGCAAGGCCGGCCCTGGCGTTCCCGAAGGCGAGCGCTACACGCTCGATCTTGCCGATATCGCGGAAGTGTGGCGGCGCGGCAGTGTGATTTCCTCATGGCTTCTCGATCTCAGCGCCATGGCGCTCGCCGAGGACGCGAGCCTGGCGAAATTCATTGGCGCGGTCGAGGATTCGGGCGAAGGCCGCTGGACGATCGACGCGGCGATCGAAGAGGCCATTCCGGCCAATGTTCTTGCCGCATCCCTCTTCGAACGTTTCCGCTCGCGCGAAGAGCACAGTTTTGGCGACAAGCTTTTGTCGGCGATGCGCGCTAAATTCGGCGGCCATGTCGAGCATCCCTCCTAAAATCACGCCGGACAAAGTTAACGCGAATCATGCGTGGAGGAGCGGCATGCGCGAGGAAAGCGGTCCCTCATTTCAAGTGGATTGGAAGGATGCCGCGCCAGCGGGCACCGGGCCGTCATGACGCCCGCGCCGGTCATCGAAGCTGCGGCGGATGCGGAGGCCTTGGCCCAGCTTGTCGCGCGCTTTGTCGCGGCCGCTATTTCCAATGCGGCGGAGCGTTTTGGCCTCTGCCTTTCCGGCGGCTCGACCCCGAAGCGTGTCTATGAGCTGCTCGGGACCGGGGATTTGGGCGTTTGCCCCGAATGGCCAAAGCTCCATCTTTTCTGGGGCGATGAACGCTTCGTGCCGATGGATCATCCAGAGAGCAATTTTCGCATGGCGCGGGAGGCCTTCATCGACCATGTAGCCATTCCGCCCTCGCAGATTCACCCCATTTTGACGCAAGCCGGGACGCCCGAAAAAGCCGCCGCGTTATATGAGGAAACTCTGCAAGGGCTTTACGGGAGCATGACGCTCGATCCGCGGCGTCCGTTGTTCGACATGACATTGCTCGGCCTTGGCGAGGATGGTCACATCGCTTCGCTGTTTCCGGGAACCAAAGCGCTCGATGAGCGCAGCACCTGGGTGACGCCGGTCATTGGGGCAAAGCCCGAGCCGCGCATTTCGCTGACCTATCCGGCCCTGGAATCGAGCCGCGAGATTTTATTCGTCGTGTCCGGCGCGAAAAAGCGGGATATTCTTTCGCGCGTTCTCGCAAATGACATGACATTGCCTGCGGCCCGCCTCGCGACACGCGGAACAATCCGCATCTTCGCCGATCGCGCGGCGCTGCCCAGTTGAGTGCATGGCGGTCGTCGGCGTCTTTCTGCGTCTTGTCGTCTTCACCGATGCTGCGCGGCGATGAAGCGCTCCATGGCGGCTTCGGCTTCGAGGCTCTCGCGGTCGCGGCCGATCGTTACAACCGCCAATTTCTGATCCCCGCGATAGTAGGTGATTGCACAGTCACGCGCGTCAAGACTGCCATCGATGTCTGTCCTGTCCCATCGTTCGGCGTGCCCGACATAGGCGAGCGCAAGATCATATTGTTCGGTCCAGAAAAAGGGCACGGCGTCGAACCGTTCCTCGGCGCCGAGGATATTATGCGCGGCGGTTTGTCCCTGCCGCTCGGCGACGACGAAATGCTCGATGCGAAGCGGGCCGCCGGTGAGCCGGTCGGGCCAGCGCGCGATGTCGCCCGCCGCGAAGACTCCCGGGGCGCGCGTCTCGAGATATTCATTCACCACGACACCGCGGTCGATTGAAAGTCCTGCTTGTTCGGCGAGTGACGTCAAGGGCCGCACGCCGATCCCCACGACGACAAGATCGGCGTCGAGGGTCTCGCCATTTTGCAAAGCGACGCTTCGCTCCGAGATCGATACCGCCGTCGTGCCGAGGTGGAACTTGACTCCGTGCTCCTCATGGATGTGCCGGATGAAATTTCCGGCGTCCGCGCCCAATATCCGCTCCATCGGGACCGCCTCAGGGGCCACGACATCGACATCGAGCGCGCGGGCGCGCAGCGATGCCGCCACTTCGAGACCGATGAAACTCGCGCCGATCACAACGGCCCGGCGCGCCGCCTGAGCCTTGCCGACAAGAGCGCGGCTGTCGGCCAGCGTGCGCAAATAATGCACCTGCGGAAGGTCGGCGCCAGGGATGGAAAGCCGCACGGGCTCGGCGCCGGTGGCAAGGAGAAGCGTGTCATAAGCGAGTTCGCTTCCATCGGCGAGCCTGACCTTGCGGTTCGAGAGGTCGAGCGCGGCAACGCGGGTCGCGAGCCTGAGCTCGATCCCATGCTTTGTGTAGAAGTCCGGCGATCGCAAGGGAATCCAGTCCGCTTCCGCTGTTCCTGCAAGAAAGCCCTTGGAGAGGTTGGGCCGGTCATAGGGACCGCTGTCATCGGCGCTCAAGAGTGTGATGCCACCCGCATAGCCCTCTTTCCGGAGCGTTTCGGCGGCGGCATTGCCCGCGGCGCCGCCCCCCACGATGACGACGTTTCGAGGCAGACGCGGCGAAGAAACAGTGCGCCGCGGCATGGCTTCACGTTTTTCTTGAACATAAACGATCCCGTCCTGCCGTTCGACCTGCCAGCAGGAAACCGGGTTCAAAGCAGGCGCCCGAAGCGCCTCGCCGGTGCGCAAAGAGAAACAGGCGTGATGCCACGGACAGCGAACCGTCTCGCCCACAATGAGACCGTCGCTGAGCGGCGCGCCATAATGGGTGCAAACAGAACCGATCGCAAAGACGTCTTCGCCCCGGCGGGCGAGCAACACGGGCTCATCGCCAACATGGCCGGCCAGCATGCCGCCGTCCGCGAGATCGCTGAACGCGACGCCTTGCCGCAAATCCGGGCCGGTTGGTTGGGCGGAGTCCGAACTCATGCAAGCCTCCCTCGTGCAGGTGTTTCTGGCGCCCGAGTGATCTTCAGCGCTTTATCGTTAAACTCCGTCCAGGCAAGATGGTTCCCGCACGAAATTTTGTGCACCTCTGGCATGGCGGCGCTCACACCCACGCTGAGAAAAAAGACCTAGTCGGGCACGACCGGCGTCTTGCCTTTGCGCAACGCGTCAATCACCTCCGCGCCGAGGTTCAGATGCGCCTCGACCAACTCCGGGGGCGTCAATGCCATCCACTGGTGGAGAGACACATCGGCATAAGTGCTGCTTTTGAACACTTCGAGAAAGCGCACCGGCTTGGTCCCGGTGTTTTCGATATAGTGCCCCATGGCGAAAGGCACATAGCCGACATCGCCCGCTCGGAAATCGAAGGTGCGGGCCTGACCCGAGGCGCCGAACACGCCCATGCGGGCCTCGCCCTCGATATAATATTGCCATTCATTCGTATTGGGATGCCAATGCAGCTCTCGCATCCCTCCTGGATCAATTTCGACCAGCGCCGCCGCGATCGTTGTGGAAACCGGAAACACACTGGAATCCGTGATCCGGACCGATCCGCTCTTGGTCTTGACCGGCTGCTGCGCCATCATTTTATGGCTGAAACTCTGCGGCACGGCGGTCGCGCCCGCGATTTTGTCGGTGTTCAGTGGGCCCGGCACCGGGGCAGGGAAGATATAGCGCTCACTGGGGTCGGGCGTGTGTCCGAAGAGCGAGGCCGATACGCCAAAATTCTTGGCCAGCACTTCACTCGGTATATGCTTGAACCAATCCGTGATGAGAAACGTATTGTCTTCGTCGAATTCGCCATCGTCGAAAACGAGAAGAAATTCGCATCCATCCGGGCTGAGCCCTTGGATGGAATGGGGGATGCCGGCGGGAAAATACCACAGATCGCCGACACCAACGTCGTCGACGAAGTTGCGCCCTTGCGCATCGACGGCGGTGATGCGGGCCGTCCCATAGAGCATATAGGCCCACTCGGCCGCCTTGTGCCAGTGCAAGTTCACGCACGCCGCCGGCATTCAGCCGCATGTTCACGCTCGCGATGTCCTTGGAAACCCCGAGCTCGCGGACGGTCACCTGGCGCGTCCAACCGCCCGTCTCCAGCCGCATATGGGCGTCGGAAAAGGAAAAACGTAAATTCGGTAAGGTTCCGTGGTCGGTGGCGGGCGGCACCAGCATATCGGGGTTCTGCCGGTCCCGCTCCAAATTGCGTGGCCCTGGCTCGGTCCCGCCGTGACCGGGCCGCTCGGGTTGCGGCACCGGAGATTGCGCGCTTGCCGCTGTTGTGAGGAGGCCTCCAGCGGCCGCAACAGACAACATATTGCGGCGTGAGATCAGCTCCATGGCGCTCTCTCCTTGTTTTAGTTCTATAACGCTCTCCGCTGGATTTGGCTCCCGTGGTCAAAGGAAAAGAATGAGCTTGGCGCGCGCGAGCGGCGCGGTGCCGGGAAGGGGCGCGCTTAGATCGAAAGGCCGTTCTGCGCGGCGAGTTCGCTAAGATTGGTGAGCGGCCGCGCGCCGATGTGCTGGATAATTTCGCTGGCGGCGAGCGCGCCAAGACGCGCGCAGGTTTCGAGGCTTTGGTTCTTGCTGAGCCCCGCGAGAAATCCGGCGGCGAAGAGATCACCGGCGCCCGTCGTATCGACAACGCGCTCGACGGGGAAGGCTGGCACGGCGAGAACTTCATCTTTTGTTATGACGACCGAGCCGAGCTCCGAGCGCGTCACCACGCCAAGGATATTCTCAGCCCGCAGTTGCGCGGCGGCGGTCTCGAAATCCGCGGTTTGATAAAGTGAATGCAGCTCGCTTTCGTTGGCGAAGAGGATTTGCACCGTTCCCGAGCGGATGAGCCCAAAAAATTCCTCGCGGTAACGATCCACGCAAAAGGAATCAGACAGGGTCAAAGCCACTCTCTGCCCCGCCGCGCGGGCGATTTTCGCGGCCTTTGCCAAAGCGGCTTTCGCGGCGGGCGGATCCCAGAGGTAGCCTTCCAGATAGACGATCTTTGCTTGTCTAACGAGGTCCTCATCGACATCCGCCTCGGACAGGTTCTGGCAGCTGCCCAAAAACGTATTCATCGTGCGCTGTCCATCCGGCGTCACCAGCACAAGACAGCGTCCGCTGGCAGGGCCATCCTCAGCGAAGGGTGTCGAAAAACCGACTTTGGCGGCACGGATATCATGCGCGAAGGCGATCCCTGCTTCATCGGCCTTCAATTTGCCTATGAAAACGGCGTTGCAGCCAAGACTCGCCGCGCCGATCATCGTATTGGCGGCCGATCCGCCGGACACGATGGTTGCAGGACCCATCGCCTTATAGAGGGCCTCGGCGCGCGCCTCGTCGATCAATGTCATGCCGCCTTTGTGCAGACCTTGGGCGACGAGGAAATCATCGTCGGTCCTGCTGATAACGTCGACGATGGCGTTACCAAGACCGAGCACTTCGAACCGGCTGGAAGACATGGAAACCCTCGAGAAAGCGGTCATCGCGGCAAGAGAACGAAGGCGGTGGCCCTGTTGGTCCAGGAAGGAGCGAGCGCCGCACTCGAATTGCCGCCGTCCGGTGAAACATGATGGAGGCGTGATTTGAGCGCGATCCCGCCCTCTGTGCGCTTCCGGCTCATGCGTCAGCGGAGCAGCTATCAGAAGAGGTCAAGCCAAGGCAAGCGCTGATTTCGCTCTGCGGCTTTGTTCCGGGAAGAGCCCTTGCGTGACGGGCAGGGCGCCTGCTTAAAAAACAACCCCAATATTCGCGGCCCGCGCGACGCGAACGCACGGGATTCTCGGGTTCGAAAGGGCTCGCGGCCCTCCCTCCTCTTGAAAGATGCCTGCTCTTGAAAGATCCCCGCGGCTCGGGCTCCTTCAAGATATGGCGTGGGACATCCCGAGGCGCAGAGGCCGGCAAAAGATTTAATCTAAGACGAACACTCTTCGCTGCCCCGATGGACAAGGCAAAAGAGAGTCTCTCGTAAGCGGCGGGTAAATTGGCCTTTCGGCCCGTGCCGATTTATCTTTGACGGCCGCGGCGACCTGCCCGGACGGGCAAGGAGGCAAAGCGGTGACGGCTCAAGAAAAAGGCTGTTGCCATCGTCGAAGTGAGGGCCGTCGCGAATAGGATGAGTTCCATCATGGGAAAAATCTCCATCTTTGAACCTCCTCTATCAGCAATTCCCATGCCAAGTGGCTGGGCTTTGCTCTGGTCCAACCCCCAAAATTTCCTTCCATTCGCGGCAAGGCTTACGCCCGCTGATCTCGATTTTTCTCAAAGCCCTTCGAACAGCGCGGTCGACAAATAGCGCTCGGCGAAGGAGGGGATGATGAGGACGATGTTTTTGCCTTCGAATTCTGGGCGCAGCCCCACTTCGAGCGCGGCGGCGACGGCGGCGCCCGAGGAGATTCCAACGGGGATGCCCTCCAGGCGCGCGACGAGCCGCGCCGTGTCGAAGGCCGTCTGATTGCCGACCGTCACGACTTCGTCGATCAAGGAGCGGTCGAGGATGGCCGGAACGAAACCGGCGCCAATACCTTGAATCTTGTGCGGTCCCGGCTGCCCGCCGGAGAGAACCGGCGAATCCTCCGGTTCGACAGCGATGACTTTCAGAGAAGGCCGGCGCGGCTTTAGAACTTGCGCGACGCCGGTGATGGTTCCGCCGGTGCCGACAGCGGAAACAAAAACGTCGATCTCGCCTTTGGTGTCGTTCCAGATTTCCTCGGCCGTCGTGAGGCGATGGATTTCCACATTCGCCGGGTTTTCAAACTGCCTTGGGATCACGGCGCCGGGTGTCGCGTCGGCGAGTTCCTGAGCCTTGGCGATCGACCCCTTCATGCCTTGCGGCGCTGGGGTGAGGACGAGTTCGGCGCCGAGCAGCGCGAGCATTTTGCGGCGCTCCATCGACATCGATTCCGGCATGACCAGAATGAGCCTATAGCCGCGCGCCGCCGCGACGAAAGCCAGCGCGATGCCGGTATTGCCGGACGTCGGCTCGATGAGGGTGGTTTTGCCAGGTGTGATCTCGCCAGCCGCTTCCATCACCGAGATCATATGGACGCCGATCCGGTCCTTCACACTGGCGATCGGATTGAAGAATTCGAGCTTGGCGAGAAGGTTGGCCTTGACGCCCTTTTCCTTGGCGATCTTCTTGAGACGCACGAGCGGCGTGTTGCCGATCGTCTCGGTGATCGAGTCATAAATGCGGCCGCGGCCGGGGAGATGCGCCGCCTCAGGGGTTTCGCTCTGTTTCGCGGCTGTTTGGGCCATGAGTGTTCCTCAAAAATGGGTGACGGATCAGTCCCCGGGCAACGATGGATCGCAGCCGCAGAGGCCGTGGAAAACCAACGCGACGAAAATCACATGCGGCCCTCATAATCCCGTGCCGCGAACAACCAAGTCAAGGGATCGCCGCCGGTCAGGCCAAGCACCGCGCAAAAACCGCACCCTCGAACAGGATCATGAGTTGCGCATGATCCTGTCCGTCGCCTCGGTGAGACCGCCGGAGCATCCAAGGAATTCCGGCCAAGGCCGCTTTAGCCGCGCGGCTGCGGCACGATCCGCAAATAGGGGCGCGGCGCCTTCCAGCCTTGCGGGTAGATCTTCTTGGCATCCTCGTCGGATACCGACCCGGCGATGATGACGTCTTCGCCCTCTTTCCAGTTGACGGGCGTTGCCACCTTGTGTTTGGCGGTCAGCTGCAACGAGTTGATCACGCGCAGCACTTCGTCGAAATTGCGTCCCGTCGTCATGGGATAGACGATAATAAGCTTGATCTTCTTGTCCGGCCCAATGACGAACACATTGCGCACCGTCTGATTGTCGGCCGGCGTCCGTGTGGAAGGGTCACCCGAGGCGCTGGCAGGGAGCATTCCATAAAGTTTCGAGATGCTCAAATCGGTGTCGCCGATCATGGGGTAGTTCGGCGCGGCCCCTTGCGTCTCCGCGATATCCGCCGCCCACGACTTGTGATTTTCGACCGGATCGACGCTGAGCCCAATGATCTTGGTGTTGCGGCGGTCGAACTCCGGCTTGAGTTTCGCCATATAGCCGAGCTCGGTTGTGCAGACAGGCGTGAAGTCTTTCGGATGCGAAAACAAGACCGCCCAAGAATCCCCGATCCAGTCGTGAAAACGGATGCGGCCTTCGGTGGTGTTGGCTTCGAAGTCGGGGGCGGTGTCGCCCAGTTGCAGTGCCATTGGACATCCTCCAAATTATTGCGGTGGCGTGCCGGCACGGGAGCACAATCGCCGATCGTGTCCGCTTGCCACGCTCACTCTCGCGGTCTGTGATCGAACGCTTGCCGCGAGAGTATAAAGTCACGTGCCTAGCCGCTTCAAGTCGAATCGCTCACGGTTTCTATAGTCTTTGTTCTGTCGCAGGATCTTATGCAAAAACCCTGCAACCTTTTTTGCGGTCATGCGCTTGGCTTTGGTCAACGAACATCAAGGAATCAACAAAGGAGCCGGCGCCCGCGCATGACTGTGAGCGCCGCGGCCGTGCCGGAACCGTTATAGCGCGTCGCTGAAGGAATCCTAGCCGAACTGGCTCACGATTTGGTTCATGCGGCGCAGCGGCCCGGCGCCGCCCGCGATCCCTGCGGCGCGGGCCGGCCTGCTCAAGACCGCTTGCACCCGCGCGTTCCCCTCGCCCGGCAAAGCGGAATTTCGTTCAGGTGACTTTTGCCATTTCGTAGCGGAAATCACACGCCTTCCATGATGGTCTGCGAGCGCGTCAAACGGATCGCCGGATTGAAGCCCTTGCAAAAGGCGCCATCCCGGTTGCAGGACAGAAGGCGGCCGAGGTCCGCCATGCCGCGTTCGCGGTACATTTCGGCATATCGGCAACGCTTGACGTCGAATTCGAGTCGATCGCTCGCCTTCACCTTGAGATCGATCGTCAAGGCGCCGTCTTGCTGCCAAACGCCCAAGATGTCCGCATAGGCCAAGAGATCGGCAGGTTTGCTTTGTGCCATTTTGTCGGTTTGTTGACAGCTTTGTTCTGCGAAGCCCTGACCCGCCTTCGTGGCCAGCCCGATCACCGTTTTGGCAAGGATTTCGAGCGCCCGTTCGTGGCCGATCTCCTCGGCGAGACCTTCGAGGATGGCCTTGGCGAATTCGGCTTCGATCCGCCGCCGTTCTAAAAGACTGTCTGCCATTGCGTGTCCTTCGGTCAATCCCCGCTGCCGCAAGCCTGCCGGATCAAACCTCGGCAAGAGAAGGGGGCCGCCTCATCTTCCTGGCACGCCGCGTTTTGCCGGATGCGCCGCGGCGAAGTCATCGGCGAAGTCATCAAGGTTATCATGGGGTGGCGATAGGCTTGCCAAATTTTCGAAGCGGACAATCTCGATCTTGGTGGCATCCGGCGCCGGCGTGTCGAAGAATTTTTCCTCCTTAAATCGCCTGAAAATCTCGAAGTTAAGGTCGCTCTTGACGCGGAAGCTGGTTTCCACGTCGCCGACGAAGACGCGCAGCTCGAAGTTGAGCGCGCTGGCGGACATTCCGGTGAACAGGATTTGCGGCGCGGGTATGGTCAAAACGAGCGGGTTTGCCTTGGCGATCGCAACCAAAACCTCGCGAACTTTCTCCGGATTGGCGGATGCCGCGACCGTGAGAGGGATCACCACACGGCCTGTGCGGTCGTTGCGCACGAGATTGGTGACGACGCCAGTGACGAGGCTCGAGTTCGGGATGATCACCTGCGCCCGGTCAAACGTCTCGATTTCGGTCGAACGAACATTGATGCGGCGGACGAAGCCTTGGTCGGCCCCGACCACGATCCAATCGCCAACCCTGACGGCGCGCTCCCACAAAAGGATCAGACCCGAAACGAAATTGTTGACGATCGACTGGAGACCGAAACCAATACCGACGGAGAGGGCGCCCGCCACAAGCGCGAGCTTTTCGAAGTTCAATCCGAGGTAGCCAAGGGCCAATCCGGAGGCGATCAGAAAATTCAGATAGCCGAGGCTCGTCCTGATCGAATTGCGCAGGCCGAGGTCCAAGTTCATCTGCGGAAACAACTTGGAATCGACCCATTGCAGCACCGCGTGAAAAATCCCGAAGGCCAGGGCGAAAAGGCCGATGGCGATGAAGATGCTGAACGGCGAGATCGTGACGTCGCCGACCCTGAAGCCAAAAAAGGCGGCACTGAAATCGATCGGGACATCGCTTCGCTGCAGCCCCCAGGGCGCCAGGACGAGACCGGCCGCGACCGCGAAAAGCACAAGCCTGATCACGCCGGACATGAGGACGCCGGTCAGTTCAAGCGATTTGCGATTGAAGCCGATGCTGGTGATCAGCCGCTGCCCGAGCCTCGTTGTTGGCGCAAGGCCCGCGCTGATCGCCTCCTCGGTGAGAGCAATCGACATGCACAGCAGGCTGCTCACAGCGCAAATCCGGAAAAATTGCTCAAGAAGGAAACTGCCAAACGCGGTGTAGCCGGTCAGGACCGCGACGGCGATGGCGAAAGACACCACCCAGGACACCATGCGCAAGAGGTCGAACCAATCTCTCCCCTTGGCGAGCTCGGGGCCGAAGCAATCATCGGGATCCAAAGTGCCGCCGAAGCGCCACAGCTCGACAGCGAGCATGACGGCCCCCGTCAGAGCGGCAAGCCCGCGCATCGCGACGGCGACCGGCAGGGATGCGCCGACGATGTCGTTGAGAGCTTCGAAAAGCCGAATGACGGAAACGATGCAAGCAAGGCTGATGGCCACGCGGACGATTCCTTCCGCAGCTTGGTCGTTGAGCTTCGGCAGGCGCCAATTGGGGCGGGTCGGCGCAAACAGGCCGCGCGCTATTCCCGCCGCCGCGGCGATGCGGATCACCGCCTCGCTGGTGGCTTGCATGAAGGGCTGTAGATTCGCATTGGTGAGATTGAAATACTGGAACACAAGGCCGATGATGGCGACCATCGCGAAGGCGGGGATAGCGATCACGAGCGCGATCCACCAGGCCCCAAGAACCTTGAGAAAGCGGCTTGGCTCGTGCGCCGCCCCATTGCGGGCAAGGACGCGGCGCGCCAGCCACGCAATCGGCAGATAAAGCCCAACGATTAGGGCGAGCGCACCCCAGAAAATTGGCAGGCGCTGGCCATCGAGCCTTGAGTTGATGCCGTCGATCCAGGTGTTGAAAAGCCCTTTGATGACGGCCGTGTCGGCCGGTGCTTCGCGCCAGGCGTCGGCCCAGAGAGTTGGGTTTGCGAGGCTTGCCGCCTGCGCGAACAGCGAGCTCGTAAATAAGGTGCGCCGCCGCGCCGTGATCCTGGCGGCGGTTTGATCGGCCTCGACCCCGAGGAGCTCTCGCGCGTTTCAAAAGCTCGTCGCTGTCGTTATAAAGCTTTTGCTGGTCGGCGCGCTCCGCCGTCACCGCCGGGCTTTCGGGCGGCGCTTGATCATCCGGTTTCGGGCCAAGCTGGTCGAGGCGCGTCTTGATCGCGGAAAGGCGGGGCGTCAGGCGGTCGATGGTATCGTTGACCGCGGCTGAAATCGGATCGACCTGCTGACGCAAGGCCTGGAGGTCGGCATCGGTCAGATCACGCGATTCGAGGCTGGCTTCGATTTGCTTGAGGGAAGCACTCAGTTTGTCGAGCGCCGGGCCAATGGGCGCTTTCTCCGGCGGCGGCGGTGCGGGCGGCGGCGGCGCGGGCGGTCCCATGGGCTCCGCCGCCAGGGGGCTCGCGGCCGGTGGGTTGGGCGCGTCGGCTCGCTTCTGGTCCTGCTTGTGGACCGCCGCGGGTTTGGCATGAGAGTGGCCATAGGGGGGCGCCGCCGCTACGAGCGCAAAAAGGCCAATCAAGCAAGCAAGAGTTTTCAGCACGGCTTCTCCCGGACAGCGAGTGGCGCGGCCAGCCTGTGACGCATGACCATAATCAGAGCGAATCGGAGCGTTGGGGGTTTTCGCTCAATCATGCTCCTCCGGCAACCCAGGGTTGGTGCCGCGCCTTTCGCCGCTCTCGCGGGCTTCTGGCGGGTAGACGTGCGGCCGGCCTTCGTAATCGGTAATAGAATAAGCTTCGCCGCGCGAATGTGTGAGATAATTAGGGCCAATCGGTGACTTGCCGTGGCCGCCGGGAATATCCAGCATGTAATGAGGCTGGCAGAGACCCGACACACGGCCGCGCAGCTGCCGCATCAAGTCGCGGCCTTTGGCGATGGGCACCCGGAAATGCGAGGTTCCCGGTGCGAAATCGAGCTGGTGCAGATAATAAGGCTTGATGCGGGCTTCAACGAAGCCGCGCATGAGCGCCGTCAGAACTTCGATATCGTCGTTGACGCCTGCGAGCAGCACGCTCTGACTGAGCATCGGGATGCCGGCTTCGATCAACTTGGCGCAGGCGGCGCGCGCCGCTGCGGACAATTCGCGGGGATGATTGGCATGCAAGGCGACATAGACCGTCTTGCCGGAGGCAAGCAAAACGCGCGCAAGCTCCGCCGTGATCCGGGCGGGATCGGCGATGGGCACCCGCGTATGCAGACGGAGGATTTTCACATGATCGATGGCGCTCAGCCGGGCCATGATCTCCGTGAGCCTGCGCGCCGACAAGGTCAGCGGATCGCCGCCGGTCAGAATAACTTCCCAGAGTTCCGGATGGTCCGCGATATAGCCGAGGGCTGTGTCCAACGCTGCTTTCGAAAGATGCGCTGGGCTGTTTGGGCCGACAATCGCGCGCCGAAAACAGAACCGGCAATAGACCGGACAAATATGCAAAAGCTTCAGCAGGGCGCGGTCGGGGTAGCGGTGGACAATGCCTTCGACCGGGCTGAACAGAAGATCGCCGGTCGGATCCGGCATTTCGCCGGGCCACTCCGTGAGTTCAGCCAAATCCGGAACGAACTGGCGGGCGATCGGATCGAGAGGATCGGCCCGGTCGATCAGCGCCGCGACCGCGCCAGTCACGGAAATCGCATAGCTGGCGGCGATCCGCTCGACCGCCTCCCCTTGGGCTTCCGGCAAAAGGCCAGCTTCCACAAGGTCCGCGGCGCTGCGCAAGGGTGCCGAGGGGTCCCTCATCCTTCGGCCGTGCCCTTCTGAACGGGCGTCCATATCACCTGCTCGATATGGGAGGCGCCGGTGGCGAGCATCACCAGCCTGTCGAAGCCAAGCGCGATCCCGCTCGCCTGCGGCATGATCGCGAGAGCCTGCAAAAAATCCTCGTCGATCGGATAGGCCTCGCCATAAACCCTGAACCGCTCCGCCATGGCCGCCTCAAACCGGTGGCGTTGAACGGATGCATCCGTCAATTCGCCAAAGCCATTGGCGAGTTCGACGCCGCAGGCATAAAGTTCGAAGCGCTCGGCGAAACGCGGGTCTTGCTGCAATTTGGCGAGCGCCGCCTCGCTTGCCGGATAGTCCATGAGGATCGTCGGGCGGCCGTGGCCGAGCTGCGGCTCGATCATCGCGGTGAGGATCTTGCTGAAAATATCCCGCCAGCTGTCGTCCGCGGCGACTCTCAGCCCATGGCTGCGGGCGCCGTGCGCGAGCGCTTCGCGATCGGCTTCGGGCTCCTTGAGCGTGGCGATAAGATCGATGCCCGCATAGCGGTCGAACGCCTCGGCCACGGTCAGGATTTCCGGCTCCTCGAACGGGTCGGCGACATGGCCGCCAAAGCGCAGATCCCGGCTGCCCGCCGCGGCAACCGTGCGCGCGAGAAGGCCCATGCAGTCCTCGATCAATCTTTGATAGGGCTCGCCCGCCCGGTACCATTCAAGCATGGTGAATTCGGGATGGTGAAGCCGTCCCCGTTCGCGGTTCCGGAACACATGCGCGAAGCTAAAGATGCGCTGTTCGCCGGCGGCGAGCAGCTTTTTGGCTGCGAATTCCGGCGAGCTATGCAGATAGAGTGTTGATTTTGTAGCGGTGTCGTCCAAAATTTCGGTCCGGAAAGCACCGATATGGGCTTCGTTTCCGGGCGAGACTTGGAGAATCGCCGTATCGACCTCGAGAAAGGATTCACTCGAAAAAAAAGCGCGCGCCGCGGCCGCCATCTTCGCGCGGCCAAGGAGGAAAGGCCGCCGGTCGCGGTGAATATGCGGGTGCCACCACGGCGATGGTTCGGGAGACGATGTGTTCATTGCGCCATTTCACTGGAAGAGCGGCCGAAGGGTTTGCAGATGTTTCTTTAGCGCATTTTTGCGGCCGTCATGGCCTGAAAATGGCCCGAAAACTCTAGCGAAAAGCCGCAACATGGGTATTGTCCCGCCCAGCTATTGACGCGTCAGCGCCGGGGCCTTGCGACAAGGCGCCCGGGAACTCAAGTCTTCGAATAAGGGAAAAGCAGTGAAAGTCATCGCCAGTTCAATTCGCAAAGGCAATATTATCGAGCGCGAGGATGGTCAGCTTTACGTTGTTTTGACCGCGGAAAGTTTTCATCCCGGCAAAGGCACGCCAACCACGCAAATTGATATGCGGCGTCTCTCGGACGGCGTCAAAACAACCGACCGCTATAAGACAACCGAGCAGGTTGAACGCGCTTATGTCGAGGATTCGAATTTCAGCTATCTCTTCCAGGACGGTGCCGGCTACCACTTCATGAATACGGAGACCTATGATCAGATCCTCGTCCCCGCCGAGGTGATTGGTGACCAGGCAATCTATTTGCAGGAAGGCATGAACTGCGTGCTGTCGATCTTCAACGGCACCGCCGTCGGGGTTCAACTTCCGGCACGGGTGACCCTCGAAGTCGTCGAGACGGAGCCCGCCATGAAAGGTCAAACCGCCTCGTCTTCCTATAAGCCGGCAAAACTCTCGAACGGGGCACGAATCATGGTGCCGCCGCATATTTCGCCGGGGGTGCGTGTCATCGTTCAGACCGAGGATGGCAGTTATGTCGAGCGGGCCAAGGATTGAAGATTAATTATCCGCGGATCTTGCCTGCGCCTCCCCCATTTGTGCGATGCGCCGGCTGCGAAGCTTGATGATGGTCTCCCGAAATTCAACGTGCATGAGAGCGGCAATGTGGCGGTTGCCGCCGGACCTCCCCAACAGAGTCAGGAGAACGAGGGTTGTCGGAGGAGGGAAGCGCGAGACCGCAGATCCTCATTTAGGTCATGAATTCCGGGGTCATTGTTGGTTTAAGGATCAATTCAAGTCCTTATAGGCGTTGCAGTGCACCTAACGTTTCGTTAAGTGTCTCGTCCTAAGTTGAATTCGTAGCACGCTGATCAGCCTAAAGCCATGACCCGAGCCAAGGCACCGAAGTTGTGACATTTGTGAGGTGCTATTATGTATGATGGCGAGTTTTCCATGCATTTGGAGGCGGCAAAACTTGCTCCAAATACAACAGGTTGGAAAGCCAAAAGAACGTTTGATTTATTCGTTGCTTCTTTGACGCTTTTTATTGCTTCGCCATTATTTATGATCGTCGTGTTGCTGGTTAAATTAACCGGCCCAGGGCCAGTTTTTGTCCGTCAAATATGTGTTGGCCGGGGAGGTCGCCACTTTGCGTGCTTGAAGTTCCGGTCCATGGTCCCGGATGCCGACAATGTTCTGCAAGTTTTCCTGGAGTCGAGATCCTGCTGCCCGGGCCGAATGGGAGCGCACGCAAAAACTTGTCAATGACCCGCGGATCACGGCCGTCGGAAGAATTTTACGCCAATCAAGTCTCGATAAGTTGCCTCAGCTCATAAATGTCATCCGGGGCGACATGAGCTTGGTTGGGCCATCCCCGATCGTGCCCTCCGAGGTGGCGCGCTACGGTGACGGGCTCGGGTGGTATCTTCGGATCCGGCCGGGGATGACCGGCCTCTGGCAGGTCAGCGGCCGCGACGGCTCTCGATATGAGCAGCGCATTGAGATGGAAGCGGATTATGTGCGGAATTGGCGGTTCGCGACCGATCTTATGCTCTTGCTGCGCACATTGGGCGCCGATGCCGCGCATCAAGCGTAACACGGCAACCATAGCCGTCGCCGCGCGGCGGCGGTGATATGAATGGTGGCCGCCCTTGAGCGGCTTCAGGTTGAGTGTCCGCACGCCGCGCTTTCGAAGCCGGTCTCATTCAAGCGTGCCGGACATCATCAACGAGACGCGATGTTATTTCTTTTTGGGATAGGCGGCTTCGAGCGCTTTTTTCTGAATCGAAGCGAATGTCGAAGCTGGCACGATTTCCTTCGGTTTCAGCTTTTTCGGCTTCTTGGCTTCACGATTGCCGTGCTTGTCACTTCTTGCCATATTTTCCTCCCCGAGGGACGGGTCGCACCAAATCTGACGCCGACAAGCGATGATAACTCTGCCGCTGCCGCGTATTCGAATAAGTGACGCTGGCGGCTTCCTCGATTCGGGCGCGATTGACGTCGAACACATGCAGCAAAGAGGTTTCGTCGCGATCCGCATAGGGGCTGATCTTAAATAGGGCATCCTCGTCCAAATAGAAGGAGATTTCGAAGGTGGAATCATGGCCCCAGAAACAGACACAGTGCCGAGCCGGATCGTAGCTTCGGCTTGCGTTCGGAAAATTGAGCATCATCCATGTTCCCTTGAATCGTCAAATCTTCCTGACGGAATCCCCTCACCCCGAAGTGCCGGAATGATAGGCGCGCTATGAAACTCGAAAGTTCACGATAAATCTCACGAGAAATGTTCGAACAACTCGACCTGCACGCCATCTGAATTGTGAAAACCATATATAAGAACAAAATTCATGAATATTAGTACTGGCGGAGATTTGTTTCGCAAGCACGGTTGTGCCGCTGGCGCGGGCAAGGATGCGCTTTGCTTTTGGTTGACGGAAAACACCCACGCCCTCGAGAAACCGGGCTTATCATTGGGTGATTGGTTCTGCGGCGGGAGCTAAAGGCTCCGTGATCAGATTTTTCCGGCAAATTCCGTCAAACATGGATATGATGAAGCTTGAGAACGATCGCTTAAGTGGAATGTCGCGCGATGCTGGTGTTTAGGGATGCGTTGTTCGGATCGACGGGATTGAGAGGCCCTGCACCGGCCAGCGAAGATCATCCCGCATGACCAAGGTCGAAACCAAAGCGGGGGCCGGCCCGGCGAAGGCGCTGGCAGCGGCGGACAACAAGCCGCGCAACCGGCAGCCGGCCGAGGCCAAGCTTGCCGAGGTCAAACGCCGCTTGCTCGAGATCAGCGATCTTGCGGCGGCGGAGTTGCTGCTCGGCTGGGATCAGTCCACCTATATGCCGAGAGGGGGCGCTGAGGCGCGGTCTCGCCAAAGTGCAACCTTGAGCCGGCTTGCGCATGAAAAATCCGTCGATCCCACGCTCGGAAAACTGCTCGATGATCTTGTGCCCTATGCCACGGGCCTCCCATATGATTCGGATGAGGCGAGCCTGATCCGAATCGCGCGGCGCGATTTCGAGAAAGCGATCAAGCTCCCCAGCAGCTATGTCACCCGGGCAAGCGAGCACAGCTCGTCGTCCTATCATGCCTGGACGCAGGCGAGGCCGGAGAGCGACTTCGCACTCATGCTGCCGTTCCTCGAAAAGGCGGTTGATCTCAGCCGCGAATATGCGGGCTATTTCGCGCCTTATCAGCATGTCGCCGACCCTCTGATCGATGCCGCCGAGGCGGGCATGACGGCGGCTTCGGTCCGCTCTCTTTTCGCAGGTCTCCGCCGCGAATTGATCCCCATCCTACGCGCGATTGCCGATCAGCCAGATGCCGACGATGATTGCTTGCGCGGATCTTTCAGCGAGGCGGCGCAACTGGGTTTTAGCTGTTCGGTGGTCAAGCGGTTTGGCTATGACTTTGAGCGCGGACGGCTGGACAAGACCCATCATCCTTTCTGCACCAAATTCTCGACGGGAGATGTCCGGATCACCACGCGCGTCGACGAAAAGCACTTTGGTGATGCGCTGTTCTCAACCATGCACGAGTGTGGTCATGCGCTTTACGAGCAGGGTGTCGCCACCGCGCTTGAGGGCACGCCGCTGAATTCGGGCACCTCGGCGGGCGTTCACGAGAGTCAGTCGCGGCTTTGGGAAAATGTGGTCGGCCGCGGCCGCGCCTTCTGGGAATATTTTTATCCGCTTTTGCGAAAGACGTTCGAGGATCCGTTCCGGCAGATTGATTTTGAGACCTTCTACCGGGCGATCAACAAGGTGCAGCGATCCTTGATCCGCACGGACGCCGACGAGGTCACTTATAATCTCCATATTATGATGCGTTTCGACCTGGAGCTCGAACTGCTCGAAGGCCGGTTGCGCGTCAAGGATCTCCCCGAGGCTTGGCGCGCGCGCATGCAGACCGATCTTGGTCTTGCGCCAACCGATGACCGCGATGGCTGTCTGCAAGACGTGCATTGGTATGCGGGCAGCGTCGGCGGGGGATTTCAGAGCTACACGATTGGGAATATTCTCAGCGCGCAGTTCTATGCAGCCGCCATCACGTCGCATCCCGAAATCCCGCGCGAGATCGCGAAAGGGGAGTTTGGAACGCTACACAACTGGCTACGAACGCGGCTCTATCAGCATGGGCGCAAGTTCGAGCCAAGTGAGCTCGTCCAGCGCGCATTGGTCGAGCCCATGAGCACCGGACCCTATATTGCTTATCTTCGCCAAAAATATGGGGAGCTTTACCGTTTGCCCGGCCAATCCAATTGATTGGCCGGTGGCCGGCCGGGGGTCGTGAGTGAGCGGCTTTTCATGCCAAGCACCGGCAGAGAAGACTCGCCCTTTTAACGTGCCGGCTGCAAGGGCGCCTCGGCCACAAGCTCCCAGCCGCTCAGGCTGAGAGCGCGGCTTTCGCGGCGGCCGCCGCCTTGTCGCCCGTCCAGCGCAGCGCTTCGACGCCGGGCAATTGCTTGCCCTCGAGCCATTCGAGAAAGGCCCCGCCGGCGGTCGAAACATAGGTAAAATCCTGCGTCACGCCGGCCTGATTGAGGGCCGCGATCGTGTCGCCGCCGCCGGCGATCGTCTCCAAGGCGCCGACTTTGGTGAGCTGCGCCGCGACCCGGGCGATCGAAACCGTGCCGGTGTCAAAGGGCGTGACTTCGAAAGCGCCGACAGGCCCGTTCCAGACGAGCGTGCGTGCCGCGGCGAGAAGGCCAACGACCTGCGAGATGGTGCGCGGCCCAATGTCGAGAATCATTTGATCGTCGCCGACCGCGTCGACGTCGACGACCTTCGTGCGCATATTCGCGAGCCTTGGGGCGACCACCGCATCGACGGGCAGCACGAGCTTGCAATTGGCCCCTTCGGCATCGGCGATGATCTGCCGGGCGACTTCCGTGAATGACTCTTCATAGAGCGATTTGCCGATTTTCTTGCCGCTCGCCGCAAGGAATGTATTGGCCATGCCGCCGCCGACGAACAAATATTCGACGCGCCGCATGAGATTGCCCAGAAGCTCGAATTTGGTCGAAACCTTGGCGCCGCCGACGATCGCCGCGAGCGGCCGCTTGGGATTCTCCAGCATGCGGTTCAGCATTTCGAGCTCGAGCTGCATGGAGCGGCCGGCATAGGCAGGCAGCCGATGCGCCAATCCTTCGGTCGAGGCGTGCGCGCGGTGGGCGGTCGAGAAGGCATCGTTGACGTAAATATCGCCGAGCTCGGCCAGAGCATCGATGAAGGCCGGATCATTTTTGGTCTCGGCGGCGTGGAACCGCGTATTTTCGAGCAAAAGAATGTCGCCGTCGTTCATGGCCTTGACGGCGCTCTTCGCGATGTCGCCGGCGCAATCCGAAGCAAAGCCGATATAGCGCCCGAGCTTGCGTTCGATCTCCACCGCGACGGGTTTCAGCGAGGTCTTCGGTTCGGGGCCATTTTTGGGGCGGCCGAGATGCGACAAGAGAATCACCTTGCCCTTTTTTTCCGATATCTCGCGAATGTTCACAAGGACCCGGTCGATGCGCGTCGCGTCGGTTATTCTCTCGTCTTCCATCGGGACGTTGAGGTCGGCGCGGACAAGCACCCGCTTGCCCGCGACATCTACATCATCAAGGGTCCGGAAGACCGACAAAGGTGCGGCTCTCGTCATATGAGCTTTCCCATGGCTACGGCGACATCGATCATGCGGTGCGAGAAGCCCCATTCATTGTCGTACCAGGACATGACGCGCACGAATGTATCTCCCATCACTTTTGTCTGATCCATGTGGAAGATCGATGAATGCGAATCATGATTGAAATCGGCGGAGACATTCGGGCTTTCGGTGAAGGTGAGAACACCTTTCATTTCCTGCTCCGAGGCACGCTTGACGGTGTCCTTGATTTCCTCCGGTGTCGTCTTGCGCTTGGCGACGAAATGGAAATCGACGGCGGAGACATTGGGGGTCGGCACGCGGATCGCCGCGCCATCGAGCTTGCCCTTGAGCTCGGGCAGGACGAGGCCGACAGCCCGCGCCGCGCCGGTCGTCGTCGGGATCATCGAAAGGGCCGCGGCGCGCGCCCGGTAGAGGTCCTTGTGCAATGTATCGAGAGTCGGCTGATCACCCGTATAGGAGTGAACCGTCGTCATGAATCCGGTTTCGATGCCGATCGCGTCGTTCAGGATTTTGGCGACGGGCGCGAGACAATTGGTGGTGCAGGACGCATTCGAGACGATGAGATGATCCTTCGT
The DNA here is from genome assembly GCA_963784075.1 of uncultured Alphaproteobacteria bacterium. Lineage (GTDB taxonomy): Bacteria > Pseudomonadota > Alphaproteobacteria > Rhizobiales > Beijerinckiaceae > Methylocapsa. Next base: position 19,807 of record CAWAQW010000026.1, on the reverse strand, counting down.
CAGCTTGGCGTGATTGACGCCAAAGACGACCGTCAGATCGGCGTTGTCTCCCGGCGCCGAGATGAGGACGCGCTTGGCGCCCGCCTTCAAATGCGCGGCGGCCTTGTCCCGCGCGGTGAAGAGTCCGGTGCATTCAAGAGCGATATCGACATCGAGCTCTTTATGCGGCAATTCATGCGGATCGCGGAGCGCGGTCACCTTGATCGGCCCGGTGCCGCAATCGATCGTGTCTTTCGTGACCTTGATTTCGCCGGGGAACCGGCCATGCACGGAATCGAATCGCAGCAGATGGGCATTGGTCTCGACCGGGCCGAGATCATTGATGGCGACGACCTGAATATCCTTGCGGTTCGATTTGGCAATTGCCCGCAAGACATTCCGCCCGATACGTCCAAATCCGTTGATCGCGACTCTAATCGCCATATCTTCTCCTTCTCCGCGAGCGGACTGGCCTGAGCCACCACTCCCGCTTGGCATGGGTTATTGCGTGACTGACGAAAATCCGTCAACCGTTAGAACGCCGCAGCGCGGCCTCAACGACTGCTTCTGGCGTGATTTTGAAATGTTTATAAAGATCCTTATAGGGCGCGCTGGCGCCAAAACCCGTCATACCGATGAAAATCCCGTCTTCGCCAATAAGGGCATCCCAGCCTTGCCGGACGGCGGCTTCAACGGCGATCCTTATGGGGGCGCTGCCGATGATCTTTTGCCGGGTGGCGTGGTCCTGTTTTAAGAAAATTTCCATGCACGGCACCGACACGACCCGTGCCGCAATTCCTTGGCTCGCCAAAAGGCCGAGGGCCTCGAGCGCGAGCGAAACTTCCGAGCCCGACGCAAAAATCGAAACCTTGGTGGGGCCGCCCTCCGCGGCGGCGATTTCATAGGCGCCAGCACCGGATAAATTCTCCGGCGTGAACGCCTTGCGGATGGGCGGGAGATTTTGCCTTGTCAGCGCGAGGATCGAGGGCGAGCCTTTTGCTTCGAGCGCGAGCTGCCAGCATTCGAGCGTCTCCGTCTGGTCGGCGGGCCGGAACACGTAAAAGTTCGGAATGGCGCGCAGCGCCGCCAAATGCTCGACCGGCTGATGCGTCGGGCCGTCCTCGCCAAGGCCGATCGAATCATGTGTGAAGACCTCGATCGCGCGAATGCCCATCAGAGCGGACAGGCGGAGCGCCGGTCGGCAGTAATCGCTGAAGGTCAGAAACGACGCGCCGGAGGGAATGAACCCGCCATGCAGCGCCATGCCATTGACCGCCGCCGCCATGCCATGCTCGCGAACGCCCCAATGGATATAGCGCCCGGCGTAGGACGAAGGTCCAACCTCAACCGTCGCCGCCACCTTGGTGTTGTTCGAGGGCGTGAGATCGGCCGAGCCGGTGATGAGTTCCGGGACCGCTTTCGCCAGAACTTCGAGGACGCCTTGGGAGGCTTTGCGGGTGGCGATGACGGCGGGATCGTCGGCGAGTTTGCGCTTCAAGTCTGCCACCGCCTCGCCGAAAGAGGCGGGCAAATCGCCGCGCAAACGGCGCTCGAACTCGTTGCGCTCGGCCTCCGGCAGCTGTTGCACGGCCGCGAGCCAAGCCTTGCGGCGCGCCCGCCCGCGTTTGCCCGCCTTGCGCCAAGCGGAAAGAATGGGCTCGGGAACAACAAAAGGCTCGTAGGGCCAGTTGAGGGCCCGCCGGGTCCCGGCAACCTCCTCCGCGCCCGGCGGATCGCTATGGGCCTTCGAGGTTCCGGCGCGCGTTGGCATGCCAAAGCCGATGATCGTCTTGCAGGCGATCAAGCTCGGCTTTTCGGATTTTTGCGCCTTGCGGATCGCGCGCAATATGGCGGCCGGATCATGGCCGTCGATGCGGACAGCATTCCAATTGCAGGCTTGAAACCGCTTCACCTGGTCGACGGAATCCGCAAGTGCGAGAGGACCGTCGATCGAAACATGATTTTCGTCGTGAAACACGATGAGCCGGTTAAGCCTAAGATGCCCCGCGATCGCGATGGCCTCCTGGCTGATGCCTTCCATTAGATCGCCGTCGGAAGCGAGGACATAGGTGTGATGATCGACAACGCCGCCGAATTGCGCGTTCAGCATGCGTTCGGCCAGCGCCATTCCGACCGCGGTGGCAAGGCCCTGGCCGAGCGGCCCCGTGGTCGTCTCCACTCCTGGTGTGTGGTGATATTCGGGATGGCCCGGCGTGAGCGATCCGAGCTGGCGGAAGCGGCGCAGCTCCTCGATGGTCATGCGCGGCTCGCCGGTCAGATAGAGCAGGGCGTAGAGCAGCATCGAGCCATGGCCGGCGGAGAGGACAAAACGGTCTCGGTCCGGCCAATCGGTGGCGGCGGCGTCATATTTGAGCACTTTGGTGAAGAGCACCGTGGCGATATCGGCGGTGCCCATGGGCAGCCCCGGATGGCCTGATTTCGCCTTTTCCACGGCATCCATGGCGAGCACGCGAATGGCGTTCGCCATTTCGTCATGGGTCACAGGTGCTTCGGTTGCGGGCGCCGCCATTCGTTCGTCTCCATGGGGAAGCTCTTGCACAGTCTATGCGCGGCTGTACTTTCGAGCGGGGACTGCGCCGCGTCCTGCCACCAATGTGGAAAAGCACGGCGAGCCCCGTGTGGCAAACACTGAAACGCTTGTGTCAATGCTGCGCCTGTGGTCCATAGTCTGTCGCGCTTACAGTTTCGAGCTGCCGCGGAAATGATTTCGCCGCGACGAATGTCTGAGGGTCGCGGCGCCGGGCCATGATCTGGCCCGATGCACTTAGCGCGCGGCGGCCGGTTTGTCGACCTGCTCTTTGAGAACGTCCTTAAAACACGGCCTCAAAAAGAGCATGGCGCGAAAAAGTTGATCGGTTTTTTCGATTCCGGCATGCTTAACTTGTTTAAATTCGGGCGATTCGCTCGGGCAGGGGATCCGTGAGCGCGGCCGCGCAACGGAAGACCGGCGAAGGGCGTGCCGCTGCCAGGATGATGCCATGCGTGACCCAAACAACCCTCCTTGGGCCGTCTTATGAGGCCACGGTGAAGCCTGGTCGTGTTCGTTACTCGAGGTAAGGAAGGCGCTCGCATGCCATGACGGGGGACGCCGCCACGAAAGCCAAATTGCCGGAACGCCTCGACGCGGCCTTGCGGCGGCTTGCCGCGGCGCTCGACCGGCTTGAAGCGGCCTGCGAGCGGCGGGCCGAGGCGGACGCCCTGCGCGGCAACCTTGAGGAGGAGCTGGCCGTCCTGCAGGACGATCGTTCAAGGCTCGCCGTCGAACTCGACGGCGCGCTCACGCGTTCGAAATCCTTGGAATTGGCGAATGACGAGGTTGGCCGGAAGTTGAACCACGCGAGCGCGGAAATAAAAGCGATTCTGACCGAAATTGCCGCCCGCGACGGGTAAGTTTGGGCGGCGCGGACGTCCGCGAAATCGATTCATGGGGGCAAAATGGCGCAATTGGCGGTCACGATCGCGGGCAAGGTCTATCGGCTCGCCTGCGACGAAGGCGAGGAAGGCCATCTCGGCGACCTCGCGCAATTGGTCGATGCCAAGATTGCCGGGCTGCGGCAACGGTTCGGCGAGATCGGCGACCAGCGTCTCAGCATCATGGCGGCGATCACCCTCGCCGACGAATGTTCGGACGCCGTCCATCGCGTCCAGGAGCTCGAAGCCGAACTGGCCCGGCTCAAGACGGCCGCCGCCGCAAATCCGCCGGGCCGCGACGAATGGGCCGAAGAGGTCGCGCATTCGCTCGGCGAGGCGGCGGCGCGGATCGAGCGGGTCGCGCAGGACATGAATGACTCCAGCCGGGAGTGAGCTGCCGCCTGACGCGGGGAGAGTGCGCATGAGTGTTTCGCCGGAACGATTGTTGGGAGCGCGCCGGCTCGTGGTCCCGGCCAATGGGCTCGACTTCGAGGTTTTTGAAGCCGGGGAAGGCAACCGTCTGGCGCTGCTGCTGCACGGGTTTCCGCAGCATGCGGTGAGCTGGCACAATCAGGTCCCGTTTCTTGCCAGTCTCGGCTACCGGGTCTGGGCGGTCAATCAACGCGGCTATGGCGGGACCAGCCGTCCGCCCCGGCGCGAGGATTATTCACTCGAAAAGCTGACAGGCGACGTCGCCGGGCTGATCGACGCCTCGGGCGCGGATTCCGCAACGCTGATCGCGCATGATTGGGGTGCGTTTGTGGCTTGGGCCTTCGCCATTCGCCGCATCAGGCCGTTGGCGCGGCTTGTCATCGTCAATGTGCCGCATCCTCTCTGCTTTCGCCGCGAGCTGAACACTTGGGCGCAGCGCCGCAAATCCTGGTATGTCGCCTTTTTCCAACTGCCGCTGCTGCCGGAGCTTTTGCTTACGGCGAGGAGCGGCGGCGTGCTCGCCTCCGCGATGCGCCGCGGTGCGCGCCACCCCGAAGCCTTTCCGGACGATGTGCTCGAAATCTACCGCGCCAATGTGAGCGCGCCCGGCGCCGCGACGGCAATGCTGAACTGGTATCGCGCGGCGGGGCGCGATGTCATGACCGCCCGCGATCTTGACGCGCCCATCGACACGCCGACGCTGGTCATCTGGGGCGAAGAGGACGTCGCGCTGGGTCTTCCTTGCCTCGATGGCACCGATCGCTATGTCCGCGATTTGCGCATCGAACGGCTGCCCGGCATCTCGCATTGGGCGCAGGAGGACGCGCCGCAAGAGGTGAACCGGTTGCTGGGGGCGTTTTTGTGAGCGGCCTCTCCAAGCTCGAGGTCGCGCGCCGACAAGTTGCGGCTTCGCTCAGCGAGAAAGGGCTGCCGATAGAGCGCGACCCCTAATTGTATAACTCCCAAAGATGGCCTTCTTAAGTTCGGCATAAACAACCATCTCAGGCTTCAGAAGTGGCGCGAGCGTGTTGCGCGCAAACGCCATTTGATCGTTGCCTACGCCGGTCAGGCCGAGTATCGACTTCGCTTTGTTGTAAATTTCACCGGCGGCCGACTTCACGTCGTCGCGAGCGTTACCGCGTGCGGCGCTTTCCTCGATCGCTTTTTCCTTCTCGGCGATAAGTTTCGGAGCCTCGGAGATTTTGTCAACTGATTGACAAAGGGCCGTGAGAACTTCGTTGTCGTATAGATAAGCTTCTATATGTCGCCGACCCAACGTGGCGATACCTTCCTTCGCCATCTTAGCAACGTCTTGGGGGGCGTGATCATCACGGTCGATCAACCTGCGCACCTTTATCCCCGCTAGCCGACTAGCGGCTACGGCAGCGACTAAGCCGAGCCGGTCAGCGGCGACGTCTTTAGCGTTACCTCCGGCGACGAATTTCACATCAGGCAATTCTTCGCCGAAAATCGTGTTGTAGATACACGCGTCGTGCTCGGCATTCTTGCCGGGTAAGGCGCCCCGCGGATTGCCCTCGCAAATTACGACTTCGCGGGGAGCCACCAAACTAGCTGTGAGCTTTCATCAGGTTGTCCATTCGGTCCAAACCAAGGAAGCTGGAGTTGCGAAGCTTCAGAATTCCCAGGAGAACCGAATGGACATCCATAAGAATGCCCGTCTCACCCCGCATGGTCGAGCCGAATTGGTGCGCCGCGTGCTCGTCGAGGGGCAATCGAAAACCAAAGTCGCCGCCGATTTCGGCGTCTGCGTCAAGACCATCGGCAAATGGATCGCGCGCTTCGAGGCAGACGGTGAGCACGGTCTTTTGGATCGCTCCTCGCGTCCCAAACGCTCGCCTCGCCAGACTCAAGCCCGTGCCCTCGCCCGTATTGAGACGCTGAGGCGCCAACGCCAAATCGGTCAGCAGATCGCCCAGGAGGTCGGCGTCTCGCCCGCCACCGTCAGCCGCGTCTTGCGCCGGCTCGGCCTCCATCGCCTCGACAGCCTCGAACCCGCCGAGCCCGTGTGCCGCTACGAACGCGAGAACCCCGGCGAGCTCATCCACATCGACATCAAAAAACTCGGGCGTTTCAACAAGATCGGCCATCGCATCACCAGTGATTGCAGCGGCCAGTCCAACAGCCGCGGCGTCGGATGGGAGTTCGTCCATGTCTGCATCGACGACGCCTCGCGCCTCGCCTTCGCCGAAATCATGCCGGACGAAAAGAAGGAAAGCGCCATCGCCTTCCTCGAGGCCGCACTGGCCTATTATCGCAAACTCGGAATAAGGGTTGAACGCGTCATGACCGACAATGGCTCTTGCTACCGCTCCAAGGCCTTCAAGAAAGCCTGCAAAGCCCTCGGCCTGCGCCACATCTTCACGCGCCCCTACACTCCAAAAGACCAACGGAAAAGCCGAACGCTTCATCCAGACCGCTCTGCGCGAATGGGCCTACGCAATCGCCTATGAAAACTCCCAGCAGCGCAGAACCAAGCTCCCAACTTGGCTCCATCGATACAATTGGCATCGGCCTCATGCTAGTGGTCTGCGTTAACTAAATTGTACGATGAACGGAAACGGCTCGAAGAGCTGACCCGGAAAGGCAAGAGCCCGGCCAAGAAACAGCTTAAGGCGCGGATACTCTTGCAGGCCGATGAAAGCCCGTTGGGGCCGAAGTGGAACGATCCAAAAATTTCCGAAGCCTTGGGCACATATCCGATGATGTGCGCCCGTGTTCGACAGCAATTTGCGCAGGGTGGCATGGACGCGGTGTTGAACCGCAAGCAACGCGCGACGCCGCCCGTTCCGCGCATCTTCGACGGCGAGAAAGAGGCCCGGCTCATTGCCTTGGCCTGCTCACAACCTCCCGAAGGCCGCGCGAAATGGACGCTGCGCTTGCTGGAAAGCAAAGTCGTCGAATTGAACATCGTGGATCACGCGAGCGACAATACGATTGGGCGCGTTCTAAAAAAATGAGCTCAAGCCTCATCTCGTGCAGCAATGGGTCATCCCGCCGCAAGCAAGCAGCGCATTCGTAGCGGCGATGGAGGATATTCTGGCCGTCTACAAACGGCCACACGACGGAGAGTGTCCGCTAGTCGTCCGCGAAAATCCCTCAAACGCCTAATTTTGCTGATCATTGCGGTGCTGCAGCGTATTCGCGTTTGCAAGACAAAAACTTGTGTTTTCCAACAACGATGTCGTTTGCCTATTTCCTGCCTCCACGCGCCGTGATTCACTGCGAATTGGAGGAATGATCGATGCGTCCCAAACCCATTCCGGCGCCCGCTCAAGGCGAAACGGACATGTTCCTCAACCGGCTCGACAACATGATCGACATGCGCCACGAGTTGGTGCGGTTGGCTGGATTGATCGACTGGAGGCGCTTCGATGAAGCCTTCGGCACCCTTTACGCCGAGAAGGGCCGTCCTGGGCTGTCGACGCGGCTGATGGTCGGGCTGCATCTTCTCAAACATGCCCGCGGGGTTTCGGATGAGCAGGTCTGCGCGCAATGGATCGAAAACGCCTATTTCCAATTTTTCTGCGGAGAGACCTATTTTCAGACCGAGCTGCCGCTTGACCGCACCTCGATGTCGGTCTGGCGCGGGCGCATCGGCGCCGACAAGCTCGAAGTGTTGCTTTCTGAAACGCTGGCGGCAGCCATGCGGGCGAAGGCCATCGATCAATCTCAGATGCAGCGCGTCACCGTCGACACGACGGCGCAGACCAAAGCGATCGCGCATCCCACCGATAGCCACTTGCTGCTGCGCGCCATCGAATGGCTGAACAAGCTCGCCAAGAAGCAAGGCGTCAAATTGCGCCAGTCCTATCTGCGGCTGGCGACGCGCGCTCGGCGCGAGGTCGCCAGGTTAATCCACGGCCGCGGCCACAAACAGGCGATGCGCTTCCTGCGAAAGATGCGGATTAGAGCGGGCCGGCTGGTGCGCGACATCGAGCGCAAGATCGAGGGGCAGCCCGATCTCGTGCAGGCGTTCGAGCCCAAACTCGAACGGATCAAACAATTCCTGGCGGAAAAGCCCAATGACAAAAATAAGATCTATGCCCTGCATGCGCCCGAGGTCGAATGCATCGCAAAGGGCAAGGCGCGCACGCGCTATGAGTTCGGAGTGAAAGTCTCGATCGCTGTCACCAACGCGCGCGCCAATGGCGGTCAATTCGTCGTCGGCATCCGCGCCGTCCCGGGTCTTCCATACGACGGCCATACGTTGAAGGATCAAATCGCACAGGTCGAGCGGCTGACCGGCGTGGCGGTCACCCGCGCTTATGTCGACAAAGGCTACCGTGGCCACGGGCTCGAAACGCCGGACGTTCATGTGTCGCAAAGCCCGGTCAAACGAAGCCCAACCATCAAGCGCGAGTTGCGAAGGCGCAGCGCCATCGAACCGATCATCGGTCACGCCAAGAGCGACGGCCTTCTCGAGCGAAATCGCCTAGCCGGAACCAGAGGCGATGCGATCAACGCCATCCTCGTGGGCGCCGGCCACAACATCCGGCTGCTCCTGGCCTGGCTGAGGCGTTTATTGTCCTTCTTCTTGGCGCTCCTCGTGTCGGCTCTTTCACCATCAACATCAATGCACAACGTCGCCGCGAGCCCCCCTTGATCTGAAAATGCATTTTTCGCGGACGACCCGCTAGTCTGTCTGGACGAGACGTCAAAACAATTGCTTGCCAACAGACGGGCGCTGATCCCGATGAAGCCGGGACACCCGGCGCGCCGCGATTACGAATACGAACGCAACGGCACGGCCAATCTGTTCATGATGTTCGCCCCGCTCGAAGGGTGGCGGCGCGTCAAAGTCACCGATCGGCGCACCGCCATCGATTACGCTCATGCACTCGAGGATCTATCGGACCGTCACTTCCCGAATGCCAAGAAGATCGTTCTGGTGCAGGACAATCTCAACACTCACAAACCAGCATCGTTGTACGAGGCTTTTCAACCGGGGTGGATTCTGACGCGAAGTGCAACACCTTGGGGCGCTCGGGCTCACCAAGGAAAGATCGGATTTTCCTTCCCTTTCCGCCGCCTTCCGCTGCATTTCGAGATGCGAAGGCGGCTCCGAGGAAAGGAAAAATCGAGTAGGCTCAAAGTGCTGGGGTGTTGCACTTCGCGTCGGAATTCAGGCGGACAAGGCAAGACGTCTCGTCGAGCGGTTCGAATGGCATTATACGCCAAAGCACGGCAGTTGGCTCGATATGGCGGAATCCGACCTCGCCGTTCTCACGTCGCAATGTCTCGACCGCCGCATCCCTGACAAGCAAATCCTCATCCACCAAGTCGCCGCATGGGAGGCTGATCGCAATGCCCACCACGCCAAAGTCGACTGGCAGTTCACGACCGATGACGCCCGCATCAAGCTCAAGCGTCTATACCCGACGTTTTAGGTGACTCGGACCACTAGTCTAAAGGCCAAACCACCCATCAGCCGCCTCGGTCTGACAATGGACAACCTGTTGAGGTTCCACAACTAGCGAGGTCATCGAGGGCTACGTTCAAGACATTTTCCCAAAAGGCGCGGGTGGGGCGTGAAGGCATAATGATTGCGGACCGGTCGAAATCGCGGCCACCGAAATCCAAAAATGCGACTGTGCCCGGCTGATTCGTATCCAACTCGCGGGCCTTACGCATCGTGCCTATAGAATGGGTAGCAACCCAGAGCTGCGCTTCGTGGGGCACCAAATTGTAGAGTTCTTCGAGCAGAGCGCTCTGTAGGCGCGTATTCATGTGCGCTTCTGGCTCATCGATGCAATATATAGCTTCGGGAAACGACGCTCGCTTTACAGCGATATATAAGATTAAATCGAATGCAGCCTTCTCACCGCCGGATGCGGCGAACACATCTTCAAGTCCTTTAGATACAAGCCTTTGATAATTTGAGGTTACGGCAGCATCACCTTCGATCATTCGCGGGAATCTTAATTTTTGCAGCGGCGGTTCTTGCCGCCTGAGAGAGTCGATCACGAACTCGAGGTCGTTGCGATAGGCCGAGAGCGGAAGTAAAAGGAATCTCGATCGCTTGGATTTTTAGGACCGAAAACTTCGATGGTCACACGCTGGTTGAGGGCGAGCGTGAGATCTGTACCCTTGGCGTAGTAGCTTTGATCGTTGTTCCATCCGTGGCCCGAGTTTGCCTGATGCCAGTGGTACATAGCGTCAAAGAGCGATGACTTCCCGCACCCGTTTGGCCCCGCTAGCATCACGAGGCGTACCGTATCGGCGATATCGGTAATTGTCAGGTCGCTGAATTGGCGAAAGTGATTGAGCTGAATTCGCGAGATTCTCATCGCCCCTCGCCCGCTTCCCAGAGCGCTTCTAGCCCCACCCGATAGGTCGGATAGGCGAGCCGGATTCCGAACTCATCCTTTAGCTTGCGGTTCGAGGCACGCTTGTTCTCGGCATAAAAACTCCGCGTCATGGGGGAGAGATCGGCGCTCTCGACGTCCTGCTCGGGCGGCGGCTCCACTCCCATCAGCATGGCCGCGAAGGTAATGACATCCTGCGGCGGCGCTGGCGCGTCATCGCTGACATTGAACACGTCGCCCGGGCCTTTGTGTGCGATCGCTGCATCGATCGCACGCCTTATGTCTTCAATATGGATGCGGTTAAAAACCTGGCCGCGCTTGACGACGCGCTTTGCGGTGCCAGCCTTGAGATTGAGGAGGGCATTGCGGCCGGGGCCATAGATCCCGGCAAGCCGCAGAATATAAACCTTTTTCTTCGGATCCGTGCCGATCGCGGCCCAGGATTTTTCGGCCTGAAGCCGCAGCAGCGAGCGTTCCGTGGACGGCACCGGCGTCATGCTTTCATCGACCCATTCGCCGTGCCTGTCGCCATAGACGCCGATCGTCGAAAGGTAGACGATTGTCTGCTTGCGCCTCGACGAGGCGATGCGGCGGCCAAACCGCGCCAGCACCGGATCGGCCGAGCTGCCGGGCGGCACCGAGACGAGGATCACATCGGCGGTTGCTAGTCTTTCCGCGATGGCGGGGTCTTCGTGTTCGGCGCTGAAGAGGAGCGTCTCGATCTTTTCGTTTTTGAGCTCCTCGGCTTTCGCCGGGCCACGCACGGTGCCGGCGGCGGCTTCGTACGAGCTTCCCGAATGCGCGAGATAATAGCGCGCGCAATAGCCAAGACCGAAGGCGAAGAAGTTCATAAAGTCCGGCTTTCTGTCCTATCGCGTGCTTCTGCCGGGCATGGTGTCGCCGCCGCGCCCAACGCCGCCACCCATTCGGTTTCGACCGCCGCATCCTTTTCGGCCGGGTGAAAACGCCTTTCGAAGTCGCCTAAGTTGCTTCCTGCAACAAGCTGGCCAAGCGCCCACACCGCCATGGCCCGCACGAGGGGCGAGGGGCTTATAAGTTTCTCCGCGACCGGCGAGACGAGAGCCGGATCGCCGCTGTTGCCCGCTGCGATCAAGACATTGCGGGTAAAACGCTCAAAGCCAATGCGCTTGACTGGGCTTGCCGAAAAAAGCGCCCGAAAGGCGGCATCGTCAAGGCGAAGCAAACCGGCGAGGGGCGGGGCTAGAAATTCCTCGCGCGCCTGCAGCTTGGCTTCCCGCGCTTTGGCGGCAAATTTGTTCCAGGGGCAAACGGCCAGACAATCGTCGCAGCCAAAAATGCGATTTTTGATGAGCGGCCGGAATTCGCGATCGATATGACCTTTGTGTTCAATCGTCAGATAGGAGATGCAGCGGCGCGCATCGAGCACATAGGGGCGAGGGAAGGCCTTGGTCGGGCAGATATTCAAACAGGCCGAGCAACTGCCGCAATGGTCCCGCTCGGGCTCGTCGGGCGAAAGCGGCAGATTGGTGAAGATCGCGCCCAAAAAGAGCCAGGCGCCAAAATCCCGCGAAACAAGATTGCTGTGCTTGCCCGCCCAGCCAAGGCCCGCCGCCTGCGCCAGCGGCTTTTCCATGACCGGCGCGGTGTCGACGAAGACCTTGAGCTCGGCACCTTTAGCCTCGGCGGCAAGCCAGGAGCCGAGCAGTTTGAGCCTGCCCTTGATAAGATCGTGATAATCGCGGCCGCGCGCATAGACGGAGATATTTCCGGCCGATTTTTGCGTAAGCGTGGCCAGCGGATCGTCCTCCGGGCCATAGTTCATGCCAAGCAGAATAAGGCTCGCGGCGGCGGGCCAGAGTTTTCGCGGATCGGAGCGTTGCTCCACTCTCGCCGCGAGCCACTCCATCGAGCCATGCGCGCCGGAGGCAAGCCAGGCGGCAAGCTGCTGTGGCGCTTGCGGAATGGCACCGGGATGGGTGATCCGGCAGACATCGAAACCGAGGCTTGAGGCTTGCTCTTGCAAGCGCGCCTTGAACGCGGCGCCTAGAAGTCGAGATCGGCGTAGACTGGGTTCGGATAAAGGCCCGGCACCCGGTCGGCGAGCAGGGAGCGGAAGGCCGGCCGCGATTTTATCCTCGCGTACCAGTTCTTTGCCGACTTGTTCTCGTCCCATGGCACGTCGCCCAGAAAATCCACGCAGGAGAGATGCGCCGCGGCGGCAAGATCAGCATGCGAGAGCCGGTCCCCGGCGAGCCAATTCCGGTGGCTCGCCAAATAGCCGATATAGCGTAAATGGGTGCGGATATTGACCCGCGCCGCATGCACGAGATCCATGTCCGGCCCGCCGCCGCCCAGCTCGCGCGGCATATAGCGTTTATAAACCTTTTCCGTGACGAGCCAATTGCTGACTTCGTGGAAGAATTTTTGGGCAAACCAATCGAACAGGCGGCGGACCTCGGCGCGCGAGCCAGGATCATCCGGCAACAGCCGGTGGCGGCCCAAAGCGAGGCCGCGCGTCTCGTCGAAATATTCGGCGATGGGCCCCGGGCCCGACAGGACCATTCCGGATTCTTCAACGAGAACCGGCGTCTGTCCGGCCGGATCGAGGAGCAGGAAATCGCGCCGGCGCTCGAAGGGTTTTTCTTCGATCAGCTCAGGCTTGATGGAATATTCGCCGAGAAGCAGGCGGACGAAACGCGAATTCGGGCAGAGAGGATGATGATAAAGTGTGATCATTCGGCTTCTTCTTCGGGAGCAATCGAAACGATCTAAATCGGCAATTTCGACACTATAAAGGTTAACCCAAATTCACGCCGCGCCGTTGCGGCGCGATGAGGAGACATCCCAGCTTAAGGTAAACAAATTGTAAATGAGGGGACGCCGGCGCGGGCAGGTCCGAACGCAATGGCCTCATGGCTGATGCGGAAGACCCGCGAGGGAGATTTGTGGGATTTTGTGCGCCCATCGGACAAGAAAGTTTCACGTGAAACGTTTTGGTCCGGTTCCGGAGGCTGAGAGAGCTGGCTCGGGAAATCTGAACAACCTGGATGAGTGGAAATTCTGCCTGAACGCGGCGTAGGCTGCCGTGAACAGGAGAAAACATGACGAAGAGACCACGCCGGAACCACAGCTCGGCCTTGAAGGCGAAGGTGGCTTTGGCCGCTATCAAGGGCGAGAAGACGCTGGCCGAACTGGCCGAACAATTCGATGTCCATCCGAACCAGATCACGACCTGGAGATCGCAGCTTCTCGAAGGGGCTGCCGGGATCTTTGCCGCCGAGACGAAACCCGATTCAAGTCCGCCTGCGATCGATGTGAAAACGCTGCAGCCAATCGCGGTTGCAGCATAACCATGGCAGAAATTCACTTAGCCGCAGCCAACCGGCTGTTCAAACAAACCGTGCCAGCTCTGTGGTATTTTGGGCGGTTGGATGATGCGGCCATGTGCGGTGGTCTTGCCGAGTTAGAGCGCTCGTGCACTCACTTGTGCATAAATTTGCTGTAACACTCAGCGATTTCAAGGCTCTGGTAGACGGCGCCAGCCAAGATGAGGACAAATTCCTTTGTGGTCGAAAAGAATAAATCACCGGCGAAGCTCGGCGGTGACTACGCTATTTTTATGGCCATATCGCGAAAGATCGGCCAAGACAGCGAAGGTGTGCCGATCGGCCGCTTGCGTTGACTTGTGAAAAGGGCGCCTGTACCTAACCGCACCGTGCACGGCCGCCTTTCTGGTTAGAGTTTTTCCCATGAAAATTCTCGTCCCCGTGAAACAAGTCGTCGATTTCAACGTCAAGATCAGGGTGAAACCCGACGGGTCTGGCGTCGATCTCGCCAATGTCAAAATGTCGATGAACCCCTTCGACGAAATCGCCGTCGAGGAGGCTTTGCGCCTCGAAAAAGTCGGGCAAGGCCATTGAGGTGATTATCGTGTCGATCGGGCCGGCGCAGGCGGCCGAGACGATCCGAAGCGGGCTTTCGATGGGCGCCAATCGCGGCATTTTCATCAAGGCGGATCAGCCGGTCGAACCGCTCGCCGTCGCCAAACTTTTGAAAGCCGTCGCGCTCGCCGAAGCGCCGGGGCTGATCATTCTTGGCAAGCAGGCCATCGACGATGATTGCAACCAAACCGGACAGATGCTTGCGGCGCTTTTGGGCTGGGGCCAGGGCACGTTTGCCTCGAAGGTGGTGGTCGGCGATGGCGAGGTGGATGTCACCCGCGAGGTCGATGGCGGCTTGCAAACGGTCGGCCTCAAGCTCCCCGGCCGTCGTCACCACCGATCTGCGCCTCAACGAACCGCGCTATGCCTCGCTGCCCAACATCATGAAAGCCAAGAAGAAAGTGATCGAGGAGAAGACCCCGGCCGAGCTCGGCGTCGATATCGCGCCGCGCCTCAAGATTTTGAACACCGCCGCGCCGCCGGTCCGCAAGGCGGGCGCCAAAGTCGCTTCCGCCGCCGAGCTTGTCGCAAGGCTCAAGGACGAAGCCGGGGTGATCTGATGGCGGTCTTGCTCCTTGCCGAGGTTTTGAACGGCACCCTGAACGAGGCGACCGCCAAGGCCATGAGCGCGGCCAAGGCCTTGAACGAACCTATCCATGTCCTTGTCGCCGGCGAGGGGGTCGATGCCGCGGCGCGGGCCGCCGCCAGCCTCGCGGGTACCGAAAAAGTCTTGCTGGCGGACGATCCGATCTTCGCGCATCACTTGGCCGAACCGCTGGCCGCGCTTCTCGTCCAATTGGCCGGCGCTTACTCGGCGATCTTGGCCGCCGCGACCTCGACCGGCAAGAACGTCATGCCAAGAGTCGCGGCCCTCCTCGACGTGATGCAAATTTCGGAGATCATCAAAGTCACGGCGCCCGACACATTCGAGCGTCCGATCTATGCCGGAAACGCGATCGAAACCGTGCAATCCACCAATTCCAAGAAGGTCATCACGGTAAGGACGGCTGCGTTTCAACCGGTGGGCGAGGCGCCCCAAGCTCCCCATCGAAAAGATCGCCGCCGCCGCCGCGCCCGAGGTTTCGCGCTTCAAGGACGAGACGCTCGTCAAATCCGAACGCCCCGACCTCGGCGCCGCCAAAATCATCATATCCGGCGGCCGCGGCATGCAGAGCGCGGACAATTTCAAGACCCTGATCGAGCCCATAGCGGACAAGCTCGGCGCGGCCATGGGCGCCTCGCGCGCCGCGGTCGACGCCGGCTACGCGCCCAATGATTGGCAGGTCGGCCAGACCGGTAAGGTTGTCGCGCCCGATCTTTATATTGCTGTCGGCATTTCCGGCGCCATCCAGCACTTAGCCGGAATGAAGGACTCCAAGGTGATCGTCGCCATCAACAAGGATGAGGAGGCGCCGATTTTCCAGATCGCGGATTATGGTCTCGTCGGCGATCTCTTCGCAGTGCTGCCGGCGCTGAACGAGGAGCTTGCCAAGCTCGGCCGTTAGAGGAGCCTCCTCGAAGGCAATTCCCGTGTCGGTGGCTTCTCCGGAGCGTGCTTGGCTCAGTGGATATGTTTGTGTCTTTGGTCTAAAAGTCGGGCCGGTTCGCGCGAACGCGCCGCGGCGAAATTCGCGTGACGCCATTCTGGCCAGACTTTTCCTGCTTGCTTTCCTTTGTGGATGAACACCATGGACATAAAAAAAATGGGTGTGATCGGGGCCGGCCAAATGGGCACGGGGATCGCCCAGGTCTGCGCGCTGGCCGATATCGAAGTCACTCTCAACGATATCTCGGAAGCGCGCATCAATGCCGGTCTTGCCACCATCGCCGGCAACCTCGCCCGCGGGGTCGAGCGAAATCAGATCGCGCCCGCGGCACGCGACGTGGCCTTGAACAAGATCACGCCCGCGCTTGATTTCGACGCCTTTGGCGATTGCGACCTCGTCATTGAAGCCGCCTCGGAAAACGAGGAGGTCAAACGCAAGATTTTTTCGAGGCTCTGCCCTTCCCTAAAGCCGGGGACGATTTTGGCGACGAACACCTCGTCAATTTCGATCACAAGGCTTCCTCGGTCACAGACCGGCCGGAACGGTTCATCGGCATTCATTTCATAAATCCGGTGCCGCGCATGCAGCTTGTCGAATTGATCCGCGGCATCGTGACCGAAAACACAACCTTCGAGACCGCCAAGGGGCTGATCGCGAGGCTCGGCAAAACCTTCACCGTATCAGAGGATTTCCCTGGCTTCATCGTAAACCGGATTCTGCTGCCGATGATCAACGAAGCGATCTATACGCTCTATGAGGGCGTGGGATCGGTCAAATCGATCGACACCGCGATGCGGCTTGGCGCCAATCATCCCATGGGACCTTTGCAGCTTGCCGATTTCATCGGCCTCGACACCGTATTGTCCGTCATGCAAGTCTTGCATGACGGCTTGGCTAATTCGAAATATCGTCCTTGCCCCTTGCTCGTGAAATATGTCGAAGCGGGCTGGCTCGGACGCAAGACACAGCGGGGATTTTACGACTATCGCAGCGGCACGCCCATTCCGACGCGATAAAACTTGCCGCGCGGGGCCTTTGTCCTAAGCCATCTTCACACGGCTGTCATCGCTCCCATGGAATGTAGATTTTTGAAGGGACTAGCCTTCAATTCGGAGTCCATATAAGAATTTCGAGGTGGATATAAACTGAAGCTGCGGCGTTGCCGCTCGCTGGCAACGCGCTAGGTAAGGTACCTGACGTGACGGTTCCATTCCCAACCGGGTCTCCCCCGAGGCGTGTCCGGCGCTTGTGCTCAATGCCGATTTCCGGCCGTTAAGTTATTACCCCCTCTCGCTCTGGTCTTGGCAGGATTCGATCAAGGCGGTGTTTCTCGACGAGGTGAATATCGTTTCCAACTACGATAAGACGGTCCGAAGTCCGAGCTTCGAGATGCGCCTCCCTTCGGTGGTTTCCCTCAAAAGCTATGTAAAACCGTACCAGCATCCCGCCTTCACCCGTTTCAATGTCTTCCTCCGCGACCGTTTCAGCTGCCAATATTGCGGCTCCCGCGAGGATCTGACCTTCGATCACGTTATCCCCCGATCGAAGGGCGGCACCACGACCTGGAAAAATGTCGTCGCCGCCTGTTCCAACTGCAATTTGCGCAAGGGCGATCTGCTCCCCGGTGAAGCCCATATGTGGCCGGCGCGCATGCCCTATCAGCCGAGCGTCAACGATCTCCACCAGAACGGCCGCCAGTTTCCGCCCAATTATCTGCACGAAAGCTGGATGGATTATCTTTATTGGGATTCGGTGCTGGAGCCATAAGGCTGCCTCGATCTTTGCCCGCGGTTCACGATTTTCCCGGCATAACCGTTCGATTTCGCGCCTGAGACCCAGAGGTTCAAATCGAACCGCCATCGGGTGAGTTCAGCGGCGCCCCTGACGGATAAGCCGAAGCTTCATCTCAGCTCCGCCGCCAATCTACGCATGAAAGCAATCCCCGCCTCGATTTGCGCGATCTCGATATATTCGTCGGGCTGATGCGCCTGGTCGATCGAGCCGGGGCCGCAGACGACGGTCGGCACATGGGCCAATTGGAATTGGCCTGCCTCGGAGGCGAAAGGCACCGTGACCGTGCGGTTCGATTGCGCGAGTTTCAGCGCCAAAGTCTCCGCATTCGAGCCGCTTTCCGGCCTGAGACCTGGAACCTCGACCTCGGTCACGGTTTCGATGTAGGAGTTTTTGGCGTATCGCGTGAGCTTTGGGAGCACGGCGCGGGCGGCATACTCCTCAAGGTGCCGGAGCGCCAGATTTTGCGCAACCCCTGGGAGCGCCCGGAACTCCCAATTGAAAACGCAAAGCTTCGCCATGATATTGCGCGCGGTTCCGCCATAAATCGTCCCGACATGGATGGTGGAGGCCGGGGGATCGAAGCGTCCCGAGGGATCACCCTGTGCCGCGAGCTCATCCGCAAAGCGGTAAAGCCCGGTGACGAGATCGCAAGCCGCCTCGATCGCACTCGCGCCGAGGCTCGGTTTCGAGGAATGTGCCGCATGGCCATGCACGAGGGTGGAATAGGCAGCGACGCTTTTGTGCGCATCCGCTACTTGCATCAAAGTGGGCTCGCCGACGAGCACCGCGCCAGGGCGCGGCAAACCGGCGCCGAACCGCGCGATGGTATCGAGCGGGCCGAGGCAGGTCGTTTTCCTCGTCATAGCTCAAAAGAATATGGACCGGGCGGGTCAGGCGCGCAGTCTGAAATTCCGAAATCATCGAAAGGCAAATCGCATCGAACCCCTTCATGTCGCAGGCGCCGCGGCCATACACACGGCCGTCCTCAAGGCGCAGCGTGAAGGGATCGCTTGTCCAGGTCTGCCCCTCGACCGGGACGACATCGGTGTGCCCGGAGAGGACGACGCCTCCATCATGGCCGGGCCCGATGGTGGCAAAAAGCGCGGCTTTATCGCCCGCGGAATTGGGAATTTTTACATAAGCAACGCCAAGGGATTTTAAGTATTCCTCGACAAAAGCAACAAGGCCGAGATTGGATTTTGAACTTTCCGTATCAAAGCCAATCAAGCGCTAAAGGATGTCGAGCGTTGCTTTAAGCCTTTCGTCTGGCGCGTTGCTCGCAAACACCATGAGCGGCGGGTTCACCAATCCTCACATGGGGAGGTCCAGGTCAAGGGGTGAGATTCAGTCGCGCATAAGTGAAACTCCGGTCGCTGTTTCGGTATCCACGGTCTGAGCCCGTTTCCATGATCTAGTCGTTTCCGCACCAGATCAACCTCACATTCGGTCGCCGCGCGAAGCGGCTGCACCAATATCCCGCTTGCGGCGGGCGAGGCTCAGGAGGACGAGACCATTCTTGATAACGGCTTTTCAGGCCACGGATTGGTTTGGTTCGTCCACCCGGATCCGCCGAGACTGATCAAGGTCCGGTCAGTTGCTTCAATCTCTTCCGATCGCCTTTCAGGCGCTCTTCACAATGGCGCCTTCGATGACGACGCCGGCAGTCACATATTTCCACAGCGCCACGAGCAGCTTCCGCGCTAGCGCCACCACGATGCTCGTTTTCTTAAGACGGCCGCCATTGCGGCTGACCCGGTCCTTGAACCACAGAGCCAGCGCCGATTGCGGCTGATTGCGCAGCCATAGCCAGGCGAGTTGGATGAGTGTTGTCCGCAATCGCGGATTTCCTGCTTTAGACACGCCCTGTTCGCGATCGACCGATCCACTTGCCGAGGGTCGGAGCTAGGCCCGCGTAAGAAGCGACCTGGCGTCGATCGAAGTGTCGGAACAGCCCTTCCGACCAGAGGACGGCGGCGAACTCTGGCCCGATACCCTTGATGTTGAGCAACATCGCCGCCTACGGCGCTGGCGCCGCGGCTTTCGCCGCAGCGAACAGCGCGTCGCGCTCGGCCTCCACCGCCTTGATCTGTTCAAGTAGCTGTTCGAAGTGAGCGAGTTCCCGGCCGATCTGAGCCTTGAGATGCTTTCGCAAGAGACGGCCATCGCCCGTCCTCAACTCGTCGAGCCGTTGCCGTCGATCGCGGCGTAGCGGCTTGTAGCCGGATACACCCTGGCAGAACAGCAATCCTTTGATGCGATTGACGTGCTTGACCCGCTCGGCGATCAGGA
Source organism: uncultured Alphaproteobacteria bacterium (assembly GCA_963784075.1). GTDB lineage: Bacteria > Pseudomonadota > Alphaproteobacteria > Rhizobiales > Beijerinckiaceae > Methylocapsa. Next base: position 85 of record CAWAQW010000026.1, on the reverse strand, counting down.
TCTTGCGCTCGCGACAAAGTCGGCGGCGGTCCTCTTCCTCGGGTGTTGGCGCTTTGACCATCGCGCACACCCGAGGCTCGCCGCG
>CAWAQW010000025.1:0-123764 GCA_963784075.1 uncultured Alphaproteobacteria bacterium | reverse complement strand
CGAGGCTTTAACCCAGATCGTCGCTGTCCGGTTCCTCTTCGGCCGTCATGCCATTCACCGCCGCGCTCAGGACGGGCGAAGGTTTGAAGGTCAGAACGCGGCGAGGCTTGATCGGCACTTCGACGCCTGTGCGCGGATTGCGGCCGATGCGTTCTCGCTTGTCGCGCACCAGAAAGAGGCCAAAGGAGCGCAGCTTCACCGGCTCGCCGCGCACGAGCGCCGCTGAAATCTCTTCCAGCGCCATTTCGAAGATGGCCTTGGCCTCAGCGCGCGAAAGCATAGGACAGGAAGCATAAACGGCGTTGAGGAGATCCGCTCGTGTCGCAGTTTTTTGGTCGCCGGCCGTTCCCGGTCGCGGCCTAGACGCTCGAGGCATCTTGTTGATTCCCCCTTTTATTCGCCCCCATTAAAAGTAATCTTAAAACATTTTGCTGGCCAGGGGAAACCGCTGCGGCAGTGCTTTAAAAAAATAGTGATTGCGAAGAATTCTCCGAATCCAAAGGGGCAAGAGGGATTTGAAACCATGCGCCGGAACGAAAAAGGCGAAAATCCGGGCCTTTCGCACAAAATCACGCGGAAACCGGCGGGCCTAAAAATCCATGCCGCCCATGCCCGCCATCCCGCCGCCACCGCCTGGCATGGCGGGAGCCTCTTTCTTTGGCGCTTCCACGATAATCGCCTCGGTGGTGATGAGGAGACCGGCCACGGAGGCCGCATCCTGCAAGGCCGTGCGCACGACCTTGGTCGGATCGATGATGCCGAGCTTCAGCAGAATCTCCATATTCGCCGGTCTGGGCGTTGAAGCCATAGGCGTAGGACGAATTCTCGATCAGCTTGCCGACCACGACGGCGCCGTCGCCACCGGAATTGTCGATGATCTGCCGCGCAGGCGCCTGAAATCGCCTTGCGGACGATATCGATGCCGGTCTTCTGATCGGGATTATCGACCGGGAGGTTGTCCAGTGCCTTGATGGCGCGCAGCAGCGGCACACCCCGCCCCGGCAAGACGCCTTCCTCGACGGCGGCGCGCGTCGCGTTGAGCGCGTCATCGACAATCCTTCTTTTCCTTGACTTCCACTTCGGTGGCGCCACCGACGCGGATCACCGCGACACCGCCGGCGAGTTTGGCAAGGCGCTCTTGCAGCTTTTCGCGATCATAGTCCGAGGTGGTTTCGGCGATCTGGGCCTTGATCTGGCCAATCCGTGCCTCGATATCAGCCTTGGCGCCAGCACCATCGATGATTGTGGTGGCTTCCTTGTCGATACAAATCCGCTTGGCGCGGCCGAGCATCTGCAAGGTCACATTTTCGAGCTTGATGCCGAGCTCTTCCGAGATCAGCTGACCCGCGGTCAAGATCGAGATATCCTCGAGCATGGCCTTGCGGCGATCGCCGAAACCCGGCGCCTTGACCGCCGCGACTTTCAGGCCGCCACGCAGTTTATTGACGACGAGCGTTGCCAAAGCCTCGCCCTCGATGTCCTCGGCGACGATCGCCAGGGGTTTGCTGGTTTGCACGACGGCTTCAAGCACAGGGAGCAGGGCTTGCAGATCGAAGACAGCTTTTTCTCATGGACGAGAATGTAGGGGTCTTCGAGCTCGGCGACCATTTTCTCGGCATTGGTGATGAAATAGGGCGAGAGATAGCCGCGGTCGAACTGCATGCCTTCAACGACGTCGAGCTCGGTCTCGAGGCTCTTTGCCTCCTCGACCGTGATGACGCCCTCGTTGCCGACCTTCTGCATCGCCGTCGAGATCATTTCGCCGACCGATTTGTCGCCATTGGCTGAAATCGTGCCGACTTGGGTAATCTCGTCGTTCGATGTGACCTTTTTCGAATTCGTCTTGAGATCGGCGACGATGGCGTTGACGGCGAGATCGATGCCGCGCTTCAATCCATCGGATTGAGACCGGCGGCAACCGCCTTCGTGCCTTCCCTGACGATCGCGGCGGCAAGAACGGTCGCCGTGGTGGTTCCGTCACCAGCCGCGTCGTTTTGCTTCGACGCGACTTCGCGAATGAGCTGGGCGCCGAGGTTCTCGAATTTATCGGAGAGCTCGATCTCTTTTGCGACGGTCACGCCATCCTTGGTGATCCGCGGCGCGCCGAAAGATTTCTCCATGACGACATAACGGCCTTTGGGGCCAAGGGTGATTTTAACCGCGTTGGCAAGAATTTCGACGCCGCGCAACATGCGGTCGCGGGCGTCGGACGAGAAACGAACATCTTTGGCTGCCATTTTGAAGCTCCTGATACCGGGTTCTTAAAAAATTTATGGACGGCGTTCTTTGCAGGCTCAGGCGACGACTCCGAGGATGTCGCTCTCCTTCATGATGAGGAAATCCTTCCCGTCGATCTTGACCTCCGTGCCTGACCATTTGCCGAACAGAATCTTGTCGCCAGCCTTGACGTCGAGGGGCGTCAACTTGCCGTTTTCATCACGGCCGCCAGGGCCCACGGCGATGATCTCGCCTTCCTGGGGCTTCTCCTTGGCGGTGTCGGGGATGATGATCCCACCCTTAGTCTTTTCCTCACCTTCGAGGCGTCTGACCACGACGCGGTCATGCAAAGGACGAAAGCTCATGTTTCTTGGTTCCCTAATGCGCCGCTCAGGGCGCCGCACGGCGAGCGGCTGGCACCTTCCGAAGCTTGCGGCTGATTTGAAACGTCGCCCGGTTAGCACTCACCTGCGATGAGTGCTAATAAGGCGCCCCCTACCTAGGGACGCGGCCTGGCACTGTCAAGGGCAAGGCGGGCAAATAATCGGCGCGGCGTGCGTCTTCATACAAATAGTGAGGGAGAGAGAGAAAGCCTTTCCACACCGGCGCCAAATTGGCCGCCGCCGCGCGCGGGGCGGCGGCCGGGCTTGGGTGTGCCCTTTACGGCAGGCCGAGCGCGACGAAGCGCACTTCTCCTTGCCCATTGGCGACCAGGAACAGGGCCGATTTCTTGCCGCCGCTCTTCAAAGCGTCGATTTTCTTGGAGATATCGGCAGGATCCTTGACCGGTTCCTGATCGATTTCCACGATCACATCGCCGGCCGCGATATGCTTCTCGGCGGCGCTGGAATCCGGGTCGACATCGGTGATCACGACGCCGGAGGCGACGCTATTTTTGATGGCGAATTTTTGCCGCAACTCGTCGGAGAGGCTCGAAAATTCCATTCCGAGCGCTTTTGCGACCGGCCCGGCCGTCGCTTTCTTTCCCGCGTCGTCGCGCTTCGACGCGAGGGCCACCTGCTTTTCATTCTCTTCCAAGCGGCCGAGCTTGATGGTTTTGGCGATCTGCTTGCCTTGCCGCATCACGACAATTTCGACCTCCTTGCCGACCGGCTCCGAGGCGACGATCTTGGGCAAGTCGCGCAACTCCTTGATATCGATTCCATCGAATTTGACGATGACATCCCCGGCTTTGAGACCCGCCGCCTTGGCTGGGCCCTTTTCATCGGTCCCGGCGACGAGGGCTCCCCGCAGCTGGCCGAGATTGAGGCTTTCGGCAATCGTATCGTCGACGTTCTGGATGCGCACGCCAAGCCAGCCGCGCCGGGTTTCACCGTATTTTTCCAATTGGTCGATGACCGGAATGACCGTCGCGGCGGGCGTTGCGAAGCCGATGCCGATCGAGCCTCCGGAGGGCGACAAGATCGCGGTATTGATGCCGATCACCTCGCCTGCCATGTTGAACAAAGGCCCGCCGGAATTTCCTTTGTTGATCGCCGCGTCGGTTTGAAAATAATTGTCGTAAGGACCCGAATCGATGTTGCGGTGGCGGGCCGAGATGATGCCCGCGGTGACCGTGCCGCCAAGTCCGAAGGGATTGCCGACGGCGACCACCCAGTCGCCCACCCGCATTTTTTCGCTATCCCCGAACTTCACGGCTTTGAGCGGCTTGTCGGGCTTCACCCGGAGCACCGCGACATCGACCTTTTCATCCTTGCCAACCACTTCCGCCTTCAGTTTCTGGCCGTCGGTGAAAATGACGGTGACTTCATTGGCGTCGGCGATGACGTGATTGTTGGTAATGACAAGGCCGGATGGATCGACGACGAAGCCGGAGCCAAGCGAATTCGACTTGCGTTCGCGCGGCTTTTGGTCGGGCCGTTCATTGCCGCCTTGCTGATGGCGCCGGAAGAATTCCTCGAACAGATCGTCGAACGGCGTGCCGGGCTCCAGCTGCGGCGCATTGCCGGCGTGCTTTTCGTCCATCATCTGCGTTGCCGAAATATTCACAACGGCATCGCTCACGGCATCCGCGAGGTCGGCAAGCGAATCCGGCCCCTTGGCGAAGGCCAGGGAGACGCCGGGGACAGGCCAGGCGCTTCCGGCGGCGCCCAAAAAGAGCGCGCAAAGGAGGCTAAAGGCCGCGCGCGCCGGCCGCCGCCGTGACGCTGCGCGGACTCCGAACTTACCTGCGCCGAAAAAAACCGGGAATAGACCCATAAACAATCTCCTTGAAGTACCCACCACAGCGCCGTTCCGGCGCCGCCGCCGCACCCCGGCGGCCGGCGATTAGGGGCCGTCACGTTGAACCGGCACGCCGAGGGCTGTCCATCGACCTTAACGGCACAGCTTACCCGCTGCGCGGTTCTTTCATCGAAAGCGCCTTCTACTACGGTTCTTCGGGAAACTCATTCTTCTTTTTGCTGCTTTTTCGCCAGCACTTTAATCGCCTCGTCCACGCTGTGAAAAAAACGGTCTTTCTGCACCGCCTCGGTGATCTTGAACCGGTCGAACGCTACCTGGGCACGCACCAATTCGAGCCTTGCGATCGAAAAGGTGATTTTCGATTTCTTGCACTCCTCGATGAATTCCAGGAGAATTTGCGCGGCGGTAAAATCGATTTCGACAATGCTGCTGGCTTCCAAAACGATGAGTTCGGGCGGTTCCCGGCTTTGCCGGATCGCATGCCGGGCGCCGTCTTGGAACTGATAGCCATTGAGAAAGGTGAGGGGTGCTTGGAAAGCGATGACCAGCACGCCTTCGATCGTCTCGCCCTTGTGATCGCGGCCGGGCGGCCACCAAATCGAGGTTCCTGGAACCCGCTCGAAAGATGATCAGACGGGCTCTGGTCATCGACCACATGCCATGCAGCAGTGAAAGCACGATGCCGGTCGCAACGCCTGTTCCGACCGGCAGGACGACGATCGCGGTGAGCGTGACAAGGATCAAAACAAACTCGCCAAAGGCGCCGCGAAAAATCGCGGCGATGTCGGCCACCCGCACGAGACGTATCGCCACGAACATCAGCGTGCCGGCGAGCGCCGCCAGGGGCACATGCGCGAGAAGCGCCGTGCCATACATGGCTATGCCAAGCATAAGCGCGACCGCGACGAGCCCGGCGAATTTGCTGCGTCCGCCTGCCTCGGCGACGATTCCGGTCAGGGGAGGGCTTGCGTTGACGGGAAAGGCGCCGAAAAGGCCCGCCACCAGATTGGCCGCGCCAACGCCGGCAAAATCGCGGTTTATCGTGGGGCGATTTCGAATAGAAGTGAAAGTGCGCGTCGCTGAGGCGGTTTGCACCATGATGGCGGCGACCACGACGAAAGCGAGCGGCGCGGCCTTAACGAGGTCCTCGACGGCGATCGAGGGGAGCTGGAGATGGGGAAATTCCCCCTTTATTTGCCCGACGACCGCGACGCCGTCGCGATCGAGCCCAAACCCATAGACCGCGACGGTCTCCGCCACGATACCCAGAAGCGCGCCGGGAATGCGCGGGTTCAGCCAGTCCGCGCATACGGTCACGGTGAAGACAGTCAGCCCCAGTAAGAGCGAGACGCGGTTGGTCTCGGCAAGCTCCCCCGTGATCGCGGCGGCTTGCTGCAGCAAATCCCCTTCGGGAGCTGCTATTCCGAGAAGCGACGGGGCCTGGGAAATCACAATATGGCAGGCAATGCCGGCCAAGAAGCCTACTGTGACCGGCTTCGAGGCGAGGTCGGCGAGCCAGCCGAACCGGAAAAATCCAGCGCCGAGGAGAATGAGATCCCACCATCAGCGCGAAGCTTGCGGCAAGACCGAAATAGGCTGGCTTCCAATGGTGGTCAGCGCGGCGAGGCCGCCGGCGAAAATCGGAGCAATGGTTGAATCCGCGCAGGCCACGACAAAATAATTGGCGCCGACGGCGGCAAAGCCGATCACCGCGGCCGCGAAAGCGATGAAGCCTGTGGCGGGCGGAAAGCCGGCAAGATGCGCGGTCGCCATTTGCGAGGGGAGGGCGACGGCGGCGAGCGCCAGCCCGGCGGCGAGAATCTCGCGCGCAAGTCTTTTGCCCGATAGCGGGCAGAAGATCGCTCTTCCTCACTCGGCGGCAAGGGCGGCCTTTGCGCCGCGGGCGGTTTTCAAGCGGGCATGGTCTTGCTTTGTGAGCGCGGCATAGGCCATGGCGAATGAGCCCAGCGCGTCGTCGAAGGCCGCCGATTTTCCCATATAGCCCGCGAGCAGCGCGGGGTCGCCGCTCCGTGCATGGGCACGGGCGACGCGTTCGGCCGCAAAGATTTGCATAAACATCGAGCGCCTTTCCTTCGATGACCTCGCCGATCGAACCAAGATGCCGGTTCTTGAGCTGGCGGACATAGAAATACCGGTTGGTCTTCGGGTCTTCCGTATAGCCAAGAAAAATATCGCTCGCGGCCTGCATCGCGCGTTGGCCGTCGGCGACGCGGCACCCCTGGTGCACGAGGCCGGGCGGCGGGGCGGCGATTTTTTCGAGGACCGACGTCCACGCCTGTTTGATCTGCAAAAAGATGGGCTCGCGATCCGCCGTCATGAAAAGCCCGATGGCACAAAAGGTGCCGACGCTGCCGACGCCGACGACCTTGAAGGCAATGTCGGCCAGCGCATAGCGCTCGACCAGCGCGCGCCGCTCGGGAAGCAAGGAGGATTGGTAATTGGCGAAGGCGGAATGCGCGTGAATTTTGTAGTGTTTTGTTGCCTGGGTATCGAAATGATAGATCAAGGGCGGCCGGTCCTCGATATGCGCACCATCGGCTTTCGTCGTCGCGAGATGCGGAAAATTATCGTCCGCCGCCAAATCTTTTTTGGCTTTCACCAAGATCGAAAAAACAGTTTCGCGGAGTTTGACATCGGCGATCCGCTTGACCTCTTGGTCAATGTCCATGCGCGTGTACCAGACTTCGAGCGGCGTCTTGGCGGCGAGCTCGAGGATGAATTCACGATAGGATTTGACGGTGGCTGTCGCGAGGGCGCGCGCCTTTTTGTCCGACATCTTCGCGTCGAGAGCCGCGACCGCGACGCTGGCCGCGAGTCGCTTCAGATCGACGGTGAAATCGATGCCGGGCAAAGTCTCGTCGAAATCATTGATGTCGAAGAGGACACGTTCTTCCGGCGTGTTGAACGCACCGAAATTCATCAAATGGCAGTCCCCGCAGGCCTGCAAATGCGCGCCAACTTGCGGAACAGCGGCAAGATCATGGGCCATCACGGCGGCGGCGCCCCGCAGGAAGGTGAAGGGCGATTGCAGCATGCGTTCGTAGCGGATTGGCAACAGTTCCGGAATGCGGGCGCCATCGGTCTCGGCGAGAATGGCGACCGGGTCGCGGCTGGAGGCCGGCGGGCATTCGGCATGGGATTTGCGGGCCACGCGCTTGCGCAGCGCCTGACCGAATTTATAGCGTTCGGCTCGCGGTAAATTCTTGGCCGGAATGCCGTTCGGCGATAATGGTGCCATGTTCGCGCTCCCAAACTAACGGCTCGCTCTCATAAAGCTTAGCACGTCGGGCGCGTCATCGAAGCTTAAATCAAAAAATTGGGCCGAAGCCTAGCAAGCGACGGCCGGTCACGCGTCTCAACCGGCCATCATCGATCCGTCACATAGCCAACCTATCGCCCGCTTCATGCCGTTTCAAGTCTAAGCGAGACCGATTGCAAGGGTTGCGATCCGGAAGAGGATCAGGCCAGCGGCGAGGACAAGATAGGCGCGCAAGACAAACATCCAAATCTTGACCGCCGCAGACAGGCGCAGCGGTTGCAATCGAGCAAGCGGCGGCATGCGCCATGACCGCCGGTCGAGGGAGCAGGTCTTGCCCATGGCATCGCCATTGCGGCGGCGTGCACGCGGGCCCGCTCTTTTGGCAATAAATGCACCGAGCGCGATCAGCCCGCCGAGGCCGGCTCCGCCGAAAAGAATATCAAGAATCACAGTCTCATTGGTGGCGTCCGGAAACAGGACCGACATGGTCAGGATCACCGAAAGCAGGACCAGGCCCACGATAACGGTGCCGGTGAAGACATTCAGCCAGCGCGAATTGGTCCACGGCCCAAGGACTTCCTTGTCATTGCAGAGCAGCAGCAGGAAGACGGTCGCGCTCGGCAAAAGGACACCGGCGAGCGTCTGCACGGCATTGGTCAAGAGCCCCAGCGGCGCACCGGGGGCCAGCACGAGCCCGGCGGCAATGACGATCAAGCCGCAATAGACGGCGTAGAATCCCTTGGCGTCGGAGGGCTTCCGATGCAAAGAGTGCTTGAGCGACAGAACGTCGCCGATCGCGTAAGCCGTCGAGAGCGAGACGGCCGACGCGCCGATGATGCTGGCATCGATGAGGGCGATCGCAAACAGGACGCCCCCCGCCCGGCCGGCGTATTTGCCGATCCCGCTCGCGACCGCGCCGGCATCGGTGAAATTGCCGAATTCTGGTTTGCCATCGAAAACCGCGGCCGTGAACGCCATCATGGCCACGGCGCCGATGATGACGAGCGCGATGCCAAGCCAAAGATCGGCCTTCTCATAGTCGATGAACCGCGGCGTAATGCGCTTGTCGATGACATAGCTCTGCTGGAAGAAGAGCTGCCAAGGTGCGATCGTCGTGCCGACGATCGCAATAATGAGCAGCATCACTTCGTTGAGCTTGGCCCCTGCGGGAAGCTGCGGCACGACGAAATCATGCGCGATTTGCGCAAGCGGCGGATGCGCCATCAGAAGAACCGGCACGAGCAAGAGGCTGCCGAAGACCAGCGCCATCGAGAAGCGCTCGAAACGGCGGAAATCCCCCGTGCCGGCGGCGGCCATGATCAAAATTGCGGCAAGCGCCACGCCAACGCCTTTGGAAACGCCCAGATAGTCGAGCGAGAGAGCTATGCCGATAAACTCGGTGACGATGGTCAAGCCATTGAGCAGGAACAGGTCGATGACGCTGAAGGCGCCCCAGAACTTGCCGAAGCGCTCGAGGATGAGGCGGGCATGGCCCACTCCGGTCACGGCGCCAAGACGCAGGACCATTTCCTGGTTCACGTAAAGAACGGGAACCAGCAGAAGCAGCGTCCACAAGAGCGTGGTGCCGTAATTCTGCCCCGCCTGGGTATAGGTCCCAAAAGCGCCGGCATCATTGTCGCCGACCATGACGATGAGACCGGGACCGAGAATGGCGAGAAGGGTCTGGAGCCGGTGCTTCCAGCTCTCGCGCGGCCGGGTGTCGCCCAGCAGGATCGTGCCGAAGGCGCCTTGGATATGGCCGATATGGGCTTCGTCGAGGACGGCAACGGGCACCGCTGCGGCGTCAACATTGGGGCGGAAATTCATGGCCTCTCTCCATCTCCCGCGCCGGGAAACGGAAAGCCACGCCACTAGTAGGTCATGGGTCTCCGCATCGCTTGCGGGTTTGTTTTGCGCAAAGATTTGAAAACCGAACCCGCGCTCATGCTGAATTGGCCGAGAGCGGGGCAACTAGGGCCGTCGTTCAACAGATCCTCCTTTGTTCAAGCCGCTCGCCGGGCGGCGTCGTGGCAGTGCGCGGCTTGGCCGCGCGCCGCCGGGCGCGATAGGTGAAACCATCGTCGGGGGACGGTATTTTCCGTCTCGGCTCCTGATTTTGTGCCGGACTTTGCCGATGGATCGAACCAGAGAGCCCCCAAGGCGCCGGTTTGCGGGTCGATCTGCCATCTGCATTGGAGAGGCGCTTCCAAATGAGGAACGCATCTTATGTTCGCCGCGAAGGGAAAAGATCCTTCGACGCGGCCACGCGAATAGCCCCTGGCGCGGGCGCCCGGACAGGGGCCGCGCGGGGTCAAAAAAAGTGAGGAGCCTTGTGAACATCGCTCACCTCCAACCGTCTAGTAGCGGCGGACAGTGAGCGGAGGGGAAGCCTTAGGCCAACCCTAAACCTCTCACGCGATCACAACCGCGTTCGTTTCCATTTATCGGCGCTTGCCCGGCCCGTGCCGGGTTCGTGCCGCCTGCGAACCTACTGCCCATTATCCATAACGGGGTTGTGCGAGTTTGGTCGGGTGCCAAACCGCTAAGGATGAAATGCGCCTTGCGCCCACCCTTGTCAACCTTCGAAAATCCTTTCCATCAGATTTGGTTCAGGGATTGTTATCGCATGGCGCTCTGCTCTTCCGGCAAAGGTTGAAGGGGGTCATTGGCGGCTTGGTCATCCAACTGACACATGACGCGGCTATCGCCAGGAGACAGGCTGAGATCGCAAATTTTCCGCGCGTTTCTGTTCTGCGGGCGCCTTGTTCCGCGCGCGACCGCCGCGCGAATTATCCCGAGGCCGCAGAAGGCTCCTCATGTTGATAGTTGATCCGGGGTTCGAGAAGGACGCGCTCGATCTCATCATGGCCGTCCTGCTCGGCGGCGTCATCGGCTTCGAGCGGCAGTGGCGCCAGCGTCTGGCGGGCTTGCGGACCAACACGCTGGTTGCGCTCGGCGCCGCGATTTTCGTCGTTTTCGCCGGGCAATTCACCGAGTTTGCACCGACGCGTGTCGCCGCCCAGGTTGTCACGGGTATTGGTTTCCTTGGTGCCGGGGTGATTTGGAAGGAAGGCGTCAATGTGCGCGGCCTCAACACCGCGGCAACGCTGTGGTGCTCCTGCGCTGTTGGTCTGCTGGCGGGCACCGGCTTTTGGCGCCACGCCATCCTCGCCACCGGCCTCGTCGTCGGCGTCAACCTCGTGCTGCGGCCGATGGTCCGCTTGATCAACCGTCAGCCGATTGAGACCGCCGAGATCGAAACCTCTTATATTGTCAATGTGACCTGCCGGGGCGCATCAGAGGCGCAAATCCGGGCGCTTCTCGTGCAAGGCGTTGGCGTCAGCGACCTGCATCTGCGCGAACTCGAAAGCACCGACATCGAAGGCACCGACCGGGTCGAGGTGACCGCGACGCTCACATCGCAAAAGCGGCGGGAGATCGCGCTCGAATATATCGTCGGCCGCCTGAGCCTCGACCCGAATGTGTCGGCCGCGCGCTGGCGGACGGTGAACACGATCCTGTGACGATCCTCCGCCGGTTTGAGCCGAGAGCTTGCCCGCGCGGCGCGGTTTCCACGTTCATACGAAGTTAATACGAAAAAATCCGATGTCTTCGAAAAATTTCAATCATGCTGTCGTGCTGTTGTTATGTATTTAAGGCGCGCGGTCGTGACGTTCAGACTTAACCACGCGGCGATGCCGGCGCCAATACAATGGGCCATCAGCAAAATATAATTCACAAGGAGAATGAATACATCGAGGGCCCGGATGATTTTGGTGGGATCGGTAATCGCGATGCCGGGGGGTTGAGATACGGTCTTCGCAATTAATAAGGATATGCTCAGAGCGACCCCCGTAAAGGAGATCAATACGCCTAAAGAGCCGGTCAGCAGGCCTGCCATCAGAAACCAAAAGACGATCACGCCCCTTTTGCTCAAATAAACATCTGGTTTTGCGGCGATATGCCGGGCGCGCGCGTGTAATAGAAGGCTAAAAAGACCGCGGCCAGCAAAAGTATGAATCCATCGATGCCCCAATAGATCGGATCGCCAAATCCTCCCGAGCCCGGGCTGAACGCGCGCCCGGAGGTCGCAAATTCCAACAAGAGCGCGGTAAAGAGGACAAATACCAACTGCACCCAAAATTCAATCCAGCCAAAAAGGCGCAGGGCCCTTGCCAATCCTTGCGCGGCGTTGGATGCGATTGCTGGGCGCGGTGTCTCTGGGGCGGCCGGGAGTGGCGCGCTCACCGCGACCGTTCGGGGCGCCATTGCGGGCCCTCTAAACCTATTTATGGCCAGGCTGCCGACATGCACAAAAACCGCTCCAACCAAAATAAATGCCAAGAGGCTGTGGACCGACCCAAAGAACTCGGCTGAAGTGACGTCGGCAGCGCCCCATATTCGCAAGGGAGCCCCCCAGAATCGCCCGAAAAGCTCGGCGACAGGCTGATCCGCCACATCCCAATCGGGCATGCGGACGCCCCAAAACTCCACCGGCGAGCCGCTGAAAACAGCTTGGAAGTATCCGCTGACAAGCAGCAAGACGAGGGATGCAGTGATGAGCCAATGTGAGGAGGAGGCGACTATTTTCAGCCGTTTCGGAAAATCATCGGGGTAGGGCGGCGGCTTGAATGCAATCTGGAAAACGATTTGAATCAAAAGAACGATTGCGGCAGTCATTCCAAGTGATGTGTGCAGCCCTCGTATAAAGTCCCGTGTCTCGGTGTCAGTCTCAGGAAAATTTGCCGCATACCATCCAAGGCCAAGGGATGTTGCGACCAGGAAGGCCAAGAGCCAATGAGTGACGATAAAAAGAGAATGATGGCGTCCAATATTCGACTGCATGAGAATATGTCCTGGAAGGGGAGCGCAAAACCATAATTGATCACTGGATCTGGCGGCCGGTCCGAAGCCGGTAAATCATTCACGGTTCGTCCCCGGCGGGGCATTGAACGAAAATTGAATCGTGCGCCCGTCTGGTTTCATGCGCAAGACAGAGCCCGCGCCTTTGGACAGGCAAATTGGCCGCACCGGCGCGCTCCCGCGCCAAAGTTCATCTATGAAAGCCCGTGAATTATGGGCGGGCGTCCCAGGAGCCGGGCCGCGCCATCAATTCCCGGCTTGAGATGGCGCCTCTGGCTTTGCCACGGCAAGCGGATGTCCTGCATCCTGCCAGCCTTCGGCGCCGTCCGGATACCAGGTGACATTGCGATAGCCGTAGCCTATTGCCCGCTTGGCCGCGTTCCAGCTCGCCCAGCAGTGCGGGTGGCAATAAAAAACGATCGGACGATCAAGATCGTCGCCGGTCAGCGCATGGAGCCTTTCGCGGAAATATTCTTCGATGTTTTTTTCAATATTTCCCTCGCCAATGCCGGGAATCCAAATGCTTCCCGGGATGTTTTCATGCGGCACGGGTTTCCAGATGGCCTCGGGCGATAGATTCTCCGGTTTGTGCGGCATGCTCGCGGCATCGATCAGCACAAGATTGCCGCGCTCCAAAAGCCCGGCGAGATCGGGCGAATGAACGACCTTCGCGCCGGAAAGTGTTGCCGGCACTTCGCCATGCATCTCTCCCATCCAATAGCCTTGCGGTTCTCGCACTTCGGCGGACGAAAAGCCGACGAGAAGCACATAGGCCAAGGCCGAGGCAATAAAGAGCCCGAGCGGGAAAACCGAGTTGAGGTATTGCATCAGCTGCGCCCCGGGCCGAGATCGAATTCGTGTTCGAAGACGGCGTTGTCGCTGTCGCGCGCTTCGATCGCGAGCTTGCCTTTTGCCCGAGCGTTGACGCCGAAGGTGATCGCCGGGTCGGCGGCGAGGGAAATGTCGCTGTCGAGATGCAAGACGCGTTCGCCATCCATGCGGACATCGACGCTCTTGAGAAAGCGGGCGGGCGTATAGCCCTGGGTTGCTGGATCCCTTTGCATGCCGTTGAAGTTCGGATGCCGGATCAAAAGCTGCGCTTGCCGCGCATGTCCTTCTTGCGGCTCGCCGAGCCAGCGCAGCTTCATTTGCCCGATCTCGGCGAGCGCCGCGGCGTCATAGGAGCCGGCAGGGGCGGAGCAGCCGCCCGATGCCTTGACAAAGCGGTGGGTCTCGTAAAGGGCGCCATCCTTGGTTTCCTCGACGGCGTGCATATTCGTGTATTGATTGACCCGGACACGCAGCTTCAAACTTTGCGGATCGCCGGCCGGGCCAAAGGTCACCTGCGCGGCGATGGGTGCCGGATTGTCGTCGATCACGAGCGTGATGCTTTTGACGTCCTTGGGGTTTTGCACGCTGATCGTAAGCGGGACGAGGGCCGCGTCCTCGGCCCGTTCGGGTGCTTCCAAGGCAATTTTGGCCTCGCCCGGTTGAATTGGCCGGCCGGCAAAGATGGCTTGCGCCAGCTCGTTCCAGCGGGCGGCGCGGGCGGCTTCATCGTCCGCCGCCGCCGCCCCCGGCAGCACAATCGCGCCAGCGGCCACCGCCGCCAAGGCCAAGCGTGTCATTCCGGTCTCCCTTCGCCGAGGATCATTCCCATTCGAGTTCCCTATAGGCTTCGGCGGCGTTGCGCCCATTGTACTCGTCGAACAAGGTCCATGCGCCGCGTTCGGAGGCGGCGATGGTTTTCACGGCGGCGTCCATGCTGATGCCATCTTGGATCGCCCGCCGCGTGTCTTGCTCCAGCGCCGTCAAATAGCGGGTGAGGGCGGCCGCGGCCGAAGGCCAGTCCACCGCGGCGGGGCCATGGCCAGGGACCGCGCGGGGCGCCGCGATCTTTTTCAACGCCTCCAGCGTCTTGAGCCAGCCGCGCAAACTTCCGTCGAGCGAGGGCATGCGCCGGACGAACAGCAAATCGGCGGGCAAAAACGTGCCCGTCTTTTTGTCGAACAAGCTCACGTCGCAAACCGTGTGGGCGGGGGTGTGGGCGGTCACCTCGATGATGCGGCCGCCGAGATCGAGTTCGGCATGGTCGCCAATTTCCATGCCGGGAAAAACCACCGTCCCGGTCCGCTCCGGCCCGAAGAGCGCGCTCAATTTGTCGCGGTAATAGGCGCCGCGCTGGCGCAGCTCCCCGGCGAGCTTTGCATGGCCGACGTAGACGGGATCGTCTTTCAGAAAAGCGCTCGCCCCAAAAATATGGTCCGGATGGACGTGGCTCAGGACCACATATTTGACCGGCAGGCGGGTCGTTTGGGCGATGGCCGCGCGCAGCCTTTCGCCATCGGCGAGGCTGCCGCCGGGATCGGTGACGAGGACGCAATCGCGCCCCACGATAAAGCCACTATTGGCGATGGCGTTTTCATTGGCGGGCGTTGCGTCTTCATCGAGACCGCGCCTAATGTGAATGCCGTCCGCGATCTCTTCCATCGCGAGAGGGCCAGCATCGCTGGCGCGGAGCTTGCCCGGCAGGCAACAGAGGCAAAAGCCGCCAAGAAGAACCCCGCGCCGGGTCGCAAGCGCTTTCATGGCTGGACGCCTGGCGGCTGGTCCGGTGTCCGCAAAATGGCCTCCCCTTGCGGCGCTTCCCGGTTCGCCATGGCCGCGTCGCGCCTGCTATGTTTGCCTTTGCTTGCCAGTAAGCTACCTACTAGTTGGTCAATGGCCTTCCGTCAAGGGCCAGACGGAGAGGCAGGCGGAGGCTTTGGTTGAGCGAGGCGATGGAAACAGAGACGCGCGGCCGGTTGCTCGCGGAAGCGGAATTTTTGCTGAGAACGCGCGGCTATTCGGGGTTCAGCTATGCGGATCTCGCCAAGGCCATCGGCATCAGCAAGGCGAGCATTCACCATCACTTTCCGGCGAAGGAAGATCTCGGGGCCGCGCTCATCGACACTTATAAGGCGCGCTATAATGCCGCGCTTCAGGAGATATGGGAAGAAAGCGCGTCGGGGAGCGCGCGGATCATGGCCTACGCACGGCTTTACCTCGAAGGGCTCCGGCAAGATCAGGGGTGTCTTTGCGGGGTGATGGCCTGCGAGCGCGATATTTTGCCTCAACGGCTGCGCGAGGCGATCGCGGGGTTTTTCGGCGAGCATCTCATTTGGCTGCAACGGGTTCTCGAGGCGGGGATCGCGAACGGCACGATTCGGGAGGGGACGGATCCCGCTGCTGCGGCAAAGCTTGTCCTTTCGGCTTTGGAAGGCATACTGATGCTGGGGCGCCTGTTTGGCGAAGAGTCGAGCTTTGGCGCGGCCGTTGAGTTGCTGGGAAAATCCTTGTGCTAATGCGGCGGCGGCGCGGGGCGAGCGTTGACGGGAGCGGCTCAAACTGGTCTACATCGGCGCCATCGGCCCGCGCCGGAGCAGCTGGCTTGGCATGTGAGACCTGCATTCTGATGAATTTTCTGACGCCTTTCGCCAACGCCTGGCACTTTCGGGAATTGATCAGGGCCGTGGTCCGGCGGGAATTGGCGGTCCGCTTTACGGGGTACGATCCTTGGCTGGGTTTGGGCGATCTTTGGGCCGCTCGTCATGCTTACCGCCTATACGGTGATATTTTCCCAGCGGTCGGGGTTCCGGCCTCGGCCAAGGGCGGCGGTTTCGGCAGTTACGCTTTGTCAATCTTTACGGGGTTGATTGTCTTTAATTTGTTCAGCGAACTTGCCTACCGCGCGCCGGGACTTTTGCATGAACATGCGCCCGTCATCAAAAAGTCGATTTTTCCGAGCGAGACCCTGGCGTGGACGGCGACAATCCGCGCCGGTGTCTATGCGGCGATCAGCTTAGGCGTTCTTTTGGTTTTCGAGCTGGTGCTGACGTTTAGGCTGCCGCCCGCGAGTTTGCTTTTGCCGTTCGTTATAGCGCCTTTCTTTTTGTTTCTGCTTGGGACGTGTTGGTTTCACATGGCGCTTGGATCCTTCACCCGCGATGTCGCGCATCTCATGATTTCGATTGTGCCCGTCTTCATGTTCGTGACACCGATTTTCTATTCGATCGACGATGTGCCGCCGGATTTGCGCATTTATCTGCATCTCAATCCGATTGGAAATTATGTCGAGATGATCCGCGACCTTCTCTTGTTCAACAGATTTCCGGATCTTTTTCTTTATTGCGGGACTGTCGCGGCCTCGCTGCTCATCTTCTTTTTCGCCTATCGCTTCTTCATGCAATACAAGGCCGTGTTCGTCGATGTCATCTGATATTGTCATTAACTGCGATCATGTCGGCAAGGCGTTCCAGCTCTATATGCGGCGCAACGATCAGCTCAAACAGGCGATCTTCGGGCATTGGAAGCGGTTCTACCATCAGCATTGGGTCTTGCGGGATATCAGCTTCAAGGTTCGCCGCGGCGAAAGGATTGGGATCATCGGCCGCAACGGCGCCGGGAAAACCACCTTGTTGCAGATCATCTGCGGCATAACCTTGCCCACGCATGGCCAGGTGCACGTCAACGGGCGGGTGGCGCCGATTCTCGCGCTTGGCGCGGGGTTCGACCATGAGCTGACGGGCCGGGAAAATGCCTTGATCGGCGGCGCCATTCTCGGCATGCGGCGCGCCACCGTCGAGGCGAGGCTCGGGGCCATTGCCGACTTCGCCGATATCGGCGATTTCTTTTATCAGCCGGTCAAACTCTATTCGAGCGGCATGGCGGCGCGGCTTGCTTTTGCCGTCTGCGCCCATGCCGATGCCGATATTTTGATCGTGGACGAAGCCCTCTCGGTCGGCGACGAAGCCTTCGGCGCCAAATGCGATGCCTTTATCAAGGATTTCGCGGCGCGCGGCACGATCCTCGTCGTCTCGCATGATCTCGATACCTTGGCCAGCCTCTGCGACCGCGTCATTTGGATCGAGGACGGCGTGGTGCATGGCGCCGGTCCCGCCAAGGAGATCATCTCGCTTTATCGTGAGGCGGCCGAAGAAACGCCCGCTGTGGCGTTCGCCGAAATTTCATAATCCGTCCAGGTTTCAGCGAACCGCCTGCGCAGCGCTGTCGCCCGGCAGCGTGAAATTTGCGTTCTGCCGCGCGATCAGGATGAGGGCGACGGCCAATTCCACGGCGATCGCAAGCCCGACCGCAATGATGAAGCGCGGATCGTGACGCACCAGCGTTTCGGCGGAAACGAGGATCGTGATATGGACCAAGGGAATCGCGAGCATGGTCGCGGTTGTCGCCGACGAAGAGCGGCCGCTCGCCGAACTAAGGCTCAAGACAAGCCCAATGGCGAAAAGCGCATGGGTCAGGGCGAGAAGGGGGATGCCGCACCGCTTGGCCGCCTCGCTCATCCATTCTCCGTAAAGGCGCGGGAACATGACCGGCGAAGGCCGCCCGTGGAAGAATTCCAGGAAAGGCAATTCGAAAACACCGCGCCAGCTGCGCTGCGGCAGTCCGCCTGAGCCTTGCATCCCGATCGGCATCGCATATTCCTCGAAATGCGCCGTTCGAATTGTCGAGCCTTCCATGGAAAGGGTCTCGATCGAACCGTGGCTCATGATCAAAACGACACCGGTGGCGTTGCGGCGGAATTCCGCTTCGGCGGCCGTGATGATTTGCGTCTCGTTCTTTTCGGCGGAGAATTGATAAACGAACATGCCCGAGACGACATCGGCGGAACGCCAGCGGCGGAAATAGAGGGTCCGGGCGCCATTGTCGAAGCTATAGAATTGCGCCGGCTCCAGCATCCGGTGATTGAGCGAGTTGCGAATCACATTAATCACATCATGCATCTCGCCGACATGGGCTGGCGCGAAAACCGAGGAGAGCCAATAACCGACGCCAACCGCGACAACCGCGACGAAAGCCGCCGGAAGCGTGATCGCCCAGACCGAAAGGCGCAGGGAATAAAGAACCGCGATCATGCCATCGGCGGACATGCGCGCGAATTCGAGCGCGACCGCGACGCCAACCGCCATCGGCAAGGCGATGTAGAGGACGGTCGGCAGCGTGCCGAGAAGGGCCGGCATGAGCAGCCCGCCACGGATGGCGGCCGGCGGCAGATAATGAAAAAGCGACGTCATGACGACGGGAATGCAAAGACCCGCCGCGATGTAAAGGGAGGCAATCGCAACGCGTTTCGAAAGATAGAAAAAAAGGAGGCGGGGCATTGCACGATTCCTGTCGCGCCCGAAGGCGGTTTGAGGCCTAGCGTCCGCACGCAACCTTTCTGTAACCGCCCTCATTCAAGGAGCGAAACCACGTTTGGAGGGCAAACCCGTGCCCGCGTCGCCTCTATATGCTCTACGGCATGATCGCCAAAGTTGCAAAGTTTTTGGCTTGAGACCATGCGACACGAAATCCCGTCCGCAACGCGCTAAATTTTCATCCGCGCCGCGGCTTGGTTTGAAAATTGGCGCCAGGCGGCATCGAAAACCCGGCGGTTGGGAAGACTGACCGCGCCAGCCCAATGGGCGAAATAGATCTTGTCGCCGAAGACATCGCGTGGGCCTTCGGCGTCGAAAGTCACCCCTTCGGCCTTGTAGAAACTCTCGCCAGAGGCTCCAGCTATACAGTCACGCAAAGGCGTGATCTTCAAACCTTTCCGGTGCGCGACAAAATTGGTCACCGGCTGGGCAAAGAGCATGCCGCGTTGACGCACGGCATGAAAAATCGCCTCGTCCTTGTCGATCACGTCCTGAAAATCCTTCAGGCTCAAGATCTCCTTCGAGGCAACGAAGAAGCCGTCATTGAAGAGCATCGCGTCGCGAAGAAAATCATATTGGCCGCGCTTTTTATTGTAGACATAGTCCTTCGTTGGCGCGGCCACGATGAAATCGTTCTTGCCTCTTTCGAGGAGGCCAAACATCTCGCGAAAATCGCGAAAAAGAATGATATCAACGTCGAGATAAATGACTTCGTCGAGCGGCAGCGCCAGGCTCAGAAATTTCCGCAGCCTCCGGCGATAGCCGGGAAACATCGGGTAAAGGCGCTTCGCCAAGGCGTCGAGTTCGGCGCTGTCAGGTTCGACGAAATGGACGCCGTAGACATCGGCGGCCCGGCGGGTCAAAGCGACGTTGTCGTCGTAAGGGATAAGATAGAGAGGCGTTGCCGCATTGGTCGCGAGATAGCTCTCGAGAAATGGGAGCAGCCAATTGAGAATTTTGTCATTGGCGATGATCGCCATGCCGTATTTTTTGGAAGGAGGAGAGGAATTTTGCATTTAGATCTTGAATTCACCTTGTGATGAGGCCGATCGTGCCAATTCGGCGGCAGGTGGCGGCGCCAGCCGTCGCAAGTGACGGCTTAGCGGTTCCGGCGCGAAACTCAGCTCAAGCAATAGGGATTTTTCGCTCTTCCTGTAGCTTGACGAGGGCGGCCGGATCAAGCCGTAGTTTCACCTGGCGCAAAGTTTTGCGAAGGCCGTATGAAAGATAAAATGCGGGCGCATGCGCCGCAGGGTCCGCGCATCAACGGGGATGACGCGCGCGGCAAAATTATGGCGCCCGCCTCCCTGCCGCTCGCCGGGCGAGCCGTGGCGATCGTGCATCCCGCATGGCATTCCTGTGGCAGCCATCAAGTTTTCGTGTCGCAGGCGCGCGCCTATCAGAGCCTCGGCGCGAAAGTTGTGAGTCTCGCGATCGCCGATACGCCCGGTTGTGTCGAGGGTTCGCGCGCGGCGAGCGCCTATTTCGCCGCGACGGGCGACCTTGAAGCCGACACGCGCCTTTTCACCGGCATGCCGCTCAAAAACATTTTGGGCGGTAGCTTTCTTCGCGCGGCCCAGCAATGGCTGCACGGCAATGAGGCCGCGATGCGGATCGAGGTCGCCCGGCACGCGGCGATCCCAGCCGCGCTTGCTCTCGCGCCGCGCCTTGATCTCATCCATTGCAACCATTTTTTCTGCATGCCTGCCGCGGTTCGCCTGCGCGAGAGGCACGCCTGTCCAATCCTTCTCGACACACATGATTTGCAAGCCCGCCAATATGCGCTGGGCAATCGCGTGCGCTTCAGGCTTCCTCCTCTGGTCCGCCTCGAGGACATGCTCGCAATCGAGCTCGACGCGATGCGTCTGGCGGACCTTTTGATTCATCTCAACGATGAAGAGGCGGCGGCTTTCAAAACGCTTGTTCCCGAAAAACGGCACGCCTTGCTCTATCCTGCCGTCCAGGCGATGCCAGCCGGGCAGGGGGGCGGCGCGCCAATTATTGTCGCGAGCGCCAATTATCCGAATTACCTTGGCCTCTGCTGGTTCTTGCGCGAGGTTTTGCCGCTCGTGCCCGATGTGCCCGTCCAGATTCTTGGCAATATCGACCGCGAGTTTCAATCGCGCGCGCCGGCACTCTATAAGGCGCATGCGGGGAGTTTCCGGGGCAGGGTCGAGGCCGGGGATCTGCATGAAGCCTACCGCAACGCCGCGGCGGTTCTGCTCCCGGCCACGGCCGGACACGGGATCTCGATCAAGACCATCGAAGCTTTGTCCTGCGGCGCGCCTCTGATCGCGACGCCGCTTGCCTTTCGCGGCCTTGGACTCGATACTGGAGGGTCTGCCCAACGTGACCGTGACGGAGGACGGCCCCGCTTTCGCGGCGGCCCTGCGCCGCGCCCATGCGGATCGTCATCTGCGCGGGGCCAGCCGCGCGTCGGCCGCCACCCGCAAAATCTACGAGGAGCGCTTTGCCTTCGCCGCCTATCGCAACGCTCTGATGGCGATCGTAAAAGAGGCCGCACAGGCCTGAGCGGACGTTTAGTGACGCAAGCTTTGCGTCACTCCCATTCCAGCACGAAATGCTTTGGAAACTGCGTCCCGCCGGTGTCGATTTGGCCGGCGTCGCCAGCGGCCCGCCGCAAGCCCGGCTTTAAGAGAAGCGGTTTCAGGATCGCTGGCAAGACGGCGCGGTTGATGTAAGCGCCGAAACATCCATGCAACCCATATCCCCAAAGAATGTAATCGTCCCAAGGCCTGTCCGTGCGAAATGATTCGGGAGCCTCGATTTTCAGCGGGTCGAACATGGCGGAAAGATTGGACGCCAGCACCATGGTATCCTTGGGGATTTTGCAGGCGCGGAACGTCCCCGCTGCGATCTTCGTGTCGCGGGCGGCGCGCCGGAAGATGATGGGGTTGATGGGATTGAACCGGAGTGCCTCGAAGACATGCGCGGCAAAGAGCGCCTCGTTGCCGTCATGCGCGGCTTGCTCGGCCGATGCAAAGGCCGCGGGCCTCAAGAGCAATTGATCGAGCGCCTGCACGGCCGCCCTGGAGATCGTCGGGATCGCGCCAATCACCAGTCCGAGGAGATTGTCGCGAATCGTCAAATCCTCCATGCCCGGCAGGCCAGCCGCCTGCATGACAAGGCAGCGGCCGATCACATCGTCCTTTTCCTCGCCCGACGCCTTGCGGCTGGCGATGGCCGCATCAATGACAGAACGGCAAGCGGCGGCGGCGGCGAGCGCGTCCCGCTCCAGCTCCGGATCGCCGGTAAGATCGGTGAAAAGATAGCGGAACATGAGCGTCGCCCAGTCCATGAGATCGCTCTCAGGCGCGCCGGTGACGCCGAAATAATCGGTGACGATCGCGGTGGGCACGCGCAGGCTGAGATCCGGCGGCATGTCGATGCGGCCCGTCTTTTCGGCGACGAGCCGATCCGCAAGTTTCCGGGCGAGCGGCTCGACGATCGTGGCGACATCGTCGCGCCGCACTGCCAGACGCATATTGGAGACGTCGCGCGTGTAGAGCGCCGTGTCCTGCATCCCAAGAAAGAAATTCTCACCGGTCGTGATCGCCCGCATCCGGGGCTCATAGACGACCTCGAAATCGGCGTTCCGATCGAGCACCTCGATCACGTCATCATGGCGCGTCACGAACGCCGTGCCATTGTTTGGATAGGAGGTGATCAGTTTCCTCGAGATGCGGAAATTGGGAAGAAATGCGCGAGACACCCGGCAAATAAGCCTTAAGGTGAGGGGGTCCTGAAGGGCCGCCGCGAATTTCTCCTTGGCGCCAGACCCCTTTGCCGAAATGACCGCCACGGTAATTTGATAGACGGCGGCGAGCCCATCGGCGATGATGCGCACACGCACACCGAGAACCGTGACGAAATTCGGCACCTTCATCCTCATTCCTCCGCGTCGTTTAGGTGGGGTCGACCACGCCCATGCCGATCATGCGCAAGGCGGTCATGCTCGGCACGAAGAAATATTCGCCGCCGCGAGTCTCGACGAATTGTGGAAGGCCCTCGACGATAAAAGGAGGCTGGCCGGATGCTGGATCGGCCGGGATCACGAATTTGGCCTTGGGGCCGTTTTTGCCGCCGGGCGTTCCGTCCGAATGATTGCCGACGATCGGGCAGGTGTCGCTGCCCGCCCGCGAATCGAGCCCATAGTTGATCCATTGCTGTTGCACGAATTCGTACTGCCGGAACAGGTTCGCGCAGACAATCAGCATCACGATTCCGTGTTCATCTGCGTCCGTTGTGCCCTTCGGCGATGCGCCATAGGGGAGGCCGCGCCGGAGGATACGGCGGCGATTGTTCAAAACCGACCCGTCCTCGCCGGTCGGGTCCATCATGTCGCGCGTATTCACCCGCCTCATATGGGCGGTCAGCGGGCATTTGATGCCCTCTTTGTCGTCGTGAAAGGAGAAGTTCGAGAGAGCTGCCTCGCGGGCCTTCTGGTCAGGCATTTGCCGAAGCTTGTTTTTGAATTCGTCCCACTCCGCCACGGTCGGCGCGAGCGAAAGAGGCACTCCGTCCGACCAGCGGCCCGCCATCTTCGCCATCACGGTCTCGCGCGCATCCCTGTGGCTTTGAATGCCGGTGACGGTTCCGAACTGCTCCGCGGTCTTATCCAGAAAATTGTTGAACGTGGCGACCTTCTCATGCAGCTTGCGATAGGCCATGAAAGTGCCGTTGCGGCCGAATTCGAGCGGCAAGGTGGCGCCGGGGGTCTCTTGCGCCTCGTCGGGATAGCCGAGCAGGAATTCGCCGGTCGCAAGCGGCCGCCAATTGCCCTTGCCGTCGAGAGCACCGCTGCCAACGGCGAACGCCTGCTCGTCGGCATTGGGATATTGCCCCTCGAAAACCGGATCGCTAATCCCATCGGCGAAGCCGAAATGCTCCTTCGGCGTCGGGATGTATTTGCCATTCTCCTGTGCAAGAATGGCGCTCAGGTCCTGATACGTCCGCGGCGGCTCTTGTCCTGGCGGATTGTGTCCGGTGAGTAGCGTTATGCCGCCATTTTTCTGGGCGATCTTCTCGATTTCCAAGGTTTTATCATCGAGCGCCGGGACAGCCGCTCCAGTCAGCGGATCCATTTGCGCGTTGAGCGTGACAAGGATATGGACCGTATTCGGATTCGGGCCGTAGCTGTCCCCGCTCTTGATCCACACTTCGTCCCAGCGACTTTTCCAGTCTTTGCGGAAATCATCGCCGAGCATGGGTGCCGCGTTTGATCATGCCGTCGATGAATTCGTCCGGCATCCCGCGCAGCGTGCGCGTCGGCAAACCGAGGGCCAGCAGACCATACCATGTGAATGCAACATTAATCGTAACTGCGGGAGGCTGCGCCGATGGCCAAGGCAACGCGGTGGTGATCTTCGGTAGCAATTCGGTCACGAATTTGCGTCCGGCATCCGCATTGTCTTTGTCAATGTGGAAGAGCATGAAGCGGCCCTTGAAAAAGCCCTGCTTTGCATAGGGAATGAGAATATTGCCTTGAATGTCGGCGAGATCGAGTTCGACGGCCATGTTGAGCCTCTAGATGCCGATGATGCCCGGCTGTTGCGTTTGCGTGTAATGCAAGTCCGGCTGATCGTTGGTCACGCCGAAATTGTCGGGTTGATTTTCCGTGACGAAGTTCCCGAACGCGTCGTGGAATTGCTGCGCCGAAGAGGGGTTTGCCGCCAGCAGCTGGTTGTCGATGGCGAAACGGGTGAATTCCCGCTGGAGATAGAGGGCCTTGAGAACGGCCGGAAGTTTCGCGTCCGGTGCTGGTGGAAACGGCTTTGCGCCCGCCGCCAAAATGCTCGCATAGGCCATCCAGAGCCCGCCGGCGAGCACCGCCGCGCCGAGGAGCATGACAATCAAGCCCGACATGCCCGACATAAAACAAAAGATGATAAGACCCAACAAAAAGACAATGGCGCCGGCGCTGGCCGGAATGAGATTTTTGTCGACAGGCCATACCGGAAGGCTTTTCACGGTCGCATCGATATCGACGTAATAATCGTTGAAGGGCATCGTCGTTTCGATCTGGCAACGCGCGATATATTGCGCGAAAGACGCCTCGTCATTGACGCCGTCGAAGCCCTCGCAATGGATGAAGATCTCGCGCAGGTCAGCATTCATC
This sequence comes from uncultured Alphaproteobacteria bacterium, assembly GCA_963784075.1. Classification (GTDB taxonomy): domain Bacteria; phylum Pseudomonadota; class Alphaproteobacteria; order Rhizobiales; family Beijerinckiaceae; genus Methylocapsa. The sequence goes on along the minus strand of CAWAQW010000025.1, from coordinate 98,863 downwards.
GTGTCCCACAGAGTAGCGAGGTATGAGTTGCGCTCCGAGTCGGCGCCGCTCTCGGCGTCGAAATCCGCGGAAAAAAGCAGAAACGGGCAGCTCAGATGATCCTGTGGTTGCGCGACCATGAGGTTGATCTTTACCTTACTCAAGGCATTCTGGAGTACCAGGCAAATGGAATTTTGCGTCACGCGCCCGTTGTAGGCGACGCCGTCTATGACGACGAAGCGGGCGAAATGGTTGCGCGTGTTTTTCGCGAACGGGCTCTGGTCCTTGCAGCAAGGGGGCGTCTGCTGGGCGGGCGCCAGCATGGCGAGCTTTTTGCGCAGCGCATGGACCGGTGAGGTGAACGCGGATCCGTCGTGGATCGGATCCGTTTTGACGGGGACGAGAACCGTCAGAAAATAGTGTCCGCCATCAAATGTTGGCATGAACGGCTCCTTGGCGAGACAGCAGGGTCAGAGAAACCTATTGGCAGCTTCCGGCTGATCCGTGACGTAAGCGTTGCGGTTTATGTCGGCGTTCTCCGTGTCGTTGCTGGCGACCGGCGCATATCCCTGGTAGCCGAGGTCGTTCTGCAGCTTGCACAGTTCGGCGATATAGGCCTTTTGGAAATTGGCGGGCGCCAGGGTTTTATGCTGCTCGGCGAGAGCGAGAATGGCGCGCCGGATGCGCAACGCTGATTTCACGTCGCGTTGCGCCGCTCCCGGTGTCGCATTGTAGTAGTAATCCGTGTCGATCTGATTCTCCCGGATATAATTCTTGAAGGGAGTGATGGGGATCGAGTGCGGATATCGCGTGCTCGAAAACCAGAACAAGTCGAGGCCGCTTGGAATGCCGTCCGAGAAGGCGTCGATATATTGGTCCCAGGTGCCATTGAAATTGCTGCAAAACAGCATGTAATCGTTTTGCAGCGTCTGCTTGCCCTGGCCGAGGTCCGGCCACTGATTCCGCTTGATGATCACCCATCGCGCGAAATGGATGATCGACAGGCCAAGCAGCCCACCTAAGCCAGAGGGAAGCGCGCGTGACGCCATGAAAATCGCCCGCTGGACCCAAGTTAGCCACGGGCGCATGGGCGTAACGGCGTTCATGCCGTAAGCTTTACCGGCGACGTTGGACATGTCCCCTCCCCTAGATCGGCGCTTTGCGCGCTTTTGTTTTTGGCCCCGAAAAAGCGGTGTTCAAATGCGGATGTTCATATGTATATTGTTTTATAATATGCCTCTTTTTTTTGGTTCTTGGCAAGGCTTAACCTCCGCCACGTCCAGGAGAGGCGGCGCTTGCTGATGCTGTGTGGTGATGGCGGCCGTGGAGTTGGTCGCAACCGAATCTCACAGGCAACAAATTATTATTGAGTTTAGGGCTAATTTGGGGCGACCGCAACGGGGCCTAAACAATGACGCCAACCGCAAAGACGCCGATAGCAATGACGCCAGACGCCGGTCCGGCAACGCCGCTGCCCGCCGCAGGGGGCCCCTCGGAGTCCAGCCTCACCAGCGCCTATCTCAATCAATTCAATGAAGTGGTGAAGCTGATCGAACAATTGCCTGAAACGCCTGAATTGATTGACGATCTCTTGAACTGGCATCCAACGACCTATCAAGATTTTTTTAACGCTTCGGCCATGCCGGGGCGCGTCACCGCGGCGGATGTTTACGCCTCGCTCAATCGCTGCGTGCGGCAAAATTTCGAGGGTGTGGTGGATGATCTGGACCGCAAGGCTCTCGGCGCGGTGGCCGTCGCTACTGGCCCCATGATGCTTGCGCCATTACCAGGCCGCGGCAATTTCCGCAGCGCCGCAAAGCGGTTTCCCGAACCTGTGGCCTATGGCCGATGCCCTCCAAAAACGGCTCTACTGGCGCGACGACGCGGTTTGGCTTAAGGCTTTTATGCGGCTTTGCCTTTCCGGCCGCGCCAGATTAAACCCGGGATCAAGCCAAGTCCCGCTTCCTCCCTTGCTCCCACCACCTTTGTGCGAATATGCGCCTGTCCCGTTATTTTCTGCCGATTCTCCGTGAGACCCCGAAAGAAGCCGAGATCGTCTCGCACCGCTTGATGCTGCGCGCCGGCATGATTCGCCAGGAGGCCGCCGGAATCTATTCCTGGCTGCCGCTCGGGCTGCGTGTCTTGCAAAAAGTGGCGCAGATCGTGCGCGAGGAGATGGACCGGGCGGGCGCGATCGAACTTTTGATGCCGACCCTGCAGCTTGCGGATTTATGGCGGGAAACCGGCCGCTATGAGGCCTATGGGCCGGAAATGCTGCGAATCAAGGACCGTCACGAACGCGAACTGCTCTATGGGCCGACAAATGAGGACATGATCACGGGGATCTTCCGCGCCTATGTGCGCAGCTACCGGGAGCTGCCCAAAATTCTCTACCACATTCAGTGGAAATTCCGCGACGAGCAAAGGCCGCGATTCGGCGTCATGCGCGGCCGCGAATTCCTGATGAAAGACGCGTACTCCTTCGATGTCGACGAGGCGTCCGCGCGGCTTTCCTATAATAAGATGTTCACCGCCTATTTGCGGATTTTTTCCCGCATGGGATTGAAGGCGATCCCCATGCGCGCCGAGACCGGCCCGATCGGCGGCGATTTGAGTCATGAATTCATCATTTTGGCGGACACCGGCGAATTGGCCGTATTTTGCCACGCCGATGTCTTGGATTTGCCTATCCCGCCTGAGAATACCGATTATGATGGCGATCTTTCGCCGGTCGTCCGCCAATGGACGAAGTTCTATGCGGCGACCGGGGATGTCCACGATCACGCAAGGTTCGAGCGCGAGACGCCGGACGACAAGCGGATTCACACGCGCGGTATCGAGGTTGGCCAGGTGTTTTATTTCGGCGAAAAATATTCAAAGCCGATGCAGGCCTTGATCACCGGCCCGGATGGCGTCGAGCGGCCGTTTCAAGGCGGCTCCTACGGCGTTGGTGTGTCGCGTCTCGTCGGCGCGCTGATCGAAGCTGGCCATGACGAAAATGGGATTATCTGGCCCGAGCCCGTCGCGCCTTTCAAGGTCGGCCTCGCCAATCTCAAGGTTGGGGACGGCGCGACGGACGCCGCTTGTGAGTCGATCTATGGGGCGCTCGAAAAAGCCGGCGTGGACGTGCTCTATGACGACACCGACGAGCGTCCCGGCGCCAAATTCGCCAAGCTCGACCTCATCGGACTGCCTTATCAGATCATCGTTGGCCCGAAGGGCTTGGCCTCGGGCACTGTCGAACTCAAGACAAGGGCGACCGGCGCGCGGGAGAACCTTCCCGCCGAGGCGGCGATCGCGCGGTTTGCGGGCTCATGATGGATGCTTTGAAGGATACGCGCCCATTCGCGCCCTTCGAATGGATGATCGCGTTTCGCTATTTGCGCGCGCGGCGCAAAGCGAGCTTCGTTTCGGTGATCGCGCTTTTCTCTTTTCTTGGAATTACGCTCGGTGTCGCGACACTGATCGTCGTGATGTCGGTGATGAATGGTTTTCACAAGGAATTGCTCGACAAGATCGTCGGCATCAACGGCCATATCTTTCTCCAGGCCGCCGACACCCAATTTACCGATTACGATGAAGTGGTGAAGGAAGTTGCCGGCGTGCCGGGTGTCGAATTGGTTGTCCCGATCATCGAAAGCCCGGCGGCGGCCTCCACCAGCAGCATGGCCTTTGCTCTCGTGCGGGGAATTCGGGAAGCGGATATCAAGCGCCTGCCCGGCATCGCCCGCAATATCAAGCTCGGCACGCTTGACGGGTTCGATCAGGCGGGTGGCGTGGCGATCGGTCAAAGGCTCGCCGAGGGCCTCGGGCTGCGGATCGGCGACAAAATCAAAATTTTGATCGCGAATGGTGCCCAGACGCCTTTTGGGGTCACGCCCCGGAGCAAGGTCTATCCGGTTGTGGCGATCTTTCAGATCGGCATGGCGGAGTTCGACAATCTCTTTGTTTATATGGCCTTGCCCGAGGCGCAAGCGTTCTTCAACAAAGACAATGAGGCGAGCGTCATCGAAATTTTTCTTCACAAGCCAGAAGAACTCGATGCCGTCAGAAGCAAAATCGAAAGGGCGGTGATGCGGCCGATGATCATGGTCGATTGGCGCGAGCGCAACAAGACATTCTTCGATGCGCTGAACGTCGAACGCAATGTCATGTTCGTCATTCTGACACTGATCATGCTTGTCGCCGCGCTCAACATTGTGTCGGGGCTTATCATGCTGGTCAAGGACAAGGGGCCGGACATCGCCATTTTGCGCACCATGGGCGCGACGCAAGGCGGGGTCATGCGGATTTTTCTCATTACAGGGGTGTCGATCGGCGTCGCCGGAACGCTCGCCGGCTGCCTTCTTGGTCTGCTCGTCGCCCACAATCTCGAGGCGGTCCGCCAGGGTCTGAATTGGCTGCTCAACGCAAATCTGTTCCCGGCCGAACTCTATTTTCTTTCGCGGCTGCCCTCGGTGGTCGAACCAAGTGACGTCCTCGTCGTTGTCGGGATGACGCTCACGCTTTCGGTGCTGGCGACGATTTACCCTGCCTGGCGGGCGGCGAAGCTCGATCCCGTCGAAGCTTTGCGTTACGAATAGTCATGTCCCCTCCGGTGCTCTGTCTTGAAAAGATCGAACGCGGCTACGATCAGGGGGGCTCGCCGCTTGAAATTTTGCGCGGCGCTGATTTCTACTTGTGGGCTGGGCAGTCGGCCGCACTGGTTGCCCCCTCTGGCGCCGGCAAATCGACGCTTCTCCATATCGCGGGACTTCTCGAAAAGCCCGACGCGGGGGAGGTGTTCATCGCGGGGGAAGCCACGGTTGGCATGGACGACGCTGCAAGGACCGCGTTGCGGCGCGGCGAGATCGGCTTCGTCTACCAGTTCCATCATCTCTTGCCGGAATTTACCGCACTTGAAAATATCACCTTGCCGCAAATGATCGCCGGCCTTTCGCGGCGCGAGGCAGAAGACCGCGCCCGGCAATTGCTCCATTATCTTGGATTGTCGGCGCGCGCAAAACACAGGCCGGCGGAACTTTCCGGCGGCGAGCAGCAGCGTGTGGCGATCGCCCGCGCCGTGGCCAATGGCCCGCGCCTCTTGCTTGCCGACGAACCGACCGGCAATCTCGATCCGAAGACCGCCGATCATGTGTTCGAGGCGCTCGAGGCGATTGTCCGGGCGACGGGCCTTGCAACCTTGATCGCGACCCATAACATGGAGCTGGCAAGCCGCATGGACCGGCGCGTGACCTTGCACGAGGGGCTTGTCGTGGAGCTCGAGTGAGCTGGCGGGCGCGCGCGCGGGAAGCATGGGTGAGCGCTGGCGGCATGGACCGAAATTGCTTACATGATAAGCGGCGGAGGAACCCTCATGTCGAATTCGATCGTCATCACAGTGCCGCATAATCTCGGTGCCACCGAGGCCAAACGACGGATCACCGAACGAATTGACGTCTTGCGCCGCGATTACCTCGACAAAGTGGCGTATAGCGAAGTGAATTGGAGTGGCGACACGGCGGATCTGCGGGTTGTGGCCTTCGGCCAGACCGTGACGGGAAAAATCGGTGTCCTCAACGATTCCCTGCGCATCGAAGTGCAGCTTCCCTGGATCCTTGCCGCTCTTACCGGCAAGATCCAAGGCGTTCTTAAGAGCAACGCTGAGGAATCGCTGCGGATCGGTCACACCCCGCCAAAGGCCTGAACAGGCGCACCAAGGCAAAAGGGTCCGCGTGAATTATTGCGCCCCTATTTGATGGCGATCATCACTTCGGAGGACTTGATAACCGCAAAGGCTTGCCCGCCCTTTTTGAGGCCGAGGTCATCGACCGATTCGTTGGTGATCGAAGCGGTTACGACCTCGCCGCCTTTCAGTTGGAGCTCGACATGCGCCGTGATCGCGCCCTTGTGAATTTCCTTGATCGTTCCTTCGAGAAAATTGCGCGCGGAAATTTTCATTGCGTTCCTCCATTTACAAAGACACGAGACCGGAGTTTCGCGGGCTTTAAATACCTTTGTTAAATTTAACGATCTATAATACCACGTCTCCGCTTGGCTTCAACTCTTTGCAGGTGAGCGTTGTTCCTTTCGACCACGTAATTTTATGGGGTCTCGAAGCTCACTATGAAGTAATCCACCATGGAACAGCATGCGGCCTTTGACCAAAGCCATGTCTTCGCATTCTTGGCCAATCCCGCGACGCATGGGCTGAGCGAGCCTGTCATTCGCATCGATACGCATGGTGCCGCGGTCTTCCTCGCCGGCGAGGATGTCTACAAAATCAAAAGGGCGGTCCGCTTTTCCTTCATGGATTTCTCGACCCTCGACAAGCGGCGGTGGGCCTGCGAGCGTGAGCTCGCCGTCAATAAAGCCAATGCGCCGAATCTTTACCTTGGCCTCATCCCGATTTCGCGCGACGGTTCAAATTTGAAGTTAGGGGAGGGGGGCACGATCGTCGAATGGGCGGTCCATATGCGGCGCTTCGATGAAAGCCGCACGCTTGACCGTCTCGCCTTGCGAAACGAGCTTGATTTCACACTCATGGCGAAACTTGCGAAGGTCGTCGCCGCCTCGCACCAGCGCGCGGCCGTTGCCTCCGGAATGAATGCGGGCAACGCCCTGCAGCGCCAGATCGAGGGGACTCTCGTCGCCCTCGAATCATCCCCCGAAATCTTCGCGGCTCCGGTTGTCGCGGGTCTTCGCCAGGCCATGGAATCCGCGTTTGCCCGCCAGCAAGCGCTTCTCTCGGCGCGCGAGAAGCAAGGTCAAGTCCGCCGCTGTCATGGCGATCTTCACTTGCGCAATATCGTCTTGATCGCGGATGAGCCGGTCTTGTTCGACGCGATTGAATTCGACGATGCGATCGCAACATGCGACGTGCTTTACGACCTCGCGTTCCTTTTGATGGATTTGTGGACACGCGGACTGCACCGCCATGCAAATCTCCTGTTCAACCGCTATCTTTGGATTTGCGACGACGTTGACGCACAGCTCAAAGGTCTTTCCCTGCTTCCGCTCTTCCTTTCCTTGCGCGCCGCGATTCGCGCCATGGTCGCTGGTCTCCAGCCCGGCGGAGCCGATGTTCATGCAACGGAAGCGCGCCATTATCTCGCCGCGGCTTGTCAGCTTCTGGCGCCGCAACGGCTCGATTTGATTGCCATCGGCGGTCTCTCCGGGACGGGCAAAAGCTCGCTCGCCGCCGCGCTCGCGGGTTCGATCGGGCGCGCGCCGGGCGCCGTGCATTTGCGCAGCGATATTGAACGCAAGCGGCTCTTTCATGTCGACGAGTTCGACCGCCTGCCGGCCGAGGCCTACCGGCCGGACGTCACGGCGCGCACCTATCAACGGCTGCGCGATTTGGCGGCAACCGCTCTCGATGCGGGTCAGAGTGCCGTCATCGACGCCGTGCATTTGCAAGAGGAAGAGCGCGGTGCGGTGGCGCAGGTCGCGCGCCGGAGCCAAGCTCATTTCACCGGCCTGTGGCTTGAGGCGCCCGTCGATCGCCTTCGGGAGCGGGTGGCCAAACGCCAGATGGATGCGTCGGACGCGACCGCCGGCATCGTGTCGCTACAGGCCAATCAGCCAACGGGAGCGGTGGATTGGCGGCGGGTGGACGCCTTAGCGCCGGTGGAAACAATCGCCAGCGAGACTCTCGCGGCGATCTTGCGTTGAGTGCCGGGTCACGTCAGCAAGCAGGGGGAAGCAGCACCGCCACGCCTTCGAGCCTGCCCGCCCGCAAATCAGCCAAGGCGTTGTTTGCTTGATCGAGCGGATATGTCTTCGTCCGCGTCTCGATCCTGGCTTTCGCGGCAAAGGCGAAAAATGCGGAGCCGTCCTGGCGTGTGAGATTGGCGACCGAAACGATCTGGCGTTCCTGCCAAAGCAAACGGTAAGGAAAGGAAGGGATATCGCTCATGTGAATCCCGGCGCAAACGACCGTGCCTCCCTTGCGCACGGAGGCGAGTGCGGTCGGCACCAACTCACCAACCGGCGCATAGATAATCGCCGCGTCGAGAGGTTCGGGCGCATTTTCGTTGGAGCCGCCGGCCCACACGGCGCCAAGTTGCAACGCAAAAGCTTGCGCAGCCGCATCGTCCGGGCGCGTGAAAGCAAAAACCTGGCGCCCCTGTTTACGCGCGACTTGCGCGATAATATGGGCTGCCGCGCCAAAGCCATAAAGACCGAGTGCTTTTGCGTCGCCCGCAAAACGGAGCGAGCGCCAGCCGATCAGCCCGGCGCAGAGCAAAGGGGCAAGCGGGATGGCGCTGCCTTCTTCGCTCAAACGAAAAGCGTAGCGCGCGTCGGCGATCGCCTGGGTCGCGTAGCCGCCGTTTCGCGTATAGCCTGTGAAAACCGGGCGGTCGCAAAGATTCTCCCTTTGGCTCATGCAATAGGGGCAGACGCCGCAGGTCGACCCAAGCCAGGGAATGCCGACCCTCGCGCCAAGTTCAAGCCCCTCAACATCGGGCCCGAGCGCATCGATCCGCCCGACGATTTCATGGCCTGGAATGATGGGGAGCTTCGGATCCGGCAGTTCGCCATCGACAACATGAAGATCGGTCCGGCAGACGCCGCAAGCTTCGACCCGGACCCGAAGCTCGCCAGGGCCAGGGACAGGATCGGGCAATTCCTCGAAGACCAGAGGCCGGCCCGTTTCGTGCAGGACCATGCCGAACATCGCTGGCTCCCCAATACTTTCCGCCCGTTAACGGGCCTCAGGCCTCAGTGCGCGACAAGAATAGGGCGGGCGGTTTGCTGCAGGAGATCACGCGTCACACCTCCAAAAACCCATTCGCGGAATTTTCCGCGGCCATAAGCACCAGCGACGATGAGGTCCAAGCCTTCCTTGAGGGCGAGGGCATCGAGCTGGGCGGCCGGTTCGTTGCGCAAAGGCTCGCTCCAAGCCGTGGCGTTTACATTGTGGCACGCAAGCCACGCGACGACATCTTCGACGCGGCGATGGGCCGCCGCCGGATCAAGTTCTTCGTCGATCTCCGCGACGACGGCTTTTTGACAGAGGCGCAAGAGAGGCAGAGCATCGCAAATTGCACGGCGCGCTTCCCGCGTATCTTTCCAGGCAATGAGGACGCGCTCGGTCTTCACAACCTCAATCTCGTCGGGAATCATGAGCAGCGGGCGTCCGGCTTGGACAATGAGATCGGCGGGATCAAGATTGGTGTCGTCGGGGTGCTTGCCGACAATCACGAGATCGGCCGCACGGCACTCCTTGGCAATAAATGAAGCAGGCTCCGCGACCGCCGACCTCCAATCGATGTCTCTTGCCCGGCCCTTGAGCGTATCGCGAAAGCGTGTTTCCACCAATTGAAGGCGTTGTGCGATTTTGGCCTGATTTAGCTCCCAACTGTCGACATCCGAAAAGGCACTCCCTTCCTCGAGAGTGATCGGGATCATTTCCGCCTGCGCCGCAATTCCGATGACTCGCGCCTCGAAGCGCTCGGCCAGACTGGCGGCGATTTGGAGCCGGTTATCACTTTGCGGACTTAAATCACAGCAAACCATCAAGGTGGCGTAGGACATGGAAAACTCCCGCAGCCGTTGGCATTCAGCATGAATGTGACCATCCCGGTTTCAAAGCCCGTGACGATAATTTCTCTTAAGCCTCGTTGCTCGCCTCAGCATTCCTTACCTTCCCCGGCGCCGCATGGACGTGCCATCGCGGGATCAAACCGGCTCAACGGAAGCGACTTGAAACGTATGCAGGTCCTCATCCTCGCGGACCGACACATAATCTCCAAGAGTGAACCGGTCCGAGCTGAAATGATAGCCCGTCTCGTCAGCTTGATCGCCGCCGACATCATAGCGAAATGCCCAGGCTCCGCCGGGCTTACGCACGAGATGGCCGATATCGTCTGTTTCATTCGGACGAAATCGAACAACGCGGCAAAAGTCATGATATTGGTGCCATAAATGGGGATCGATCCGGCCTTCGGCGTCAAGCGGCGCGACAAACGTATAGCCGATCTTAGAGCTTCCTTCGGGATGGCCTTTCTCACGCGCGAGTTCGAGACGGATGCGCCGGAAGGCCGGCGGAAGCTTGGCCCAGTCAAGCTTTGTCGGATGGTCCAAATGTTTCACGTGATCCTCCATGCGGTAGGCCGCTTGACCGAAGAAGAACGTCCCACAAGGAGCAAACTAGCGCGGCATTTTCCGCAGTGTAGCTAATTTTTGAAATTTACCGCGGAACGGCCTTTTCCAAATTGATTTCAATCAACCAAGTCAATGCGAGCGCTTTCCTTCGGGCAAGGAAGGCGGCGCTTCACGCATCGGAATGCCACTCCATCGCCATGCCTTGCAGAGCAGCCGGCAGCAAGGGCTGCGCGGCAGTATGTTCGCCCCAGAGTCTGCGGTGTCCAAGGACGTGGCGGACCAAAAGATTCGTGAAAATCCCTGGACCGCTGGAATAGACCCTCCAGCCTCCTTCGACGCCAATTTGGCCGGCTTTGACCTGCGGCCAATCCTTGCTTGCCGCATAACGGTCTGGAAATGCGGCGTCGCTGCTGCTGAAATAGGCGTTGCGCTGGCGCGGGCGTGCCTGCGCGAGGCGCTCCGTCACGGCGATGGGGCTTGCAATTTGCAGTGCGTCCCAAAGCGCGTCGGCATCGCCCAGAATTGCCATGGCTTCCGCATAACGCAGATGTGCATGAACATACATGAGGCCGATTTCGCGGCCGAAGAAAGAGGATGACTCTGCCCGCCGGAACACGGTTTGCGGGCCGCCTTGATAGGCAACTGGCCGATCGATCAGGCGGACCCCATCGGGGAACAGCAAATGCTCGCGGATGAGCCGGAGATGATGCTCCGTCTGCTGCGGCGTAAAGAGCCCGCCAAGGATGCCTTGCGTCATGGGCAGGAGCGAGTAGCGAAGTCCTGTCCGCGTATCGCTTGGATGCAGCAGCAGCTCGGGCCGCGCAGCATTTGGCTCGAAAAGCGCATAGCCCGCGACGGTGCCGTCACAGAGGAGATGGCGGTTGAAATCGAGGCGTATCGCGGCCGCAAGATCGCTCAGCTCCTTGGCGCTCGCGCCACGGCCCGCGCGCCGAAGCACCTCGGCGTATCGGTTGATTTGCTCGAACAGGAGCGCCACCGTCCAGCTGCTCACCATCCAGTCCCGCATCTTGGGATCGGCGGGCTGGAGTGAATCGTTCCAGTCGCCCTCGCCGTAGCGAAGTAGATGCGTGCCTGGGATGAACCGGCCGCGCACCGTGGCAAGCAGTTTTTCGACATGCGCGGCAATGGTATCGCTATGCGATGTCCGTTCGAGCGTGTCCTCGCGCCGCCAGGCGACGTTCTCATCGAGAAAGCCGAGGTCTCCGGTTGCCTCGATGTAGTCGTTGAGCGCCTTGAGCGGCCAGACGATGACATCGCCGTGGCTCACTCGATCTTGGATGATCGAATAAGGTTCGAGCATGAACCATTGCGGCCAGTCGCCTGTCGTCTCATACTGCTGCGCGAAGACGATCCGCAGGATCTCTTTTACGACTCCGTCATGTTCCAGTGCGAGGAGGAACTCGACCGGCCCCTGGCAGACGTCACGGGTTCCCCAGGCGGCGCCCGTATATTGTTCGAGCCCGTGCGGCACGGTCAGATGGATCATGGCATTGTGGGCGAGCCACGGGAACAGCGTATCGAGAGCGGCACCCTCGGTGCCACCGCCACCGATGCGGCGCTTGCGGGTGACGCTTTTCCAAAAGCCGCGGGCTTCGGCGAGCAGGCTCCGGTCATCGGCGCCCGTCTGATATTTGGCGGCAAGTTGGGCCGCAAATTCAGGATCGCTCATCGAACCGGCGGCGGCGAAACAGAATTCGCGCACGGGCTGCGTGCGAAGCGCGATCGTGGCCCCATGCCGGGTTTGCCCATCAGCGTAGAGAAGATCGTCGCCACCAAGCGCATCGAGAACTTCCGGCGTGCTGATGACCAGATGGTAGATGGCGTTGGGGTAGTGCTGCCCCCAAATCGACTTCGGGTCCGGACGCAACGAAAAGCGCTTTGATTGTGTGTCGACTTCGATAAGGCTGTCGTTGTCGAGTTCGCGCTCGCCCAGCACCACATGGCCAAAAACGAGAAAGCGGCAAGGCTCTCCGTCGACGCGGAGGCGCCATTGCATCGCGGGGTCTTCGCCGGATGCGATCGCATGCACACTGACCATGCGATCGCCGAAACGATAGATCCAGCGGCAATCGGAGAGGCCCATCTCGAACGCCGAGGGAACGGTCAGCTGCCGCCAGCCGCCGCCCATGTCGATCAATATGCGCAGGCCACTCGCGCGTGTGATGTTGTAAGGGTCACGCGAGACGGAAAACAGCTTGTGAAACGATGTGTTTCCGATGGTCAGCTGCGCGGCGAACACGCCATGCATCCAACATGTGGCGCAAAGCGTGGCCTCGTCTGGCAGCATGGACTGGCCAGAGCGCAAAAGCGTGCCGTGGCGGCGCGTCACAAGCCGTTCCTTGTCCCGGAGCACGACGTGGCGATTGTGAGGCGGATCGCGCGTGAAGAAGGAGAGGAGCCGCCCGTCCGCCCGCTCCTCGTGGAACCGCTCCGGGTAAAGCCGCGCGAGGTGAGCGTCCTCGAGCGTCTCGGCTATGGCGGAAGGCGCCTCCTGCGCCACGCTCCGGATCAGGGGGGCGAGGGGGATGGCGGCGGGCGCAAGATTGTCCCACACCAGACCATCGAGCCGGGCGAGATCGGCATCGCTCGATGCCGCGGGATGATCGGGCACGTAGAGCCCCAAGAAGCGCCAGGCCGCGCGTCCCCCCGGCGGCAGCACGGCTGGCGTGGCTTGGATCGCGGCACAGGCGAGCTCGTGCTGCAGCCGCGCGCCCGGCAGGTTTGCCCCAAACGCAAAGCCAAATGTATCGCCGTCGCGAAAGGCGGGGCCGAAGAGCTGCAACCCATCCGTCGCAAAGCCGCTCGCCCCATCGAGACAACCATGGGCAACGAAAGGGTTTTGGCCGCCTTGGGAGAGATTCTGCCGGCTCATGACCACCGGCCCGTAAGCGGCGTGCCGCGCGATATGATGGTCGATATATTGCGAGGCATAGGCCTCGTTGTTCATGAGAAAGCCGCGCTCGCCGAGGCCAATGTCTTGGATGAGGATCGCGTCGAGGGAGCGCGCGGCGGCGCCGCGATTCATCGCCTCGAGGTGCCATAGCCAAGCGGCCTCGCGTGGATGCAGCGAGAGTGTCAGGCGGTGGCGGATCCCGCTCGTTTCCCCTTCCCACACAAAGCGGCCGCCGGCCGCGCCGAACCGGAGATTGGCGCTTGCTCCGGGCGCTTGGACGGAGAGCGGCGCTTCGCCATCGAGCCGCATGTACATCCGGGCAATGCCGCCATCGAGCGGCGAGCCGAGCAGCTGGTTGATTAGGGTCGCGCCGTCCGGGCGGCGGTGTTCGATCGCGAAAATGCTGCCATTCGGGAGAGCGCTGATGGATAGGCCGGCGCCATTCTCGATCCGTTTGAGGCCGAGGTCACACGCGCGCGGCGTCGTCCAACTGCGTTTGCTCGAAGGCGCCATCCTGCTTCCCCGTTGGCGGCCCGCTCCGCCCAACTGTTCCCTCTACTCCATTTGCTGCGGCAAATCGATGTTCGATGTTCCGGGCCATCGTAAAAATTAAGTTCTCCCCGATGCGTAGAGCGGGCGTCCGGCAGACTGCGGGCGCGACATCGACATCAATCCTTCGACGATCGCCATTTGGGATGACCGCCCTTGCACGCACCCGTGAACAGCGTCACCCTTTCCCGGGAGCCTCGATCTTGTGGACAATGGTCCATTGTGCTCCCATGAGATTGCGAGCCCAGCGCATGGGGCCGGTCCGCAGAAGAAGGGAACCGTTTGATGCATACGATCATCGAGCCGTTTCGCATCAAGATGACCGAAGCATTGCCAATCACCACGCGTGGCCAGCGCGAAGCCCGGCTGACAGCCGCGCACAACAATGTTTTTTTGCTCAATGCGGAAGATATCACCATCGATCTCTTGACCGACAGCGGCACCGGTGCGATGTCCGCCCGTCAGTGGGCCGCGATGATGCTGGGCGATGAAAGCTATGCGGGAAGCACGTCCTGGCATCATTTCGAAAACACGGTGCGCGAGATCACCGGCTTCAAACATATTTTCCCGGTCCATCAGGGCAGGGCGGCCGAACGCATTCTCGCTGTCACGCGCCTGAAGTCTGGCGCGGTCGTCCCCAACAATTGTCATTTCGACACCACCCGCGCCAATATCGAATTTGCCGGGGCGCAGGCGGTTGATCTGCTGACACCGGAGGGTCAGGATCTTTATGCCAGCAAGCCGTTCAAAGGAAATATGGATATCGGCAAGCTCGCGAAGCTCATCGAAACGAAAGGGCCACAGTCCATCCCGTTCTGCATGATTACGGTGACGAACAACGCCGGCGGCGGGCAGCCCGTGGCCATGGAAAACATTACGGCAATCAAGGAATTACTTAAGAAACATCACATTCCGCTTGTCATCGACGCCTGCCGGTTTGCTGAAAATTCCTATTTCATCAAGGAATATGAGGCGGGCTTCTCCAGCCGCAGTCTCCTCGAAATCGCCCAAGAGATGTTTGCGCTTGCCGATGCTGCGACGATGAGCGCCAAAAAGGACGGTTTGGCGAATATTGGCGGTTTCTTTGGCTGCCACAACGATGAATGGGCCGAGGATTTCCGCAATATGCTGATCCTCACGGAAGGCTTCCCGACCTATGGCGGGCTCGCGGGGCGCGATCTCGAGGCGATCGCCGTCGGGCTCAAGGAGGCATTGGAATATGATTACCAGCGCTACCGCCACGCGACGGTGGAGTATATGGCGAGCCGCCTTATCGCTCGCGGAATTCCAATCGTGCGGCCGGCCGGCGGCCATGCCGTGTTCATCGATGCGGCGGCGTTCTGCCCGCATCTGAAGTCCATGCAATTATCCCGGCATCGGGCTCGTCAATGCGCTTTACCTTGAGGGCGGCATTCGCGCTGTGGAACTTGGCAGCGTGATGTTTGGCCGCCACCTGCCCGGCAGGCAGCCTGAAATCGCGGCGCCGCATGAGTTAGTCCGGCTTGCGTTCCCGCGCCGCGTCTATACGCAAAGTCATTTCGACTATATCGTCGAGGTGCTCGATGTCGTCTGGCGGCAGCGCCACGCGATCCCACCCTTTGTCATTACGAAGCAAGCACCGTTTCTGCGCCATTTCACGGCGCATTTTGCGCGCGGCGAGCATGCGGGGACATCCCTGTCATAGTTCGAGAACATATGCCGGGCGTGGGCCGGCTTTGTACAGCTCACGGCCAGTCGGGCCATTGCGGCAGCGACTTGACGACGGGATTGACCTGCAAGTTTTGCACGGTTGGCACATGCCTCGCCGGTGCGTAGGCGAAAGTATGGCGATGTTTCCGGCGCCGCATGACGTAAGAGCGTGTCCGTGGCGGCGTTCCCGAGATGGTGATCTCGGCGCCCTCGGCTTGGACCATGTGGAAAAGGCGCGCGGCATTGCCCGGCGCGAGGCGAATGCATCCATGCGAGGCGGGACGGCCGAGCGATGCCGTCGAATAAGTGCCGTGAATCGCATAGCCGCCCGCGAAAAAGATGGAATAAGGCATCGGCGACATATGATATTTGTGCGAATAATGCGTGCGCAGCAACAGATAAGGCCGGTACGTGCCGTGCGGCGTACGGTAGCCCGAGCGAGCCGTGGATATCCGCCAATCATAGGTGCCGCTCTGCGAGCGCACATGCATGGTCTGTGAGCTCAGATCAATATCGATCCGCACCGAGGCCTCGGCTTCCGGCGCGGTGAGAATCCCGCAAAAGACAGCGCAAGCACCTAAGATGCCACGCATCATATACTCCCAAGGAGGCCGGCAAAGCTAGCTGTAGAAAACTCTCACTTCGTAAACTTAATGTAAATTGCAAAGTTTCCGTAAGGTTTTACAAAAACGATTCGGCGTGTCGTTCGCAGAGCCGAAGCAACACTTGTTAAAGTTTTGTGAAGTCCTTTGCGGCCAGTTGGTTCGCATGGCGATGCACAAAGGAAAACCGGAAGTTTGGCTGGCGGCCGGGCATTCTTATGGGCCGCGATATTATGTGCCTGCGATAGGCAGCCACTGGTGAGCCTTGCCGAATGACCTCCCGCCCAGCGCATCATGACGTCGTGCCATGGAACGGGGACGGCATTATGAACCACGTCTTCTTGGATCAGCTCTAAGCCTTAGCGGCGCCTGCAAAATTCAAGCGCCGCGCGGCGAACATTTCCAGACGAGGCAAAATTATCCAACAAGCAGCCGTGCCGTCACCATGCAATAGAGCATCGGCACGGAGAGGGCAAAATTGGCGCGCGAGGTCAGCATCGCGAGACGCGCGGCTTTCGCCTTGGCGTCGTCGTCAGCGGGAACGAGGCCAAGCACTTTCTTCTGATTTGGCCAGATGATGAACCAGACATTGAAGGCCATGATGAGGCCAAGGAGCGCGCCGGTGATGAGGGTCAGATTGTGAACGGCGCTGCTCGTCGAAAAAACAATGAGGCCGGTCACCACTGTCGCGAGCGCCGACCAGCGGAACCAAAACAACGCCTCGGGCGCGATATATTTGCCGATAGCGGGTTTCAGCTCGGCGGGAATAAGTGGCATTGTCGGAATTTGCACAAGGTTAAAATAGTAGAGAAGCCCGATCCAAGTGATGCCCGACACAACATGCAAAAAGGTAAAGAACGGGCCGAAATAGCCGCCACCTATGTAGGCGAGATGATAGAGAAGCAAAAGCACGAACGCGAGGCCGCCCCCCAGGGCGATCGCGTTGTAAGGCTTTTCAAGTAGCGTCGAGAATTTTTCAAGAAGGTTGGAAGCCGTTTCGTCGATCTCAACCATGGCAAGCTCCTGAGCCCCGCAGAAAGCGGAAATCCGCCGTGAAGGCGGTGCGAAATTTGGGCCATAACAGTAGAGTGGTTAATTATTAATTGCCAGAACGGGATCGCACCGTCCGGTGGACGGGAACCCACCCCCGTTTCAAAGACCTGCGGAATCGCGCCAAGCTCTTACCCAAAGTCTTCTCATGAAATAAGTCGATCAAATGTGAAGTATTATATTAACGGAATAACAAATCCGCTTCTGCATTTAGTAAGTATCCGTAAATGCCAATCGGGGCGAGACTTCCCAGCGGGTACAAATAGCGATGCCTTCACCTTTCAATGAGCATTTTCGCCATGTATTTTTTGGGCCGACAGGCTTGAATTGCTCGCTTATGGACGGTTGCCCTGGGGTCCGGGGCGGCGCAGCTTGGCGCGCGGGACCTTTTCGTACCTCCGAAGGCTGCAAAGGCGTGCTTGCGCGGATTTCTTGGCGATGAGCGAGGCGTGGTGGCGCTGGTCGTCGCCCTCGTCATGCCGGTCCTTGCCGGAATGATGGGCCTCGCCGCCGAGGCTTCCTATTGGCTCCTGCATCAGCGCGCCATGCAAAACGCGGCCGATGCGGCGGCCATAGCGGCGGCGACGAATGCAAGTTCCAGTTACGCCGCAGAGGCCCAGGCGGTCGCCGCGCAATATGGATTCTCGAATGGCTCGGGCAACATAACGGTGACTGCGGCCAATCTGAACGCCGCCACAAATTGCACTTCGAATTGCTACACCGTCACCGTTTCAGACGCAGTCCCGTTGTTTTTGTCGCAAGTGATTGGCTACGCCGGAAATACGACTGTCAACAACAATGGCATGACCGCCATGACTGCGACAGCGGTCGCGACCAGTGCCAAAGCGTACCCCTATTGCATCCTGGCGCTCGCGGGCAACGTCACAAATGACATTATTTCCAATGGGGCGCCGAAAGCCAATCTGAACGGTTGCAATGTCATGTCGAACAGCAGCGCCATCTGCAACGGCCACAACCTCGGCGCCAATGTCGGCGATGCGCATGGCACCAACAATGGCTGCGGTATCGTCCAAAACTCCAATGTGCCGGCGGTCGCCGATCCTTATGCGGCGCTCGCTTCAAACATTCCCGCGAATACATGCGGCGGTTCCTATCCGCAAGAGCCGGCAAAAAAGAAGGGCTCTCCGCTCCCCGTCTCGAACCAATGGAGCGGCTCCTACAATCTGAGCGGATACAAGGTCGTCTGTGGTGACCAGCAATTGACGGGCAACACCACGATCAATGCGCCCGACAATGCGGTTCTCGTGATCGAAAACGGCCAGCTCGACAGCAATGGCTTTACATTGCAGACCTCGAGCGGCTCCGGCCTGACGATCGTGTTCACCGGGGATAACACTTCGGGCTATACGCAATATCCAACCGGCGGCGGCACTTTGGATATTGCCGCGCCAACGTCTGGTCCCTGGAGCGGCATGGCCATCTACCAGGACCCAAGTCTGACCATCTCCTCCAATATCGATCTCTCCGCGGCTGGTAACAGCCCAACCTGGAATATCAGTGGCATGGTCTATATGCCGAATTCAAACGTCACCTTCAGCGGCGCGGTCAGCAAGGCGAGCAACGGAGCCAAGTGTTTCGGCATGACAGTGGGCAGCATCACGATCAATGGCACGGGTGACATCTTCGCGAACGACACGGAATGTTCTTCCGCTGGACTTGCTCTTCCGAAGGGCGGACACGTGGGGAGTTTGGTCAATTAATACCAAGGCGGATAAGAGCAATGGCAAATATGCGGACGGCAGCACCTGTTCGGCAAAAGCTCCGCCACTTCGGCGCCGACGCTCATGGCCTTGCGGGGATCGAATTCGCCTTGACCGGCCTGTTTCTGGTGGCCGGTCTCCTGAATGCGGTCGATGTCGGTTATTACATCTACAGGCGGATGGAAGTGGAGAATGCCGCCGATAGCGGCGCAGAGGCAGCTTTGATAACCTGCGCGGCCACCAATCCCAACGACCAAAGCCCGCTGTTGCCGGCAACCCAAAATTGTTCGGGGCTAACCACCGCAGTTACATCGGCCATCCAAAGTACCTCACTCGGAACTGCGGTCACCTTGGCATCGGGATATCCGGCCGAGGGGTACTATTGCGTCAACGCCTCCAACGCGCTCCAATACGTGAGCAGCGTGTCCAGCAAGCCCGCGAACTGCTCCGCCGCGGGCAATGCGACGGCGACACCTGCCGACTATCTCCAGGTGCAAGTCTCGACCCCATATCAGCCGATATTCTCCGGCATCAGTGTGATGAACGCCCTGGGAATATCCTCGATTATCGGGACGAGCTGGATGAGGATGGGTTGAGCACCATGCAGAGGGCAGGGCCAGTTTCATGCGAGAGCGGCGCGACGGCGGTGGAATTCGCCCTGGTGCTGCCGTCGTTCCTCATGCTCTTTCTTGGCATCCTCTCCGCTTGTCTCGCGGTCTTCGCGGCGGCGAGCCTGCACTACGCGGCGGAAGGAGCGGCACGGTGTTTTTCGATAAATGCCTGCAGCACCGCCACGGCAACTCAGAGCTATGCCCAAAGCCTCTATCATGGCCCGAACAGTCCAACATTCCTGGCCTCAACTGCGTCTTGTGGTCATCAAGTCAGCGGCACCCTCAACTTTGTGCTTGGTGCAGGCACGGGGCAATGGACAATACCTTTGTCGGCAACGGCCTGCTTTCCTTAAGCGGACGCGAAGCCGGTCACCAACCTCAGAGCTTCGCCGGCCATGACGTCAGCATCCGCCGCAAGACATCACCAACGCCAGGAAGGCCATGTTCGCGCCATCGCTCGCCGCCGCGACGCTGACCCGATGACGTGAGCGTGCTGCGTTGGAATTCAATGTTCGGCAGCTCTCAGGGGCGGTGCTAAACCCTTGGCTGCCCTCAGGCCACGGCCATGATCGCCATCGCGGCTTTTTCGATGCTTTCGTCGATCTGTGCTTCGCTGATGATCAACGACGGCGCCAGAATCAGCGTGTCGCGGGTGACCCGCAGGAGAAGATCGTAACTGTGGAAGGCTTTAATCATCGCGTCGAAACCGCGTTTCCCCGGCTTGCCAGGCGTCGCCGCGAGGTCGATGGCGGCGCTGAGCCCGGCGTTGCGGATATCGAGGACATTGGGCAGACCCTTCAAACTCTGCACTGCATCGGCCCAAATCGGTTCGAGGTGCCGCGCCCGGGCGAATAAATCTTCTTCTTCGTAGAGGTCGAGCGCGGCAAGACCCGCGGCGCACGCCAAAGGGTGGCCTGAAGAGGGATAGCCGTGAAACCGTTCGATCGCATGGTCCGGACCGTTCATGAAGGCGTCGTGAATCGGCTCGCGGACAATAATGCCGCCCATTGGCACCGTGCCCGAAGTGATTCCGTCGGCGAAGGTGATCATGTCGGGCATCACGTCATAGCGCTCAGCCGCAAAGGCATGGCCGAGACGGCCGAAGCCGCAGCTGCCTTCGTCGAAAATCAGCAGAATGTCAGATTTGTCGCAAATCGATCTCAGCCGCTTGAGATAGCCCTGCGGGGATGGCAGGACGCCATCGGGGCCGGACATGGGCTCGCGACGATCACCGCCGCGATCGTCGAGGCCATCGTGCCGGCGGATGATTCTTTCAAGCTCATCGGCAAGATGCGCTCCCCGTTCCGGATCGCCCTTCGTGTAGGCCTGTTTGTCGCGATCATAGGTCGACGGGAGATGATCGACGCCGGCGAGCTTCTACGATTTACCGCAATGCCGCCGACCGCCATGCCGCCGAAGCCTGAGCCATGATCGCCGCGCTCGCGGCCGATCAGCCTCTGCCGGGCGCCTTCGCCACAGAGGCTATGATAGGCGATGGCGAGTTTCAGCGCGGTATCGACCGCTTCCGACCCCGAATCCGTGAAGAATACATGGTTCAAATCACCCGGGGCCAGCGCCGCGATCCGGTTTGCGAGGGCAAATGCTTTCGGATGCCCGAACTGAAACGGCGGCGCAAAATCGAGCTCGCCCGCTTGCGTTCTTATGGCTTCGACGATAGGAGCGCGGTAGTGCGCGGCGTTGGCGCGCCAAAGACCCCCGGTGCCGTCGACGATGGCGCGGCCGTCCGGGGTGAAATAATGCATATACTTTGCATAGGCGATGAGACGAGGGCTCTGCTTGAACGCACGGTTGGCGGTAAAAGGCATCCAATACGCATTAAGATCATTTGGAAGTATTGCATCAGTTACGGCAGTCAAGGTCATGGGACGCCCGGTTGATGAGAGAGCCTTCAAAATGGACATCAAATGCTAACGGCATCAAGGAATAGACGGCATTACGAAGAAGACGCGCGTTACCGTCATCCTCGCGGCCGCCGGAAGAAGGTATAATGTGGTTTTCGCAAAGCTCGTTTCTCAGCATTGCGACTTCTTAAACTAAACGACAATTTGACCCTGCATAACCCACTTGGGTTGTGGCGTTTTGACGCAGGGATCGGAGAAGCGATGGTTTTTGTCCTCGTGGCGCTTGCCGCTTTCGCGGCAGGCTTCATCAATGCCGTTGCTGGAGGGGGGTCCTTTCTCACCTTTCCGGCCCTTATCGCCGCCGGACTGCCGCCGGTTGACGCCAATGCGTCGA
The DNA here is from genome assembly GCA_963784075.1 of uncultured Alphaproteobacteria bacterium. Classification (GTDB taxonomy): domain Bacteria; phylum Pseudomonadota; class Alphaproteobacteria; order Rhizobiales; family Beijerinckiaceae; genus Methylocapsa. The sequence goes on along the minus strand of CAWAQW010000025.1, from coordinate 77,403 downwards.
ACACCGTCGCCCTGTTTCCGGGCCAGATCGCAACGGGGTACGCCGCACGCGACGGTCTTGCGGCGGCGGCGGCCGACAGCCGCGTCAGTGTGCCCGTCCTTGCGACGATCAGTCTTGTGGGCGGGTTCATAGGCGGCATTCTCCTCCTCGTCACGCCTCAGACGGTTTTCAGCCGGATCATGCCCTGGCTTATTCTCCTCGCGACCGCGATCTTCGCAGGGGGGAATTTCATGCCTGCCGTCGGGAAAAAATTCCGGATCAATCGAGGCTGGATTTTTGCCGTGCAAGGACTGGTCGCGATCTATGGCGGCTATTTCGGCGGAGGCGCCGGCATTCTCACGCTCTCCGCCCTCACGCTTTTCGGGCTGCGTGACATTTGGCTGATGAACAGCGTAAAGATTCTCCTCGTGATGCTGATGAACGCGGCGGCGGTCATGACCTTCATCATTGCCGGACTCGTTCATTCGCAATGGACGCTCGTCGTTGCCATCGGCGCCATGGCGGGAGGCTACGCTGGATTGCATATGGCGCGCCGAGTACACGCGAGAATCGTCAAAGGTTTCATTGTCGTGGTGGGGCTTGTCCTCACTATCTATTACTTCATAAAACCGGCCTGACCGGAAGGCGTGCTTTGAACAATAAGCAGTGCGGCACATATCATGCTCACAATGCGGCAGATTTATTTTGACGGCCATGGAGGCCCGGATGTCATCAGGACGGGCGAGGCGCCGGTGCCAGTCCCCGGACCCGGCCAGGTTTTGATCGAGGTTGCCGCGGCGGGTGTCAACCGTCCCGATTGCCTGCAACGCGAAGGTGTCTATCCTCCGCCCGCGGGTGAGACTGATATCCCGGGCCTTGAGATCGCTGGTCGGGTCGTCGCCCGTGGGGAGGGGGTCAGCACCCCCGCTGAGGGCGATCAAGTGTGCGCTCTTGTCGGCTCCGGCGGCTATGCCGAATATGCGCTTGCCCATGCCTCGCTTTGTCTGCCGGCGCCGGAGGCTTTGGGGGTTGCCGCTTCGGCGGGGCTTCCGGAAAACTATTTCACCGTTTTCGACAATGTGTTTACCCGCGGCAGGCTGGCACCTGGAGAGACTTTTCTTGTGCATGGCGGATCGAGCGGCATTGGCTCGACCGCGATCCAATTGGCCAAGCAGCATGACGCCCGCGTCATCGCCACCGCCGGCTCACCGGCGAAATGTGCCTTTTGCAAGACACTGGGAGCGGATTATGCCATCGACTACAAAACTCAGGATTTTGCTGAAGAGGTGAAAAAGATTGCCGGCAAACAGAGTGTCGATGTCGTGCTCGATATGGTCGGCGGGACTTATGTGCAACAAAATCTCTCGATCATGGCAGTGGAGGGCCGGCTTGTTCAGATCGGCTTCTTGCAATCGGCGATGGTCGAGAGATTCGATTTGCGTCCCATCATGCTGCGCCGTCTTACGTTGACCGGCTCGACCTTGCGGTCGCGGACCGTTGCCCAGAAAGCCGCGGTCGCCGCCGCGTTGCGCGAAAAAATCTGGCCGCTCCTCGAAAAAGGCTTGGTGAAGCCCTTGATTCACGCGACGTTCCCGCTCGAACACGCACGGCAGGCGCATGAAATGATGGAATCATCCACGCACCTTGGCAAAATCCTGCTCGCCACCGGCAAGTAATTCGCAATGGCTTCAATGCTGTGGACGTTTTGCCCGCGCAGGAGCGATCGCGCGGCGTTCGAACAGCGTCCGCGACGGTTTTACTCCGGTATCCCGACGTGCAGCGCCTTATTTCTTTCCACGATCTCGTTGCGCATCTCCTTGCGCATTTTGCCCGCTTCGAAGAGCCGCCGTTCGACCTCCGTCTCGATCTCGAGCGGTGGGACGGTGCAGAGGCTGCCGTCCTCCTTCTTCGCGACCATCGTGAAGTAACAAGAGTTGGTGTGACGCGCTTCCTGGGTCGTCAGGTTCTCGGCAATCACTTTGATTCCGATTTCCATCGAGGTGCGGCCGACATAGTTGACATTGGCCTTGAAGGTGACCAATTCGCCGACCTTGATCGGCTCCTTGAAGATCACCTGGTCGAGCGAAGCCGTAACGACGTAGTTCTTGCAGTATCTTGCAGCGCAAGCATAGGCGACTTGGTCAAGCAGTTTCAGGATTGTTCCCCCGTGAATGTGGCCGGAGAAATTGGCCATGTCGGGGGTCATGAGAAAGGTCATGAAAAGGGACTTCTCTTGTTTGCTCATGGGGCTCCAGCCAGAGTTCGTACGGGTGGGACCTGTTGCGGCTTGAACGCCCTCAGGCCGCCAGGGCGAGTTGCCCTGACAGCCTATCACGTGGGGATGTCCCATCGTGTCCGTGATTGTCAGGGAAATATTTGTTGGAACTTCCTTGCGCTTCATTTGTATATTGCCCAAATGTCCACTATTGTCCGGACGTGGGGTAACAATACAATAAGTCTCGATTGTTACCCTTGCCTTGGCGTTACCCCTGGAGACAATCGTGGCAAAAGAACTCACCGCCTTGGCAGTGGAAAAACTTCGGCCCGGACCGGAACGGAAAGAAATCCCGGACGGCCGCATAAGCGGACTCTATTTCATTATCCAGCCCAGCGGCAAGCGGAGTTGGGCCGTGCGCTACAAATTCGGCGGCAAGCCCTGTAAGCTGACACTCGGCCAGTACCCCGCCATTGACTTGAAGCGTGCTCGTGAGTTGGCGGGCGAGGCCAAGAATAAAGTCGAGGAAGGCAGGGATCCCCACGCCGAAAAGAAGGCCACCAAGGCCGCGCCTGCGGTGCCGGCCAATGATCTCGTCGAACATACTGTGAAACAATTCCTTCAGCACTATGCCCGGCGCCACCTGAAGGCCGGTACTGCCAAAGAAGTCGCGCGCCTGCTCGATAAGGAAGTTGCGGAACCGTGGCGCGGGCGCCGCCTGTCGGAAATCGGCAAAGCCGATATTCATAATTTGCTGGACGGCATTGTCGAGCGCGGAAGCCCCGTCACCGCGAACCGGACGCTTGGGTGGCTTCGCCGCCTTTGCGGATGGGCGGTGGAGCGCGGCCTCTTATCCGCCAATCCCTGCGCGGGGGTAAGGCCGCCAGCGCCCGAAACGGCCCGAGACAGGATATTGAGCGACGATGAGCTTGCGGCCGTCTGGAAGGCTACGGGGGTGCTTGAACAGCCTTATGCCGCTTTTGTGCAGATGCTTATTTTGACGGGGGCGCGGCGGAACGAGATCGCGGGCATGCTCTGGCCAGAAGTCGACATTGCCGCGAAGCTTTGGAAGTTGCCAAAAGAGCGAAGCAAAAACAGCATCGAACACGTTGTCCCGCTCAGCGATTTAGCCGTCGAGATTTTGGAAGCGATGCCCCGCATCGGTTCGGATTTCGTTTTCACCTTTAACGGCCGCAATCAGATAACAGGATTTAGCCTCATCAAGGAGCGCCTCGGCGCAGCCTTGCCGCCCGATACACCACCGTGGACCTTCCACGATTTGCGACGAACCTTCGCCAGCGGCTGCGCACGGCTCGGTATCGCGGTGCATGTTGTCGAGGCCGCACTCAATCATCGCAGCGGTTCCATCAAAGGCGTTGCGGCGGTTTACAATAGGTACAGCTATGACGTGGAGAAACGCCAGGCGCTGGCGGCATGGGCGCGGCATGTCGCGGGGCTGGTGGACGGGAATTTGAGCACGAAAAATGTTCTGACTTTCTCGCCGCGGTAACAGCCTGTTTTGTGCGTGGACATGATCTCACATGTGTACGCATGTGGTGCTATGTACTTGAGTTTTCTAAAATTTCTGCTTGCAAACGGGGAGGGGAGGCGCAATATTTCGACTAGAGAATGTCGAGACAAGGAGTATTGCACGGCCATGGCAAACCATGACGTCGTTGAGTTTGTTCCAAAGGCAAAAGTCGCTGCTGAGCATCATGTCGTAGTGAAGACAATCGATCGCTGGACAGCCAATCCCGCCCCAACCCGTTCAAATCAACAACCGCGATTATTTTAAGCGCGGGGAGCTTGAGGCGTGGAAGGCCGCACAACGGGCGCGTGAAGTGAAGTCGCTGATGAATTGGAGACGGCGTGATGGGCCGCCCCAAGGGGGCCTCTGGCGGCGATTTCACCGGGCTCACGCCGTCGATTACGCAACGCGACGAGCGCAGGCTCGCATGAGCCATGTGTTTTTTGCATAGCTTATATGTGCGTTCACGGAATTTGGCAGGGCATAAACACCGGCCAAGACTGATCGGCTCGCACAAAAGAAAGCCCCTCCGCCGCGAGACGAAAGGGCTTTAAAACTAAGCTCAACTCAACCTCGGGGCAGGACAACCCCGCGCTCGGAAAGGAAGAGAAAGGAAGGTGATCCACTCTCCAGCCTAAGCTAAATCAGCCAAGGTGCGTCCTTTCTGGGAGGCGCATTGCGACGAAAGCACACCCTGGCCTTGCCGTCAATAGATATGCGTCAGTGGCCCTGACCTATTGTTGTCTGAGGTGTGTTTTTTGGACAATTCATTTTCTCTTACTGTCGCCCGCGTCGCCGAGCCGGGCAAGATCGCTGCTAAGCGCATTACTCCGGAAAAAACCATCGATTATGACCTTGTTACATGGTGGCACTTTTCGACGGCGCGCCTGGCTACGCTGGAAGATATAGCGGCGTTCCTGAACGTGGAACGGCGGGGCGCGCAGCCGTCTGTATCTCTCTCCGGCGAAAACAAAGGATGGCGAGACGGACCAGCGCGTTAAAACACCTCTAATTGCAGTGCCGTGAGTGATTTGCCTTCGCCACCATTGCCATACAACAAAGTGACGCGGTTCATGGGTATTATGTCCGGCACAAGCCATTGTCGTGGCGGTACGGGCTGGCCTGCGAAATCAGCCGCATTATAGATTTCCAGCTCGGGCGGCGCGCTCTCTTTTTCCCGTTTCTCGCGATCCCTTTGACGCGCGCGTTTTACTTCTTCCAGCGCTTCATTCCGTGCCCGGACGCGGTCCGCGTCTTCGGGTTCCGCGCCTTCATAGGCGCCGTTTCCGTTTTCCATCAGCGGAGCCCCCGTCATTCCGGCGGAACCCTTTGATCATCCGGTTAATTTCAGAGGCGCGGTATTTCCTTAAATCACTATTGTCGCGCTTATAGGCGCGGATAACTTTAAGACTGAAAGCAAGGATTTCATCATCGCTATCGCTGCCCTTTCTGACAGCGAGCCCGATATATTTGGTGAGCGGATCATGGAAGTTGCCGGTTGCTTCGACGGTGAGGAGCAGCCCCTCGCGCCAGTCTTCCATTAGGCAATCCGAGTCTATATTTCCCCAACCGGCTTTGCCGCCAAAGGCGGCGCCGCTATAAACATGACTGCCTTCACCGGCATCATTCAAATCCAGTTCAACGATATCAGTCCCGCCGGGAAGCATGACGACGCGCTTGTTCACCGGCACCGGATCAACCGCTCCATCTATAAAAAACGGCCGCGCCGTGTATATCGGCTGATGGAACATAGATGCACGTATCGACTTTTCGCCTTAAGCTGCCCGCCCACCGTTTCAGGTCGCGCGGCTCGACCGCAGCCAAATCGCCCAACTTCTGCTCGACCCAAAGCTCGAACAGACGCGTCGCCGGTCGAGCCTCGATGCTGTCGACGGTCGCAAAGTTAAAAATATTGTAGGCTGACAGCTGACGCCCATGGATTTGATATGCGTTGACGCGAAAACTTAGGCCGTTCAACCCAGCAATTTTCGCGAGATCCACGTCGAGCACCATGTACAGAAGGCCCTCATAAGCGGCGCCTTGTTGAACACCGCCGGTCGGATTGGCCAAAGTATCCGCAAAATAACTGAATTGTAGATTATAGCCGAGGTCATAAAGGCCCTTCTTGAATTCGGCGAGAGCCGGAACGCTCGAGGTGATCATTGGCTGCAGTTCAATAGCTCGTTGGGCTTCTTGCGCTTGCACCGCTTGCACCAAATCGCCGAGAAACTCGGTGCACAACGCCGCTCGGAACGCAGCACGGAACACTCGTAATATCAACGATGGACAGCATTTGGTTGCGAATGCAGATGTTACCCTGTATCCTGTATACATTGGGGGTCACAAATCGCTTAAGCTTAGCTGATGAATTGGCATGGAAACTACCCCGCAAGTATCGGTTGGAAAATCGCCGAATAAGAGCCGCGTATCAAATGGGGCGAAACTTTTGCCGCTCACGGACGGCCGCTCGGTCTCCGCGCGACGGTTTCGTGACCTCTACGAGTATATCGGCGCCGACCTTTCCGGCCTCGATTATATCGAGGCTCAGCGCCAGCTCGTTCGCCGCGCGTCGCTGCTCAGTGCCGAGTGCGAGCGCTTGGAGGCGCTGTGGGCTAGGGGCGAGGCCGAGTTCGACTTGGCCATGTATGTCGTCATGACAAATTCCCTGCGCCGCGTCCTCGAAACTCTTGGCTTGAAGCGCGTGCCGCGTCCAGTGAACGACGGCGCCAACGCGCTCGTTGATTACTTCGCGGCGCTTCCGAAGGTCGCCGAATGGGCATTCGCCGCCTCCTCACCCTCCGCCACGCGCTGACCGATCCAACATGGCTTGGGGAAATGCTAGGTGGGGAAAGCTTCACCGTCATGAGGACGCTGCTCATCGCCGCCATGGGCGAGCCTCTAACGCCGGACGAGATGCCAATCTTCACTCAGCTGACCCAGCGCACAGAAACGCCCAGCGACAACATCACGGCCGACACTATCGCGCTTAAGAATTGCATCGATATCCAAATCCGCCCCGCAAGCTTTCGAACCATTCGCGGCATCACCGCGATTGCCGCCATCGCCGAGGAATGCTCGTTTTGGCAGAGCGATGACAGCCGGAATCCAGACAAGGAAATCTTGGCCGCCATTCGCCCAGCGATGGCGACGACGGGGGGCACACTGTTTGCGATTGGCTCCCCGCACGCGCGGAAGGGCGAGACGTGGGCCACCTTCCGCAAGCATTTCGGCCCCGACGGCAATCCTGCCATCCTGGTTGCGAACGGCCCGACGCGGACATTCAACCCCACCGTGAAGCAAAGCGTCATCGATCGGGCATACGAGGATGATCCGGCCGTCGCCGCATCGGATTGGGGCGGGCAGTTCCGCAGCGATCTTGAGAGCTACGTCTCACCCGAAGTCGTGGACGCTTAATTGATTTACTTTACGAGCGCCGCCCCCCTTCAGCCCCGAGGGCGTCATCGCCGAGGTGTGCGACATTCTGCGCATCTATGGACTGCATGACATAACCGGCGACAAGTATGCGATTGGATTTGTCATAGAAGGTTTTCGTTGGAATGGCATCGAGTATCACACCGCCGAATTGACGACGAGCGATTATTTTCTCGGGCTCCTACCGATATTGAATAGCCGCCGCGTACAACTACAACTGCTCGACCACAAGCGGCTGGCCACGCAGCTCTGTTCGCTTGAGCGCCGCGCTTCGCGGATTGGCTCTAAAGACGCTGTAGGCCATCCTATAGGCGGCCACGACGATTGCGCTGCGGCGGTTGCGGGACTGACTGTGAGGCTGGTCGGCGAGCGCGCGGCCCCTGGGCTCGTGCGGTATGAAAGCATGTTGGAAGGAGGCGAAGGACTTGCCGATCCAATCGACCGCGACGGCCCGGTTTTCGCAATTCTATGCACCGCTCCGGACGGCGCCCTCGCAACCATCTACGGTGCTCGATATGTGAATTATCCGGGCAAAAAGTACCCGCTCGTCGTGTTGGATTTTACATGCGGTTATCTGAACCCAGATATGTTTCTGGAGGCGAGAACGCGCCTGAAAGAGTTTAACTTAGGACGGGTCACCACCTTTGGCTCACAGTCCGTCGGGTCGGAACCGCCGACCTGCACAGAGCCGGACACGATGTAATCACTCGGGCATATTCCACCGCCTTGGTTGCCCTTCGTGGTGCTCTCGGTAACAGCGCCATAATAGCCGCCGAGGGGCGTGTTGTTTTGCACGCAGGTGGCAGTCACTTTACCAACCGGTGCACTCCCCCTGAATTCCGACGCGAAGTGCAACACCCCAGCACTTTGAGCCTACTCGATTTTTCCTTTCCTCGGAGCCGCCTTCGCATCTCGAAATGCAGCGGAAGGCGGTTTAACCTCAGAGATTCCATTATCCTCATCGAGCCAACTCCTGGAAGTGTATGGAGCGAGCGCCGCTCCCGCACTTTATTGCCCTAAAGATGTTGCCGAGCAATCTAGGATATTATCCGCCTCCTGGTACGATATTCATAGCCTACCAGATTTGGACATTGAGCAGATTAAACCTACCGTAGCTGCACGGGTGAACGCGGGCCACGTGAAGTTATCCGCGATGGCCGTGGAAAGCGCGCGCCGTGTCCCGCTCGGCGACGCCTTGGATTTCCGCTCGGCGGTCGAGCGCGACGAGAACGCGCTACGTCTCGCCGTTCTATGGACGATTTACGCAAGCTTTGCGCTACCGGCTGCGGCGTAGCTGGCATAGAGTTTCACACCCTACAAATTTCGCCCCAATTTGCGATCTCCAAAAGTCGTTTCGCGCCTGCCATACTCTCGTAATGGTACAGGAACAGGACCGCGAACTTTTTACAAAACTTATTTCTGGCGTGAAATCCGCCACGCAAAATGTGCTCATCGAGAATGATCTCGACGAGGCCCCGCTCGGCCTTGTCCTGAGCACATTTGGTTATCTCGCGGCGTCTCTCATTGCCCGCTTCCCTGAACGCGAGCGGCGCCTCGTTACGGAAGAATTTGTGCGGCGAATATATTCGACGGTGCTTGAATGAGCTTCCCTACTGTTCACCGCGTCGGCGCCGAGAGCTTCCCGTCCATCTACACGGCGGCGCTTCATTTGCTCACGATTCGCCGCGCCAATCCCGGCGACATAATCATAATGATGCGCGGCCGGATCGAACTTGCACGCGGCGAAGTCAGCGCACTCGCGTCGCTGGCGGTCTCGTCAAGTGATAGGGGCAGGCCGCCCTCGTTGATGCGCTATAACCATGAAGAGAAGATGGCGTCATGACTGAGACTGTTCGCATCCTCACGCAAGCCGAAATCGATGCCCTGCCTACTCTGTGTAAGCAGCGCGCAATATTTGTGCTCCCGGATGGCCGCTTTGCCGTTCCGATTGATATGCCGCAAATCGGCGAGAGGCCCGCCGCGCGGGAATGCTGTGGTGAGCCGCGCGCCGATGATGAGGCTGGAGCCAATTGACATGGGCGAAGCTCGCCGCAAGCAAGAGTATCGAGACAAATTAGCGAAGGAAAATAACATGGCCCTCAGTGACAGTGAGAAACGCGCACTTGTCGCGCTCTTGCGCGCGGACATCAAGGACGAGCTAAAGCTTGAATTGCAGCAACAGCGTGCCGACGAGCAAGCATCGAATCCTCATGCCGGTAATGTTGGGCCAAGCGGCGATCCGGGCGAGGAAACCAACAAAACGTTGTCTGCGATCGCAGATGCTCTGGGCAAACTCCACGCGCGCATGGATGAATTGGAAAAAGGCGAAAAAGAGCCCGAGGATTTGAAATCCGAGGACCGAACCAAATCGATTGAGGAATTGAAAGAACTCGCCGACGCAATGGGCGAAAGCGCAGGAGAACTTAATCAGATGGGCGAGCCAAAACCTTTAGTTGCGGATAGCAAAGCGGATAGTGATTATTACGCGGATATGCGCAAGCAGCCCGATCATATAATCGACGCTCACGTTAGAAATGTAATTTCGAAAATACAGTCCCGAGCCGACCGCCTGCACGCTATGCAAAATTCGAACGCCCCACGTGCGCTCGATGGCGAAACACCCCGGGGGCCTTGCAGTTAGATGGATGCCTTCTCTGGTGGCGCCCGCCGCCGGTTAATTGGCATACGTACTAAAAATTGGGAGCCATGATTTTCTGCTTGGCGATCGGTCCTCCTCTGCATCCGCCGGTCGCTGAGAGCGCAGCGGCTTTTGTCTTCTAGGGCTTGCTGCGCGTTGCGGGAGGTGCGCGTTGAGTGTGTGAAGTTGCGCCGCGTCACCGGCTTCATCGCTCCGCGTACCTCTCGTTTTTACATTCAGCTTGGCGTTGCTGAACGGTGACGGGCGCGCTGAGGGTGAAGGTGGCGGGAACAGTTTTGGCATAGCGCTGTTCCCGTCACTTCCTATAATTGGTTGCCTGCCACTCGCGGATGTACCGATGGGTAGGCGTTCTTCGTTGAGGTTTTGTGCTTTGTCCCTCAACGCAGAAAGGTGGCGAGCAGTGGTACTCCTACGCTGCTCGCCGCCATCTTTTCGAGGTTGCCTGCCGTAGGCATAGGCGGCAGGTGATCGATTACACTGGAAACGGAGTTCTGTCTGGAGGCGGTCGAGGAGGCTCTTGCCCGATATGGCAAGCCGGAGATCTTCAACACCGATCAGGGCTCCCAGTTCACCAGCATCGCCTTCACCGGCCTGCTGCTCAAGAATGAGATCAAGATCAGCATGGATGGGAAAGGCGCCTGGCGAGACAACATCTTCGTCGAGCGCCTGTGGGCGGACCATCAAATACGAGGAGGTGTACCTACGGGCCTACGCCAGTGTCCCGGAGGCACGGGCCTCCATCGGCCGATATATCGACGGCTTTTACAATGCCAGAAGGCCCCATTCGAGCCTTGATCGGCGGACGCCGGATGAGGCCTACTTCACTGCGCTGCAGCCAATCGCGGTTGCAGCATAACCATGGCAGAAATCCACTTAGCCGCAGCCAACCGGCTGTTCAAACAAACCGAGCCAGCTCTAAGTCTCATCCAACCATCGCCGATCCCGCCGACACTTAAGCGTCGCGGACGGCCGCCGAAAAACGGAGGCCTCGATCAACACCACGGCTGATCACCCAGCCCGCCAAACTGGGGAATTTTACTTCGCCATAAGTGGGGAGATTCCGCGCGCCATTGACAGCGGTCAGCGGTGACGGCTGTGTGCAGCTCGTCGAATTCACAAAAGGAGGGGCAAACGCAAGCGCTCTGCTTGGCTATGGGAATGCCTCGCGGCCCGGCTCGACCCATGTGACCGACCAGCTCTCATACTTTGAGGCTAAGACCTTGAGGCCGGTGTATCGCTCGCGGGACGATGTGCAAAAAGACATGGTTTCGCAAGAGGTGGTCTATTGATCCGGCAGCGCTATTATGCTGCAGTCCGGCCCCCATGAGATTTGCCGCGGCGGTCTCATCGAGCGTGCAGCGAGCCGCCGTGAGGATGCAGCGAGACCCAAATGGATGTGATCATCTACCATAACCCGCGGTGCGGCACGTCCCGCACGACGCTCGGCCTTATCCGCAACTCTGGCGTCGAGCCGCACATCATCGAATATTTGAAGACATTTCCCTCGCGCATCATGCTGCGCCAACTCGCCGAGCGCATCGGCGTGCCGCTGCGCGCCCTCGTCCGCGACAAGGAGCCGATTTTCCGCGAATTGGGTCTTTCTGACAAAAATCCCTCCGACGATGCTTTGCTCGAGGCGCTCGAAGCGCATCCCATCGTCCTCAGCCGGCCGATCGTGGTCACGCCGAAAGGGGTCAAACTGTGCCGGCCGTTCGATCTCGTGCTCGATCTTTTGCCGCCGCAGCAAGGCGAATTTTTTAAGGAGGGCGGCGAGCGCATCATTGATGAGCATGGCCGCCGGGTCGCAAGCGCTTGAGATACGGCCTCGCGGGTCAAGCGCGTCAGGAGACTTAAGGCCTTGGATGAAAGTCAGGCGCTGCAAAATATCGCACGGGCGGCGTTCGAAGTGCCGGACGCCGCTTGTTTGCATGCGCGCCAGCCCGCTCACCCGCCGCGCGTGCTGCTGCTTTACGGTTCGCTCCGGCAACGCTCCTACAGCCGCTTTCTGACGCTCGAAGCGGCAAGGCTCCTCGAAGCCTTTGGGGCGGAAATCCGTATCTTCGATCCAAGCGGTCTGCCGCTGCCGGACGGGGCGCCCGAAGCTCATCCGAAGGTCGAGGAGCTGCGCGGGCTTTCGGCCTGGTCCGAGGCGCAGGTCTGGTGCAGCCCCGAACGGCACGGCGCCATGACCGGCATCATCAAGGCGCAGATCGATTGGATTCCCCTCTCGATTGGGGCGGTGCGGCCAACCCAAGGCAAAACGCTCGCGGTCATGCAAGTCAGCGGCGGCTCGCAATCCTTCAATGCCGTCAATCAGCTGCGAATCCTCGGGCGCTGGATGCGGATGATCACCATTCCCAATCAATCTTCCGTTGCCAAAGCCTATGAGCAATTCGACGAGGCGGGACGGATGCGGCCTTCGCCCTATTACGACCGGCTCGTCGACGTGATGGAAGAATTGATGAAATTCACTTATCTAACTCGAGGAATTTCCGATTACCTCACGAGCCGCTATTCCGAACGCAAAGAAGCCGCAGAACGATTGGCCGAGCGGGTCGGGCTGACGTCGATCTAATCTTAAAATTCTTCGACCAAGACCTGATCTTGACCCGCCCTCCAAAACCCTTTAACCGATTTACGCCTCGTAGCTCTTCCGAGCTTTCGAGATTTGAGGGCGGGCTCATCCCGCCCAGACGCACCCGTGGCGCTTCCTTCATCGAATTTATTCATGTGAAGCAAGGGCCTGTCGGCTTGGCCATTTCGAGGCCGGGCAGAGGAGGGCGCGTTCCTCCCCTCGCAGGCGGGGGACGCGGTATCACACGCACCAGCGTGGAGCGCGCCCGTGTCCTTTTGCTAGCGCAAACTGATAGAGGACACGCGATGACAAAGCGGGCGGAAGCCAAATATAAAATCGATCGCCGGATGGGCCAGAATATCTGGGGCCGTCCGAAGAGCCCCGTCAACCGGCGCGAATATGGGCCAGGTCAGCACGGCCAGCGCCGCAAGGGCAAGCTGTCCGATTTCGGCACCCAGCTCAAGGCCAAGCAGAAGCTTAAAGGCTATTACGGCAATATTTCGGAAAAACAGTTCCGCAAATATTACGCCGAAGCGATCCGCATGAAGGGCGATAGCGGCGACAATCTGATCGGTCTTTTGGAACGCAGGCTCGATGCCGTGGTCTATCGCGCCAAATTCGTTTCGACGGTCTTCGCTGCCCGCCAATTCGTCAATCACGGCCATATCAAGGTCAATGGCGACCGGGTGAACATTGCGTCCTACCAAGTGAAGCCCGGCGACACGGTCGAGATCAAGGAGAGTTCGCGCCAGCTTATCCTCGTTCTCGAGGCGCAGCAACTCGCCGAACGCGACGTGCCGGATTATTACGAGGTTGATCACACCAAAATGACGGCGAAGCTCAACCGGATTCCGTTGCCGTTGGAAGTCCCTTATCCGGTGATGATGGAACCCAATCTCGTCATCGAGTTCTATTCGCGGTAAAGCGAAAGTCCAAAAAACCGCCGTTGGAGAGCCCTCCGCCAGAGATTGCGGTCGCGATTTAAACCGCGGTCGCGGGACCTCGCGCCGCGCCAGCGGCGGGGTCTCCTGGCGGTCTTGCGGACCGTGTCCGCCATTTGCTCGTCTGTGCGGGACTTCGCCCCTATTTATTCGGCCTCGGCTCACGATCTCATCGGCGATGAGAACCCGTGTGATGCGGCCTCACGGTCTCTTTTCACACAAGCAGAAAGTCCGTTCAAACCGTCCCTTCCTTTCACTTTGGACGATGCAGGTCTTTCACTCTTGGCCTCGCTCTTCCAGCTATTTGCATGCCGGAGCACCCGAGACGCCCGAAAGGCGGGAAGAATCGTTTGCCTGCCGCCAATGGGCCGATGCTTATCGAGTTCGTGCGCAGCGGACGAGCTGGTTGGCGAAATTCGGGTTCAAAATTTCCCGGAAAGGGCGCGCTGTCTGCGACGGAGGTCAGCGATGCCGATGTCCGCGCCGCTGGAAGTCGTCGCCTTCATGCGGCAATGGCGCGGCACATCTCGCCAGGGCTTTGAACCGCCGGTCAAGCCCGGTTGCGGCGTCGCGCGCCAGAAGCGCTTTCCGTGCCCACGGACACCGAAAGCGCCTCTTAAAGTCTTTGATGACGCATGATCTCTTCGCGAAAACCGGTTGACGCGAACCGGTATTCACTCCGCTTGAAAATGCTCTAATGGAACATGGTTTTCAAATCGGCGATGCCCTTGGCGATGAGTTCGGCTCCAAAAGCGCCTTGCGCCTCGCCTCTTAGCACCGCTTCTGCGGCTTTGATCGCGGCATCGGCCGCCACGGCCCGCACCTCCGCCGCAGCCTGGGTTTCCGCCAGGCTGATTTTATCCTCCGCCTGCTTCGTCCGGCGCTGAATAAATTCGGTTATGCGCGCATGTGCCTCGCTGGCGATGCGTTCGGCTTCCGCGTGAGCCTGCGCGACGACGGCCTCGGCCTCGGCTTCCGCTTCGGCCCGCTTCTGTTCGAAAGAAGCAAGAAGGGCTTGCGCTTCCATCCGCAGCTTTGCGGCCTCGGCGAGTTCGGCCTCAATTCTTGACGCCCGGCTGTCCAGCGCTGAGCTGATCTTTTTGTGGACGCCAAGATAGATCATCAGGCCCACAAAAATCACAAAGCCGGTAGCGACGATAAATTCCGGATCCAACATGTAACTCTCCAGCCTCAGGCCTTGATCGTGGCGACTGCCTTGGCAATGGCGTCTTGGTCGGCGGGTTTGCCGGTGATGTGTTGAACGATTGCCGCCGCCGTTTCCTTGGCGATCGCCTCGACATTGTCCATGGCTTTGGCCTTCATCGCGAGAACTTGCGTCTCTGAAGCGGCGAGCTTGGCATTGAGTTCGGTTTCGAGCGCGTGATGTTTTGCCTCTGTCTCCGCGTTGAGCTTCGCATGGGTTTCCTTGGCGAGCGCGACCGCCTTGGCTTTTGCCTCGGCGATGGTTTTTTCATGCGCCGCGGCGGCTTCCTCGGCCCGTGTCCGAAGCCCATTCGCCTCGCTGATGTCCGTGCTGATCTTGTGGCTGCGCGCGTGCAGGATGCTTTCGACACGCGGCAAGGCGATTTTCGACATCAGAAGGTAGAGCACACCAAAGCTCAACGTAAGCCAGATGAGCATCGGCGTGAAATTGGCGGTATCGAATGGCGGGAAGGTGGCTTCACCCTGGCCACTCTCGCCCGATGGCGAAAGCGATGATGTGGGCTTTGACTCCGCCTCAGGCGAGCCCGCGGCAAGCTGGCTATTTTCGAGGGCTGCGACGCGCTTTTCGAGACGTGCGAAATCCAAATGCACCGTGGCCGTTTCGCCAGGGGAGGGAAGGTGCTGCGCGGCTAAGGTCCGTTGGATTTTTTGGAGCTCGGCCAGGGTCGAATTTGTCACGGTGGTGCTCTTGGCTATGGTGCTTTCGGCGGCGGCAACGCGATCGGCAATCGTCGCCTCGGCGCCGTTTATCGAATCTAAACGTCCGTCCAGGACGGCTATACGGTCTTTGAGAGGCGCGATGGAAGCGCTCGTGCTATCCAGAATTTTAAAGCCAAAGACGATGACGAGGGCTGCAGCCGCGCCCGAACAACTGGCGGCCACAAGCAACCAATGGAGCGGGGAGAGGCCCGTTCCGCCGGGCTTGAAGGTTCTGGAGTCGAGATGTTGAGGCGCAGATAGGTTAACGTCCTTCTCCACCTTCTCCACGCCGATTGTCGCGGTTGCCGCCTCGCCCAATTTGTGCAGGACTTTGGCGAGGCTCTTGCCCAGCACTCGTGCAATCACTTCCAAATGGGCTTTGACGTCGTTCACGAAACGAATCTCCTGATCAATGCGGGTGTGCCCGGAGCGGGCTCCGGGCACACCAAATTGCTTTTGCTACTTAACGACGAAGAGCAAAAGAATCGCGATGAGCAAGGCAAAAATGCCCAAACCTTCTGCGAGCGCAACGCCGATGAACACACGTCCGAACTGGCCATCGGATGCGGTGGGATTGCGCAGCGCGCCGAGAAGAAATTGACCAAAGATGATACCAACGCCGATCGCGGCTGCCCCCGTGCCGATTGCGGCGAGGCCAGCGCCGATTAATCTGGCTGCTGCGGGTTCCATTGTGCACTCCTTCAGGTTGTGTGGTGGGCAACTGATCTGTTGTTCAAATATTTATTCAGTGACCCGGATGAATTGCGTCATTGAGATAGACGCAAGTGAGAATAGCGAAGACGTAAGCTTGCAGGACCGCCACAAGCAATTCGAAAGCGGTCAATACGATGGCCATGACGAAGGGCAAGGGGGCGAGGACCGCGAAGGCGCCGGCGCCGAGCAAACTCACGACAAAGGCGCCCATGACTTTGAGCGTGATGTGGCCGGCAAGCATATTGGCGAAAAGACGAACCGAGAGGCTCACCGGGCGGGATAGGAAAGAAATGATTTCGATGGGCACGAGGAATGGCATGAGCGCCAAAGGCACGCCCGATGGCACGAATAGCCTCAGGAAGCCCGTTCCATTGTGCATGAAGCCGTAAACAACGACGATGCCAATCACAAGAAGCGCAAGCGCGCCCGTCACCGCGATCTAACTCGTCACCGTGAATGTATAAGGCACGAGCCCGATGAGATTGCTGAACAGCACGAAGAGGAAAAGCGTGAAAACGAAGGGAAAGAAACGCATTCCGTCATGTGAGCCCGCCATGTTGATGGTGGACTTGACGAATTCATAGGCCATCTCGGCGACGGATTGCAGGCGGCCAGGAACAAGCGCGCGCGGCAACGTTCCGAGCAGCATCATAGCGGCGGCGGCGAGCGCGACAATCACCATGAAAAGGGACGCGTTGGTAAACGTCGCGTCAATCCCAAAGGGGTGGAGACTGACGATCGGTTTGATCGCGAACTGGTGGATCGGATCCATTGCGTTTTCTTCGGCCACGTCTGTATCCTTCGCCCCTATCTTTGTTTCACGAGAAATACCTTAACTTCTAGACCTCGTCTTTGCGGCTTCGCATGAACGCCATCGTCGCACTCAAAACCAGTTTCGAAGCATATGGCAGCGGCGTTTTCGACCTCATTTATTCTCTTTGCCGGGAGGCTTCATGGCTATGCGATAAACATTCCAAAATCCCGCCGCCGCTCCAAAAAGGAGGAAGACGATAAGAAACGCCGGCGAAGTCCCAGCGATGTGGTCTATTCCCCATCCCATGGCGGTGCCGACCATCACCGCCGCCACGAACTCGCTCAGGACGCGGATAGCGAGAACTCATCGCGTTCCCGATCGCTCCAGGAGAGGCGCCGTCTCGCCCCGTCTTGGTTGCGCCCGATGCTTTAACCGCCTCGGCTTGCGCGTCAAGGGCAGTTGAGAGCCTATCGAGCCGGGCCTTCAAGGTCTCCTCTTCTCGGCCGCCCCCCTGGCGACTTTCCTCGATGCGCCCTTGGCGGCCGTCCGATAATTCGTCACGCTTCGTCACACATTTCGCTCCCCAGCTCCCCCGTCGGCTTCTCGAAAGCGACGAGGCGCCGGACTATAAGTCGCCTCGTCGTCAAAAGCGAGCGAGGCGCCTTAAAAGGCGAGCAGAGAATAAAGAACAGGACTTGACGTGGTGACCCCGAGACGGGCGCACCATATTTCATTTTTATTCTGTGTCAAGGTTTAGGCGAAGTATTATAAGTCCTTGATATACTAGAGGAAGTTTTCTTATCTCTAAGGCTGGGTTGGGGCAGGGGTGACAATGTCGCAGTTAGACGACGCCAGAATCATAAAACCTGTCGCAGCTTCGTCCGTTGCGCGGGAGAACTGGCCCGGAGACGGGCCAAGAGGAATTGCCGGTCTGGCGTTGCGAGCCGCGGTGCCGGTTGAATTGAGAAGGAAGGCCGTTGCTCTTTTTCCCAGTTGCCGTCACCTGCGGGCAGGGTTCGAAGGCGGCCTTTGCAACGCCATCACGTCGCCGCTCGCGTCCGCAAGCCAATGACCGGAATTGCGCGCGCAAAGTCCTTGATGGCGCCCTTGCATCGGCGTGGCCCAACCAGTTCTGGTTGCTGAGCCACTTTAAATTCATGAAATAATCGAACGATCTTTTTGGCAGGAGAGGAGGGACTCGAACCCCCAACCCCCGGTGTTGGAGGCCGTCGTTAAACGCGGAAAATCAAAGCCTTAGCGCTGAAAATTCTGTCAAACCAGCACGGGAAATCAAAGGCTTACCGGCGATTTGTCAAACCGAGACAAGGCGTTTGAAAGACCCACGCATCTGCCGTAGCCCGCCCAAAACTGGCCGAATAATCCATCAATCTAAATTCACCGGCGCGCCGTTATCCGACATCGGGAAGCGCGGCTAACTTACCGCCCGCGAAATTGATGACGCGGCTATCTAGGCCCCGATAGCGCTCGCGTTCGACTGACCGATGACAAGCAGCACCGCCTATTTGGCGGAATCGCTGCGGCGGCCCGCACCTTATTGTCTGGTGCGGAAATAGATGTCCCGTTTCCCCCTTGCCGAGCTTTCCCCAAGCCCTCAGGCAAGGCCTGTCTTGGCGTGGCTGGGTAAAGGCATCGGGGGAAAAGTTCATGGTGTCTTGTCGCCCGCTTGGAAAGTTTACAAAACGCGGGCAACTTATTGGAACCATCTACAACGAATTTTGGTCAAGTTTACTAAAAATATCAACAATGTCAGCGTCTTAACACGGACTCTGACTCCGTTAATCCTGGTTCGAATCCAGGTCCCCCAGCCATGCACCTCCCTGATTTGACCGCGTATTTTCAGGTTCCGCAGTCGCTGGAAAAGTCCTAATACTTCCGTGCGTTAGCGCCCCGGTGATTACGACGACTCCAACCAGAGACGCCAAATGTCTGGGTGCGAGGCGCGAACAGCCGCCGGGTCTCTCGAGGCCGTTTTCGAGTTGTCGGATGTGGAGCGTTGCGGCTGGATTTTGATGGTGGTTTAGGCGGCGAAGCCGAGGAACTGTCCCTGCTCGCTCCAGTCATGCGGCAGGTCCTTGCTCAGCCGCAAGAGCCTCGTCGGCGTCAGCTCGATTGGCTGACGGCCCGCGAGGAGCGCACGCACGATGCCAGGAGCCAAATAGGACAATCGAACAAGCGAGGTGAGGCGGCCCATATTCATTCCGAGGCGTCCGCTCATCGCCTCGATGCTGTCGTCCGATCCTGAGAGGAGCTGGTTTCGGATCGCGAAAGCTTCGGTGATCATGGCGGCGAGGCTTGGGTTGGCTTCGGTCCCGGCGCCATTTGCAATGACGAGGCGTTTCCCCTTGCCGGCGCGGCGCAGCTTTGCCTCGTTCGACAGAACGAATGAATTGAAATCAGATGAAGGGCTCTCTCCTCCCAGCCCCAGCGCCTCGGTGATCTTCGCCCGGCTCAGGCGGATTTCGATCCGATCGGCCGCGACGGTGATCTGCTCGACAATGTCCCAAACGAGGCTTCTCATCTCGACCGGCGGCATGGTGAGCCATCGCTCTGAAAGCGCGAATGCATTGCGTAGAGCCGTATCAAGCGCGCGAGCCTCAAGATCGAGCGGCGCGAGCGCGTCAGAGATCTCGGTCCTAGACGAGAAAAACGTTCTCAGCCGGTCGAGCACCAGCCCTTCGATATCGCCCGCCGGAACGCGCATCCCATTCCGGGCTTGCTGGCGATCGCCAGCCAGAAGGGACGCCGAGACGTAGTAGCGGTAGCGCTTGGCTCTCTTTGTGGCATGGGTTGGCGTCATAGGGTTGCCGTCGGCATCGACGATCAGGCCGGCCAGCCTCGGCGCCTCCGCGCCGACCGCCAAGGAGCGTTCCTGCCGATTGGCTGCGAGCTTGTCTTGCACGATCTGCCAAAGCTCCGGATCAATGATGGCCTTGTGCTGGCCGGGGGTAGGCTTCGCCTTGGTGAACAACTTCGCCCCGATAGATCCGGTTCTGCAGCATCAGATAGAGGGCGCCGCGGGAGAAATGTTGGCCGCCGGCGAGCTCTCCGCCAGCGCCCTCACGGCGCTTGCTCACAATACGAACGACGTCCGCCCTGAGCAGCGCGACCGAGCCGAGTTCCGCATAGCGTTTGAAGATCAACTGGACGGTTGATGCCTCAGGCTCATTGATGATCAATTTGCGGTCCCTGACATCATAGCCGAGCGGCACGTTGCCGCCCATCCACATGCCCTTCTGTTTCGAGGCCGCGATCTTGTCACGGATGCGCTCACTGGCAATCTCGCGCTCGAATTGGGCGAAGGAGAGCAGCATGTTGAGCGTCAGGCGCCCCATGGAGGTCGTCGTGTTGAACTGCTGCGTCACCGACACGAAGGATGCGTTATGGGCGTCGAGGACGTCGACGATCTTGGCGAAATCTGAAAGCGACCGCGTCAGCCGATCGACCTTGTAGACAACGATGATCTGAACCTTGCCAGTCTTGATGTCCTCCAGAAGCCGCTTGAGAGCAGGCCGCTCCATCGACCCGCCGGACAGACCGCCGTCATCGTACATGTCGGCAAGCGCGACCCATCCGGCGTGGCGCTGACTTACGATATAGGCCTCGCACGCCTCCCGCTGGGCATCGAGAGAGTTGAATTCCTGCTCGAGGCCCTCATCGGACGATTTTCGGGTGTAGATCGCGCAGCGGATGGTGAGTTCCGGCCCGGGCGGGATCAGCCCGCGCCATGGCCTGTTCTCGCGCTTGAGCAAGAGCCCAGCTGCCGCCGCTTGAGGCCAAAAAACCGCGGGCCCGACCAGCGGGCGCCGGTGATCTTTCGCGCGACCACGGAGAGAGAAGGATAGCGCTCACCGCGCCACTCGATCCCGTCGACCCGAATGAGAACCACGTGGGTGACCCCGCGCCATTCCCGCACAAGCCGTGTGCCCGGCTTCATTGCTGCGCGAATAGCTGAACACCACCTCATGCCCGGCACGTGCGAACAGCGTCCCGAGCTTTCCGCCCATCAGTCCCGAATCAAGAATACCGACCCGCATGCTGCCTCCTCCTAACGTTACCCCTTGTTTCATCAGCGTCTTGTCGGCCGGTCCGCCTTGCAGATCTGGCGGTTTATGGCCGACGCTTATCGTCCGACCCTCGCCTGCAGGTTCGGGGGATAACGATCCCCCTGCACTGTGATTTTGGACACGGCACTCTCGATGCTGCGCAGGTCCTCGGGCGTGAGTTGGACGTCCGCCGCGCCGAGATTCTCGTCCAGGCGATGCAGCTTTGTGGTGCCGGGAATTGGCACAATCCAGGGCTTCTGAGCCAGTAGCCACGCGAGCGCGGTCTGAGCTGGCGTGGCTTTTTTCTGTGCTGCAATCCGGCCAAGAAAATCGACCAGCGTCTGGTTCGCCTTCCGGGCTTCCGGCGAAAAGCGGGGAACGATATTCCGGAAGTCCTTGCTGTCGAACTTGGTGTTGTCGCTGATGGCACCTGTAAGAAAGCCCTTGCCTAGAGGACTGAAGGGGACGAAACCGATCCCGAGTTCTTCCAGCGTCGGCAGAATCTCCTTCTCGGGCTCCCGCCACCACAGCGAATATTCGCTCTGGAGCGCGGTAACCGGCTGGACGGCATGCGCCTTACGTATGCTCTGCACGCTCGCCTCGGAAAGGCCGAAATGCCTGACCTTGCCTTGTCTAATCAGCTCTTTGACCGTGCCGGCGACATCCTCGATCGGCACCGTCGGATCGACGCGGTGCTGATAAAAGAGGTCGATGCGGTCGGTCTTGAGACGCTTGAGCGCGGCCTCGACCACCTCCCTGATTTGCTCCGGCCGGCTGTCCAGACCACGAGTTCGAGTCTCCGCCCTCGAAACCGAACTTGGTCGCGATCACGACCTGCTCGCGCACGGGCGCGAGCGCCTCCCCGACAAGTTCCTCGTTCGTGAATGGACCGTACGCTTCGGCGGTGTCGAAGAATGTGACGCCGCGCTCGACCGCCGCCCGGATCAGCTTGATGCCCTCCTGCTTGTCGGTGGCCGGACCGTAGCCAAAGCTAAGGCCCATGCAGCCGAGGCCGATGGCTGAGACCTCCAGGCCGCTTTTTCCAAGTTTGCGTTTTTGCATCTTTCTTCTCCTTCGCAGGTTAGCGATCGATCAGTTTCCTGTGTTCCGCGGGCAGCCGGTCACCTTGCACCGTGATTCTTGAGAAGGCGCTGTCGATTTCATGAAGATCGGCAGGCGTAAGCTCGATTTGAGCGGCGCCGAGATTCTCTTTCAGATGCTCCAAATTGCCCGTTCCGGGGATCGGAACGATCCAGGGCTTCTGATGCGATTGCTCGACCAGCCGGATGATCTCCAGCTTTTCGGAAGCCGGATACCTCATTCCTCGCTTCCCCCATCCGTGATCATGCTTTTTTTGAGCAGCCGCAGTTCCAAAGCCTGCTCGGCGACGACCTCCTTCAGCGCCTGGGCTTCCCGGCGCAGGTCTTTGACCTCGCCGCTGGGCGCCGCCGCCTGCAAGGCGCCGTTTTCCGGCCTCCAGAAACTCCTTCGACCAAGTGTAATACAGGCTCTCGGCGATGCCTTCGCGCCGGCACAAGTCCGCGATGCTGTGCTCGCCGCGCAGGCCGTCCAACACGATGCGGATATCTTCTCCTCGGCCGAATATTGCTTGCGCGTCGCCCGGCGAATGTCCTTCACGATCCGCTCGGAGACAATTTCGGGGTTCCGGATTTCTGGCTCATCTCCACTCCTCGATGGTTACGATGAGCCAGAAATCCTCCGTTCTTCAACCCGCTAAATCTCTCTCACAGGCGACGACGCCGGACAATCCAAACTGAGACGTTACTTGCGTTCGGAAGCGACGGCCCAAAGCGTGACAAAATCCGGCCACGCTTTCCCGCAGATCTCGTCAGTCTGATTTCGTTCACGCCTCCGTTGATGGTGGCGGTTCCGGTAGCTTCATGGCTTCATCCCGTCCCGCTTTTCGGCCCGCTTCGTATCCCTCCACATGACCGGCCTCATGTCCCGCTTTTCGGCCCGCCTCATACCCTTCCGCACGGCCGGCCTCATGTTCGGCCTCGTACGCGAGACTTTTCAGGCCGACACCTACACCGATCCAGCCAGCTCCCGCGAAGACGAGATCGATCCCGAGGAAAAGCCCGAGAGTATAGAGGCCTGACACTGGCCAGTGTGCCAGGATGATGAGGCCAAGCAGGAGCGTGATCACACCTGAGAAGACCACCCCGATCCACGGCGTCTCCTCCTTCATATTGAAGGCCAGAATGATCCGCATGATGCCCGAGGCGACGAGCGCTGCCCCGAGCGCGAGGGTCAAGAGCGCTGCGGCGAGGAGCGGGTTCTCGAACGTGACGAAGCCGGCAACGATGTACATCACGCCGAGAAGGATCCAGAGGAGGAACTTGCCCCACGATTTCACTTGGAATGCATTGATAACCTCGGCAGCGCCGGCGATTAGCATCATAATGCCAACCACAAATACGCTCACTACGGTCGCCGTGACGACGCTGTAGAGCGCGATCAGCCCGGCGAGAACATAAATGGTGCCGAGTGCAACAATCCAGCCCCACTTGGCGCGTAGCGCCTCGGCTCCCGGACCAAGATTGAGAGTAGGCCTTCGAAAATCTGAACTGCTGGTCAAGGCATTCGCTCCCGGCTAGGCCTGTTTCGCAGGCTCGCAAAGGTTATTGGAAGGTTATCACACTGCAAGCCACGCTCAGCCAACAAATCCTCGACTTCACGGAAGCTCAAGGTAAACCAGAAATAAAACCAGAGCTCACCAGGCGCCGATTGAAGCGCGGCGTCTTTCGATCGACGAGCACAGCGCCGAGCCCAAACCCTTCACATGGACCGCCGACCCCGACAAAATCATCGCCGCTGTCAGACGAGGGCATCAACTGTTAGATTCAATCCACTAGCTCCGCTCCTATCGCGATGATCCTACCGCCTGAAGACTATCATCTTTTCCTCTGTCATGGCATGCATGGTAGCAGGGATGCCGCCGACGCCGTAGCCGGATTGACGGCGGCCGGCGAAGGGCATCCAGTCGGTGCGGAAGGCGGTGTGGTCGTTGATCATCACTGCCGAGGCGTCGAGGCGCTCGGCGGCACGCAGCGCGGATCGCAGATCCTCTGTGAAAACGCTAGCCTGAAAAGCCATCGGCAGTGCATTGGCGGCCGCGATGGCCTCGTCAAGTTTGATGAAACGGCTGACGCAAGTGACCGGGCCGAACACCTCCTGGGTTGAGACCCTGGCCTCGGCGGGCGGATTCACGATGATGGCCGGGAGCAACGTCGTGTCGGTTATGCGGCCGCCCCCGATGACGCTGGCCCCGCCCGCCGAGGCCTCTTCGATCCACCCTGAGACCCGGTCGGCCTCGCGGGGATGGATGAGAGGGCCGACCTCGGTTTCTGCCAAGAGCGGGTCCCCAACCTTGAGAGCGACGACGCGAGCAGCGAAGCGGTCGAGGAATGCGCGTTCGATATCGGCGTGAACGTAGATGCGCTGGGTCGAGACGCAGACCTGGCCGGCGTGGTAGTAGCCGCCTTTGACCAAGGGATCAACGATTTGGTCGAGGTCGGCGCTCCTGTCGATGATCGCCGGGGCAGCCCCGCCATGTTCCAGGGCGCAGCGCGTCCCCGGGGGAAGCTTGGAGCGCAGATGCCAGCCGACGCGGCTCGAGCCGATGAAAGAGAGGAAGGCGACGCGAGGATCGGTCGCTAGCTTCTCGGCCAACTCGTTGTTCTCAAGGAGGGCAGTCTCACACCAGCCCTCAGGCAGGCCGGCCTCGCGTACCAAGGCGACGAAATCGACGCAGCATAGCGGCGTCGTTGGGGCCGGCTTGACGATCACTGGACAGCCCACCGCGATTGCCGGCACCACCTGATGGACAATCAGATTCAAGGGATGGTTGAAGGCCGAAATGGCGACGACCACGCCAAGCGGTTCGATAATGGTGAAGGCCCAGCGGTCGACGCTCGCTGGGGTAATTCCCATGGAGATTTCCCGTCCGCCTGCGGTGCGCAACACTTCGGTAGCATTGCGCACGCCGTCGATCGCGCGGCCAACCTCCACGATCGCGTCTGTAATTGGCTTGCCGCCCTCGCGGGCGATTTGGCGGCTGAAATGTTCGCGCTTGCCCTCCATGAGGGTGACCAGTCTCTGGAGGATCTCGATCCGTTGGTAAGGCTTCAGCCAGCAGTCGCGATTGCCAAAGATTCGGGCGGCAGTGTCGAGCTTGCGTTCGAGCACCACCTCCTCATCATCGGCGACTTCCGCCAAAGGCATTCGGTCGAATGCTTGGACAACCTTGATCATCGTTAGTTTCCCGTTCATCCTCCCTTGAGTTCAAGCGTACCGCTGCGCAACTCATCGACGAACACTCTGATGTTCTCGGCGTAATCGATTGGCACCGCGATCAGGTGCACGCCGCGCTCTTGGAATGCCGCTTCAAGAGACGGGACCAGCTCCTCGGCGGTCTCCACCCGGCTGCCCTTCGCGTGGAGGGCTTTTGCGTAAGTGACAAAATCCGGATTGCCGAAGGTCATGCCAAAATCGGGGAACCCATCCACCGCCTGTTTCCAGCGTATCATTCCATAGGCATCATCCTGGAGAATCAGCACCACGAGATTGAGCCGGAGGCGGACTGCAGTCTCCATCTCCTGGGAATTCATCAGGAAGCCGCCATCGCCGCACACGGCAAGCACACGCCTGTCCGGATAGAGCATCGCTGCCATGATCGCCGACGGTAGGCCGGCGCCCATCGTTGCCAGTGCGTTGTCGAGCAGAAGCGTGTTTGCCACGTGCGTGCGATAATTGCGTGCGAACCAGATCTTGTACATGCCGTTGTCCAAGGAGACGATACCGTCCTCCGGCATCACTTGCCGCACGTCGTGCACGATGCGCTGCGGGGTCAACGGGAAGCGGCTCTCCTCGGCCCGCTCGGCGATGTGGACGAGGATCCCCTCGCGCAGCGGCAGAAGCGCTCCGGCGTTCGTCAACTTGCCCTCCACGCGATCGGCCAGCAGCGCGAGGCTCGGGCCGACATCACCGACCACTTCGGCATGCGGGAAGAACACCTCCTCGACGGTGGCAGGCAGGTAGCCCACGTGCAGCACGGTCGGCCCCCTCGGGCCCATGATGAAGGGCGGTTTCTCCACCGTGTCGTGCCCGATCGAAATGATCAGATCGGCGCGGTCGATCGCCCGATGGACGTAATCGCGTTCCGTGAGCGCGGCGGTGCCCATGTAGAGCCTGGACCCACCGGCAACCGCGCCCTTGCCCATCTGTGTGTTGAAGAACGGGATGCGCACGCGGCGCACGAAATCCGACAGGGCGTCCGCCAGCCGTGGCCTGCTGGCCGCCGCGCCCAGCATCACCAGCGGCCGCTCAGCCCGGAGGATCAGGTCGGCCGCGCGTTCCAGAGCCGCGGGATGGGCAACCGGGATGTCGATCGGGTGCCGCGGCACGAGCGGAATGTCGGCCGTCTCTTCGTGCGCGATGTCCTCCGGCAGTTCCAGATGGACCGGGCCTGGCCTTTCCTGCTGCGCCAGCCGGAAGGCCTCGCGCACAACGGAGGGGATTGTCGTTGGGCTGACGATCTGGTGCGCCATCTTTGTTAGCGGCGCCATCGTCGAGACGATGTCCACGACCTGGAACCGAGCCTGCTTTCGGCTCAGAATCCCTTTCTGGCCTGTGACCATCACCATCGGCATCGCTCCGAGCAATGCATACGCTGCACCCGTTGTCAGGTTCAATGCGCCTGGACCAAGTGTTGTAAGGCAGACACCGGGCTTGCCCGTCAGCCGCCCGTGTGTGGCCGCCATGAACGCCGCCGCCTGTTCATGACGCGTCAGGACCAGCTTGATCCGGGAGCGACGCAGGGATTCGACAATGTCGAGAGTTTCTTCGCCCGGGACGCCGAAGATCCACTCAACATCCTCGTTCTCCAAGGCGGATATAAGGAGGTCGGAGCCTTTCATGGGGCGCACTCCTCTCGCGGAAGTCCGGCGATTGATCGGTCGGTCCAGTGACCCGTCGATCTCGGCCGGCCAGCGGCGTTAGTCGCTTTGCTGTGGGAAATGCCGGATCGGGGGATCTGAGATGATTTCATGCGCGGGCAGCCCCCCGCTTTTTTTGATGCCGATTAGTTCCCTCGAATCTGCACACTGATCGCGAGGCCTTTAAAGCAAAGCTTCTAAGGTAATTCTTTCCATCAGGGATCGGAGATTCGCCGACCGGCCAGCACCTCATGGGACAATTGACAGCGTGCACGCGATAATCGCAACCAGAATTTTCACAATCCGATACACATCCTGGCCGATTGGATGCAGTGTCAAATCTGGGCGGCTCGGGCTCGGCCAGCCCATGACAACACCAATGCGTACTATGCGGCGGAAGTCCAGTCGGTTCTGCGCCCTGAAATCCGCTCGCACGTCCTCTGTAAACCTGGTCGGAATAACGACCGGCGCGCCTTCCCCCGACCTCGAATTTCTGGCCGCGAACTCACCGCTTCGAGCGCGACGCAAATTCGCTCGCGTTTTTCGTCGACTAAAAGCGATGCATATAAAGTGCATGCTCTGGTTCGAATCCTGTTTGCTCAGCCAGTTATTAAGTACTTGATATTGCAGTTGTTTTTGTCTTTCTAGGAAGCCTATTTTCTCGCGAATTTGCGGGGTTTACTGGTCTCGTGTTCCAAAGCGATTTGCGGCAGAGACGGTTTCACGCGCGATTTCGGCCGCGGCCGTCATGAAAATCTCTCCGGCGCCATTTCGTGGTTGACTTTTTTCGCGGGCGGAGCAGCTGACGTCAGGCGAAGCCAAAGGGGATTGGAGGCGGGAACTCGCGCAGAAATGGCGATTTGTTCTCAGCGGAAGCCGAGCAGCTTTCGCTGTTCAGCCCAGTCGGCCGGCAGCCGCGGCGTCAGGCGCATCAATGTCTGGGCGGTGAGTTGCGGCGGCTTTCGGCCGTTGACGATGGCCGTGGTGATGTCGGGCGCCAGCCAGGGAAGACGCAGGAGGGTATAGAGGTAGGCTGCCGACACGTGTTCCTCGCGAGCGATATCATGCACGGTCAGCTTGGGGTTTTGGATCAGGCGCGTTTGGATGTGGTGGGCGCGAGCAAGGATCCTGAGCAAGCTCGGATCGGCTGCCGTCTGATCATCGGCATTCTCGACCAGCATGCGCATTTCGCGACCGACGCGCTTCAGGCCCACCGGCACCGTCAACCTCAGAAGATCATCGGGTGCATTCGTCGGTGCTTGATGCTGCATCTGTCAGATCAATCGTCCCGGCCAGCAGCTCGATAAGCCGACAGCGAGAGAGCGTGATGTCGACGCGATCGGATCTGATTTCCACCCGGCAGAGCAGGGTCATGAGCATCGCTTTGACTTTGTCTGGTCGCGTCGGCCTCCGAGGTCTTCCGCGAGCTGACGGCCGCGTTCGATCAGTTGGCTGCGTCCTGAACCGTTGTGCGATTCGTTGTCGACGGCATCGAGGATCGCTCCAGGGTCGGCGAGAAATGTGCGCAGCCTGTTGATCACCAGGCCTTCCAAATTGCCGGCCGGTATCCGCCGGCCGCTTGAACGGTTCCTTCCCGCCCCGGTGACGAGGGAGGTCGAAACATAGTACCGATAGCGTGTTCCCTTCTTGACCGCATAGGTTGGCGTCAGGCGCTCGCCGGTCTCGTCAAAAACCATGCCGGTCAGCAGGCTGGGGTGCCTTGCGCGCGACTCCCGTTGCCCGCTCCACGCGGTTTGCGGCCAGCACGGCCTGGACCTCGTCCCACAACGGCTTGTCGACAATCGCCGGGTGTTCTCCGGGATAGGAATTGCCTTTGTGTGGGATCTCGCCGCGGTAAAGACGGTTCTGAAGGATCAGATAAAGCGCCCCGCGGGAGAACGTCTGGCCCCCATATGCGGCGCCGTCGGGCCGCATGCGGCGCTTGCTCTTGATCCCGGCGTCGGCAAGCTCGTCCCGCAGCGCGTGAACCGACTTGAGCGCGAGATAGCGCCGGTAGATATCGACAACGATGCGGGCCTCGGCGTCGTTGACGATGAGCTTGCGGTTTTTCACGTCATAACCGAGGGGCGGCATGCCGCCCATCCACATGCCCTTTTTCTTGGACGCGGCGACCTTGTCGCGGATGCGTTCGCCGGTGACTTCCCGCTCGAACTGGGCGAAGGACAAAAGGACATTCAGCGTCAGCCGTCCCATGCTGGTGGTGGTGTTGAATTGCTGGGTGATCGACACGAACGAGACGCCGCGGCGGTCGAAGACCTCGACGAGCTTGGCAAAATCGGAGAGCGCGCGCGTCAGCCGGTCGACCTTATAGACGACGACCACGTCGATCTGGCCTGCCTCGATATCGGCGATCAGCCTTTTCAGGGCAGGGCGCTCCATCGTGCCGCCGGAAAACCCGCCATCATCATAGAGCGTCGGCACCACCGTCCAGCCCTCGTGCTTTTGCGAGAGAATGAAGGCGGCGCAGGCTTCCCGCTGGGCGTCGAGCGAGTTGAAGGCCTGCTCCAGCCCTTCCTCCGACGATTTTCGGGTGTAAATCGCACAGCGTGCCTTTTTGGCGGAGCGTCGCGGCGTCTTGTCCGATTCACCCATCGCGCCCCCCATGGCTCGGACGCTCCGCACCGGCCGCTGGCAGCCCAAAGAAGCGCGGACCCGACCAGTGCGCTCCGGTGATCTTTTTGGCGATCGTGGTCAGGGACGGATAGTTCGTCCCGGCATACTCGAACCCATCTTCCGTGACCGTGACGGTGTGCGTACGGCCGCGCCATTCCCGAACGAGACGCGCGCCGGGCTTCAGGCTGAGGCTCGGCGTCGGGCCAACCCGGCCCGTTGTCCGCAAGGCCTTCGCCATCGTTTGCAGCTTGCGCCGGGTCGCCTTGCCGAGCCCGCCGTGCGCGATTTCCTGAAGTCTGTAACCGAGCGCAAGGACAAGCAGGTCGCGACTGATCCGCGGCGGTTCAGCGTGGTTGAGCCGCCGCCATTCGCGCCGCAATTCCTCGAGGCCGAGCGACCGAATGCGATCGATCTCGCCCTCGATCGCTCGTGTGTCCACCGCAGCCATGGCTAGGCGGCCGGTTGTGCGGAGATCTTCGGCTTCGATTTGGGCGGCTGTCCGGCCATGCACACGATAAACGCGTTCGCCTCCGATCTTCTCCGATAGCAGCGTCAAGCCGAGCTTCTTGCGCACCACGGCGGCAAAGAAGCCGCGGACCGAGTGCTCCTGCCAGCCCGTCGCCTTCATGATGGCGGCGATCGTTGTCCCCTTGGGCTGTCTCAGCAAAGCAAGGACGGCCTCCTGCTTGGTCCCGCTGCGGGTCGAACCCGAAGGAACGCTTCCGGGCTTCGCAGGCCTTTTCGAGTGGCTCTTGGCGCGTGACAATCTTGGTCTTTGTGGGGGTTTTGCTGTGCGACATTTGCGGATCCTTTTCGGTTGCGACGGCACCAGGCGCCGTCACCACCGAAGCCCCGCAGTGGCACCATCGCCAGCGGGGCAGGATCCCGGATGGGGCCAACCGGCCCTTATCTCGGCATGGCGACAGTGACGCTCCCTTCGCCGCAGAAGTCCACTCCTTTCTGCGAGGAAAATTAAGCGCCAATCGCCCCAGCGTTTGCGGTCAAGCCCTTGCCAGGGGCCGGTCGCGCGTCTCTGGATTCAAGAGTTCGAATCCTCTCTGGGCAGCCAAGCAGTCGGGTCTCTGGGCTGATTTTTCCCGGTTGGAGAGAACCGCTGATATCTCCGCGGGTTAGGCCGATGCGCACTTAGTCTCTGGCCGGCAATTTCTGGCATTTCGGTCCTTTGGGGGCGGGTTTAGGGCGCCAGTCTCTGCGAGCTATTTTCCAATTTCCGTTTCGGCATGGCGGAGACAGGTTCGACTGTGATGGAGACCGGTTCTCGTCCGTGGGGGAAACGGGCGCGACTCGGGAAACGTATCCATTCTGCGGGTTCCGACTGCGCCGCGCTCCCTTCACCACGGATATTCGCGACCGTCGTAGTTGTAGAACTTACCCGATTGATCTGGACCTAAAGTCTCGATGAGCCGCCGCACGGCAGTCACGCTCTCCTGCGGCGACAACGCTGCCTTGGGGCCGCCCATATCGGTCCTGACCCATCCAGGATTGACCAAAACACAAGTGATGCCGCGCGGCGCCAAATCGATCGCAGCGCTTCGCATCACCATATTCACGGCCGCCTTGGAGCTGCGATAGGCGATGGAGCCGCCAGACGTATTTTCGGCGAGCGAGCCCATGCCGCTCGTGATGGTGACCACCAGCCTTCGCTCACTCCCGGCTATGTGATCGCTAAAGGACTCGAGCACCCGCAGAGGACCCATGGTGTTCACGTCGAAGACCTGAGCCCAGGATTCGTAATTGACATTGCCGGTCTTCTGCCCCGGCACACCGGCGATCCCCGCTGTTGATGAGCACGTCTATGGCGACGTCCTTGAGTTGCGTTGCGGCGTTCTTGACGCTTTCGGCATCGGCCACATCCATTGCAATGACGTTGAGCCTGCCCCTTCTGTCTTGCGCCAAGCATCTAAGCTCGCCGGCAGTCGCTGGGTTGCGGCAGGCGGTAAATACGCGTCACCCGTCAGTTACGTACTGACGGGCAAATTCGAAGCCGAGCCCACGATTGGCGCCGGTGATCAGGACTGCTGCTGTCATAGAACGTTGTCCGGTCCATTGAACGCCCTAATTTCCCGCGGGTTCGCTGAGCTCTAGGTGTTTCGCAAGATTGCGCCGCTCCTGCTCGGCCCAGGAATACGGCAGGGCTTTGGCAAGGCCGGTGACCGTGAGATCCGCCGGCGCTGTGCCATCGGCGATCGCTGCGATGATGCGAGGTGAAAGGAAGGCGAGAGGTGCGAGTAGGCGGATGTGCCGTTCGCCCACGGCCTCCCGTTGGGCAATCCCGGCGAAGGAGGCGATGCGGCCGAGCCGGATATCGTCGATCCATCCCCGGGCCTTGGCAATGGCGGTAAGCAAGGTGTCCCGGCTTTCGGGATTTCATCGTTGGCTTTGTGCTAGGCTCATGAAGGATGCCCTTCTTGGCCGCGAAGCTTGGCGCCGTCCAGCGAAGGGCGATCATGGTCGGCGAATGGAGATTGGGAGCCGAATCAGTGAGGCTGGGGTTTTCGGATTGCGCCGATGCCTCACTTGTGGGAATGAGGCCGATGTCCAATGTCTGAGGCTTGACCACCACGCGCGCGACATGGCGTTCGATCAGCTCGCGGTCTGCAAGGACGGCCGGCGGCTCTTTCCCCGCTGCAAGGTGCCGGCGGACTCCGTCGCACACGAGCTTCTCGGTCTCGGGAGCCGGCACCCGAGCGATGCTGCCGGCTTCTGCCTTGCGATTCTGCAGGAGCGCCTGCGAGACATAATACCGGTAGCGCGCGCCTTTCTTGTTCGCATGCGTCGGGCTCATGCGATTGCCGCGATCGTCGAAGAGGCGGCCGGTTAGGAGCGCAGCAGAGCCCTTGAGCCGGACCTGCCGGGCGACGGCGTTGGCGGCGAGCTTTTCCTGCACGGCCTCGAACAAGTCGCGGCAAAGGATCGCCTCATGCTCGCCCCGATGCACCTCTCCCCGGTAGGTGACCTCGCCGATGTAGAACCGGTTCTTAATGAGATGGGCGAGCGGCCCCACGCCAAAGCGGATGCCGCCGCTTTGGCGGCCGTCGCGGCGGCCATTGACTTTGGTCCGGATGCTCCGCCGGTCGAGCTCTGCAATCAAAGCGCCCATGGAGCCGAGCTCGAGATAGAGAGAGAAGATGGTGCGGACCGCGTCCGCTTCTTCCGGCACGATTTCGAGCTTCTTGTCGAGGCAGCGATAGCCGAGCGGAACGGGTCCGCCGACCCAGAGGCCCTTGCGTTTCGAGGCCGCGATCTTGTCACGCACCCGCTCGCCGATCACCTCGCGCTCGAACTGGGCAAAGGAGAGCAGCACATTGAGGGTGAGCCGGCCCATGCTGGAAGTCGTGTTGAACGACTGGGTGATTGACACGAAAGACACCCCGTACTGATCGAACAGCTCGACCAGCTTGGCGAAATCGGCGAGCGAGCGGGTCAGGCGATCGACCTTATAGACCACGACGACGGTGATCTTGCCGGCCCGGACATCGGCCAAGAGGTTTTGCAATGCCGGGCGGTCGAGGGAGGCCCCCGAGAGGCCGCCGTCGTCGTAGTGATCGGGGATGAGCCGCCAGCCCTCATGGGCCTGGCTTTTGATATAGGCCTCGCAGGCTTCCCTCTGGGCATCGAGC
Organism: uncultured Alphaproteobacteria bacterium; assembly: GCA_963784075.1. Lineage (GTDB taxonomy): Bacteria > Pseudomonadota > Alphaproteobacteria > Rhizobiales > Beijerinckiaceae > Methylocapsa. Next base: position 44,387 of record CAWAQW010000025.1, on the reverse strand, counting down.
GAGTTGAATTCGAGATCGAGATTATGCTCGGTCGATTTGCGGGTGTAGATCGCGCAGCGCTGGGGTTTGGGAACGGCCGGCTTCATGATCCGCGCTCCACGCCGTGAAGGGGAACGGCAGCGGATTTCTCGCTCGGACGTTGTGTCACGGCGGTCGGCCGTGGCCTGGTTCCTGAATCCTGTCGCCCGTTGGGCGCTCCCGGCGACGCGTCGGCTGCATCCGGTGAAACCGTGGTCCCCTTGTCGATCCGGAGACCAAAAAAGCGCGGGCCGTTCCAGGCCGTACCGGTGATCGCTCGCGCGATGCTGGAGAGGCTGGCATAGGTCGCCTCGCGCCAGATATAGCCCTTTGCAACGACCGTGACGGTGTGCCGCTCGCCCTGGTATTCGCGCAGGAGCACAGTGCCGGCTTTGAGCCGCCGAGGGCGATCGGCTCCTGACCGGTCGCCCCGCGCGAAGCCGCAGAGATGCTTTGCGGTCTTGGGATCCAGCCCGCCGAAGGCCTGCTCCTGAATGTGCCAGCAGAGGAACCGCGCCAGGATGTCCTTGCTGAAGGCCGGCGGCGGAGACGACCGGAAGGTCGTGCGCCATAGGGTCCGAAGCGAATCAACGCCGAGCGACCTCACGCGGTCGATCTCAGCTTCGATTGCCTCGCGATCGATTGATAGGCGAGGCATGCTGATTACGCCTTGCGACCCGGTCTGCCTTTGCGCTTCGGGGGGATATTATTCACGATGACGCGATAGACGCGCTCTTCGCCAGTCTTCTCGGAGACAAGCGTCATGCCGAGCTTTTTACGCACCACCGCTGTCAAAAAGCCGCGGACTGAGTGGGGCTGCCAGCCAGTTGCCCCCATTATGGTGGCAATGGTCGCGCCCTGTTTGCTGTGGAGCATCGCAAGCACCTGAGCCTGCTTTGAGTCCGTCCGGCGGGGGTTGTTTGATGGCAGCTTCTTGAGAGACATGGTTGGGATCCCTTGTTGGGTTGAAGCGGCCCTTTTGCGCCGCCACCACCGAAGCCCCGCACAAGCGATGGAGCCGGCGGGGCGGGATCCCGGGAGAGCTTTTGGCGCTCCCAGCAGTCGGACCAGTGAGGCTCTGTTCCCAGAAGAAGTCCAGTCCTTGCCGGACAATTTTTCGCCCGCTTAGGGCATGGGTCCGTGGACAATGCCGGAGGTTGAACGCAGACCGGGGAACGATCTCGGTGACTACCCCTATAGGCCCCCGCCACTTGACAGCCCCGGCCGCTTCCCGTCCGAATTTGTCAATCGCCAGCGGATTTTAAATCTAAAAGTAAATGAGCATGGTTTCCCGCTCCTAAAGTTGCAACATGTCTTCGACGATGCTGTTGGCAAGCGCGCCTTCAATGGAAGCATATGACGCCTTCAGCTTGAGCCCGGTGAACGTCGTGGCGCTAGTGCTCGCCAGCCATGGGACTTCCGTGTCGAGAATTTCCAGTGCGACTGCCACGGCTGTTTTGGCGGCTTCAAGCGCCACGTGGGTGAGGTTGCTTGGCACACCCTTTTGTTCGACACTGCAGTTGTCGCGACAGCGCCCGACCCCGTCGCCGCAGCCGCGACGGGAACGCCAGTCGACCCAGCGCCTGGTCGAGGAGCTGCGCGGGCGCGGTTATGACGGCGCGAGCGTGCATCGCTTCGTACGAGTTCTTCTCACCGTGACCCAAAAGAGACATCAGCGGGCGACAGATTGTTGATGCTCTCTTGGTAGTGTCCGTGATTGTAGGAACGAAAGCCTCGCTCTGGTTTCGAGATCGCCTGACCAATCCCGCGCCGGAGGCGAACATGGACTATCGCAAGCAGTTCTTGGTCGAGCCCGGTCAAAAGCTCCACCTGAAGCGTCTTGATCCAGCCTTCAAAGGCCACCATGAGACACACGAGACGGCCGCGCCGGAATTGGAGCACTACCGCCAGAAACTCGCCTATCAACAGAGCCTCATGTATGCTGAGAAGAAGCACGCATTGCTTATTGTCCTGCAGGCGCTCGACGCCGGCGGCAAGGATGGGACCGTCAACCATGTCTTTACTGCGTTGAATCCCCAAGGCACCTCGGTGGTCGGATTCAAGCAACCGACAGCATTGGAGCTTGAGCATGATTTTCTTTGGCGGGTGCATCGGCATGCGCCACCGAAGGGATGGGTATCGATCTTCAACCGCTCGCATTACGAGGATGTGCTGGTCACGCGCGTCCATAAGTTGATCGACAAAGCGACCTGGTCTGCGCGTTATGATCGGATCCGCGACTTCGAAACCGAGCTTTTTGAGAGTGGAACCCAGATCTTGAAATTCTTCTCGCATATCGGCAAGGAGGAACAGCTCGCGCGCTTTGAGCAGCGGCTCGACGATCCGGCCCGCAACGGGAAGATCAGCGAATCGGACTATTCCGAACGCGAGCTCTGGGACGACTATATCGCGGCTTTCGAAGACGCGTTGAGTGCGACCAGCGCGCAGCATGCGCCTTGGTTTGTGATCCCGTCAAACCATAAATGGTTTCGTAATCTGGCGGTGTCGCAAATTGTCGCCGACACCGAAGACATCGGCATGTCGTTTCCGAAGCCAATAGTCGATCTTGCCGATATCCGTCGCAAATATCATGCGGCCGAGTTGGAGGAGAAGAAGGAAACGGCGCCGAGAAAATAACGTCGTCGCCGTGCTTATTTTGGTTGCGCACCGATCATTGGCCAACCCACCAGAGCCATACCGCATAGCGAGCGTTGGAGAATCTACGCCAGCAGCAGGCGTCTTCGCCGCTGCTGGTTGACGATGCAATCTGAGCGAAAAACGCTCTAACGTCGACCTGAATAGCAGAATGGGGGTGAAAGACTGTAGCGGGTTATTGAATCATCTAACTCATTGATTTAGTTGATGGGTAGCGGAGGACCGCTACAGCCTTTCCCCTGTCCCTGCTCAAAAACCTATCCGGCTGGGAATCGCTTTGTCGATGAAGATCGCCACCGATGATTTTTGATTAGTCGAATAGAATATTGGTCGCTGCTGCAACGTGGGCACCATGCATGGGTTCTGGGCGCCATTGCACCCGAGCGATACAGTTATAAAAAGGAACCGCCTTTCACGCCGAAACGGGTCCGCCTGTTCGGTCGCCACAATAGCTCACGCGGCGCGACGTTCGTAGCGATGATGCAGACCACCGACCTCCGGGAACGCAACAATCTTGCCTGCAGAGGGAGATTGTATGCGGCGAGGCTGCGGACAATCCTTGTTGAGCGAGAGATGCGTTCTGGTCGTGTGATGGTAGTGAAAATACTTCGACAGGACGCCGCGCAAGTGATGCTCGTTCAAGATGATGACATGATCCAAACATTCGCGGCGGATCGAGCCGATGAGGCGCTCGACATAGGGATTCTGCCAGGGTGACCGCGGCGCGGTAACAACCTCTTTGATGCCCATCCCCCGAACGCGATCACGAAAGGCCGGACCATAGGATGCGTCCCGGTCCCGCAGCAGATAGCGGGGCGCAGTGTCCCAGGGAAAGGCCTCGGTGATTTGCCGCGATAGCCAGACTTGTGTGGGATTTTGGGTGACCTCGAAATGGATGATTCTTCTTCGGTCATGTCCGAGGACGATCAGGGCATAGAGAAGACGAAACGTCGCGGTTGCCACAACGAACATGTCGATCGCCGCAATGTCGGTCAGGTGGTTGTGCAGAAAGCTACGCCAGGTCGGGGAGGGGACTTTGGGCCGCCACGGCAGGTATCTGCCGACCGTGGCTTGGCTGACCTCGATGCCGAGCTTGCGCAGTTCGCCGTGGATGCGAGGGGCGCCCCACAGCGGATTGGCCAGGCTCATCCGGCGGATCAGATCACGGATCTCGGGGCTCATTTGGGGCCGCCCCAGACGGCGTGATCGCCACCGCCAATAGAGCCGGAAGCCTTTGCGATGCCACCGGACCACCGTTGCTGGTTTGACCAGCACCATGGCGTTGAGGACCTTTGGCCAAACCCGGTAAAGCCACACCCAGAGGAGGCGGTCGGTGGAGAAGAGCCGAAGCTGACCAGGGCGTTGCCGCCGCAGGACGGTCACCTGATGTCGCAGGGCGACGAGCTCAAGCTCCAGTGAGGCGCGGCGTCGAACACGGAACGAGAGCAGGGAAACGAGGGCGGAAAGAATTGTAATCATGCCCACGACGGTATGGCGATGGCGTGAAAATCTCTAGACTTTTTCGACCTTTCGGAGTTTTGAGCAAGACAGGCTTGGGTCGGCGTTTGCGCAGATAACAGGAACATAATTCCCGTCCCAAGGTCGCGCCATGGCCAATTTCCCAACCTCGCTCAGCGATTTTCAGCGCCGCTTCCCCGACGAAGACGCCTGCGCCACATGGCTGTTCGCCGAACGGGAGACCTCGGTGAGCGACAACCAAACGCAGGAGCGTGACGACCGCCAGACCGCGGCCGGCTTTCGCCTTCGGCCTGAGCGCCCAAAGGTGATGCGCTTATCGCGCAAAGTGCTGGCCAGCCTCGCAGGGGTTGCCAGCCTCGCGATTTTGGGCTCGCTCATCTGGGCGCTCGGCACCAGCAAGCACAGCCAGCAAAGCGGCCAGGAACTCTTCAACACCGACAACAAGACACCGCCAGACGGTCTTGCGTCCTTGCCGAAAGACTACACGAGTCTCCCACCGAGCGTCCCGCAGCTTGGCCCGCCGCTGCCAGGCGATCTCGGCCGCCCCATTCTCAACGCCCATTCTGGCGGTCCGCCCACGTCTGGATTTGAGACGATGGAGCAACGCATGGCGCAAGAAAGCGAGGCCGCCCGCACCAGCCGATTGTTTTCGACGACCAGCGCAAGAGAGCAGCCTGAAATCGGACCAGCGCTTGCGGCGGTCTCGGCAGCAACGGGTGCAGCGGCGGCAGACCAAAAGCCGCCGCTCGATCCGGACTCCCTTCAAAACATGCAGGACCGCAAGCTTGCCTTTCTCAACGGCCCTACCGATCGTCGCACCGTCAGCTCCGACCGGCTGATGAACCCGGCTTCATCCTATGTCCTGCAAGCGGGCACAGTGATTCCGGCGGCCCTGATCACCGGCATCCAATCCGACCTGCCCGGCCTGATCACCGCGCAGGTCACGGAGAACGTCTATGACAGCCCCACAGGCCGTTTCCTCCTCGTGCCCCAAGGCGCCAAATTGATCGGCAGCTACGACAGCCAGGTGTCCTTCGGCCAGTCGCGCGTCCTACTCATCTGGAACCGCATCGTTTTTCCGAACGGTCAATCGATCGTGCTTAAGCACCAGCCCGGCGCCGACACGGAAGGCTATGCCGGGCTTGAGGATGGCGTCGATTATCATTGGGGGGACCTTTTGAAGACGGCGGCGCTCTCGACCTTGCTTGGCGTCGGCGCGGAGCTTGGCACGAACGGCAGCCAAAGCGACCTCGTCCTGGCGCTGCAGCGAGGCAGCCAGGAATTGATCAATCAGTCGGGACAGGAACTTGTCCGCCGCCAGATCAATGTCCAGCCGACCCTCACGATCCGGCCAGGCTTTCCGGTCCGGGTCCTCGTCAACCGCGATCTCGTGCTCGCCCAATATCAGGGATAAGGACTTGCCGCCATGAGCAAACTGAAACTTTCCACCGTGCCGGACGACAAACCGGTGAAGATCGCCATCGATCTTCCCGCGACTATCCACCGCGATCTTGCCCTTTATGCCGAGCTGCTCGCCAAGGAAACCAGCCTGACCGCGGTTGAACCGGCAAAGCTCATCCCGCCAATGATCGCGCGCTTCATGGCGAGCGATCGGGCCTTCGCCACGGCGAAGCGCGCCAAGGAATAGAGCCTGATCCGCAAAACGGAGTCATCCGGCATCGATGAACTGCAGAATAAATCCCATTCAGGATGTTGGATTTTCCATTTTAAGACTGGCGTTTTGTTCGCCGGAGGTCACCGCCGCGGATTTGTCGGTCTGATTCCAAGTCTTCGAGAGCGTACGGGCGAGGCTGATGAATCGGCGCAGAGCCTGGTTGCTGTTGCGCAGCAGCCAGACGCCGCTGAACGGCAGCGCATCGGAATTTCCAGCGATGGGGCGAAAAGCCACATGCGGAAAGGGCATGGCGATGATGGCCTCACTCATGAGACTGATCCCTTTCCCGAGCCCCACCATATGAACGAGCGTGTCGCGCGCCACCGGACTCTGGCGAATGTCTGGACGCCGATGAAGCGCCGCGAGTCGTTGAATGACATAGTCGTGGATCGCCATCCCAACCTCTGATCGGGTTAGGATAAAATGCTCAGTCTTCAAATCCTCCCATTGGATCGCGTCCTTGCCACACAGCGCATGCGTGTCCGGCAGAACGACGAATACGCGTTCGTTCCAGAGCCGGGCGACGTCGCAATCGCGCGCAACGGGCTCGCCCATGACGAAGACGATGTCGAGCTGTTCCGCGCGAAGCAGCGCCAGATTTTCGCTTGGCGGTCCTTCGACGATGCTGACGTCAATCTCCGGGTGTTGGGCCGAATAGCATCGCAGCAGTTCCGGCAAAAATCCTGACGCCAGCGAGGAAAAGAGGCCGATCTTCAAGCTGCCTCTCTCGACGCGTCCGGCCTTGCCGGCCGATGTCACCGCCGAATCGAGATGATCGAGTGCCATTTTGATGTGCTCAAAGAAATTATGGCCAGCATCGGTCACTTTGACTCCAGCATGATGGCGATCGAACAGGTCGACGCCCAGAAGGCTCTCGAGTGCTCTCACACGCTTGCTGACGCTGGATTGGCAAATGCCTAGCGCTTCCGCGGCGCGGCGAAAACTGAGATGCTCCGCGACCTTCAAGGCCTGCATCACCGAGATCAGTTCAATTTTCTGGTTCATCGAAATCCCCTTAAAAACATTGGGGAGTTGCGCGTCTGCGAGCCGTTTCGGCCGCACGTTGAAAAGCGATTCCCTCAAAATAAATCCGGGCGTCTCCAATGCGCCGGCACTCGATCGAGACCTCGAGCCGGCATGAGTTCGATTAAATCTCCGCTCTAAGCGCCGTCCGCAAATTGGACCGGCGTCCCGCCAGATCTCGCCGGTGGGAGGACCCGAGACGAGCCAAAGTCCCGCGCCTACAATCCCACCTTTCAATGAAGGCGAATCATCGCCTCAAAATCAGACTGCGTCCAATATCCATTGACGAAGCATCCTTAAAATATCTACCGTGATCATATCCAATTATATATCGTCCACTAACGAATTTTGTCCATATCCACGCCGTCTTGGGGGAAAATCCTATTTCGATGCGTGATTTTTGCCTGTTTGATTTCGCGCCAGGCAAGACCGTCCGGGCCTTTGCGTCCCTCCATTCATTTCAAGAGTGTCGTCCAGCATTGTCTCCAGCCACGTGCTTTACCCCGACCGACATCGCCTGACGCTGGCCGACAATGACCGAAAGGCGCTGACGCTCCACCATTCGAGACAGATGAGGAACGTTGCGAACAAAAGAGAAACATGCTTCTTTCACGCAGGAGTCCCCGAGCGATTCGCAGCCCATGTCCGTGGCCTATCTCGATAAGCTCAATCCCGAACAGCGACGCGCCGTCGAGCATGGCGTGCGCGATAAGCCATGCGCGCCCTGTCCCCCGCTCCTCGTGATCGCCGGGGCGGGCTCGGGCAAGACCAACACGCTCGCCCATCGCGTCGCGCATTTGATCGTCAATGGTGCCGATCCACGCCGAGTCCTCTTGATGACGTTCTCAAGGCGCGCGGCGACCGAGATGATGCGCCGTGTCGAGCGGATCACCCGCCAGGTGATGGGGGATCGCGCCGGCGTTTTGACAGACGCGCTCACCTGGGCGGGGACGTTCCATGGGATCGGCGCGCGGCTTTTGCGCGACTATGCTCAGCAGATTGGACTCGAACCGTCATTTACGATCCATGATCGAGAGGATTCCGCCGATCTGATGAATCTGGTCCGGCATGAGCTTGGTTTCTCGAAGACCAAGAGCCGATTTCCGATGAAAGGCACCTGCCTTGCGATCTACTCGCACTGCGTCAACGCGGAGCTGGCGATCGAGGAGGTCCTAAGCGCTTCTTTTCCGTGGTGCGCCGCCTGGGCGGCCGAGCTGCGCGGCGTCTTCGCAGCCTATGTGGAGGCGAAGCAGCGGCAGAACGTCCTCGATTACGATGATCTTCTGCTTTATTGGGCGCAGACCATAAGCGACCCGGGCCTTGCCGCGGACATCGGTGGCCGCTTCGATCATATCCTCGTCGACGAATATCAGGACACCAACCGGCTCCAATCTTCGATCCTTCTGGTGCTGAAACCCGATGGACGCGGCCTCACCGTCGTCGGGGATGACGCGCAGGCGATCTATTCGTTTCGCGCCGCAACCGTCCGTAACATTCTCGACTTCCCTGGTCAGTTCAGTCCAGCCGCCGAGATCATCACGCTGGATCGCAATTATCGCTCGACGCAGCCGATTCTGGCGGCCGCCAATGGTGTCATCGATCTAGCCGCCGAACGGTTCACCAAGAACCTTTGGACGGACCGGAATTCGTGCGAGCGGCCCCATCTTGTCAGCGTCCGCGACGAGGCCGACCAAGCCCGCTATGTCGTCGAAGGCGTCTTGGAGAACCGCGAGGGTGGGTCGGCGCTGAAGCAGCAGGCGATCCTGTTCCGGGCCTCGCATCACAGTGGGCCCCTCGAAGTGGAACTGACCCGCCGCAATATTCCCTTCGTCAAGTTCGGCGGCCTCAAGTTCCTCGAGGCCGCCCACATCAAGGACATGCTGGCGCTGCTGCGGTTCGTCGAGAACCCTCGGGATCGCGTCGCGGGCTTCCGCGTGCTGCAATTGATGCCGGGCGTCGGATCAACTTCGGCGCAGCGCGTGCTCGACCACATGACGGATGCGGCTGACCCCATCGACGCACTGGTGAACGCACCCGCGCCGCCCCGCGCCGGCGACAATTGGCCGGCCTTTGTCACGACCATCACTGACTTGCACGCCGGCAACGCTGGCTGGCCGGCCGAACTCGAGCCCGCGCGCCTTTGGTACGAACCGCATCTCGAGCGCATTCACGAGGATGCCGTCATGCGGCGCGCCGATCTCCTGCAGCTTGAACAGATCGCCTCCGGCTATCCCTCACGCGAGCGGTTCCTGACGGAGCTCACCCTCAATCCGCCCGACGCGACGAGCGATCAGGCGGGCGTGCCGCTGCTCGACGAGGATTATCTGATCCTATCGACGATCCATTCGGCCAAGGGCCAGGAATGGAAATCGGTTTTCGTGCTGAACGTCGTCGATGGCTGCATCCCGTCCGACCTTGCCACCGGCACGACGGCCGAGATCGAGGAGGAACGCCGCCTTCTCTATGTTGCGATGACGCGGGCCAAGGACGATTTGCATCTTATCGTTCCGCAGCGCTTTTTCACCCATGGCCAGAATCGCGCAAGGCGACCGGCATGTCTATGCCGCGAGGACGCGCTTCATTCCTGATGGTCTATTGAACCTATTCGACAAGACAGGCTGGCCGGTGATCGCAACTGGATCGGTGGGCGTGCAAGGCCCAAGCCAAGGTATGCGCGTCGATGTCAGCGCCCGTATGCGTGGCATGTGGCGATGAAGGGGTTGACCTTTGTGCAACTTATATTCGGTGACGAAAGGCCAACAGGCGATCCGCGAATTCACTGGCGCCATGCGCGACAGGACGGGAAATCTTCCACCGCTCTCAGGCATATTCCCGGATTACGCGGCCCCGATCGTGCGCAATCAGCCCGATGGCCGGGAGCTGACGATGGCGCGTTGGGGCATGCCATCCCCGGTGTTCGCTCTCAAGGGAAAGAAATCCGATCCGGGCGTCACCAATGTCCGCAATGTGAAATCTCCACACTGGCGGCGCTGGCTTGGGGTTGAAAACCGATGTGTCGTGCCTTTCACCAGTTTCTCCGAAAATGAGGCGCTGCCGGACGGAACCCACCCTCCCGTCTGGTTTGCTTTCGACGAGACGCGGCCCCTCGCTTTCTTCGCCGGCATCTGGACTCGCTGGACCGCTGTTCGAAAGGTGAAGGAAGGCGAGACGACAAACGACATTTTCGCGTTTCTGACAACCGAGCCAAACAATGTGGTCGGAGCCATCCACCCCAAGGCAATGCCTGTCATTTTGACAACGCGCGATGAAATCGACATTTGGATGAACGCTCCACCCGAAGAAGCACTTAAACTTCAACGTCCCTTGCCCGACGACGCTTTGATGATCGTTGGCCGTGGCGAGAAGAAAGACGAGGGAGGCCTTGTGGCCTGATCGTCATGCTCGCATGGGGCACGGATAGAGATCGAAAAGCGGTCCGGCCCGAAGGGCCGGAAAGGGATGACCCGGCGGGTCGCAAGCGGCAACGCAAAATCATCCATATCGACATGGATGCGTTTTTCGCCTCAGTGGAGCAGCGTGACAATCCGGAGCTGCGCGGCAAGCCCGTTGCCGTCGGCGGGTCTCGCGAGCGGGGTGTCGTTGCCGCCGCGAGCTATGAAGCCAGGGCGTTCGGGGTGCGCTCCGCCATGCCATCCGTGACGTCAAAGCGAAGATGCCCTGAGCTCATTTTCGTGACGCCGCGCTTCGACGTCTATAAAGCGGTCTCGCTCCAAATCCGCGACATTTTCGCCGAATATACGCCCATCATCGAGCCATTGTCGCTCGACGAGGCCTATCTCGACGTCACCGAGAATTTGAAAGGCATCGCCTCAGCGACAGAGATCGCCGAGGCGATAAGAGCGAAGATCAAAAGAGAGACGAAACTGACGGCCTCGGCCGGCGTCAGCTACAACAAATTTTTGGCGAAGCTTGCCTCCGATCAGAACAAACCGGATGGCCTCTTTGTCATCACTCCTAAGATGGGGTCGGCCTTCGTCGAGAATTTGCCGGTCGAAAAATTCCATGGCGTTGGACCGGCGACGACGGCGAAAATGAACCGGCTCGGGATCGCAACCGGTCTCGATCTGCGAGCCCAGACCTTGCCCTTCCTTCAGCGGCACTTCGGTAAGTCCGGAGCCTACTATTATTGGATCGCGCGCGGCGTCGATGAACGGCCGGTCCGCGCCGACCGCGTCCGCAAGTCGATTGGGGCGGAGAACACCTTCGCGCAGGACCTGCACGCGTTCGAGCCGATGCGCGACGCGCTGGAGCCCATCATCGCCAAGGTCTGGCGGCATTGCCAGGCGACCGGTATCCGGGGGCGGACTGTCACCCTGAAGGTCAAGTTCGCCGACTTTCAGCAGATCACCCGAAGCAAGTCCGTCGGCGACGCGATCGACAGTCTCGCGGACCTTGAGCGTCTGAGCCTCGGCTTGCTCGAACCGCTCCTGCCCACGGAAAAAGGGGTGCGACTGCTCGGGATTTCGCTTTCATCTTTGACGCAGGCGCAGGCGACGGAACGCCGCCAACTCTCATTGGTCCTGTGACGAAGACAGCCGTCCTGCCGCATGCTTCGTTACAACATCAGCGGATGAGAGGTGCTGTTATCAAGCTCCGGCGTCTCGAAAGCCGACTCTCCGGACCAATGTGATCATCCCCTCGATCGCGCCTCGCCGGGCTCCGGCAGTCGCTTCACCACGTCTCGCCAAAGGGACGCGCCTCGAGTTCGAAGGTCCAGGCCGATGGCTTCTGACGTGTCAGCATCACGGCTGTGTCCGCGACGTCGTCCGGCTTGACGAAGAAGCTGTCTAGTTTGTCCGCAAGTCTCGTCCGAACCGACGGTTCGTCAACAATTCCATCAATGATGATCAGCGAGACATGGATCCTCGAAGGTCCGAGCGAACGGGCGAGGGATTCGGCCAGACTGCGCTGAGCCGCTTTGGCCGAAGCAAATGCGGCCGTCTTGGCACCGCCTCGGCGAGAAGCGGTCGCGCCGATGAAGATAATGTTCCCGGCGCCGCGCCGCTTCATCGCGGGGATGACGCATCGCGCGGCGGCGAAGGCGCCAAATGTGTTGGTCCGCCACGCCGCCTCGAAATCTTCGAAGGTCACCTCCTCGGCGGAGCCCCAAACCCCCTTGCCCGCATTGTAAATAAGGACATCGACGGATCCGAGGTCAGATTCGATCGAATGCGAAGGTCCGCTCCACCATGCTGCGAGGTCGCCCACATCGCAAGCATAGGCGCGCGCCACGGGAAGCTCCTGCGCCAGTCGTGCTCGTGAGGCCGGTGCTGCGGGCCAGCAACGCGACGGCATATCCCTCCGCCGCGAACCGGCGGGCGAAGGCGGCGCCATTGCCGGGACCGACGCCGACGACAACACAGACAGGCTTTTGAGTTGGCTGGGTCAGACATGGGTGAACCTTCGTCCAAGCTTGAGGAAACGGCATGTGGTGTCCGTAAAGAAGTTCATAAGAATTGAAGTGGTTCCGAAGGTCAATTGCTGCGTAAATACCTGAAATACAAGCAAAATACGCACAGATGGCAGGTCCACGGTAGTTTGCCGATTCCCCATCGTCGTTCACGATTCCGTTCGGGCGGCACCCTGCCGCAAACTCCAATTGACTCTCTTGGCAGAATGAGAACAAATATAGAACATACTATCCTCCGAGCCCGTTGCCAAGGACATGCAGCACGCCCATTACCCCGTCCCGGTATCGAGGAGCTTCGCGCGCGCATCCGGCGCCTCGAGGGCGCGGCTGGCCGCCGGCGTTCGGTGCTGCCCTTCGGCATTAAAGAGATCGACCGGCATCTGCCGGGAGGCGGATTGGCGCTTGGCGCGCTGCATGAGGTGGCGGGCGGCGGCAATGGCGCGATCCATGGCGCCGCCGCGGCGCTCTTTGCGGCGGGGATCGCGGCCCGCACGCGGGGAAAGGTTTTGTGGTGCCTCACGCGCCCGGACCTTTTTGCCCCGGCCCTCGCGCAAGCCGGGCTCATGCCCGACCGCGTGATCTATGTCGAGGCGGGCGATGAGAAGTCGGTCCTCATCTGTTTCGAGGAAGGCTTGCGGCATGGCGGGCTCGGCGCTGTCGTCGCCGAAGTCGCGCGCCTCTCCTTGACGGCCTCCCGCCGCCTTCAGCTTGCGGCCGAAAGCTCCGGCACCATCGGCATCGCCATCCGCCGCTGGCGGCGGCCGGCAGAGGCGGCCGATTTCGGACAGCCGACGGCCTCCGTCACCCGCTGGCGCGTCAGCGTCCTCCCCGCAACTCCCTTGCCGGTGCCCGGCGTTGGCCGCCCCCGCTGGCAGCTCGAATTGATCCGCTGCCGCGCCGGGGAAAGCGCCGATTTCGAAGTGGAGGCCTGCGATGCCAAGGGTCGTCTCGCTCTTCCTTCCAAGCTGGTCCACGGACCGGCTGCGAAGGACATTGGGCGCCGCCGCGCCGCCGGTTGAGGCGCCGCTTGTTCTGACCGGCCGGGACGGAAGGCGGCGGGTGGTCCTGGCCCTCGACGCGGCCGCGCGGCGCGCGGGCTTGCGCATCGGCATGCCCGCGGCCAAGGCGCAGGCCCTGGTGCCGGGGCTCATCCTGAGGGACGCCGATCCTGCCGCCGACGCGAAAGCCCTCGACCGGCTCGCTCTCTGGGCGTTGCAGCGTTACGCGCCGATCGTCGCCGCCGATCCGCCGGACGGGCTGGTCATCGACGTCGACCGGCGCCGCTCATCTGCATGGTGGCGAAGACGCCATGCTAAAGGAAATGGTCGCGCGGCTTGCCGCATCGGGCATCGCGGCGCGGGCGGCGATCGCCGACAGCTGGGGTGCCGCCCATGCCTTGCCCGCACTGCGGCGCAGCCCACCCTCGTCGTCCCGGCGGGAGACAGCGCGAAAGCTCTTCTCGACCTGCCCATCGCCGCCCTTCGTCTGCCCAAAACCATGGTGGAAGATCCTGTCCGTCCTCGGCTTCGCACGCATCGGTGAACTCGCGGCAAAACCCCGCGCGCCGCTCGCCTTGCGCTTTGGTCCGGAACTTTGCCGCCGTCTCGATCAGGCCATGGGACGTCTCAGCGAGCCGATTGATCCGGTTCGCCCGCCGGACCTCATCGAGGTGCGCCGCGTTTTTGCGGAGCCGATCGGCGCGCCGGAGACGATAGCCCGTTATACAGGCAAGCTCACTGGCCAGCTCTGCGAAGCGCTTGGAGGCCAAAGGCCTCGGCGCGCGGCATCTCGATCTGCTCTTTCACCGGGTCGACAACCGTATCGAGGCCATCCGCATCGGCACGGCGCGGCCGGTGCGCGATGTGAAGCGTCTGACCCGGCTCCTCTGCGACAAGATCGAGACCATCGACCCGGGCTTTGGCATCGAGATCATGCGTCTGGCCGCCACCCTCGCCGAGCCGCTGGCGCCAAAACAGATGATCTCTTCGCTCACCGAAGAACCGGAGGCGGATGTCTCCCGTCTCATCGACACGCTCGCCAATCGAGTCGGCGAACAACGGCTCTATCGCTTTGCGCCGGTCGCGAGCGACGTGCCGGAACGCTCGGTTCAGAAGATCGCGCCGGTGGCGCCCGATACCGGCGAGACTTGGCCCGATCTTGGCCGGACCCTTGGCCGCGTCCCGCGCGCCTGCTGCCGAGACCCGAGCCGATCGAGACGCTCGCTTTGCTGCCCGACCATCCGCCCATCAGTTTCACCTGGCGCGGCATAAGGCGGCGCGTGACATGCGCCGATGGCCCCGAGCGGATCTTTGGCGAATGGTGGAAGCAGGACGCCGAGCTCTCCGCGGTCCGCGACTATTTCCGGGTCGAGGATGAGGCGGGCGAGCGTTTCTGGATCTATCGCTCAGGCGATGGCGAGGACGCCACGACCGGCTCGCAGCGCTGGTTCCTGCATGGGATTTTCGGATGAGCGCCGCGCGCTATGCCGAGCTGCAATGCACCTCGCATTTTTCGTTCTTGCGCGGCGCGAGCTCCTGCGAAGAACTCTTCGAAGAGGCCGCACGGCTCGGCATCGAGGCGCTGGCGATCACCGACCGCAACAGCCTTGCCGGCATCGTCCGCGCCCATGAAGCCGCCAAGGCCACGGGCGTGCGCCTGATCGTGGGCTGCCGCCTCGATCTCACCGATGGCATGTCCATCCTCGTCTATCCGATCGACCGGCCCGCCTATGCGCGGCTCTGCCGGCTGCTGTCGCTCGGCAAGAAGCGCGGCGGCAAGGCGCAATGCCATCTCGATTGGTCCGATGTCGTCGCCTATAGCGAAGGCCTGATCGCGGTGCTCGTGCCCGATGAGGCCGATGAGACATGCGCGCTAGCATCTTCGCCGTCTCGCGAGGACTTTTGGCGACCGCGCCTATCTGGCGCTGACGCTCCGCCGCCGCCCGAACGATGCGCTGCGCCTCCATGAACTCTCAAACCTGGCCGCGCGCGCGGGCGTGCCGACCGTCGTCACCAATGATGTGCTCTTCCATGTCCCGGCGCGGCGCATCCTGCAGGATGTCGTCACCTGCATCCGGCATAAGTGCACCATCGATGACGTGGGATTCCGGCGCGAGCGCCATGCCGACCGCTATCTGAAACCGCCGGAAGAAATGGCGCGGCTTTTCGGCCGCTATCCCGAGGCGCTGGCACGCACAATCGAAATCGCCGCGCGCTGCCGCTTCTCGCTCGACGAACTCGCCTATCAATATCCCGAAGAAGCGCCCATGCCGGGCCTGACGCCGCAGCAGGCGCTCGAAAAACTCACCTTTGAAGGCGCCGACTCGCGCTATCCCGAAGGCGTGCCCGATAAAGGTGCGTGACGATGCTCGCCCATGAGCTGCGGCTCATCGAGAAGCTCGGCTACGCGCCCTACTTCCTGACCGTGCAATGCGATCGTCCGTTTTGCCCGCAGCCAGGACATTCTCTGCCAGGGCCGTGGCTCGGCCGCCAATAGCGCCGTCTGCTATGTCCTCGGCATCACCTCGATCGATCCCGAGCGCAACGATCTTCTGTTCGAGCGTTTCGTCTCGGAGGAGCGGCGCGAGCCGCCCGACATCGATGTCGATTTCGAGCATGAGCGGCGCGAGATCGTCATGCAATGGGTGTTCGACACCTATGGCCGCGATCATGCCGCGCTGTGCTCGACGGTCATCCGCTACCGAGCCAAGGGCGCGTTGCGCGATGTCGGCAAGGCGCTCGGCCTGCCCGAAGACCTCATCAAACTGCTCTCCTCGCAAGTTTGGGGGTGGTCAAGGGAAGGAATTGAGCCGAAGCACGCCGAAGAACTAAACCTCAATCTGGATGACCGGCGTTTGCGTCTTGCTCTCAATCTCGCCCGCGAACTGATCGGCACACCGCGTCATCTCTCTCAGCATCCGGGCGGCTTTGTCCTCACCCATGACCGGCTCGACGAACTTGTGCCGATCGAGCCGGCCGCCATGAAAGACCGGCAGGTCATCGAATGGGACAAGGACGACATCGACGCGTTGCATTTTATGAAGGTCGATTGCCTGGCGCTTGGCATGCTCTCCTGCATGAAGCGCGGCTTTGATCTGCTTGCCGAGCACAAGGGCATCAGGCTCGATCTCGCGACCATCCCCGCCGAGGACCCCAAAACCTATGCGATGATCCGCAAGGCCGACACGCTCGGCACTTTTCAGATCGAGAGCCGGGCGCAAATGTCGATGCTGCCGCGGATCAAGCCGCGCACTTTTTACGATCTCGTCATCGAGGTGGCGATCGTCCGGCCGGGCCCCATCCAGGGCGACATGGTGCATCCCTATCTCCGTCGCCGCGAAGGCAAGGAGAAGGTGATCTATCCCAAGCCCGAGCTGGAAAAAGTCCTCGGCAAGACGCTGGGCGTGCCGTTGTTCCAGGAGCAGGCCATGCGTGTTGCCATCGCATGCGCGGGCTTTACCCCGAGCGAGGCCGACCAGCTCAGACGAAGCATGGCGACCTTCAAACATACCGGCGGCGTCTCGAAATTCCGCGACAAGCTGATCTCCGGCATGATCGCCCATGGCTATGAGCGCGCGTATGCCGAGCAGACCTTTCGGCAACTGGAGGGTTTCGGCAGCTATGGCTTTCCGGAAAGCCACGCGGCCTCTTTTGCGCTGATCGCCTATGCCTCGTCCTGGCTCAAATGCCATCATCCGGATGTCTTCTGCGCCGCGCTTCTCAATGCGCAGCCGATGGGGTTTTACGCACCGGCCCAGATCGTCCGCGACGCGCGCGACCATGGCGTCGATGTCCGGCCGGTCTGCGTCAATGCCTCGCGCTGGGACTGCACGCTGGAACCAACCGGCGACGAAGATCGCTTCGCCGTCCGGCTCGGCCTGCGCATGGTGCACGGGTTTGCCAATGCCGCATGCCGCCGCCCTCGTCGCCGCGCGGGCGGATGAGCCCTTTGCCTCGATCGATGATCTCTGGCGCCGCGCAGGCGTCCCGGCTGCCGCGCTCGTGCAGCTTGCCGAGGCCGACGCCTTCCGGCCGTCGCTGAAGCTTGCGCGGCGCGAGGCGTTGTGGGCGATCAAGGCGCTGCGCGACGAGCCGCTGCCGCTCTTTGCCGCCGCGTCAGCCCGCGAAGCAAGAACCGTCCCGGAACTGCATGAGCCACCTGTAACACTCCGGCCGATGACCGCCGGCAGCGAAGTGGTCGAGGATTATGGCCATGTGGGGCTGACCCTGCGAAGCCATCCGGTCAGCTTTCTGCGCCGCGACTTGCACAGCCAACGCATCGTCACTTGCGCCGAGGCCATGCAGGCCCGCGACGGGTGCTGGCTCAAGACCGCCGGTCTCGTGCTCGTACGGCAAATGCCGGGCTCGGCGAAAGGCGTCGTCTTCATCACCATCGAGGACGAGACCGGCATCGCCAATCTCGTGATCTGGCCAAAACTCTATGAAAGGCAGCGCCGGGTGATCCTTTCGGCGGGGATGATGGCGGTCCACGGCCGCATCCAGCGCGAGGGCGAGGTCGTCCATCTCGTCGCGCATCGGGTGAGCGATTTATCAAACGCGCTGGCGAGCGTTGGACATCGTGACGCTACCTTTCCGCTGCCCCATGGGCGAGGGGATCAGCTTCGCTACGGCAGCTCAGGCCCTGATCTGCGCAAGCTACCGCCAAAGGACCTGGGCGCGCACGGCATCCTAATTACCGATCCCCACATCGACACAATCAAGCTAAAAACGCGGGAGTTCCGATAACGTACGGGCACCTAACGAAGGCACTGGTGGATGGGCGGCGCCACCTTGGGATGGGGCATTCAAGCTCGCCCCGTCCTGCGTGCTTTCATGCCTTCAAACAATTCCGCAATCTGCACGGGCCGGAAATTCCAAACCTCGACCCCAACATCAAACTGGCGCGGTAGCGGCTTCAGGCGACCGTGACTGTGGCCATGCAAATTGATCCAGCCTTTGCCCATATTCCGCCAGGTCCGGAAGGGATAGTGGCACAAGACGAGTTCTACACCATCGACACCCACCTCAGCATAGGGCTGATACTATCCCAGCCATCGCAGCCAATGACCGCGGCATCATCATTGTTGCCTACGACAAGGTGTTTGTGGCCATGCAGCGCCCCGACGAGAGAGGCTACACGCTCCGGCCGTTGGCGAATGGCGAAGTCGCCCAGGTACCAGACCTCATCAGCAGGTTTAACCACCGCATTCCACCGGTCAATCATCTCGCGATCCATCTCGGCAACCGACGCAAACGGACGCCGGCAAAGGCCCCATGCTCCAGCATGGCCGAAGTGATGGTCACTTGTGAAGTAGATCGACATTGCCTGCGTCCTTGACTCTCTAATCAATTTGTCACGGCAACAATGGCTCGGCACCGATCATTTCAATCACAGCGAGTTCCGAGAACGAAACGTCGCTTTTCGCCGATGAATGTCAGCCGGGGTTCGATTCGGTGTGCCGAGGCTATATCTATATCATCGGAATAGGAGTCTACCCCGCAATTTATGACTATCTTGCCGATCCAACCTTCGAGCCGTGCACGCCAATGGCCTGGCGCTGCCTGCGCCGAGACGACTGGATATTCATCGTGGCTGCAGGGATCTAGGATTTCAACAATGAGTAGCCGGCGCGTTGAAGCCGGTTTGCCCGAGCTCTTTAGGCATCGTCGTCCTATCCTTGATCTCATCGGCTGCCGTTCGCCGGAAACAATTCCTTCCCCAATCTACTTTTCGGCGATGAGACGCTGGAACTGCTGCTTCATCGCGTTGACCCGGGCGAGATAGATCGCGACGTCGTGGTCGCCGCAACGTTCGTCGGGCATCAGTTGAAAACCACGGCGGGCAAAGGCTGCGGCCGGACCAGCACCGCAGAGATGAACGATGGCAGCGAGATCCTGCGTCTGCTGCGAACTCGCTGCCGCGCTTGGCCGGCGTGCCAGTATCTCCACGACGTTCCGGTCCAAGGACACCGCCGTAAGCTCGATGGCATGGCTCGGCACGACGCGGGAGTAAAATCTATTGAACCAGCAGGAGTTCCAATCGTTCCAGGCGCCCTCCTCAACGACGGTGTGGTGGCGGATGCAATAGTGCCGTGCGTCGGCGAAGGCCGCATCCGTCAACTGGTACATGCCGACGGCGCTTGAGGCGGGCTGGTAGATCTCGAAGGGGTGCCAAGTCAGGCGCCAGCGCCAATAAGTGCGTGCCACCGGATTGCCCGCGCTTTCAACTTGGGCCAGCGCGGCCAGCAATTCGGGCGTGATGGTGGCCGTGGAATACTCCTTGAAGAGCGGCGCATACTGCCGCCAGGTCTCAGCAGGCATCTTGTTCAGTGCGCCGCTCACGAGGAAAAACATCTCTGTCGGCTTGCGCAGGATATGATAAACGAAGTTCGTCACCGAGAAGACACCAAGAGCCACTGCCGCAATCGCGATGGTGCGCACAGCTGGAGGCACCGCGTTCAGTTTGCCCAGCGCCGTACGTGCACGCTTCCGCCATCGGCGGAGACGGCGGAGAAGCGTGTTCCAGTCGTGACCGATACGCGACTTTTGAGACGATTTCCCGGGTGCACCTGATGACGGCGTGCCGGTTGTCGAAGCCGTGCGCGGGCGGGCACGGAGCGCGCCGCGGCGGCGCTCAGAGGTACGAGCCTTCTCCTTGGCAGTCATACTACTCACCGGACTCTCCTAGATGCTAGGGTGCATAGTGACAATCCGGCATCAAAAGGTATTTGCCCTTAGCGCATGAGTAACCATATGTGGCGTTACGATCTGTATAACAGTCTTAAACGGCAATTGCCCAGATGGTGATGCGTAGCATGCGCACGCGGCTTATCCCTCTAACGGAGGTCTTCGCCGGAGATGTCCGCGAGATCAGCCTATTCTTTATTGAGTTTGTTTCTGCTCTGCTCCTTGGCCGGCTGGCCTGTCCGCGCCGCAGCGAACATCTTGCTTAAAGTCGCCATGGGAATTACGGCGTGCTGGACGTCGACTCTTGTTTCAAATTCCTCCCGCGGCCTGCACGCCCGATGACCGGAGATATTTTGGCTATCGTCGAGAAGATTCGATCGACGGGATTCAGTTTTGCGCCCGCGGAGCTATTTCGCGCGTTCCTGACGCCCTCGGCGCTTGCTGAATGGCCGTCTTTCGCCGCAAGCTGGGACGACCTTGGCCTCGACACATATATGGCCGACGGCGGGCGTTATCGCCGCCGCCGCTTCGCAGCCTTCGCCGTTTCCTCCGAATGCATCGTCCGAAAGGCGCACCAGCCGCACTATCAGAGCCGGGACCATAACCCGCTCAATGGCGGAATTGAGCGCTGGTTCGGAGCGGTGAGCGAGGCCATCACAGTCCATCCTGTCACTCTCGGTCTTGTCGATACCGGACGGCAGGTGTTTGACGCATTGACGCCTGCGCCGAGCAGGCCAGAGGCTTGGCACGTGGAGCTGCATCAGTTCCGGATTGAAGCCCGCGCCGGACAAGCCGGCCAGCCGACGCCCGAGGGGCTGCATCGCGACGGCGCCGATTGGGTGCTTGTCCTGCTGGTCGACCGGAAGAACGTCGAAAGTGGGGTCACGTCGATATTCAGTCTGGACCGCTGCCACTTGGGCGATTTCACGCTCACCGATCCCCTTGATGCCGTCTTCTTGCAGGACAATCGTGTCTTTCACGGAGTAACGGCGATCCACGCGTTGGACGCCAAACAAGTGGCCCGCCGTGATGTCGCGGTCATCACCTTTCGCGCGGAGCCTCTGTGTCTGCCAACCTCAGAGTGAAGCTCGCCCAAGCATTTCCTTCAGAAATCGGTTCCTGGATATTGATGCTTTTGCCGGTGACACCTCGACTGTAAATCGGTTCGAGAGAAGTACTGCCGCCCAATCAGTCTAGAGGTTCGGAAATGATCTTGATGCGGATCGTGGCGGAGCGCGTTTCGCCTGGCGGAATGATCACGATGCCCGGTTTTTCGATGAAGGGCCCATCGAAATCAACCGGGCTCGCCGTGCCGAGCCAAGGCTCGATACAAAGGAAGGGCGAACCCGGCTTCATCCAAAGGCCCAATTCATGAAAGCCCTCCCAGGAAAGTTCTAGACTTGGACCCGTTGGCGCGGCGAAGCGAACACAGCTGCTGACGACTTGATCCATGATGATTGCATCCGCGGCGAACAAATTCTCCCGTAGCTTCAGCACGCGCCCTTCAGCCGGCGTAGGGAATGGTTCGAGTTGCAGGAGGCCATCATCAAGGCGGCGAACGGGCGCGGGTTCGTTTTGCGCGAACGTCAATGTATAGGCCTCTTGGGAAACGCCCGAATGCAACGGCCAGTTGAAGGCGGGATGGGCGCCAAATGAAGCGGGCAAATGTTCGCCTCCGCTGTTGGTGACGTCAAATGTCATTGCGAGCGCTCCGTCGGCCAGCGCATAAGTGAGGTCGAGGCGGAAGGCGAACGGATACATCGCGCGCGTCTCGTCGTTGTCGACGAGACGCAAATGGCAGGCGCCGGACGTCCGGGCAACCCAATCAAAGGTGAGGTCCCGGGCGAAGCCGTGTTGCGTCAGCCGATAGACCGTGCCGGCGTGCCGCAGCTGATTGTCCTTAAGCCGGCCGACAATCGGAAACAGAACCGGCGCAAACCGCGGCCAGGCAGGGCCCGCTTGCCATATGTATTCGGTCCCAAATAAGTCACGGAGAGACCGCAGCTCGGCTCCTTGCGCCTTGATGACAGCGACAATGCGTCCATCCGTAATGCTGTGGTCCATGCGTATGCTCCCCGAATAGGCCAGAAGGCCTGAGCTTTCATTGGGTTTAGTATTGGTCGTGAGGCATCAGCTCGATCAACACGGCCCCCTTCGCCTTCACTCTACGGAATACCAGCTCCATAAATGTTCGCGGCATCGAGATGTCTGGATGGTGCCCACTCATCGAGGGTTATCTTACGGCGTTGTTGCGGTATCTCTGTGCATCCTGCTCTCTTCGTGCGCGCGGATGAAATGCAGCTTGATCCGGCACCCCGGTCGGGGCCATTCCGCACCAGCTTGGCGTGATGATAGCGCGCTTGTCGAGAAAAACATGGATGAGCACGAGCATCGGATAGAGCGCCTCGATCGATTCCAAAGGCGGATCGTCGAGACCGCGTCGACGGTCAGAGCCTCGATCATCTGGTTTGGCCCGTCTCCAGATCTATCGCGCCGTGAATGTTGATGCGCTGACGCCCGCTCGTTTGTTCGATCGCGAGCTTCTCTTGACCCGGAGCCGCGCAGCCGGCTGGCCGCGCGGCATGCGTTGGATGCACCGCGTCCGCGAACAACACGGCTTCGTTGTCGCCCAGGGAATTCAATAACTTATTGTAACTCTCAATGAACGCCTTCTGCTTCACTTCGTCGAGCTTGCGCGGGATGACGTCCGCTTATATTTTTTCATATTGCAGATTTAACTCTTTTCAGGCCTGGCCCTCCGCTTCCGCCGCGCGCGATTGTTCAAGCGCTTGGGAGCGCCCCTGTGCCGCAAGCAAAGCAGTCAGGTCGGCCAACTGCCTCGTCTGCACCGCGACCAGTTGATTGCCGGCCTGAGTTGCCTGCAGGATGCCGACGGACGATTGACTACTTGCGAGCAGGGAGGCTGTCTGCGCCTGCGTGTTGGGCAGATTTTGCACCGCGCCGGCGCCGAGAGTGAGCGAATGCTGGAAGGCCGACAGCGAGTTCCTGCCAGCGCTGCTCAGCGTTCGCAATCATCTGCAGATCGCTCGTCGCTGAACTGATCGAGACAGGGTAGCGTTGCGAGTACGCCTGATTCAGGGACTGCACATTGTAGGTGATGCCATTGGCTTGTTTCAGCAGGGTCTGGATCTGCGAATAGTCCCGCTCGACGTCGTTGAGAACGATCGTCGGAAGCTGTTCGAGCTGCTTTGCCTGATTGATCAGCATCTGCGCCTCGTTCTGCAAGCTTTTGATCTGGTTCTGGATCTGCTGCAGCGAGCGGGCGGCCGTCAGCAGATTCTGGCTGTAGTTCGACGGATCGAAGACAAGCATTTGCGCACGCACGGGCGTGCCAACTGCCATCACGAGGATCATCGCGAGGAGTGAGGCGACCGAAGTGAGATGATTTTTGTGCAACATCACAAGACCTCTGGAGTCATGCTCGGGAGAAGATCGGCGGCCCAGGCGACGCCCTTGGCCGCCAGCCAGGCGGATGCGAAGTTCTCGCGGCCGGCGGTGGCGAGAGCGACGGCAATGGCGGCCTGGTCGGATTTGGAGGACGCGGCGGTCAGGGCGAGCGCGACGTCGCCCAATCCCAGCTCAAAGAGGCGGTTACCGCGCCGGGACTGGCAGTAGTAATCGCGCTTCGGCGTGGCGCGGCTGATGATCTCGATCTGCCGGTCGTTCAATCCGAAGCGCCGATAGATGGCGGTGATCTGCGGCTCGATCGCCCGCTCGTTGGGCAAGAAAATTCTTGTGGGGCAACTTTCGATAAGGGCGGGCGCGATCGCGCTCGTCTCGATATCGGCAAGCGATTGCGTGGCGAAGATCACAGACGCATTCTTCTTGCGAAGCGTCTTCAGCCATTCGCGGAGCTGTTGTGCGAAACCCGTGTCGTCGAGAGCGAGCCAGCCTTCATCGATGATGAGAAGCGTCGGCCGCCCATCGAGCCGACCTTCGATCCGGTGGAAGAGATAGGCGAGTACGGCCGGGGCCGCGCCCCTGCCGATGAGGCCTTCTGTCTCGAACACCTGCACATCGCCGGCGCCGAGTTGCTCGGCTTCCGCGTCGAGCAGCCGACCAAAAGGTCCGCCGAGACAATAGGGCTGAAGCGCCTGTTTTAGCGCGTTGGACTGCAGCAGCACTGACAGGCCGGTGAGCGTGCGCTCCGACGCCGGAGCCGAAGCCAAGGAGGTAACGGCGGACCAAATGTGCTCCTTGGCGTCCGGCGTGATGGTCACGCCTTCCCGGGCCAGGAGGGCTTCGATCCATTCCGCTGCCAAGGCCTCTTCGACATATTCGTCGATCCGGGCGAGGGGCTGGAGAGCCACGGGCTCTTCTGAATCCTCCGAGAGCGCGCCGCCGAGATCATGCCAGTCGCCGCCCATGGCGAGCGCCGCCGCCCGGATCGAGCCGGCGAAATCAAAGGCGAACATCTGCGCGTCGGCATAGCGGCGAAACTGCAGTGCCATGAGCGCTAGAAGCACGCTTTTCCCGGCCCCCGTCGGCCCAATGATCAATGTGTGGCCGACATCGCCGACATGCAGCGAAAAACGGAAGGGTGTCGAGCCTTCCGTTCGGGCGAGGAACAAGGGCGGCGCATCGAAATGCTCATCGCGCGCCGGGCCGGCCCAGACCGCAGAGAGGGGCATTATATGGGCAAGGTTTAGTGTCGAGACCGTTGGCTGCCTGACGTTGGCATAAACATGACCTGGCAAGGAGCCGAGCCAGGCCTCGAGCGCATTCACCGTCTCAGGGATGCAGGTGAAATCACGGCCCTCGATGACCTTCTCGACGAGCCGAAGCTTTTCGGCGGCCGTGCCAGGATCTTCATCCCACACCGTCACGGTGGCGGTGACATAGGCCTGACCGATCTCGTCCGACCCCAGCTCCTGCAAGGCCAAATCCGCGTCGGCGGCTTTGTTGGCTGCGTCCGTGTCGAGGAGCGTGGACGCTTCGTTGGTCATCACCTCCTTCAAGATCGCGGCGATGGACTTGCGTTTGGCGAACCATTGCCGGCGGATCTTTGTGAGAAGCCGTGTTGCATCCCTCTTGTCGAGCATAATCGCCCGGGTCGACCAGCGATAGGGAAAGGCGAGGCGATTGAGTTCGTCCAGGATCCCCGGAAAGGTCGTGGCCGGGAAGCCGATGATGGTCAGGGTTCGCAAATAATGCGATCCCAACCTCGGCTCGAGCCCTCCGGTCAGGGGCTGATCCGTTAAAAGTGCGTCGAGATAGATGGGCGTCTCGGGCGGGCGCACCCGATGCCGCTTGGTCGAGACACAGGCGTGGAGGTAGGTCAGCGTCTCTTCGTCATCGAGCCAGTAGGCCTCGGGAACAAAACCATCGATAAGCTGCAGGATGCGGTCGGTGCGATCGGCGAAACTCTTGAGAAGTTCTTTGCCGTCGACGCCTTGGCGCGATTTTCCCTCATAGAGCCACCCCTCCGCGCGAGACGCATCTTCCGCTGGTGGCATCCAGACGAAGGTCAAATAATAGAAACTCTCGAAATGGGAGCCTTCTTCCTCGAATTGCTCGCGGCGCTCAACATCAACGAGTGCGGAGACCCTGTCCGGAAACTGGCTTCGTGGGTAGTTTTGGGCCGGAACCCGGCTCGCCTCGACGAAGATCGCCCAGCCGCTCCCCAGCCGGCGCAAGGCGTTGTTCAGCCGCGCGGTTGTGCCGACGAGTTCGGCCGGTGTGGCGCTGTCGAGGTCAGGACCACGGAATTGTGCAGACCGCTGAAACGAGCCATCCTTATTGAGCACGATCCCCGGCGCGATCAACGCCGCCCAGGGCAGGAAATCGGCGAGGCGTTGCGGCTTCTTGCGATATTCGGCGAGGTTCAGCATCGGCTCACACCCCGAAATGCACGGGGTAGCGCAGATGACGGCGCACCACATCCACGAATTGCGCATCCCGCTTCGCGGCCCAGACGGCGGCGGCGTGGCCGATCGCCCAAATGACGAGACCAGGGATCCAGAGCCGCAGGCCAAGCCCAACGGCCGCGGCCAGCGTGCCATTGGCGATCGCGACCGCGCGTGGCGCCCCGCCGAGCAGGATCGGATCGGTCAGCGCCCGATGAACCGGCGCGTCGAAACCAGCCACGGCTTCTTGGGACAAGAACGCGCCCATCAGACGAGCGCCCCACCGCCGAAGGAAAAGAAGGTCAGGAAAAAGCTCGACGCGGCGAAGGCGATCGACAGGCCGAAAATGATCTGGATGAGCCGGCGAAAGCCGCCCGACGTGTCGCCGAAAGCGAGGGTCAGGCCGGTCGTGATGATGATGATCACCGCGATGATCTTCGCGACCGGGCCTTCGACTGATTGCAGCACCTGCTGCAGCGGCTGCTCCCAAGGCATGTTCGATCCGGCGGCATGCGCCGGGCCTGTCGCCAGCAAAGGCGCCGAGACGGACAGCAGCGTGGTGAAAACGATTTGGGTAGAGTTGCGTAGTGACAGGAAAGGCTTGTTCATGCGGGATCTCCGGGGGAAGCGAGTTTGGCTGGCGTGATGAGGCGATAGTCGCCGCGCTTGTCGAGGCCTTCGACGGCGGCGAGCTCGATGAGGCGGCGTTGGGCGCCGCGGCCGGCGAGGACCGTAATGACATTGATCGTCTCGGCGATCAGGGCACGGGGCACAGTCACCACGGCTTCCTGGATGAGTTGTTCGAGGCGCCGTAGTGCGCCGATCGCGGACCCCGCGTGGATGGTACCGATCCCGCCCGGATGGCCGGTGCCCCAGGCTTTCAGAAGATCAAGCGCTTCGGCCCCGCGCACCTCACCGATCGGGATGCGGTCGGGACGCAGGCGCAAGGAGGAGCGGACGAGATCAGACAGAGACGCGACGCCGTCTTTGGTGCGTAACGCAACAAGGTTCGGCGCCTGGCATTGTAGCTCGCGCGTATCTTCGATGAGGATCACGCGGTCGGAGGTTTTAGCGACCTCGGCGAGCAGCGCATTCACGAGCGTCGTCTTGCCGGTAGAGGTGCCGCCTGCGACAAGCACATTGCTGCGTTTTTCGACGGCGAGCCGCAAGACTTCTCGCTTGTTCCGGCGGCATGATTCCGGTGGCGACATAATCGTCGAGCGTGAAGATCGCGACGGCCTGCTTTCGGATAGCGAAAGCGGGTGCAGCGACGATTGGCGGAAGCAAGCCTTCAAATCGCTCGCCGGTTTCGGGCAGTTCAGCAGAAACGCGCGGGCTACTAGGATGGACCTCGGCCCCGACATGATGCGCGACGAGGCGGATTATCCGTTCACCGTCGGCCGACGCCAGCCATTCGCCCGTGTCCGCCACCCCGTCCGTCAGCCGGTCGATCCAGATGCGCCCATCCGGATTGAGCATGACCTCGATGACGCTCGCATCTTCGAGCCATGCGGCGATCGCCGGCCCCAACGCCGTGCGCAACATGCGCGCGCCGCGCGTGATTGCTTCCGAACGAAGAGAATGTGTCCCCATAACCGCCCCCGCGTGTCACGGGCGCTAGATCCGGCCCATGAACGGGGATGATTAGAAGGGGCAGGAACTGGGACTATGCAACAAGCTTGAGAAAATCGTAGGATTCTAGCGCGCAAAGACAGGCGATCGGCGATCTACCCATTCGGACGAAAGGCTTGATGGACCGCTCATGAAACAAGGCGGACTTTGGCTAAACACACGATCGATGGCCGCTTCGCGCCCATCCCTGCCGTTCGGTCCAACGGCGCCACTGCTTCAAAGCGGACATCCGGCTCGGAGACATAGACGGCTAGACCCTATGATTGCTGGGCCTGAGGGTAGCCCATCATCCGATATGCAACGGTACGAGGGTTAATACCAGCGGCATTGACCTCTGACTCAGTTGGTCTTCGCAAATCCTTGCTTTCGTGATTCTCTTCGGATCGGAAATGATTCGGGGAGATTTTTATGCCGAGAGCTTTGGCAATCACGCGCGATGATTTCACTGCGGCGGATCTTTCGCGAGGCGGCGAGGCGCAGCAATCACGCCGATGCAACGCGGCGGATGTTGGCGCTGGCTTTGGTTCTTGAAGGCTATGGGCGGGGAGAAGCCGGCAACCTCTGCGGCATGGATCGGCAGACCTTGCGCGACTGGGTTCTACGCTACAACGCCGAAGGCATCGGCGGGCTCCGCAACCGCATGGCAAGTGGGCCGAAACCACGCCTCACCCCGGAGCAGGAGGCTCTTGTCGCGGCTCTGGTTCGCAAAGGGCCAGACCCTACCGTGGACGGCGTGGTGCGCTGGCCCCGCGTAGATTTGGCCTGCGTGATCAAAACCCGGTTCAATGTGACCTTGGCCGCGCAGCCACGTGCGGCGCATGCCGCCGCGTTCGAGAACATGCGCGAAGCTGCGTTCCACGACCTCGCCGCGTTTGCGCATGGCCTCCTTGCCAACGCCCGATCGCAACCGGTTACGGTTCGCATAGATCGCCACGCGGGCCTCGTCGTCGCCATGCCAACGCAGATTGCCGTTACTCGGCTGGGGCTCGGCGATGCGAGTCTTCCATGGGCTGTCGTCGAGATCTTTTAGCACATCGCGTGAATGATAGCCCTAGTCGACCACGAGATCGCAAGGAACTTCGAACGTAGGCATGAGGCCAACTGTAGCGAGGTTCCGCCGCCGCAAGCGTGGGGTCGAGCGTCACCGTGTCACCTTCGTCGGCGCCATGGATCGGCGCCGCCACAATGACGCCCGTGTCGAGATCAACCGCGTGCTCCGGTTTGTAGGCGAGATGCGTCGAGCCGTCCTTCATCTTGGCGATCTTCGCGTCCGGATCGGTCTCGCTCACCCAATCCTCGTTCGACAGCTTCTTGCCTTTGCGCTTGCGATCAAGCCGGATAAGATCGTCGATCATCGGTGTCTCGATGCCGCTCTCCTTCGCCATCCGCGTGAGCATTTCACGGTAGCTTTCGCCGCTGTCGCGCCGCGTGATCGAGCGCAACGCAGCGTTGGCCTCCATCGTCGAGCCGTCAACGCCGATCCTCTCGCCCTTCACCAGGCCGCGCTCGGCGACGAGATTCAAGATGAACTCGAAAACCTTCTCATGAACTTCGTGCGACAGGCGGCCGCGCGTCTTCGACAGCCAGGAGTGATCGGGGACTTTGTCCCGGTTCGCCAGCCGCAGAAACTCTCGCAGCGACCATGAATCCGAACAGCGCCAGACAATGCCGCGCTCGCTGTCTATCCCTTCGAAATAGCCGATCATATGCATGCGAAAATAACGGCCCGGCGGCAGCGACGGCGCGCCCATTCTCGGCGCGTAGAATGGTTTGCAGGCATCTTCGACGAAGGCGTCGAATCCCACCTCCACCAAAATCTCCTGCAAGCGATCGTAGAAAACATGGCCCGGAGAGCGCGGCATCTCCGCCCACGTCACATACAGGTCGCCTTGAACCCCCGTCTCCCGCCTCATCGCCATCGTCGCAGTCCGTCAATCGCGAATCCTTAATCTTCAGACGGAATCCGCTAATGGCGACTTCGTCAACGGGCTGATAAAGGATTGGTCACTGACGAGCCGCAAACAGAAGCTGATCAAGATCGGCGCGAAAGTCGTGAGCCATGGCCGCTATGTCGCGTTTCAGATGGCTGAAGTCGCCATTCCCAAAAATCTCTTCGCCGACATCCTGCGAATGATCGCGGAACTCCGGCCCACGCCCGTTACATCGACTGCTACATCCGATTTTCCATGCGTTCGAGCCAAACTCACGAGAGAGATGCGTCTTGATCAAAATTAATTCGACAATTTCCGGCACGCTGTGGAACCTTATGGACCGGAGAAGGTTTAACTGCGCAGGTGACGGTGGCGGAGAGCGCCAAAACGGCCAAGTAGAGCCAATTTGACCGTCCAATCCACTGTCATCTGGAGAATGTCGGTTGAAGAAAGTTACCCTCGACGGTGGCACCGCTTACGACCCGAATGGGCATTGGTTGTCCGATTCGGGTCGGCACCGTCCCGACGGACAGAACTGCGTCTACCTGATGCCGGACGAGGACGTCGTTTGCGCGTGGGCAGGTTGGCAACACTGCAATCATGGCCATCAAATCAACGGCGAGAACTGCATCATTAAGCGGGCTAGCCAGCGAGTTGTCTGCCAGCACCACAATTTCACGGGCTTTGGTGGAGCGGGTTGCGACTGCGCCGAGAGGGTGCGACCCCTGGATGGCCTGTTCGTGAGACTGCTCAATCCGCAGTTTCCCGAGCTGACCCCGCAGACCGATCGGTCATTCTGGAGCCAGACGGCGGTCATCGTCATGGACATGTGGGACAAGCACCCTGATGCGGGGTCGGCGCTACGAATCAGTCAGCTGGCCCCTGCGATCAACCAGTTTGTTTGTCAGTTGCGCGATTTGGGCGCTCTCATCATCCATTCGCCGAGCGAACGGTGGGTCTACAGTACGGAGCCGGAAGACATCAAGAAATACGGGATCACCGATGCGCAGCGATCGGCACGGCAGCGAGCGCTTGATGCCGCTCACTACGACGAAGGGCGATGGAAGCGTTGGCAGTGGTACTACATCGGAGATCGCGATCCAAGCAACAAGGAATTCGATTTCGTTATTCATAACGCGCATATGGAAGACTATCGCACTGATATGCCGAATAACGATATCGATAACTACGATTATCCGTGGCCGAAACAAACGAACGAATTCACGGGGCAACCGACATACCAAACGTCAGCAATCCCTATTCTCGATAGCGATGCGATTTGCGCCGACGGCCTTAAGGGCATACCGAACTATGGGCAAGACTCTTACCAGGAGATGCTGGGGCTTACCTCGGACCGACCCTATCTCATCTACTGCGGAGTTAATACGAACTGGTGCATTCTTCGCCGCCACAACGGGATGCGGACAATGGCAAGAGCTGGCAAGTCGCTCTGGATTGTTCGCGACTTGACTGATGCCTCCCTGGGAAGGAGTACCACCGGGCTGACCGATTACGCCACGCAATGGGATGGTACAGGAAACTTGTACAAGCACGCGTTCAAGCCCGGCGGCCCGCAGGCGTACGATCATTTCGACGGTACCGACCTGGTAGTGGACTGGATCGGACGAACACTCGGAGCCGCGACGTGGACCAGCGCCCAGGTGACAGGCAGGCCACGCTTCGTAATTCCGGGAGATTCTCCCAGTCGTGTTTGGCCGCGGGTTGCCTGACAGCGCCTTCTATGAACCTGCCGCGGCACCGTCACGTTAACGCGGTGGGTATCTTTTCGGCTATGAAGCGGGATGAAAAAGCCTTGAAATAGGTAATGGCTGATAAGTGATTTCGTGCCGGCGCCTGGCTCTCGTAAATGGAGCCGCAAGGGCATCTCCGCCTAGGAGGGCTTCGATCCCGGATGTGACCTCCCTATCGACGATCATTCCGCGTCGATGCGCGGGACTATCTCCGCAGCCTTCTTTTGGGCGCTTCCCACTTAGAATAGGTTTGCCCGAAACCATTTTTGCCCATGGGTGGGCAAATGGCCGCTTCGGCAGCTTCATGGATGGCGCGGTTGATCTGCCGGGTTGAGATCGGATCGCCGTGACTGCGTCCAGGGAACAGCCAGCCGTGCGACAGCATGACGCCGCGTCGTTTGCCTTCCTTCCACCACAGCCGCAACAGCGTGAGTAGCTGCCCGCGAACTGCTTGCCGTGGCGCCGGCGCCGCCAGAGCCTGTCGAAGCGCCAGAACCGCTCGATCGGCTCCCACCTTGTCCCTGCTGCGGCGGGCGCATGCGCATCATCGAGACCTTCGAGCGCTGGATGCAGCCCCACGCGCCGCCCCGCGCTCCCGCGGCAACCGGGACGCCCTCGTGACCCGGCATGGCCCACGCTCACCTCGCGCCGCAACATCCCTTGTTCCGGCGACCGCCATCTGCACGCCCTTCGCCAACTCCGTGACAAAAGACCTGAACCTCCTACGCGGCCAGCTCCCAATTCAGGGACGGCCCGGCCCAATGTCTCACTCGCCAAGTCCCCGCCGGCGCTATCGCCGAACCGACGCCGCCATCGTCGCGCTCAGGCAAAACCCGAAATCCCCATAGATCGTTGCCGCATGCCCGCGGGTTCGTGCTTGGGCGGTTTTCGCACGCCTGACGGCATCCGAAAACCTTCACCATGTCGGTCGCTCAACCAAGGAGGTTCGTTTCTCAAAACCGGACATAAACGTCGGCCAAATGCCTCAGTCGTGATGGTGGGAAGGCCAACGCTATAGTAGTATCCCTGCAGAATTTTTGCTCACAGTTCCCGGCACTAAAACAGCACGTCTGCAATTGAAGGCGGTCCGGCTTATCGTCCTTCGTCTTATTTAAGTCATCCGGCCGTCTCGCGATAAACGCTCAGCTCGCAAGTGCCCTTTGTGGAAGAATGAGTGCCGTCAAAAAGGCAATTGATTGGAAAGATATTCCAAGAGAGGGAATAGAGTTGGAAATGCAGAAGGATCCAGAAAAAAACTCCCTCCTCTCCCATTTGTTGGCCGACCGACGTTACGCGGCGATGCTGGGGCTCGGCTTCAGCGCGGGCATTCCTTATCTGCTGGTCTATTCGACGCAATCCGCCTGGCTGTCGGAGGCGAAGGTTCCGATTGAGACGATCGGGCTGATGAGCGAGTTCACCATCGCTTATAAATTCAAATTCGTCTGGGCGCCGTTCCTCGACAGATACGACGCGCCGATTTTCGGCGCCCTTCTTGGGCGCCGCCGCGGCTGGATCGTCGTTTCGCAGCTGGCCGTCATGCTGGCGCTCGCCGGGGTCGCCTTCGGCGATCCGGCTCATTGGATCGCCTACACCGCGGCGTTCTCCGTCGCCCTCGGCGTCGCCGGGGCGACGCAGGACATCACGATCGACGGCTGGCGCATCACGTCAGTTCCGGTTGCGAAGCAATCTGTCATGACGGCGATTTCGGAGATGGGATACCGCGTCGGGACGCTCGCTGCCGGCGCCGGCGCACTGCTGCTCGCCGATAGATATGGGTGGCGCTTCGCCTATCTCGGCATGGCGGCGCTGATGACGGTCGGAGCGATCTCCGCTTTCGTCGCGCCCGAGCCCGAGTCCGATTTCACCGCGCCTCATAAGCATCGGGGTTTCGCCGCGACAGTGATCGCGCCGATCAAGGAGATGGTCGGCCGGCTCGGGCCTTTGGCCCTTCCAATCCTCCTCATGGTCGCCGGCTTTCGAATGCCGGGCTACCTTTCGAGCGCCATGTCGCTGCCCTTGTTCAAGAGCCTGGATTATTCCGATACCGAGATAGCGACGGTCACGAAGCTATTTGGATTCTGGGTCGCGCTCGGCGCCACGTTTTTCAGCGCCTACATCATTCGTAGGATCGGCATGATGCCGAGCCTGCTGCTCGGCACGATCGCGGGATCGGCTTCCCATCTTAGCCTCGCCTGGCTCTCCGAAAGCGGCGGCGGCCATTTTTGGATCTTCGCCGTTGCGGTCAGCATAGAAGGGTTCGCCTACGCTTTCGCGCAGGTCGTGCTGATCAACTACATGTCGATGCTCACCGCGACGGAACTTGCCGCCAGCCAATACGCGCTTCTCACCTCGCTATGCGCTTTTCCCGGAAGCATCCTCGCCGGCGCCTCTGGCTTCGTAATCGCGAAAACTGGATTCACGATATTTTTCGTGCTGAGCTCACTGATCGGAATCCCGGTGGCGGCGCTGTGCTGGTATGTGTCGCGTCTGCACGCAAATGTGACACCAGACCCGGAGCGCCATGGATCCGCTTGATCGCCGCGCAAAGCTACATGGGGGCTTCAAGCGTGCCGGATCAAGAGGTCAGTCGCCGGTGACAGCTATCCGCGCGGCGAGGGCGCGCTTGTGCCCTGTTCCTTGACGGCAGGGGGCGTCAGACCCCGCTTTCCTATTTCGCGTGACGGGACAGTCGCCGTATGGCCGGGACCACCAGGCAAGGGGAGGCTTCAGCATGGCACGGCGGGCGAACGCCACGCCTGCCTTGGCTTTGCTCTCATTTCGCCCAATCCATCGTTTAAAGGAGCCGACGGAGCCTGAAGGGCGCTTTCATTACGGCGTCAATCGAACGCGCTCTCAAACGTTCTCCGCCAACACACAGAAGGATCTCCCATGGCCAACGAGCAAAAGAAGTTCCTCGTCCTGTTCCTCATCCCGGTCGCGGTGATGGGCGGCTGGGCGGAGACCGACCCGACGGAAAAGAAAGCCGCCGAAGACAAGCTGAAAGGCGAATGGGACGCGTGGATGAAGGAACGCGCCGCGATGATTCTTAGCACGGAGGTGGCCGGAAAAACCAAGCGCGTCACCGCCGCCGGCGTCGCCGACGCGCGCAACGACATCGTCTTGACCTCCATCGTCCAGGCCGAGTTCGCACGAAGCGGCCGCGAAGGCATTCGAAGGCCACCCGCATTTCCAAATCCCGCAAGCCTCCATCGAAATCATGGAGCTCAGGCCGATGGGCGGGATGTAGGGCAATCGCGCGGGATGACGGCGCAACGACGAGGGCGGCGCATTCACCCGCCGGAGGCAGCGCGAAATTTCTCAAGAGGAGCCGCCCGGCACAATAATAAATCTTGATAAAAGCCGCCGCGCCACAGCACCTTCCCGCCTGGGCGCGGATCCGGCCCATCGGCACTGTTTCGCGCCCGTGACTGTCATCGCAGCACCAAATTGCGCCGCCGGAAAGCAGATACCGCTGTTGTCTGGAGGCATCGGCGCCAGCAAACCAATAGTAGTCCTCAGCGGGCGGAATCCCTCATTAAGCAGACCGAGTTCGCCCACGCAAAGTCTGCCATACTGAAGGCGGGCCAGCACGGGCGCATTCCGGTCTGTGATGAAACCAGTGCAAGGTTGAAACTCGCCGAAGCCGGGCGGTTCAAGTACTTGCGGGTGGAGGAGGCGACCCGCGCCTGGCGCCTCAACCGGTCCCGGTTTGATCCCGCGAAGGATGATCCAACCATTGTCACGTCCCGGATAGCGCGGGAGAAAGCCAGGGTTGGGCACTTCCAACTGCGGCTCGCGAAGGAACGCGGAGAGCGCATCAGTCGCGCTGCGCAATTGGAAGCGTGCGAGACGGCCGGCCGAATGGTTGCCCGGGCAATTATGGCGATTCCAATGTGGACAGAAGAGGTCGTCGGAATTTATCGAACGGGCGGGGATTCGGCACTCCGACAATGGCTCAGAGCTAAGGCCGTTGAGACATTCGACAGCTTGGCGGATTTGATGACAGCACCCGACGACTCACTTTGAACCCGAGCATCGAGTCAAGAGTCGTAATCATCGCGATCAATATGAGATGGAGCATGTGCCAAAAGGATGTTCGCCCCGACGGCCACAAAATACCATCCGACCCACGCAAGCCATATGCCGAGACGGGCATAGAACCACGGTTTTATGAGGCATTCGGGCATCATGACGCGCACCCAGCATGGAATTCGTTCCGCTTAATTGCCGGGACCCTGCGGGCGCTCTAATCGTGACGCGCCCGCAGGGCGTCAAATCGTTAGGTGCTGAAATGAAAAGACGTATTAGACGAAACGGCTTTTCAGCGCCGTGCGCACGCGCACGTTGCAGATGCCGAGGATTGGGAAGGATCGGAATATTCAACTTGTAAATGGGCTGCTAGCATTAGCGACATGGTTTGCGCGCCCAAATCTTCCTGGATGAGTTAATGTTCCCCTCGCCTGGCAAGTGTGGATGGCGGGATCGGAAATAGGCGCCAGCATTCATTACCAAATAATAATTATCAAATAACGACAGCATTGGCAGCTTTGAAACTTGTGATACTATTGCTACACTTGTGGTGAATTTTTGTCGCGTCGATTTTAACGTCCCCTGTTATGGTAAACGATTAGTTGCGACGGGTTTAGCCCATACGAAATACTTGTTTATCTGACCAAACGGTTTAGCCATTCCCGTCGCGCCCTCAGACGTACTCGTCGAGCGCAAGGCCATCGTCGAGGATTGGGAAGGGCCGGGTTCCAAACCCCGCATAAATGCAGCCGCCGTCGTCACAGCTTTCCCTGAAACCTCCCGGCGGGCTCCGTCGTTCCGGCATCGCCGTGAAGTCACGGCCCCAAGGATGCTGACTGTGCAAAACCTGTTTGGGTCTTCGCCCGCTGTCAAGTTTGGTGGTTTCTAGTTTTTATGATCCGGACGCACGGGCCTTCCTCATGCTCGTGATTGGTAAAATGATTCGTCATCCCGAATGCGCTAACCAGCCGTGAGGGCGCCGAACCGGTTTTAAACGACGGGTGAGGGATGCCTGAAGTGAAATGGAACAGCACGACGACACCCGAGGAGGGCGCCATCGTGTACGTGCTCGCTTCGGACAATCGGGGGCAATACGAGATTCCGTTCCCTGTCGTCTTTCGAGACGATAGCTGGTGGAACGCCCACACGGGAGAAGAGCTTGACACTTTTATCGCGGGGTGGCGCCCAGCTGGCAATGTCGACTGACGACGCGCGATGACAGCTTAAAGCTTGCACGCCGCAGCGCTCGACCGCCTCGACTGGAAGCCTGCACGATTGCGGCGTGAGCTTGAAACGGCCGCGCGGTTCGCGGACGAGGGCGCGGCGATCATCGCCTCTCTGGCCGCGACGCGCGGCGGGTGCCGGTAGTGGGTCACCCCGGGCTGTAGGCTGGCAGGAAGCACACTGCTGCGCAGGCGCGCTTCGACGGATTTCCGTCTAACCCAATTGGACATAGCGCTCCACCGGGGAATACGTATGATCTATTTTGTACATTGATCTTCAAAGGTGAGCCCGTCACCGTGGCCTATTTGTCTGGGCATTGAAGGAAATGGCGGGTCGCTACGCGGGGGGCAAACCGGGCCTTCTCTTTAAGCCATTAGCAGGGGAAAATGCGTAATTGGTTATCAGGATGGCGCATCTTTAACGGCTTCATGCGCCCCGATGCGCCGAAACGGGCGTGGCCGTGGTTTCTGTTGGCAGTGCCGTTCTGGCTGCTTTTGTTTTATATCATTCACGAAGTTGTCCGGTGCCGGGCGGTTGAAGCGCCGCCATTTCCCCAATGATCCCCGCCATGTCGGCTAGCTCGCGTTCCAGGAATTGTTGATTTATGCACTATGCTGAGTGGTCGCACTCACCCGCCGCTCTGCGCGTCAGCTTAAACAACCGGGTCTCCTCCGTAAAACCCCGCAGGAGCAACCTCCCGGCCATCCCCGACGTGTTATTGGGGTCGACCTCCGCGTAGACGGTCTCGAAGGGCTCCACGGCCCTGTCGAGGAGCGCGTCGAACAGACGCTTTCCACCTTTGCGGAACTCCTCGCTCGCCTGCGCTGCGAAAAATGCCGTCGCAAGATGCGCGGGCCGGTCTATCTCTGTGCCGGTCATCAGCGCGAGTTTCAGGGCGGGGCTGCGCCGGACTGGTCTCTTGAGCTGCTGCCGCCGCCCAGGAATTGTTGATTTCTGCACGATGCCGAAGGGGCCGCTTTGGGTCTCTCGACTTGAGTTTAGGTGGCGGAAACAGGCTCGTCGTAAACCCGGCACAATCCAGTAATATTATGAAGATTGCCGAGCTCCAGATCACTCGGCTCATGGAACGGCCCGAGCGTGGATGTATCGCCGGGCCGTTTTGCGTTTCAACTATGGTCAAGCAAGTTTTCTTCCTGACAAAAACCATATCTAAACTTACGTTCTTCTTGTTAATTGTTATGACAGGAGGAAAAAATGGCTACCGTCCAAGAATTGCTCAATCGGTATAACAAAATTGCGGCCCGTCCTTTGAAATCGTGGAAGGAGTCGCGCGAAAAGCTGGAGAAACGCCTCGATCGATTGATGTCCATCCCCCGCGTTGAACCTGTCAAGACGCCAGAAGAGGCTGCCCCTGTGGGCAAAGAAGAGACGCGCAAAACCCAGCCGATGAACGATCACATTAGGGAAATTATCGTAAAAAACCCCGGCGGGTGGCGGAAGGATCTCTCATCGGCGGGCATCAAGCCTCCCTATGTCTTCACTAAACCTGCCGAGAAGCCCTCGGGGATTCCGGCATTTTGTGCGGATCATGGGATCAACCCGAAAATCGCACGCGCCGCGCTGCGTAAAGCGGGTTTTTCGGCACCTTATGACCTGAATGCGGTGCGCGACGTCATTCTTGCAATAAAAAAATGAACTTGCACGCGACGTCAATACACCCGGGAAACGGGATCGCGCATGACACGAGGACAACGAAATTCGACCCGTGTTGTCCGAAATGTTGTCCAGAAAGCGATCCGCCCGATTTTGGTCGTGATATTTTCGCGTAAGTATTTGATTTTATTGGTGCCGGTTGAAGGAGTTGGACCCTCGACCTACTGATTACAAATCCGTACTTTTCCAGCTAAAAACAATGGCTTACACGTCCAGATAGCGGCAACCCCGCATCTTTGGCATCAAAGGCTTACGCGCTTTTTGTCAAACCCTTTGATCGCACCAGGGGGCGATGCTCGACCCATGGTCTCAGCTTGCCTTGCGGGAGGTGCCCCTAGGTAAGGGCGGGTTCCGGCAATGATCCCCATACTTCTATTGCTCCTCATCGTCTCTCAGCCGGCAAGGAGGGCTGCTCATGCACCCTGCAGAGCCGCCAGGAACGCGGTGGCTTTGGACGCCTTGGATGCTGCGGCGAGAAGATCGCCTTCTTGTCGGCCTTCATGATGGCAAGCCAGGACGCGAGATATGAGCGTGATCCGCGCGCGGCTCGGCAGTGATCTGAAGATCGGCGCAGAGGAAGGCGGCTCCGAGTTCGGCGACCAGCTCCTCGATTGTCGGGATTGAATCTGTCCGGCCGCGGCTTTACCGATTGAGAAACTCAATGCGTCGAATGATGACTAGGCAGCGGCCCCGGCGTGCGGCTGCGAACAAGGTAATTATTTTATAAAACAGTAATAAAAAATGCACGAACCATAATAAACTCATAATTGTATTTTAGTATGGAACACATCATTCGATAAAAGGCCAGATTACTTGGCCTGCGCAGAAGACGTTTTGCGCCGATGGCACAAAATCTTACTTACCCGAAAACGATGATTTATGTTCTCGCTGGCGCTTGGCGCTTGCCCGCGTCGCATTTTCTCTTTTCTATTCGCTACCTAATTTAGTGCGCTTTGACGATGTCGGA
This sequence comes from uncultured Alphaproteobacteria bacterium, assembly GCA_963784075.1. Classification (GTDB taxonomy): domain Bacteria; phylum Pseudomonadota; class Alphaproteobacteria; order Rhizobiales; family Beijerinckiaceae; genus Methylocapsa. The sequence goes on along the minus strand of CAWAQW010000025.1, from coordinate 5,346 downwards.
TTAGGGGGCCGGCTTAAACCGCATAAGGCGAAAGGTAACTGCAATGAGCCGTCAATGCATTTCGGTACGTGGGCTTTGGGGCCTTCGCTTCGGGCAATCGTTCGGTCCGGAGGTTCTCGGGTCACCCAAGTTGCCTTCCTGGCGCTGGTACAAATTGCAGAAGCAGCTGCACGCTGTAGGTTTGGCGCGCGGCGAGGCATTAGCCGAGGCGAAAGCCGATTACCTAATTGACAATGGTTTGGCGACCGGCCGACGGCCTTAACGTTATGACCAAGGGAACCCGCAATGAAATCATTGCCGAAATCATGGATTGGTCCGCCACATGGGGCTCGCCTCTAAGCCGTGAGCAGGCCGAAGCCAAGGCCGATCAGACTATCAAGGCCGCGCGGCCACGTTGGGGCTGGCCTATTCTTTTTATGATCGTCGCGATTCTTTGGGTTTGGTTTATAGCTTCAGCTATCGTCAAGTTCTAGCACATCGGCTTCCCGACACGCAGCCGCAGCATGTATGCACGTCTGATACGCTGGCCCTTTCCAATCCTCGGAATTGTCAGCGGGGGGTCTGCCATTCGCCGACAGGCTATGGCCTCGGGACCGCGCTGGTCGTTCGCAGCGGCCTTTGCGTGCGTAGTCATCGCTCAAGAAGTAGCTCACGGCGCGTTTCGTTCCGATATCGAAACTGACGCCGTGAAGCAAGGGAGCTTTCGACTGGAGCGCGCTCGAGGAACATAATCGGATAATACCAAGTCTCGTTGATTTTGGCCGATTAAGCCCGATCGCGCATAGCGAGCCACTTGCAGCGCATGAATTTCCTGACGCGACGCCCTGAACGTTGCTTCAATATCGTGAGATCGCAGTTTGCGGAACCTTCCGGCGCTCCAACGCGATCGATTGAGACTTAATCATATAGTTGCCCAAATGCCGCGGTGCAACATGGCAGCGAATCAGCCGAGCAGTGAGCTCGGTTCCTAAGGGACGTTTTTGGGTAAACAGACCCAACCTCAATCAAGGTGGCCTTGCTCGCTTCTCTCACAGGCGTTCAGGACCGGCGCTGGCCGTTACGCGAGGTCCGGTTGTGAGACGTGCTCGATGCCGGTTGTGCGTAGGGTTTTGAGGCTCGGCTTCACCAACATGCCTTGGGCAATCGGCGTTTCCAGCGCTGACCCGCTGGAAGCTCGCTGGTGAGAGCTTTGCTACGCCTTGGCTGTTCGCACTGCAATGCCTGCGGAATCAATTTGTTTATCGAAGGCGCGGTCTGCCCACCGGTTGCACCGTCCCACTTGGGTTCTTCGAATTCGGCCTTGCGGCGTGGTTCGCCCAATCCAGTTGAAGTCGCCGAATGGCTACCATCGAACGTTTGATCGGCATGACACATGACGTTTTGGGGAAAGTGAGACGGCTGAGGCGTCCTGCTCGCGGCAACGTTGTTTGGTTTGGTGGCCGTCTTTGGAACGTGGCGATCTCCGCGCCGGATCTCAACCAAGAATGGTCGTGTAGCCTTCCGCATTTACGGGTTCCATCTTTGTCTTTTTGCTGAGAGCGTTTGTGGCGGGGCCAGCTACGCAATCTCGATCAATCGAGCAAACGCATTTGGAAGCGGCTTCCATAATTCTTTCGCCGAACAAAAGCTACCCCCACATCAAAGAGAAAATCCGCCGGGCTCTTTTGTGCACCTTGCCACCGGCCGGCGCCAACTGGCCTCTGCGCGACAAAATTGCGCCGTTAGCCCACCTTCGGCGTCAGCGCTGCGCACCGCAAAAGTGGACGTCTGCGCTGCCTCATAGCGAAAACCATCCATGGCTGTCTGATGAAAATCGGATGGGTTAAGGCCTTGATCATTGGCAATCGCGAGCCAATTTCCAAAGGGCCGCAGGGCGATTTCCGCAGCGCCAATCGGCTTCACGATCGACCGAGGGCAGCAATGAGCGCGTTGTTCACTCCGTACCGACTCGGCTCGCTCGAGCTGCGCAATCGCATCGTCATCGCGCCCATGTGTCAATACTCGGCCGAAGAGGGATGCGCGACAGATTGGCACCTCATCTCGGCAATCTCGCGCTTTCCGGAGCGGGGCTCCTGATCATCGAGGCGACCGCAGTGTTGCCGGAAGGAAGAATCAGCCCTGACGATCTCGGGCTTTGGTCTGCCGAAACCGAAAACGCGCTGGGGAGGGTGGTGGAAACCGTGCGGCGGTATTCAGACATGCCGATCGCCATCCAGCTCGCGCATGCGGGGCGCAAGGCATCGACGCACACACCGTGGAAGGGCGGTGGGCAGATCCGGCCTGGCGAGGATCGCGGCTGGTAGACGGTGGCGCCTTCGGCCATCCCCTTCGCAGAAGGTGAGAATCCTCCGGTGGCCCTCGATCACGACGGGCTCGCCGCCGTTCGTGACGCTTTCGTGGAGGCGGCAAGACGATCCGCCAGGCTCGGGTTCGATGCGATCCAGCTCCATGGCGCGCACGGTTATCTGCTGCATCAGTTTCTCTCGCCCTTGGCCAACCAGCGCGAAGACGACTACGGCGGCAGCCTCGAAAACCGAATGCGCTTTCCCATCGAGGTATTCGATGCCGTCCGCGCGGTCTTTCCGGTCGAGCGGCCAGTCAGCATGCGCGTATCGGGGACCGACTGGGCCGAAGGAGGTTGGGATCTCGATCAGACCATCGCCTTTGCGAAGGCGCTCGCGGTGCGAGGCTGTAGTGCCCATTCATGTCTCGAGTGGGGTATGACGCCTGCACAGAAGATCCCGGTCGGGCCGAGCTATCAGGTGCCGCTCGCCCGTGCCGTCAAGGCTGCAACGAACTTGCCGACCGTCGCGGTGGGTCTTATCGCTGGCTATGATCAGGCCGAGGCGATCGTTGGAACTGGCGATGCCGATTTTGTCGCTCTCGCGCGCACCATACTCTACGATCCGCGCTGGCCGTGGCATGCGGCTGCGCATCTTGGTGCGACCGTGAAAGCTCCCAAACAATATCTGCGCTCGCAGCCCAGCCGCCATCGCCATTTGTTTGACACCTGAAGGACAGCTCGTACATTTCCTGACGAGGTGATCGACCGGCTGCGATTTTATAATCATTGGAGGCTTCACTCGACACTGGGCGGTCGCAGCCCAATGGCTTCGATGGAAATTGATCTCGCGGTTAGCTGCTCGGTGCGAATGCAGGCCCCTGATCCAAGACCTCAGACCAGGGACCGTGTATGACAAATATCAACTGACAGCCGAAGGTGGGACTGTGGCCATCAGCTATGCCAGGACAGCACTCCGAGATCATAGTTGAGTATTGCCGCAAATCATCCCCTTTGCTTAATTTATCAACCAAGGCGGATGGCCGACAGCTAGGCGCGCGGTTTCCTGAATCTGCCCGCGAAAAGCCCCCGATCTGGAAGGTGGCGGACCAGACCAGTGGCCCCTTCCTTGGCGCCTCTCTAAAGTGTGGGTGCCTTGGCAAGGCAGTTAAGCCCCGCAAGGCCGCACATCGACTGGGAGCTCGAAAAGTCAAGCGGTAGCACCGACGAGAGGACGGCTGTGAACCGCCCCGGGATTGCCGGAGGCCATTTCGGTTGAAGTCACGCCGCCATGGCGTGACCCGCCGTCTGCGCATAATAGCGCGCTTCGGCTTCGGCCGGCGGAATGTTTCCGATCGGCTCCAGCAGTCTCTTGTTGTTGAACCAGTCGACCCATTCGAGCGTGGCGAACTCGACCGCATCGAAGTTGCGCCACGGCCCGCGCCGCCAGATCACTTCGGCTTTGTAGAGTCCGTTGATGGTCTCGGCGAGGGCGTTGTCGTAGCTGTCGCCGACGCTGCCGACCGACGGCTCGACGCCGGCGTCCTTCAGGCGCTCCGTGTATTTAATCGACACATATTGCACGCCGCGATCCGAGTGATGCACGAGGCCGCCGCGAAGGGGACGACGTTCGCACAAGGCCTGCTCGAGCGCGTCGAGCACGAAGCCCGCATGCGCCGTGCGCGAGGCGCGCCAGCCGACGATCCTTCGCGCGAATGTGTCGATGACGAAGGCGACGTAGACGAAGCCGGCCCAAGTGGCGACATAGGTGAAATCCGACACCCACAGCGCATTCGGGCGCGGCGCCTGGAACTGCCGATTGACCTTGTCTTGCGGGCAAGGCGCCGCCTTGTCGCTCACCGTCGTTCTAACCGGCTTGCCGCGCACGACGCCTTGCAAACCCATGGCCCGCATCAGCCGCTCGACCGTGCAACGCGCCACGCTTTCTCCCTCCCGCAGCAACTGCCGCCAAACCTTGCGCACGCCATAAACCTGGAAATTGTCGTCGAAGACGCGCCGGATTTTCTCGCGCAAAACCGCATCGCGCCGCGCCCTCGCCGAGCCCTTCGCGGGATCGCGGCGCGTCGCCGCATGCGCCCGATAGGTCGACGGGGCGATCGGCAAAACCTCGCAGATCGGCTCGACCCCGTGCGCCTCGCGATGATCGTCGATGAAGGCGATCATGGCTTGAACCGGCGGTCGAGCTCCGCCTGGGCAAAATAAGCCGACGCCTTGCGCAAAATCTCGTTCGCCTGACGAAGCTCGCGGTTTTCCCGCTCCAGCGCTTTGATCCGCTCCCGTTCATCCGTCGTCGCGCCGGGTCGCATCCCCGCATCGCGCTCAGCCTGCCGCAGCCAACGCCGCAGGCTCTCGGCCGTGCAGCCAATCTTCGAGGCGATCGACGCAATCGCCGCCCATTGCGAGGCGTGGTCGCCTTGGTGATCCCGCACCATTCGAACCGCCCGCTCGCGAACCTCAGCCGAAAATTTGTTCGTCGTCTTCTTCGTGTCCATAGCCCCATCCTCTCAAGAGTTGGGGCCTCCGGCAAACCCGGGGCGGTTCACCCTGACAAACAGGCAGCGGCGTATCCAAACGGCGAAAAGCCCCTGATCCGGCCTGACACACCGAACCAGGGGCAGGTCCTCATAAGCCTGGGGAGGACACCAAGCTGGAATGGAATAAGCAAAACTCGAGCCACGTGTCGGTTCGGCGGCTTGTCGCGCGGCGGCAAGGTGTAGCTTGTAGCGGGTCGCCTGCGAAAAAATTCATTTTCAGCTATGGCGCTTATGACGACGTTCCGCATGGTCGTTGACGGTTAATGAGTTGAGACTATGAGTGTTACGAAGAACGACAAAAAGCGCCTCAGCCGGGCCAGGAGCAGGCAGTTCGGCTGAGCGGAGTCCCCATTGGTCCTCGCGGTAACTGTCGGGCCCTTTCCATTGAACCGACGCTAGCAAATCCATTTTGCTGGAGAGAACGAGGACCATACCACTTATGACGAGACTCCGAAGGCGCCGACAGGTGACGCATTGGCGCGAATCATGCATGATCTCGCCGCGGAGACA
>CAWAQW010000024.1:0-356266 GCA_963784075.1 uncultured Alphaproteobacteria bacterium | reverse complement strand
TGAATTGGGGACGATCCATGTCCGTCTATGTCTTGGCATTACTGATCGGCGTCGTTGCAGGCCTTCGGGCGATGACAGCGCCTGCAGTGGTGAGCTGGCAGCTCCTGGCCGAATGCATCTGGAAGGCACGTGGCTTGTCTTCCCTCGCGCTTGCGGAACTCGTCACCGATCAGCTCCCGAAGACGCCGAGCCGCAAGGTGCCACTGCAATTTGGTGCGCGGATTGTTACGGGAGCGCTGTGCGGAACCGCGCTCGGAGCGTCAGGCGGGATATGGATCGGCGGCCTCGTGGCTGGCGTCATAGGGCGCCGTCGCCGGACCACTCGGCGGCTACGAGTTCCGGACAAGGCTGATGGCGATGACCGGCGGCAGAGACCTTCCAATCGCACTCCTTGAGGACGCGATTGCAATCGGGGGCGCAATTCTGATTGTGACGTCTTTCTCATGACCAAAACTTTCGACGCGATCATCATCGGGGCAGGCCAGGCCGGGCCATCTCTGGCCGGCCGCCTCACAGGGGCGGGCATGAGCGTCGCCCTGATTGAGCGCAAGCTCATCGGCGGTACCTGCATCAACACGGGGTGTACGCCCACGAAAACGCTCATCGCCAGTGCCTATGCCGCTCGCATGGCACGGTGCGCCTCGGACTATGGCTTGACGATCAGTGAGGCTGTCGGTGTCGACATGAAAAAGGTGAAGGCCCGAAAGGATGCCGTCTCGGGCAATTCGCGCGCCGGCCTGGAGACCTGGCTAAAGGGCCTGGCCAATTGCACCGTCTACGAAGGCCATGCCCGCTTCGAGACACGGCACGATGTCAGGGTCGGAGAAGAATTGCTGTCGGCCGATCGCGTCTTCATCAACGTGGGCGGCCGCGCGAACATGCCCGACATGGCTGGCGTCGACCAGGTCGCCTCCTTACCAACTCCTGCCTGCTCGATCTCGATGTGCTGCCGCGTCACCTCGTCACCGTCGGCGGTGGCTACTCGCACTTGAATTCGCGCAGATCTATCGGCGTTTCGGCGCGAAGTCACGGTGATTGAGACGGGGCCCGCCTTATCCACCGCGAGGACCCGGACATTTCGGCGGCCGTGCTGGCTATCCTTGAAGCCGAGAGCATCCAGGTCCGGCTGGCGGCCGAATGCATCCACTTCGAGCCGCGCGGCGCGGATATCGCGTCGGTGTCGACTGCGAATCGGCGACGGAGGTCGTCGGATCGCATGTGTTGCTGGCCGTCGGTCGACGTCCGAATACGGACGATCTCGGCCTTGAGCAGGGTCGGAATCGAAACCGACAAACTCGGCTACGTCGTGGTCGACGATCAGCTGCGCACGAGCGTGCCCGGCGTGTGGGCGCTTGGCGATTGCAACGGCAAGGGCGCTTTCACCCATACCTCCTAAACGACTTCGAGATCGTCGCGGCCAACCTTCTCGATGGCGATCGCCGCCGCGTCAGCGACCGCCTACCGCCTATGCCCTTATGTTGATCCACCGCTCGGTCGCGCGGGATGACGGAGGCCGAGGCGCGGCGGTCGGGGAAGCGCATCCTGGTCGGAACGCGGCCGATGACGGGGTGGCGCGCGCCATCGAGAAGGAGAGACGCAGGGCTTCATGAAACTCATCGTCGATGCCGACACCCAGGAGATCTTGGGGCCGCAATACTCGAAGTCGGCGGCACAAGATCGTCGGCGGCGTTCTCGACATCATGTATGCCAAAAACGCCCCTCATTCCCACCATCCTGGCTGAACTCAAGCCCCGGCCTTGAACTCAAATCACCGTGTACACGCAGAGCCAAATCAACTCCAACATCGTCTATTCTTGGCCATTGAAACAACGCCTGTCCCTGCATGGTTCGCGCGGACCTAAGGAACTGAGGGTGGATCCCTGTTTCGCCGAGCGGGCATTAGAGCGCCGCGTGATCCCAATTGCCGAGGTCGGCGGCAGCTTCATAGGTGCTTTGCAAAAATTCTGAGAGCGTCTCATCCGGCATCTCAGCAGCTCGCACGACGTCTGCCATCGAGGATGTTTTTCAGGTTCGACTTATTGATAGGCAGTCGCCGGGCGAATTCTGACAATCCCATTTTGCCGACTTCGATCCTTGCTATAATTCGAGTACCTTTTTTTCTTCGGATGCTTCGAGTCAACACCGCAATCGCCAACCCTATTTTCTGAGATATTCGCGGCGACAGATTTTGGCGTTTCATATCGAATTTTTTGCGAGCTTCTTCCGAGTAATGACAATCCGCGATGCCGATGCACGGTGGCGTCGTGATTTGTGTTGGAATTGATTTTGAGACGATCTCCAGCATGGCGAGGTTATCCGATCATGCGGCGAGGTCAATCGTTTGATTGGTTGGCCTTTCGTTGAGGCTCCGCCAGCCGTCAACTTTGCGCATAGTGATCTGACCAGAAGCCAGCAAAGCCCAGAACAGCATGGCCGCGGTTTCTGCTGAGGGCAGCACAGTCTGGGTCGTGATCCGCCGCTTGAACTCTCCGTGCAGACGTTCAATTGCGTTCGATGTGCGGATCGATTTCCACTGACTTTTCGGGAACCACGTGAAGGTAAACAGCTTGTCGCCCGCTTCCTCCAGGCTATCGGCGACGGCGCGGCATTTCATCCGCCGTTTGCGGAGAACGCTTGCGCCTGCCTCGATCTCCACGCTTCAAGTCGGGCATGTCCAGATCGTCTCGTTGTAATCGGCGGAAATTTCTTCATGCAGCCGGTCAGGCGCATGAGCGAGAAGATTTCGATGTCTATGCACCGTACAGCGTTAGACCGGCATGTCGCTCCAGAGCGCGGCAAGAGCTTTCTCGAGGCCGGGAGCGCCATCGACAATGACGAGCTCCGGCATCTTCAAGCCACGTTTGACCAGATCGTCGAGGAGCGCCGACCAGGCCGCCTCGACCTCGACGCCCATGTTCTTGACCGCCAGCAGCGCCTTCCGGCCGTCCTCCCTGACGACGAGGGCGACGAGCAAGGAAATCGATGTGGCCTTCTTGTCGAGTCGAACGCGCACGATCGTGCCATCAAGATCAGACGGATGATCGGCTCGTCCTTCAGGGAGCGCGCATTCCAGGCATCCCAATCGCCCTTCACCTTGCGCCAGACGCGGCTGACCGTGCCCTTCCCCACGGCGCCGCCGAACAAAGCCGCAAGCGCCCGGCGCACCCGGCGCGTGTTGGTCCCGGCCGCAGATAGGCGCCAGCGATCAGCGCGTCGGCACATTTCGTGCGTCGCTGGTAAGCCGGAATGGTCGAGTTCTTCCACTCGACCGTTTTGCCGCCCGATGTGTCCAGGCGGGCACGCGGGACACGGACAGTTGCCGGCCCGAAGGTTCCCATCAACTGACGCTCGCGATGGCCGTGCCGGTGGCCAGCCCCTCCCGTCAGCTGGCCGCTCTCAGCAACCCGAGGCCGTTCATACCGGTCCCGCCGAAGCGCAGCATCCAGTTCCGCTTCCAGGATCCCTCAATGAAGCCGCGAACGCGAGTCCGCACCCCAGCTTCCAAAGGATCGAACCAATCGTCCCCAACAAAAAGCGTTCCTTCCACCGCTTCCCGCGGTACCCTTGTGGTATCCGTTTTCATGGCGTGATCTCCATCGGCGCGCCAACGCCAATTCGGTTTGAGCAAACAAACTGGAGATTACGCCACACGCAAATTCCAACCACTCCCGCGACCGCACCACGGCAAGCCGCATAACATCACAAACCTGATGAGCCAGAGACTCTCTTAATTTGAGCTGCCACCTGTCCCATTAACTCTGACGACGGACATTCCTGGGCGTCTGTCATGGCCGTTCGAACATGATAGCGAATAGGCAATTGCGAGAGCCCATCCGACGTCAGCTCACGGGCTTGCCGGGGCCTGACCGCGCCTCAGACGCCAGCCCGCCACGTTTGCCTCGATAACCTCGTTCGTCTCAACATTGCGCCACGCGTCCTCAACGCGGCGGCAAGGATAAGGAACCACATATGTTCCATTGTGATCGATGCACAGCAATTCTACCGGCGATCCTTCGTCAGGAAATCGGTCGACGATGAACTCCGCGATCCTATCGTTTAGTGAGGCCACCTTCTGGCACCTGTCGCTTGACAGAATGGATTTCGCGCGGGTCAGCGTGCAGCCTTGCACAAGCGCCGTTTCCAATTCTCTCCAGGTTTGAGTTCGGTCCTGAGAACCCAACGCTTTTGAATTGATCTGCGTTCTCGACGAGGTGCCGAAACGGTCAATTTATCCGGTGAGAAACTTGTAGCGGGGCGTTCTAGGAAATCCCGCGCGACTTCGCCTTCTGGCTGGCGAGTTGGCTTTTTGAAACGAACGGAAAAAGAGCTTTTGACTTTCTCGACGCTCCGGCCACTGCGGGATTTTCCATCACCTTCTGTTAATCGAACAGTCAGTAGATCGTCTTCGGCAACATAACTCCGCAACACCCGGCCCACAGGGGCGTCGGATAACGGGGATGCCTTTGGGAGGGGCGCCACCGGATTGCTTCTTCCAAAAACCGCGTCGGCTGCTGTCAACGCAACCTTGTGTTCGTCGTCAAATTTGTTCTGGCGAATCATGAAAACATTGCGATCCAAGAACGACGGCTTCGAGCCATTATTGTCGGCATCGCCGATCGGCCGTGAATAAGTCGCCGACGACTTAGCCGAGCGGGTCTTGAATTCCTTGATGAAAGGACGGACAGTACGACGCACTGGACCTCTTGGGGGTGTTGGCTCTCTAGATGAGGGCGGAGAGATGGATACTTCAGTCGTTGCGCTCGCCTAGACCTGTCTGGAGCCTTGGTCAAGCGTCCAGCGAAAGCCCGTGTCTTCTTTCTCAACATGGGACGTCCGTCAATTGAAATCGAGCGCGACGACTTGGCGATCCAATCGATGAAGCAGTTTGACCGCGTCGCCGCTGGTCGCCCCCAAATTTAAGACGGTCTCATAGCAGGACACCGCGCCGGCTGCGATACAACGCAAACGTGGTGGGGCCCCGCTACCGCGTTTGCGCTTTACGACGGATGCCTCATCCTTGGCCGCCAATTTTTTTCGGCCCGGTGTGTGAGGCATGTCCGCCCTTGCGGCCGACCTCCGAGGCGAGCGTGTGATTGCGCGAAAAGCTACGCTTGGCGGGACTGACACTCAGTCCGCCCTTTCGCCCAGCTTCAGCCGCCAATCTGGGATTTTGCGAAAAACTGCGTTTTTCGTTCGGTACGCTTTCGCCGCCCTTTCGCGCAATCGCACGTTGTTTTTCTCGGTCCATGGAGGCAAAGCCTCGGGTTGAAGTCGAAGATTTCTTGGGCATTTCCATCGCAAGTGCCATCGTTTCCTCTCTCGAATTGAGACGTAATCCAAAAGAGGAAATGTTCCGCAGGGATAAAGGTTTCAAGTGTCCGAACCTTCCCTGGACTGTGCCCAGGCTTTCAGGCCATGAAGGGCATCATTCATGCACCCTACGCAAATCTGAGGCCCGAAAACCGGGACGCTCTGCTCACTGCGATCGCCAAAGCCCGTGGATGGATCAACGACATCAGGCTCGGCCGCATTCCGACACGAGTTGGAGTGGCTCGCGCTTTTTTGGAGTGCGGAGCGGCGGGGAGCCGGCGCCGTCGTTGGATATGGCCGGGGTGTCCCGGCGGAGCGCGACGGGTTCGTGCTCCAGCGAAGGATCAATCCTCACAAGACGGGATGCACCTTCCGATTTCTTAGCGTCCGCGTTAGTCGCGCGAAAAATGCCTTCATGCCTGGCTGTAATTGCCTCACTGACAGATGCGAGAGCGATCCCTCGATCCGTGCTGCAAAATGTCGACATGCATGTGATCAGTGTGTGCCTCATCGGACCCCGGCCCGAGCACCGTTGTGAACCAGCCGCATGCAGCAACGCGGATTGCATCGACCGTGGCCCGCAAATGCTCGTCCCCCTTGGGCGCGATTGCCAGCGTTCTGCCATTCGAGAGTTCGAAGCTTCCGACGTCGATGGCGAGACCCGACGCGTGTGCGCTGATCTTGCCGTCCTCGGCGCGGTTGCGATTGCGGCATTCGTACCCCGGCCCTGTGCGAACCGACTTGAGTTCGACCGCGAGCCCCCCGAAAATGAGAGGAGCGACGAGATCGCGCAGCCAATGGCCGAACCTTTCACCAAAGTGGCAGGAAACCGTGGGCCTATCGGGCAGGAGGATCGGTCCTCTTCCGTTTGAACTCATGACGGCCTTAAGCTGTACGGGCGTCTCAATGGCGCACGCAGGATTGGCGGGCAGCGTGACCGCCTCGAATGTGATTAAGGCGTTGGCGAGACGATCGAGGCACGCTTGATCGATGGCAGGATTCGGCTTGGATTGTTCCGCCGGCGCGTTGTCTTGCGGGGTGGGATGGAGAGGCTGTTCCGTCGGGCGTGGAGGTGGCAAGGGCGGGGACCCAATATCGGTCGCATTTAAGACGTGGCGAGGGAAAGCCATTACAGCGGCGATTATGAGAAACGACCAAAACCTCATGTAGTGACGCCAGCCCAATGCGTGAGCGCAACCTGTGCCTACCGTAAACTCGATCCAGCGGGCGTATAGCCACAGAATTGGGCGATGCTTGCGCCTATGGGAGACATCCTCAAACTGATCTGGTGGGCAGTCATCGGGCTGTTCAGGTCAAAAGTTTCGCTCGAGGCGGAGATCCTGACGCTGCGCCACCAGCTCAATGTGCTGCGAAGAAAATCGCCGAAGCGGCTTGTTTTCAGCAATTTCGACCGTCTAGTCATTGCCGGCCTCTATCGGCTGGCGCCGCGCATTGTGAATGCCTTGGTGATCATTGAGCCGGAGACTGTGATCCGTTGGCATCGCGCTGGGTTTCGCTTGTTCTGGCGATGGAAGTCGCGATGTCGCGGCGGCAGACCGAAGGTGCCGCTCGAAATCCGGCAATTGATCCGCGCCATGAGCGTCGCCAACCCGCTGTGGGGCGCTCCCCGGATCCATGGAGAACTCCTCAAGCTCGGCATCGACGTTGGTCAAACCTCGGTCGCCAAATATATGGCAAGGCACAGGCGACCGCCAACTCAGGGATGGAAGACGTTCCTTCGCAATCACGCCGATGGGATCGCATCGATGGACCTCTTTGTCGTTCCGACACTCTCCTTTCGGTTGCTTTATGGCTTGGTGATTCTTTGGCACGGCCGCCGCCCGTAGCGTCCAGTTGCCTCCAGACAGGCGTGAACCCGTCCGATTTTGTGCTCGCCGAGCCAGGCAATCAGCTGATGCCAACCATCGGACGAATTGGTGAAGCTCTTGGAGCGCACCTTTGTACCAGCCCCGAGGCTAGCGTCGAAAGTGTTCTTGCAATACCCAGTACAGCGTCAGTCATTTTAAGGCTTTCTCTTCGGATCCTCGCAGCAACGGCTCCGCATCGATCAACCTTGTACACAGTATCTGCGTCCGAACGCGTCCCAGGATACCGTCCAGCCCAAACAGCGGAGCTTTGAAAAGCGGGGCCGAATCTGTCGGTCGGGCTCGGTCGCCAAAGGGACAGCGCAGGCTCACCGCTTTTCTCGCCATCCGGCAGAATGATCAATTGCCGGACATTCGCAACGTACAAGGGACAGCAGCATCAAACCTGTTTGTTATGTTCAAATACCGGCTGAATGTACCGACAACATTATCATGTGAATTACTATAAGCCCTTTCAAATCCCGGCATACCACTCGTAGCCACGGTCGGGCCAAAATCCACCTTTTCCGCGCCCCAACTTATCGAGCCGGTCGGTTACCTCGATGCGCATGACATATTTTGCGTGCTTGTAGCCGAGCTGGCGCTCGACCCGCAGCCGCAGAGGGGCACCATGGCCTATAGTGAGGAGGGCATCGTTGAGACTGTGCGCAAGAATGGTTTGCGGATGGAAAGCGTCGATGAGATCGATGCTTTCATAATATTGTCCGGTACCGTCGAGCGTTTGTTCGAGAACGTCGGCGCAATGGAAGACAACGAACCGGGCGGCGGGGAGAAGCGTGGCGCGCTGAAGCACAACGGCGAGGGGTACGCCCTGCCATTTGCCGATGGCGCTCCATCCTTCCACACAGTCATGGCGGGTGATCTGCGTCCGTTGCGGGAGCTTCTGTAAATCCGTAAGCGACAACTCCAGAGGGTTGCCGACGACCCCTTCGACACGCAACCGCCAATCGGCAAAATTGCTTTCGCGCAAGGCCGCATATTCCTCGCCCTCGGGCATCCTTGTACCATTCACCTTGAAGACGGGTGACAAATCGGCGGGGGTGAACTCGCGTGCGAGCGCGTGGCCCCCGTCAAGCAGCCGCTGGACGCGATAGGTCAACCACTCGGCTGAGGAAAGAAACTCCTCGAAATCCGGCGCTTCGGAGAGCCGATCGCAGCCACTAAGCAGCGTGCTGCCAAGACCGGCCGTCCCAAGAGCAAGAAACCGACGCCGGGGAAGCCAAACGCTATTCATGATCGTCCTCGACAGAAATCGCAAATCTTCCGGTGATCATTCCGCGCAACTCGTTCACAGGCCCGGCCAGCAGCACCATCGCAACGTGCACGAAAACAAACATCGCAATGAGACTTGCTGTGATGAAATGGATCGTCCGCGCAGACTGGCGCCCGCCAAACATGTCGACGAGCCAAGGCAAAATCGCGTCCATCCCCGGCGACATGGTGAGGCCCGTCAAAATCATCGCCGGCAACAGCACAAAGATCACGGTGAGATAGGTGAGCTTTTGGAGCGGATTGTAATGCCGCGCCGCCTCGCCGTGCAGAAATTTCAGCCGAAGATGATCGGCGGCATCCCGGAAAAGAGACTGAGGCCGCAGTTGCTGCCAGCTGGGAAGGAGATCGCGCCAAAAATGGCCGCTGGCCATTCCAGTCATGAGATAGACAAAGAGGTTTGCGACGAATGCCCAAGCGAAAAAGAAATGCCAGCGGCGCCCCATGGCGAGATCGCGCCAGCTCGGGAGTGTCACCCAGCGTGGGAAGCCGCGCTCTACTACGTCGCCTGCGGCATTCCGAGAAACGCCGAGAATCCCGGTCGTCTCGAAGGCCGATGAACCGATCCGGGTGAAACCCGCCAGGGGGCCGTCCCTTGAACTATCCGACCCGATTTCGAACAGCGCCTGCTCGGCATCGGCGCCGGACCTCCCCCAATAAAGGGCTGGGTGCGCGTTGAAAATCTGCAGGCCGCTCATCAGCAGCACCGTCACGCAGAGCAGATTGATCCAATGGGTCAAGCGGGTAATCAGCGTGTGCCGGTAGACGAGGAGCCGGCGTGGGCGCTGCAACGGCGGCCCTAACTCTCCTTCGCGAGTTTCACTCATGACCCGTTCCTGCTTCTCTTAGCCCATCCAGCACCCGCCCACCCGCTCCGGTGCACGGCCGGAGCAAGACGGGTTTGGCCGCTATCGTCGAACCCTCAGCTCGCTTCGGGTATGAATTTCAAGGCAACGCCATTCATGCAGTAACGCAGGCCGGTCGGTGGCGAGCCAACGTGAAAGACATGGCCAAGATGGCCGCCACAGCGCCGGCAATAGACCTCGGTGCGCTCCATTCCAAAACTTCGGTCAACTCTCGTGCCCACAGCGCCGTCGATCGGACTCCAGAAACTCGGCGAGCCGGTTTCGCTATCGAACTTGGTCTCGGATGTGAAGAGCGGCAGTTCGCAACCCGCGCAGGCGAAGACACCTTTGCGGTGCTCATAAAGTAGCGGGCTGCTGTCGGGAGGTTCCGTGGCCTCATGCCGGAGCACTTGATACTGGGCCGGCGTGAGCAGGCGCCGCCATTCCTCGTCTGTCTTCGTCACCTCCAACTCCTCCGCTTCGGCGAGAAGCCGGGTCGTAAGGACTACCCCACCAACCGTGGCTGCTAGCACCCCCAATAAATCGCGCCGACGCATTTTCAGGACTCCCCTTTTTTTACCGGCGGCTACTTCCGACGAGCACCGGCTGTTCGCGATAGAGCTCAGGGTAGAGCTTTTTCAGATTGGCGATTTTCGGCAGGTCGTAGACCGCAATATAGAGGCTGCCAGGATGAAGCGTGGCATAATCCTGATGGTATAGTTCAGCCCGATAGAATGCCTGCAGCGATTCCACCTTCGTCACGATGCGGCCCGGGAAGGCGCGCGCCTTGGCGAGTTCGGCAATGTAGGACTCTGCGATGCGTTGTTGGGCGTCGTTGGTGGCAAAAATCTCGGAGCGATACTGCGTACCCTCATCGGGACCTTGCCGGTTCAACTGTGTGGGGTCATGCACCACAGAAAAATAGATCTGCAACAGGCGGCCGAAAGAGATCTGCTTCGGATCGAAAGTGACCTCGACCGATTCCGCGTGCCCCGTGTCGCCCGCGCTGACTTCCTCGTAGCTGGGGCCGGGCAGTGTGCCGCCCGCATATCCCGAAACCGCGCTCGTCACCCCCTTGGTATGCTGGAACACGGCCTGAACGCCCCAGAAACAGCCGCCAGCAAAGACCGCTCTTTCGGTTCCGTTTTCCATTGAATTCGGCACGTCGTTGAGCGGCGGATTGATTGGCATGACAGGTTCGGCGATAGCCGCAGTCGCGAAGTGGCAGAAGAGGGCGATGCCAAGCGCGGCTAGAAAGAGCCCGCAACCCGGGCGAGCCACGTTTGAGCCGCTCCGGCAAAAATGGGACGACTGGGTTTGCATTGTCTGATGCAATCCTTTGTTGAAGTGAGCGCCGGTCCGTGGCCGCAATTGGCCGATAAACGAGTATACGTCCTGAACGCGGTTTTTGTTACGGACCGGGACGATGTTGGTCACAGATGGCAAGATAAATTTTATGTGCACTGCTAAAGCCGCCGCGAGTTGCTGCTGCGACCTAGGCTCCATGCATGGATTCTGGGCGCCATTACATCCGAGCGATACAGTTGTAAAAAAGGAACGGCCCCCCGCCGAAACGAGTCCACCTGTTCGGTCGCCACAATCGATACCCTGCGAGGGATGAGCCTATGGTGAGGCGCACTACGGTGAGCGCAAGGCCCTCGTTGAGGCCGAGGATTGGGACGGGCCGAGGTTCCACACCGCGATGGACACGGCGGCGGTATGCCGTAAGTTTGAAACCACGCGCCGGTTCGACCTCAGGGCAACCTGACGATGCCGCGTTCAATCCGATCTAGAACCTTCACTGTCGGCCCTTGAAAGGTCGTAAGGCCGAACCGAGATTTGAGACGCATGGTACTAAACACGCAGCGCCAAGAAGGCATCTTCACGGGCATTTATCCGAGAGGGAGAATGGAATGAGCGGATATGCCCACCCCGAAATGCTCGCCGATACCGCCTGGGTTGCGGCAAATCTGAAGAATCCGAAGGTGCGAATGGTCGAGGTCGACGTCGACGCCCTCGCTTTCGAGCAAGGCCATGTTCCGGGCGCTCTGGCATGGAGCTGGACCACTGACCTCTGCGACACGATCCAGCGCGACATTCTAGCGAAATCGCAATTCGAGCGTCTCATGGCCAAATCCGGCATTGGCAACGACACCACGGTGATCTTGTATGGGGACAATAACAACTGGTTCGCCGCCTGGGCTCTTTGGGAGATGAAGATTTATGGTCACGAAGATGTCCGCCTAATGGATGGCGGACGCCGGAAGTGGCTGGAGGAACGCCGGGAACTCGGCAGGGACGCGCCAGTGGTTTCCCCCGCCCGCTATATCGCTCGAGAGCCAGATTTCTCTATCCGCGCTTTCTTGCCGCACGTCCAAAAGGCTCTTGATGACAAGAGCGCCAGTCTGGTCGACGTTCGCAGCCCCGACGAGTTTACTGGCCGCATTCTGGCGCCGCCGGGACTGCCCGAAACGTGTCAACGTGGTGGTCATATTCCAAGTGCCAAGAACATACCTTGGAACAGAGCGTGCAAAGAAGGCGGCGCCTTCAAGTCGGCCGACGAGCTTCGAGCGCTATACGAAAACGAAGGCATTACTCCGGACCGTCCCGTGATCATTTATTGCCGTATCGGCGAGAGGTCCAGCCATAGCTGGTTTGCCTTGAAATACTTGCTAGGCTATTCGGATGTCCGCAATTACGATGGTTCCTGGACCGAATGGGGCAATCTTGTTCGCGCTCCCATTGAGCGGACGACAATTTCGCCGCCGCTTCAGGAGAAACGCGATGGCTGAGGCTGTCGCGCTACGGGCCAAGAGGAATATCGGCAGCGCAAAGATGGAATTGTCGGCCGACAGGTTGGAATATCTCGTCTGGAAGGGGTGAAGACGTTTGTGATGTGGACAATGTCGATCATGGAGCACAGCTCGCACGTGAATTCGCGATCGTTCCCGTCGAAGCTGAAGCACAATCGCTCGGGACGGCAGAAGAGATGCCGGCTTGAACCTGGATCTCGATAGTCGAGGAAAGGCTCATGTCGATTGAAGGCGGCTTCAAGCCGCTCGGACGACGCAAAATCGGCCTTGCCTTGAGCAGCGGCATGGGGAGAGGCTGGGCCCATATTGGCGCGCTGCGCGCTCTTAGAGGGCTCGGGATCCCCATTGATATCGTCGCTGGCTGTTCAGCAGGTGCCTTGATTGGCGGATGCTATCTTGCTGGGAAGCTCGATGAACTGGAAAATTGGGCGATATCGCTCAACAAGCGGAAGATCGTCGGTTATTTCGATCTACACGTGGGTCGCGGCGGGCTGATCAAAGGCGAGCGGCTCGTTGGAGAATTACGGGGACTCATCGGACCCCTCCGGATTGAAGATCTTCGCATTCCGTATATTGCAATAGCGACTGATCTCGTAACGGGGCACGAGATCTGGCTGCAACAGGGCGATCTCACGGAAGCGCTGCGCGCGTCTTTTTCTCTGCCGGGTCTGTTACCACCGATAGAGTTGGAAGGGCGCTTGCTGGCTGATGGCGCATTGGTAGACCCATTGCCGGTTGCAGCTTGTCGCGCGTTGGGCGCGGACATGGTCATCGCGGTCAATCTCAACACTGACATAATCGGGAAGTCGCGTCGCCGCGGAACCGGCGTTCCAGTTGCTATGGGTTTCGATCCCTTGCCGTTGCTGCAGGAAAGCGGGGAGGCATCCACGACCTCGCTCACCGATAGCTTGACGCGCAGCATCTTTCGTCGTGACTATGACAGACCGAGCATATTTGGCGTCATGACTACATCGCTCAGCATCATGCAAGATCGCCTCACTCGCTCGCGTCTCGCCGGAGATCCACCCGACGTCCATATCACTCCGCGCGTCGGCCATATCGGCCTCCTTGAATTCGACCGTGCAGAGGAATTGATCCGCGAGGGCGAAGACGCCGTCGAACGCAAACGCCCCGAGCTTATCGACGCTCTGCAAGTGATGGGATTTGCTTCCACAGTATGATCGGCTCGAAAGAAACGGTGTCGCTTCAACTGCGGGGTACGGTCGATACCGGAAGTTCGATCAAGAAGGCATTGTTACATTCGCCAAGTATAGGCGATTTTTGAGCCAATTTGGCTCGGCCACGAGGGCCCTAAGGCATTGAAATATAGACATGAGTGCAGAGAATGCCACGCCCGATTGACAAGTAAAACCCACGAACGTGACAAAGCCTGGGTGATCAGTGGCTATCTCGGCAAGGGGGATGATTTCGACGAGGCGATGGGCAAGTATGCACTCGCGTATGCCGATCAAGCCGAACAGGACCACGCCGCGCTGAAGGCGGCGGTGCGCGCAGGCATCATCGACGTGGAGCTTGAGACCTAAGGTTGGCCCCTCTCGTGCCTTTTGGAGCCATTACGCGTCTACCACCGCGACGTGGGTTTCTCGCAAAAAATTCGGACGAGAAGCGCAGTCAACACCCTCGCAGGGATTGAGGCAAAAGGACGGTGTGGAGCGCAACTTTGGGCGCCACGCCGTTAAAATGGTGCAATGCCACAATATCATCACAGGCACGGTTTAATCCCTTGAGCGAATACGCGATGCCCAATGTGTCACCGCTCGCTCTCTCCCAGAAAAAGAGCGGAATTGTGCTCCCCCTGAGCACCAGAATACAGCCGAAAAAGGCTGTGGCTAATAAAACGCGGCATTCGATCAGGAAGGCGCCTTGGTGGACGTATATTCGGAAACCAGGAGAATGGTAATTGAGAAAAATCACAGCATTGAGCGCGGGAGCACTAATATCGAGCCTTCTTCTATCGGGAATAGCCGTGTTTTTTCTGCAACGGGTGGCGATGCAATGAGACTTACAGAGCAGCTTAAAAAGCGTCGGGCCGACTTCTGGGCAGCTCTTCACGACGATGGCAACAATGGCCATCGAAGAGCTGCTCAAACTATACTGGTGGTGGGGGAGCGACACGGCGGACTTTTTATTTGATAAGTTTGTTTTCGGTCGGCCTCAGCCTCTAGAAAATCTGGAAGCCGAGAAGAAAAACGCAATAGGAACCATGCAGACCGCTGTGCGCGACGATGTCAGCCAATTGCCGCGGCTCCTCAAGGGGCACTGGTGCGACATGGATAGGCTGGCGGTCCGTGTGGCCGATACAGCCTTCGATGCACGGCTTGCCAAACGGCGCGATTATGCGGTGCTTGCTGGCCCGCCCGCTGCAGCTTAAGGAACGTTTGCGGGCCGAGAAGCGGCTAGCCTCTGCCCTCGAAGAGTCATCCTGGGCATTGTCATATGTGGACATCCGATAATCGCGGTCGGCGCCTGATCTGCAGATAGTGCCGCCAACCGGGCGGCGTTGCCGGGTGATTTGCACCATCGGAGATTTATCGATGACCCGCTTGGTTGGATTGGACGTCTCGCAGAAGATAACAGCTATTTGCGTCGTCGACGACACCGGCCGGAGACTATGACGGGGCCAGTGCCCGACAATTCCAGTACAAATCAGCATTTTTGTAAGCCGGTATGCGGGGGACGATGCCCGCCTAGGGATCGAGACCGGAGCAATGACGCGATGGCTGGGTGCGCGAACTCAGCAATCTCGGGCTCGAAGTTGTTTGTCTCGACGCCAGGCATGCACGCGCTGCCCTTGAGATGCAGATCAATAAGACGGATCAGAACGATGACTTAGATCGTTCGCATAGCCACCGCGCGCGGCGTCAGTGACGGTGGGGCATGAGTAGCGGCCAGTACGCCTGCATTACCGCGAACATGTAGGCCGTGCTGATACCGAACAGGAGCATACCGTCAACCGCCTCCAGTGCGCCCATCATCTGCCAGTGCCGTTGCAGCATCAGCCCCGAAGCGCCTCGCGTCGTCATCGAGTCGACGGCGAAGGCTGCGTGTCGAGACATTCCTCGAGGGTTGATTTTGTGGCGAGCTGGGCAATCCGGCCGATCCAATCTTCCTCGGTTATCTTTTTTGCTTCTGCAAAGGAGTCTTGCTGGTTTTCGGCGCAATAGAGACTGGAATAGAAAGCGTAGATGTATGGAGCAGCGGCGCGATACCGATTCCAAGCCTTCTCAATGCTACTCGCGCTCAGCTGCTCTCCCATCGGCTCGAGCTTTTCGGCAAAGTAGCGCGCGATCTTCACCTTACAACCCCCATTCGCCGGATGACGCAATAATTGGAAGATTTCCGTTCGCGATTTAGCTATTATAATCAGCATGTTATGGTGATTTGAATGAGGCTGTCGTGACGAACCCGGCGGGTGAAACGAATGATGACGTTCTCAGGCTGGCTTGCTCGCGTACCGGGAGCTCGACGACGCGCTCGGCCTCACTACGATGGCTTTTTTTGCATGCCAAAAACATGGCTCTGTACACGAGGAAAGTTAAATACGCCGAGATAGTAACAAGGTGGTATCACGGCACAGGATAGCTGACCTTCCGGACCTTCCCGGGTGCAGGCGTGGCGTCCGAAGAGTTGATCCTGCCCTTCATCGTTGATGACCGGTTTGGCCGATCTAGCGCAACGCGCCCGATTGCTGGCTCCGCTATCTGGGATGGTCCCGCGCCGACACGGCGGACGGTCCGGTCCCAGGTCAGAGTGGGGAAACGGCTGAGGAGACTGGACATGCTTTGCGACTTGCTAGTGCACGTGGACGGGAGCGAGGCGGGGCGGCGCAGGGTTCAATTCGCTGCCGACCTGGCGATACGCACGGGCGCGCGGCTGAGCGGAATACACGTGACCCCGCCGGCGGAGGTGCCGCCCCGATACAAGCCAAGCCGCGTCGATGAGGTGGCCGCCGATCTCTCCGCGAACTTGGCCCTGGACGCCCAAGCGGCGGCGGCGATGTTCAGCGAAGAAGCCACGGGGCGCTTGGCTGATGCATGCTGGTTCGAGGCCGAAGGCGACGTAGCCCAGGGCATCAGCAACAGAGCGCGCTACGCGGACCTTGTCATCCTTGGACAGTACGAATGGCAAGGCTCGCCGGAAACCCATCCATTGCCGATCGCCCACTCGGTCGTCTTGCGGTGCGGTCGCCCGGTGCTGGTCGTGCCCGCCGCCGTGCAGCAGTGCACGCTCGCGAGAATTGCGATCGCTTGGGACGGCAGCAGGGAAGCCGTCAGGTCGGTCCACGACGCCTTGCCGCTATTGCGCCTGTCGCACTCGATTCAAATCGTGACGATGATCCCCCCGTCTGCGGAGAACAACGAGGTCGATGCGGCAAGCCTGTCGGCGCACTTGGCTAAACACGGCATCGAGATCGGAACGGATACGCTCCAAATCAGGACCGACGACGAACATGCCTCGCTCCGAAAGCAGATCGAGCAGGGGAATTATGATCTATTGGTGATGGGGGGCTACTCGCACCCCATGTGGCTGGAATTCATCTTCGGCGGAGCCACTCAGTCCGTTCTCTTGTCGTCGAAAATACCGGTGCTTGTTTCCCACTAGCCGAGGGTGAAGTACATGCAGACCGCGGAGGAGGGCGTCAATGGACCGCAGCGCGTGAACGCCTTTCGGTTTCTTTGGGGCCGCCTGAAGGAGCACCCCCTGGCGCGGGTCGGACCGGGTCTTATCACCGGCGTGGCCGACGACGACCCGAGCGGCATAGCCACCTACTCCCAGGCGGGCGCGCAATTCGGCCTCAACATGCTTTGGACGATGCCGCTGGCCTTCCCTTTGATGTCCGCGATTCAATCCATGTGCGCGCGCATCGGCCGGGTCACCGGGAAAGGACTTGCCGCCAACATCAAGGCCACGTTCCCGCCGATCGTGCTTCAGGGCGTCGTGCTGCTGCTGCTGGTCGCCAATACCCTCAACATCGCCGCCGACGTCGCTGCCATGGGGGAAGTCGCGGAGCTCGTCACCGGCTTCGATCGCCATCTCATGACGGCGTTCTTCGTGTTCGGAACGCTGCTGCTGCAGGTGTTCATCCCCTATCATCGGTACGTCTTCTTCCTGAAGTGGCTGACGCTCTCCCTGCTGGCCTACGCCGCGGTCCTGTTCACGGTTCATGTCCCCTGGGGTCAGGTGGCGCTGCGCACGGTCTGGCCCAGTTTCACGCCGAATTCCGCCGCCGCCGCCGTGGTCGTCGGCGTCTTCGGCAAACCCCCTGCGCTTGCGGCAGCCCTCAAGGACACGAAAGTGAGCCTCGGGGACGAGACTCACGGCGAGCGAGCGCGAAGGAAAGCCGGTCTCGGCCAAATTCGAGATCGACGACGGGAAGCTCCAGCTTTCGGTCTACACGATGAAAGCCGACGGTTTCACCGAGGTCGTCATAGACCCGAAGACCGGCGCGATAGCAAAGGCCGAGAAGATTACTGATGCCGAGGACCTCGAAGCGGCAGCGACACAAAAAGCCGCGATGGAAAAAGCCACGATTTCTCTGCTCGCCGCGACCCAGAAGGCAGTCATGGCCAATGCCGGATACCAAGCCGTCAGCATCATGCCGGAAATGAGGGAGGGGCATCCGACTGCGGACATCGCATTGTTGCAGGGTGTGACGGTCAAGAACATAGCTGAGAAATTGGATTGATCTACCCTCTCCCGAAAGAAAAGCGGTCTCAACCAACACATAATCTGAAGGGAAATGATGATGTCCTCGATCACTCGGCTGCTGGGTCTGGTGCTAGCTGTTGGACTGTCCACTTCGGCCCTCGCGGTCGAAAGTGATTGGGATCAGGTTGCCCTGGCCCTCGGGAAGTCTGGCTCGGAGATGCCAGGCGGTATTTACCGTGTCGGTCTGCCGCGCAGCGACCTCAAGGTCGACTCTCGACGGTGTCGAGGTCAAACCGGCGCTTGCGCTCGGCTCCTGGCTGGCATTCCAGAAGATCGGCGACCAAGCGATGGTCATGGGCGACCTGGTGTTAACTGCCGACGAGGTCAACGCCGTGATGAATAAACTCGTGGAGGGCGGTATCGCCATTACGGCTCTTCATAACCATCTGCTGCGGTCGTCTCCGGCAACGCTGTATATGCATGTTCGCGGCCACGGCGATCCCGTGACGCTCGCCACGACGCTGCACACCGCCCTCGCCGAGAGCAAGACGCCGTTCCAAGGCGCTGCGTCTGGGAGTGCTCAACCTGCCGTTACTCGGATCGACCTCGATACCGCAGCAATCGACCAGGCGCTTGGCGCCAAAGGCGTGATCAACGGTGGCGTCTATCAGTTCAACATTCCTCGCGCCGAGGCAATCACGGATGATGGGATCACTGTTCCGGTGTCGATGGGATCAGCGATTGCCATCAACTTCCAGCCGACAGGCAACGGAAAAGCTGCAGTCACAGGTGATTTCGTGCTTGTCGCAAAGGAAGTGAATCCGGTGCTCAAGGAACTCCTTGGGCATGGTATCGAGGTGACGGCATTGCATAGCCACATGCTCGACGAGCAGCCTCGGCTCTTTTTCATGCATTTCTGGGCGAATGACGACGCGCAAAAGCTGGCGAAGGGTTTGCGCGCCGCTCTCGACAAGGTTGATACCAAGAAGAGCTAGGAACCGGCTAACAACCGGTTGGAATTAGCGATTGAAGCAGGCCGCAGGTGGAAAACACTCTCCGTTTTTAGAGCACAGGAGAGGAACGATGACGGCTCCATCGAGACGACAACTCATAACCGTTGCTGCGGCTCTAGGGGCATCCTTGGCAATTGGAGGGTGACTGGAAAATGGGGCATCGAAGACGTTCTTGGCGCTTCACAAGGTAAGGCCTTGGTTCAGCGCGCGGACAACTTCAATTTGTACTATTACGATCGAGGCCGCCATCAGATCACCGGTGCGCACGTCAAGGCTCCGCCGCTTGGCCAGTGGCACAAGTTGCGCATCACGGCCGAGGGTGATCACATCAAGGGCTGGCTGAATGATCAGCTTCTCATCGATCATCATGACAGCCGGTTTACCTCCGGACGCGTTGGGCTTTGGACGAAGGCGGACTCGATCAGTGCGTTCGATGATTTGGTTGTCAGCCCCATGAGTGGGGACTGATGCAACAGTGATCGGCGCGGCTGGAATTTGAAGCTTGGGTGGCGCGGACGAGTTGGCCACACGCAACTGTCAGAACCTCAGAGACGCTCGGAACACTCAGAGATGACGATATCGACTCCCGTTTCACAAGGCCGCATTGGCGAGGTGGTGCCCTATTTCCTCCGGCTGGGCCTCCTTGGGTTCGGCGGTCCCGTCGCGCTCGCCGGCCAAATGGAGCGAGAGCTTGTCGCCGACCGAAAATGGCTGACCAAGGAGCAGATGCGGGAGGCCATTGCGGTATGTCAATCGCTTCCAGGACCGCTCGCCATCCAGGTCGGTATCTACATCTCCTACTTGCGCGTCGGCTTTTGGGGCGCTTGGGCTGGTGGCTGGGCCTTCATCTTTCCCAATTTCGTCATCGTCGCCGCTCTGGGTGCGCTCTACGTCCATCTCGGCGACCTTCCCGCCGTGACGGCCGTGTTTTATGGAGTCAGCCCCGCCGTCATCGCGCTCATACTCCACTCGTGCTACCGGCTGGCGAAGCTTGGCATGGAAGACCGGCTGCAATGGGCGCTCGCTGTAATCTGTTTTTTCGTCACCGTGATTCTGCAGGCCGAAGTGGCGCTGCTGTTCATTGGCGCGGGCATTGTCGGAATCCTTTACTATGGTAGTTTTTTTCGCCGTTTGCCTCCGGCCGCTGCGCCAGCCCTGGCCGCACCTGTTCTCGCGCAGCTCGTGCCGATTGCTTCGGGATCAACGATTGGTAAGCTCCTGCTGTTCTTCCTCAAGGCGGGGTCGCTCACGTTTGGAAGCGGGCTCGTGATCGTGCCCTTCCTCCAGCAGGGTCTCGTGCAGGAACACGGGTGGCTCGACGAGCGGGAGTTCTTGATTGCGGTCGCAGTGGGCATGATCAGCCCCGGACCTGTGGTCATCACCGCGACCTTCGTTGGTTATCTGGTGGCAGGCTTCTGGGGCTCCCTCGTCTCGACGATCGGAATTTTCTTCCCATCGTTCCTTCTCGTGCTCGTAGCGGCGCCAATTCTCGCGCGGCATCGCGGCAATACGAATGTTCAGGGCTTCATCAAAGGCGCCTATGCGGCCGCAATCGGGACCATCCTTGGCGCCTGCATCTTGCTCGGGCGAATTGCGATCGGCGATTGGCTGACCGTGGCGATCGGTATTTCTTCCCTTGCCGTTCTGTTCCAATGGAAGGTCAGCAATCCCCTACTCATCACTGCAACTGCAACTGCTTTGGTCGGCCTGATCGCCTTCCCATTGCTGCAGCCGGCATGGGTGATGGTCAAATAGGAAACTGGGGCTCGGTGGCTGGCCCACGGACGTTAACAAGGAGGCCGCACGTGAAAAAGACTTCATGGTTAGTTCTTCTCGTGCTTGCAGGCGTGGTGGCTGCCGCTTGGTGGCGCTTCCATATCTCTAGCAGAACACAGGATGTCGTTGTCTACGTCAGCCATGACGAAGTCTTTTCGGAACCCATCCTGAAGGACTTCGAGAAGGAGACCGGAATAAGAGTACGAGCGGTTTACGATACGGAGGAAACGAAAAGCACAGGAGCAATGAACCGGCTCATTGCCGAGAAAAACAATCCCCAAGCCGACGTCTATTGGGCCAATGAGCCGATCCGCGCCGAGGTCTTGCGACAGCAGCACATCGCTGCGCCTTATCTTTCGCCCAACGCCGACGGGATTCCAGCCACGTTTCGCGATCCTCAGGGCTATTGGACCGGCTTTGCGGCGAGGGCGCGGGTGCTCATTGTGCAGAAGGACGAAAATCCGAAGCCAACTTCAGTATTCTCGTACTCCGACCCGCGTTGGCGCGGCAGGATGGTGATTGCAAATCCACTCTTCGGCACGACAACAGATCAGATTGCAGCGCTGTTTGTTCTTTTGGGCGATGAACGCGCGCGCGCATTCATGCACGGCATGCACGAGAATGACGTCAAATTATCCCCTAGCAATGGCGATAGCGCCGATCTGGTGGCCCGCGGGCAATTTGTCTTCAGCCTCGTCGACAGCGACGACGTCGTGAATCGAATAAATCAGCATGAGCCGGTGACGATGGTTTATCCAGACCAAGGCGCGGACGAGATAGGCTGCCTTATCGTGCCCAATGCCGCCGTGCTGATCGAGGTGCACCGCATCAAGACGAGGGCAAGAAGCTCATCGACTATTTGCTCTCGAAAGAAACCGAGAGAAAGCTCGCATTTACGGCTGCATAGGTGCACTATCCACCGCATTCATGCCCGTCGCCATGCTGATGACCATTGGATATGTGGGGACGGTGAATCCGCGGCTGGAACAAGCCGGTCTATTGATGAGCCATTGGCCTCACGTGCTCACGCGCATCACTCTGCCATTGATTGCTCCGGCGATTCTGTTTGCGGCTGTGTTGGTCTTCCTTCTTACGCTTGGAGAAGTCGGTGTTCCCACCTTTTGCGTTACCCGGTGTACCCAGTCGAGGTCCTGACCCAATTCGCCGCGTTCTATGACTTCAACGCTGCGACAGCGGCGGCAATCCCGATGCTGATCGTCACAGTGACGATTTTGGCACTGGAAATTCGCTTCCTTCATCCCTCTGTCTTGGAGCTTAGCGCGGCAACGTTTGCCGGGCGGGCCGCGCCGATAGAGCTCGGGCATTGGCGCTTTCCACTGTTTGGACTCGGTTTTCTATGGACTTTGGTCACAGTGGCGCTGCCCATTGGAGTGCTCATCGTCCAGTCTGCGTCGCTTAACGCTTTTGCAGGCGCATTTTTGCGGGCGAGCGATAGCATTTTGCGTAGCGTTGATTTTGCGGCAATTGGCGCGACTTTGTTGACCTTCCTCGGCTTCTTCTGCGGCTATCTGGTTCAAAATCGAGTGCTCCCCTTGTGGCGAAGCGTCGACGCATTGGCGCTGTTCTTGTTTACCTTGCCCGGAACCGTCATCGGCATTGGGCTCATCAGCCTATGGAATAGGCCGATCACCAACGCGATTTACGCCACCCCCGGTATCATCATTCTGGGCTACCTGGCTCAGTATGCCGTTCTTCCCACGCGGATGACGGCCGCAATTTTGCAGCGTATTCCGCTCTCGCTGGAGCAGGCCGCGCAACTTTGCGGCGCCAGTTGGTTCATGACGTTGCGATGTATCGTGGCACCATTGGCAAAGCGCGGTCTGCTCGCCGCTTGGGTTATCGCCTACATATTTTGCTTGCGTGAGCTCGGGATCACTTTGGTGGTTTATCCGCCCGGCTTTGACACTCTGCCGGTCCGTATCCTGACATTAATCGCCAATGGCGCGCCCAGCCTGATCGCCGCGTTATGCGTCATTTTGATCGTGGTCACACTGGTACCGCTCTTCGTGGCGGCCCTATGGCAAGCCCGCGCTGGGCGACCATCATGAGCATGATCGAGTTTCGATCTGTATGTAATGACTACCAGGGACGGCGAGTCATCGACATGATGTCGTTGCAGATAGAGGCCAAAGAGCGGGTTGTTTTGTTTGGTCCGTCTGGCTGCGGCAAGTCCACGACATTGTATTTAATCGCTGGCCTCGTCATCCCTGATGCGGGAGACATTTTGCTTAATGACGAACTCGTCGCGACGGCAAAGAAGAACCTTCGCGAGCCAGAACGGCGTGGGGTCGGTATGGTCTTTCAGGACCTCGCGCTCTGGCCACACATGACGGTAGCCGAAAACATCGAATTCGGCCTCGAAGCAAGGCGAATCCCGAAAAATAAGCGCAATCAACGGGTCAAGGAGATGGTCGATCTCGTCGGCCTCGGCGATTATCTGAACGCGAGGCCCGGGGAGTTGTCAGGAGGGCAGCAGCAGCGTGTGGCGCTTGCTCGGACCCTAGCAGTGTCGCCAGCAATTGTGCTCATGGATGAGCCGTTGTCGAATCTCGACGACGCTTTGAATGTGCAGCTACCGCTGGCGACTTCGCAACCGAACGGCCGCGGTAGGCCGCGCCTGTAGGCCGTCTGAGAGTGTTGCGAAATCTCTTGTTCCCACTTCATTGAGGGTTCGCTTTGATTCCCACTCTAAGTTCCGGAATTGGCGCACAGCGTCATTCAGGCGACTTAACCGACCCCAAAGAGGACGGTCAGTCTCGGGTAGTGGATCACGGTCACGCATGGCAAAGGACGTTATCATGCGTGAGATTCACCCCAAAAGGGGGGGAGGGGGTCGCGCAGGTTGGGAGGTTTTCGGGGGTCGGCTCGCTTTGCCTGTCTAAATTCAGAACTCTCACCGGATTAGGCGAGGGCGAGGCTCAGGACGTGGTTTCGTCGTCGCGGTCGTAGGCCGTCCACTCCATCCCCCGCCTTTGAACGAACGGAACCGCACGCGCCGGCATTGCCGGCGGCGGCTGTCTCCGCACGAAAGGTTATATAGAGAGAGAGAGAGATGAGGAAGGAAGCCGTCGTGAACGCGAAGCCAAGCCAGTCCCGCATGTCATTCGACATTTCGGGTTTGGTGTCTCGTGTCTGGACGCGCGCTCTTCAAAGCTCATCGAGTGTCCGTTTTGAGGTTCGGATTGATGGCGGGCCGCATGACCAGTTTTACGATCTTCGCGACGCGGCGGCGTCGGCCCGGATCGCCAAGCAAAAAAATCCAGTGTCGATAGTTGTTGTTATCGACGTGACGACGGGGAAGTTGATGATCGAGGTCGAAGCCTAGACCGAAGCCCAATCCGCCGTTGCCGTCACGCCGCTTTGCACTGGCGCGGAGGCCGTCCCTGCAGGAATTCCAAGCGGACCCATCAGTGGAAGCTGGTTAAGCTAGAGCTTATGCAGCTCCCGCTGAATTCGCACGGGCAAAGTCTTTTTCCTCGGCACTCTCGTTCTATGCGCATCACTTCTTCATCATATTCGTCGGCGACTTCTATGATTTTGGCGCTGTCCGAAGGGGCCAAATAGCCATCAGCCAGTTGTCGAAAATGGCACGACATCAGAGCCAGCTTGCTGACCCGAAATTCAAGTAGATCGGCCATCCTAGCCTCCTTTTCAAATCACCGTTGGGGGTGAGCTGCACCGTATTAAAACGAGGTTAAGGTTAATGATTTGTTAACGATTGATGCTGGTGCAAATTTGACGCAGCCCCTGCAATACGGAAGACCGTCGTTACGGCCCCTTGGCGCTTAGGCGCGTGTTAAAGGGAGGGGAGAACATGGACATTGGTGGCGCGCAATTCGAGGCGGGGGTCGTGTTTGGTGTTGTCGCGCTTTTAGTGACGGGCACCACGGGCGTAATAGCGGGAAATCGGTCGATCTCTACCTTCATCGACACCTACGCCAAGGTTGCTTGCGCCAAGCTCTATGATCGCAAAGACGCCGATCACGGCGGCCGATCTTTTGAACGACCGCGTGATCCCCTTCTTCGACAGTCATGAGGTTAAGCTGCTACGCATGCTGACCGACCGCGGGAGCGAGTACTGCGGCAATCCAGAGAGGCACGAGTATGAGCTCTATCTCGCGATCGAGGACATCGATCACTCGCGCACCAAGACGAAGAGCCCGCAGACCAACGGTATCTGCGAGCGCTTCCACAAGACCGTGCTCAATGAGTTTTACCGCGTCGCGTTCCGCAAAAAGGTGTACCGTTCCATTGGCGAGCTGCAGGCCGATCTTGATGTGTGGGTCCGCGAATACAACGAGTCGCGGCCGCATCAAGGCCGCTGGTGCTTCGGCAAAACGCCGATGCAAACGTTCCTTGACGCAATGCCGATAACGAAGGAGAAAATGATCGCCGCCTAACAACACCGGACACCAAAACCCGATCGCTTAACCAGGCACCGTCTGTCAGATCGAGTCTCGGCTAATACAGTTCAAGGACGCAAGGGGCCACCCGCGCGGGGCCGGCACATTCGCCCGCGTCTTCCGCTCCGCGCGGGAGGAGAAACTCATGCCGCTCAATCTCGCTGTCGCCAAGTCGAGCTATCTTATCGCGCGCTTTCTTGAAGATTGCGGCATTGCCCAGATGGCCTTCAAGGCGCGCGTCCAGGTCGGCGCCGACGCAGACATCACGATCTTCGATCCACAGACCATCACGGACAATTCAACCCGCGCGCAGGGTGCGCTGCCGTCGAGCGGCATCTCTCATGTGATCGTCAACGGCGCGCTCGTTCTGCGCGACGGGAAGATCGTCGAGGGCGTCCATCCCGGCCGCCCCATTCGCCGGCTGGTCACAGCGCAATGACTCCGGACGTTCCGCGGGACGCACCCAAAGGGCGCAAGCCAATCCCGGTCATCCTGATTGGCGGCTTTCTCGGCGCGGGCAAGACGACCGTGCTTAATCGCATATTGAAACACCGCGGCGGAAGGAAAGTCGTCGCGCTGGTGAACGACTTCGGCGCGGTCAATCTCGACGCCGAACTCGTGGTCCATGTCGACGGCGACGTAATCGGACTTTCGAACGGCTGCGTCTGCTGCGCTATTCGCGGCGACCTCATCGAAGCGAGCCTTAGGGCGCTTCAACGGGTTGAACGGCCGGACCTGCTCATCGTCGAAACGAGCGGCGTGTCGAACGCGACAGCGGTCGCGAACGCCTTCCTCGACCCGCAGCTGCGAAGACTCTTGACGATCAGCGCCATTCTTGGCGTGGTAGACGCGGCGCATTTCGCCGAGCTTCAAGGCAATGCAGCTCATCTCGCCCATGCTCAACTCGCGGCCGCGGACATCGTTATTATCAACAAAGTGGATCTTGTCAGCATAGACTCTTTGGCTGGGACCAAAGCGATGATCCGCCAAATGGCGCCGGACGCGCGCGTCATCGAGGCCTGTCGCGGCGAGTTCCCGCCGGAGCTTGTCTTCGATGCCGCCGATGTCCCGGTCCATCCGTTGCGCGCCGACCTCGGCCAAGGCATGGAGCATCAGAGTTTCGCCAGCTGTCACTTTGAATGCGAAAAACCGCTTTCGCTTGCGAAGCTGCGCGAGTCCTTCGATCGCCTATCGAATCGCGTCTATCGTGCCAAGGGGATCGTCTATCTCGACGACGCGCCGCAATATCGTGTGCTGCGCTTTCGCGCTGTGGACCCGCGAGATGGTCGCCAAATTGATCAAGGAGGCCTCGGCGCGAAACTTCATCTCTTCGGGGGAAAGTGAAGCGTCTATTTCAGCATGGTATTTTGCCTTATTCGCGCTGAGTTGCCCAGCCCGCATCCGGAAGCAACCAAGAATAGTGTCGACAATCACGAGATCGCTTTGTTTCGCAAAACGCCGCCAGAGATCGAAATCACCGGCAAGCCGGAAATTCGGATTGGCGCCGCCCGCACTGTCCCATAATTGCTTCCGCCAGAATGTGGCTTCTTGCTCGATGAAAGGTTCTGCGAAACGGCCGTCGAAAATGCCGGCTTCAATCGCCTTTCGCGGAAAAGGCACAACCGGCGAGAAATGCAGCATCTCTCCGGTTTCGGCGATCGTGGTCGGCCGCCCAGTCACCCAGTCGATATCCGGATATTTTTTGAATATGTCCTCAACCGTAGCGAAAGCGCCAGGTTCGATACGGTCGTCGGCGTTGATCCACGCCATCGCATCTGAATCGCGGCAAGCCGCGAAGCCCTGATTGATCGCATCGTAGAGCCCGCGATCGGGCACGCTCGCAAAAGAAAATTCGACGCCTTCGTTGAAAAGCAGAAAGTCACGCGCGAGGCGTAATTGCCATGCCGCCACGATATCGAGCGTGGCGTCCTTTGATCCACCGTCTTGAATATGGTAGCGGATCGAGAAGGGTCCCGCCTGGCTCACCACGCTCAAGATCGTCTGATCGAGAAATTTCTCTCCATTGAGTACAGGCGTCACGATGCTAAAGCGCATTCATTCATCCTCTGGCCAACACCCAATTGTAAGCGCCCACAATTTGGAATCAATTTTGAAATCACGCTACTTGTAAAGTAGCACTGGTTCGCAGCCACATTTCTGCGGTTGCTTCGCTGTATGCGAACAAAGAACCTTCGCCCCGGATCACCGGACGAACCATCGATTGCACCATGTCGTGAATTCTAGCGCCTGACCATCCCAATAGGCTTTTGGGGAGACAATCGAACAATCTACCCCCACCGGTAGGTAACAACGCGAAACTCGGGGCGGTCGAGGCGCACAAAGAAAAGGTCAATCTGCCAAAACGCCGATGGTCATGGACGCCTGCCCGAATGGCGTTTCATTAAGTGCAACGAGCGCGTGCCGGATTCCGAAAGGGATGACCTCATCGTTGAGGAACGGCGGTTCAAGCCCACACCGTTGGATACCAATTTTCAGGGCACGAGGGTTTATGAGTAAAAAGTCTTCCCACCGCGTTCTACTCCTTCGCAGCGGTAATGTTCGACAGCACATGTGCAGCCGCAATCGCATGTGTTGCCCGGACATTGGCGGGGCGCATGGGTTCAATGGCATGGGCTTGTGCGCCCCGTGTAATGTTCCCCGCTCTCGTCAAGCGGGCGCGCCATTAGGCGCGGCGGGTAGTCGGGAGTTTCCTCATCTTCGGCTGGCTACTCGCGAAAATGGGTGCCGCGCGGTTAGGTCTCCAGGTTCTGGCCGCGCAGCGCTTTCATTGTTGGGAAAGGGGTTTATGATTGGCGTCACGCAACGGGTATCAGCGCTTTTGGCGCTAATCTTCTCACTTTCATAGAAGCGGCGCAGGCGGGTGGCGGCTCGGTTATCCTTATGTCCAGCATTCCCACTGGCAGCGGCGCCGACGATTTGGGCAGCGGCGAGCCGCCGCGGCAAGGCACCAGCGTCCGCCCTTCGCCACGAAGAACGATTTCCATCGACCAAATTGCCATCACTCGATTGATCGAACTTCCGGTTTCGACCCTAAGCGGTAATTCGGCTTACAGCTCTCGATGACGGGAGTTTACCCAAAGCCGTCATTCGGGGCGGCACAATCGGCGTGGTACCTTGCAAAGCCGTTTTTGCTTCCACTGGCCCCAATGAAAAAAGCGGGAAGCGACCGGGTGCACGGTTCGGGTGGGCTTGGTGATGGCAGTCATGGCCTACATGATTGAAAAAGCCGCGCTACGCTCGGTCAGACGCGGCCAGGGGAAGCAGAAACCTCTCTAACAAGGACCGATGGCGAAGAGCGCCGGCACGGACGTTCTGCTCTAGTCTACGAACGCGCAACCGGGTCCGGCAACGGGCGCAAGCCGAGCCTTCCCGGCCGGCGTTTCCCCCGCTGCACGATCGCCGACCGGGGAGGTGTTCACGATGACCACAATACAGCGGGCGTTATGGCTGATTCGGTTGGGGATGTTGCCGAGCAGGAATTCCTTCCGACCTGCCATTCCCGCGTTGCCGACCACGAGGACGTCGATCGCCTCCCGCTCAGCGGCGCGAACAATCGCCATCGCCGGATCGTCATCGACGATGAGCAGCGCGCGCCCGCGCTCCCCGGCGAGCTGCCTGGCATAGGTGGCGAGCTCCTCGCCGGCGGCGACCGCTTGGGTGTGTTCGGCAGCTCCGTACTCGGTGGCGGCCGGGCTGTGCGATATCTGCACGACGATCAAGTCGGCGCCGCAGCGCTCAGCCAACGAGGCGGCCCAGAGAACCGCTTGGTTCGCCGTTTCGGACCGATCGGTCCCCACCATCACACGCCGCACCGGAGTGGCCAAGGGGTTGCCTTTCGGTCGAGCGTCCGTGGGTTTATCGACAGTGTGTCTCATGGCGATCCTCCTCCAAGCCGTAAACACTCTTGAGCTCGTATTCCTCGAACATAGAGCGAAGCCGACGGAAAGAGTGACCTAGTTCGACTTCGACCGTCTCCAATTCGAGACTGGCAAAACGACGCCGCAAGTTTCCTCTCGGGAGCAGCTACAAAATATCGCCCACTTCTGGCGGCCTTACCGGCAATGTCG
The DNA here is from genome assembly GCA_963784075.1 of uncultured Alphaproteobacteria bacterium. Classification (GTDB taxonomy): domain Bacteria; phylum Pseudomonadota; class Alphaproteobacteria; order Rhizobiales; family Beijerinckiaceae; genus Methylocapsa. The sequence continues at coordinate 327,172 of CAWAQW010000024.1, read as the reverse complement.
GCATTCCGGACGCCAATAAGAGACTGTCAAACCGGTTCAGCCCGAGAACGCGGGCGACGACTTCCGGGCTTTCACCTTCCTGGACCTTACGCACCGCGCGTTCACGCAACGCCTCCAGCGTATGATGATCCAATCAGCGCGCATCATTTTCTTGCATCCACAAAATGAATCATTCAACAACTGCATAGTCAACAAAAAGTCGACCTACTTATGAACTGATTAATTGCCCATTGCTCGCACCCGAGCCTTGAACGCGCCGCCAAATGCTCTGTCATTGTCACGGATGAGATGAGCTATGCGGAAAACTGGGTGACGAGGTGAATAAGGCGGCGTAACGGGGTTGGTGACCAAACCACCCGAATCCCCAAGAAGGAGCGTTACGCCATGAACGAGAATAGAGTCGTTTCTCTCCGACAGAAAGACGAAATCGACGATCCGCTCACGGAAATCCTGCACGGGGGCGCGAAAGCTGATCAAACAAGCTGTCGAGATTGAATTCGACACGTTTCTTGCCTTGAACGCCGATCTCGTCCTTCCGGACGGCCGCCAGCGCGTCGTTCGCCACGGACATGATCCGGTTCGCACGATCCAGACCGGGATCGGCCCGGTCAAAGTGCAAAAGCCGAAGGCTCGCGATCGTGGCACGTCGGAGCTTGGCGAACGCATTCGCTTCACCTCGGCGATCTTGCCGAAATGGGCGCGGCGCACGAAGAGCCTCGACGCGCTTCTGCCGGCTCTCTATTTGCGCGGGATTTCGGCGGGCGATTTCCAGGAGGTTCTCACGGCCTTGCCCGGCAAGGACGCGCCGAACCTCTCGCCAGCGGTGATCGCGCGGCCAAAAGGCGAGTGGGAAGACGAATATCTGCGGTGGCAAAAGCGTGATTTGTCGGCGCGCCGCTATGTCTACGTGTGGGCAGACGGCGTCTATCTCCAGGCGCGCATGGAGCCGCAGGCCGAATGCATGCTGGTGCTGATCGGCGCCACGCCCGAGGGCAAGAAGGAGCTGATCGGTTTCCAGACGGGCATGCGGGAGAGCGCGCAGAGTTGGAAAGAATTGCTCGTCGATTTGAAGGCGCGCGGCTTCCCGCGTTTCGCAAGTGCGATCCATTGACGCCCGCACTGTCGTTTTTCGCCTTACGTAGGCTTTGCTACTGTTGGCCTTTGCTTATTTCTGGACTTCGACAAAATGCGAGGCGTCGCAGTGTCCTCGCTAGGCCGCAGCAGCCTCTTAACCGATATTTCCCAGATGACACGGGATTGGACCGTCAAATCGGCTCTGCTTGGCCGTTTTGGCGCTCTCCGCCACCGCCACCTCTGCAGTTAAACCCTCTGCGGTCCATAACGTTCCACAGCGTGACGAAAATTGTCGAATTGATTGTGATCAAGATGCATCTCTCCCGTGAGTTTGGCTCGAACGCATGACGACCGAACATTTCACGTAGGCGCTGGATCGGGCGGCGGTCGAAGTTCGGCGATCATTCGTAGGATGTCGGCGAAGAGATTTTTGGGAATGGCGATTTCGGCCATCTGAAACGCGACATAGCGGCCATGGCTCACGATCTTCGCGCCGATCTTGATCAGCTTTTCCTTCAGACTCGTCAGCGACCAATCCTCACATGGGGAGGTCCAGGTCAAGGGGTGAGATTCAGTCGCGCATAAGTGAAACTCCGGTCGCTGTTTCGGTATCCACGGTCTGAGCCCGTTTCCATGATCTAGTCGTTTCCGCACCAGATCAACCTCACATTCGGTCGCCGCGCGAAGCGGCTGCACCAATATCCCGCTTGCGGCGGGCGAGGCTCAGGAGGACGAGACCATTCTTGATAACGGCTTTTCAGGCCACGGATTGGTTTGGTTCGTCCACCCGGATCCGCCGAGACTGATCGAGTCCCGGTAGATTGCTTCAATCTCTTCTGATCGCCTTTCAGGCGCTCTTCACAATGGCGCCTTCGATGACGACGCCGGCAGTCACATATTTCCACAGCGCCACGAGCAGCTTCCGCGCTAGCGCCACGATGCTCGTTTTCTTAAGACGGCCGCCATTGCGGCTGACCCGGTCCTTGAACCACAGAGCCAGCGCCGATTGCGGCTGATTGCGCAGCCATAGCCAGGCGAGTTGGATGAGTGTTGTCCGCAATCGCGGATTTCCTGCTTTAGACACGCCCTGTTCGCGATCGACCGATCCACTTTGCCAAGGGGTCGGAGCTAGGCCCGCGTAAGAAGCGACCTGGCGTCGATTGTCGAAGTGTCGGAACAGCCCTTCCGACCAGAGGACGGCGGCGAACTCTGGCCCGATACCCTTGATGTTGAGCAACATCGCCGGCGGCCCCGGCGCTGGCGCCGCGGCTTTCGCCGCAGCGAACAGCGCGTCGCGCTCGGCCTCCACCGCCTTGATCTGTTCAAGTAGCTGTTCGAGTTCGAGCGAGTTCCCGGCCGATCTGAGCCTTGAGATGCTTTGGCAAGAGACGGCCATCGCCCGTCCTCAACTCGTCGAGCCGTTGCCGTCGATCGCGGCGTAGCGGCTTGTAGCCGGATACACCCTGGCAGAACAGCAATCCTTTGATGCGATTGACGTGCTTGACCCGCTCGGCGATCAGGATCTTGCGCTCGCGACAAAGTCGGCGGCGGTCCTCTTCCTCGGGTGTTGGCGCTTTGACCATCGCGCACACCCGAGGCTCGCCGCGCTTATACGCCAGCAGCGTGCGAAGCAGCGCCTCGCCGTCGATCCTGTCAGTCTTCGGCCGCCGGCGCCGACGTGAGGTCGCGATCGAGGCCGGATCGACGACGTGGCTTTCGATCCCTTCATTCTGCAACACACGGTGAATCCAGAAGCCGTCCAACCCCGCTTCCTGAATGACGATGATCGGGAACGATTTTCCAGTCCGCGCAAACGCCTTCTGCTTGAACTCCGAAAAGCGCGCCAACAGCGCGTAGATGTCCCCGGCAGGCACGCTGTGCTTCGACATCTTCTCTCCGCCGTCTGGTGACAGCGACGTGATCAGCCAGGTTGAACGACTGAGTTCCAACGAGATGAATATCGCGCCAAGATCATTACGGATAGCGTTCGGTGCTTCGGATCGGTCAGCTACGGTTTGCATGGTCGTCTCCAGAGTGGGTGGTCGCAACCTCACTCTGCCAGAGCGCCGGTCGCTATCCACCTCCCCATAGGATCTTGATCGGCTCCGGAGTCGCCAGCGTGCGCAGAAAATTACCGAGATTGTAGGCCAGCGCATGAAGTTGAAGCCGAACTGCGTTGGCGGCGAACGACCGACATGAGAGCCGTGTCCACTTGATCGCGCCCTTGCCCTCCTTGATCCATATGTGGACGGCCCGCTCCTCGCAAGGGGGTTGGGCAGTGCTCTGGTCAGATCGCTTGCGTCCATATGTCCGGCCTGTTGTCGCGCTCGCACATGAACGCTGGCCAAGATGGTTTCCGCGACACAAGTTCCAATCACTGCTGCGACCTTCGGCGGCCGATGGATCAAGCGGAATGCCTCGTGTCTTGGATCGATCGATCACACCATCTGCTCGTGACCTTGCAAGTTCTGGCATCGGCTCAGCACGGTTGCAATTGAGTTGCTCCCCGTGTCGGGCTGATCTCTAAGCCGCGCTCGCCAGAGTGGCCAGCGTGGATTTCGCAACGTAGCTTTCGCCGGTGACCATAAGCTTCCAGGCGATGCGGGCCATTTTGTTGGCCAACGCCACGGCGGCCAACTTCGGCGGTTTGCGTTTGAGGAGGTCGACGATCCAGGGCGACCCACGCCCACCGCGTCGAACATGTTGGATGATGGAGGTGGCGCCAACCACCAACACGCTGCGCAAGGCCTCGTCGCCAGCCCGAGTGATGCCACCCAGCCTGACCCTGCCCGCCGTCGAATGGTCCTTCGGTGTCAAGCCTATCCAGGCCGCGAACTCTCGCCCCGATCGGAATAGCTCGGGCGCCGGGGTCTTCATCATCAGCAGAACTGCACCAATCGGACCGACGCTGGGGATTCTTAGCGAGACGTCGGCTGCATTCGTTGGCCTTATGCCAGGCCATGAGCTTGGCGTCGACTTCGTCAATTTGCGCCTGCAACCGCGCATATTCTGCAGCTTGGGCCGCGAACAGCTCCCGAGCAAGGGCGGGCACGCTCTCATCAGCTTGAATACGCTCGAGCAGCGTAACCAAGTGAGCCTTACCCTTGGTGGCGGTGAAACCGAACTCGGCCGCGTAGCCACGGATGGAATTCGAAAGCTGCGTGCGATTGCGGATCAGCCGATCACGCAACCCGACCATCATCAGGGCTGCCTGCTGCTCAGTTGTCTTTACCGGCACGAAACGCATTGTCGGCCGACTTATCGCCTCGCAAAGCGCCTCGGCGTCGGCGCCATCATTCTTGCCCCGCTTCACATACGGCTTGACCAACTGGGGCGCTATTAGCCTCACCTCGTGGCCGAACGGCCCCAAAAGCCGTGCCAAATAGTGGGCTGCGCCGCAGGCTTCAATTCCGATCACCGTCGGCGCAAGCGCCTTGAAGAACGCCACCATATCCTTGCGGCGTAACTTCTTCCGCAAAACCACCTTCTCGGCGGCGTTCACTCCATGAAGCTGGAAAAAATGCTTCGACGTGTCCATGCCAATTCGGCTAACCTGTTCCACGGACGGTCTCCATTGTCTGAGATCTGCAACGACCTCATTCTGGCACAATCGATGCCGTCGGGGGCCGTCCACACCAACATTGCTCGCATGTCCCGCGCTTGTTGTAGAAGGCGACGATATTCTCGGCGCGGCGCACCATGTTGGTGACGATGAATCCACGCGGATAGAGTTCGCCCGGATGCCATTCGACCTTGGCAACGACGCGGCGCGGCTTCGTCCAGCTTCCGGCCTGATAGGTGAAGCTCGCATATGATCGGCGCACATCATTGGACGGGCGGCCGACTGGCCGTTTGAGCAGATAGCCGATCCTGTCCTGCAAGACCCGGTTCGCCGGAAGCCGAATGGCGTATTTGATCCCCTCGGCCTCCAGAAACTCGTAGACTTCGGGGTTTGCGAAGCCGGCGTCAGCGCGAAAATAAATGCGCGAGACCTTGCCACGATACCGCGCCACGACGGGCTTCAGCACCTCATCCCAGCCATCTGCGCTATGAACATTGCCGGGGCGTAGGGCGCAGCGTTCCAGATCGCCGAACTGGTTGAACAGGAACAACGGATGATAGCAGGTGCAGGCGTAATGACCGTTCCAGACGCTGTTCTCTTGTTCGCCGTGCGTGGGGCTCACGCTCGAATCCATGTCGAGCAAGATACCTCTCGGCGGACGGCGGTCATGCACGCGGTCGATCCATTGGCCGGAAAGATCGGCGAGAGCGGATAGGTTCTTTTCCGTCGCCAGCCAGTGCGTCTCAAAACGCCCCATCTGGCTTGCCGATGCCGCGCATCCCGAGGCCGCTTTGCCGCCGACAATCCAACGCATCGCCGGATCATGGCGCAGGCGCTCGGCGTCGTTCACATCTTCATATCCGGCAAGTCGCCCAAATACGGATTGCCGCAACATCCCGACGAGTGCATGCCGACCATTCTTGCCGGTGCGGGCGTCAGCGAGCATCTCGCCCGCCATCGTCGACAATCCGAGCGCGTCGTCGAGTTCGCGATAGGCGAGCAATCCTGCGTCGGAGGTGACCACCGATCCGCGAAACTGAAGCATCAATCGGCGGTCGAAATCGAGCCTGAGAGCGCCATCATTCGATTTACCCGCCGGGTTCGCCATGACGGCCTCATTCGATCCGAAATAACATGCTGATTATGTTAGCTGAATTGCGGCATCGACGCTGCAAATTATTGCGTCATCCGGCGAATGCGGGTTGAAACCGCCGAGATCGAGTCACAATTACGGGCAGCCCAGTTCAAACTTGATCGGAAGCTGCATGATTTGAGGTCCAGATTCATCGCTGAGGAAAATCAGCTTCGCGCCGAGTATCTTGAGGAAATTAAATCGATAACGGAATAGCAAGGGTTCTAAGGTTTGCTCTCTACAGGGCGAAAGGTGGCATGGGTCATCCCAAAGTTGAAAGCCGGAAATCCCGTTACCCCACGCCACCACATCAGCCCGGCAGCAATGCCGGTAAAGGGGCATGCGGCCCGCATGAGCCATGAAAGCCAGGCAACCGGTTCGCCGCGTGTCCCTAAAGTTCTCCCAATCGTGGCGGGGCGCATGTTTGATGACGATGGACGCGTAACACTTGTCTTTGGAGATTCCAGGAATGGCAACAAACAAACTAACAGAAGCTGAAATCATCAGCTTTAGTATCGAAGCTTATGATAATGGAGTGAGAGATATTAAGGGTTTTGAACATTATTTATGCGTGAGCGACATAGAGAAAGAGAAGCGGAAGTTTTTCCGTGCCGGATGGAGCACGACAACGCGAGCAAGCATAGCGTTCGCTAAGTCACTATTTGAGCACTATAGCCGCGAGGAATATGGCAGCCTGATAAATCACTATCTCAAAGATTGTTGTGATCTAAAATTGGTGGCGGCCGCCTTGAAGGTGTTGCTGCGCGAATATAAAAAGGGCGACAAAGTAACATATGACAAATGTCCAGACGAGGTATTTACCATTTTCTCTATATCATCAAGTGGTGACGTTGCATGTATACGCAACGATAATAATGAACATTTTGTCTCTTTGTATGATCCGACGATACGACCGCTATCGAAGGTTGAGGTGGAGGATTCGGAACTGGTGACAATAGACGAATAACAATGGCCTGTGGAGACTAAACGAAGATGGGAGAGAATTATTGTACGCAATCAGACTTCACAAATTGCGGCCGTCCCTTATGACGTGCGTTTTGCTTACACCGGCGCTTGCGATAGCAGCGCCGAAAACGAGACCAGTGGATCCATTTTCAGTGCCTCTGCCGCCAGCGCCCCCGCCAACATACACTCCGCCGCCAGTATCGGATAACGTCCAGAAGTTTGAGGACGCGACCGACAAGGCAAACGCCGATGTGATCGTTGCCTTCAACGCGATGGTCTGCAATCTTCGCAGCGAGAATTACTACTATTGAGCCGGTTACGACAGCGATTTGGCCATTCCACTTATTAGGAAGTGGTCCTAACTCCACTGATTTCACATCACCACAAAGCGGGCGAGTTAACTGATTCGAGGGCACCTCGAAAAAATATCCCCTTATGGTGTGATGACCGGCGTTCGAGTTCGCAACGCGGTAGATCGTTCAGTCGCCACCGATTTCTCAGGTGGTGGCTTGATCGGCTCAACGCACGCGACCCGACGCATGGCGCGCCGGTTCACCCGGCCGCGGCGGCCATCCTTTCAAGACAAACGAAGCGGCGCATGTTGTAGACGAGGTTCATCATTCCGATCTTGCACCGGGCGCGAACGATGCCGATGGTGCGCACGAGCTCGGCTCCCATGCCATTCTTTTGATCACCAAATACATGCTCGACGCGGGCGCGCACCTTCGAGCGCGTCGTATTGGCGGCCTTCTGCGCCTCACTGAGTTTGCGATTGCGATAGGCCCTGCGATGAATGCGGCTCTTCAGGCCGCGCTCAGCGAGCTTTTCCTCGATGTCATCGCTGCGATAGGCGCTGTCGGCCCACACGTCCGAAGCCGTGTTGCTCGTATCAAGAACATCTTCGAACTTTTGACTGTCGTGCACGCTCGCGTCGCTCACCACGTAACGGCGCACGAGTTTGTGCCGGCGGTCGACGCCGATATGGTTCTTGTATCCAAAATACGAGCGCTCATGCTTCTTCGTCCAGCGCGCGTCCTTGTCCTTCTGGCGGTTCTTGGCCGGCTTCGATTTCCAGTCTTCCGGCATCTTGCCTTCCTTGATCGTCTCGTTGTCCTCGCGCGAATTGTGCTGCTTGGGCGCCGACACGATCGTTGCGTCGATGATCTGCCCGCCCATGGCGAGATAGCCCTTGTCCTTCAAGAACCCGTCAAACAGATCGAACAGCTCTTCCACCGCGCCCGCCTTCGCCAGCGCCTCGCGATAGAGCCATAGAGTTCTTGGCGTCGGGAACCGCATCCTCCAGCCCCAAACCGAGAAAGCGCATGAAGGAGAAGCGATCACGAAGCTGGTATTCCGCCTGATCGTCGGAGAGATTGTAGAGCGCCTGCAACACCAGCGCCTTGAAGATCACGACTTCATCCCAAGGCTTGCGTCCCGCTGAACTCTTGCGTTCCGCGTCGCTCTTGCGAAGCTCGCCTTTAATCAGAGCCGCCTTCAGCTTTGGCCGGAAGGATTCGAACGGAACCATCGCCGCGATCACTGCAAGCGGATCGCTCTTTTTATCGAGACTTTCATAACGTCGGTTCAAATCGAAAAAACCAAGCTGTCCCATTCCAACCTCCCGCGCTCAGAGCATGAGAACCTTGAATCTGATTTGCACCGTGGAGGGAAGCGCCTATTTTTCGAGGTGCCCCGGAATTAAGCGAACTACTCTAAGCTATGAGCCGCCTCAAAGCCAAACTCGAAGTGGCCGAACATGACCTCGAAGTATTTCGCGGTAGGATTCGAATGGCACAAGCGCCAATCTTCTTAAGTGAGTCCACGACACTTGCGCGGGAAATCGTCGAACTCGAAACAGCGGCCTTAAGGAAGCGTTCGGAACTTCAAGCCATGGCGGCAAATTTGACTGCGGCTGAGAAAGGTTTTTTGAGTGTTGAGGCCTTGGATGTGCTGAGATCGCCGCCGATCAACACGCGGGACATCGCGGCCAATTCTGCCGAGTGGTCGCGGTTGCAAAACCTCAAGCGGGATTATCAATCGTGGCGCAAGGCATTGGAAAAAGATCCGGAAGCAATATTAATTCGGGCGGAATTAGAATGATGAAACCCGACAAAGAATTACCTGTTCGTCGTGCGCCTGAACGAGTCCGAATTAAAAATCCTCGCGAGAAGCAGCTTATCAAAATTCGAACCAAAAAAATTGTTCGGGAAACATCAACAAAGAAGACGACACGGCGGTTTTGAGATTACCGTTCGACTATTTGATGACGAGTTAATTGATTAGGAGTGAAGCAGATGTCAATCGAGCGAAAAGAGCCCAGCAATCCGGCGACCGCGCCGGACCAATCCATTAATACCAAGTCTCATTGACTATGAACCGTGCCCATTCGTGCGTGCCAATCGACACGATTTTTGCAATGTCGGGAAAACGCACGAAATGTCGAGTTTTGCGCTCTGCATGATCACGGCGGCCACCGGCCGTTTTTTTTTGTTTTTGATCGCCTCAGATCTTAAAGTATTTTCTGAACTGTTGACGACAACATCCAAGCAAAAACTAAAATCGATATGTATAAACGGTGAAAGTTTGCAAATTTATGTTTTTATGATATCTAATATTGCTTTGGTCAAGAATTTAATATCAAACTTTTATGAGGGAGGATGTCATGGGAAGCAACAAAGGCAAGAGAAGATTGGTTCTATTGGCGCGGGGGTTTATGGCCCTCTTCGCCATCGTGCTGGCGATGGAGCTAGGCTCGATGGCCTCCCCGGCGGAGGCGGCGCCCTTCGCCTATGTCTCGAATTACGGTGAACACGGTGAAGGCAACACTGTCTCAGTGATCGACACGGCGACCAACACGGCGGTGGCCACGGTCACGGTGGGGACTGCCCCGATTGGGGTCGCCGTCACCCCGGATGGGCAACACGTCTATGTCGTGAGTTAGGGTGCCGGTCACGGCAACACTGTTTCGGTGATCGAGACAACCGGGAACACGGTGGTGGCCACGGTCACGGTGGGGACTGCCCCGATTGGGGTCGCCATCACCCCGGATGGGCAACAAGTCTATGTCACGAATGACAGCGACGGCACTGTCTCAGTGATCGCCACGGCCACGAACACGGTGGTGGCCACGGTCACGGTGGGGACTGCCCCCTGGGGGGTCGCCGTCACCCCGGACGGGACACACGCCTATGTCGGAACGAAGGTTCCGGCACTGTCTCGGTGATCGACACGGCCACGAACACGGTGACGACCACGGTCACGGTGGGTGGTGTCCCCTTTTGGGCCGCCATCACCCCGGACGGGAAACACGTCTATGTCACGCAAGATTACACGACCGTGACGCCCGGCACTGTCTCGGTGATCGACACGGCCACAAACACGGTGACGACCACGGTCACGGTGGGGACTGAACCCAATGCGGTCAATGGGGTCGCCGTCACCCCGGATGGGCAACACGTCTATGTCACGAATGGCCTCAATGTTTCGGTGATCGACACGGCCACAAACACGGTGGTGGGGACCCCGATCCTGGTGGGGAGCCCCAATCAGGTCGCCGTCACCCCGGACGGGAAACACGCCTATGTCACGAATTTTGGCTCCAACCCGGTGATCGACACGGCGACCAACACGGTGACGGCCACGGTCACGGTGGGGACTAGCCCTTCTGGGGTGGGCATCATGCCGCCGCCGCCGCCGACGTTGCAAGTCTCGCCCCCGAACGACATCGCGGCCTCGGGCATCCAAGGGCAGATCTTCTCGCCCGCGTCGTTCAATTATCAGCTGAGTTCCTCGAGCGGCAGCGTTCCTTATTCGATCTCGAGGATTCCGAGTTGGCTCAACGCCTCCTTCACCTCCGGCACGGTCCCGCCCCCAGTTACAGTGAAATTCTCTGTGAACGCCTGCGGGTTTGGCCCCGGCACCTACTCCGCAACCATCGCCTTCACCAATACAAGCAGCGGCCAAGGCAATACGACCCGAGCCGCGACACTGACTCCAGGGACGAAAGATGACTGCAAATACGGGGGATGGCAAAATTTCACTTGCTCACCAGGACCCTTCAAGAACCAAGGTCAATGCGTCCGCTATTTCGCGAAGCATAAGGAGGAGCACGAGGATGAGCACAACGAGGAGCATAAGGAGAAGCACGCTCGTTGATGGATTTGTGCACAAATTGTGATGTTTGGTTGGCCTTGAAAGATTTGCGCGTTACCTACAAGTTACCTCAAAGCCAAGCTTCCCCACTCAAAACAGCTCTACGCCATTGATTTTATTGGTGAGCGCGACGGGTTCGATCCCGTAGACTCCTGATCGAACGGCAGCAGTTTGTCCTGATCCGGCTCATGGACGATGGCGTCGAAGTGCTTGACCAGCGCTGCGCAAACCACGAGCGCCGCGAGCTGCTCGCGCGGATCGCCGGCCCAACGCAATCCGATGGCCGTATCGCGGTCCCCAATGCTCGATTTTAGCGCCGGGGAGACGCCGGCCGCGACATCCTGAACGCGCATGTCGAAGCCCGCATCCTCGCCATCCAGCGTACAGGGTGTCAGCGGCGGATTAATTCTCCCCAGTTATGGCGTTTGAAAATTCCCCAGTTTTCCTGATGTCGAGCCTTCCAGGACGAGCCCTGGCAGGCCCGACGGGGACGAACTCGCCGATGCTACTCCCTTTGGCGGGAGGGAGCGGCGCGGTGATCAAACTCGGGGAACTCGTGATGATTTTGGATCTTCATCAACAAGGCTTGTCTGTGTCCGCCATTGCTCGCCAGCTCTGCGTCGATCGGAAAACCGTTCGTAGCGCTATCGCCAAGGGGCTTGAGCCGCCGAAATACAAAACACGGGCGCCGCAGCCTCGGATCACCGATTCATTCGAGCCTTATTTGAAGGAGCGCTTGGCGGCCTATCCCGGCCTAACGGCAATGCGTTTGTGGCGCGAGGTCAAGGAACGCGGCTACGCGGGCGGTACAGCGTTCTCAGAGACTGCGTGCGCGACTTGCGGCCGCCGCGCTCGGCCGGATTCCAAGTGCGCTTCGAAACGCCGCCAGGCCAGCAAGCGCAAGTCGACTTCGCCCATTTCGAGGTGGAATTTGCCGACGAGCCCGGCATCAAGCGCATCGTTTGGCTGTTTTCCATGGTGCTCGGCTACTCGCGGCTTATCCGGGGCCGCTTCGTCGTTCACCAAGACCTGCAGAGCGTCCTGCGCTGTCATATCGCCGCTCTCAAGGCAATCGGCGGCGTGCCGCATGAGATCCTCTATGATCGCATGAAGACCGCGGTCATTGGTGAGGATGCCGACGGCCTCGTCGTCTACAATCGCGCGCTTGTCGATCTCGCCCGGCACTATGGCTTCCAGCCACGCGCTTGCCGGCCTTACCGGCCGAAAACGAAAGGCAAAGTGGAGCGGCCGTTCCGTTACATTCGCGAGGACTTCTTCCTCGGCAACTCCTTTCGTAACCTCGACGATCTCAACGCCCAATTGCGGCATTGGCTCGACACGGTCGCCAATCCGAGCGTGCACGCGACCACGCAGCGCATCGTTAATGAGGCCTTCGCCGAAGAAAAGTCGGCCCTGAAGCCTTTGCCGCTCGCCCCTTATCGGTCGGTTCTCAAGCTCGAAAGGCGGGTGTCAATGACGGAGACAAATTGTGCCAAATGGCGGCGTGAAAGTGTACCAGTTGGGTTACGAGAAAAGGGCTGTGAAGCCCCGATTTATTTTCGTGCTTCCATGCCGATTTATATTTTGGTGGCGAGGTCTCCTTCGTTTGGCATTTTCGGATTTTGGCTTCGCTCCTGAGCCGATCGCCGTTGCGCCTTCTTGCTGGCAGCGAGCCGGTAGCTTTCGCCATTCATCTCCAGGATGTGGACATGATGGGTGAGCCGGTCGAGCAAGGCGCCGGTGAGCCTTTCCGAGCCGAATATGGAGGTCCATTCATCGAATGGCAGGTTGCTGGTGACCAGCGTGGCGCCGCGAGATATGGCCGAAAGTGGTGTACGGGCGGGTTTGAGGTAATGGGTTGAGTTGGCGGCGAACTTCTGCTGAAAAAAGATTGTCTAGATCAATCTCAGCTAGGAGAACGCCACCGTGAGAAAGTTTACAAAGGAAGCCTTGAGCCGTCCAGAAACATTTACCTTTTCTGAGGAAGGCAGGGTGCCGCTGGAGGAACTGATCCGTCAGGGGGCACGGCAGATTATCCAGCAGGTCGTTGAAGCCGAGATGCAGGTCCTTCTATCGTCCTATGCCCATGTGACAACAACCGGTGGCCAGCAAGTGGTCGTACGCAATGGCTACCAGCCGGAGCGCGACATTCTGACCGCCGTCGGGCCGGTGACGGTGCGTGTGCCGAAGGTTCGGGATCGGTCTGGCAGTGGCATTAAATTTAACTCGCAGCTGGTACCGCCCTATGTGCGGCGAACGCCGCGCATCTCGGCAGCATTGCCATGGCTGTACCTCAAGGGCATATCGACCGGCGACATGAGCGAGGCTCTGCGGGCGCTGGTTGGCGAGGAAGCCAAGGGGCTGTCGCCTGCCGTGGTGAGCCGGTTGAAAACGCAATGGGCTGACGACTGGAAGGCTTGGAACAAGCGCGATCTTTCAGGCGAACGGTACGTTTACTGGTGGGTTGATGGTGTCTATACCGGCCTGCGTGCGGACGAAACCGACAAACAGTGCCTGCTGGTTATCATTGGCGTGAAGACCGACGGCAGCAAGGAGCGGGTGGCGATTGGCGATGGGATCCGGGAATCCAAAGAGTCTTGGCGCGATCTGCTGCTGGATTTGAAAGAGCGTGGATTGAAGGCCGGGCCGTTGCTGGCAATCGGTGATGGGGCGATGGGGTTTTGGGCGGCCTTGAACGAGGTCTATCCGAAAACGCGTCATCAGCGGTGCTGGATGCACAAGATGGTCAACGTCCTGAATGCGCTACCCAAGGCGCTGCACGGCAAGGCCAAGGCGGACCTGAAAGAGATCTGGCTGGCCCCGACGCTTGAAATGGCTGAGCGAGCCTTCAAGCGCTTTGTTAGCAGATATGGCGACAAATACCCGCAGGCCGTTGAAAAACTGAAGAAGGATGAGGATGCGCTGCTGGCATTCTACGACTTTCCCGCCGAGCATTGGCAGCATATCCGCACCACCAACCCGATCGAGTCCACCTTCGCCACGGTGCGGCATCGAACGACGAGAACCCGGAACTGCGTCTCGCGGGATACGTTCCTGGGGCTCGCCTTCAAGCTGATGGAGGAGGCAGAAAAAAGCTGGCACAAAATCTACGGTGCCGATAAAATCGCGGTCTTGTTGCAGGGAGCAGTGTTTAAAAACGGCGAAGCGGTGAAAGACAATCAACCGCCCGTCGATCAGAAGTTGGCCGCCTGATCAGGCCATGCTGAAATCCCGCTCATACACCAGATCTGGTCATATCTCTGGCGCCGCATCCTCGACGTTCATGTTTTTGCCGATGAGATCCGGATCTTCGAGGCCGGCGTTCTCCTTGCCAGTCATGTGCCGCTCGAGGGGCGCGACCAAAGGCGTCTCGACCCGGTAGGCGATTTGGGCGCGGGCCATGGTTCTTTCCTGTGCTGTCCTGCTCGTGAAGAGGACGGCTGTCGGGAGCCGATGCACCTATGTGTCAACGCGCCCGGGCTGGTGCAATTGGCCTGCCATCGCTGCAAATAAACGGCGCGACCCTTCCGGCGGCGCACGCTCGGCGCGCGCTCTCTTTGCGCCAAACAAAAAGGAGTTGGCCCGGTTCGATGGACAGCTCCGGCGAAGGCAAGCGGCCTATGGGTGTTTGTCTTTGCGAAATCCCGCAATGATGCGCCATAATGATCCATGATGAGGATTTGCGCATGAGCTACTAAGCGCGCGATCGAGTCAGCCAATGGGGGATTGGGACATGAAGAAATGCCGTAACTACCGCGATCCGGCCATCGCCATGGAAAATGACATTCCCTTAAGCGAAGCGGAGGAACTCGAGACGCAACCGGCGGTCCTTGCCGCGATTAACGCCATCGCGACGGAACGCCGTCCGGCGCGGGTGATATGGACAGCGCCAACCGGCCCGGAATGCGATCATATCGTGATGGCACTCGAGGAATATATCTATCTGCGCGATTTTGAACCAACCCCGGATGGCATCTACCAATGGGGCGCAGACGAGATCAGAATTTGACCAAAGGTACAGCGCCGCGCGTCATAGGGGGCGAGCGCTAAAATCCGGTATTCTGCGCTGGGTGCAAATGTACAATTGTAAAAATTTGCGAAAAGTCCTTCCTCCGGCGTGATGGCGATATTGCCCCAGCGACAATCATACCCGAAAATACCAGCCTCTCAATTAAGCGTGCCGACTTTTAGTCACAACCATCACGTCCCGTTTGTCGCGCACAGCCGCCCCCGTGCGCGACAATGTCATGATGGACCCGCTCGATGGTTCCGCCGGTTGCTTTGATTGCCACCGGCGAGACGACGAACGTGCCGATCGCAATGTCAATGGCTTGCGCGTGCGGCGGGACGGACGTCCTTCCTTTTGCCATGAGCATAAGGATTGAAGATACCGTCCGGGCCGCATTGGACGCTTCTCATTTCAATTCATTGGCGACTTGTTCGGCGTGCTGTTCATGGCCCTGAAAGATCTTAAGGCCGGTTTGCAGCAGGCTCTTGAGCTCAGGATTGCTGGCGGACGGAATAAGTGTTGTCTCGAGTGCGCCATTCACTGTCTTATGATACGCGACCTCATTGGCCATATAGGCCTTATCGAATGCCGCGCCATCGAGCTTCGACAGTTCGGCTCGTTTCTCGGCCGCCGCCTTGCTCAAGGCGCGGCTGGTGTCATTGTCTTCCGGTGTGACATTGAGTTTCTTCACGAGATCGAGGGCTTTGTTGTTCACCGCCGTATGGTCGCTCACCATGCCATCGGCGAAAGCACGCACATCTTTGTTGGTGGATTTCGAGAGGGCCTGTTTGGCAGCCTCTATGTCGAGCTCTCCCGCCGTATAGGCGATGTGAGCAATCTGGGGATCCGTGGGCTTGGCGGCGCCTTGCGCGAAGGCCGCGCCGCTTAGCATGCAGAGTGCGGCAATCGACGTGCTCAATCGGATTAGCATGAGATACTCCTGGCTTTGCCATCGGACTTCGAAAGCGCCCGAGCGTTTGGTTGACGCCCGTTAGATGGCTTCTGCGCAGAAAAGTTCCCGGAAAGGCGTTCGCGTTGGTGGCGACTTGTCAGATTCGACAAGTCGAGAGCATGATCCGCGAAAGTTCGAACCGGTTTTCCGAAAAGATCATGCGTCATCAAAGACTCTAGAGCGTGGTCCAATTCAATCTGAACGTATCACGCTCGAGGTGATGTCCGAGCCGATGTGGCTTGGCGGCAAATGTCCCAAGGCATTGATGTGTATTAGCCGAGACTCGATCTGACAGACGGTGCCTGGTTAAGCGATCGGGTTTTGGTGTCCGGCGTTGTTAAGCGGCGATCATTTTCTCCTTCGTCATCGGCATTGCGTCAAGGAACGTTTGCATCGGCGTTTTGCCGAAGCACCAGCGGCCTTGATGCGGCCGCGACTCGTTGTATTCGCGGACCCACATATCAAGATCGGCCTGCAGCTCGTCAATGGAACGGTATACCTTTTTGCGGAACGCGACGCGGTAAAACTCATTGAGCACGGTCTTGTGGAAGCGCTCGCAGATACCGTTGGTCTGCGGGCTCTTCGTCTTGGTGCGCGAGTGATCGATGTCCTCGATCGCGAGATACAGCTCATACTCGTGCCTCTCTGGATTGCCGCAGTACTCGCTACCGCGGTCGGTCAGCATGCGTAGCAGCTTAACCTCATGACTATCGAAGAAGGGGATCACGCGGTCGTTCAAAAGATCGGCCGCCGTGATCGGCGTCTTGCGATCATAGAGCTTGGCGCAAGCAACCTTGGCGTAGGTGTCGATGAAGGTTTGCTGGTAGACGCGCCCGACCCCCTTCAGATTGCCAACATAGAACGTGTCCTGGGCGCCGCAGTAGCCCGGATGCTCGCTCTCAAATTCGCCATGGGCCTCCTTCTCGGTCTTGGCCTTTTCCAGCGCGACGAGCTGGGCCTCGGTCAGTACCAGGCCTTCCTGGGCGCTCTTGGCCTCCAGGGCTTTGAGCCGCTTGTTCATGGTCTCGAGGTCATGACGCTGCCACACGCAACGCACGCCGGCGGGCGAGACCGTGAGCCCGCGCTTCCTCAGCTCGTTGGCGACGCGGACCTGGCCAAAAGCCGGCTGCTCGATGGCAACCGCCACGATGGCGTCTTCGATCTCCTGTGCGACGCGGTTTTTCAGCACTGGCTTCTTGCGGCTGATCTCTTGCAACGCCAGCTCACCGCCTTTGTCGTAAAGCTCCTTGAAGCGGTAGAAGCTGTCGCGGCTATAACCCATCATCTTGCAAGCTTGGCTCACATTACCAAGCTGCTTGGCAAGCTCCAGCAGCCCGACCTTGGCGCGGATGATCTTCTGTTCGGTGGTCATGGTGTTCTCCAATTCGCCGAGGCGGGGCGCTGCGCAACCCCGACCGCTCCGCGCCCCGCCTCGGCTACCGTTGTGCCAGGGGGCCAGAACACCATATGTCAGATTAAATTTTAGCTAATGCAATTGATGTCATCGGAGCTCGGATGGCCGCGCCATGTTGGTGACGATGAAGCCGATGCGCGGATAAAGCTCGCCCGGATGCCACTCGACCTTGGCGATCACCCGACGCGGCTTCGTCCAGCTTCCGGCTTGATAGGTGAAGTTCGCATAGGAACGCCGCACTTCGTTCGGCGGACGGCCCACGGACGGTCTCCATTGTCTGAGATCTGCAACGACCTCATTCTGGCACAATCGATGCCGTCGGGGGTGGTTTTGCGGAAGAAGTTACGCCGCAAGGATATGGTGGCGTTCTTCAAGGCGCTTGCGCCGACGGTGATCGGAATTGAAGCCTGCGGCGCAGCCCACTATTTGGCACGGCTTTTGGGGCCGTTCGGCCACGAGGTGAGGCTAATAGCGCCCCAGTTGGTCAAGCCGTATGTGAAGCGGGGCAAGAATGATGGCGCCGACGCCGAGGCGCTTTGCGAGGCGATGAGTTGGCCGACAATGCGTTTCGTGCCGGTAAAGACAACTGAGCAGCAGGCAGCCCTGATGATGGTCGGGTTGCGTGATCGGCTGATCCGCAATCGCACGCAGCTTTCGAATTCCATCCGTGGCTACGCGGCCGAGTTCGGTTTCACCGCCACCAAGGGTAAGGCTCACTTGGTTACGCTGCTCGAGCGTATTCAAGCTGATGAGAGCGTGCCCGCCCTTGCTCGGGAGCTGTTCGCGGCCCAAGCTGCAGAATATGCGCGGTTGCAGGCGCAAATTGACGAAGTCGACGCCAAGCTCATGGCCTGGCATAAGGCCAACGAATGCAGCCGACGTCTCGCTAATACCATTTCCAGATCACCATGACTTTCGTATGTATGGGAATGATGTGATGGATTTTACAATTTTTGGATTGCGTTCGATGTAGAGGATCGCCTGATCGAGTTTGGCGCGCACGGCGTCAATTGATTTGAGGGCGTAGTTCTTGAAAATTTTCTCGCGGATCTCATCCCATAGATTTTCCTTCGGGTTGAGCTCTGGCGCGTAGGGCGGCAGGAAGAACAGCGATATATTGCGGGGAATGTTGAGTTCACTAGAGCGATGATTGGGCGCGCCGTCGAGCACCAAGAGGATATCCTGCTTGGAAAACTTCCGGGACAGAGCGTTGAGGAAGGCCTGGAAGCATTGCGTATCCGATTTCGGCATGATCAGATAAACGCAAGCTCCGTCTTTTGGAGAGACCGCGCCGTACAAATAGATGTATTCGCGAATGAGTTGGGAGGCGACCTCAGGCCTGACGCCGGTAGGTGCCCAGCACGGCCGAGGCCGGTTGATCCGGCCGAAACGCGCTTCATCCGCGAACATGATCCGCAAGTGACGGCCTCGCCTGGCAGCAGCCCGCTTGGCTTTCCTCACGGCATTTGGAAAGCCGTTTTTTTAAAAGCATCTTGAGCCGCAATGTCGCGCTTGGGGTGAAACGGGCGCGGCATCAGCTTGCGCCAGCCGTGCCTGGAAAGAAGATTATAGATCGTGCTGTTGCTGGTTTGGTGCCCGATAGCTTTTTCGTAGGCTGCCTTGAGATCGTGGACATTCAACATTTCGCCCGCTCCGGCGGCCTTGGCAAAGTGCGAAAGCAGGGCTTTTTCTTCCTCCAAGGTCATGTTCTCGCGCTGGCGCCCGCCGCTCGGCTTTGGCTTGAGCGCCTTGATCCCGCCGTGGTCATAAGCCATATGCGCCCGGTTCACCGTGCTCAGCGACACGCCCATTGCCGCGGCAATCAAAGGCTGCGTCATTCCGCTCTCGCGCAGCAACACCATCTGGATGCGTTGACGTTGCGCGGAAGGTATTTTCCATCGCAGCGCGGTTTTCAACCGCTGGACCTGCTGTCTGGTGCATTTCACCATTTGTCCCCTCCGAATCAATGATCAGAGGGAATCACACCTTGTGTCCCAACGGTAATTCAAAGAGAAGTTCAGTGCACGCTTCCACAAGCGCCTCGATTCAGTCAGCTATGGAAGCGGTATAAGATCCCCAGCGTCGGTCCGATTGGTGCAGTTCTGCTGATGATGAAGACCCCGGCGCCCGAGCTATTCCGATCGGGGCGAGAGTTCGCGGCCTGGATAGGCTTGACACCGAAGGACCATTCGACGGCGGGCAGGGTCAGGCTGGGTGGCATCACTCGGGCTGGCGACGAGGCCTTGCGCAGCGTGTTGGTGGTTGGCGCCACCTCCATCATCCAACATGTTCGACGCGGTGGGCGTGGGTCGCCCTGGATCGTCGACCTCCTCAAACGCAAACCGCCGAAGTTGGCCGCCGTGGCGTTGGCCAACAAAATGGCCCGCATCGCCTGGAAGCTTATGGTCACCGGCGAAAGCTACGTTGCGAAATCCACGCTGGCCACTCTGGCGAGCGCGGCTTAGAGATCAGCCCGACACGGGGAGCAACTCAATTGCAACCGTGCTGAGCCGATGCCAGAACTTGCAAGGTCACGAGCAGATGGTGTGATCGATCGATCCAAGACACGAGGCATTCCGCTTGATCCATCGGCCGCCGAAGGTCGCAGCAGTGATTGGAACTTGTGTCGCGGAAACCATCTTGGCCAGCGTTCATGTGCGAGCGCGACAACAGGCCGGACATATGGACGCAAGCGATCTGACCAGAGCACTGCCCAACCCCCTTGCGAGGAGCGGGCCGTCCACATATGGATCAAGGAGGGCAAGGGCGCGATCAAGTGGACACGGCTCTCATGTCGGTCGTTCGCCGCCAACGCAGTTCGGCTTCAACTTCATGCGCTGGCCTACAATCTCGGTAATTTTCTGCGCACGCTGGCGACTCCGGAGCCGATCAAGATCCTATGGGGAGGTGGATAGCGACCGGCGCTCTGGCAGAGTGAGGTTGCGACCACCCACTCTGGAGACGACCATGCAAACCGTAGCTGACCGATCCGAAGCACCGAACGCTATCCGTAATGATCTTGGCGCGATATTCATCTCGTTGGAACTCAGTCGTTCAACCTGGCTGATCACGTCGCTGTCACCAGACGGCGGAGAGAAGATGTCGAAGCACAGCTTGCCTGCCGGGGACATCTACGCGCTGTTGGCGCGCTTTTCGGAGTTCAAGCAGAAGGCGTTTGCGCGGACTGGAAAATCGTTCCCGATCATCGTCATTCAGGAAGCGGGGTTGGACGGCTTCTGGATTTACCGTGTGTTGCAGAATGAAGGGATCGAAAGCCACGTCGTCGATCCGGCCTCGATCGCGACCTCACGTCGGCGCCGGCGGCCGAAGACTGACAGGATCGACGGCGAGGCGCTGCTTCGCACGCTGCTGGCGTATAAGCGCGGCGAGCCTCGGGTGTGCGCGATGGTCAAAGCGCCAACACCCGAGGAAGAGGACCGCCGCCGACTTTGTCGCGAGCGCAAGATCCTGATCGCCGAGCGGGTCAAGCACGTCAATCGCATCAAAGGATTGCTGTTCTGCCAGGGTGTATCCGGCTACAAGCCGCTACGCCGCGATCGACGGCAACGGCTCGACGAGTTGAGGACGGGCGATGGCCGTCTCTTGCCAAAGCATCTCAAGGCTCAGATCGGCCGGGAACTCGCTCGAACTCGAACAGCTACTTGAACAGATCAAGGCGGTGGAGGCCGAGCGCGACGCGCTGTTCGCTGCGGCGAAAGCCGCGGCGCCAGCGCCGGGGCCGCCGGCGATGTTGCTCAACATCAAGGGTATCGGGCCAGAGTTCGCCGCCGTCCTCTGGTCGGAAGGGCTGTTCCGACACTTCGACAATCGACGCCAGGTCGCTTCTTACGCGGGCCTAGCTCCGACCCCTTGGCAAAGTGGATCGGTCGATCGCGAACAGGGCGTGTCTAAAGCAGGAAATCCGCGATTGCGGACAACACTCATCCAACTCGCCTGGCTATGGCTGCGCAATCAGCCGCAATCGGCGCTGGCTCTGTGGTTCAAGGACCGGGTCAGCCGCAATGGCGGCCGTCTTAAGAAAACGAGCATCGTGGCGCTAGCGCGGAAGCTGCTCGTGGCGCTGTGGAAATATGTGACTGCCGGCGTCGTCATCGAAGGCGCCATTGTGAAGAGCGCCTGAAAGGCGATCAGAAGAGATTGAAGCAATCTACCGGGACTTGATCAGTCTCGGCGGATCCGGGTGGACGAACCAAACCAATCCGTGGCCTGAAAAGCCGTTATCAAGAATGGTCTCGTCCTCCTGAGCCTCGCCCGCCGCAAGCGGGATATTGGTGCAGCCGCTTCGCGCGGCGACCGAATGTGAGGTTGATCTGGTGCGGAAACGACTAGATCATGGAAACGGGCTCAGACCGTGGATACCGAAACAGCGACCGGAGTTTCACTTATGCGCGACTGAATCTCACCCCTTGACCTGGACCTCCCCATGTGAGGATTGGTCGCTGACGAGTTTGAAGGAAAAGCTGATCAAGATCGGCGCGAAGATCGTGAGCCATGGCCGCTATGTCGCGTTTCAGATGGCCGAAATCGCCATTCCCAAAAATCTCTTCGCCGACATCCTACGAATGATCGCCGAACTTCGACCGCCGCCCGATCCAGCGCCTACGTGAAATGTTCGGTCGTCATGCGTTCGAGCCAAACTCACGGGAGAGATGCATCTTGATCACAATCAATTCGACAATTTTCGTCACGCTGTGGAACGTTATGGACCGCAGAGGGTTTAACTGCAGAGGTGGCGGTGGCGGAGAGCGCCAAAACGGCCAAGCAGAGCCGATTTGACGGTCCAATCCCGTGTCATCTGGGAAATATCGGTTCAATCGAGGTGTCGGCCACAAGGGCATACCCACGTGCGACTAGAGCTTTAAACGCCCCTGAATTCCGACGCGAAGTGCAACACCCCAGCACTTTGAGCCTACTCGATTTTTCCTTTCCTCGGAGCCGCCTTCGCATCTCGAAATGCAGCGGAAGGCGGCGGAAAGGAACGTCAAAAATAGTCCCTCTAAAAACAGCAGATCAATGAGTGCTAACCCCCTTGATTTTCCTTTGTGTCTGCCATGACATAATTCGCCGTGTCCAGGCGAGTGGCCGTCCCTGCCGTCTTCTCTATCTGAGTGACTTCGATCCGGCGGGGTAGCTAGGGGGCCTCGCGACCGCTCCGCTGGCATTAGCTACCGAGGCGACCGCGCCTATGATGACCGGACGAAGCGTGGCGGTCTCCCCCGTGGCAAGCTCCCCCGCGCCGGGCGGCCTGGCGGGCCCCGGAGATTATTGCGCGACATCTGTGAAGACGTGCCGGCTCCGTGAGCCGGGTTGGCTTGGGACTGGCTGTTCCTGCAGGGTCCCCGGCGGCCGCGCGCGAGGATTTGTGGAATAGGATATCGCGAAACGATACTGAACCTTCAACGAGCCTGCGGCCGGACACCACCAGGCCGCAGTTTTCTTTTAGACTGAAACGCGGCGGTCAAAATGGGGAAATTCCCCAAATTGTCTGTGAAGTTGAAGATCGGCGCAAGTGCGCCGAGCGCCCGCCGTCAAAATCACGCCCCCGGAATTCTGATGAAATCAACGGGTTGCGGCGAAATCGTCGGGCAGCCCACGCCGCCATTTGGCACAATTTGTCTCCGTC
This sequence comes from uncultured Alphaproteobacteria bacterium, assembly GCA_963784075.1. Taxonomy (GTDB): domain Bacteria; phylum Pseudomonadota; class Alphaproteobacteria; order Rhizobiales; family Beijerinckiaceae; genus Methylocapsa. The sequence continues at coordinate 304,267 of CAWAQW010000024.1, read as the reverse complement.
ATTGACATGAATTGATGGAGGCGTGATGAGCGATGCGTGACATGCCCCCTTATCAACCCGAACAGTACGATGATTTTGTGTGCCCCGGGCCGCCGAAGTCGGACCCTCGAATTCCTCCAGGAAAACCGGGCGACCAAGTTCCGGCCGAACCAAAAATCATTCAACCGCGAGGCGGCGTGATCAGCCCCAATTCGCGCGAGGCCGAAGAGAAAGACGGCAACGAAGGTTGGAAACGGCGACCAAAGAAACTGGATGGCCGTCTCGGCGCCGGTTTCGCGCGGCTCAGCGGCGCCGAGGCGCAGCGCATAGAGGAAATGGTTGCGGCGATTTCAAAAGGATTTCGAGATGCCCGCCAACGCGATGCGCGCGACGCTGCGCTCGCACGCGATCCAGAGTTTTTAAGAAGCTTGGGCTTCATTGGCCGATCTGACGACAACTCTTAACAATACAATGGAGAAATTTCCATGGCCCTCTCTCAATATCAGCAAGATCAGCAAGAACAAGCCGACGAGTCGAGATATGGCCGAAAGTGGTGTACGGGCGGATTTGAGGTAATGGGTTGAGTTGGCGGCGAACTTCTGCTGAAAAAAGATTGTCTAGATCAATCTCAGCTAGGAGAACGCCACCGTGAGAAAGTTTACAAAGGAAGCCTTGAGCCGTCCAGAAACATTTACCTTTTCTGAGGAAGGCAGGGTGCCGCTGGAGGAACTGATCCGTCAGGGGGCACGGCAGATTATCCAGCAGGTCGTTGAAGCCGAGATGCAGGTCCTTCTATCGTCCTATGCCCATGTGACAACAACCGGTGGCCAGCAAGTGGTCGTACGCAATGGCTACCAGCCGGAGCGCGACATTCTGACCGCCGTCGGGCCGGTGACGGTGCGTGTGCCGAAGGTTCGGGATCGGTCTGGCAGTGGCATTAAATTTAACTCGCAGCTGGTACCGCCCTATGTGCGGCGAACGCCGCGCATCTCGGCAGCATTGCCATGGCTGTACCTCAAGGGCATATCGACCGGCGACATGAGCGAGGCTCTGCGGGCGCTGGTTGGCGAGGAAGCCAAGGGGCTGTCGCCTGCCGTGGTGAGCCGGTTGAAAACGCAATGGGCTGACGACTGGAAGGCTTGGAACAAGCGCGATCTTTCAGGCGAACGGTACGTTTACTGGTGGGTTGATGGTGTCTATACCGGCCTGCGTGCGGACGAAACCGACAAACAGTGCCTGCTGGTTATCATTGGCGTGAAGACCGACGGCAGCAAGGAGCGGGTGGCGATTGGCGATGGGATCCGGGAATCCAAAGAGTCTTGGCGCGATCTGCTGCTGGATTTGAAAGAGCGTGGATTGAAGGCCGGGCCGTTGCTGGCAATCGGTGATGGGGCGATGGGGTTTTGGGCGGCCTTGAACGAGGTCTATCCGAAAACGCGTCATCAGCGGTGCTGGATGCACAAGATGGTCAACGTCCTGAATGCGCTACCCAAGGCGCTGCACGGCAAGGCCAAGGCGGACCTGAAAGAGATCTGGCTGGCCCCGACGCTTGAAATGGCTGAGCGAGCCTTCAAGCGCTTTGTTAGCAGATATGGCGACAAATACCCGCAGGCCGTTGAAAAACTGAAGAAGGATGAGGATGCGCTGCTGGCATTCTACGACTTTCCCGCCGAGCATTGGCAGCATATCCGCACCACCAACCCGATCGAGTCCACCTTCGCCACGGTGCGGCATCGAACGACGAGAACCCGGAACTGCGTCTCGCGGGATACGTTCCTGGGGCTCGCCTTCAAGCTGATGGAGGAGGCAGAAAAAAGCTGGCACAAAATCTACGGTGCCGATAAAATCGCGGTCTTGTTGCAGGGAGCAGTGTTTAAAAACGGCGAAGCGGTGAAAGACAATCAACCGCCCGTCGATCAGAAGTTGGCCGCCTGATCAGGCCATGCTGAAATCCCGCTCATACACCAGATCTGGTCATATCTCCGACGAGTCCGCACAAGCTCGCATCAATGAAGTGGTTTCGCATCCGGCCTATGAAGGCCGCGAGGTGCTTGCTCGCATGCTCTTAATCCAAAGTCGCGTGGTCTTGCTTTTCTTGCAGTTGGTCAACAACTGTTCCCATGTTATCTCATCGCCAAGTGGGGCCTTTGGTTTCCCGGGCGGGTTTTGTCCGAAAAGAAATCTGCGCGCAACCAAGCTTGTTCCGAAAGACTTCGTCAACGATCTGCGCCGACACGAAAATGTAGGCTTTCTGCTCTTCCAGCGAATCGAGCAGCTTTTTCCCCTTAACCACTCCGTAAAGCTTCAGGTACTGGTTCGCGTCGATAAATAGGATTGGTCTCATGGCTTCGCGTCAATTGCCGCAAGGAATTCAGTTAGTGCCCTCCGCATTACCGATCGAAAAAAGGCCGCGGAGCAATAGCCGCAGCGGATGGTCTGCCAGAGTCCGCCTCGGCGCCGTAAGCCGCCTGCAGACGTGGGATTGCGAGGGATGGGCCACCGGAGTTCGCAAACACCAATGGACTCGAAATTCTCTACGTTTGTGGAACCCGCGACCGATATAGTGAATGGACCATGCTTGAATTACCGCGAGCGGATGGCTGCTAGACCAACTCCAATTCTCGGCGGTCGATGTAGGCGATCCGCTCCGCGCAGACGAATGACGGGCTGGTCATCGACCGGCTGCGGTCCTCGCTCGTTACAGAGTTTACCGAAGCAGCCTGCATCCGCTCTGGTCTTGAAGTAATAGTCTGTCTCGACGCGCGGGAAGTTGTCGATAGTTACGGCTTCCCCTGCGACTACGGAGTGCGCGCTGAACAACGCGACCACGCCAATGGCGCTACCGATGTCTGGAACTGGCGCTCTGCGTAATTGGTGGGGCGCCGCCCAATTTCCGGAGTCGAAGGACAAGCCGCCCCCCGAAGCAAACTCCGGCACGGGCGAATTGACCTACAGCGGTCCTTCGCCGAACTTAGTCGGAGCGTCAATGAACGGCTCGAAGCGGTCGTCTGCGATGCTGCAGTCATCGGCGAGTGAGAACCGTCGCCGCCATCCGAACAGATGGAGTCGGTGCTGCCACGCCTGCCCCTTGAAAAACAGCTATCTATTCCGTCTTGGCCGCTACGGTGTCCGAGCTGGAAGGCCCGCGCCGCAATCGAAGCCCTATGGCTTCTCTTCCGAATTAGTAGTCACCGCTTCCGACCAAAGGATGGATGCCGCCGCTGCGGCTGTGATGATGAGAGTGCGGGCGATGGCGCTTCACTACCTGCACTATTGGGTTCCCTTTCAACACCGAAAGCGAATTGGAGCTGACCGTTGGCAGAGCGGACGCCGCGGGCATACCGACCGCGCAAACGAAGATCGCAGCAAGAACGTAACGCATTTGGTCACTCCCTTCGTACCGATAGGCCCTTGGCCCTGAGCCCCACCGGATGCTTAGCACAGTTTGCCCCCGCTTGGGAGGAAGAGCTCTGGTGTTCGCGCCCTGTGAGTGCCTTGGCGATCGAGCCCGCGAAGTCCGCTATTGTGAAGGTTTTCGGATACCGGCCCTTCATCGACCGTTGCTGTCCGCCGAGACAGGGCCGACGTTCGTAAGCGATCAGTGTATTTACGAACGGCGACCTAGGGAGGCAGTTTGTTTAGGACCTTGTCTTCAAGGAACGATACTGCGTCCTTTTTTACGCCGGGGCAATTCGGCCGACACAACGCCTCATGATGTATCGCGCGGGCGACCAGGTCGCTCTTGGCGGTCTGATATCGGCGAAAAATATCATGCACTGCATCGAGGTTCCAATGCGGGGGCGGCCATGACCTGGTCACCATCCGCACGTCCTCGCATCGCTGAATTCTGCAATTCGCTTCAGCGATATATGCGCCATCAGCCGCCGCCAAGCGAGCAATTGGTCAAGTTCGATCGCGCGTTGGCGGATGTTGTCGAGCGCGCGATGAAGGGCGGTGATTATGAGGCGCAGCAATTGCTCGCCGAGGCCGCCGCCTTCATGAAAGCAGAAGGATGGCCACCATTATGAGCTCTTGGATTTCCCTACCGCTTACAACTCATCGAGCTGGCAAACGGCATCGACTGCGCCATGCCCCTGCAGGCTTAGGCGGCGATGCGTTGCCAATCATCGACGGCACCGAGGATGTCGAGTTAATCCTGGCTAGAGCCACGAACTGCGTCGGACCACCAATAGAGACTTTAATCACGGGATCTCCTGCGGTCGCGAGCTTCCGGTGAAGACTAGCTACATTACCTCTTCAGATCTTCCCTGTGCATTGTCGAAAAGCCTCCCACCAGATTTCTGCATCTCGACTCGATAGGGCCGGGAAATCGGAAACCCACGAATTGGGAACCACCTCGTCGCTATATATCTTCAGCCCAACTGGTGGGTAGGTATAGGGAGATTTTATATGTCGAGATCTACGAGGCGCAATGTCGATCGATGCCTTCGCCCAATGGGCAGGAAGCCCCGCGAGAAAAGTTCGCCAAAAACACGCATCGAACCGTCGCTTGAGATGTGGCCCGTCCTAAAAAAACTGAATGAGTTGAATTTTTGGTTCACCGTCCACTCGCGCCATCACCTTAAGGTCGGAAACGTCAATTGTTGGCCAAGCACCGGCAGCATATTCGTTGACGGCGCGCCCGAGGCATGTCCCGAGCGGGGGTTGAACGCCCTGATCCAGCACCTTGAGCGGGAGAAACATAAGCGCGACGCCAAGGCTCCACCGGAGCAAAGTGCCGTTGTGTTGAAATTCCCTCGGCCCAGTGAGCCACCTGCCAAGGCTCCGCCCGAGTTAGATGCTTTGGTTGTCGAATTGGTCGAATTCCCCCGATCGGATAAGCGTTAGACCGCGGTCTTGCGCGCTGAAACGTGCCAGGGCGTTTGCGATGGCTTCGATGAGGGCTCGAAGGTTCGCGCGGCGGCTTTTCGCAGTGCTGATTTGAGGTTGGAGAATACTTGTTCGATGGGATTGAAGTCGGGGCTGTAGGCCGGCAGATAGCGTACGGTCGCGCCGGCTCGCTCGATCGCTTCTCTGACCCCCGCGACCTTGTGGCTGGCAAGATTATCCATGACGACCACATTGCCGTTTCGCACAACCAATTGACCCCGGCCGCTCCTGATGCTGAAGAGTTCTTGTTCATAAATCCAAGCCTTTTAGTTCTACTGAGTCATGAAATTTGATGGGATTCGCTGTGCTCGCTGATCTGGTAATTTGGTGATTCGTTGACCGACAAAGGGTCGTTGATATGGATCTTTCCGGGCAAGCCAGCCAAGCGCGTTTTGCGTCCTATGTCGAGGCTCTCGCCGAAGTCATCGGCCACGCCGATCGCGCCGAGCCCTTAAAAGATTATTGCGTTGGCCTGCTGATGCCGGGCGAACGCAAGAGCGTCGAGCCGATGGCGGCGATCGTGGCGCCGGCCCGGGTTTCGGCCAAACATCAATCGCTTTTACATCTGGTCGGCCAGGCGCCCTGGCCGGACGAGGCTGTTTTGCAAAAGATCTGTGATCTGGTTTTGCCTGGCATCGAACGACAAGGGCGGATCGAAGCCTGGATCGTCGATGACACCGGTTTTACGAAGAAGGGCACACATTCGGTCGGCGTCGCGCGACAATATTGTGGGCGGCTCGGCAAACAGGACAATTGTCAAGTCGCGGTTACGTTGTCGATCGCCAATCATTCGGCGAGCCTGCCGATCGCTTACCGGCTCTATCTGCCGGAGACATGGGCAAATGATGCGGCACGGCGGAAAAAGACGCATGTGCCGAAGGATATCAGGTTCAAAACCAAGCCGCAGATCGCGCTCGATCAGATCCACACAGCCCATGCGGCAGGTGTCGCCCCTGGTATCGTCTTGGCCGATGCGGGCTATGGTGCAAACAGTGACTTCCGTGCCGGTGTCAGTGCTCTGAACCTGCCCTATGTCGTCGGCATCCAATCGACGCCCAGCGTGTGGCCGCCAGGTCAGGCGCCTTTGCCTCCCAAGCCGTGGAGTGGTCGCGGCCAACGCCCTTGCAACGTGCAGTGCGACGACCAACACAAGCCTGTCTCGGTCAAAGACTTGGCTCTGAGCTTAGGCAAAAAGGCATGGCGCAGCGTTACCTGGCGGGAGGGATCGAATGCGCCGCTTGCTTCCCGCTTCGCCGCCGTTCGCGTGCACCTCGCCGCGCGGGACTACAAGCGAACCACACCGCATCCGGTCGAATGGTTGCTCGTCGAATGGCCGAAGGGAGAGGCGGCTCCCACGAAATACTGGCTTTCCACCTTGCCCGAGGACACGCCCCTCGCCACACTCGTCGATTATGCCAAACTGCGCTGGTGTATCGAACGTGATTACGAAGAGCTCAAAAGCGAACTCGGCTTGAGCCATTACGAAGGTCGAGGTTGGCGTGGCTTTCACCATCATGCCACGCTCTGCATCGCCGCTTACGGATTCTTGATCTCGGAACGGGAAGCGATTCCCCCCTCAGCCTCCCGGCGGCGCACGATGCCTCGCCTACCCGACGGTTATCGCCCCCGCGGCGCCGCCGATCCGACGGTTATCGCCCCCGCGGCGCCGCCGATCCGTCCCGAACGCCACGTCGAAAACTCGATCGCGACGATCAGAAAACGCCTCACCGTCGCGCTCGCAAAATCCCTCGCGCGATGTCCATGCTGTCAGTCGACGCCCCGACCACCTGCAACCCGATTGCGTTTATGACGCAGTAAAATTAGCAGCCCGATGAAAAAGTCGCGATTTGATCAGGCAGCGTCTGGGGCAACAGTGTTGACGAGCGCCGCAATCTGCCCATCAAACGCGGCGACAACGACAACGACGATTGCCTCGGCGGTCTGAATGACGATCACGAATGCGTTCCGGTCGGCCGCAGCCTCCCTCGGAGTGCCGACGCCAAACAGCGCACGCATCAGAACACCAAGATTGTAGCCTGCAACATGAATGAGGTATCGCTTGTGGACGTTTTCACGACCGCGAAGCCATGTGCGGCGCATACCGCCGCGTTCGAGAACATGAGCGAAGCTGCGCTCGACCATCTCGCCGCGCTTGCGCATCGCCTCCTTGCCGACGCCCGATCTCAACCGGTTGCGGTTCGCATAGACCGCGGCGCGCGCCTCATCGTCGCCATGCCAACGTAGATATCCCTTGCTTTGGGCGAGGCTCAGCGATCCGCGTCTTCCATGGGCCGCCGTCTTGCTCTTTGAGCACGTCGCGCGAATAGTAGCCTTTATCGGCCACGAGGTCGCAGGGATCTTCCGGCGTCGGAGCGACGCCCACCGCGGAAAGGTTCTTTTCCGCCGCTTCCAGCGTGGGGCCGAGCGTCGTCGTGTCGCCCTTGTCCGCGGCGTGGATCGGCGCCGCCACGATGACGCCCGTGTCGAGGTCGACCGCATGCTCGGGTTTGTAGGCGAGATGCGTCGAGCCATCCTTCATCTTGGCGATTTTGGCGTCCGGATCGGTCTTACTCGTCCAATCCTCGTTCGAGAGTTTCTTGCCCTGGCGGGCACGGTCGAGCCGGACGAGATCATCAATCGTCGGCGTCTCGACGCCACTCTCCTTGGCCATGCGCGTCAGCATCTCACGATAGGTCGCGCCATTGTCGCGGCAAACGATCGCCCGCACCGCAGCGTTGGCCTCCATCGTCGAACCGTCGACGCCGATCTTCTCGCCTTTCACCAAGCCACGCTCGACGACGATCTTCAGGACGAATTCAAACACTTTCTCATGAACTTCATGCGGCAGGCGGCTACGCGTCTTCGATAGCCACGAATGATCGGGAACTTTTTCCCGATGCGCCAACCGCAAAAACTCCCGCAACGACAGCGAATCAGAACAGCGCCAGACGATGCCTCGCTCGCTGTCGATCCCTTCGAAATAACCGATCATGTGCATGCGAAAATAGCGCCCAGGCGGCAACGACGGCGCGCCCATCCTTTCGGCATAGAACGGTTTGCAGGTCTGCTCGACGAAGGCATCGAAGCTGGCCTCGCTCAAAAGCTTCTGCAAACGATCGTAGAAAACATGGCCCGGCGAACGCGGCATCTCCGCCCATGTCACCAAGAGGTCGCTCTGAACCTCGCTCTCACGCCCCATCGCCAATGTCGTAGCCGTCCCGAATCTTTTTATGATCGTCAGACGGAATCACCCGCCGACGACTTCGTCAACGGGCTGATAGGCCCTACAAGAGCGCCCGGCCTTCTCACATACATATTCCGCCGCCCTTGCCGATGAAGACCAGTAGGCACGCCGCGCGGACAAGCGTATGCGAAAGGCAGGCGATGGCACTGGTGGCGCAGCGTCAAATGCCTCAACAAAAATGACGGCGGCGGTAATGCTTGTGCCGGCAGCGGCGAGCCGCACGATCAGTACGCACAGCCAGTAGATCGCACTATTGAACAAGATGGGCTGGAACATTGGCGCGCCGTCGAAGCGGCGCATAAAGGGCAGCTTGTCGGTTATCAGGACTGCTTTTCCAACTAGCAACGCCGCTACCATTGCAGTGAAAAAAACCACTGAACTCGACGCCGTGCTCCTCCAGGATCAGGCGCTTGGTCCATAAGATCAGGTTGAAGCCGACGAAGAAGAAGATCGGCGGCGGCAGCGCATGTTCCACCTGTGCAACCACCAGTCGAAGGCTCAGACCAGACGGGCATTGCGCTGCGGTTCAATGATCTGCCGGATGGTGAGCCCCGAACCCATTGCCAGGTTACTTGAAACCACAAAACCAAGCATGGCCACAGTGACCGCTTTGTTCAACAGGTCCATCAGCATGGCTGTCCCTCCCATATGGAGACGCGTACGCGGTCAATGCGGTTGGCCATGACCCAGCGGCGCTTATTTCATCAGTGCGAGATTCCGCCAGAAGTTCACCAGACTGTCCGTGCCGCCGAACAGGGTGGTGAAATTCGTCGAGTCCACGAGCACGATGTCGCCGGCGCGCTGCTGATTTGGTGGCATCCAGAGCAGGCAATTGAACTCCGTGTTGCCGGCTGCGGTGAAGGGATGCGGACGGTCGGGATCAATGGGCTGGCGCGCCAGCAAATGCACCGACTTGGTGTCCTCGGTGGTCAGCTCATAGTGTGGCAGGTGTGGATGGAAATTGAGTGTAGGGACGTTTTTGAGCAGACCCAGCTTGTCAGTGTCCCGAAAGGCCGTAAGCGGCGCGATCTCGTTCGTGCCTTTGACGAGCGCTGGCCGGAGACCCCACAGGTTATGCACTGGGACGTCGAGAGCCTTCATCAGCGAACGGGTGTATTGCCCGAAGCGCTGCTGGCGCGGCACGAGCGCGTCGCCGTGGTGGAGGTATTCCATCTGGCGCTGCTTGAGGTCGCTGGTGAAGCCGACATCGTGGTGCGGCGCGAGCAGCAGGCAGGTGCCTTCGCGCTTGAGCCACTCGCGGATGGCCGCGACTTCCTCTGGCGCGGCTTCCTGCTCGGAAAGGAGGTGGTCGAGTCCGAACACCATGAGCGTGTCGGTATCTGCGAGAATCCTTTCGTCAATCGGCAGCTTGAAACCCGCCTGGTCAATGCGCTGGAAAACGGCGACCGGATGGCCGGTGGCCTCGCCGGCAATCTGCTGGAAGCTGAGCGTGGAACGGTGGAAAAGCTCCAGCGTACCCGCAATCCCTTGTAGAAATTGTGCTGCGCTCCACTCCGGCGTCTCGTAGGCCGGCCACAGCACGGTGCGGACCTCGGTCATCGTTGAGAAGCGGTTCTCCATCGCCGCGGGGTCGCGCTGGGATTCCCACGGGTAGCTCCACGTCCAGTAGATGCTCAGGCGGCGTTTGCCCGTCGTGTATTTGCGAGCGATGTGGGTTTGGTTGTAGGTGCGTGCCGGTGTTAGTGTGCTCATGGCTGTTCCCTTATCCCTTTCGTCCCCTCAGAATTGATGCCAGGTGCTCTCTGCTTGATGGGCTTGCCAACTCACTTTCAGATTGAGTTCGCGTGTCGCGCTGGCCGCCACGTGAGCCAATATTCCTGCGTAGGTAGGAAACGAGAGCGGAATATGAGCCAAGTCGTTCACCCGCATCCTGGCGGCGATGGCTATCGCCGCCACCTGGGTGATCTCCACTGCCCGCTCGCCAACAACGTGGCAGCCCAATATCCTGCAGGTCGTGCGGTCGACGATCAGTTTGCAAAAGCCCATCGTGCGCCCGTCAATGATTGTGCGCGTGGTCGAGTCGAAGCGTACAACCGCGGTCACGACATCGTGTGTTTCACGGGCCTTTGCTTCAGTGAGACCCACCTGGGCATACTCCGGGTCCGTGAAGCTGCCGATAGGACTCACCGGGTCCCCAATCTTCATAGTCGGGCCTCGCACGGCGTTGGTAGCCGCCACGAAGCCGTCCTGTATTGCCTGAGGGACCAGCATCTGGCGACCGGTAATGTCCCCAGCGGCGAAGATATGGGGCGTGGAAGTCCGCAGATACTCATCAACCTGCACGAACCCCCGATGATCGGTCTCGACTCCCGCCGTAGCGAGCCTCAGCCCGGCAGTATCGGCGACCCAGCCTACCGCCACGACCGCTAGTGTCGCCTCGGCGCTCTCCCGGTTGCCGTTCCTGGAGAAGATCATTCGCACCCCCGTCGGGGTCTTCTCGAAGAACTCGATGGCGCCGAAGTTCTCATGCACCACGATGCCCGACTCGCGGAACGCCGCCGCAACCGCAGCCGATACATCTTCATCCTCACTCGGCAGGATGCGTGGGCCAGTCTGGAAGAGTTGGATTCGTGAGCCAAATGCGTTGAAAATCGAGGCGACCTGCACCCCCGTTGCTCCGGCGCCAATGACCAGCATCGACGAAGGGACAGAGGTCAAATCCCAGGCGTCGCTATGGGTACTTGTCAACTCGAAGCCGGGAACTGAGAGCCGCCGGCTCACACCGCCCGTGCAAATGATGATCTTTTCAGCCTGAAGCCGTAGCCCGTCCTCGGTGTCGATGGTGTGCGGGTCGGCGAAGCGCGCAACGCCGGCGTGCTCGTGGACTATCACTCCCAGGGAATCGATCTGCCGGCGCAAGGAAGAATGCGCACACACATCGTCGACGACCTCGCGCACGCGCGCAAGCAGCCGGGGATAATCCAGTACCGGCTCCCCCACGCCGATGCCGTATTGACCCAACTGTCGAGCTTCACGAATCAGCCGGGCTGCATGGGCTAGGGTCCGCACCGGAACTGGTCCGTCGTTTGCGGCCATGCCGCCAAACTCAGCGCGAGTTACCAGCGTGGTGCGCGCGCCCAGATCCGCAGCACGCAGGGCGGCGAGTACGCCCGCCGGTCCAGCGCCAATAACGATGATGTCAATCATCTTTGGCTACCCCCGACGATGAAGAGACCTATCCCGTTTCAATGGACATCATCCAATGTCGCGAGATATCGAAGCGCCTTGATACCAGGAAGGAAGAAGTAGGCGCCGCCCCTCACGGTGGTGAATGCTGGAAGGCCGGTGATCTTTTTGCGGATTGGGCGTTTAGGGATTTTGAATTCGAGCGTGCCGTCCTGGTTGCCGATGATCGGGTCGCGCTCATTGCCGAGTTCATGAAAGTTTTTATCGTTCACCCATACGTTTTGTGCGAACTCGAACTGGCGGATGAGGCTCGCGCAGATCACGAAAGCGGCGATGCCACGCTCGGCCCCGTCTTCCGCAGCGCTCTCCGGCAGGTGCGGGCCATAGGTGGCGCCGCGGCGGATCATGCGGCGGCGGTTCATATTGTGCGCCGTGTCGCGGGGATTCATGCGCCGCATGTGCGCGCCGAGCGGCACCGCATAGCCATGCGGGTCCATCTGCTTGTAGTTGAAGTCGTTGTTGCGCTGCGGATCGGCGCCGAGTGCCGGATCGTCTTTCTCGGGCGCCAGTGTGAGCGGTGCGCCGCTGCGCCAGCGCCCCATGAGTTTCGCTGCGATCAACTCCTGTTCTTCCTGTGTCTTGCCGTGCTGGCGCAGGAAATCGCGAAACCTGCCCACATGCTCCTGCAGGCGGCGATAGGCCATATAGCTGCCGTTGCGGGACAGAATTTCTGGTTGTGGCAGATTGGCGGGCGGTCCGTCTTCGTCCGGGTAGCCGAGGATGAATTCGCCGGGCTTGAGCGGCGCGCCAGAGCCGGGCGTCGGCACGTCGCTGGTGCCTTCGATGACCGGCTGCGAGAGCCGGTCGCGATAGCCGAAGTGGTCGTGTGCATAGTCGAACGGCGGCGTCGCCTCTAGGTCCAGCGTGGAGAGCACCTCCACGCCTTGGCACTGCGCAACGAGTTTGTCGTGCTCTATCTGGCAGCGACCACGCTCGGCAACATCGCGGGCGAACAGGATGGCGATGGCGTGAAGATCCGGGCTGGCGAGGCCACCCACCCAGTTGTCAGGATGATTCTCTCCGCTATCGCCGAGCATCTCCGCGCGGGCAACCATGCCTTGCTTGAACTCTTCGGGGAACGTGGCCAGCGAACGCTCGTCCACGCCCAGCGCACGCAGGCCGTTCCAGGTGAAGGCTACCGTCACCCAGCGTTTGTTCTGTTCGACCGAAGCCCGGATTTCCGCGGCCGACTGCACCTTTTCAAGAATCGCCGACAGCCAAGCCCGTCCTCCCGCGGCGTTGCGAAACGAAAGAAATTCGTATCGCCCCGTGAGCGCGGGCACGCGCGTCAGCAGTATGTGTTGGATGTCGTCGAATTCAAGCATGGCGCGATGGCGAATCACTGCATCTGGTCGAGCATGTTCGAGAAGGCCGCCTTGAGCTGCAGGGCCTTCTTGATCTCGTCCGCACTCACGAACGGATATTCGCCATATTCAAGGAAGCTCGGGCGATGATGGTCACGGACGAACTTGATGAATGCCGGGGCGTTCGTTTTCCAATCTTTCGGAAAGCCCTCCAGATTTTCGAAAACGGTGCTGAGACCGGAGGCCGCAAAGATGCCAACCGCATCCTCGACATATTTGTCGAAGTCGGTGTCGAAAATGCCCATGTATTGGAAGTAGGTTTCCCCCTTGATGTCGAAAAGGTTCCATCGGAGGTAATGCAGCTTGAGCACGGCGAGGACGTCAGGCTGACCAGCCACGGCCTTCTCAATGTTCTTGGCGTACTCATAGAAGACCGGCTCCCGTCCGGGGATGATCTTCGCGATGATGGAGAAGCCGTAGCAAGTCGGAGTCTTGGGAAACATCGGGCCGTATCTGCCTTGCTTAACTTCATCCTTGAAGAAGCCCCCTTCGGGGATCGCCATGGCCGCGGGCTTCGTCCAGTCGCCTTGCCTCGATGTGTCAGACATAACTTCCTCCCTTCCATTCTAGCGCTAGCTAGGATTGTGATGACCGAAGTTGCTTCATTGGCTGCGACAGTGACGGTGTTCCATCGGTGATAACGTTCCTTCAGCCGGACTCTCTGTCGCAAGTTCTGGCAAGCGCGCGATCCGGCCTTCCGCCCAACGACTATCGATATCAGTAGATTCGGTCCTCGGTTCAACCGAAGTCGCCCCGCCCCTTTGCAGAGGCGGCAACCAATGGCTTAGCGGCCGAAGGTGTAGTGGGACTGATAAGTCCGATGGTCGGCAGTTTCTCCGGTTGCGGGGCGCGGACAGCAAGTGGCGCAGCCGCCACGCTGCAAACCAAGGGGGCGAAAGCCGTACCCCTCCTCCTTTCAGAAGGCCCAACAGAAGCCATCATAATGAAAAGCCAAGCAGCTGGGAAGGGCGAGGGTGAACTCGGCGCGGCTTAGTGACTGACTGGCCGATGTCTCCCGTGGGTCGATGCTGTCGAAAAATCCGGTTTTCCGACTGAGATGCGCCTGCGGTTGCCACTGGAGCAATCCGATATGCGTCGACTTTGACGCGAACTGGACTGGACCATTAATGGACCAAACTCCGCAGTCCGTTTACCACGCCTACGAAATGGCAGTAGCCGGATCGCTGGCCGCGGGTTTGCTTGTTACGCTCATGCTTGCGCTTGTCATTACGGCGATCTACGCGGAGCATCTTTGGGCCAGAGGCTTGAAGTGACCGTATTCTATTCGCTCAAAACAGTATCCGCAGGCGCGCCTCGGCCTTGAAATTGTAAACCGGGTAGGCTTTGACGATTGGCACGCTGCCTTCAAGGGAGAGTGCCACCTGGTCACTTAGCCGCACGCCAATCAAGGCATCGAAGGGAAGGAATAGCCGTCCGGTCTGACCAGCTATGGGCGCGCCGTAATTGATGCGGATATCGTTGCTTGGGTAAAAGGTTATAAAAAAGGGGCCTGGAAAATCGATGTTGAGGGTGGGGGCGATCTGGGGTTCACTGATCCTTCTTGCTTGTGCATTGCCCGGGATGCTCATCGCATAGCGCATTGAAGGAATAAAATAGCAATCCTCCCCCAATTCGAACAGCATATAGCGCACGCCGAGCTTCGGCTGGACTTGCCATTCGCCGCTGCCGAGGCCGCCGGCCGCGGTTTGCGCGACCACGCGCGTCCCCACGGCAGCAGCCCAGCGGTCGTTTATCGCATGCGCAACAACCGCCTGAAAGGATGCATCGCCAAGTCCAAACTCGTGATCAGCACTCTCTGTCTCAAAATTAGTGGTCGTTTTTTGCACGAGGGGAGCCTGGGCATGCACACCCAGGCGCCAGCCAACATCGAGGGGGATCATGCTCTCCAATCGCAAGGCCATTTGGGCCCGGTTCGTCTCGCTCGTATCGTTCGAAGAAGTCTCGTCCAAACCGCGCACTTCAAACGCGGTCTGAGGACGGGTAAAGTCAAAGCCATTGTTCGCGCGAAGCGACTCTGGTGCAGCATCTTCACCGACGGCCGCCGCTTGGTCTGCGCCCACAATAGAAGATTCGGCCATCGCTGAGAGCGGCACAAGGAGCGTGGCCAGACTGGTCACGACCAGAGCTATGAACGCCTGCCAAAGACTGTGCTTTGCATTTTGGCGCATCGCCTGTCTTGTGCTTTCATTTGCGCGGCATACGGTGACTTACTCGCCGCTGTCGAAACCTCAGACGCAGCGCTCCTTCGCGCGCGGCAAATGTCGACCCGCGTCAAGGACGCGGCGGAATTCTTCGGTACATCGGCACCGAATGACGGCCTTGTTGAGGCTGAGATTGCCGCTTTCGACATGGCAATGCCAATTCCTCGGCGCAGGGCTCTCCGCCGAAAATGTGGATTTTGTTGTCATCCAGACGCACCTCCCCTTTTGTTTTTGATCGGACGCAACGTCGATACGGCCGCCGCCCGATCCAGCGCCTGCGTGAAGTGTTCGGTCGTCATGCGTTCGCGCCAAACTCACGGGAGAAATGCGTCTTGATCACAATCAATTCGACAATTTCCGGCACGCTTCCGGCACGCTGAGGAACCTTTTTGACCGCAGGGGGTTTAACTGTTCAGGTGACGGTGTCGCGGCGCGCCAAAACGGCCAAGTAGAGCCAATTTCACGGTCCATTCCTCTGTGGGAAATGTTCGTTAGAGGAGGAGATATGCGATGACGAAGATGATCGTTCATGGATTTGCAGCGATGGCATTAGGAGCAGCGCCAGCAATAGGATTCGGTACGCACGCCCAAGCCGCTGCCCCCGCAAACTATTCGCGAGCCTGCACGGAAGTTGTCACTAAAGTTGTCGCGTCCGACAGCGTAGTGGAGAAAGCGGTTTACGGGGTTGCCCGTCGTTCGGCGCGCCGCACCGCTCGCCGGACATCCCGCCGCCGCTACTGAACCGCGAAGATGATGGCCGCCGAGCGCGGTAGGTCGCAAAACGAGTGTCGAGTGTATCAAGCGGCTGCAGGCTAGGGCCTGCAGCCACCCCCTAAAGCATCCAGGCTCGACGTCATCGATGACGCCCTTTGGCGAGCACGAGTCTCCGGGGTAAAATGCGCGACATATTTTCGCTAAAAGCTCGGGTGACGCCCATCGGCGCGGGTATTTTGCATTTATAAGGAAAACAGGTTTCGCCAAGAACGCAGGGTGTCATGAGGCAAATCTTCGATTTCGTGAAAACAACGGCGCTCGGAAGTTCGTTGTCAAGGCTGGTAAGATGGCTGTCGACAGTGTGACGCCATTAGCGGAGAAACTTCCCTATCCGAGAGGCGAGGTGGTTATCGCCGTTTATGGCGTCGGGTCTTTATTGCTGGTACTGGTGGCGTTCGTCGCAGGGCTTTTGACACGATCTCTAGCCCCTGAAGCTCGATAAGGATTTTGGTTGGCCCCCAATCCATCGAAGTCCCTTCCCATCGATCGTCAGGCGTGTCGGCCGAAGAAGGACGTGATCGATATTGAGATGCTGTTACGCATTGATAGCGTAGCTTCCGGATCAGCCCAGAGCATTTTCACGATTGGCGGAATTGTCTGGGGATTGAACGAAGCCGCTATTGCGGCGCGAGAGGCGAGGTCGCGTAATTGGCCTCCTGTCTGAGAGGATCGGGTGTTGCAGCCCACCCCAGACAGGAGATTTTCATATGACCCAGATGAGCCCTTTGCGCCGCCGTATGATCGAGGACATGAACGTCCGCAATCTTTCGCCAGCGACACAACGATCCTACATCAGCGCGGTTTTGAAGCTCAGCCGCTATTGGAGTTGGAGGACATTCGGGCTTTCCAGGTGCATCTCGTGTCGACCGGCATTTCATGGCCGGCGCTGAACCAGATCGTCTGTGCGCTGCGCTTCTTCTACGGCGTGACACTCGGCGAGGCGGTTATTCCCGAGCGCATCCCGTATGCGCGGGGACCACGCAAGCTGCCCGTCATATTGAGCCCAGACGAAGTCGTGCAATTTCTTGAAGCCGTTTCGAGCCTGAAGTGCCGAGCGGCGCTCACTTGCTGCTATGCGGCCGGATTGCGAGCCTCCGAAGTCGGCGGTCTCACGGTCGCTGACGTCGACAGCTCACGCGGCGTCATCCTGGTTCGGCACGGCAAGGGGGCGAAGGACCGCAACGTGATGCTATCGCCGCAGTTGCTCGGCATTCTCCGCGTTTATTGGCGGCTGGCCCGGCCACGGCTCTATCTCTTTCCCGGTCGCGACGAGGATCATCCGATCGATTCGACCGTCCTGCACGCCGCTTGTCGGTCGGCGGCGAAGGCGGCAGGGCTGACCAAGCGAGTGACGCTGCACACGCTGCGCCACAGCTTCGCGACCCATCTCTTGGAGAACGGGACCGACATTCGGATCATTTAGGTTCTGCTCGGCCACAATAATCTGTCGTCGACGGCGCGCTACACGCAGGTCGCGACCCATACGATCCGTGCGACGCAAAGCCCGCTCGATCGCCTGTCGCTGGAAGTGATGCCACCAGGATGAAAGGGCGCCGGGACGCGGACCATGACCCGCGCCGGCTTTCATCCGAACCGGCCCATTATTGAAATCGCCGATGTCTTTCGCCGCCACGGGCAGGGTTACGCACGCGCCCATGCCGCGCATCTCGGACGTGTCGAGCGGCGCTTGATGAGTGCGATTACGACATGCCGGACAGCGGCGCTCGGCGGGCCGTCGAAGCCTGCGACGCCTGTGGCGTCTCGCGGATCGCCTACAACTCCTGTCGCAATCGTCACTGTCCAAAGTGCCAGGGGCAGGCGCGGGCGAAGTGGGTGGCGGACCGCCAAGCCGAACTCTTGCCCGTTCCCTATTTCCACATCGTCTTCACCTTGCCCGCGCCGATCGCCGAGATCGCCTTCCAGAATAAGGCTGTCGTCTATGCAATCCTGTTCAAGGCCGCCGCCGACGCCATGACGGCGCTCGCCGCCAATCCGCGCAGGTTGGGCGCCAGGATCGGCGGCCTCGCCATTCTGCACACTTGGGGACAGGCCTTGACGACGCCCTTCGCGCTCATGTCATGGGCGAAGCCGACGCGACGCTTGCTGAACTGCTGAACTGCTGAACTGCAAGCCTGGTTCATGGCAGAGCACGAGATGAAGGTCAGCGTCGGTTGCCCTTGGAAAAGGCTGCGTCATCTCGGGCTGACACTCAAAAAAGTCGTTGCGCGCCGCCGAACAAGACCGTGCCGATATCGCCACGGCACGCGAAGAGTGGGGTGCCTGCAGCCGCATCTGAAGCCGGAGCATCTTGTCTTCATTGATGAAACCGGAGCAAAGACCCATATGGTGCGGCTCTATGGCCGTTGCAATCGCGCGGCCAGCGCCTCGTCGCTCCTGTGCCCCATGGCCATCGGAAAACGACGACATTCGTTGCCGCCTTGCGCCAAGACGAGATCGCCGCACCCTGCGTGTTCGATAGGCCAATGAACGAGGCGAGTTTCTTGGCCTATGTCGAACAGTTTCTCGCCCCCACCAGGCCAGCCAACGCAAAGGCCCCGTACCAATTCTCAAATAAAGTGTCGAAGAGCGAAAACGCGCGCCGAAATTCTCAAATATCAGGTCCCGAATCCTCACGAGCTGAATTATTCTCGCAATAGGGTGTATCGATGCCAGCCAGAAGTACAATGCTATTCGCGCTTCGTCCATCCTCGAAACAAGACCGGGCACCTCGAAGAATATCCCCTTATGGTGTGATGACCGGCGTTCGAGTTCGCAGCGCGGTAGATCGTTCAATCCTTGGCCTCTCATCGAGGCTGCCTGATGTCGCCACCGGTTTTGCAGGTGGTGCCTTGATCGGCTCAACTCACGCGACCCAACGCGTGGCGCGCCGGGTCACGCGGCCGCGGCCGCCATCCTTTCGAGGCAGACGAAGCGGCGCATGTTATAAACGAGGTTCGTCATTCCGATCTTGCACCGCGTGCGGACGATGCCGATGGTGCGCACGATCCCGGCTCCCATGCCGTTCTTTTGATCACCGAATACATGCTCGACGCGGGCGCGCACCTTCGAGCGCGTCGTATTGGCGGCCTTCTGCGCCTCACTGAGTTTGCGATTGCGATAGGCCCTGCGATGAATGCGGCTCTTTAAGCCGCGCTCAGCGAGCTTTTCCTCGATCTCATCGCTGCGATAGGCGCTGTCGGCCCACACGTCCGAAGCCGTGTTGCTCGTATCAAGAACATCTTCGAACTTTTGACTGTCGTGCACGCTCGCGTCGCTCACCAGGTAACGGTGCACGAATTTGTGCCGGCGGTCGACGCCGATATGGTTCTTGTATCCAAAATACGAGCGCTCATGCTTCTTCGTCCAGCGCGCGTCCTTGTCCTTCTGGCGGTTCTTGGCCGGCTTCGATTTCCAGTCTTCCGGCATCTTGCCTTCCCTGATCGTCTCGTTGTCCTCGCGCGAATTGTGCTGCTTGGGCGCCGACACGATCGTTGCGTCGATGATCTGCCCGCCCATGGCGAGATAGCCCTTGTCCTTCAAGAACCCGTCAAACAGATCGAACAGCTCTTCCACCGCGCCCGCCTTCGCCAGCGCCTCGCGATAGAGCCATAGAGTCTTGGCGTCGGGAACCGCATCCTCCAGCCCCAAACCGAGAAAGCGCATGAAAGAGAAGCGATCACGAAGCTGGTATTCCGCCTGATCGTCGGAGAGATTGTAGAGCGCCTGCAACACCAGCGCCTTGAAGATCACGACTTCATCCCAAGGCTTGCGTCCCGCTGAACTCTTGCGTTCCGCGTCGCTCTTGCGAAGCTCGCCTTTAATCAGAGCCGCCTTCAGCTTTGGCCGGAAGGATTCGAACGGAACCATCGCCGCGATCACTGCAAGCGGATCGCTCTTTTTATCGAGACTTTCATAACGTCGGTTCAAATCGAAAAAACCAAGCTGTCCCATTCCAACCTCCCGCGCTCACAGCATGAGAACCTTGAATTTGATTTGCACGGTGGAGGGAAGCGCCTATTTTTCGAGGTGCCCGACTATAGGAATACGCTGGCGATTGCCCATGAGCGTGATCGGCAATCCGCGCGTTCCGAGGATCCAATCGTGGTTCGCCATGTCACGCTTAGTTCGTCGCTCCCACTTTGCGGTCCTCTTCGCCGCACCCGTCATCGCCTCTCCCGAGTTCACGAAGGAAAAGTCGCGTGATTTGGCGACCTTCTTCAGCGGTCATCTGACCGCAACGGGACAATTCGTGAATTATCGTGACGGTTCGACGCGTGGTGTGCGCGTGGACATCCGCGGAGCGCCAGATGGAGACGCTTTCTCATCGAGGACACAGCCTATTCCGACGGCGAGGCGAAGGTCGCCGAAGGGAGCTACGTCGGCCAGCGCGCCGATCTGATCGGCACGGCGAAGGTCGAGGCGCAAGGCAACAGGATCGAGATCGTCTATCGCGCCCATGTCTCTACGAAGCAAAACTTTGTTTGCCGACATCCTACGAATGATCGCCGAACTGCGGCCGCCGCGCGATCCAGGTGCCTGCGTAAAGTGTTCAGTCGTCATGCGTTCGGGCCAAACTCACGGGAGAGACGCGTCTTGATCATAATCAATTCGACGATTTCCGCACGCTGAGGAACCTTATTGACTCCAGGGCGTTTAGGTAGTGGCGTAGTGCGCCAAAGAGCCAATTTCACGGTTCACTCCCCTGTTATCGGGAAGTGTCCGGGAGGGGAGGAGATATGCGATGAGGAAGATGATCGTGCATGGATTCGCCACTTTGGCATTAGGAGCAGCGCTAGCGATCGGGTTCGGCACGCACGCTCAAGCCGCTGCCCCCGCGAACTATTCGCAAGCCTGCACGGAAGTTGTTGCGTCCGGGAGCTTATCCGCCAGCTCAGTGGAGAAGGCGCTTTATGCCCGTCGCGCGGCGCGCCGCACCGCTCGCCGGACAGTCCGCCGCCACTACTGAACCGCGAAGATGATGGCCGCCGAGCGCGGTAGGTCGCAAAACGAGTGTCGAGTGTATCAAGCGGCTGCAGGCGAGGGCCTGCAGCCACCCCCTAAAGCATCCAGGCTCGACGTCATCGATGACGCCCTTTGGCGAGCACGAGTCTCCGGGGTAAAATGCGCGACATATTTTCGCTAAAAGCTCGGGTGACGCCCATCGGCGCGGGTATTTTGCGTTTATAAGGAAAACAGGTTTCGCCAAGAACGCAGGGTGTCATGAGGCAAATCTTCGATTTCGTGAAAACAACGGCGCTCGGAGGCGCTATTTTTTTGCTCCCCTTCGCGGCAATGCTCGTCGTTGTTGTCAAGGCTGGTAAGATGGCTGTCGACAGTGTGACGCCATTAGCGGAGAAACTTCCCTATCCGAGAGGCGAGGTGGTTATCGCCGTTTATGTCGTCGGGTCTTTATTGCTGGTACTGGTGGCGTTCGTCGCAGGGCTTTTGACACGATCTCTATCAATCGAAAAGGACGCAGTATCGTTCCTTGAAGACAAGGTCCTAAACAAGCTGCCTCCCTACGTCGCCGTTCGTAAATACACTGATCGCTTGGCAGGGTTGGAGGCAAAGACAAATGAAGACCTCAAGCCGGTCCTGGTGCGCACGCACAATGGATGGCAGCTTGGGTTCCTTGCCGACGCGCTCAACGATGGCCAAGTTGCCGTGTTTATGCCCGGCGCGCCTGACCCTTCGTCGGGAGTGGTGCAGATTGTCACACCGACCACATCACCCCTCTCAATATTTCTTACCGAGACGCACTCGCGTGCCTCGAGCAGTCTGGGCGCGGCCTTGCCAAAACTCTTGGCAAGATCGTCCTTTGAAAAGCAGAATCTGAACGCCGACGCCAAGGCAACGGCTTAATAATTAAGTAAGTAAGAGCAGCAGCTGGCTAATCTTCGCGGCTTGCCCTATGACCGGCGTCCAAGAGCTGCAATTCTTTTGCGACATTTCTGCAACATCGGTTGTCTAAGTCATTCATCTCACTTGCGGTCTTGACCCGAACTGTCTTAGGTTGGGCTTAGCTTGCTTCGGAAACATTTCATGAAGGATTGGAGAAGCCCCATTGGCGTCGTAAGTGCGGCGCTCGCCGCGCAAACGGCGTTTGCGGCGGATATCGGCGGCTCCGCGTCGGCTGTTGCGCCACTCGCGCCGCCCGCTCCCATGATCGCCATGCCGCAACCCAATTTCGATGTTCTCGGCGGCGGTTTCGGCTGGTCGACGGGCGTGCAATTCATGTCCGAAAATATATGGCGCGGCATTTCGATCACGAACCACCGCCCGGGAGCGCTCGCTTACGGTGAGTTGCGCGAGGGCTGGTTTTATCTCGGCGGCGACGTCCTGAACGTGACGTTGCCGACGTCGCCCGTTGGGCAGCTCGACATCTACGGAGGCGTCCGCCCGACTTGGGGTCCGCTGACGTTCGATTTCGGCGTGGTCTATCACGGACGCCCGGGCAATCAGAATCAGTGGTTTCTGGGAGGCGCGCAGCCCGTGCTGACCTTTCCGACGCCTGGCGGCTTCCCGACGACGCCGTTCGATCAGAGCTTCGTCGAAATCTACGGCAAGCCGTCCTGGGCGATCAACGACTATCTGACCATCGGCGCCGAATTCGGCTACGACCCAAGTTGGGCCAATTACAACGCCCACGCGCTCTATTCTGGTGGCAACGTAAAGGTCAGCCTGCCTGGAACGGGCTTCTCGATATCAGGCGGTTTCGGTCACTACTTCCTCGGCATGGGCGATCCGACCTTTGGTCCGAGCTTCATCCAGCCCGGCATAAAGGGCATTCAGGGTTTCAAACTGGCGAGCTACAATACCGGGAACATCGGCGCGTCCTATAATTGGAACGACGTTACGCTCGACGTGCGCTATTCCGGGACTACGCTGACGCAACGCGGCTGCTTCACCGACGTCGCCAATCCGGTCGGCAATTTCGCGGCCGCCGTCTCGGGGCAGGGATTCTCCAACTGGTGCGAAAGCCGTGTGGTGGGCTCTATCAAGGTCGATTTTGACTCTACAATGTTTGCGCACTGATCCTGAGTTACCAATAACGTAATTGTTATCTCTAATAGCCTGACTACTATTGGACTAGCATTGCTCCAGGGCTTGTTGAGATTCATCGTGAATTGATGACCGCGCCGGTAAGATAGATAAGGGCAGAGAAGCTTGCATCTGTTTTCTCGCTTCGCATGGCGACCCCCTGTCGTCGGTGGTGGAACCGGCGGCCGCATTGGCGGCAGCCCCGGTATCGGCGGAATTGGTGGCAACCGCCCCTGAGCTGGCGATGGAATTGGCGTCCGGCCGAGTCTTGGAGGTGGCGCCAGAGGACCGGTTAGCCGTCCAAGACCCGCAACGAGACCAACGGTGAGACCTGGGGCGCGACCTTCTCCACGGACCTGCAGTACGGCCTGCGCACCCGCCAGCTGGGGGCGGCTTGCGCTATGGCGGCCATCGCGGCTTTAGGCCGGGCGGTTACGGCGGCTTCCACGGCGGCCGAGGCGGCTTTAGGGGAGGCTTTCACGGCGGCCGAGGCGGTTTTCACGGGGGTGGCCGTGGCGGCGGACGGCGATCCGATTTTAGGCTTAAGCACGAGATCATCCTGCTCGGCCATCTCAACAACGGCCTTGGCTTCTATCGCTTCGTTTATAATGGAGGCGAAAAAGCCCATGTCGGACTTATCGCGCAGGAGGCGCAAAGGGTTATCCCGCAGGCGGTCGTGCGCGGTCGAGACGGCTACCTGAGGGTCTTTTACGACAAGGTCGGTCTGAAATTTCAGACTTACGACCACTGGATCGCGTCGGGCGCTCGGGTCCCGCCGCTGCCGTGACGGGAGGACGGCACGAGGTAGCGAAGAAATTTGAACCTGCGGCGCAACAGCGAAGCGAATCTTCCGAACTGAGCCTCAACCGCCTTACGCAGCAGGCGCATTGAAACAAGAGCCAAAGGAGCGAGTGATGAATAGGCAGCGCAGGATCTTTACCGCTACTCTGGCCTTAATCTCGCTTATTGGCGAAATCAGCAATTGCTCGCCTGCGACTGCTGCATCGCATTACCCACTTTGGGTATGCGGGGGACGGTACGGCGGCTGGGGTTGGAGCAGACCTGCGGGCCTATTCGGGAACCTGACACTCGACACTCTCGCCAGCGCATTGGTCAATCCGCACGGATATGAGTATTGGTATCCCGCCTACAGTGACGTCTCCTTCTACTATGCTTATCCCGATTCTTATTGCCTCGTGAGTTACACGAATGGGTGGGGTTGTTCGGCTCGATTAAGAAAACTCATCAATGAAGCCACCGAGAAGCCGAACTCTCAGGGTCGGATTTCGTGTCGCACGAAAGGGATAGGCGGTGGCAACATTGGAACTGCATAATTTTCTGTCTCGCGTCTGGGTAAACCTAATCGAACGCCCGTCGGGGCCTCTTGCGTTTCGCTTCATGCTGCAACCAGCGGCGTTAGCGGTTCGCGATGGAGTTCGCGACGCGCGCCAAGGAACGCCGCCATATCTATGGTCCATCAGCTGGATGCGCCTTGCAACGACACTGATCGGATTTGGCTTTACGATTGTCCAATTCTTCGATCGGCTTGAAACCATGAGCAGCGCCAAGCCCGCACTTGCGCCCCACCTGCCTCGTTATCTGGGATTGGCATTGATTTTTTCTGGGGTATTCGGCCTTCTCATCGCAATTTGGCAATATGTATGGTTCGTGAATTACCTTCACTCGGCGGAGTTTCAGCGTCTGGCGATCAAGCCGAACTTGCCAGTCAATAAGTCGGCCCTTGCCATCGCGGTAGCTTTGGCTCTGATCGGCGCCGTGGCTTTCGTGACCGTGATGTTTAGATTGTCTTGAGGAACGCAGCGTGGCGCGCCTCGTCACGCTTCTCACCAATCGGGCGCAAGCACGGCCGGCGTAACGCTGGCCGGTTCGTGGTCAAGCCGACTTCGGACAGCCACTTTGCTTGGATACGAACGCGCCTTTCTGCCGACTCGACGCTTTATTGTATTATAGATAACTCGACAGAACGCTGCGCAGCGTCTACAGATCTCTGCAAATCTGCGACGCTTTCTTGATCCTTGAGAAAACCAATCAGCGCGTCTTCCACTTCCTTCGCCGCATTGAGCACTGTGTTCTCGTAATTGACAAGCGCTTGCTGGAAACGTGCGTCCTGCGCCCGCACGTTATTGGTTATGCGGCCATAATTGAGAATGGACCATCTAAATCCCGATCCCGGGTGGCGTCGTGATTTGCGTTGGAATTGATTTTGAGACGATCTCCAGCATGGCGAGGTTATCCGATCATGCGGCGAGGTCAATCGTTTGATTGGTTGGCCTTTCGTTGAGGCTCCGCCAGCCGTCAACTTTGCGCATAGTGATCTGACCAGAAGCCAGCAAAGCCCAGAACAGCATGGCCGTGGTTTCTGCTGAGGGCAGCACAGTCTGGGTCTTGATCCGCCGCTTGAACTCTCCGTGCAGACGTTCAATTGCATTCGATGTGCGGATCGATTTCCACTGACTTTTCGGGAACCGCGTGAAGGTAAACAGCTTGTCGCCCGCTTCCTCCAGGCTATCGGCGACGGCGCGGCATTTCATCCGCCATTTGCGGATGAACGCCTTGCGCTTTGCCTCGATCTCCACCTTCGAGTCGGCGTAGATCATATCGTTGTAATCGGCGGAAATTTCTTCATGCAGCCGGTCAGGCGCATGAGCGAGAAGATTTCGATGTTTATGCACGAGACTGTCAGGATTTCCGTGTAAAGGCCGGTTTCGTTACGCCAACTTGAACCTGCCCTCGAATATGATCGCGAATTGCGCTTTCGCCATGGCCCATTCGCGCGGCGGCATTCTCCATTCTTTTTGCGCCAGGTTCAACACGAGAAAAAGAAGCTTCAGCGCGCTCTCGTCGGTGGGGAAATGGCCGCGGGCGCGAACTGCTCGGCGCAATTTGGCGTTCAATGACTCGATTGCGTTTGTCGTATAGATGATGCGACGCACTTCGTCGGGGAAAGCGAAGAACGGGATGACCTCGCTCCAATGGCGTCGCCAGGACTGGGCGATTGCCGGGTATTTTCGGCCCCATGGGCCTTCGGCGAAGGTGTTCAGTTCTTCTTGCCCGGCGGCGGCGTCCTTGGCCCGGTAGATCTGCTTCAGCGCCGCCGCGACAGCCTTGCGGTCTTTGTAGGAAACGAAGTCCAGCGAATTGCGGATCAGGTGAACGATGCAGGTCTGAACCTGGGTTTGCGGAAACACCGCGGTGATCGCCTCGGGAAAACCTTTCAGGCCATCGACGACGGCGATTAGGACGTCTTCGACGCCGCGGTTCTTCAGCTCGTTCATGACGCGCAGCCAGAATTTTGCGCCTTCGGTCTGCTCGATCCACAGGCCGAGGATTTCCTTGGTTCCGTCGGGTCGAACCCCGAGAGCGACGTAGACGGCCTTGTTGCGCACCATGCCTTCGTCGCGCACCTTGACCCGGATGGCGTCGAAGAACACCAGCGCATAGAGCCGCTCCAGCGGCCGGTTCTGCCATTCGGCGATCTCATCGAGGACGGCGTCCGTGACCGCGCTGACGAGATCGGCGGAGACGTCGACCCCATAGAGATCGCGCAAATGGCCCTGGATTTCTCGAGTGCTCATGCCGCGCGCATACATCGAGACGATCTTCTCGTCGAAACCGGGAAATCGCCGCTGATATTTGGCGATCAGTTGCGGGTCGAAGGTCGACAGCCGGTCGCGCGGAACCTCAAGCTCGATCTTGCCGGTCTCGGTGAGAACCGATTTTCGGCCATAGCCATTCCGGCTATTGGGGCGGCCGTCTTCCTCGCCGTTGTCGAGATGGTGATCGATCTCGGCGTTCAAGGCTCGTTCAGCAAACGCCTTCTTCAGCTCGTCGAGCAGCCCGTCCTTCGCAAAGGCTGTCTTCGGGTCGGCTCCCGCCAAAAGCTGATCAAGCAGCCCGTCGGAAATAGCTGGTTGCTTCCGTCTCGCCATACGATGTCTCCTTCTTTGCCATCGTTATGGCCCTCACACGAAATTTCCGACAGATCCTTTATGCACCGTACAGCGTTGGACCGGCATGTCGCTCCAGAGCGCGGCAAGTGCTTTCTCGAGGCCGGGAGCGCCATCGACAATGACGAGCTCCGGCATCTTCAAGCCACGTTTGACCAGATCGTCGAGGAGCGCCCGCCAGGCCGCCTCGCTCTCGCCGCCCATGTTCTTGACCGCCAGCAGCACCTTCTGGCCGTCCTCCCTGACGCCGAGGGCGACGAGCAAGGAAATCGATGTGGCCTTCTTGTCGAGTCGAACGCGCACGATCGTGCCATCAAGAATCAGACGGATGATCGGCTCGTCCTTCAGGGAGCGCGCATTCCAGGCATCCCAATCGCCCTTCACCTTGCGCCAGACGCGGCTGACCGTGTCCTTCCCCACGGCGCCGCCGAACAAAGCCGCAAGCGCCCGGCGCACCCGGCGCGTGTTGGTCCCGGCAAGATAGGCGCCAGCGATCAGCGCGTCGGCACATTTCGTGCGTCGCTGGTAAGCCGGAATGGTCGAGTTCTTCCACTCGACCGTTTTGCCGCCCGATGTGTCCAGGCGGGCACGCGGGACACGGACAGTCACCGGCCCGAAGGTTCCCATCAACTGACGCTCGCGATGGCCGTGCCGGTGGCCAGCCCCTCCCGTCAGCTGGCCGCTCTTGGCAACCCGAGGCCGTTCATACCGGTCCCGCCCAAGCGCAGCATCCAGTTCCGCTTCCAGGAGCCCCTCAATGAAGCCGCGAACGCGGGTCCGCACCCCAGCTTCCAAAGGATCGAACCAATCGTCCCCAACAAAAAGCGTTCCTTCCCCCGCTTCCCTACCCTTGTGGTATCCCTTTTCATGGCGTGATCTCCATCGGCGCGCCAACGCCAATTCGGTTTGAGCAAACAAACTGGAGATTACGCCACACGCAAATTCCAACCACTCCCGCGACCGCACCAAATCCCGGCCCGGCGGTATAAAAAAGGCTGCCGGGTGCAAAGAGACGCGCGGCGTCGCTGGCCTGCACGCCAATGTCTCCGAGGAGAAAGAATCTGGGATAGAGATCGGCTTCGGCAACCCCAATGCGGGCGGCCTCTGCGGCTGCGGTAAGCTCGGTCGAGCGGATATCTGGACGCCGTCGCAGCAATTCCGCCGGCAGCCCAATGGCCACCTTACGAGACGCCGATGGAATTTTGTGGGGCCCTCGCAGTAATGTCTCGATGCTCCCAGGTGGCTCCCCCAACAGAATGCTCAAAGCATTTTTCGCCCGCTGAAGATTGGCTTGTAGCTGGGGAATATCCGCCAAGGTGCTCTCATACAATGAGCGCGCCTGCGTGACATCTAATTCCGAAGTGGCACCATTGCGGAAACGCGACTCGGCGATCTCCAGTCCCTCTTTTTGGATCTTGACGTTTTTATAAGCTATTTGAATGAGCACTTCGAAGGTGCGCATCTCGGCATAGGTGCGAGCGACTTCCGCCGTAAGAGAGACAAGCGCATTGTCGTAATCTGCGACCGTTGCCAGCAATGCGGCGTCTGTCGCTTCGACGTTTCGCCGGAAGCGGCCCCAGAAATCTATTTCCCAGGCTGCGTCAAAACCGATGTCGAAATTACTGAATGAATGTGGGAAGTTAGCTTGGTCCAGCAAACGCGAGCTGAGTTTCACGGCTTGTGCATCCCCGAAACCCTCTTGATTTTGGGGATACATGTTTCCAATCGCGACCCCTAACTGGGCGCGGGCTTCAAGGATCCGAAGACCTGCGATCTGCACCGGGAGGTTTTGCTCGGAGGCGCGTTCAATGAGTTCATCGAGCGTTGGATCGCTAAAAACTCTTCCACCACAGACTCTTTATACCTGACTTGGTCTCCACTCGTGAGTCATGCTTTTCGATCCAGTTGTTTTGAACTCTGGCTTCTGGCGTTTCAAAGTCGGGACCAACCGCACAGCCGCTAACCGAGAGCATCAAGCCCAACAAACCGGCATTGGCCATAGATTGGTTGAATCGTTTTGCACGGTGGCGATAACGCATCAAAGTGTCAGACCCCACTCGGCAAGCAAGCCCGATGCCTTAGCCACAAGACAAACCTAGGAAAATGCAGCAATGAACGGTGTGAATTCATGGCAAACAGCGAATTCACCACGATCTAAATCCGCGAATGTGATGACTTCCAGGAATTTCGAGTTGTGCAGCTCAAAATTAGCGGCGGTGTGGCTATTTTGTCACCGCGATCGACTTACGAAACAGCGCCAAGCTGTACACGAAGAACCCAAGACCAATCACCGAGACCATCAGAAATTGGGGCCAGACCGCGCTAATGCCTCCGCCGCGATAAATGACCTTTTGCGAAAAGCTGACAAAATGCCGCGAAGGCAGGAAAAAGGTCATGTACTGCAGCCATATTGGTTGACTTTCGACAGGCGTCGATCCGCCCGAAAGAAGCTGCAGCACGAGGACCACCAGAATGAGCAAAAGCGCGAATTGCGCCATGGATCGGGAAATTGTGCCGAGGAATAATCCAAGCGCCGTCGCGGAAAACAGATAGAGCAGGACGCCCGAGAACCACAGCGTGACCGACCCGGCGAACGGCACCTGCAGAACCGTCATCACCACCAGATAGAGCGATAGCGCCGTCGCGACGAGAATCACCAGGCTATTGGCCCAAACCTTTGCCATCGCAATCTCGAATGCGGTCAGCGGCATTACGAGGAGGTGCTCCAGCGTCCCGTGCTCGCGTTCGCGGATCACCGCGGCTCCCGTCAGAATGACCGTCAGCAGAGTAACCTGATTGATGATGCCCACGACGCTCGCAAACCAAGAGGCCTCGCCGTTCGGATTGAACAGCCGGCGAACGACCAGATTGACAGGGTCTGGCGCCGAGGCGTCCGTGCGCCTGAAAAAGCTGGAGATGCGCGCGTTGATGATGCTCTTTATGTAGCCCGCGCCAATGGCGGCCTGCTGCATGGCAGTTGCGTCGATGTTCAACTGGATGTCCGGATGACGACCGGCGCGAAGGTCGGTTTCGAACCGGGGCGGGATCACGACGACGAACATGAACCGGCCCTCGTCCATCGTGGTTTCGACATCCGCGGCGGCAATCGTCTCGGGCGTTTGAAAGCGCGGCGGATAGAAGGCGTTTATCAGTTCCTTGGACAAGGCGGAATTATTCTCGTCCACAAAAGCGATCGATGCATTGTTGACCTCGCTCGAGGTGCCGGTCGCCTGGACGTAGATTGTCCCGGTGAATGCGTAGGCGACGAAAAACATCATCACCAAATCGCTTCCAAGGCTGCGAAGCTCCTTCAGTCCAAGCCAGAAAATGTTCAGCAAAGACGTCACGACTACTTCTCCTGCTTCCTTAAAGCGAGCGTGCTCACAGCCCAGAGAATCGGAATGCAACAAGCAAGAAAAATAACGTCCTGCATCAGGAGATCAGGCCCGAGCCCCTTGGTGAAGGCGCCCTTGCTCGCGTGCATATAGTAACTTGTGGGCCAGATCGAACCGACGAACTTAGCTCGGCCCGCAAGGGTTGAAACGGGCTGCAATAATCCAGAAAATTGGATGGTCGGCACAAGGGTGATGATCGCGGTGATGAAGACGGCGGCGACCTGGCTACTGGTGAAAGTCGAAATCAGCAAGCCGATGCCCGTCGTCGCGGTGACATAAAGCAGCGTGCATAATGTCAGCATGAGAAAGCTTCCCTTGATCGGTATGCCGAAAACGACAATCGCCATTATGACAAGAATGAAATAGTTCAGCATGCCAATCAAAATGTAAGGGATTTGCTTTCCTAGAAGATATTCCAGCCGCCCTGTTGGCGTGACATAGAAGTTGATGATAGAGCCCAGCTCCTTCTCGCGCACAACGCTGATCGCCATGAGAATCGCCGGAAGGAGGATCAGGAGAATGGGCGGGACGCTCGGAACCATCGCGTAGACGCTTTCGAACGTCGGATTGTACATGTACCGATCTTGGAATGTGGCGGTGTATTTGCTGGGGCGGGTTTGCAGTCCACTCACTGGATCGTGCAGCATAGTGTTCTGGACACCTTGAACATATTGCGAGACGGTTTCGCCACGGAATGTGTTGGCGCCGTCCACCTGCGCCATGACCTCCGGTCTGGAGCCCTTGCGCAGATCCCTGCCGAAATTCGGCGGTATCTCCAGGACCAGAGAGATATCATCCGATTGCAGTCGCTCCAGGGCGTCCTCCGCGGAACGGACCGGAGCGGTTTGACTGAAGTAACGGGGCGTTCCGGCGAACTGTTCGAGATAGGCGCGGCTTTCCGCCGAGCGATCGAGATCGAAGGTTGCATAGCGAATATGTTCAACGTCTGTGGTGATTCCGAAGCCGAAGACAAGCATCAGCAATGCCGAACCCGCGAAGGCGAAGACCAATCGCACGGGATCGCGAAGGATCTGCATGGTTTCATTGCGGCTGTATGCGAGCATCCGACCAAGGCGCAACTGAAAGGCGGATTGCTTCGACGGCGTTGGCGGGATTGCATGGTCCCCGGCCGCAGGTGAGCCGACGGTAGCTTTGTCCTTGCTCTCGCCGCTGGGCGCGGCGTCGGCAATCGCGTCCTCCATATAGCCGATGAAGGCGTCCTCCAGGCTGGCGGCGCCGCGCGCTTCTATCAGCTTCTGTGGAGCGTCACACGCTAGCACCTTGCCCGCGTTCATTAGCGAGATCCGGTCACAGCGCATCCCTTCATTCATGAAGTGTGTCGTTACGAAAATCGTCACACCCTGATTTCGTGAAAGATCAATCAGTAGTTCCCAGAAGCTGTCTCGAGCGACCGGATCGACCCCCGACGTGGGTTCATCCAGAATCAGCATTTCCGGCTCATGCAGAACCGCGACCGCCAGTGAAAGCCGCTGACGCAAACCCATTGGCAGAGCGTCGGCCAATGCATCGAGATGCGGAGCGAGTCCGAATTTCTCGACCAATTCCTCGATACGTGCTTTCGCCTTCTCCGGTGAAAGGTGATAAAGGCGAGCATCGAGGATCAGGTTCTGGCGAACGGTGAGCTCGCCATAAAGCGAGAATGCTTGCGTCATGTAACCGAGGTTCTTGCGGACTTCGAGGCTTCCGGCTTCGACGGAGTTGCCAAAGAGCGTCGCGGTCCCTTCCGATGGAGGCAGCAGTCCCGTCAGCATCTTCATGGTTGTGGACTTGCCGCAGCCATTGGAGCCGAGGAAGCCGAAGATCTCACCGCGCTCGATCGTCAGAGTAACGTGGTCGACAGCGATGAAGTCGCCGAAGCGGCGCGTCAGACCCTTAGCGTCGATGGCGATTTCCGATTTGCCAGCCGCACGCGGCGGGATGGTTAGCTCCGCATGCCCCATGCGTTTTTCTTCGGGCAGCAAAGCGATGAAGCATTTCTCCAGATCTTTAGTGCCTGTCCGCTCCATCAACTCCGCCGGCGTACCCGTCGCCAGCACACGTCCGGCGTCCATCGCGACGATCCAGTCCCACCGTTGCGCTTCGTCCATGTAGGCGGTGGAAATGACGACGCTCATGCTGGGGCGACCTGCGCGAATATCGTCAATGAGCGTCCAGAACTGCCGCCGGGAAAGCGGATCGACGCCGGTGGTGGGCTCGTCGAGAATAAGGAGATCCGGTTCATGGACCAGCGCGCCGCACAGCCCCACTTTTTGTTTCATTCCGCCCGAAAGCTTGCCAGCAGGGCGATCGGGAAACGCGCCAAGTCCGGTGGCGTCGAGCAGTTCTTTCACGCGGATCGGACGCTCCGTGGAGGATAGTCCGAAGAGTTGCGCCATGAAATCAACATTGTCATAAACGCTGAGTTCCAAGTAGAGGTTCTTGCCCAAACCCTGCGGCATGTAAGCTATCCGCGGACACACGACGCGGCGATGGCGAGCGTCGGCGATGTCCCCGCCCAGGACAATCACTTTGCCCTGCTGCATCTTCTTGGATCCGGCAACCAGCGCCATGAGGGTCGACTTGCCGACGCCGTCAGGACCGACGATGCCGACCATACGGCCGCTCGGAATGTCGAGCGAGATGCCGTCGAGCGCCACGGTGGCCCCATAGCGGTGAGTGACGTCCTTAATGGACACCACCGGTGCGCCGACGGATGCAACCGAAGACACATTTTGCGCGGAGTCAGTCATGGATTAGCTCTCTGGCGTGTAGCTGCTGGGCGTTCAACGATGCGGCGCCTCGTGTGCGCATTTGCTCCATCGTCGTGCGTTTTCTTGAGCCGCTTGTCGGCTTCTTAATGGCCGGCGGTCGGAATATCCCTCTGACTGGACGGGGTGCCCTTCTGAACGCCGCCGCTCGTTTGAGACCCGGGATGCTTCGCCGGTTCGAGGCTCGCCTTTCCTTCGTTTTCTTTGGGGACCAAAAGGTTCTGCAGCGAGGCTGGCCACACAGCGGAGTCATCCACCTTCACGTAGCCGACACCCCGGACACCCGTTTTGATGAGCTCGATGTATGATTCGACTGTCTTTTCGGGCACTCGGATCTTCACGCGGAACATGAGCTTTTCTCGCTCGCTGCGCGTCTCAACCTGTTTGGGAGTAAATTGCGCTTCCGGGGACACGAAGCTGACATATCCGGCGACTGCGCGGCCGGGAGCGTAGTCGACGGTAAGCCGCCCTTCCGCTCCGATCTTCAACCTTGTCGCCTGTTCCGAGGGAAGGAATATCTCCATATAAACGTCATTCAGGTTCACCAGCGTCAGTGCCTTTCCGCCGGCTCCCAAGACCTCGCCAACTTCCGCTAGGCGATACAGCACCCTCCCATGGACGGGCGATTTGAGCGTCGCATCGTCGATGCGGGTTTGGATCGTCGCTACATTCGCTTCCCCGACTTTGACCTCTTGCTCAATCGTGCGGAGCTTCGCTTCCTCCTCCCCAAGGCCCGCCGTGGTTGTTTGCAGCGCCGTTCTGCGCACATCCAGCTCCCGCTGGGAGCCAGCACGCTCGGCGACGAGAGCGGTGCTGCGTTTGACCTCGATCTTGGCAAGTTCGATTTCGGCCTTGCGCCTGGCGATGGCTGCCTTCGCGACTGCAGCCTTTTCCTGCGTGGCCGCGACGTTTAACCTGGCCTCGGCAAGTTGCGCCTCCAGCGTAGCGGTGTCCATTCGGACCAGCACGTCGCCCGGGTTGACGAGTGCGCCTTCGTCAACGAGGATTTCTTTCACCCTGAGCGCTTCCTTTGCGGCGACGTCGACAAGTTTTGCCTCTATCCGGCCGTTACCCGAGGCGATTCCCTTCGGCAACCCGGATCGAGCAGCGTCCCAATATCGATAGCCGAAGAAGGCGATGCCCCCGACAGCGGCCGCCACAATGATCCACCTCAGAGACTTGTTGGACATCAGAGCCGTTCCCGCGATCCTAAAGGCAACCCGTGCCTAGCCTTAACTTTTGTACGCTTCGACTTGCCTTTAGCACGGTCCCTTCGCCCTGCGCGAATCTGGCAAGAATTTTAGAGGGAAATTGCGTGCCCGAGCTGCGGCCTATGGCTGCACCGATCATGCCGGCGAAGCCGTCTGTTCTGCTGTGTCCTAGCGACAGGCACCGGCGCAAAGCCTCGAATGCCAATCGGCGGCCTTCAGGCCGTGGGGGTTGCAATGGTCAACTGAGACGCGTGATCTCAAACGTGCGCGTCGCAATTTCAAGCTCTTCGTTCGTCGGAATGACAAAGGCGGCGACCGCGGATCCTTGCGCGCTGATTCGGGTTGCTGCTTGACAGTTCGCGGCTTCCTCGAGCATCAGGCCGAGCCAGGCGCAGCCGCTGGCGACTTCGGCGCGTGTCGCCGCGTCGTTCTCGCCAATCCCGCCTGTGAAAACAATAGCGTCAAGCCCGCCAAGCGCGGCTGAAAGCGACCCGATCTCGCGTACAATCCGGTAGACAAACAGGTCGATTGCTTCCATCGCCGCGGGGTCAGGAGACGCGCGCAACGTTCTCATATCGGAGGAAATCCCAGAGACGCCGAGAAGGCCCGACCTACGATAAATCAGATCCTCCAGTTCACGCGGCCCGAGCCCATAATGATCCATCAGATGAACGAGCACACCGGGATCGAGAGCGCCGCAGCGTGTTCCCATCATCAGCCCGTCGACAGCCGTGAAGCCCATCGTGCTGGCGACGCTGCGTCCTCCTAGCGTAGCGCAAAGGCTCGCGCCATTACCCAGATGCGCGATGATGACGCGGCCATCCGCAATTTCGGGGGCGATTATTTTGAGTCGAGCTGTAACATACTCGTATGAGATGCCGTGAAAGCCATAGCGCCGGACGCCGTCCTGCGAGTATTTCCGGGGAATGGCGAACGCCTGGGCGAGCGGGGGCTGGCTGCGATGGAAGGAGGTGTCAAAACAGGCGACCTGCGGCAGATCAGGATGAGACTCGCGGATCGTTCGAATCGCCGCAAGATTATGCGGTTGGTGCAGCGGCGCGAGCGGGATGAGCGCCGTAAGCTTCTCGATCACCTCATCCGTCAGGAGCAGCGGTGCCGAGTAATCGGCGCCACCGTGAACAACTCGGTGACCAACAGCCGAGATATCGCGCCCATCAAGCCATTGTGCGCCGATCCTCATCAACGCCTGAGTCGCCGCGGCGTGATCGAAGCCTGCGTCTTGGAAGCTTTCCTCAACGAGCTGCTTGCCTTCCGCGTCAGATAATTTGGCCCTTGGCGTTGCGCCGATCCCCTCGATCTGGCCTCGTAGCAACAGCGCGGGAGTCGAGAGCGCGTGAAACACGGCGAATTTGATGCTGGACGAGCCTGCGTTGATGACTGCTATGCTCGACATCGTGCCCCTTTAACAACCCATAAGCGCTCCGGCGCGTCAGGCTATAATATTGGCGCCGCCGTCGACGTAGACCGTGCCGCCGGTGATTCTGTGAGCGAATGGAGTTGCAAGATAGGCGCAAGCCCAGCCGACATCCATGATGTCGACAAGTTCACCCAAAGGCGCCTTATGCGCCGCCTCATTGAGCAGCAGCTCGAAATCTTTGATGCCAGAGGCGGCCCGGGTCTTCAAAGCCCCGGGAGAAATCGCGTGCACCCGGATGCCGCTTGGTCCAAGTTCATAAGCAAGGTAGCGGCAAACGGCCTCCAGCGCGGCCTTTACGGGCCCCATCACATTATAGTTGGGCACGACCCTGTTAGCGCCATTGTAGCTCATCGCAAACATCGCACCGCCGTCGGTCATCAGGGGCGCTGCGAGCTTCGCCATGCGCACGAACGAATGGCAGGAAATATCCATCGCCGTTGCAAAACCCTCCGCCGAGCAATTCAGCAAGCCGCCCTGCAGGTCGGCTTTCGGCGCGAAGGCGATCGAATGAACCAGCACGTCGAGGCGCCCCCAGCTCCTTTGGATTGTCTCGAACAGGGCTTCCAGTTCGC
The DNA here is from genome assembly GCA_963784075.1 of uncultured Alphaproteobacteria bacterium. GTDB lineage: Bacteria > Pseudomonadota > Alphaproteobacteria > Rhizobiales > Beijerinckiaceae > Methylocapsa. Next base: position 268,194 of record CAWAQW010000024.1, on the reverse strand, counting down.
CCGGCTTTGACACGTCGAGCGCCGCCGTAATCTCGGCTCCGAGTTCGGCCGCCAAAGGCTCCACGTGCGGCCGCGCTTTTTCATTGAGCCAAGTGATGGCCAGACCGGCCCCGGCTGCCCGGAAGGCTTTCGCACAGCCGTAGGCGATCGACTGATCGTTGGCGATTCCGACGATAAGAGACTTCCGGCCGGCGAGCACCGGGTTGATTTTCGTTTCCATGTAGACCTCAGACGGTGCGCGACGCCGCCTGATCGCGACGGAATTTTGCGAGGAGCGCCGCGACGGCGCAGGACGCGAGGCGCGCCATCAGCGAGTCAGCGCGGCTTGTCAGGATGATTGGAACTCTCGCGCCAAGCACGATGCCAGCACTATCGGCGCCCGCGAGAAAGGAAAGGCTTTTGGCGAGCATATTGCCCGCCTCAAGGTCCGGCACGACCAGAACATTGGCGCGGCCCGCGACGGGCGACGTAATCTGTTTCGTAGCCGCCGCCTCCTCACTGATCGCATTGTCAAGCGCCAACGGCCCGTCCACTGCGGCGCCGGTGATTTGCCCGCGCTCGGCCATCTTGCTAAGGGCGGCGGCCTCGAGCGAAGATTGGACTTTCGGATTGACGGTCTCCATGGCCGAAAGGACCGCGACCCGCACGTCCGGCACATTCAGCGCAGTCGCAAGATCAATCGCATTCTGCACAATGTCGATCTTGTCCTCCAGCGTCGGCGCAATGTTAACCGCGGCGTCGGTGATAATCAGCGGATCAGGATGGCCAGGCACGTCCATGATGAAGCAATGGCTGATGCGGCGAGACGTGCGTATGCCCCCTTCGCGCGCCACCACTGCTCCCATTAGCTCGTCCGTATGGAGGCTGCCCTTCATCAGAGCCTCGGCTTCGCCATTACGCGCAAGCTCGACGGCTTTTGCTGCGGAATCGTGACTGTGCAGCGAGTCCACGATTCTTAGACCACTAATGTCGATATCATACCGGCTTGCGACCTGATGGATGCGCGCCCTGGGGCCGACGAGGATCGGATCGATCAAACGCAGGCGTGCCGCTTCGACAGCGCCCTTAAGAGACACCTCATCGCAAGGGTGCGCCACGGCGGTCGAAACAGGTCCCGCGGCAGTCGCCGCATCAATCAGCCTTTGATATTTTTCGTGCGCTTCGGGCTTGGAAACAGGTTTCATTCAGATCAGGCCCTGTTCGTCGCGGCGCCGCGAATTGGTTTTGGTTGCGTCAGCTCCGTCATTCCGAATAAGCGCTTGATATTTTCGAACCTCGTTGCTTCGTCGGAATCCAATTCGCCGGCCGCCGAGATTACGTCATAAATCGCCATGAGCGTTCTCCTGCGAGCCTCGGGATCATCCGGCAGCAATTTGGAAATAGTGGAAATCGCCTTCTTCTCGTTCGAGCGCAACAGCGTAGCCTGGCGTCGCATAATGTCCTTGAGCTGCGACAACGGCAAACGCTCACTCTCGGGAGCGCGCTTGCGCAGCGCCTCGAGAGCGTTGAACTGGCGCTCATCCGCGCCTTCTCCGCGCAGCACGTAAAGCAGCGCGCGCAGGCCCGCGTCGAGGAACCCGCCGCGGCACATGTCCGCCTCGAGTTTCGAGCGTGTCTCGGCGCGGGCGAGATCGTGTTCGATCGCGCGCCCCGCGTCGCTGTGCTCAGCCTTCAGCCCAACCGCCGCTTGAAGCAACGGCGCACCGTACGTGCCCAAAAACATTGCTTCGGTCATCGCCTCGCGCGTCTTGGCGAAAATCTCGAGGTTAGTGACGATCCATGACGACGCCATCTTTTCGAGCGCCAGGAATGGGTTGTTTGCCTCTACGGGATGGCGGTCGGCTCTGATCTTCTCTGCCGCCGACGGAACCGGGGCCATGAGCGGATTTTGGTCGGAAAATGCCCGGAACGCGACGCGATTGGGATGCATCTCGCGCAGGAAGTCCGCCGATGTTTGCGTCGTCAGAGACTTGACGATCGGGCTGATGAAGGTGCGGTAGAAGCCTTGATTGATGTCCGAGACGCGGGCGACCGTCTCGAAGCGGCGCTGGTCGGCGGCGTCGTTGTGACCAAGGGCGCGAATGTCATCGAGCGTGCGCGGCGCAAGCTTCGCGATATATTTCCCCTCGACGAGATCGGCGCGTGGGAGACGGTTCCGTCCGCCTCAGTCAGAACAACCTCGTAAAGACCGGGCGGCATGACGTCGATCAGATTCATGTTGAGCACGAACTCTTCGTGCTCCTTTTTCGCGACCTTGCCGGAGACAAAGATGCCGAGATGGCCGATGCTCTGGTGCAGCGAATAGATGATCGTCTGCCCATTCGCGATCAGGTCGTCGACATCATCGTATAAATCGAGGATCCAATCGAGCGCCTGCTGAGGCGGCGTAATGTCGTCACCGAACGAGCAGAAGACGATGATCGGCGACTTGATCTTGCGCAGGTCGACGCGCTCGCCATTGCTCGCGACGATTTCCCCAGCTGTCAGCCTGTTCCCGACGAACAACTCATCGACGATGAACTGAATCTCCTCGGCGTTGAGAAGCACCGGATTTCCCCACCACTTCTCGAAATCGAGAAAGCGTTTCGCCTCGGTGTCGACGTTGGAGTAGACGTTGTAGCCCTTTTTCCAGAACGTATTCGCCGGGTTATTGGACTCGAAATTCGAAACCAGCCATGCGCCGTCGAAGACGCCATCGCCCAGATCGCCCATCAGCCAAGTGAGCCACGTGCCGCCCAGCATGCCGCCAAGATAGCGCATCGGGTACTTGCCGCGCACGCCAGCCCAATAAGAGAGCGGCGTCCCGGCGATAAGGATCGGACCGGGCAGATCGGGCGCCATCGCAGCCATCATCATGATCTGCCAGCCCGCCTGACAATTTCCGATCAGCACGGGCTTGCCGTCGGCATCGCCGGTGCCGCTCGGCGACGACGCGAACGAAATGCGCCTCCGCGCGGCAGACGTCTGCGATCGTCTGGCCCGGCTCCGGCTTTGGCAGAAAGCCGACGAAATAGCACGGGTGCCCCGCTCTCAGCGCGACGCCGATCTCGCTGTCATGCTTCATCCCGCCAATGCCAGGCCCGTGGCCGGCGCGCGGGATCGAAGACAATAAATGGCCGCTTGCTGGGGTCGATCGTGACGTCGGCGGGCGGAACGATTTCGCACCAGGGCGTAATTGACGGGCTTCGGCAGCGTACGGCCGTCGATAAGAAGCTTGAACTCGAAGTTCAGCACATGCGGCGCTGTTCGATTGCTCTGCTCCAAATAGTCATTTCCCCGGCGGCGCAATACGTCCAGGAAGAGGACGGAACGCTCGAAGGCGTCCTGGAAGTAGTTGAAAAACGGGGCCGTGAACGGAGCGGGCTCGAGCATAACTGTTCCTCTAACTGCGCGGTCAGTGCATCGCCTGCGATTGTGACAAATGCCGCTGAACTGCGAAGGACGGCTGTTTCTCCAGCTTAAGCTTTCCTGAGCGTCGCGATTGTATCTGCTTCGAGAAACCCCGTCGAGGCGCACGGACCCGACACTAGAATGTGACGCTTGCGTATCGCTGGGGACCCTGACGCCAAATTCTGCTTGGGGTCTCGCTGACTGTCACGGTAGACTTTTACCTGCGCCTGCCGAACGCTGAAGGTAGTGGACTTATGGGAAAATCGAACAAGAAGTCGCAATCCGACGCCACAGTCGATCCCGGAACCGACGCCGACGCCAAAAAGTTGAAACGAAAAGAATACGAGCAAGAGCTCGCGCGTCTGCACGTCGAACTCGTGCAGCTCCAGGAATGGGTTCGACGTGAGAAGAAGAAGATTTGTATTGTCTTCGAAGGACGCGACGGCGCCGGCAAGGGGGGAGTAATTAAGGCGCTCACTGAGCGAGTGAGCCCGCGAACGTTTCGGATTGTGGCGCTGCCTGCCCCTACCGAACGAGAAAAATCTCAAATGTACGTGCAGAGGTATCTGCATCACCTGCCGGCCGCCTCTGAAGTCGTTATTTTTGACCGCAGTTGGTATAACAGAGCCGGTGTTGAGCGTGTAATGGGTTTCTGCACCGAAAAAGAAGTTGAGGTATTCTTTGCAAATACGCCCTGGGTCGAGAGGGCGATGGTCGACTCTGGCATAATACTGCTCAAATACTGGCTTGAGGTCAGCGAGGAAGAGCAGACTAGGCGCTTGAAGTCCGAATTGCCGACGGCCGCAAGCTGTGGAAGCTCACGGAAATGGATCTCAAATCGTATGCGCGATGGTACGACTATTCACGCGCCCGAGACGAGATGTTCCTGAAGACCGACACGCCCTGGGCGCCTTGGCACGTCGCAAGATCCGACGACAAAAAACGGGCCCGGCTCAATATCATCATCACCCACTTGCTAGGCCAACTCCCATACGAGAAAACGCCACGCGCGAAAATTGAACTCCCGAAACGCGACAAAGCGCACGGCTACGTTGAGCCTGATTACGCTTCCAAGCTCATCCCCGATCTTTAGCCGCGATTTACTTGCTGGACGGGTGGCGTGGCGGCTCTGTCGGCGAGGCAGTGTGTGATTTGATCAGGCGAACGCGGGTCTGCAATGCAGGCGGCCAGGCGATCGGCGACGCGAAGGCGTTGTTCGACCTCGCGCAAAACCAGAATGCCGCCGTCCGACGACAACAGACCGCCATCGAATTTGGCGACGACGGTCTTGCCGGAGAGGTGACGGGCCCGGCAGCGGCAGCATAAGATCGATCATGGCGGGTGCGGTCTCGCGGAAATGGCGTGGATGAGCTTCGACACCTATTTCCTACGCTAAATCAGCAGTTTGCGCCACATCCGCCAACCCGCGCTGCATAATGCGGGCTAGTCCGCCGTATCGCGAGACAAGCCCGAATTTTGAAACGGACTCTTAGGAGCCAGCAATGACTAAACTTTCGGCGTTCATAAGCTATGCTAGCGAAGACAAACAACTCGCCAATGCGTTTTGTGAACTGTTGTTAGACGCTTTCCCATACGTGATTAAACTTAAAATGATGTCTGACTTTCCGCTTGGAATAAATTATCGAACTATGATTGACCAGTCGCTTGACGAAGCTGACATATTGTTAATCGTCGCCACTGGACATGAAAAATTGAGTCACACATTCACCGGATATGAAGTCGGATATTTCCGAAAGTCGCAACAAGCCAAGAAAAACATCGATGGAAATATCAAGCGACTTATCATCCCAATCGCGATCTTCACTGAGATCCCGGCAACAATATCTGATATACAAGGAATTGGTATAGCCCTAGATGATCGCTTTTTCCTCGACATAGGTTCCGCGGGAAGCATTACGCACGGCAAAGACGGTCCTATATATAAGCTACTGCTTAGGATCGATAGTATTCTGACCAAGCTAAATTCTATCGACCAGGTGCTGAAGCGCAGCGAAACGTGGCCGAAACATTGTCAGATGAGGCACGAGCCTTCCGTGAAAAACTTGTAAATTTAATGAGCACACTACCTTGCCGTACAGAGCTTCCGAAAACGTTTCTCACGCTGAGACTGCCGGTCAATTGCGATCCGCATGATTTCGAAATCGACAACGTGTTTCAGTCTCGTGCGACGGACCAACTGAAGGTATATTTAAAGGTAGGCTAGTAGCAGGCAGGTTGGTCCGATTTTTCAAAACAGCTAGGGTCCGATGAAAACGGATTGATGTGGAGTGATGCGCTTCGAGCGTTGGTGATATCGAGTTCTCACAGGTGACTTTGCTGATTTCAGATCAACTTGTGTTTTCGTACGACGAAAAGAAGTTATTTCGGCTTTTCGTTTCGAAAAGCGTCACGTTTTACGATGGGGGCCGGGAGCTTTATATATATGTACTAGAGAGTATGCGACCAAAAGACGTCGGTGATACTTTTACAACGTTTTTAGGTAAAGGAATTGAAATTGGTCTTCGCTATCGATCTCTTTTTTTGGAAAAAAAGCCCCATACTCTCCGCTTATGTTTAAATATTGCCGACCAAAAGACTGGAAGCCAATGATAAAGGGAATGTTGCGGGAGCTTCGTCGGTGGATTTTGACGCGAAGATGGTATGGGGCGGGCGGCGAAGGTGTGGCACTTTCGGCGCTGTTTAACAATCCGATGGAGCGCCCCATGCTGCAATCGAACGATCTCAGCCGATCCTTCACAGCCCTGAACCAAGTGATCCACCCCCATTGAACTGGTCCACCCTGAGGTATGTCTTTGGACATGAAAAGGAGGACCGGAATGCCGAGAAGGCGCCACAAGCCTGAGGAGATCGTCGCCAAACTGCGACGGGTAGACGTTTTGGTTTCACAGGGACAGTCGGTCGCGGATGCCGTTCGCGGGATCGGCGTGACCGAGGTCACTTACTATAGGTGGCGCCAAGAGTTTGGCGGGCCGAAGACGGATCAGGTGAAGCGGATGAAGGCGCTCGAGGCGGAGAACGCCCGACGCCGCGCTGTCTCCGATCTAACCTTGGACAAAATGATCCTCGCGGAGGCTGCAAAGGGAAACTTCTGAGCCCCGCGCGTCGCCGCGCCTGCATCGACCATGTTCGATCCGAGCTGAATGTGTCCGAACGACGGGTCTGCCGTGTGCTCGGACAACACCGTTCGACGCAGCGCCGCGTTCCAGCGGGGCGAGATGACGAGGAACGGCTGGCTGCCGACATCGTTGAACTCGCCCGCCGGTATGGCCGCTATGGCTATCGGAAGATCGCGGAGCTTCTGCGATCGACCGCCGGCTGGGTCGTCAACGACAAACGGGTCGAGCGCATCTGGCGGCGCGAGGGGCTGAAAGTTCCCGCCAAGCAACCCAAGCGCGGCCGGCTGTGGCTCTCGGATGGATCCTGCATCCGTCTTCGCGCCGAGCGGCCGAACCATGTTTGGTCCTACGACTTCGTCGAGGATCGCACGCATGAGGGCAGGAAATACAGGATGCTCAACGTGATCGACGAGTTCACACATGAATGTCTGGCCATTCGTATCGCCCGGAAGCTGAAATCCATCGACGTCATCGACCTGCTCTCGGATCTCTTCATCTTGCGTGGCGTCCCGGAGCACATTCGTTCCGACAATGGCCCGGAGTTCGTCGCCAAGGCCGTGCAGGAATGGATTACCGCCGTCGGGGCGAAAACCGCCTACATTACGCCTGGCAGCCCGTGGGAGAACGGCTTCATCGAGTCCTTCAATGCGCGTTTGCGCGATGAGTTGCTCGATGGCGAAATATTTTATTCACTGGCTGAGGCGAAGATCGTAATCGAAAGCTGGCGGCGCCATTACAACCGCGCATCACAACACCCATCTGTCTATGTGATTGAAGGGAACAGGCTTTGCTGGTTGGCGTGCGATCCCGTGGGGTATTTTGGGTTCTGTCGCGCCCGCTCAGTGATGGATCGGGCCGCTGATGTTGTGAGAGCGGCGCGGGCGAAGATCCAGGGACCGTCAGGCAAAGGATGGATGGCCTCGATCTCGCCAGTCTCCGCCGCCAGCCTGAGGGTTTTTGGTGTGATATGCATGAGCCGCGCAGCCTTGCTGAGATTGAGCCAAGGCTCATTCCCATCTTCGGCTGGCTTGTGCACTGGAATGCGATGATGCGAGCGCAGCGAGGTGACGCGCTCACGTGTCCAGCGGTTGCCATGACCCGTGACGAGGCCATTCCGGTTGAGGATGACGGCGATGACATCATCATTGGCGATCAGCACGAGCTGGCGAACAGCGGCAATCACATCGGCTGCGGTGCTGTTGCGCTGACCGCGGCGGCGTCGGGGCAGACGCATCTCGCTGTGGACGCCGCCGATCCAGTGGACCACGAGAACGATCTCGGCCGCTTCGGGGTCGATATCGGCCACCACCTCCTTGATCACGGTGCGCACGATGCGCTTCTTTAGCCGCGCATCGGTTGAGGGAGCAGTCCAAACGGTTTTCTGATTACGCGGTTGCGTCAGCTTGAGTTTCCGCTTAGAACAAATACGGAACATTATGATTTGTAAAGGCATTGCCGATGGCGCGCAACAAAGTTCAATTCCAGAAAGGCCTCAGCGAGGCCGAATTCGATGAATTATACGGGACCGAGGAACGGTGTCACGCATAGCGCGCCGCTTCGAGATCGCGCTTCAGGGCATCGCGCACCTGATCCCGCCGCTGGACCACTTCCTTCTCCGCGGCGACGGCGGCGGCGATGGCGCCGGGGCCGACAACGGTCAGGAGCGCATCCTCGACGGCGTCATCGACGCGCAAGCCGCCGAAGGCAATGCAGCGGGGCTCGCCATTGTCCATCCAGCCACGGCTGCAGCTGTAACGAGGAATGTGGTGGTGGGCGCCTGAGTAGCGGAGCGTCAGCTTGCGCCCGCAGCGGCGGCAGCGGATGAGGCCCGCGAGCAAGGCGTCGCCATGCTTCGGTGCGCCATGATGACGGCTGGTGGGAACATTGCTGCTGACCATTGTGCTGTATTAGTTGAGATTTTGTCGGACATTTGGTGTCATAGAGCCGAAGCGAGAGCCGAGGCTGGGCGCGGAGTGGTCAGGGTTGCGGAGCGCCCGGCCTCGGCGTTTTGTGAAGGACACCGATAATGACTAAGGACCAAAAGATCATCAAAGCCAAGATTGGTTTGCTCGAACTTGCCAAGCAGCTTGGTAACGTCAGCCAAGCCTGCAAAATGCTCGGCTATTCGCGCGATAGCTTTTATCGGTTCAAGGAACTGTACGAGAAAGGTGGCGATCTGGCACTGCAAGAGATCAGCCGCAAGAAGCCGATTGTGGCGAACCGGGTCGCGCCCGAGATTGAGATGCAGGTTGTCGCATTTGCGCTGGAGCAGCCAGCGTTCGGCCAGATCCGTGTCGCCAATGAGATGAGGAAGCTTGGTTTTTCGGTCTCGCCAGCCGGCGTACGGGGCGTCTGGCTACGGCATGATCTCGAGACGATGCAGAAAAGACTGAAAGCACTGGAAGCCAAAGTCGCGCAGGAAGGGCTGATTTTGACCGAGGCACAGGTTATCGCCTTGGAGAAAGCCAAAACGGAAAAGGAGGCTTCTGGTGAATTCGAGAGCGAATGCCCGGGCTATTGCGGTGCCCAGGACACCTTCTACGTGGGCAACATGAAAGGCGTGGGCATGTCACGGTTCCCGTCTATGCCATGTCGTGTAGCAAGCGCAGTGGCCAGAATGTCCAAAGAACTGCGGATTGCATTGATGTAAGCCCCACACTCGACGCTGAAGGCCAGCGGGAACGGCTCGTTTTCGAACAATATCGGCATCAGCCAATAAGCGGCGGTGTGCAGCACGAAACGGACTTGATTGGCGATAGCGGAACGGCAGGACGTGCGATCGGAAGCCAGTTGCGTCTTGTGCAGCTTGATCAGGTTCTCGGCCTGTCCACGCGCGCAATAGAGACTGTCGTAGAGCCATTCGGGCGAACCGTGATCGAGATTGGTGACAACGAAGCGGATGTCGAGGCCGAGCCTCGTCGCCTCGATACGAGCAATGGCGCGCCGTTCGCGATCCTAGGATTTGGCTCGATGCCGCGTCTCGGCGTAACCCCTCACGACATCTCTGTCGTCGAGCGCGCGTTCAGTGCGAATGGCGTCCGCTGTCTCATCGACCTTTCTCGACAGCGGCTTTGTGCCGGAAAGGTTGAAGACATAGTCAACGTCGGTTCGCTTCACACCACGCCATCGCCTCGGGCCGCGCGTAATGCCCGTCGCCCCGGAACAGGATACGGGTTTTTGGCCAGCGCTTTCGAATATGCCGCACCAGCCGGCGCAAATGAGCGCGCACCTCGACGCCGGACGGCGTCTTGCCGGGCCGCAGGATGACGGCGACAGGGCGGCTTCTCTCGGTGTCGTAGACATGGATCGGCAGGAAACAGCGTTCGTCGTAATGCGCGTTGAACAATGATAGTTGCTGATGGCCGTGCACGACATCGCAGGTGTCGTCGATGTCGAGCGTGACAGTGACCGGCCCCCACTGACGGGTCCACTTCGAATGTTAGTGCATTGACGGCCTCGAGGCCAGCGCGGGCGGCGTAGCTGGTCGGGATTGCGAAGCCGCCCGCGCGGCCAAAGGGGGCACGAAGACCGCGGGCGCTGGCGGCTTGTAGCCCAATGATGCATGGGGTCTCACGGCGTTGTACAACAAGGTTTGAGAACGCCCACGGGACCGTGCTTCGGGAGATTTTGTATCCGTGGCACCCGTGGTTTGAGCTTCAGGTGGCCATTCATGAAGCGATCGAGAAGGCCGACGGTGTCGTTTTCCGCTGCACGGTGAGCGGGTCTGACGCGGATCGCTGGCTGGAGGTTCCGGCCTGGATGTTCGAGCGAGCGGCTTGCCCGGATCATGACCAACTGACTGCCGCACCGTTTATCGACATGACTGCACTTTCGGCGCTGGCCGACCTGTTGCGGCAGGTGTTGAAGGATCGGGCGGCATCATCGAATGCTCCGCTTTCGGGCGCATCCGAATCCTCTCACGACCAGAATCGGAGAGAGGCCCATGTCAGCATCGACGTCAGTGCCGCTGTTAGTCAGCACGAGGGAACACCAAAGGTCGCGCGCTCGAGTTGGACAACCGCAGCAGATCGAGCTGTTCGGCGACGAACGGCAGAGCGCTTTGGTGGCTGCACCGGCGTGGCAAGAACTGCCGGTGGAGACGCAGGCCGCACTGACCAACCTGATGGCGCGGTTGATCCTGGGGCACGTTCAGGGAAGCAGGACCGGATCAGCGACGGAGGCCGTCCATGATCTCTGACAAGGTCCGCCCCCATCACCTGGAGCGCAAGGCGCTGCTCTATGTGCGACAATCCTCGGCCCATCAGGTTCTGCACAACCGCGAGAGCAGCGCGCTGCAATACGCCATGCGAGACCGGCTGATGGTGCTTGGCTGGTCAGAGATCGAGGTCATCGATGACGATCTCGGCCGTTCGGCGGCGGGCGGCGTCCAGCGCGCCGGCTTCGAACGGATGGTCGCGGAAGTGTGCTTCGGCAAGGTCGGCGCCGTTTGCGCGCGCGAGGTCTCGCGCTTCGCTCGCAACAGCCGGGACTGGCAGCAGCTGATCGAGATGTGCCGGGTGGTCGACACCGTCCTGATCGATCAGGAGACGATCTACGCGCCACGGCACGGCAATGACCGGCTGCTGCTGGGACTGAAGGGTAGCCTCAATGAGTATGAGCTTGATCTCTTACGTCAGCGCTCGCTTTCGGCCCGTTACGAGAAGGCGCGCCGCGGCGAACTCGTCGTGAACGCGCCGGTGGGATATCGACGACGTGAGCGCAAAATGCAGGGCTTCAAGTCATCCAAGTCCGCTCAGCGCTTTGTTTCTGTCCACGCCGCCGTTTACAATACCTTCTATGTTCAACGACACCTGATCAGCCGTCCGACACACCGACAGTTTCGGACCGCAGCGCAAAATTCTTGGAGCGATGCGACAGCTGTCGCTGCATGAAAATGGGACCTAAGTGCTCCCAATGCGCGTGGTCCGAGCGTTAACGTGTCAATGCCGGCGTTAGGTATCCGACATGGCACGCGCGGTGTGCGGGCCGCTCGACACTCAGGACTGAGCCAACACGGGCGCTGCACCGGGAAGCCACGTCTCGACCGCCAGCCGTGACGCGCGTCGCGTCGCATGACGAGAGCGAGTTTTGAGAAGATGTTGAATTTCCGTTCCCAGAGGGCGATCGGTGATCGTCGTGGCTTAACTCACGGTGAATCTGCCAGGTGCTGGAGCTTGGCAGCGCGCGGCAGGCGCTACTCTGGTTCCACGAACACAATCTCGATCTGCCGGTGAAGGGCAAGGATGGCGACACGGCCTGGCGGCGTCCGAACTACGCCACGATCCACCGGATGATCGAGAATCCTATCTACGGCGGCGCCTATGCGTAGGGTAAGACGGCTGTCGGCACGGGCTATGGCGCTGCCGGCGTCGGCGTGAAGATCAGGCGCAAGCCGCCGGCCGATTGGCTGGCGCTCATGCCCAACGCACATGAAGGCTATGTCAGCTGGGAAAAGGCCGAGACGATCCGCACAATTGTAGTAGCTGGTATTTGATCTGACGGGCGGCGTCTTTAGAATGGTCAGGCCTTGCTGTTTGATGTCGTCAGGCAGCGATCATTTTTTCTCTCGCAATCGGGATGGCGTCAAGGAAAGTTTGCAATGGTGTTTTACCAAAACACCAACGTCCATGTGGCCTGTCTTCATTGTAACTTCTGACCCATTCATCGAGATCTTCCTGCAGATACGCGATCGAGGTGTAGAGTTTTTTGCGGAACGCCACACGATAGAACTCGTTGAGGACCGTCTTGTGGAAGCGCTCGCAGATACCATTCGTTTGCGGGCTCTTGGTCTTAGTTCTGGAATGATCAATGTCTTCCACCGCAAGATAGAGCTCGTATTCGTGATGCTCGGGATTGCCACAATATTCGGTGCCCCGATCAGTCAGCACGAGAGCTTGACATCTTTTTCCTCGAAGTTCCTCCTTCGGTTGACCCTAAATTATTCGAGCCACGCAAATTATCGATCAGGATGTAGACGCTTACCAACAAAATCCATGCAGGAAAAATGAACAGGGTCCATTCAAGATAACCGCTGCCAATAAGAAGGAACAGAGCAGACGCGTATCCCAGATATGCAATGAAACGTGCGACAAGCTGGGTCTTTATGGCTAGCGTAGACGTGGAGACCATAAAAACCGCAGCCATCTTGAATGCGTAAATTTGCATGGCGTCAAAAGCGAATGCGCGGCCGAAAGAAAATGAAGGAGAGCCGACTAGCGCGCCGGTTGCAACCGAATAGGCATGGATGAGACCTCCCATAGCCGAAGCTGTAACGAATATCATTCCAAGGAACAGGAGACCGCTTCCCAAGAAAACAGTCGCAAAAAACTGGTCTTCCTTCTCCCCCAGGCGATCACGCAACACGCCGAGAAACCACAGGAAAGCAACTCCTGCAAATGGAATGAGGTTCAAGGCAAGAGACACTCTTTCCGAACCCGTCTTTAGCCATGAACCGGTCTCGCGTGGGCTAACGGGCACTGACTGCCAAAATAACCAGAGGCTGCAACTGAGTAGGAGAGAAAAAAGGATACCGGCGATGGCAGCCGCTCGCGGCGTTTTCAGCCCGGGATGAATTAGGGGCGGTTTAGGATCAATTATGTCGGGGGATGGATTTCGCATTGTCTAACACTCCCAGCATTTCAGCCTCCGGCAATTGTGCCAAAGGATGCGTTATCATGCTCGAGTCCCCATCGGATGAGTGGCCATTTCAACCAGCCACTCAAAAATCCCGCCGTCCTTTTAACGGCACAGCGGTGAAGGATGGACCGACACCGGAAACGACCGACGTTACCGCATTCTACGCCGCCCCGCAGAACCCGTGAGAGTGGAACTCGATGCATGGCAGGCGCTAGGCCTCCGTAATCGCCTTGATTCGTCCTTCCCTGACCGCTTTGATGAACGCCCTGTAGTCGCGTCGATTTTAGTTAGGGGCACCTCGAAAAAATATCCCCTTATGGTGTGATGACCGGCGTTCGAGTTCGCAACGCGGTAGATCGTTCAATCCTTGGCCTCTCATCGAGGCTGCCTGAAGTCGTCACCGATTTCTCAGGTGGTGGCGTGATCGGCTCAACTCACGCGACCCGACGCATGGCGCGCCGGTTCACCCGGCCGCGGCGGCCATCCTTTCAAGACAAACGAAGCGGCGCATGTTGTAGACGAGGTTCATCATTCCGATCTTGCACCGGGCGCGAACGATGCCGATGGTGCGCACGAGCTCGGCTCCCATGCCATTCTTTTGATCACCAAATACATGCTCGATGCGGGCGCGCACCTTCGAGCGCGTCGTATTGGCGGCCTTCTGCGCCTCACTGAGTTTGCGATTGCGATAGGCCCTGCGATGAATGCGGCTCTTCAGGCCGCGCTCAGCGAGCTTTTCCTCGATGTCATCGCTGCGATAGGCGCTGTCGGCCCACACGTCCGAAGCCGTGTTGCTCGTATCAAGAACATCTTCGAACTTTTGACTGTCGTGCACGCTCGCGGCGCTCACCACGTAACGGCGCACGAGTTTGTGCCGGCGGTCGACGCCGATATGGTTCTTGTATCCAAAATACGAGCGCTCATGCTTCTTCGTCCAGCGCGCGTCCTTGTCCTTCTGGCGGTTCTTGGCCGGCTTCGATTTCCAGTCTTCCGGCATCTTGCCTTCCTTGATCGTCTCGTTGTCCTCGCGCGAATTGTGCTGCTTGGGCGCCGACACGATCGTTGCGTCGATGATCTGCCCGCCCATGGCGAGATAGCCCTTGTCCTTCAAGAACCCGTCAAACAGATCGAACAGCTCTTCCACCGCGCCCGCCTTCGCCAGCGCCTCGCGATAGAGCCATAGAAGTCTTGGCGTCGGGAACCGCATCCTCCAGCCCCAAACCGAGAAAGCGCATGAAGGAGAAGCGATCACGAAGCTGGTATTCCGCCTGATCGTCGGAGAGATTGTAGAGCGCCTGCAACACCAGCGCCTTGAAGATCACGACTTCATCCCAAGGCTTGCGTCCCGCTGAACTCTTGCGTTCCGCGTCGCTCTTGCGAAGCTCGCCTTTAATCAGAGCCGCCTTCAGCTTTGGCCGGAAGGATTCGAACGGAACCATCGCCGCGATCACTGCAAGCGGATCGCTCTTTTTATCGAGACTTTCATAACGTCGGTTCAAATCGAAAAAACCAAGCTGTCCCATTCCAACCTCCCGCGCTCAGAGCATGAGAACCTTGAATCTGATTTGCACCGTGGAGGGAAGCGCCTATTTTTCGAGGTGCCCTTAGCATATTCAACTGCAAACTCGCAAACAGCGTCATCAAAGGTCGAATTCGAGCCTCCAGCCCCCATGTGGACCGTGGCGCGGTGTCGCGTAGAGCGTTACTCGGCTCGGCGTTCATCACCCGAAAGATACTGGTCAGGCAAAGCCGTAATCAGTCTCGCGTGTCCCGGCTTTTTCCTCCAATGCCAGCATCGTCCTCTTTGTTGGCAAATATCCTTCAGCTGGCCGTCCTGCGGAGGCTGAGATTGCCTACCGCAGTGGATTTTCGCAGCGCCGAGGTTTGGGCAAAGAAATTCGCCCGAACGCAGGCCGATGGCGTCCAAATTGCGGGCTCTTGCGGCAAGGCGGGCTTCCCAATCAGGTTACAACCGATCCCGACCAAGATTACAATGACCAGATGAATCGTCGCCACTGCTTTTTTGTAAACACGAGCAAAGAAGGCGAGGTGCGTTCGGGCCCAGATATCCGATGTTGGCAAGCGGCAGATCCTTCAAGCTAACCTCCCTGCGGGCGTCGTGAGACTGAACACGGGCGCCACGAGTTGAAAGGCGGAAAATGGACATTCTCTTGGACTACCCGCTCGGGGTTATTTTTGTTGTGAGCATTGCGGCTCTCTTTGCCGCAAGCGAGATCGGCTACGGCATTGGATTGCGCAGCTCGGGAGAGGCGAACGTTTCTACCTTGGAAGCTTCCGTGCTTGGCCTGCTCGCGCTGATGCTCAGTTTCACCTTCGCCATGGCGTTGACGCGCTTCGATGAAAGGCGCGAAGGGGTTCTAATCGAGGCAAACGCAATTGGAACGGCCTCTCTGCGAGCCGGCTTGTTACCCGCTCCACACGGGGTTGAAAGCGTGAAGCTGTTCCGGGACTATGTTCAGGTCCGTCTAGACCTAGCTAAGCGTGTGCCGACGCCCTCTGAATTCAACGCGGCGGTCGCTCGTTCGAATGAGATTGAGGCGGCGCTTTGGCGGGAGGCCAAAGCGGCTATGGCCATCGATAACGCTATGGTGCCAACCGGGTTATATATCCAAGCCTTGAACGAAACGTTCGACAATCAGGAAAAACGACTCGCCGCGTTTCGCACTCGCGTGCCGACTATTGTCTTATTGGCGCTCTATGGCATTGCGATCGCGGCTATCTGGTTCGCGGGATACGCGGGCGGGCTCGAGAGACGGCGCTGGAGGTTGCCAGTTTATGTAACGGCGCTCTTGGTTGCCGCGGTCATAATATTGATTCAAGACATTGATCGACCCAGCGCGGGCTTCGTTGCCGTTAGTCAGCAGCCAATGATCGATACCGCCAACGCTATCGCGAACTACGCGATCGAATTCGAAAAAAGCGCACCACAAAGATTGCGATAAAGATGCGATCAATCGAGAGAAAATTCCCCTCGGTTCTCGCTATCGGCAGGATACGCAGATCCACGCCCTTCTTCTTCAACTGGCTGTCCGATCCTTCACGAGTGCGCAACGCGCCAGATGCAACTCCTTCAGATCAGCCATGTTTTGACTGACGCAAGGCCGCATCTCAAGCTGATCGGCACCGTCCGGGCGGGCGAATTGGACCAGATGCTTGATCAACCGGAAGCGTTCGCCCAGCCTGAAGAAGCGGGCAACGTGATCGTCTTTGAATGGCTCTACCATGACATTGACATGGTTGGGCTTTTGCCGTGGAATTGGTTCTCCTGGACAATCGCCAGCCAGGCACAGCATTGCCATGCGATCAAGTAAGGGCCTGTTTGGAGTCAAGGGGCATCTCGGAGATGCCTGCCTAATCTTTCAAAAGCGAGCATCAATTCATGAGCAAGCCAAAGATCGCCATTGCCTGCCAGGGCGGCGGAAGCCAAACGGCTTTTACTGCGGGCGTATTGAAAGCAGTTTTCGACAGCGGCATTCACCAGGAGAGGGAGATAATCGCATTAACCGGCACCTCAGGGGGCGCACTCAATGCGGCGCTAGGCTGGTATGGCCTATTAAAAGCCGCCAAGGGTGACACGACGCCGATCAGCAAACGGATAACGGATTTTTGGGAAGATTTGGCGGCGACACATCCGCTAGAAGCCTTTCTGGACTATACCGCGACTGATACTTTGCGAAGGGTGAGCGAGGGAATTTGGCCCATGTTCGAAATCAGTCCCTCCTCGTCCGTCAGCCAGTGGATGCAATCAGCCATCTCGACAATTCTGCCTCGTGAACAATTCACCAATTTCAAGGGGTTGCTTGAAGACCATATCAAATTCGATGAAATTCAAAGTCTATTGGAGCCCGATAGTCCGATTTTACTCATCGGGGCGGCGAATGTTAAGAAGGGTAACCTGAAAATCTTTAATTCACGAAAGGGTGAATTCTGTGTGGAAGCCATTCTAGCCTCGGCCGCGATCCCAAATATTTTTCCTGCCGTCCAGATCGGTGAAGATTATTATTGGGATGGGTTGTTTTCCGCCAACCCCCCGGTGGATGAACTGATCCAGCCTAGGACGATGGGTTTTGGAAATTTCCCCGAAACCATCTGGGTTATCCTTATCAACCCCATCACCTGCAAAACCGTGCCGACAAAGCCGAACGAAATCGTCGACCGGCGCAATCAAATGATAGGTAACGTTTCCTTATTGCAAGACCTGGAGACTCTCGCCATGTTGGGGAGGCTCCATCAGCACAAGGGTTTCAGCGAACACTTTCTGAAAGAGATAGGTTGGACCAACCCCGAGTGGGTCAAGGTCAGATTCATTCAAATGTCCGAGGAAGTTCAGAGCGGCTTAGACTATCCAAGCAAGCTTTCAAGAAGCTCCGACCTTATACATAAACTGATAGAGCACGGAGAAAAACAGGCGAAAGAAATAATAGAGCGTCTTCATGAACCCGCCTACACAATTGAGGAAGCAACTCGCATATTGGATGGCGGAAATTTTATCGACCGCCGGTGATTGAGTTAGGTGATCCGATCAAAATTGATCCTTGGCTCGAACATGGTCGAAAAATATATCCGGAAACGATCGATCATATCGTCAAATATGTTGCCTTTTAAGGTGCAACACCCTGACATAGAAATAAATCATTCGCTTGTTATGGGGGGAGCGCCGGGGATCGGCAAGGATACATTTTTGGAGCCTGCAAAATATGCGGTTGGCCATTGGAATTTTTCGGAGCCATCGCCGACTCAAGTCATGGGACGTTTTCATCCGTTTGTGAAAGCCGCCATCATGCGAGTGAGCGAAGCGCATGATCTTGGGGAGGTCGATCGCTTTGCATTTTATGAGCATATGAAAACATTGCAGGCAAGTCCGCCGGACGTTTTGATTGTTGATGAGAAAAATTTACGCGAGCATTATGTCGTCAATGTTTGCGGTACGATCATCACGACAAACTATCGTGTCGAATCTTTGTACCTGCCCGCTAACGATCGACGGCACCATGTTTCGTGGTCGATTCTTGAGGTTACAGATTTTGAGGCTGGATATTGGAACAAATTTTGGAATTGGTACACGAATGAGGGCGGCTTTCAGAATGTGGCCGCTTATCTCATGTCCCTTTATCTTTCGGACTTCGATCCGAAGGCGCCGCCAGAAAAGAGCGAGGCTTTTTAGGCCATCGTCAATGCCAATCGACCGACCGAGGATTCTGAGCTTGCGGACGTGTTTGATGCGCTCGAAAATCCTGATGCGGTGACCGTCGCCCAAATCAAAAATAAGGTTGGTGAGGTTTTTGCGCGGTGGCTTGATGATCGCAAAAATCAGCGCGCTATTCCGCAGTGGCTTGATAGGTGCGCCTATATCCCGGTAAGAAATGCAGATGCTGATGATGGCCTTTAGAAGGTCTCAGGCAAACGGCAAGTCATCTATGCGAGGAAGGAGTTGACGCTGAACAAACAAATTGGGGCGGCGCGGGGGGGTGCGGATATTTGGTAACCGGGGGGCTAAAGCTATGCAAATCAGTCTGATCAGTAAAGTCAGTGGTCCTATATCCTAACTAACCCTTTTTTCTCTCTCTCGCGGGTGCGCGCGGGCTTCCTGATTGTCACTGTTAAGTGTAAGGTAAGAAAAGGGGAAATAGCAGTCCCTGTTGGCGCATATAAGGAGACCACTGACTTTACTGACTTTACCTATCAGCCGTGTTTAAGCCCCCCCTCGGGGGCCAGAACTGAGCATGACGTTCGCAAATGAAAGCTGATAGGGTCAGATTTGGCCGCGCCGGATCATGGGATCGGTCGCACCGGACCGCAGAACCGCAGCTTGAACGCTGGCATCCGGCGCCTTCGGAGGGAGGGGCCGCGACCTGATGCACCTCAAGAAACCCGGCCGAAAGGCCGGGTCTCATTGTTCTTGGATAAGGTCGAGACCAGACAAACTTGGCTCAATATTTCGAGACAACCGGTGGCGGAGCCCACAGGTCAAATTTGTAATCAAAGCCAACTTGAACCTGATTTTGGTTGAGGGTGCGGCTTCCGCTGAAGAACGCCGGTCCCAAAGCAGGCCCAAGCGCCAAGGCTCCGCCGAACGGTCCCGAGTTGAGCGTGCCCCAATTGGTATAGCGGTATTCGGCGAAGACCGACCAATTGTTGGTGACCGCATATTGGATGCCGCCGCCGACGGTCCAGCCGACGCGGGTGGTCGAACGATTGCCGGAGGCGAAGAACGGAAAGCCACCGTTTGTCGCACCGCTGTTCGCGAGCGTCGCATCGGTGGTGAAGCCGCCGAAAGCGACACCGCCGGTCGCGTAGATCAAGGCGCGGTCCCAGCCTATCCCGCCCAGGGCGATACCGACCTTGCCGCGAATCGAGCCCTGAATATCGGCGGTCGTGTGCGCGGTCAGAGACGTGCCGTCAGCGAAGCCCAACACGGCGGTATTGCTGAGGCTGGTGCCGTTGACGTCGCCTTCGAGGCCCAAGACCCACTGGTTGATCTGATAGTTGTAACCGACATTGCCGCCGCCGATCACGCCGCTCGGAGTGCCGCCGACCGAGCTCGAGAGGAAGGTGCCGGCCCCGAAGGCTGGGTCAATGCCCGTGAACTGATTATTGCCGCTGGTCCAGGCATAGCCAATCTGACCGCCGACATAAATACCGGTCCAGGTGAAGATCGGAACCGGCGGTGGCGGTGGCGGGGTCGGGGGCGGCTCGGCCGCAAGCGCCGAGCTGGCTAGAGCAATGGCACCAACCGATCCCAGGAGAAATTTACGGAACATGGGCTTTTTCCTTTTAATGAGCTTTTTCCTTTAAGGACGCCGCTAACTTACGCCATTACGATGGCCGTGAGGATGAATTAGCCGTTAGCTGTGCCGATTTTGAAGGGCTGTGACTTATGCGCAACAGAAGCGGAAGAGACCCAGCCGTTCTGGGTCGGTTGAGGCCGAGGGCGGCGAGCCGTAGTCCGGGTTGTGGCCGAAATCGGAGTGACTGTGCGTTCCCAAGCTGCAAGCTTCGGTGAGTTGCCGGGAATCCATTCGACGGTTGGGTATGCCGTCACTCCCAGCCATAAGATTGCGTCGGCCGTGCTGTAGAATCACCAAGCCATAAGCAGTGGATCAGTTGGCGAATTTCGGGTGGCACCTTCGGTCTGCCGCTGCGACATCGCGACTTCCACATCGCCAGAACGAACGAAAACCAGCACGATGCCAACGAATAACAGTCTCCGGTGCCACGCGCTTAGTGGCGGTCGATCATCCATCGTCTTCGAAATTGAAATTGTCGCCGACCTCGCCGAAGCCGACGAAAATTCTGGTCCATGAGACTTTATGGATACCGGCCGGGCAAGTCGGCGCTCGATGCGGTTGGCGTAGCGCGGGCTGTCGCTACGCGTGGATTCTGGTTCTCGATCCACACCTTAACCGTTGGTCGAGGCGCTACTTTTTTATGCCGCCGTGTAGCCGTGCGCCGCCGTGTATATGAGGGGAGGCCGCCGTTAGGGCGTATCCCAAGCCGAGGCGAGCAAATGAAAACGCGACGCCCCGAAGGACGCCGCGTCCCAAGCCCGATGCTTTCAATGCGGGATCAGTTCCAATCGAAGGAAAGGAGACTTCGACATGACAAGTTAAATTAGCATTTTTAACCCGGCAAATCAGCATCCGTGACGCGCTAGTCTAACCATGCCGCCTGTAGGTCGCACCGACCTCGTCCGGGACGGCAAGCAGCCTCAGACTGCACCTTAAGTGATAGAGCATCCCATCGCCGCGCGGGTCCTTACTCCCAACATCCGCGATGAAGAACGGCGCGACTCCAAAAAGACCTGCTTGTTGATGAAGATAGGCGTCATTGATTGCCGTAGGTCATTCACCTGGAGGGTGCGGTGGGGTCTTCGCAGACGGTGTTGTCGTTCCAGCTGGCGGGGACGGACGAATCGTTGACCGCGCAGGGCGGGTTGGCGCTGTTCGGCGAATATCTGCACGGTTTCGGGGTTGGCGACCTGATTGACCGTGAACTGCCGGCGCCCGGCAGCGCGGCGGGCTACAGCCCTTCGGTTCATGTCTTGCCGCTGGTCCTGATGCTCGCTGGCGGCGGACGGACATTGGAGGATTTGCGTGTATTGCGCCGTGACGAAGGGCTGCGCGCTCTTCTTCCTCAATTGAATGAAATGCCGAGCAGCGACGCGACCGGTGATTGGCTGCGTCGCATCGGCGCGAAAGAGAGCGGTGGCTTGGTCGGGCTGCAACACGTAAACGGCAGCGTCTTTCGGCGTCTGTTGCTGAGCGACGAAGGCGTCGACTACACGCTCGATATCGACGCAACGAGACCTGGGCGCTAGGCGTCTATCATGGCCTGCGCGACAAGCATTTTCAGAGCTATCTCGACGAGTTCGTCTTCCGCTTCAACCGACGCCGCTCGCGTCACGCCGCCTTCAGCTCACTTTTCACCATCGCCCCTGGCCGCTAAGCACGTCACATACAAGATGTTGATCGAACCGGACGCTGCGGAATAAGCCTTTCCCCCTAAGCCCTAAAATGACCACGTTGATCGAATGGCCCAGCCAAACGAACAACGCCGCGTCCTCATCTCGGAGCTTACACCATGGTTGATTATGAATCAGACGATGACGGTCCCAATGAGTCACGCTCTAAATTTCGCTCTTTCTTGATCCGGGACTGGCATATTTGTTGATGTTGATTCTTGCCCTCTTCGGGGCCGCTTTTACGAGCGCTGGTCAAACGGGAATCTGATTACGCGGTTGCGTCAGCTTGAGTTTCCGCTTAGAACAAATACGGAACATTATGATTTGTAAAGGCATTGCCGATGGCGCGCAACAAAGTTCAATTCCAGAAAGGCCTCAGCGAGGCCGAATTCGATGAATTATACGGGACCGAGGAACGGTGTCACGCAGAGTTGGCGCGCTTGCGCTGGCCCGAAGGCTTCGAATGTCCCGATTGTGGTGTCCAAGGCCATTGCGTGGTCAAGCGCGGCGCGCGCCTGCTATTCCAATGCAACGCCTGCCGCAAGCAGACCTCGGTGAAGGCGGGGACGATTTTCGCATCCAGCAAGCTGCCGCTGCGGCTCTGGTTCAAAGCCATGTATCTGGTGACCCAATCGAAGAAGGGAATCTCCAGCATCGAGTTGGGGCGTCGGCTCGGCGTCACGCAGACGACCGCCTGGACGATGAAACACAAGCTCGCTCAGGTCATGATCGAGCGAAACGGCGCCAAGCGTCTCAATGGCAACGTGCAAATGGACGACGCCTATATCGGTGGCGAGCGCTCCGGCAAACACGGGCGCGGTGCGGCGGGTAAAACCCCCTTCGTCGCCGCCGTTGCAACAACCGAGGACGGCAAGCCAGATCAGATCATTCTTCGCCGCGTCATCGGCTTCCGAAAGGTGGCGATTGGCAAACTCACGAGCACGGCGCTTACTGGCGGCGCCGACGTCATCACCGATGCGCTCGCGTGTTTCACCGCCGTCGCAACGGCTGGATGCACGCACACTCAAATTCAAACTGGCAGCGGCGCGCAGGCCGCCAAAAAGCCGGCCTTCAAATGGGCTCAACACCGTCCTTGGAAACATCAAGTCGGCTTTGGTCGGAACCTACAGGGCCGTGCACTCAAAACACGTGCCGCGATATCTCGCCGAGTTCGAATATCGGTTCAACCGCAGATACCGCCTCGAAACAATGATACCGCGTCTCGCATACGTCGCTCTGAGGACCGCGCCTATGCCATATTCACTCCTAAAGCTGGCTGACGTTTATGCGTAATCAGGAACGGGAATGACGTTTTATTGGATGGTACTTGGCCCCATTTTCGGAATAATCTGCGTCGCTGCCCGTTAGCGAGACAATGATCGCCCGGAGGCGCATTGGCAGCTTGTCCGCAGACAGGTCCTTCACTGGGCTGCGGTTATGTTTACGGTGTATCTCGCGTTTGTAGCGGACGTAGAACATATGATGAATGCCGACGCCAGTGCGCTATGGCCCTCGCATTGTTGGCGTTAGGGACGTTTACGGCTGGCATCCACGCGGACTCTTGGCGCTTTTGTCTGGTGGGCATCGTTCTCGGTCTTGGCGTTCCAGCTATTGCTTGGCTCGAACAATCAACACTGCTTCTCTTATTGGTGGCAATTGTGCTAGTTGTATTCGCTGTCTTGCTCGTGTCTCATTATCTGGGTGGACACGCGGCCTCAAGAATAAGGCGAAGCCCAATGGATAGCTAAACGCAGCAATTGTGAAATCACCGAGACAGGATTGAGACGAACCTTCGTCCGAGGTTTCGCGCGCGCCGCCAACAGTCAGCAAGACGCGCTTCGGATGGTCCCAGCACGACGGTGAGGGTCTGATCATCGTCATCATCGGGTACCTCATTTCTACCCATGACTAGCAAACCCTCCATTTTGCCAAGCTGGTAGAGAATTCGGTCAATCTTGATTTGGTCAACCACGCGCGCTGCCTTGAGTTCTTCGTACTGGTGCGTAAGCTCAGAAGTCCGATCCTGCAAAGTCTGCTTGTTCAATCGGTTCGTGGCACCTGGTGGCCGTCCGCCTGCCATCGAAAATCCTCATAGCTTAAAGTATTATATCACTGAAATATTGGGGTGTCGGAGTATTGTGTGGGTTGGCCATACCGAATACCGGCCCAAAAAATACTGAAGTATCATGGCAATACGGTCCGCTGGTATGGGTTGTGGGTATGGGGTTGTATGGTTATTGGGTGGTGACGGCCGGAAAAAGGGCCGCGTAGGCTTGCAGCGGCGGCCCGCAGCTGGCCTCGATCGGATGGTGCCGGGATAGGTGAGAAAGGGCCTGGAGAGGCTTCCTAACAAATGTGGGCAAGTCCAAAATTTGCTCGGTACACCAATCCGACTGCGCCATTTGGGGGATTTCCAAGTTCGGCGCACCTGGTCGGGGGGGGTCGCGTCGTCATAGCACCGCAAAAGTGACGTATGAGGGTGCGGCCCGGACCTCACCTGGCGATATTGGTGTAAAGTCAGGGGGTTAGCGAAAACGCGGGATTCCCGCGCCTTTAGCGTCGCAGGGCATCTAACACCACTCCGCCGTCCGGTATGAGTTCAGCGGCAGGCTCGGCATTTGGGCAAGCGCCTCGCTGAGGAAGCTATTCCTGCCGCGCATGTAAAGTTCGAGGGCAGTCTTCGACAATGATTTGGGAGGATATGGTTGCCATCTAACGACGAATTCGCCGGACGGCGTGATCCCCATATTGGCGCAAAAAACCGTATCTACCATCACCCGCTTTTCAACCATCATTGTTCGAATACCTCCTTACTTCCAGACCGCATAGGGCGCCATCATGACCGGCGATATTCTGCCTGGAGGGCGACATAGGCCGACCCACCATTGCGGCGGGTCAAAATGGCTGTGATGCATGTTAGCTCGTCCAGGAGATCGCTATAGCGGGCAGGTGGCGGCGGCAAAGTGGCGCCGGTTGCTTCAGCGAGGTTGGCTGGCGCACGCCGGCCCGAGCAAGGTTGAGCGCCATTGGTCCTCGGATTTGGGATTGCGCCATTCCGGGGTTTTGGCGCTGATCAGCTCCTCAGCGACTTCAAAGAAGCTCCGGCGGCCGAAGGCGAGCGCCTTGGCGGCTTTTTTCGCGGTGATAGGGTCTTCTCATGCCGGTGAAGCATCGCCCGGCACTCAGCGGCCGCGGCGCGCGCTTCGGCGAGCGTTACAAGCCGGGCGGACCCGAGCCCGGCCTCGCGCTGTTTGCCGGCGCGCGTCCACATAAAAACCCACTTGCGCCCGCCGGTCTTGCTGATTGACAGATACAAGCCGCCGCCGTCAGAATGCCGGCCCGGCGTCGAGAGGGTCGCGACGGCGCGCGCCGAAAGCTTGTGAAGCGCTCGCGTCATGTGAAAAGAATCTCCTTCCGGCCCTAATGCGTGCGATAAAGACGCCAAATCTCAGGATGCTACACGCGAAATCTCTGTTCAAGCAACGAGTGGGTTCCGTGCAAGAATTCTGCACTAGGCAAGAAATCCTTATACAGCAGTCGCTTCTTGCTTTTTTGTCCCTGTCGGCGCCCTTCAGACGGATCGGCCTGAGAAAGGCTCGCGACGAGCATAAGTTTTCCGCAATGCCCTTGGTAGCGGCCGAAAGCGAGCCGCGCTGGCAACTGTCCGTCGTCAAAGTATTTGAGACAGAAGGCGGCGTGATTTAATGGAGGACGCGGCTCATCTGATGCTTGATTTTATGCGGCGTTCAATTGGTGGTGCAAGCGGCGATTTTGGATTGTGACTCGTTTGATCCTTTCTCGTTCCAGCAAGATGGTTTGGGCGCGTCCGAAGTAGACGTCAGCCGGGATAAGATTGCTCTGGCTCTCATGATAGCGGCGATGGTTGTAGTGGTCGACGAAGGTGTCGATCTTGGCTTCCATTTCGCCAGGCAGATAATAATTCTCAAGCAAGATGCGGTTCTTGAGCGTCTGATGCCAGCGCTCGATCTTGCCCTGCGTTTGGGGCTGGCAGGGCGCGCCGCGCACGTGATCCATATTGCGATTGTCCAGCCATTCGGCGAGATCGGCCGAGATGTAGGAAGGGCCATTGTCTGAGAGCAATCGGGGGCGATGAACGACATGAACCTGATCAAGTCCCGAGGCTTGTAGCGCCAGGTCCAGTGTCTCCGTGACGTCCCCGACTTTCATCGTCGTGCAGAGCTTCCAGGCGATGATGTAACGCGAGAAGTCGTCCAATATCGTGCTGATACAGCTTCCATAGCCGATTGAATCGAAGCGGTTGCGGTAGCGTGTGTCGAACATCGCAACTAATTGGCTTCGGGAGGCAACGTGTGATTCGCTCCGATCATCTGATTCGGAGGGAACAGATGGTCAAATGCACCAAGGGCCAGGTCCGGCGGTTGAAAACAGCGCTGCGATGGAAAATACCCCCTGCGTAACGTCAGCGCATCCAGATGGTGTTGCTGCGCGAGAGCGGGTTGACGCAGCCTTTGATTGCCGCGGCAATGGGCGTGTCGCTGAGCACGGTGAATCTGGCGCACATGGCCTATGACCAGGGCGGGATCAAGGCGCTTAAGACGAGACCAAGTGGCGGACGCAAGCGCGAGAACATGACGTTGGGGGAGGAAGAGGCCCTGCTGGCGCGCTTTGCCAAGGCCGCCGGAGCCGGCGAAATGTTGAACATCCACGATCTCAAGGCGGCCTACGAAAAGGCCATCGGGCACGAAACCAGCAAGAGCACGATCTATAATCTTCTGGCCCGGCACGGCTGGCGCAAGCTGATGCCGCGTCCGTTTCATCCCAGACGCGACATCGCGGCTCAGAACGCTTTTCCGAGATGAAATATTTTTTCGAGTCGGTGAAGCGCGTCGCCAGCTCCCGTGGCGACAGCTCTGGCTCATTCAGCGCCAGTTGCACGATCTGACCACGCACATTGTCAGGAATTCGGTTCCAGACGCGGTCCGGCCTGGGAGATCGGTCCTCCAGCGCCTCCGGCCCGCCAGTCTGGTAGAGGTCGTACCATCTGTAAAAAGTGGCGCGAGAGACGCCGAGCTTTTCCAGCGTCCGGCGCACCGGCAGATGAGATTGCTCGACCTGCCGGATGATCTCCAGCTTTTCGGAAGCGGGATACCTCATTCCTCGCCGTCCCCATCCGCGATCATGCTTTTTTTGAGCAGGCGCAATTCCAGGGCCTGCTCGGCGACGACCTCCTTCAACTCTCGAGCTTCGCGGCGCAGGTCTTTGACCTCGCCGCTGGTCGCCGCCCGCGCCGTGTCGCCCGCAAGGCGACGTTTGCCGGCCTCCAGGAACTCCTTCGACCAAGTATAATACAGGCTCTCGGCGATGCCTTCACGCCGGCACAACTCCGCGATGCTATGCTCGCCGCGCAGGCCGTCCAGCACGATGCGGGTCTTCTCCTCAGCCGAATATTGCTTGCGCGTTGCTCGGCGAATGTCCTTCACGATCCGCTCGGAGGACGATTTGGGGGGTCCGGATTTCAAGCCACTAAAGCTGTCTCACAGGCGCTGACGCCGGACACTTGAACTCATCGGCGGCCTTCATGACGATGTAGGCGGGACTGGCGATCAGGTTGTGCTCCTTCAACAGGCGATAAACCGAGGCTTCCGAGACAAAATAGCTTTTCGTATCCGTGAAGCGCGTGGCCAGCTCCCGTGGTGACAGCTCCGGCTCATCCAGCGCCAGTTGCGTGATCTGGCCACGCACATTGTCAGGAATTCGGTTCCAGACGCGCTCCGGCCTGGGCGATCTGTCTTGCAGAGCTTCCGGCCCGCCGGTCTGATAGAGGTCATACCATCTAATTCTACTGAGTTATGAAATTTGATAGGATTCGCTGTGCTCGCTGATCTGGTAATTTGGTGATTCGTTGACCGACAAAGGGTCGTTGATATGGATCTTTCCGGGCAAGCCAGCCAAGCGCGTTTTGCGTCCTATGTCGAGGCTCTCGTCGAAGTCATCGGCCACGCCGATCGCGCCGGACCCTTAAATGATTATTGCGTTGGCCTGCTGATGCCGGGCGAACGCAAGAGCGTCGAGCCGATGGCGGCGATCGTGGCGCCTGCCCGGGTTTCGGCCAAACATCAATCGCTTTTACACCTGGTCGGCCAGGCGCCCTGGCCAGACGAGGCCGTTTTGCAAAAAATCCGTGAGCTGGTTTTGCCTGGCATCGAACGAATCGAAGCCTGGATCGTCGATGACACCGGTTTTACGAAGAGGGGCACGCATTCGGTCGGCGTCGCGCGACAGTATTGTGGGCGGCTCGGCAAACAGGACAATTGTCAAGTCGCAGTTACGTTGTCGATCGCCAATCATTCGGCGAGCCTGCCGATCGCTTACCGGCTCTATCTGCCGGAGACCTGGGCAAATGATGCGGCACGGCGGAAAAAGACGCATGTGCCTAAGGATGTCAGGTTCAAAACCAAGCCGCAGATCGCGCTCGATCAGATCCGCGCAGCCCATGCGGCAGGTGTCGCCCCCGGTATCGTCTTGGCCGATGCGGGCTATGGTGCAAACAGTGACTTCCGTGCCGGTGTCAGTGCTCTGAACCTGCCCTATGTCGCCGGCATCCAATCGACGCCCAGCGTGTGGCCGCCAGGTCAGGCGCCTTTGCCTCCCAAGCGGTGGAGTGGTCGCGGCCAACGCCCTTGCAACGTGCAGCGCGACGACCAACACAAGCCTGTCTCGGTCAAAGAATTGGCTCTGAGCTTAGGCAAAAAGGCATGGCGCAGCGTTACCTGGCGGGAGGGATCGAACGCGCCGCTTGCTTCCCGCTTCGCCGCCGTTCGCGTGCACCTCGCCGCGCGGGACTACAAGCGAACCACACCGCATCCGGTCGAATGGCTGCTCGTCGAATGGCCGAAGGGAGAGGCGGCTCCCACGAAATACTGGCTTTCTACCTTGCCCGAGGACACGCCCCTCGCCACACTCGTCGATTATGCCAAACGAACTCGGCTTGAGCCATTACGAAGGTCGAGGTTGGCGTGGCTTTCACCATCATGCCACGCTCTGCATCGCCGCTTACGGATTCTTGATCTCGGAACGGGACGCGATTCCCCCCTCAGCCTCCCGGCGGCGCACGATGCCTCGACTACCCGAAGGTTATCGACCCCGAGGCGCCGCCGATCCGTCCCGAACGCCACGTCGAAAACTCGATCGCGACGATCAGAAAACGCCTCACCGTCGCGCTCGCAAAATCCCTCGCGCGATGTCCATGCTGTCAGTCGACGCCACGACCACCTGCAACCCGATTGCGTTTATGACGCAGTAAAAGTAGTCGATGCCCGTCGCCGTGGCGCGTAAGATCGAATGGCTCCTCCGTGACGAGGGCCTGGACCTGGATATTCAGGTGCGGCCGATCCTTTTGACGCATGACCAGTGCATTCAGTACGCGCTCCCACGGACTCTGATCAAAGAGGGCGAACGCCGTAGCGCAAGGTTCGAGGAGCGGTTCGGCGAGGGTGCCACCGAACTTGACGCCCTCACGGCGCTGCATCCGGGCATCGTCCAGCGGGAGATCGAACGTTACTATGATTACGGGCTCGCTGGACGTTGGAACCTGGCCAAGGCTGATATCGAAGGTGAGCTTGAACGCATCTCCGATGAGGTGCAGGGCGCCTATGCCACCGAACTGGCGAATATTGCCGCCGCTTACCGCGACTTAAACAGCCGGACGGCCAGGCTGCACGCGCAGATGGCCGAGGATCTGGAGGATCGCGCCGACGATGTTGAAATTCCCGAAATCGACAGGGACGAAGCGGACGAGGATCCCGATCCTCTGCGCCGCGTGCAATGTCGTTTCGCCAAAGCGGATGATGGCGGCGCCCGGTGCCGCGACGGCGCCGCGATCGGAAAATTGCCGCCGGAAGTCCGCCGGGGAGCTGGCGCGCCGGGCGCGGCCGATTGGCTTGCCTATAACCCGTTCAGCATAGAATTCGGTGCCGGCGGCATAGGGGTCACCGCGCTCGCCCGCGTCCACGGGCCGTGACGACATAGATCACCATCTTGCCCTCCGTGGCATGGCGGTAAATCTGATCGAACGGCAGATGCTCGCCTCGATGGTAATCGCGGCGGAAGAATTGCAAGCTGACCTGACACTGATCCACGGCTTTCGGGCCCGCCGTCGCATAGAGATCGTCATGAGGACGATAGATCAAGCCTTGTTTGGAAAGTTCCGCATATTCAATCGTCATGGCCAATCGCCGGAGAAAGCTTTCCGACAGAAGCTGTCGTTCTTTGGTTCCTCGCAGGTGCCTGCCGTGCGCAATTGCGCCAAAACGGCGCCAGAGCCCCTCTTGCAAGCAAATTTGCAGCCAGCGTTGTCAACACCGCAAGTCGCCTTCATCTTCTGTGAACCATCAATTTATAATGGCAGGACATTGATGAACCTCCGAGAGTACAATTCACCGGGCGGCGCCACCCAGGAGCGCGGCACCACCGGCGGAGCAAGCGCCGGCCGCGACGATCGAATGTCCCGTAGAACGGCACCCAGCAGGCACCTCGCGATTGCGGCCGCCTGCGGCGCCTTCACCGCCACCCTTGGCGCCACGCAAGCGGCGGACCGTGAAGCTTTGTGGAAGATCGTGCACGGACTTTGTGTCATGAACGAAATCGAGGCTCACAGCCCGGCGCCTTGCACGGAAGTCGATCTGGCGAGCGGCGAGGACGTGGGCTCAGCGGTTCTCAAGGATATCGCGGGCAAGACCCAGTACCTCCTGGTCCCAACCCGCCGCCTGAGAGGCATCGAGGATCCGCTCGTTGGCACGGCGGCGTTGCCGAATTACTGGCGCGCCGCATGGGCTGCGCGCGAATTGGTCTCGCAGCGCGTGCAAAAAGAACTGCCACGCGACGCGGTCGGCATGGCGATCAACGCTGCGGGGTCGCGCAGCCAGGACCAATTGCACATCCACATCGACTGCATCCGGCCCGATGTCCGCAAGGCGCTGTTGAGCCAGGCGGCGGAAATCTCGACGCAATGGGCCGATCTGCCCGTCAATCTTGCGGGCCACAGCTATCGCGCGCGGCGCATCGACGGCGCGGAGCCGGAGCCCGACCCCTTCCGGCTGCTCAGCGAAGATGCGCATGCTTTGGGCGCGGCGATGCGCGAGGAGACGCTCGCGGTCATCGGCGAGAAGCGTCAAGATGGAAAGGACGGGTTCATCCTTCTCGCCGCTCACGCCGCCGCAGGCGGACGGGCGCACGCCGAAGACCTTCTCGATCATAGCTGCGCGCTGGCCAACGAATAAAGACGCCAAGACGCCGAAGGCCTTCCCGCGAGCGGGTTAAAATGCGCGCGCAAAACGGCTCATGTCGGGGTACTCGGCCGGACGCACTCGAGCCTGCCGAGCTTCATCATCTCGGCACGCACCCGCTCAAAGGCATCGGATGAGTCACGTGACGGCTCCTCATCGTGCTGAGTCTGATTCTGTTGCTGCGCTTGGGCATCGACAGGAATTTGCGTTGTCGGAACGTCCTTGATGTCCTCGACACTGAGATATTCGCGGTTTCGCGAGAGAAGTCCCCAGACCTCCTGTCCACCGGCCGTGAGCCTGATGCCTCCTGCCCGAACGAGGATTTTTCTCAATTCCTCGTCGGTGAAACCGCTCAGATGATATTTTAAGACGCGAAATGTACGATAGGGGCAATCGCGGTCGATGAGCATCTCACGAGCGACGCCCTCCGCGGCGAACTCAAGTCCGAAACTTTGGCGCGCTTTTCTGTTGATGAGATGGGTTGCCGCCAAAGCAATGATCAGGCTGATGCTTAAGGACACCGCACCGGCGACGACGACGACGATTATCGCTGCATTCATTTGAACCGAAAACCAGTTCATCTGATCCCTCCAAGGGTGTGCCGAAAGTAATTAAAAAGATAGGTGCATGGTGGTTAAGACTTCCTTGCCCGATTGTGAGATAATTGCATCGCCGTGCCGTAACGATCGAAGGCCCCCAACGTCACAGGGCCCGGGCGATTCTGCTTCTGTCCTATTTCGACTCTATCGGTCATCGAGGTGCGGGTGGCCGGGACATTTCGCGATCTTGCGCGAAACGAATTGTGCGAAAGAACAATCCATTTTGCGCCGTGCCTGGCATTTTTCCGGGTCGGCCAGCGAAATTCCGTCCGCTTGACGCGCTTGCGCGGACAACTTTTGCTCACAGCTAAGCTCCCGCCTGAGCGTAAGGCGCGCATTCAGCCATAATTTCGCTCTTTTGATGAAACTAAATGAAACCTTAATTACGAAAACCAGCTCGGGCTGCTGCCAAAGTTGATAACAGGAGACCAGCTGGAATCGTTTACCGGGCTCGGCATTTTGAAGGCTGTGTCCCCGACGACTGAGGGCGTGACTGCCTGATTTTGGATCCTCAATCGTGCGCGGCACGGATCGGCCCGCGCGCCCCGTCACGCTAGCGTAACAGGAGGCCCGAAGTATGAGTGACGTTTTTACGAACCGGCGCCCAATGATCGATTTGGACGAATTTGAAAGGCTCCTGCGTGCGCCACGCTCCGCTGATCGAAAGGATGCTGACCCGCTCGCCGAACTTCTGCGCAATATCGTCGACAAAGACGATCCGCAAAACACCGATTTCGAGCCAAACACTCAGCTTTCCGCAATGACAGGGCAGGATACAGGCGAATCGAACCCGCAGCCTGATGGGTCCATGCTCCTCGCCGCTGGCCCTTCCGCTGCAATCGAGAGCGGGCTGCTTCGCACGCAGCCGCCACAGGCAGAGACTCTGCCGGATGCCGAGAGGTCAACGGTCGAGACCAAAAGGCCAATTGCGCAAGCGCCTCTCATCGCCGGCGATTTTGCCGCGATCGAAGCCGGGTTGCTGGGCGTGCTGCAAGAACAAGCCCCGGCGGCGGCTTCAACACCCCCCGTACCCCACGCCGTTCCGGGCCTGGAACTCGCCTCGGACGAAAGGCTTATTTTGGACAACGAGCCGGCCTCTTTGCACGACGACAGCAGGTCACGCCGCCCGCTCTATGCCATGCTGGCGCTCGTCATAGCGGGAATGGCAGGCATCGTTGCGAGCATTGGTCTTAACAGGCCGGTGTCCGCTCCCGAAGAGATAGCATTGATCAAGGCGGATAACGTCCCAGCCGGGTACCAAGCGGACACGACGAGCCGTGCGGAAGTTTCCGCCCCGGCTGCCCCTATTCTCAGCAAACCGCCAGAACCGACGCCGCCCGCTCTCGACAGCGGCGCTGAACCCGCCTTCGCGCCGCAAGCGGAGAAAAAAACGCCGCCGGCCGAATCGCACGCCCAGTTCGAAAACGCACCCGCGGCCGCGCCAGAACCGCCCGCACAGCCGCCAGCTCCGGTCGAGGCGCTGAACACGCCAGCTCCCTCCGAGCCGGATACGGGGAAAACTGAACTCGCCCCAACGAATGGCGCCCTCCCGAACGGCACGCCCCCGCAAGCCAATATCAATCAAGCCAATATCAATGAACCGCCGCTTCCGGCGCCGCAATCTGCTGCGGCAGCGCCGCAATCTGCTGCGGCAGCGCCGCAATCGGCTCCGGCAGCCAAGGCTCCCGCGGCGAAACCACCGGCACGCGTAGCAAAACCGGTAAAACCCGCCACGGCAAGACATTCGGGCGGTCATGGTCAGCCCCGTCAGCTTGCCAACAAGGACCTTGCCAACAAGGACCTCGCGAATAAGGACTTGGCGAATAAGGACAAGGCGGCACCTGTCAGCCCACCCGCCGCCGAGCCGGCAGCAGCGGTCGCCGCTCCCACGGCTGAAACACCGGCAGCCCCGCCAAGCCAGGCAACCGACGGCCCCCTTGCCGTTGTGCAGAATGCGGTGAACTCCCTCACCAATACCACCGCCAAATTGTTTCACTTGGGACCGAATTAAAGGCGGTACTCGCCCTTAAGCAAAGGGCGAGTTGACCGTCGGTGCGATCGGTTCGGGCCGAGAGCATGATCTTCGAAAGTTCGAAGCGGTTTCGCGAGATCATGCGTTATCAAAGACTCTAGAGCGCGGTCCAATTCAATCTGAACGGATCGCGCGCTAGCCTTGGCACGGCGCGCTGAATCGTGGCTCTTGACTCCATGGAACTGCGCGCGTTTTACCTTCTTATGGGTTTTGCGCGCGACAGCGGCTGCGTCGTGGAGGTCAGCGCCTCGAAGCAAAAAAAAATCGGCCATCTGAGCGCAATGGCATTGGCCGCGGCCGCAATGTTGAACTGTTGGTCGGTCTTCGTATTGGCAACATCATGGCGCTGTCACGCACCGGCCGCCTCCGCGCTCCCGACGGAGATTTCCTCGGCCATCCGCGCGGCTTGACCTTTCTGTTCACCACCGAGATGTGGGAGCGCTTTTCTTATTACGGAATGCGCGCGCTGCTCGTCCTTTACATGGTGAAATATCTTCTGCTGCCCGGCCATGAGGACGTCTTCGGACTTACAACTTTGCGCGGCGCGCTCGAAAGCCTCTTCGGCCCGCTCGGCGTGCAACCCTTCGCATCGCAGGTCTATGGTCTTTATACAGGGCTTGTTTACCTGACCCCGTTCTTCGGAGGCTGGCTTGCCGATCACCTGCTCGGCCAGCGCCGCACCGTGATCCTCGGCGCTGTGCTGATGGCGGCCGGCCATTTCATGATGGCATTCGAGACGCTGTTTCTGCTGGCGCTTTTCACGCTTATCCTCGGCAATGGCGCCTTCAAGCCCAATATCTCGACCCAGGTCGGCGGCCTCTACCCGCCGGGCGACCCTCGGCGCGACCGCGCCTATTCGATTTTCTACGTCGGCATCAATGTCGGTGCGTTCCTCGCGCCGCTCGTCTGCGGCACGCTCGGCGAGGAGCTGGGCTGGCATTATGGTTTCGCCGCCGCTGGCGCCGGCATGACGATCGCGCTCGCCGTCTATCTCTATGCCATGCCCATGCTGCCGCCGGACGAGATGCACAGGGTCAAGGCTGCCGGGCTCGACAAGAAGCCGCTCGACCGCGACGAATGGCGCTCCCTTCTCGCGCTGATCGCACTGTTTCTGCCCGTCACGATGTTCTGGGCCACCTATGAGCAGCAGGGCAACACCATCGCGCTGTGGGTTGGCGACCATACCAATCGCACCCTTGATCTCCTTTTTTGGCGGGGCGCCATCCCGGTGACCTGGTTCCAGGCGTTTAATCCCTTTATGATCTTCATCTTCACGCCCTTCGTCATCGAGTTCTGGGCATGGCAGGAAACGCGCGGAACCGAGCCCTCGACTGTCACCAAGATGACGCTCGGCTGCTTCGGCGTTGCCCTCTCCTATCTGGTCATGGCGGGCGCGGCCTGGTCGGCGGGCAGCGGCCTTTCGAGTTGGGGGTGGCTGTTCGCTTATTTCGTCGTCATCACCATCGGCGAGCTCTATGTCTCCCCCGTTGGCCTGTCGCTGGTTTCGAAGATCGCGCCGGCGCGCATGATTTCGACACTGATGGGCCTTTGGCTCAGTACGACCTTTGTCGGTAATTTTGTCGCCGGCTGGCTCGGCAGCTTCTGGAGCTCTATGGACAAGATGCACTTCTTCATCATGATCGCCGCCCTTGCGGCAAGCGCCGGCGTGATGATCTCATCCTTCCGTCGCCCGCTCAAAGCGATCCTGCGCGGCTAGCCCGCTTGCTGTGCCAAGGACTTACCATGCCAAGGACTTGCCGTGCCCGGGCGCAGCACCCCAGGGTGACGGCGCTATGCGGGCTTGCGGAATACGCGGCCGTTTCAAGGAGCCCTCCGTCCGTCGCAAGTGCTCGGCCCGCATCCACGCAGGACATATTTTTGCTTTCTTGGTTCTCATGTATGATTGCCGATTGCTTTCGGATGAGGCACGCGACAATGCAGCTGTGCGTCAGGAACGCCGTCATCGGCTTCGCGACGGTACTCGCGGCGGGCCTCGCCGATCCCGCAGAAGCCATGCATCGCGGGGCACGGCCGGTCGAGGCGGTGGAGACCCGTCCCGTAGGGGAACCCCTCATGGCGATCGTCTCGCTCAGCAATCAGCGGATCACGATCTATGATGCGGATGGCTGGATTTTGCGCGCCCCGGTCTCCAGCGGCCAACCCGGCTATGAAACACCCGCCGGCATCTACAGCGTCATTCAAAAAGAGGAGGAGCATCACTCCAACCTCTATGATGACGCCTCCATGCCTTTCATGCAGCGTATCACCTGGTCGGGCATCGCACTCCACGCGGGGCTGCTGCCCGGATATCCCGCCTCGCATGGCTGCGTTCGCATGCCCTTCGACTTCGCGCAACGTCTCTTCGATATGACGAAAATCGGCATGCGGGTGATCGTCGCTCGCGACGATGTCCGCCCCGCCGAAATTGACCATCCCAGCCTCTTCAAGCCGAAACTGCTTCGCGCCGATCTTGCGCTCAAGGCGCTCAGCGCGCCCTTCGACGCTGCGCGCGCCGAAAACCAGGCCGCACCGGCGGGACCCGCTCCGCCTGAAGCCGAGCTGCCGTCGCAAGCCAGTTCGGCGGAGCCCCTGGTGACGTTCAAGTCAATCGCCGCCGCCAAGATCGCGGCCGCGGATGCGGCGGTCAAAAAGGCGGATGCAGCCAGGCTCGCCGCGGCAAGAATGACTTGGGACGCAGCGCGGTTCTTGCGCATGGCGGAAGTTGCGGAATACCGGGCGGAAGCGCAGCTTGCGGCCGCCGAGAGCACGCTTGCGGCCGCAACTTCGCCGGCGGCGATCAAAGCGGGCGAGGAGGAGAAGGCCAAAGCGCAAGCAGGGCTCGCCGACGCGGAGGCGCAGCTGGCCGCCGCTAAGGAAGAAGCACCCCTGAAAGCCGATGCCGCGGCGCGCGCCCGCAATGAGGCAAGAGCGGCGCAGGCCGAGAAGGCCGCGGCGGTGGAAGCGTCAAGGGAAGCGGCTCGCGTGATGGCGCCGGTATCCATTTTCATCAGCCGGAAGACACAGCGCCTTTATGTCCGGCAGTCGTTTCAACCCCTGCTGGAGAGCGAGGTCACGATCCAGGAGCCGGACCGTCCCATTGGCACGCATATCTATACCGTGCTCGACTATGCGAACAGCGGTGCCGATCTTCGTTGGAGCGCCGTCTCCCTCGAGACGGATCCGGATAAGCGTGTCCAAAGTGGCGCGTCGCGCCGGGCTGACCGTCATGCCGCCGGATCGATGCCGCCGGATGCGGCCTCGGCCAGGATGGCGCTCGACCGCATTGAGATCCCGCACGATGTCGGCGACCGCATCTCGGAAATCATCTCGCCGGGATCTTCGTTGATCATCTCGGATGAAGGCATGAGCGCCGAGACCGGTACAGACACGGACTTTGTGATCCTCATGAGTGGCGAGCCACAAGGCGCCATCAAGATTCGACGCCATGGTCCGGAAGCGCGCGACCGTTACGATCGCCGCGATGACCGCTGGTATGGACGCGCGCCGGTCTATGCGCCCCCGTTTGAGAATGGCGGTCCCTTTGTCCCTTGGTAGCCGCTCTGCTGGGGTGCATCATGAGTCATCTCGGGGCACAGCGCCGGCGCAAACAAAATGCTGGGGTTGACCGCGTTGATGTCGACGGCACCACAAAATCCCATGGTCACGCTGAGCTCCTTCGCAATGATCTCGAGGCAGAGCCGCACGCCGGCTTCACCCATGGCGCCCAAGCCATAAAGATAGGCGCGGCCGATCATCGTTCCCTTGGCTCCGAGGGCGATCGCCCGGAGGACGTCTTGCCCGCTCCTGATGCCGCCGTCGAACCAAACCTCCGCCTGGCCATGAACAGCCTTTGCGATCGCGGGCAGCACGCGAATCGAAGAAGGAGCCCCATCGAGTTGCCGGCCGCCGTGGTTCGATACGATCATCGCATCGGCTCCGGCGTCGATCGCCCGCCGCGCATCTTCGGCATCCATGATGCCTTTCAACACCAGCTTTTTGTCCCACAGCCGGCGGATCCAGGCGATATCGTCCCAGTTTAGCCGCGGATCGAATTGCTGATCGATCCAAGCGAGCAGCGAGCTCATGTCATCGACGCCACCGACATGACCCATGAGATTGCCGAAGCTCGGCCGCCGCGTGCGCAGCATTTCAAAGCACCATTTGGGTTTCATGGCCATGTCGATCAGATTGGCGATCGTCGGTCTCGGGGGAACGGAAAGTCCGTTACGCAAATCTTTGTGACGCTGGCCAGACATGGGAAGATCGAGCGTCACCACGAGCGCCGGGCATTGCGCCTCATGCGCCCGGCCGATGAGCCGCTCGACGAAGTCCCTGTTGCGCATCACATAGAGCTGAAACCAAAATGGCTTTGTGGTCTGCGCCGCGACGTCCTCGATCGAGCAGATGCTCATCGTCGACAAGCAGAACGGGACCCCGAACGCCTCGGCGGCGCGGGCCGCGAGGATTTCCCCGTCGGCGTGGAGCATGCCGGAGAGTCCGGTGGGCGCAAGAGCGACCGGCATGGCCACATCCTCGCCGATCATCGTCGAGCGGATTGACCGGTTCTCGATGTTCACGGCCACGCGCTGCCGGAAAGAGATCGCGGCAAGATCGCGTTCGTTGGCCTGGTACGTGCTCTCGGTCCAGGAGCCGGAGTCCACATAGTCAGAGAACATCCGGGGCACCCGCCGGTACGCCAAGCGGTGCAGGTCTTCAATGCAAGTCATGAGTGCCATGGCAATCGTCCCTCGCGCTGCCCAGTTTCCCATGCCTGGCCGGCGCCGTTAAATGAGATTTCGCCGATCGCAAGGGGGCGAAGTCTTGTCCCTCGCGCTCGCTTGCCCGGCACTCTTGGGTTTCTCCCCATCGCGGCGGGCTAGCTGTGGAACCTCAACAGGTTGTCCATTGTCAGACCGAGGCGGCTGATGGGTGGTTTGGCCTTTAGACTAGCATGAGGCCGATGCCAATTGTATCGATGGAGCCAAATTGGGAGCTTGGTTGTGCGCTGCTGGGAGTTTTCATAGGCGATTGCGTAGGCCCATTCGCGCAGAGCGGTCTGGATGAAGCGTTCGGCTTTTCCGTTGGTCTTTGGGGTGTAGGGGCGCGTGAAGATGTGGCGCAGGCCGAGGGCTTTGCAGGCTTTCTTGAAGGCCTTGGAGCGGTAGCAAGAGCCATTGTCGGTCATGACGCGTTCAACCCTTATTCCGAGTTTGCGATAATAGGCCAGGGCGGCCTCGAGAAAGGCGATGGCGCTTTCCTTCTTTTCGTCCGGCAGGATTTCGGCGAAGGCGAGGCGCGAGGCGTCGTCGATGCAGACATGGACGAACTCCCATCCGACGCCGCGGCTGTTGGACTGGCCGCTGCGATCACTGGTGATGCGATGGCCGATCTTGTTGAAACGCCCGAGTTTTTTGATGTCGATGTGGATGAGCTCGCCGGGGTTCTCGCGTTCGTAGCGGCACACGGGCTCGGCGGGTTCGAGGCTGTCGAGGCGATGGAGGCCGAGCCGGCGCAAGACGCGGCTGACGGTGGCGGGCGAGACGCCGACCTCCTGGGCGATCTGCTGACCGGTTTGGCGTTGGCGCCTCAGCGTCTCAATACGGGCGAGGGCACGGGCTTGAGTCTGGCGAGGCGAGCGTTTGGGACGCGAGGAGCGATCCAAAAGACCGTGCTCACCGTCTGCCTCGAAGCGCGCGATCCATTTGCCGATGGTCTTGACGCAGACGCCGAAATCGGCGGCGACTTTGGTTTTCGATTGCCCCTCGACGAGCACGCGGCGCACCAATTCGGCTCGACTATGCGGGGTGAGACGGGCATTCTTATGGATGTCCATTCGGTTCTCCTGGGAATTCTGAAGCTTCGCAACTCCAGCTTCCTTGGTTTGGACCGAATGGACAACCTGATGAAAGCTCACACCTAGACTGGCATGTTCCGAAAAAGTTGACCGACCTTTTCGATCAGAACATGCTCCACCTCTTTGAATCTGAGCAATTCCTTTTCGATCAGATGATTCCATCTGATCGGGAAACGCTCTAAGCGGTGCCGCGCGAGGACGGCCGTTCGAGCCGCTCCTTCAATTGTTCGAGCGCGATGCGGGACTCCTCGATCATCCGCCGGCGCATCAGGAGCCGATCGACAAGCCAAAGCCAAATCCCCGACGTGGAATAGGTGAGCTCCCGCTCGAAGCGGGTGTTTTCGCCCTGCGGCTCGAGCCGGTAGGTGATTTCGGCTCGAACTTGTGGCGTCGATGTCGCGATCGACCAGAGGCGAGGCGCCTGCCGCTGCGTCACTTGCCACACGCAGCTCCCCTCTCTGCCGCCCGCGACGAAGTCTTCGGTGACTTGTTCGCCGATCAGGAGCGAATGGTCCACCCGCCCGCTCACGGCCCGGGACGCGGGATGCCATGCCGGCCAATGGGCCGGCGTGGTTATGTAATCGAACACGGCGCCGATTGGCCGCTGAATGCTGATCGCTACCACGATTTGGGGCATGGCTTCTCCTCATACGCGTGCCGCGTGAGACCCGCAACGCGTTTCAGCCCGGACGGAGAAGGTTCTCCCGCGCCCGTCTCTCGCCGCGCCGGCGGCGTCTCATCGCCTGCCCGTTCCAACTGTCCGAAATCGCCGCTGTTGCGCGCGCAGGCCTCCGGGGTCAAAATACCCCTTCTGCCGCGGCAGAACCAAGACCAGCCGTGCGCACCTCATGTCTCTCAAAACAGGGTGAGAAGTTCGCCATGGCAGGAGATAATGATGAGATTTTCGGCGCGCCGCCAAGGAAGGCGGCGCCGTGTCACGAGATCGGGCAGAGTCTCGACGCTCTTTCCGTCCAAGAAATCGATGAGCGCATCACGGCCTTACGGGCCGAAATCACACGGCTCGAAGAGGCGCGAAAAGCCAAACAAGCCTCTCTCAGCGCTGCCGATGCATTCTTTAAATTCGACGGGCCGCGCTGACGCGATCGAGGCTTTGTGCAAGCCGCCCGGAACGTATAGGAAGGTGACTTCGAACATTTGGTTGGACAAGGCACCTCAGCTTGAAGCGCGTCCCTGAAGCCGAATTGATGGATGAGAAGCTTCATGCTCTGGCTTATGCCGATGCCGACTTCTCAGAGCCGAACGCGAATTTTGTCGCTCTCTTTTCGGAGAAATTTCCCGCGTTCAGCGGCGAGCGCATTCTCGATCTTGGCTGTGGCCCCGCCGATATCACAATGAGGTTTGCGGCGCGCTACCCGCAAGCCAAGGTGACCGGCTTGGATGGCGCTGATTCGATGCTTGATATCGCGAGGAAGGCCGTTCTCCGGCATGGCTCTTTGGGCAATCGCGTGGCACTTCGAAAATGGCATATCGGCAGAGACGAAAATCCTTTGGGTCCGGAAGTGTTTCAGGCTGTGGTGAGCAACAGCTTGCTCCATCATATGCACAATCCGCTCGACTTATGGAGGGCAATTCGCGCGCTGGCCGCGCCTGACGCCGCGGTGCTGGTCATGGATCTCTTCCGGCCCCCATCCCGCATCGAGGCCAAAAAGATTGTCGAGACCTACGCTGGCAATGAGCCGGACGTTCTGAAAAGCGATTTCTTGAACTCCTTGCTTGCAGCCTACCAACCGGCCGAGATCAAAGCGCAGCTCGCCGCAACCCATATGGAGTCGTTGCAGATTGAAGTCGTCAGCGACCGGCATCTCATCATTTTCGGATCGATGGGTTAGAGGTCGCGGAGACGATACGCAAAAAGGTGAGGGCTTCGTCACTCGGCCGTCCGCTCAAAAAATCGAGTGAAGCCCGCCTGAGAGACGAATTTTTAGTGACAAGGAGAATGTCGGTTGAAATGGCCGTTGGCCTTTCTCGTGGCACTCTATGTGCGTTAGCTAAGATTTAATCTGACATATGGTGTTCTGGCCCCCTGGCACAACGGTAGCCGAGGCGGGGCGCGGAGCGGTCGGGGTTGCGCAGCGCTCCGCCTCGGCGAATTGGAGAACACCATGACCACCGAACAGAAGATCATCCGCGCCAAGGTCGGGCTGCTGGAGCTTGCCAAGCAGCTTGGCAATGTGAGCCAAGCTTGCAAGATGACGGGTTATAGCCGCGACAGCCTCTACC
This sequence comes from uncultured Alphaproteobacteria bacterium, assembly GCA_963784075.1. GTDB lineage: Bacteria > Pseudomonadota > Alphaproteobacteria > Rhizobiales > Beijerinckiaceae > Methylocapsa. The sequence continues at coordinate 226,557 of CAWAQW010000024.1, read as the reverse complement.
ACTTCAAGGAGCTTTACGACATATGTGGACATCCGATAATCGCGGTTGGCGCTTGATCGGCCGATAGTGCCGCGATCCGGCGGCTTGCCCGGTGATTCGCACCATCGGAGGCTCATCGAGGACCTATTTGTTGGATTGGACGTCTCGCAGACGATAACAGCTATTTGCGTCGTCACGACACCGGCCGAAGACTATGGCGGGGCCAGTGCCCCACAATTCCAGAACAAATCAGCATTTTGGTCCGCCGACATGCGGGGGATGACGCCCGCATAGGGATCGAGACCGGAGCGATGACGCCATGGCTGGTGCATGAACTCCGCAATCTCGGGCTCGAAATCGTTTGTCTCGATGCCAGGCATGGCGAGCCGCCTTCCGCGCTGATCAATGAGACGGATCATATCGATGCTGATGGGCGGCTCAGATCGCTCGGCAGTGGCGTCTCGATTCCCTCGCTGCCAGCCGCGAAGCCACCGCTTGCGTGCTCTTGGGTGCAAGGACTTAACTCCTCGGTCGTCGACCGATTGTCCGTCCCCGCCGTGCTCAAGACCTTCGGTCTTCTGCCCGGTACGTTGCGCTAATGCCATTCGACAAGTTTGAGCTCGATACGACCTCCGACACGGCGATGCGTCCATGCTCTTGCCGGCAGGTGCGAGACAGTCGACCTTTTGACAAAGCGATCCGTGTACTGGTGAAGTCGAACTCAGCGTGCCGGCTAAATCAAACCAAACTTGCACCCCCGGCGCTAATCCGGCAATTATACTTTCTGCTCCATCGGGATCACGCATTCGTTGCATTCACGCCATAAGCCGCCGTCGCCACTGTGCCCGTCTGGGCAGCCCCATTCGCGGGCGCCGTACCCGTGCCATAAGTCATTAGGACGCCACATGATGTGGTGGTACCGCCGCCGATTGTCCCGGAAAACGCAACGCGCAAGCGGCCAGTCGAAATTGGCGTATCGGTGACAACCCCGCCAAGCCCCATCATTTTGAAAGTACCCGACGTTGTCCCAGCAGGCCCGCTTGGAAAATACCGGGCCGCAGATGTCGTTCCACCTGACGCGCCACCGAATGATCCAATGGTGTTCGCCGTCATATTCGCAGCCGCACCAGACCCCCATTGAATATCAGGGCCCAAAGTGAAACCGATATTTGTTACCGTGTTGTTCAAACCATAAAAATTATAACCGATGAATACCCCACCACTGACAGCGATATGCGCCGACGTAGAATAATTGCAGATACCAGATTGGGCATTGACAATATTACCGCCCTGCACATTAGCCAGCCTTGATAGCCGCTCTCCACCTTAATGCCGCAACTCGTCCCACCAGAACCGGGCGAGAACCATGCGCCATTGACCGTAATTTCGTCTTGTACGATGGATCCGCTCGTAACAAGATCAAGCGCCGGACCGCTACTGCTCCCGCCCCCGACTTGATCGAGGATTGTGTTCGCTCCGAGAAAAATCTGCAAATTACTAGAAGAAATCAAACTCTCGTCAACAATCATATCCGTCGTGGCGTTCCCGCCCATATTCACATTAATAATATTAAGACCGCCGACACCGCCGCCAGCACGCAGACCAACGCCGGAATTAATAAGTTCACCATTTGTTAAAAACGCACCCGCGCCAACCGTGCCGCTGAGCCGCAACGCGTCATGCGATCCCAGCATCCAAAAACTTCTAAATACACAGGCCGAATTATCCCAATACAAGCCGTGGTAATCGTTGCCCGCAGTACCAACCCAAATGTTTTTTAGACTGGATATCGATGTTCCTAAATTCCGAATATGAACCAAATTTCCAGCCGTCATGCTGGTGCTAGTTTCGAAATCGACGTTTTGGAGATTGACGTTGCCACTGTTTCCAGAGGAAGGGCCGAAAACAAAAATATCATTTGTCGTATTCGATCCATTATATTTCAGAACGAAACTTCCAGGCCCGGTGCCCTGAATTGATAAATTAGTCCCCGTTGGAAATGTAATTGCGGTGTTGGTAACACAGGTGCCTTCTCCCGTGCCCGGTAAGATTGCAAGTGCGTTGGCCCAATTCTGTAACGCCGTCGCATCATTTGTCGTACCGTCACACGCCGCGTCAAAAGATTGCGGCGAAATAGATATTTGTGGCGATACAGTCTCACAGCCTACAACACCAGAATTGTTATATAGCGCTTTGCCACTGGCGCATGTCCCGAGGACTGGACTTGTCCCAACCGCAACCGCACCATATGATAGCCCCGTGCCAGTCTGAGCGAATGCCGGCAGCGGCAGAAGAAGCAGGGCGATGATGGCTAATATTTTATTCATGGCACCACCGTTGCCGTCGCCCCTGGCCGTCATCGTCGCCTCTTTGCGCGCTTGGATAAAGGCGCGGTTTAGCCGGGCCTCGGCTTGATCAAATGTTGAGGCAGAACTCAAAACAACGGGAGCCGGCAGGTGAATGCCCCATGCCCCATCTCCCTATTCAATTCACGCCGAACATCAAGAAGACCCATGTATTATACCTTTGCTCATAAAAGCGGCGGCGCCCCCGAGAGGACCGCTAGCGGCGCCGCCGCATTGGCCGATGTGCCGGGATGGAACGTGACCCAACAATCGACCGGCCGATGTTATTCCCGCGACCCTCGGCTGCGCGGTGCGGTGGCAAATGAAACAAATCCACCGCGATTTCCGTAAAAACTCGGCGCCGCCGGGCTGGAATGCGGGGCGACCCGGCGGCACCGTCCATGACCGGGAGAAAGGAACAAGACCCGGCCGCGGGACCCATCAAACAACCCTAATCGGCACATAATGATCCGTCAGAAACTCCACGGAAATCTCTGCAGCACCCGCATTTTGAATGAATTTCACTTTGCTCATCGTCGCCCCGAAAATGGCTGATGATGGCAGCGCCGCCGATGCATCCGTCGGAGTGGACCCGTCCTCCGAGAAACACACATCCCCGGAAAGGATTGTAACCAATGCCGCAACGGCACCTGCCGGCGGGGTTAATACTGTCGCGGTACCCAGCGGCGATAATGTCTCCGCACCGACAGACTGATAAAGTGGCAAGGGCGACTGGAGAAAAGTTGATTGTGTCATGCCGGTAACTCCGTATCTGGATTGATCATCAACTAGCAAGTGCCCCAATGACGCGTTTTATCAACTCCCACTGGTGTCATCGGAAGCCGGGAAGAGTTCCATTCCTGATGGGAAGCAACCGGCCTCCAATATCGCCTGCGTGGCCTGCTGGCGTTCTTCGCGAAGGTCCTCATAGGTCGAGGAAACGAAAACCTGATAGCGGACTTGTGGGATCATCTTATGATGAGTCTCTTTTCAGCGAAAACCCGCCGCTTACTGTCACTCCCACTCGATCGTTCCTGGCGGCTTGCTTGTGACGTCATAGACGACCCGGTTGATCCCTCTGACCTCGTTGATGATCCGGGTTGCGGCGCGGCCAAGAAACGCCATGTCGAACGGGAAAAAATCCGCGGTCATGCCATCGGCCGAAGTGACGGCGCGCAGCGCGCAGACGAAATCATAGGTCCGGCCGTCGCCCATGACACCGACGGTCCGCACCGGCAGCAGCACCGCGAAGGCTTGCCAAATCTTATCGTAAAGGCCAGCCTTGCGGATTTCGTCGAGATAGATGGCATCCGCCCGGCGCAAAATATCGAGCTTTTCGGGCGTCACTCCGCCGGGGCAGCGAATGGCGAGCCCTGGGCCCGGAAACGGATGCCGGTCAACGAAATTTTTGGGCAATCCCAATTCGCGGCCAAGCGCCCTCACCTCGTCTTTGAACAATTCGCGTAAGGGTTCGACGAGCTTCATGTTCATGCGTTCGGGCAGGCCGCCGACATTATGGTGCGACTTGATCGTGACCGAGGGGCCGCCGCTGAACGAGACGCTCTCGATCACATCCGGATAAAGCGTGCCCTGCCCTAAAAATTCCGGCATGCCCCGTCCAGCGGCGGCGAGCTTTTTGGCCTCGCGCTCGAAGGTCTCGATGAACAAGCGGCCGATAATTTTGCGCTTTTCTTCCGGGTCCGTGACTCCAGACAAAGCGCCGAGAAACAGTTCTTTGGCTTCGACATGGACGAGCGGAATATTGTAATGGCCGCGAAAGAGGCCAACGACCTCCTCGGCCTCGCCGAGCCGCAACAGGCCGTGATCGACAAAAACACAGGTTAGGCGATCGCCGATCGCTTCATGGATCAAGACTGCGGCCACCGCCGAATCAACCCCGCCCGAGAGGCCGCACAACACCCATCCAAGGCCGACCTGCGCGCGGATCGCGGCAATGGCCTCGGCCCGGAAAGCGCCCATGGTCCAATCCGACTTCAGGCCAGCAATCTTGTGGACGAAATTCGCGATCAGCTTGGCCCCGTCCGGTGTGTGCGCCACTTCGAGATGAAACTGGACGCCATAAAGGGCGCGCGATTCATCGGCGATTGCGGCCATCGGCGCATTTTCCGAGGCGGCCACGCGCGAAAATCCCGGCGGCAGTTCGCTCACCGCGTCGCCGTGGCTCATCCAAACAGGATAGCTTTTGCCCTTTTCCCACACGCCCTCGAACAGAGCGCTTGCCTGCAAAACCTCGACTTCGGCGCGGCCGAATTCGCGTTTGTAACCCGCGGAGACCGTGCCACCCATTTGTGCCGCCATCACTTGCTGGCCGTAACAGATGCCAAGGATAGGCACGCCAGCGCCAAAGAGCGCGTTTGGCAAACGCGGAGCGCCTTCGTCATGCACCGAGGCGGGACCGCCGGAGAGGATCACCGCCTTCGGCGCCAAATCCGCAAAGGCCTCGGCGGCGCGCTGATAGGGCGCGATCTCGCAATAGACGTCGGCCTCGCGGACGCGGCGCGCGATCAACTGCGTCACCTGCGAGCCGAAGTCGACGATGAGAACCTTGTCGTGATGCAGGACAATGCTGTTATGGAGCGGATCCTCCGCCATCGATGACCCTATCTCTCGGCGCCAAAGCGTCCGCTTAGGCGATCGCCCCGACGGGCGCAAGCACTGTGGATCGGAACGGGATTTGGGGCAGACCCGATTTTGCGCGGAAATCAGCCCCCTGTTTCTTTGCTCCGGCCGGGGCCAGAAACCCTGCAAAGTGAGGACGCTGGAAGACCCTTCCAGGGCCGTCGCGGCCCTACCGTGAAACATTATGTAAAAAAGAAGTGATGCCCCCTTGGGCACCGTTTGCCAAAAAAATTGGTCAGCATCCCTTGCTTTTTGTGCGGCGCACGTGCATATTGTTGCAACGCGGCAAGGTTTTGCCGCCGATGCCCTCCTTGGGCGTTTCCTCCCTAGACTTGGGCCGCTTGTGGCAACGCAAGCGGCCTCTTTCTTTGCTCTGCCGCTGAATCATCCGCCGCCGGGGGGATTTGCGCGCCGAGCCCCATCTCTGCCGGGACAAAAAGATGGGTCCATACATTGACGTATGATATTAGTTGATATATATTATTTGCTTGGCAGCGATCTCTTGCCGCCAATGCCCGCCTTGGGCGCTTCCTCCCAAGACTTGGGCTGCTTGCGGCAACTCAGACGGCCTCTTTTTTTGCTCAATTCTCGTATTCCGCCGTGCCGGTCGTCTGACCTTGCCCGCTGGCCTCTCGGGCACAAGGACATTCGCCGGTGCGATCCTTCCCAAAAGAGCGTGGCGGATTATTCCGCCGCGGCGCGGTGGCGGTTGCGGCGCTCCAGGGCCGCATCCGTCAGCGCAGCTGCGACCCTTGCCAGATCGGCCGCAACATCGCCAAATCGTTCCCCCCGGCTGACCGTCCGTTCGTCCATATAGAGGGCCCGGCTCACCTCGATCTGCATGGCATGGCTCTCGCCCGCCGGATTGCCATAATGCTCGGTAATGAACCCCCCTGCATAGGGCTTGTTGCGCTGCACGTTATATCCCTGGCGGCGCAGTTCATATTCGACGACATCGACAAAATCCGGGGCGCAGCTCGCGCCAAAGCGATCGCCGACGACAACATCCGGCCGTTGCGGCGTTGCGGCTGCTTTTGTCTGTGACGGCTGGCCTTGGCGCAGAAAATTCGAAGGCATGGAATGGCAATCGACCAAGACGGCGATTCCGAAAGTTTGCCGCGCCCTGTCGACGAGCCCGCGCAAACACGCGTGATAGGGCTTATAGAGTCTTTCTATTCTCTCGATCGCTTCCTCGACGGGCACGCGGCGCGCATAAATTTCCTGCGCCTGGCCGACAACGCGCGCGATTGTCCCAAGCCCACCGGCGACGCGCAGCGAGCGTGTATTTGCGAAGGCCGGCAGCGGCCCGTCGAACATGCGCGGGTCGAGTTCGTAAGGCTCGCGATTGAGATCAAGATAAGCGCGCGGAAACCGTGCGATGATCATGGGGGCGCCGAGCGCCGTGACGCCGCCAAATAAAGCATCAACGAAGGCATCTTCCGAGCGGCGCAGCACGGCCTCATCGAGACGCGTGGCCGCAAGAAACCGGCGAGGATAAACATTCCCCGAATGAGGCGAGGAAAACACCAAGGGACTGGTAAGCCGGACCGGTTCCACCACTTCGAAGGGCGGATCAAGTTCCGGCTCATGGGGTGGGTCGAGCTGCACCTTTATGTCCCGCATGAAAGCCGTCCCGGACGGCTTTGAAGTCATCAAGGATGCCGCGCCGCGCCGCGCGCCTCCGAACCCCTTGAATGTGAACCAATTTGGCAAGGACATGTCACTCTGTCCAGAACTATCGAAGTCCAGAACTATCGCGGAAACGCAACATGCCCTGAAAAAATGTACGGATAAATCAAAGTCCGGCAATTTTCACTCGATTTTTACCTCGCGGGCGGTTTGATGGCGAAACTTGCGAGGACCCCCCCATGAACGAGATGCAGATTCCCCTTAATTACAAGATCCTGCTGGCCGAAGACGATCATGATATGCGCCGCTTTCTCGGCAAGGCGCTGCAGAATGCGGGCTATGACGTCGCCTCTTTTGACAATGGCATGTCCGCCTATCACCGGTTGCGCGAGGAGCCGTTCGAATTGCTGCTGACCGATATCGTCATGCCCGAGATGGACGGCATCGAATTGGCCCGAAGGGCCACCGAACTCGATCCCGACATCAAAGTGATGTTCATTACCGGTTTTGCCGCGGTCGCCCTGAACCCCGACAACAACGCGCCGCCGCAGGCCAAGATCCTCTCGAAACCCTTCCATTTGAAGGATTTGGTCAATGAGGTTCAGCGCCTGCTGGCCGCCTGAGCCAAGGCTTTGCCAGGAACGAGACTTGCCAAGCGCGGCGCGCCTCGTTACCCCATGATTCGCGATGCGGACCCGGCGGCTTGACCGGAACCCCGCCGCTTTGCCCCAATTGCTGTCCGCGCCATGCATCGATCGCCCATCCTCGCTTTGTGCTTTTTCCTCGTCGCCGCCACCGGAGCGAGCGCCGCCAGTTTTTCCGACTGCCTCGCGGGTCTTCGCGGCGCGGCGCAAGCGAACGGCGTCGATGCCGCCACCTTCGACAAAGTGACGCGCGGGCTCACGCCCAACCCCGATGTGCTCGCCATGGCGGAGGTCCAGCCGGAATTCAAGACGCCGATTTGGGACTATCTCGCCGGCCTGGTCGATGAAGAAAGGGTTCGCGACGGCCAGGGTATGATGCACCGCTATGGCCAAGCGCTCGCCCTGGCGCAAAGCCGGTTTGGCGTGGACGAGGCCACGATCACGGCGGTGTGGGGCGTCGAATCGGATTATGGCCGCAGCTTTGGCACCCGCCCCGTGGTGCAATCGCTCGCCACCCTCACTTGCGCGGGCGGCCGGCGGGCGGGTTATTACCGCACAGAACTCTTTTCCGCCCTAAAAATCATCCAACATGGCGACATCGATCCCGCCCAATTCAATGGGTCTTGGGCGGGTGCGTTCGGCCACACCCAATTCATGCCATCGACGTTTTTGCGGGATGCCGTCGATCTCGATGGCGACGGCCGCAAGGACCTTATCAATTCCGTCCCCGACGCGCTCGGCTCGACCGCCGCCTATTTGCGCAAGGGCGGCTGGATCCCCGGCATGGAATGGGGCTACGAGGTCCGCCTGCCGGAGCATTATGCGGGCCCTGCCGGACGAACCCACAAGGAAGCGATGTCCGCATGGATCGCGCGCGGTTTTACGCGCGCCGATGGCCAAAAGCTCCCGGGCACTGGGAGCGCCGGGCTGCTGCTCCCGGCTGGCCCGCATGGACCCGCTTTTCTCGTCACCCGCAATTTCGATGCGATCTATTCCTATAATGCGGCGGAATCCTATGCGCTGGCGATCGCGCTTTTGTCCGATCGTCTGCGCGGGCGGCACGGGCTCATCGCCGCATGGCCGACCAATGATCCTGGCCTTTCGCGCGCCGAGCGGCGCGAGATGCAGACGCTCCTCATGCGGCGCGGCTATGACCTCGACGGCAAAGCGGACGGCGTGATCGGGACCAAGACCAAACAAGCGATCTCGGATTTTCAATCGAGGTCTGGCCTGTCGCCGGATGGCCGCGCCAGCGTCTCCGTCCTCGCCGCCCTGCGCGGACGCTGAAGCCCCCTATCGGACCAAAGCGTTTCACGTGAAACGTTTACGTCCGATTTTGAAGTGTCATCCCACAAGCCTTCTTGCCCTCCAGCGCCTTGAGATGCGTGCATTGCATGGATCGCGTAAAAATGTGGCTCAAATGCCACATTTATGCCAAATTTTTGGCATGCTCATCTTAAGCGCTTCGGACATGATAAAAGATGAATGCGACGGGTTTGGCTGATACCGATCCGTTTCGAATTTCGAACAAGTTTTGCCATCCCCGTCGCGCCGTCCCCGACCCACCCTCGCGCCGTCTGCGTGCCGTGCCAGCTCGCGCCAAAACGATGACGTGGAATTTGCTGTGCACTGCCCGTGGCCAGATTGCGCCATTCCTTGCCGCCTTCCGCGCATGATGCGTTGCGATTTTTCGCGGCTGCGCGAAGTCCGGCTTTTGACCGGCCTCTCGCCCTTCCCAATGTCACGTCCCAGGACTGATCCCGTCGTCCGGACATCTCGGCTACGTGACGGGATGCCCGGCGCTAGGCCGGGCATGAAAAATGGGATTTTCGGTTTATCCGAAATCAGGAGTCATCGACGCTCCAGCGGGCGACCTCAGTCCCTTGGGGGTCCAATATCCGGAACCCATGCGGGAGCGGCTTATGGACCCGCTGGACAATCACATTCGCGTAAAGCGACTTGGCGTGCGTCACGACATGCGGAAGATCGGTGAGATCGGTCGTCATCCGGTCGAGGACTTCGGGCGGGGCTCCCTCGCGATGCGCCCCAACAAATTCGATTTGGAACACGGGCGGCTCCTGTCTTACGGCAAAGCACAGAATGGCACTTAGGGCCGCCCGGAGCGAAGTCAATTCGGCTGGACTGCGCTGACGTCAAATCAGATATATCCGGTCCGGCAGCTGATCTTCATCGCCGGTGCCTCGCGGAAAATGCTCGGCGAGAACGCGCCCGCATTTCTCGACCGCGACGATAAAACCATCCGCGATCTCACCCGCGCGCACCCGTTCCAGCAGAGCAGCGATCGCGTCTTCCCAGACCGCTTGATCGACCTTGGAGGCGATCCCCTCATCGGCGACGATGCGCGCATAATGTTCCGCGAGCGAGACGAAGATCAGAACACCCGCGCGGTTTTGCTTGCGCGCCATGCCGCGAATCATGAACTGCTCCATTGCGGCGCGATGCGCTGCGGCGCGGCGGGCGCGGCGCGGGACGAGAAAACGGCCGATGGCGGCCTCGGAGAGAACCAAAAATATCGCGACGAAAATGACGATCTGCGCCAAAAAAATGTGGCGCATGGAAAGACTGCTCAAGGCAATGAGAAACCAGGGCGCGATCAGGGCGGCGAGCGCCGACCAGGCGGTCGCATAGGTCATGTGATTGGAGGACGCGCGCGCCAGCACGCAGACGATCTCGCCCGCCGTTGCGTCCTCGGCCGCCTTGATCGCGGCGCCGACGCGGGCCTGGTCTTCCTCTGAGAGCTGCTCCATCACCAATCCCCCGAAGCGCCGCCGCCGCCCGACGAGCCGCCGCCGCCGGAAAAGCCGCCATCATCCGGCCAGCCGCCGCCCCCTCGCCGATCCCATCCGCCATAGCCGCCGCTATAGCCGCCGCCGCGCCCGGAGCTCATCAGCATGCCGAGCAGAAAGGACAGAAAATTGCCGCGCTCGCGGGGCGGCGTCAGCAAATAGAAGATCAAGATAAAGAGTCCAAGAGCGATCCAGGGACCGAGAACATCCAAGGTCGACTCCTGGCTGACAACGCGCAGCTCGGGGCGTTTTTGCCATTCCGAGGAATCCGTCGTCAAAACCGTGATTATGTCATCGACCCCGCGCTCAACGCCACCGCCAAAATCACCCAGCTTGAAGCGCGGCACGATCGCATTGGTGATGATGATTTTTGACAAGGCGTCGGTCAGCGTGCCTTCGAGGCCATAGCCGACCTCGATCCGCACTTTGTGCTGGTTCGGGGCGACGAGAAGCAGCACGCCATTGTTTTTTTGCTTCTCGCCAAGCCCCCAGGCGCGAAAAAGCGCATTGGCGTAAGGCTCTATCTCGTCGCCATCAAGTGACTTGACCGTCGCCACGACGAGTTGAATGCCGGATTTGGATTCGAGCGCGGCAAGCTTGGCCGTGATCCGATCGCTCACGGCTTGCGGAATGATATTGGCGGAATCGACGACCCACCCGGTCAGGGGCGGAAACGCATAGGCCATCGCCAGAGTGACGAAGGCGAAGGCCGCAAGAAATGCCGCCGCAAGGCAAAACCCAGCGGCGGCGGATTTTTCGGCGCGGCCTCGCAAGCGCGTGCCGCAGTGCCAAGCTCTAGCCAAGGGAGTCATCCATGCTTACACGGCACGCGGCAAAGGCCGCGGTCAAAATTTGACTTGCGGCGGCGTCTGCGCCGCTTCGGAGGCGGCAAACTCCGCCATTGGCTTATTGCCGCGAAAGAAGGTCGCTGCCCAAAGGAGACTCGGAAAGGTTTTCAGACTGAGATTATAGGCCCGGACCGCCTCGATATAATCGCGCCGCGTGACCGCGATGCGGTTTTCGGTGCCCTCAAGCTGCGATTGCAGGGCAAGAAAATTCTGATTGGATTTCAAATCGGGATAATTCTCGCTGACCGCGAGGAGCCGGCCAAGCGCCCCGGACAATTGCGCCTGGGCATCCTGAAACTGCTTGAGCTTGTCGGGATCGGTCAATTGCGAGGCGTCGATCCTGACCGACGTCGCCTTGGCGCGCGCCTCGACGACCGAGGTGAGCACATCCTTTTCTTGCTTGGCATAGCCTTGCACGGTCGCGACCAGATTGGGAATGAGATCGGAGCGCCTTTGATATTGATTCTGCACATCGGCCCATTTGGCCTTGGCCTGCTCCTCAAGCGTGGGAATCGTGTTGTAGCCGCAGCCTGAAACGCTCACTCCCAGGAGAGCGAGGACAAAAATCGCGCGAAGGCACGAAAAAATCCGGCTCGCGGGATTGGATTCGAGCCGTTGAAGAGAAATAATTTGGGATGAACTCATGAGCGGGACCTCCAGCTGCGGCAAAACTAACCGGTTCGGACGCGTTACGCAAAGACCCGCGCACTGTTGCATGTTTTGCCGGCGGCTGCGTGTCAGGTTGGATCTTCGAGCGCAGGCTCGCCGCTCTCATTGACCAGACTGTTCAATTCCGGCACCTCCGCTTTTCGGCACAGCAAAGCGACGATCCGTGACCAATAAGGAGTCACGATGTAGAGATGATGCCGGAGCGGAGTCTTTATGATGGTTAAGCACAGCCCGATGCTGAACAGACACCAGACCGCCGGCCATTCATTGATGTTGGATGTGGTCAGATTCGACGCGAAAGGCCCGGCGAGATAGGAAAACAAGATGAAACGCCAGCTGCCATAGAGGGCCGGCATCGCGAAGGCCGTGAGGAGATAGGCGGGATAGCCGTTACCGAGCCAATCCACATGCGTCAGACTGTTGCCGATGCCATTGGTGGGAACGAGCCACGCCAAATGCCATTCGCCGCGAACCGTGCAGAGCAGTTTTCCGCATAAAGGGCGGCCGGGCTCGCAGACGCCCGCCCAGGCAAACGGATAAAGCTGCACCAGCATGCAGATCGCGCCAATGAAGCAGGCTGTATAAGCAAGGGGCGCAATCCGCGAGGCCATCGGCTTCGGCATGAAATACAAGGCCACCGCGTTGATGAAAAACGGCTGGAAGGTGATGTGCAAATAGCCGAACAGCGTCAGAATTTGATTGAGCGGGTTGTTGCACTGATTGACGACCGTATAGCTAACGGCTTGCAGCACCTCCATGCTGGAAAAATAGAGAAGGCAACCCCAAAGGGCGGGAGGTTCCGGATTGCGCTTCAAGGCGGCGTAGGCCGCGCTCGCCACGCCCGTTGCCGCTAGTACCGCCGACGCTTCCCCATTCCAGCACATGTTTTTTTCCAAGCTTTTGGTTGGCGTTCATACAAGATTGCGCGCGTCTGGCAAATCCCTGCGCGGGCCAAGCCAAGCGTTTCCGTTGGAAGCTGTGCACCCCGGCGGCAGCGCGGCAGGCGCGAACAGCCGAATCCGCCGTGGTCATTCGCAAGACACGGGTGCCTTCGCGGCAGAAGGAGATCTTTCATCTATAATCGAATTAGAATAGGTAAAAAATATAGTTATTGATGTCATGAATTTATTTACGTAATTATTTCATGTCCAAACAATTGAGAAGCACAATGTGCGACATTATTGAATATCGAATTAGAATAAATAAAATATTGGCGCATACGGTTGCCATAAGACTGGACAATACGCCCGTGAGCCTAGAGGAGCTTACGCAGTTATGCGTCGTTGCCTTGCAGATCTATTATGATGACGCGTGCCCGGAGGAATGCGTCGAGGCCAAGGCACGCATTTTCGCTCTCTGGCATCACGCCCCACGGGTTACGACGCCCGGCTGCCATCGACAGCCGCTTGGCCGCGGCAGAACTTTGCCCAGGGTCTTCTTCCCTCGACGCTCTTTTGAAGGAGCAGAGCCTGATGCCGCAGGAAATCTCGCAATCGACGATTGCCGCCGTCCATGCGGATGCGCCCGCCGAACGGCTTTTCTTTGCCCAATATCGCCTGTGCATGGCCGGTTATTCCACGCGCGATGCGGACTATTGGGACTGCGCCTTGGCCGTCTTGCGGCGCTTCGTCGGACAAGAGAGCGCGAAGAAACTGCAAGCGCAATTTCATCTTTTCACACGCGCCCTGAGCGAACAGCCTGAGTTCTGACGCGAGGTGCAACACCCCCTGCCGATTTGATATCGGCTTGGTTGATCAAGACCTTAGGGAGTGTTGCAATGCCAGCCTATTCGAACAGATTGCCGGACGGCTCAATGCCGGCAACGAGCGCGGTCTGCGCGCCTTGTTCGAGGCCATCTACGCCTTCATCTATCGCGCCGCCCGCAAGGGCGAATTCCTCTGGCGCTATCTGACCCGCCGTCACAAGCGCCGAAGGCCGCGCCGGGCGAGACCCTCCGATACGATCAAAGACCGCGCCTCCATCCACGATCGACCGAAAGACATCGAAGCCCGCGCCGACATTGGCCATTGGGAACGGCGACCTCATCATCTGCAAGCGCACGCGGCCCATGCTCGTCCTCCACGAACGCAAATCCCGCGTGATGCTCGCCGCGAGACTGACCGGAAAAACCGCCGCTGAGACCATATCCGTCATGCTCGCCGTGTTCGGCCGGATCAATCCCGCCCTACGCAAGTCCATCACTTTTGACAATGACACGGCTTTCGCCCAGCACACCCTGCTGCGGACCATGCGCGATATGGCGACCTGGTTCTGCGACGCCTACGCCTCCTGGCAGAAAGGCGGTGTCGAAAACGCCAATGGTCGATTACGACGCTGGCTGCCGCGTCACATCGACATCGATCGACTGTCCGACGAGGAAATCCAGGACATCGTCATAACCGCCAATCTCACGCCGAGAAAATGCTTGGGCTTCAAGACGCCGTTCCAGGGATTCTCAAAGAGCTTGGCAAAGACGTCCAAATTCGGTTTTCATAGACCCGTTGCACCTCGCTCCAGAATCCACGCAGGCCCGCCGGGACATCATGTGGCGTTTCTCGGCTTGCCGCTGTCTCTGCCGGGACGAATTTCTGGTGTTGAGACTGATCGCGGCCTCCCAGCAAAGAGACGAAGACATCGAAAAATTTGCCGCGACGGATCTTTTGGGATGCGGTGATGTCGAAGCGCTTTTGAAGACAAGCCGCTCGCTCGCCAATGCCCTTCAAGCAAGCCATCTCATTCTCGCGCCGATCGAGCGCCTGCCCGTCTCTTTGACCCTTCCGCGCGTTCCGCACAGCTATACCTTGCAATAGAAGGGTTGGCACGGACCGTCTTTCAATCGCCGCGCTTTTCGCGCCGGGCACGCAGGATCGCGGCGTTCAATTCGCCGCCGAAGATGAAAATGGCCGCGATCATATAGAGGAACACGAGCGCGATCATGACCGACGCAAGACCCGCGTAGGTGGTGACATAATTGCGCGCGAATTCGGCAAGGTAGGAGCCGAACGCAATGCCGGCGGTGATCCACATTGCCATCGTCAGCAAAATTCCCGGCGCAATGTCGATGAGGGATCTTCGCCCGGCGGGCAGAAATTTATGCGCAAGAATGAGCGCCAGCACCAGAACCAAACTCGCGATCGCGAAGCGGCTCAAGGTGACGAGGCGGTCGAGCGGTTCAAAACCCGGCGCGAAATGCAGCAACACGGTCCAGATCAGGGGCGCGAAAACGACCAGAAGGGCAAGCGTCAGAAGCGAGAGAGCGCCCACGAAAACATAGGCGATGGATTCAAGCCGCAACAGCCACCATGCCCTTGTGTCCCTGACATTATAGGCCCGGTTCAGCCCGATCCTTATGGCCTCGACGCCGCTCGACGAAAAATAGATCGCCAAAATGATGCCGATCGTGAGGACGCCGCTGCGCGTCTGCGTCAGGACATTGTGGATCTCATTGGCGATCGGCGCGGCGACCTGCTGCGGCCAGGCCTGCAATAGGAGACGGACCGCTTCATCGGCCAAAGTCGTGGTGCCGAAAAACCCGGCAAGCGCGGTCACGAAGATCAAAAAAGGGAAGAGCGACGTCAATATCGAGAGAGCGATGTGGCTGGAAATGGCCCAGCCATCGTCCTGCAAAAAGCGCAGAACGGCATCGTAGACGATCCGGAAAACAAAGCGCATGCGTTGGATGCCTCCTGCGCGAGAGCGAAGGGAAAACCGCGGGCGGCTCTCCCGCATGTGATGGCTTTTCTGCGGGAACCACGAAAGGAGCGCTTTTCCCGGCATTTGGACGGCTCACAGAATGTTCATTCTTCGTTCCAATCGGCCCGCGAATCAGTTACAGCTTCTCACATGGAGCGCGTCTTTTTTCATCTCAACGGCACGCCAATCGCTGGGGCCGATCTTCTTCTTGGCGCGGCGGGTCTTATCTTAGCGCTGCTCGCGATCATCGCTTGGAGCCTTGCTTTCAGAGGCCGGGCGAGCCGCGAGGATGCGCTTTTGGGCATCGAGCGCCAGCGCGAGATGTTTCGCGCGATGGAAGAAATCTCGCGGCAAAGCGCCGGCCTCAACGGATCGGTGCGCGGCGTCGCCGAGTTTTTGGGGTCGCGCCAGGCCGATCTCGCGCGGCTCGTTGCCGAGCGGCTTGACGCGGTCGGAACGCGGGTCGGCGCCGGTCTCGAAGCCTCTGGCAGGACGGCGGGCGAACATCTCGCCAAATTGAACGAAAGGCTTGCGGTGATCGATGCGGCGCAGGCCCGGGTCGCCGCGCTGACCCAGGAAGTCGTCGGCCTCAAGGACATTCTCGCCAACAAGCAGGCGCGCGGCGCCTTCGGCCAAGGACGCCTCGAAGCGATCATCCGGGACGGCCTGCCCGCCGCGGCCTTCGAATTTCAATATACGCTCTCCAACAACACCCGCCCCGATTGCGTCATCCGCTTGCCAGGCGACCCAAGGCTCATGATCATCGACGCGAAATTTCCGCTCGAAGCCTTCACGGCGCTGCGAGACGCCTCGGGCGAGGAGGCGCGCAAACATGCGGCGGCAAGGGTGCGCATCGATGTTATGAGACATGTTCATGATATCGCCGAGCGCTATTTTCTGCCGGGCGAAACCCAGGATATCGCGATTCTGTTCGTGCCTTCCGAATCGCTTTACGCCGATCTCCACGAATTTTTCGAGGATATTATCCAAAAAGCCCATAAGAACCGCATCATTATCGTGTCGCCCTCCTTGCTCATGATGGCGGTTCAGGTCATGCAGGCGATTGTCCGTGACGCGCGGGTCCGGGAAGAAGCGCATGTCATTCAAGCCGAGGTGCGCCGCCTCGTCGACGAAGTGGAGCGCCTCTCCACGCGCGTCGCAAAACTCGACGCGCATTTTAAAATCGCGCAAGAGGATGTCGATCAGATCCTCTCCTCCGCCGGCAAGATTGCAAGGCGTGGCACAAGGATCGACCGGATGGATTTTTCGACGCCTGTGCCGGAAATTTCCGAAGAGCCTTTCGACAAGGCGGCGGAATGAAGCTCGCCGCCGCGTGCCAAGAGGACCGGGCACCCGCGCGTCATTTGGCCTTGGGCTGCCAGAGCCCGATCGCCGCGCCGGTCGGATCCAAAATGACCGAGAAAGAGCCCGCCTCCGGCACGTCCGTGACATCCTTCATGACATTGGCGCCAAGCGATTTCGCCTTGGCGGTCGCCGCCGTCACATCATCGACCAGCACATAAGGCAGCCAGGCCGTTGGGACACCCGGCGCGGGCGTCTTCATGATCCCGCCGCCGGTGCCTTCGCCGGCGCGGACCATCGTATAGGTGAAGAGCCGGCCCGATTTCGACATCCTCGAGCTTCCAATCGAACAGCGCGCCATAAAAGGATTTTGCCTTATCGGGATCCTGGGTTGTGAGCTCCACATGCACGAAAGGATTTGCCATGATTGCTCCTCCGATTGCCTGACCGCGGATAAACAATTCGGGGTTCATAGGTGGGACGCTGCCTGAGATACATCTCGGGCGGCACGAAGGTAGGTAAAGCCCCCACCATGACGTTATCGTGATGGCCGTGAAAAGCTTGAGGCGTCAAAACGCCGTGCGGCTGCGGATCGCGGCCGTGAGCGTTCCTTCATCGAGATAGTCGAGTTCGCCGCCAACCGGAACGCCATGCGCGAGGCGGGTGATCTTGACCTCGAACTCGGTCAAAAGACCGGTAATGTAATGCGCGGTCGTCTGCCCCTCGACGGTGGCGTTGAGCGCGAGGATCACCTCCTTGACGTGATCCGCCCCGACCCTCTGGACAAGGCTGGCAAGGTTCAGATCCTTGGGGCCAATGCCGTCGAGCGGCGACAAGGTGCCGCCGAGCACATGATAGCGCGCACTCAAAACTTGCGCGCGTTCGAGCGCCCAGAGATCGGCGACCGTCTCGACGACGATCAGCGTCTCCGGATCACGCTGCTCGTCCCGGCACAGCGTGCAAGGATCGCATGTATCGATATTGCCGCAGGTCCGGCAGGTCACGATCTTTTCGCACGCCATATTGAGCGCGCTGGCGAGCGGCGCAAGAAGCTCCTCGCGCTTGCGAATGAGATGCAATGCGGCCCGCCGCGCCGAGCGCGGCCCTAACCCCGGCAGGCGCGCCAGCAGATGAATGAGCCGCTCGATCTCGGGACCCGCGACCCGTTCCGCCATCGCAGCAAAGCCCTCAAACCAATGCCATCAGAATGGCAGCTTCATGCCCGGCGGCAAGGAAAGGCCCCCGGTCAATTCTTTCATTTTGTCTTCCATCAAGCGTTCGGCTTTTTTGCGGGCATCCTCATGCGCCACGACGATCAAATCCTCAAGAATCACTTTTTCATCGGTTTTGAGAAGCTGGTCGTCGATCGCAAGGCCCTTCATTTGGCCCTTGGCGGTGAGGGTCACGCGAACCATGCCGCCCCCCGCCTGCCCCTCGACTTCGATCCGCTCCATCTCGGCCTGCATTTCCTGCACTTTCGCCTGCATGGCCTGCGCTTGCTTCATCAAACCCAACATGTCGCGCATTGTGTGTTTCCCTTGGTTGCGACGAAGTGCGAACACGCAAACGCTGCCTGCTCAAAGCTCGTCTTCCGTATAAATGCTGTCGCTAAAGGCGATTTCATCACTGATCTCGGCGTCTGTCCCGGCGGCAGGCTCAGGTTCCGGCGCGGGCCCGGCCGCGCGGACCGCGATGATCTCGGCGCCCGGAAAAGCCGCAAGCACGCTTTGGACCAAAGGCTCGGCGCGCACGCCGGACAAAGCTTCGCGCGCCTTGGCCTCCTCCTGCTCCTTGAGGCTCGGCTGGCCTTGCGCGTTTGAGACCGCGACCATCCAGCGGGTCCCGGTCCATTCCTGCAAGCGGCGGGCAAGCGTTTGCGCAAGCTGCGGCGAGCCACCGGGCGCCATTGAGAATTCGATATGACCTTGCTCGAAACGGACGAGGCGCATGTCGCGTTCAAGCGCGAGCTTCATTTGAATGTCGCGATGCTGGCTGGCGAGAGCCACGACATCCTGGAGCCGGGTGAGCGTGATCGCGGGCGCGCTCGCCTCCTGCCGCGGCGCCCGCGCCAGCGCGAGGCTGGCGTTTGCAATTGCCGCAGCCCACTTGCGCCGGGACCGGCGCCGCGCGGCACCGCTTGCTGCGGCTCGCTGCTGGCCGTGAGGCTCAGCTTGCGGAGCGCCTCCTCCGGGGTCGGCAGATCGGCGGCGTAGCCTATTCGCACCAAAACCATGTCGGCGGCGGCGAGCGGGCGCGGCGAATCCTTCACTTCCCGCAGGCCCTTCAGCAGCAATTGCCAAGCACGGCTGAGAACCGGCATCGAGAGCGTTTGCGAAAATTGCCCGCCACGGCTGCGCTCTTCCGGTGTGAGCGAGGCATCTTGCGCGGCCTCCGGCACGAGTTTCAGGCGGGTGACGAGGTGAATGAAGTCCGCGAGCCCCGCGAGAACTTCGGCGGGGTCGGCGCCAAAATCATGGAGCTCCTTCAGAATGCCGAGGGCCGCCGCCATCTGGCCCCGCATGAGGGCTTCGAACAAATCGATGATCCGGCCGTGATCGGCAAGCCCCAGCATGACCCGCACGGCTTCCGCGCCGATCGCCATTCCAGGCTCAGCCGCGCGGGACCCTCCCGCGCCATGCGCGATCGCCTGATCCAGCAACGACAGCGCGTCGCGCACCGAGCCTTCCGCCGCGCGCGAGATGAGGCTCAGCGCTTCGTCCTCGATGGTGACGGCCTCCTTGGCGCAGATCGCGGCGAGATAGCGGGTCAAGACATCGGCCTCGACGCGGCGCAGATCGAATCTTTGGCAGCGCGAGCGCACGGTGACTGGCACTTTTTCGATCTCGGTCGTCGCGAATAAAAATTTCACATGATCGGGAGGCTCTTCCAAAGTTTTCAAAAGGCCGTTGAACGCCTGCTTCGAGAGCATATGCACTTCGTCGATGATATAGACTTTGGTGCGTGCCATGACCGGCTTGTAGCGCGCGCTCTCGATGATTTCGCGCACATCGTCGATGCCGGTGTGCGAGGCGGCATCCATTTCGATGACATCGACATGGCGCGATTCGATGATCGCCTGGCAATGAACGCCGAGTTCCGGCATATGGATCGTCGGGCGCGTCACCGCCGGCTCTGCGCCGCGCGCCGGCACTTCATAATTGAAGGCGCGGGCGAGGATGCGCGCCGTCGTTGTCTTGCCGACGCCGCGCACGCCCGTCAAAATATAGGCTTGGTGGATCCGGTCGAGGTCGAAGGCGTTCGACAACGTCCTGACCATGGCCTCCTGGCCGATCAAATCGTCGAAACGCGCGGGGCGGTATTTGCGGGCGAGGACGCGATAGGGCGGAGCTTGCGTCGCCGCCGTGCCGGGCGCGGCAACAGCGCCCAATCCGAGCCCCGGGCCTGCGTCGTCATCGGCGTTTGAAGGAACTTCAGCGTTGGCAGGTGGTTCCATGCGACCGGGACGTGCTCCAGGCGAGAAGCTTGGGGCCGCGCCTCTGCCGGGCGGCCCGCCGGACACCGCCCCGTCCCAGGTCTTGACCGAAGTCTTTCGTCAAGGCTCGGGTCAAGACTGGCCCCATTGGCCCAATTATGGCAAAGCCCAAGTTGCGGCAAGGCGAAAGTGGGAGGCTGGACAGAGACCCGCCCGGTCTCGTTAGGGCTGCTTCCTTCCGGACCTGACCCGGTTGGCGAGTGGTGCGTCCACCGCCAACCTCCCACCCCCTATTTGGACCAGACGGGGGATTTTCGCAAGCTCCACGAATTGAAGGGGAGCGGCGTGCCAAAAGCCGATCAATAGCCGCCGGACGCCGTAATTCTCTCGCCGGTCAGCCAGCCGGAGTCCTCCTCGGAGGCCAGGAACACCGCAACCCGCGCGATGTCGTCCGGCTGACCCAATCGTCCAAGCGGGGTCCCCGCCACCATCCGCTTTTCAAAATCGCTTCCTATGATCCGGATTTGATGGACGCCTTCGGTTTCAACACCGCCCGGTGCGATGACGTTCACCCGGATCTTGCGGGGTCCTAGCTCCGCCGCAAGGACGCGCGTGATCGCGTCCACCGCGCCAAACGAAGGAGACCTTGCCACCAAAATATGAATCGGCATGGAAGCACGAAAATAAATCGGGGCTTCACAGCCCTTTTCTCGTAACCCAACTGGTACACTTTCACGCCGCCATTTGGCACAATTTGTCTCCGTCATTGACAGGGCGTCATCGCCGAGGTGTGCGACATCTTGCGCGCCTATGGTCTACACGAAATCACAGGCGACCGATACGCGATTGGATTTGTCGTCGAAGGTTTTCGCCGCAACGGCATTGAGTATAAAACGGCAGAATTAACGACGAGCGACTATTTCCTTGGGCTTCTGCCGATATTGAATAGTAGACGCGTGCAATTGCTCGACCACAAGCGGCTAAGCATGCAACTCTGCTCGCTTTAACGCCGCGCCTCGCGAATTGGCGCGAAGGACGCCGTCGGACACCCCGTGGGCGGCCACGACGATTGCGCCGCCGCTGTTGCGGGCCTGGCCGTGAGGCTGGTCGGCGAGCGCGCGGCCCCTGGGCTCGTGCGGTATGAAAGCATGCTGGAGGGAGGCGAGGGGCTTGCCAATCCAATCGATCGCGACGGCCCGGTTTTCGCAATTCTATGCACCGCTCCGGACGGCGCCCTCGCAACTATTTACGGTGCTCGATATGTGAATTATTCGGGCAAAAAGTATCCCCTCGTTGTGTTGGATTTCACCTGTGGTTATCTGAACCCGGATATGTTTCTGGAGGCGAGCACACGCCTGAAGGAATTCAATTTAGAGATACCTTTGTCTTCTTCCAGTCAACTCCTGGAAGTGTATGGGGCGAGCGCCGCTCCCGCACTTTATTGCCCTAAGGATGTTGCCGAGCAGTCCCGGATATTATCCGCATCGTGGTATGATATTCATAGCCTACCAGATTTGAACATTGAACAGATCAAACCAACCGTAGCCGCACGGGTGAACGCGGGCCACGTGAAGTTATCCACGATGGCCGTAGAGCGCGCGCGCCAACAGGAAATTCAGGACGCCATGGGCGAAAGCGCAGGAGAACTTAATCAGATGGGCGAGCCAAAACCTTTAGCGGCGGATAGCAAAGCGGATAGCGATTATTACGCGGACATGCGCCGACAGCCTGATCATGTAATCGACGCGAAAGTTAGAAGTGTGATCGCTGGTATTCAGGCGCGCGCCGACAAGCTCCATTCTATGCAAAATGGCGAAGCCCCACGGCCTTTAAGCGGTGAAGGCGTTTATCGGCTCGTTAACGCATTCAAGAAATTCAGTCCCGCTTTCGCAAGGGTAGACTTGAATACGATTCCGAACGGCCCCGGCTTCCTGGCGGTAGAAGACAGCATTTACGCCGATGCCGAGACGGCGCTCAAAGATCCGCGTAACTTCATCGGCGAGGGCGACGATTTGTATGAGCGCAAGGCCCGTGATGCATCCGGCAGAGAAATTTCCACATTTCATTCAAACATCGGGCCATCTGTGTGGATGCGGCAATTTGCAGGTGGCACGCCCCGTCGCCTGATAGGCATTAAGATGCAAAAATAATGATTGAGTTATAATTATGGGCTTGGCGACGAGGCCTGTCCGCATCACTTCGTCGCCGAGAGCGCGGCGTCAGTGTCCAGCGTCCGCAGAAGTGTTGAGTGTCGGTTACTGGGCGAGGCCCCGATTACTCGCTCTCGTCGCTCCACTTCCCCCGTTTTCGTTTTTGTCAGTTCTCCCGGATGTACGGAGCTGACAGAAAAGCGGCGGGGGCGTGAAAGGTGACCCGCGACCCTCGCCGCTTACTCTTTGGTTCCGGGGGGGTGTTCATTGTCCGCCCCGTGGAAAAGGCGGGGGCCTAAGTCGTACTCCGCTTGGGTCCGTCGCCATTTTTGAGGATGCTTGCTGTCGTTTGGCATAGCCGACAGCAGGCGGCGCGCGCCGAGCGCAGGGAGGCCGGGATTTGTCACCTTTGCCCGGCCCTCCCATTAAACTGACTGAGCCATAAAGCAGCCAACAGGCAGTGCGTGAAAGGAGCCGCGCGACGCAATGAAAAAAGAGCCCTTGAGCGCGGCCTCGGCAGCCACATACCGATACGAGTGCCGCGTCCGAGAATTGCAAGCCCGCTTCGAGATCGAGCTGCAAGGCGTCCGCGACGCCTATCTCAGCGAGCTCGCATCCCTTGATCTTGTGGCGTGAATTGGCTGGCTTCGTGTGTAGCGTGATCGTGGCCCTCGTGGCGAGCGCCATCGCGTCGAACGCGATCGGCTAGGAGAACCCCGATGAGAGCACTATCAATCTTGGCGGCGGGGATGATGCTCGCCTCTGCCGCGC
The DNA here is from genome assembly GCA_963784075.1 of uncultured Alphaproteobacteria bacterium. Lineage (GTDB taxonomy): Bacteria > Pseudomonadota > Alphaproteobacteria > Rhizobiales > Beijerinckiaceae > Methylocapsa. The sequence goes on along the minus strand of CAWAQW010000024.1, from coordinate 203,647 downwards.
ATGTCATTCGAAATTGCTGGGCGCCATCCCGCGACAAAGGCGTCGAGCTCTTCTCCCGTGCGAGCGTCCACCAGCTATCGTCTCGAAAGACGACCGGGAATGAATCACTATTGCCCCCGATCGTCCGAGGCGAGCACACAGACAATGGCGCCCTCCTCGGGCGGCGTTGTGCTGTTCCATTCGAAAAATACCACAGCATTCTCCAAGTCATCGGAAGGTACCTGAGAGTCCTTGCCCCAGGCTCGTCCAATTGAGAATGCCGTATAACCCAAAAGTAGTACTCGTTTGCGTACCTTCATCCGGAAAAAATCGGTTAAACTGCCGATTATTCTGGATAATTTTGTTCCCAAATCTTGCTCTTGTCGCATGGAAAATCGTTGACATCAGACCCGCCCCGCCGCCAGTTCGATGCTTTCCGTGAAGGCTAAAACTCATGTCCTCGTGGGCAGCCACGAGGCTGTGCTCGGCGCTTGTTGTCTTAGGCATTGTTCTTGGACTTGTACCTTCCTCGCCACCCACGCGGCTACGCTCGGGCCTCCTCGTCCTTGGCGTTGTCATTGGGATCTCCGGCATTTGGATGTTGCTCCCGGACCTGCTGAGCCCAAAGACCACTGGCCTCCCCTTTGATCGCAACGGCGCCGAAGCGGCCGCACAGCACCGGAACCGCGCGATTCTGGCGGCCGGGATCGGCGGGATCCGGGGAGACCTTTGGGCCAATGCCGCCTTCGCTGACGCACGCTTCTTATGGATCAATCGTTTGACGAAGTACAAGTCAAGCTTGGCGCAACTCGCAAACGCCAAGGCCAGAGCAGAGACGGCGCTGGCCCTCGCGCCGATCAATGGCGCGGCATGGCTCTTTTTGGCCAAACTTCCGGCCACCTCGCCGGACGCCGAGAGCCGTGGCGTCACGCTTCTCGAAATGTCCTATTTCACCGCGCCGAGCGCGCCGAAGCTCGCCCCTTTCCGCGTCGAACGAGTGGCAACCTCGAGCGCACTCGCCGACAAGGACATCCAGGCGTTCGTCAAAAACGATCTTCGGGAGATCATGCGTAGACCGCCGGAATTTCAACAAACCATCATAGCGGCCTACCGCAACGCATTGCCGCAGAATCAACCGATTTTCGAATCTCTTGTCGCCGACGTCGATCCCACCGTGGCCCAATCGCTTCGCTTGGGCGAACCAAAATGAGAGGTCGCCTACAAGAGTGGACCGTGCAGAAATGACAGATGCGCTCTGAAACAATTCGCCAATCTCACGACGTCGATCGTTGTTGTCGGGGCGATGTTGTAGCTGGGCCGCAAGTTGCGCGCCGGCAGGGTCAGCCGATAAAGCTCGACCAGTTCGCGCCACATGTAGCTTTGGGTGAAGCGTCCGCACATGGCGCGAGCTTATCATTTACCGCAAAACGGCGAAAATCAGCGCCGCTGAAGCGAGCGAAAAGCAGACTGCCAGAAGGAACGAAATCCGGGTGTCATCTTGCAAAAATCGCCCCTCTCCGGATGACCTTCGGGACGCCTATTGCTTGTAGGACGCGACACCAGTCCGGGCTGTCGGCCCTACCTCTTTCATAAACTCTACGCTGTCACATTTCTTGGCCGCGCGGCTTTGGAACTTCGGGCGATTTTGCCCGGAGTTCCAATATCAGCATCCGCGATTTCGAGGCTGAGGGCGTGACGCCGCTATTCCTCGGAGACGAAAACAGGACATCCGTCGTGATCGTGATCCTTATCATTCTCACGCCCGTCGCGCCACTTTGACTTGAGGCATAAATCTAGCTTGAAAACCGTGCCATGGCCGCCGCTCCCGCCGACTGCCGTTGTGCCGTAGAGCGCGCCCTCCCTGTCGGCGATCAGGCCAGCGAAGGGGAGAGCGCCGTCGGGGCCGCCCTCGCGGCCGCCCTGGAACCTATAAAGCACGCTATCTTTCCAAGTGGTCTTGCCCGTGGTCTGGTCCCGGGCGGGCGTCAGCTTGAAAACCGTGCCACAGCCGCCCAGTATTTGCTGGCAAACACTCCCGCCTACTTGCGTTGTGCCGTAGAGCGGCGCCCTCCCTGTCGGCGATCAGGCCAGCGAGGGGTTGAAAGCCGTCGTTGCCGCCCTGGAAACTATAAAGCACGCTCTCGACCGGCGTGGGTAAGGTCCAGCCCGTAAGAATGAGGGTACCAAAGGCGATGGCAACGCCGCGCGTGACAATTCTCATGGTTTTCCCTCCCTGTAATCTTCTTTTCCTCGCTGGGGCGAGCGTGGCAGCCGTCGCTCTTTCGGCTGGAATTTGTTTTCAGCGCGAACTCCTATCTGATGTGCGGCAATTCTGATTGACCTACGTCAATGGAGGGGAGGCAAAAATGCCAAGGCTCAACTTCCGCTTGGTACAGAATTCCTGCAGACCGTGCGAAAACAATTCGCACTCGCGCAATATCGATCGTGAGACGCGCGCCGTGGCGCATTTTGCGCGTTCTGGTCGAGAGAAATCGCCTATCATGACCCCGCCGGATTATCGGCGCTGACATAATCGTCCCACCGCCTCCGGCAACAACAAAAGTTGCGAACGTTCGAATCCCCGCGCGATGAATGGCCAGAAGCGAAAGCCGCTATTCAAAAAAACATCGTCAACCATCCTGAGGGTGCAACGCGGCGTGTTCATACAGATGGAAGCGCTGAAATAGTATCGCGAAATAACCGTGCACCCGTGTCGCGCGGTAGAAATTGTGGGGCTTGACGATTATGTTCGCGGCGTTGATGGCGCACCCAAACACACGCGTGAAACGGGCGATAAGGCGCGACACAGCATTTATTGAACCGTTTCGTTCATCCCCAGTTACAACACATTCTGATTCATGATAACATCCGATGGGCAAATAAATATTGGCACCCAATTAATGCAGTGAGCGGCTATGCATAACGCAATCATTATTCTCATCTTAACTTCAATTGTCGCGCTTGAGCTGGTTTGGATCGTGCAACTCCCGAAGGAGTAAAAATGACACCCGCAAAAAAGCTAATGCGAGACGGCAAAAGGCGGCGCAGCGCGAAGAGTCTCGAGCGATCGCCGAGGCGCTGCGCGCCGGTGGCGGCGACATCGACATAGACGCCATCAACAAGGCGCTGCTTCGGGCCGGGAAAGCGCCGGACAGCGCGCCTCTCACGCCGTCCGATTAGTCGATACTATTTCCCGTGATGGCGGCGCCCACGAGCGTCACGAGGACGCCGCATGCGTATTCCGCCAACGCGCGCCAGCCGAGCGAAGCCATCCCGGCGGCGCTGGTGGCGATCATTATGCCAAAGAGCAGAACGGCGTCAGGGTGGTGGGGGTGAAGGTTGAAGCTGCACTAGCCATCCTCCGCGATGACCGCGACCCACAGTGCTAAAATTTCGCTGAAGAGCTTCAGGACCTCCGCACGCTGGCGCTCGACCTCGAACGGGGGGGAGCGGTGGTGCACGGCGCGCTCAAATCCGTCAAGCGCGGTGCCCAGCCTGCATCGGAAATGCATGACCGTTTTTTCGACAGTCGGGGGCTGGTTATTCATCGCCACCACCATGGATTTCCCGCACTTCCCGCAGATACTCTTCGCGCAGCGCAGACATCGCGGCGCCGAATTTGTCTTCGAGGTCGCGGCGTTTCATTTCATATTTGAAATTTGCCTCTCGCAGCGCCGCTACGGTGCCCTCGGCCTCGATCTTCGCCACCGTTTCAGGTGACGGCATGCCAAACGTTGATTTCGTGATAGATTTCAGTGCCATGATTGAACATCTCCACTGTTCGGTTGTGGAAGTCGTCGCGCCTAGGTGTTCCCTCACCCGGGCTCGGCGCATTGATTAGTAGTGTGGGCGTCTATCCGCTCGGCGATTACTCCTCTAAAATCCGCGTCGGCCCGTTACGGAGTGCGCAGTGCCGCCGCAACAGCCTCCTCCCAGCTGGCCGCCGGATGCGCCCGCAGATATTTGCGGACGAGGCGCTCCAGTCCCCCAGGCACGCGCACCTCGGTGTCCCGCCGCCGCGACGCTAGAGCCTCTTCCACGAGATGTTCGATTTCGCGGCTATCGGCGAACAGGCGATAGGCCGCGGCCAGCGTCTCGGCATCGGGCACGATCTTGCGAATGCCCGCCCCCGCCAGCTTGCGCTCGACGAAGCGAATGAATTGATCGGCCGTCATGGCGTTGAGTTCGACGCGCCGCCCGCTCATGAGAAATTCGATTTCGTTCGGCGTCGCGCCATTCTCGCGCAACGTTGCGATGGCGGCGGCGCGATCCTTGGGGACGGGCGCGCTCTCGTATTCAAGTCCGCCCACGTCGGCGAGCCGGAAGCCCAAATTGATCGGCTCGATTTCCGTCTCGAACGTGTACCGGCGGTTGCTGGTGTGAAGCGTGCGCGCGATGCTCATGCCGCTGCGATCGAAGTCATGCAAGATCAGAAGCGGGATCTCATATTCGGAACAGAGTTTGTCGGCCAGAAGGCGCGCCGCCGTCACACTCATTCCCTTGCTCGACATGATGGCGATGTCATATGTCGGGCAGCAGGGTTTGGGTGAAATAGGCATCATCCAAAACTTCCTTGCCCGTTGCGCGCAAAATCTCTGGCCGCGCGGCGTACATGATCTGACGGGGGTTGGCGGGCAATGTGCCGTCGGCCGACGCTTTCATGTAGGCGTCGCGCATGCCCCTGAACGCCGCCTCCTTGATGGTGACGGCGTGGATGCGGCGAAGCATGACATCGGCGCGCCGATGGAACGCATTGACTTCCTTCAGCTCACGCAGGTGCTGCTTCGCCCAGACACTCGTAACGTCGCGGACACCTTTCGCGGCGGCGCTATACTGCAAATCGATCGCCGTCTTGCCTCGGTGAGGAACTTGACGGCGGGCGAGACGAGATGGACGAAGATTGCGACGGGTGCATCTTCCGATGCATATTGTTGCTCGAGGATTGTTGTCAGGCTCTCGCGGGGGCTCAGCGACGGGAACGGATCACGGCGAAGGGACCGCGAGAAGTTGATGCCCGTCAAGAGGATCCCGCTACTATCCGCTTCGGGAAAATATCCGAACGCCACTTCGAACAGAGCCGGGACGCCCTCCGCGTCTTCGATCTCGAACTCGCCTGTAACGGAAACTCTCGCCCGCGCATCCTAGAAAACGCTCGAACATCACCGCCAGGCGTTCTTTGCCGATGACACCGAGATCACGGCCACGCACGGTCGCCGAGTGCGCGGACATCCTGCGGTGAAGGCGGCCACACGCGACTGCGTCGCGGCAGATGTCGGCCAGCACGGCGCCCTTGGGAATTCCCGCGAGCTCGCAGATGTCGCGCGCCTTCGCCGTCGCCGACAAGCCGCGAAACTGCCCGATGAAATCCCGAACGCTGAGACAGGCGACGCCCCGATCCTCGGCGTCGGCGACAAAGTTCCCGATCAACCGGGCGAAGCGTTCTTCGCTGTACCAGCGCGGACTCGTCGGCTGCGACGGCACCCATTTGCGGAAGGTGGGATCGGTGGCGTCGAAGTCCTTGAAGCGCTCCCCCGCCCACTCCGCCGAGAAGCTCGCGTGCGGGTTCAGAACCGCATAGCTCACGTACAAAGGTGAAAAATGGGTGCGCGCCTCGCCGAGAATTGAGCTACCTGAATTCGGCCAATGGACGGTGACAGAGGCGCCGATTTTTACTTTTGACGGGGTTTGCACGTAGTCGATCTGGGGGATCTGGCGCACGGGATCGACGCTGAAGGTGATCGTGTGGCGGATGCCGCGGCTCTCGATCTGCGTCACCCCAGGCGCGCCGCTGCCCAGCACGAAGGGCATGGCCAGGATCGTCTTCAGGGCGTTGCCCTGTGCGCCCCGTGTCGGCGACGCGTAGGCTTCGCGGCTGGAGACGCGCGCGTCGTAATCCAGTAGTCCAGCGACGGTTTCCGGCGCCAGGCCGGGGCCATTGTCCGCGACGGTGATCGCCTCGTCGGTGACGGTGACGCGGATGACGGGGGGCGTGCCCCGTTTGATTGGTGAGTTCGCGCTCCGAACAGAACTCCGCAAGGCGCGACGTCTTGAAGACGCGCCGCTGGAGAAGCCGGGCGCTCCCTGGACGTCTCATGTTTCGGATGTCGTCTCTCTATGCGCTGGTAGATGCTTTCGGTGCGGCGGGAGTCGAATTCTTCGACGGGAATAATGGCGGTGCTGGTGTCCGGTTCAAGCAGGGCAAACGATGATGAGCGAAGCCGCAATTACCGTAGTGCACCGCGAAGGCCGCCACGCCTTCGAGCTTCCGACGCCTACGGGTGCCGAGGCGATGCCCGAGCCCGTAGCGCATTCGACGTGCGGATCGATTTCCATTGGCTTTTCGGGAAGAGATCTGGCTGAAACATTCGACGCGATCAAAGCGATGGCCGCTTGAGCTTGTTTGTCTGCAGATGAGCTGCCTTGACCATGGCCATGGATTGAGATCCGTTTCGGAGAGCTGTCCATCCTGGAGACCGCTCTGGCACGGTCTATTTGCAGGCACGGCCTGTCGTTTTTTCCACGAACAAAGAGATCAGTTCACGCAGCCCCTCGTCTTTGAGAGCTACATGGAGGGGTTCGAACCATCTTGAGTCTCGAGCTCGCATCCCTTGATCTTGTGGCGTGAAGGGACGTCACCTTCGCGAACGACCACGAGTTCAAAGCTGTGGCGAGGGCTGTATTCGAGGCTATACAGGCAAAAATCGTCAGCCACTTTACTTTACAGTTGTTGGTGTAAAGTAGCGCCATATCAATGGCTTAGAAGCATTGGTGTAAAGTACATCGCTTGTGGATAAATCGCTGTTTCTCGAAGTTGTTTACAGCCTTGGACGATTGTGCGCGTTTATGCTTTGTCAAGTAAGGACACACGCGGACCATCCGAGACGGACATGGAATTTGTGGACGAGCACGTGTGGATCCCCGCACCGCAGGCAGCTGCTGAGTTGGGGATTTGCCGAAGGATACTGTCTCGCTGGCTTGCCGATCCAGAGCTCGCATTTCCGTGGCCGAAAATTGTCCGCGGCCGGGTCTATTTCAGCCGCGATGCATTGAATTTTTGGAAGGCGGCGGCCGATGTCAGGGACACCGCAAAAGAATAGCATTTGGGAGTGCACTAGCTGGCGCCCCATGTGCCTGGGGCGAACCATCGCAATTTTCCACGTACCAGAAAGCCCTTTAGAAACATCTGGCGCATTTATAGGGGTGTTACTGTCTAAGTCCGCGTAATTACTTGCGGAAGCCATTCCATGTCGAGCACGACGCCTCTTGGTGGGCGACGACTATGGACAGCATCGATCCATCGGCCGGAAAGATCGGCGAGAGTACGAAGGTTCATTGGCGGCCAGGAAAAAGTCGCCCATTTCGCTTCCTGCTAAGCTTTGGGCGCATCGACTAAATTTGCGGTGCCCACCCCTATCGAAAGATAGGGTTGCGACAGGGTTGCGACAGGGGTTGCGACAGAGTTGCGACAGGGTGGTGCGAGGGGATAAGTTGTTGAAAAGACTATAGGGATGATAGGGATGATAGGGATGATAGGGATGATAGGGATGGTAGGGATGGTAGGGACGGTAGGATATAATAAACTTTTATGCGCGCGCCCCCTGATCCACCCCCATTGAACTGGTCCACCCTGAGGTATGTCTTTGGACATGAAAAGGAGGACCGGAATGCCGAGAAAGCGCCACAAGCCTGAGGAGATCGTCGCCAAACTGCGACGGGTAGACGTTTTGGTTTCACAGGGGCAGTCGGTCGCGGATGCCGTTCGCGGGATCGGCGTGACCGAGGTCACTTACTATAGGTGGCGCCAAGAGTTTGGCGGGCTGAAGACGGATCAGGTGAAGCGGATGAAGGCGCTCGAGGCGGAGAACGCCCGACTGCGCCGCGCTGTCTCCGATCTAACCTTGGACAAAATGATCCTCGCGGAGGCTGCAAAGGGAAACTTCTGAGCCCCGCGCGTCGCCGAGCCTGCATCGACCATGTTCGATCCGGGTTGAAACTGTCCGAGCGACGGGTCTGCCGTGTGCTCGGACAGCACCGTTCGACGCAGCGCCGCGTACCGGCGGGGCGAGATGACGAGGAACGGCTGACCGCCGACATCGTCGAACTGGCTCGCCGATATGGTCGTTACGGCTACCGGAAGATCGCGGAGCTTCTACGATCGACCGCCGGCTGGGTCGTGAACGACAAACGGGTCGAACGGATCTGGCGGTGCGAGGGGCTGAAAGTTCCCGCCAAACAACCCAAGCGCGGCCGGCTTTGGCTCGCGGACGGATCCTGCATCCGTCTTCGCGCCGAGCGGCCGAACCATGTCTGGTGCTACGACTTCGTCGAGGATCGCACGCATGAAGGCAAGAAATACAGGATGCTCAACGTGATCGACGAGTTCACACATGAATGTCTGGCCATTCGTATCGCCCGGAAGCTGAAATCCATCGACGTCATCGACCTGCTCTCGGATCTCTTCATCTTGCGTGGCGTCCCGGAGCACATTCGTTCCGACAAATGGCCCGGAGTTCGTCGCCAAGGCCGTGCAGGAATGGATTACCGCCGTCGGCGCGAAAACCGCCTACATTACGCCTGGCAGCCCGTGGGAGAACGGCTTCATCGAGTCCTTCAATGCGCGTTTGCGCGATGAGTTGCTCGATGGCGAAATCTTCTACTCCCTCGCCGAAGCCAAGATCGTAATCGAAAGCTGGCGGCGTCACTACAACGCCGTGAGGCCCCATGGATCGCTCGGTTACAAGCCGCCAGCGCCCGAAATCTTCGTGCCCCCTTTGGCCGCGCGGGCGGCTTCGCAATCCCGGCCAGCTGCGCCGCCCGCGCTGGCCTCGAGCCCGTCAATGCACTAACATTCGAAGTGGACCCGTCAGTGGGGGCCGGTCACCCCTGCCTCCTGCCGTGTATGAATTTTAAAAACTTTTTTGGTACCCTATCAACCCTGTCAACTCTATCACCTCTAGATATATCAACAACTTATGCCTAAACGAGCCCTATCACGTGCCCTCACACCCTGTTAGGGTTGTGCCCTCAAAACTCGCGATCCTCCCAATCGGGGATAGCAATCCCTGTTACCTCAGAAAACCGCGCTCGGGCCTCTTTCAGCGCGCCCAGCACTTTCCCCGGGGTTCTCTCTTCTTTTCTTCTCCTATCTTGATGGTGACGAGCCTACCTTGTTGTGCCATCCCCTGCATAAACTTCCCGAACATATTATAGGTAAGCCGCCGGTTGGCGTTGGTCTTATCTGCAAAATCCAAATAGCACGCATAAAGCAGCGTGTTCGAGACTTCGGGCTCCCAATCCAACCCGTCATATTCCCCCTCGTTGTTAATTTTGATCCCGTCATGTGAAACTCCGAGGCAGCCGCGTTTCAAAACGTCGAGCCACCATTTTTGCTCCGTACTCATTGAATGAATTTTGACTATTGAGGGCAGCGCTATCCGGCATCGAGCGCGGATGAAAATTAAGTAGGGCCACGCGCTGTAATTCGTAAAGCATGGCCTCAGATCCTCCCTGCTCCAACTCATCTTGAATATCGGCAAAATATTTCTTGTCCCCAACTTTTTCGTCCGACACATCGAGCACATAGAAACGGCGTTCGGCGCCCGATGCGGGCACCACCCAAGCTGCGTTGGACGCCATCATGACATGCAGTCTATTCGGGCGGTTTTGCGCATCGTGATATTTCTGCTCGACGACGAGGTTAGGTTCGGTGATGAGCCCCTTTAGGACACTCTCGTGTTTCGGATCACCCGCATAAAAAGCTTCATCGGCGAATAGCGCGACACAGTCTCACAAATGAACATTGAAATTTCCAACGAGATGCACAGTGCCATATCGGGCAAGAGCCTCCTCGACCGCCTCCAGACAGAACTCCGTTTCCAGTGTAATCGATAACTTCCATGCCAGAACCTTCCGGCTGAACCAGTCGACGACGGCCGCAAGATAGACGAAACCCCGCGCCATGGGGATATACGTGATATCCATCGCCCAGACCTGATTGGGCCGCGTCACCGGCAGCTTGCGCAGGAGATACGGGAAGATCGTGTGCCCCGGCGCAGGTTTGGACGTGTTGGGCTGGCGATAGATCGCCTCAATCCCCATCCGCTTCATCAGAGTGCGACGTGGAGGCGCCCGACCTCATATCCCTCGCGGGCCAGAAAAGTCTGAAGCATCCGGCTGCCCGCGAACGGATAATCGAGATGCAATTCGTCAATCCGGCGCATCAGCGCCAGAGCGTCGGCAGAGACCGCCCGGGGCAAGTAATACACGCTGCCCCGGCTGATCCCGAGAACCTTCGCCTGTCGGCTCACCGGCAAGTCATCGTTCCGGTCGATCATCGCTTTGCGCTCGGCAAAAGTCCGGCTTTCCCGAGCGCTCCGGACAAAAAATCTCGTTCCAGCGTCAGCTCCCCGATCTTGGCGTGCAGCGTTTTCACATCGATCGCAGGCGGACTTGAATCGGGTTTCGTCTCGGCGGCAAAGATCCCGGCAGCCCCTTCGAGAAGCTGCGATCTCCAGGTCGTGGTTCGGATGGACATCGAATTGTTAGGCCAGTTCGGCCAGCGTCTTCTCGCCCTTGATAGCGGCCAAAGCCACCTTCGCCTTCAAGGCCGAGCTGTGGTTCCGGCGTGGTCTCTTCGTCATGTTTTCTCCTGTTCACGGCAGCCTACGCCGCGTTCAGGCAGAATTTCCACTCATCCAGGTTGTTCAGATTTCCCGAGCCAGCTCTGTATCAAACACGGTCTCCATAATTCCGTATTTGCGAACGTGTGCAAAATGCCGGTTCATGAAGGCGAGGGCTTCTTTGAGGTCCGAAAAAACCCGTCCCTTGTTCGGTCGATGGCCCTCCGGCGCATCCTCCTCTTCTCCGTAACCGAGCCATTCCGCACAAGCCTTTGCCGTCTCCGCATCGAATTCCTTCGCCAGTTGCGGAAGGCCGTAAGCGTTCTTTCCTTCCTCATACGCAGTGGCGGCGTCCTTCGCGATGCGTATCGTTTCTTTGCGGTTCACCTTGCCCGCGATTGCTTTCGTCATGGCTTCGGTGAACGCGGCGACGCGCTCGACATCCATTCCTGCCCGCGCAAGGAAGCCTCCAAGAGCCTGTGCGGCGAAGTGGCGCGAGCCGACCGGCGGCCAATAGCGCGCAAGCAGGCAACGCGCAGGCGGCTTCACTCGCGGCCTTGCGCAGCACCTCGCCATCGACGAACGCAGGCTCTTCGTCCTGCGCCCATTCGATGGGCTCGCCCTCTTCGTGAACGGAACCAGGGAAGACGGTTTGCGCGCCCTTGCCGCCGCCCCCCACCGCAGTTCGAGAAGCATGACGCTGTGGCCAGCCAGGCAGTCCGGTCTCCGGGGTGTTATTTCGAGGTGGGGAAGAATCGCCGACATTTCCGCGGGTTAGGCTGGCGGGTCCCAGTCTCTGGCCGACAATTTCTCGCGTTTGGATGACGTCGAACGTGACCTTATCCGCACCCGGACGGCAGAGGGCAGGAGCCGCGCCCCACCTCACTCTCACCCCGCAGCAGCAGGAAGCCCGCCAAAGCCGAGCAGAGGGCGCAACACTCAAGGAGCTGGCGCGGAGTTACATTGTTGGGCTAGGCGAAAATTTCACGGCATCGCGGAAACGCCAGCCGGGATCCAGATTGCCGCATCCCCATCGCCAAACGCCGTGGCGCGTCCCTCTAGAGCGCATATCGCAACCCAGGCACAAACGATGGCGTCGAGCGTATCCTCATAGGCCTTAATTTCCCAAGCCCTCGCGGTCAGCTCCAACCGCGGCAAAACCGCTTCGACGCCCGCAATCCTGCTTTCGAGTTGAGCTGCGATTTCACTCCATTGGCGATAAAGGTTGGTCCGCCGGTCCTGCACGGATGCCGCAGGCCAATACTTCCCAACCTTCGAGGCTTTGTACGGCAGTCGCTGGAAAGCGCCCAAGAGTTCCACGAGCGCCGGGTGAGGATAAACCTCAATCACGCCCGGGCGTGCAAGTCGATCGGTTCTCAGCGGATATCCAGCTCGCTCGAAGCTCTCCCTTAAGGCGTCACTGATGCGGCCGGGCCGCAACGCGCTTGGCGTGTGCGTTCCGCATTTACGCCCTCCGTAGGCCCTGGAGACGGCATCATCGGCAACACGACGCGTGTTGATCGGCGTCAGAGCCAGAGGCATATCAATAGCGACGAGGTCGACCGGGCGGCCGCAAAGAATTGAAGCTGAAGCAAGCAGCGCAGGCGCGTCGGGTGATGATCCCGATGGACGTGGCTCCGTGGGCTGACGACTATCCGCCATGGCGTGAAAACGCTGATATGAAGCCGCCGCGCCAATCATGCGCCAGCCATTGCTACGTTCGACCGCGAGCGCAACGCCGCTTGGCTGAGCCAGCGTCCATGAGGCATCGATTCCCAACACAGCTCGCATGCAGCTTCAGCAGTTAAGTTCCAAGCCGCGACGCAACAACTGTGCCATGTAGCGTTATGATTTGGGCGCCCGTCGCCCCAAAGGTCACGATGCCAGCCGAACCGAAATATGGGCTGCCCGCACACACAACAATGGCCGGGGCGGCTGTCCGTCCAAGGGACCGCCGTTCTCCGTCTTGGGGGGCGTCCGATCCCTGCCGAGGCGTTAGGGCTGATTTTCGGTAAATAGGCAAGGATGGGGTCGCGTGAGTATCGCGCCTGGCTGTCCTTGCCGTAAACTCAATCCTACTGGCGCAAAACCGCGAATCGGGTGATGCTCCCTTTCATGGGGGATATGCTCAAACTTCACATTGGCCTGCGCCGCCGCCTCGTCGGCCGCCCGCTGGTCGACCGTGGCTTGCGCGATGTTCTGCTTGCTGACAAGTTCCTTACCGCGCCCCAGTTGCAAAGCCGCATTGACTTCTGTTGCCTTTGCCTTGGCGAGATTGGCGCGCTGCTGCTCGATCGCCGCCTTGTAGGTTGCCTGTTCGATGCGGAACAGGAGTTCGCCTGTTTTGACCTGCGGCCCTTCGGTGAAATAGCGTTCCTCGATGAAGCCGGGGACCCGCGCGGCAATGTCGACCTTGTCGATTGCCGTCACACGGCCGACGAAATCGCCTGTCTCCGTCACTCGACGGCTTACCACGGGGTTACCGTGACCGCTGGCGGCGGGGGAAGCCGTCGCCACGGCGTGAATTCAGCGACCCGAAGTTTTTTGCGTCAATTGTCCGATAATGTAAAAAAGCCCTTTAGACAGGCCAAGGTGCGCCGTGGCCACCAAATCGCCGCGAACGCCGGCATCTTGCAATGGGCGGTTGTGTTGGGTTGCCTGGATTGGCAGTTCGGCGGCCTAAAGCCGCCACAGGCCGTCCTCGCTGCCACGGCCGCCTACATGGAAGCCGAGGACGCCACGGCCGCGTGGATCGACGAAAATTGCGAGCGCGTGCCCTCTGCATGGGAAAGCTCGACCGACCTCCTCCGATCTTGGAAGGTCTGGGCGGAAGCCGCCGGGGAAAACCCAGGAACCCAGAAGCGTTTCACACAAACCCTCGAAAGCAGAGGGTTTACGCGGCACAAAATGAACCGAGGACGAGGCTTTTACGGGCTTTGGATCAGGCGAGACGAAGACGTAAACCGCTACTGGGGATCCGGAAAGGTGACACATGTGACACGTCTCCGGTATTTCACCGTTACGCGCGCGCGTAACGGTACGTGCGTGAACGCTATAAGTACGGTTTCCTGTCACATGTGTCACCCAGGCGTTTCGAGGGGTGAGATAGGCGTCTGAACGACTTAAACGAGTTTTGATCGTCCGGGGAATGCTCTAAACACGGCGAGACATACCTGCTCGCCCTTCTTGAGTAAGACGAGTTCATCCGCTGCTCTATGATTTCCGGCGCACGCTGGCGAGGCCGGAGCCGATAAAGGACTGGCCTCCGACCCAGCCGGAAACGGGAACCACCTGTGCCGGTTCGGCGTTCATCCACCGGATCTGGGTTTAATTGGACACTGCGGTCACTGTGACGGCAAAGGTTAGCGGGAAGGGTCCGGCCATGTTCGCTCCGCCGATCGCGAGGACAAAGACAAAATCAGGCGACCCCCAACACGCGACGGTTGCGCCACAACGGCCAAGCCAGTCTGCCGTCGATCAGGCGCTCTTGCTCCAACGCACGATCGGTAATCAGGCCATGCTCCGGCTTCTGGCGCAGCGCCCGAGCGTGACCCGGAACGAGCCCGACGCACACGAAAGAGAGGATAATGCCGCACGCATTACCGGCCGAAAGATAGCTCCTTCGTGGGATTTCTGCAAAATCCCGGTCTTTTCGCCTGAGGAAATGGACGGCGTCCAATCCCTGTCGCCGTTTCCAGCACCGCCCCTCCCCGGTCCCATTCAGGCGAAACTCAAGATCGGCGCCGTCAACGATCCGCTGGAGCATGAGGCGGACAGAGTTGCTGACCAGGTGATGCGCATGCCTGATCCCGAGGTCTCCATTTCGGCCGTGCTGCCGCAGATCAGCCGCAAATGCGCAGAATGCGAAGAGGAAGAGAAAAAACTTCAAAAGAAACCAACGGCGACGGCCGAAGCGGCCGGCGGCGAGGCGCCCGCGCATGAGGTACTACGCTCGCCTGGACAGCCACTCGATGCGCAGACGCGCGCGTTCTTTGAGCCGAGATTCGGGCAGGATCTCGGCGGGGTACGGATCCACACCGACGGAAACGCCGCCGCGGCTGCGCACGACCTCGACGCCCTCGCCTTCACCATCGGCCACGACATGGTGTTCGGTGCGAGTCGGTTCGAGCCGCAGACGCACGAGGGACAGCGGCTGATTGCCCATGAGCTGACGCATGTGGTGCAGCAGTCGGGTATCGAAGGAACGGGTATTGGCCACAGCAGTGATCTGTCGTCAGGTTCACTCCCGACGCTGATCCAGCGCCAACCCGAAGAGAAGAAAGATCCCCCCAAAAAACAGCCCGCCAAGAAAACGCTGAGAAGTGAAGGGGTCGACCTGCAGGATCCGGTCGCAGTAAAGACTGTCACCATCATCGATGACGTCCTGGCGAGAAATCAGAAACTCGCACCCTATATCGGCGACCAGCTTGCTGCCGGGGTGAAGATCGCCGCAAAGGGCAAATTCATCCAGGATATCACCGACCCGATTTTCGAGGACGCCTACCGGAAAGCGTACGACTTGCATCCAACGGATAGCGTTCCGAAGCACGACCTAGGCTTCTTCGATCCCAAAACGTCGGAAATCCATGTGCGCCCGGGTGCGAAATTCGGCACCGCACTGCATGAATTGGTCCATCGATTGGCGTCGCCGGTCTTGTACAGTGTGTATCTGCCGTTGGCGAACAAGGTTTCGACCGACTTGCTCGAGGTTCTGAAAGAAGGGGTGACGGCATTTTTTACCGACCAGATTTTGAAAGATGAAGGGCTGCCGAATTACAACGATGCTTATATAAAAGAAAAGAAAAAAGCCGAGACTTTGATCAACGCGTTGGGATCGAAATCGGAGGGCTTCGATCTGATCGCAAAGTTCAATTTCAAAAGTACCGGGATCGTCGAGATCGGCGAAAAATTGGGGTTCACCAAGCAGCAGTACGCCGCGGCCAAGGGCGACGCCATCCGTCAAGTGTTGAAAAAAATGGAGCAGGCGATGTGACCGCGGGCAGCGCGCGGGCTGCGGCTGTTTGTAACCAAGAGGTGATCCGGCAAGATGACCAGACGTGCGAGCCCACGGGCGACGCAAACGCCCGCGCGCCGGTTTTCCTTGGCCACCCTGTGCTTGCTCAAAACTCCGAAAGGTCGAAAAAGTCTAGAGATTTTCGCGCCACCGCCATACGGTCGTGGGCATGATCACAATTCTTTCCGCCCTCGTTTCCCTGCTCTCGTTCCGTGTTCGCCGCCGCGCCTCACTGGAGCTTGAGCTCGTCGCCCTGCGACATCAGGTGACCGTCCTGCGGCGGCAACGCCCGGGTCAGCTTCGGCTCTTCTCCACCGACCGCCTCCTCTGGGTGTGGCTTTACCGGGTTTGGCCACAGGTCCTCAACGCCATGGTGCTGGTCAAACCAGCAACCGTGGTCCAGTGGCATCGCAAAGGCTTCCGGGTCTATTGGCGGTGGCGTTCACGCCGTCTGGGGCGGCCCCAAATGAGCCCCGAGATCCGTGATCTGATCCGCCGGATGAGCCTAGCCAACCCACTCTGGGGCGCCCCCCGCATCCACGGCGAGCTGCTCAAGCTCGGCATCGAGGTCAGCCAAGCCACGGTCGGCAGATACTTGCCGTGGCGGCCCAAAGTCCCTTCCCCGACCTGGCGTAGCTTTCTGCACAACCATCTGACCGACATTGCGGCGATCGACATGTTCGTTGTGGCAACCGCGACGTTTCGTCTTCTCTATGCCCTGATTGTCCTCGGACATGACCGAAGATCACCGAGGCCTTTCCCTGGGACACCGCGCCCCGCTATCTGCTGCGGGATCGGGACGCATCATATGGTCCGGCGTTTCGCGATCGCGTTCGGGTGATGGGTATCAAAGAGGTTGTTACCGCGCCGCGGTCACCCTGGCAGAACCCCTATGTCGAGCGCTTCATCGGCTCGATCCGCCGCGAATGTTTGGATCACGTCATCATCTTGAACGAGCATCACTTGCGCGGCGTCCTGTCGAAGTATTTTCACTACCATCACACGACCAGAACGCATCTCTCGCTCAACAAGGATTGTCCGCGGCCTCGCCGCATACAACCTCCCTCTGCAGGCAAGATTATTGCGTTCCCGAAGGTCGGTGGTCTGCATCATCGCTACGAACGTCGCGCCGCGTGAGCTATTGTGGCGACCGGACAGGCGGACCCGTTTCGGCGTGAAAGGCAGGTTCCTTTTTATAACTGTATCGCTCGGGTGCAATGGCGCCCAGAACCCATGCGTGGTGCCCAGGTCGCAGCAGCGACCAATGTTCTATTCGACCAATCAAAAATCGTCAGTCGCGATCTTCATCGCCAAACACCGATTCCCAGACCGGATAGGTTTTTGAGCAGGGACAGCTAGCACCGGCAGCGGGACTCATAAACCTGCGCGCGGAAATAGTGGCGAAGGCGTAGCCCCTCATTCGAAGCGGTCGAAAAAGAACAGCGTGAAGAGGGCGCCGCCGCCTGGATTATCCGTAACGCTGACCGCACTCCCATGTGCTCTCATGATTTCTTTCACGATCGAAAGGCCGAGGCCCGCGCCGTTGGTCTTCAAGCGTCCATCGCGCCAGAACCGTTGAAAAATGGCCTCATGATTTTCTGCCGGAACACCCGGCCCACGGTCGGCTACGCATAAGCGGCCGTCATGCGAGACGCTAACGGTCACTTCTTCTCCGAGTGGAGAATGAGCCACCGCATTTTCGACGAGATTTCGGATCGCATCGGCGATTGCCTGCGCATTGCCCTTGACGCGAACTGGCTTTTCGTCCCCTTGAAACGCGACCTGCCTCTGCTGGGCGATTGCCCAGGGCGCCATTCCAGCGACGACTTCGGCTGCGCGCCCAATATCGAGAGAACGCTCGCGCCGAAGAGCGTCCCGCCACGGCGACCCTCCGCCTGCAGCTCCAAAATGTGACGAGTTACACGCATGTGCGCAAAGGAAATGACGCAATGAACAAGGTTGCAGAAGTCACTCTATTGTTTTGGGTCACAAAAGTTTGCGTGACCACTCTTGGCGAGACCGCCGGTGACCTTTTATCCATGACGTTGGATGTGGGCTATGCGGTCAGCACGCTCGTTTTGATGCGGATATTCGTCATCACCGTCGTATTGCAGCTGGGTTCAAAAAGCTACCATCCGTTTTCTCTACTGGACGGTTATCCTTTCGACCACAACGGCCGGCACAACGATGTCGGATTACATGGATCGGACGCTCGATCTCGGTTACCCTGCTGGGGCTGCGATCCTAATTACGATTCTATTATTGATCCTCGCCGCGTGGCGCTTCAGCATCGGTTGCCTGTCGGTCGACAATATCACGACACCCAAGATCGAAATCTTTTATTGGGCCGCCATTCTTTTTTCCAACACGCTCGGGACGGCGTTCGGTGATTTTCTGGCCGATAGCTCAGGTCTCGGATTTGGGGGTGGCGCGCTTCTGATTATGGATGTGCTGGCCTTGATCGTTTTAGCAAAATACCATTCCTCGATTTCGACGACGGCGTTGTTTTGGGCAGCTTTCGTTTTGACCCGCCCCTTGGGCGCGACGGTGGGAGACCTCCTGACCAAGACCCCTGAGCAAGGTGGCTTAGGCCTCGGCACCATTAGCTCCTCGGCGATCCTTTTGGTGTTCGTCATTGCCTGCATCGGGTTCGCCGCCAGAAACGGCAAGGAACGGCGGCTCAATTCATTGCCGGGAGAACTCGAGAAAATCGCCGGCTCGGCTCAAAATCCGTGAGGTCCGGGAACCGCCTCATTGCCCTTAAAGTGGCCCCTCCAAAACATGCGCCTTTCGGATTTTGGACCGCGTTTTTTATCACCTTCCGCCTTTTACCCTCTTATCGGCGAATTGTAGCCTCTTTTGCGCGGGCTCCGATCAACGAACATCAGCAAATGCCCGCGAAAAGAAGATCTCACACCAACGCCGGCGGAAATGCCATAGCCCAACATTGCGGAGGTCTGAATGGGACATCCTGTCCAGCGAATTCCGGTTGCCACCCCGCGCATTCTTCTCACTTTCCCGTGGTTGTCCTGTTCAAGCTTATCGCTCTCTGTGTCTTGGCCGGCGCTGCAGCCGCGCTCGGTGGCTGCGCCTCCTACGAGCGTCTGCCCCTCGATAAGGAATTGAGCCTTGTCGCTCGTGCCTCCGACCTCGAGGGCGCCGGGGGGACGCGCATCACCCTCGCGGCGCTCGATCGGCTGGTTGTCCTCTTCTTTAGAACGATCGGCTTGGCCCGATCGCGGCTCGATGCGCGACCGCGTAAGTGTCATTCGGCGCGGCTCCGTTGACCCCCAATCGACACGGAAGTTAAGATGATTGAAATCAAATATCTGTTTCTTTTTCTTTGATCCTTCGCCCATTAGGGTCACGACGCGGAGCCGACCGGATGCAAACGCAGAGCGACTACTGGCAGCGCACCCTGGCGGACGCGCCGGCCGTGCCGGAACTGCCTACCGACCGCCGCCGTCCCGTCCAGCAGGACCATGCCGGCGCGTTTGTGGCGCTGGAACTGGACGACGAGGTGACGGCGGGTCTGAAGGCTCTGAGCCGGCGCCATGGCACGACCCTGTTCATGACGCTGCTGGCCGGCTGGGCTGCGCTGTTGGGCCGGCTGGCCGGTGAGGACGATGTGGTGATTGGCACGCCGGCCGCCAACCGCAGCCGCGCCGAGGTCGAGCCTCTGATCGGGTTTTTCGTCAACAGCCTGGCGTTGCGGCTGGACCTCTCCGGGGGGCCGACGGTTGGTGAGCTTCTGCAGCGGGTCAAGGGCCGGGCTCTGGAAGCGCAACAACACCAGGACTTGCCGTTCGAGCAGGTGGTGGACATCGTGCGGCCGCCGCGCAGCCTGGCGCATACGCCGGTGTTTCAAGTGATGTTTGCCTGGCAGAACGACGGCGAAAGCGGCCTGGAGCTGCCGGGGCTGACGGTGGCGCCGGTGAGGGTGCCTTGTTCCTTTGCAAAATTTGACCTGACGCTCAGCCTCGCTGAGGTTGGCGGACGCATCGCCGGCGGGCTGGAATACGCCACGGCGCTGTTCGATCGGGGGACGATCGAGCGTCATGCCGGGTACTTGCGGAGACTGCTCGAGGCGATGGTGGCGGACGACGCGCGGGCGGTCGATCGGCTGCCGCTGCTCGGCGACGCCGAGCGGCATCAACTTCTGGCGGAGTGGAATGCGACCGAGGCGGACTATCCGCAAGACAAATGCGTGCATGAACTGTTCGAGGCGCAAGCGGCCCGAACGCCGGACGCGATCGCGGTCGTGCACGAGGACGCGCAGCTGACCTATGCCGAACTGAACGCCAAGGCCAACCGGCTGGCGCATCACCTCACAACGCTGGGGGTGGGCCCGGACGTGTTGGTGGCGATCTGCGTGGAACGCAGCCTCGACATGGTGGTGGGGCTGCTGGCCATACTCAAGGCCGGCGGGGCCTACGTGCCGCTGGATCCAGCCTACCCGGCCGAGCGGCTGGCCTACATTCTGGAACACAGCGCCCCGGTACTGTTGCTAGCCGAGGCGCGGACGAGGGCCGTCCTCTCAGGATTACCCGGCAGCGTGAGCAGGCTTGATCTTGACGCCGACGGGGCGCTTTGGGCTAACCAGCCAGACGCGAACCCCGATCGCGCCAGCGTCGGACTGACCCCCAGCCATCTCGCCTATGTCATCCACACCTCCGGCTCCACAGGCGAGCCAAAAGGGGTGATGGTCGAACATAGAGGAATAGTGAACAGATTAACCTGGATGCAAAGGGTCTATTGTCTCACCTCGCAGGATAGGGTTCTGCAAAAGACCCCGTTCGGCTTCGACGTCTCGGTGCGGGAAATCTTCTGGCCGCTTCTGAACGGCGCCGGTCTCGTGATGGCGCGGCCGGAAGGGCACAAGGATCCCGCCTATCTCGCAGACATCATATCCCGAGAACGCATTACAACCCTGCATTTTGTGCCATCAATGCTTCAAGCATTCTTGGAAAATAGCGAAACTCCAAAATGTGTCGGACTGACGCGCGTGATTTGTGGCGGCGAAATTTTGCCCACTTTGTTGGCTCGACGTTTTCATAACCTGCTGCCGAATATCCGATTACACAATTTCTATGGTCCAACCGAAACTACTATAAACGCGACCGCATTTGATTGGAACATTGGCTCGGACACACCATCAGCCAGCATTCCGCTTGGCCGACCGATATCGAATACGCGGATATATATCCTGGACGGGCACGGCGAGCCGGTTCCGATTGGGGCAGCTGGGGAGATCTACATTGGCGGGGCTGGGGTCGCCCGCGGCTATCTGAACCGGCCGGAGCTGACGGCGGAGCGGTTCGTGGCGGACCCGTTTGCCGAGGCGCCCGATGCGCGGATGTACAAGACCGGCGATCTTGGCCGCTATCTGCCGGACGGCACCATCGAGTTTCTGGGCCGCAACGACTTCCAAGTGAAGATCCGCGGCTTCCGGATCGAGCTGGGCGAGATCGAGGCCCGGCTGGCGCAGCATCCGGCGGTGCGCGAGGCGGTGGTGCTCGCCCGCGAAGACGGCGGCGACAAGCGGCTGGTGGCCTATTACACCGTGGCGCCGGATGCGGAAGCAGCCGGCGCCGAGGCGCTGCGCCGGCACCTCTCGGCAACCCTGCCCGACTACATGCTGCCGGCGGCCTATGTGCGGCTCGACGCCTTGCCGCTCACCACGAACGGCAAGCTCGACCGGAAGGCGCTGCCGGCCCCGGACGGTGCGGCCTATGCGGCGCGCGGCTATGAAGCGCCGGCTGGCGAGATCGAGATGCGCCTGGCCCGGATCTGGGCCGATGTGCTCGGGCTCGAGCGGGTCGGCCGGCATGACAATTTCTTCGAGCTGGGCGGTCATTCGCTGCTGGCGGTGAGGGTGATCTCCCGGCTGCGCCAGGCGCTGGGCGTGGAGGTGGCGCTGGCCGAGCTCTTTGCCCGGCCAGTCCTGGCCGAGTTTGCGAAAGCGGTGCGGGAGGGGGCGCGGAGCACGCTGCCGCCGATCATGGCGGCCCGGCGCGACGAGCCTTTGCCGTTGTCCTTCGCGCAGCAGCGGTTGTGGTTCCTGGCGCAGATGGAGGGTGTCAGTCAAGCCTATCACATCCCGTTGGGGCTGCGGTTGACCGGAGAGCTGGATGGCGGCGCATTGCGCCGCGCCCTGGCCCGCTTCGTCGCCCGGCACGAAGCGCTGCGCACCACCTTCGACCACGTCGACGGTCAACCGGTTCAGCGCATTGCGGCCGAGGACAGCGGCTTCGATCTCCAGGAGCACGACCTGCGCCAACACAGCGACGCCGAAGGAGAGTTGCAGCGGCTGGCCATGGAGGAAGCCAACGCCGCGTTCGATCTGCAAGCCGGCCCGCTGATCCGTGGGCGGCTCATCCGGCTGGATGATCGGGAGCATGTGCTGCTCATCACCTTGCACCACATCGTCTCCGACGGCTGGTCGATGGGTGTGCTCAGCCGCGAGCTTGGCGCCCTGTACCGCGCCTACAGCCAGGGTCAGGCCGACCCTCTGCCGGGGTTGGCCCTTCAATATCCCGATTATGCCGTCTGGCAGCGGCGCTGGCTGGCCGGGGAGGTCCTGCAAGCGCAGAGCGACTACTGGCGGCGCACCCTGGCGGGCGCGCCGGCCGTGCTGGAACTGCCTACCGACCGCCGCCGTCCCGTCCAGCAGGACCATGCCGGCGCGTTCGTGGCGCTGGAACTGGACGACAAGCTGACGGCGGGACTGAAGGCTCTGAGCCGGCGCCATGGCACGACCCTGTTCATGACGCTGCTGGCCGGCTGGGCTGCGCTGTTGGGCCGGCTGGCCGGTCAGGACGATGTGGTGATCGGCACGCCGGTCGCCAACCGCAGCCGCGCCGAGGTCGAGCCTCTGATCGGGTTTTTCGTCAACAGCCTGGCGTTGCGGCTGGACCTCTCCGGGGGGCCGACGGTTGGTGAGCTTCTGCAGCGGGTCAAGGGCCGGGCTCTGGAAGCGCAACAACACCAGGACTTGCCGTTCGAGCAGGTGGTGGAGATCGTGCGGCCGCCGCGCAGCCTGGCGCATACGCCGGTGTTTCAAGTGATGTTTGCCTGGCAGAACGCCGGCGAAAGCGGCCTGGAGCTGCCGGGGCTGACGGTGGCGCCGGTGAGGGTGCCTTGTTGCTTTGCAAAATTTGACCTGACGCTCAGCCTCGCTGAGGTTGGCGGACGCATCGCCGGCGGGCTGGAATACGCCACGGCGCTGTTCGATCGGGGGACGATCGAGCGTCATGCCGGGTACTTGCGGAGACTGCTCGAGGCGATGGTGGCGGACGACGCGCGGGCGGTCGATCGGCTGCCGCTGCTCGGCGACGCCGAGCGGCATCAACTTCTGGCGGAGTGGAACGCGACCGAGGCGGACTATCCGCAAGACAAATGCGTGCATGAACTGTTCGAGGCGCAAGCGGCCCGAACGCCGGACGCGATCGCGGTCGTGCACGAGGACGCGCAGCTGACCTATGCCGAACTGAACGCCAAGGCCAACCGGCTGGCGCATCACCTCACAACGCTGGGGGTCAAGCCCGATGCGCGGGTGGCGATCTGTGTCGAGCGAAGCCTCGAGATGGTAATGGGTCTGCTGGCCATTCTGAAGGCCGGCGGAGCCTATGTGCCGCTGGACCCAGCCTATCCGGCCGAGCGGCTGGCCCAGATGCTGGAAGACATCGCCCCCGTGGCGGTTTTGACACATGCCCAGGCGCAGGCCCGGGTGCCTGCAGCGTTCGGCGGGGCCACGGCGGCCATACCTGTGATCGATCTGGAGGCCGATGCCAACGGCTGGGCCGGGCAGGCGGAGAGTAATCCAGATTGCAGCGGTGTCGGGCTGACATCCCGGCATCTCGCCTATGTCATCTATACCTCAGGCTCGACCGGTCAACCTAAGGGCGTGATGGTCGAGCATAGAAACATCGTGAACCATATGGCCTGGATGGCCGACACTTGGCCGCTTGCTCCCGGCAATGCCGTGCTGCAACGGACGTCGACAAGCTTCGACGCCTCGGTCTGGGAGCTGTTCGCGCCGCTTCTACAAGGTACCCGGTTGGTGTTGGCCTCTGCCGATGCACAACGCGATCCCCGGGTCGTCATCGGCGATATCATCAAGAGCGGTGTCACGGTCGCCCAGTTCGTGCCATCGCTGCTGCGCGCGTTCGTCGCCGACGAACGGCACGTCGAATGCCAGTCGCTGCAGGCAATCTTCTGTGGTGGAGAGGTTCTGGCGTTGGAGCTGTGCCTGCAGCTACGCGCCAGCTTGGGAATCCGGATCGCCAATCTCTATGGTCCGACGGAAGCGACCATCGACGCCGCTTTCTGGACATGCCCTGCCAATGAGGACCATGATCCGCTGTCGATCCCCCTTGGCCGTCCAATTTCGAACACACGAATTTACATTTTGGATGGGCATGGGGAGCCGGTTCCGATTGGGGTGGCTGGGGAGATCTACATTGGCGGGGCTGGGGTTGCGCGGGGCTATTTGAACCGGCCGGAGCTGACGGTGGAGCGATTCGTGGCGGACCCGTTTGCCGGGGAGGCCGATGCGCGGATGTACAAGACCGGCGATCTTGGCCGCTATCTGCCGGACGGCACCATCGAGTTTCTGGGCCGCAACGACTTCCAAGTGAAGATCCGCGGCTTCCGGATCGAGCTGGGCGAGATCGAGGCCCGGCTGGCGCAGCATCCGGCGGTGCGCGAGGCGGTGGCGCTCGCCCGCGAAGACGGCGGCGACAAGCGGCTGGTGGCCTATTACACCGTGGCGCCGGATGCGGAAGCAGCCGGCGCCGAGGCGCTGCGCCGGCACCTCTCGGCAACCCTGCCCGACTACATGCTGCCGGCGGCCTATGTGCGGCTCGACGCCTTGCCGCTCACCACGAACGGCAAGCTCGACCGCAAGGCGCTGCCGGCCCCGGACGGTGCGGCCTATGCGGCGCGCGGCTATGAAGCGCCGGCCGGCGAGATCGAGACCCGCCTGGCCCGGATCTGGGCCGAGGTGCTCGGGCTCGAGCGGGTCGGCCGGCATGACAATTTCTTCGAGCTGGGCGGCCATTCGCTGCTGGCGGTGAGGGTGATCGAGAGGATGCGGCGAGACGGGCTGCAGGCCGACGTGCGTGCCCTGTTCGCCACGCCGACGCTGACGGCTCTGGCCGCGGCGGTGGGCGGCGGTGACGGCAATGTCGAAGTTCCGCCAAATGGCATCCCGCCGGCGTGTGATGTGATCACGCCGGAGATGCTGCCGCTGGTAAGTTTAACGGCGGCGGAGGTTGACCGCATCGTCGGCACGGTGCCTGGCGGCGCGGCCAACATTCAGGACATCTACCCGCTGGCGCCGCTGCAGGAAGGCATCCTCTTTCATCATCTGATGGCGAGCGAAGGCGATCCCTATGTGCTGCAGGCCTTGTTCGGCTTCGACAGCCGGCTGCGGCTGGAGCGGTATCTGGACGCCCTGCGGGCGGTGATTGTCCGGCATGACATTCTGCGGACGGCGGTGCTATGGGAAGGCCTGGCGGAACCGGTCCAGGTGGTTTGGCGCGAGGCGCCCGTGCTCGTGGAAGAAGTGACGTTGGACCCTGCAGCCGGTGACATTGCGGAGCAAATGCGGGCGCGTTTCGACCCGCGCCGGTTCCGGCTCGATGTCCGTCAGGCGCCGCTGATGCGGCTGTTCATCGCGCATGACCCCGTGCATGACCGCTGGGTGGCGCTGGAGCTGCGTCATCACCTTTCGTCCGACCATATCACGCTGGAGGCCGTCCAGCAGGAGATCCGGGCTCATCTTCTGGGGCGGGCCGAGGGATTGCCGGCGCCGCTGCCGTTCCGGAACTTCGTCGCCCAGGCCCGGCTGGGGGTGAGCCGGGAGGAGCATGAAGCGTTCTTCCGCAAGATGCTGGGCGATGTGGAGGAGCCGACGGCGCCCTTTGGACTGACGGATATCCACGGCGACGGTTCAGGCATTTGCGAGGGCCGCCGCGCGATCGATCCGGCGCTGGCCAAGCGGCTGCGGGCCCGCGCCCGCGCGCTTGGGGTGAGCCCGGCAAGTCTGTTCCATCTGGCCTGGGCGCAGGTGTTGTCGCGGGCGTCGGGACGCGACGACGTAGTATTCGGCACGGTGCTGTTTGGCCGCATGCAAGGTGGTGAAGGCTCCGACCGAGTGCTGGGGCTGTTTCTCAACACGCTGCCGATCCGGATCCGGATCGGCGAGGACGCAGTGGCGGACAGCGTGCGCCGGACGCATGAGTTGCTGGCCGAACTGCTGCGTCACGAACATGCGCCGCTGGCCCTGGCGCAGCGCTGCAGCGCCGTCGCGCCGCCGGCGCCGCTCTTTGCCGCGCTGCTGAACTACCGTCACAGCGCGGCGTCGGGAGAAGCCGTGGGGGAGGCCCTCCAGGCCGGGGAAGGAATCGACTATCTGGGCGGGGAAGAACGCACCAACTACCCCTTCGCGCTTTCCGTGGACGATCTGGGCGACGGGTTCGTGCTGACTGCGCAGGTGCGATCGCCGCTTGACCCGGATCGCATCTGCGCGTTCGTGCATACAGCGCTCGAAAAGCTCGCCTCCGCCCTGGAGCACGCGTCGGCAACGCCAGTGCGGCGTCTGGATGTGATGCCGCCAGCCGAGCGGCATCAGCTTCTGGTGGAGTGGAACGCGACCGAGGCGGACTATCCGCAAGACAAATGCGTGCATGAGCTGTTCGAGGCGCAAGCGGCCCGAACGCCGGATGCGATCGCGGTCGTGCACGAGGACGCGCAGCTGACCTATGCCGAACTGAACGCCAAGGCCAACCGCCTGGCGCATCACCTCACAACGCTTGGGGGTGGGCCCGGACGTGTTGGTGGCGATCTGCGTGGAGCGCAGCCTTGAGATGGTGGTGGGGCTGCTGGCCATACTCAAGGCCGGCGGAGCCTATGTGCCGCTGGACCCGACCTACCCGGCCGAGCGGCTGGCTGGCATGCTGGAAGACAGTGCCCCGGCGGTCTTGTTGATTGGAGCAGGGGGCAAACAAGCGCTCGCTGGACTCATCGACGGCCTAATGGCGAAAGGGGTGCCGGCGATCGATCTGGCCCAAGACGCCGCCCTCTGGGCGAACCAGGCGGACACCAATCCCGATGGCGCCAGCGTCGGGCTGACCCCCAGCCATCTCGCCTATGTCATCCACACCTCCGGCTCCACCGGCCAGCCAAAAGGGGTGATGGTCGAACATAGAGGAATAGTGAACAGATGAACCTGGATGCAAAGGGTCTATTGTCTCACCTCGCAGGATAGGGTTCTGCAAAAGACCCCGTTCGGCTTCGACGTCTCGGTGCGGGAGATCTTCTGGCCGCTTCTGAACGGCGCCGGTCTCGTGATGGCGCGGCCGGAAGGGCACATGGATCCCGCCTATCTCGCAGACATCATATCCCGAGAACACGTTACGACTCTGAATTTTGTGCCATCAATGCTTCAAGCATTCTTGGAAAATTGCGAAGCTCCAAAATATGTCGGGCTGACGCGCGTGATTTGTGCCGGCGAAATTTTGCCCACATTGTTGACTCGACGTTTTCATAACCTGCTGCCGAATATCCGATTACACAATTTCTATGGTCCAACCGAAACTACTCTAAACGCGACCGCATTTGATTGGAACATTGGCTCGGACACACCATCGGCCAGCATTCCGCTTGGCCGACCGATATCGAACACGCGGATATATATCCTGGACGGGCACGGCGAGCCGGTTCCGATTGGGGCAGCTGGGGAGATCTACATTGGCGGGGCTGGGGTCGCCCGCGGCTATCTGAACCGACCGGAGCTGACGGCGGAGCGGTTCGTGGCGGACCCGTTTGCCGAGGAGGCCGATGCGCGGATGTACAAGACCGGCGATCTTGGCCGCTATCTGCCGGACGGCACCATCGAGTTTCTGGGCCGCAACGACTTCCAAGTGAAGATCCGCGGCTTCCGGATCGAGCTGGGCGAGATCGAGGCCCGGCTGGCGCAGCATCCGGCGGTGCGCGAGGCGGTGGCGCTCGCCCGCGAAGACGGCGGCGACAAGCGGCTGGTGGCCTATTACACCGTGGCGCCGGATGCGGAAGCAGCCGGCGCCGAGGCGCTGCGCCGGCACCTCTCGGCAACCCTGCCCGACTACATGCTGCCGGCGGCCTATGTGCGGCTCGACGCCTTGCCGCTCACCACGAACGGCAAGCTCGACCGCAAGGCGCTGCCGGCCCCGGACGGTGCGGCCTATGCGGCGCGCGGCTATGAAGCGCCGGCCGGCGAGATCGAGACCCGCCTGGCCCGGATCTGGGCCGAGGCGCTCGGGCTCGAGCGGGTCGGCCGGCATGACAATTTCTTCGAGCTGGGCGGCCATTCGCTGCTGGCGGTGAGGGTGATCTCCCGGCTGCGCCAGGCGCTGGGCGTGGAGGTGGCGCTGGCCGAGCTCTTTGCCCGGCCAGTCCTGGCCGAGTTTGCGAAAGCGGCGCGGGAGGGGACGCGGAGCACGCTGCCGCCGATCATGGCGGCCCGGGCGCGACGAGCCTTTGCCGTTGTCCTTCGCGCAGCAGCGGTTGTGGTTCCTGGCGCAGATGGAGGGTGTCAGTCAAGCCTATCACATCCCGTTGGGGCTGCGGTTGACCGGAGAGCTGGACGGCGGCGCATTGCGCCGCGCCCTGGCCCGCCTCGTCGCCCGGCACGAAGCGCTGCGCACCACCTTCGGCCACGTCGACGGTCAACCGGTTCAGCGCATTGCGGCCGAGGACAGCGGCTTCGATCTCCAGGAGCACGACCTGCGCCAACACAGCGACGCCGAAGGAGAGTTGCAGCGGCTGGCCATGGAGGAAGCCAACGCCGCGTTCGATCTGCAAGCCGGCCCGCTGATCCGTGGGCGGCTCATCCGGCTGGAGGATCGGGAGCATGTGCTGCTCATCACCTTGCACCACATCGTCTCCGACGGCTGGTCGATGGGTGTGCTCAGCCGCGAGCTTGGCGCCCTGTACCGCGTCTACAGCCAGGGTCAGGCCGACCCTCTGCCGGGGTTGGCCCTTCAATATCCCGATTATGCCGTCTGGCAGCGGCGCTGGCTGGCCGGGGAGGTCCTGCAAGCGCAGAGCGACTACTGGCGGCGCACCCTGGCGGGCGCGCCGGCCGTGCTGGAACTGCCTACCGACCGCCGCCGTCCCGTCCAGCAGGACCATGCCGGCGCGTTCGTCGCGCTGGAACTGGACGACAAGCTGACGGCGGGACTGAAGGCTTTGAGCCGGCGCCATGGCACGACCCTGTTCATGACGCTGCTGGCCGGCTGGGCGGCGCTGTTGGCCCGGCTGGCCGGTCAGGACGATGTGGTGATCGGCACGCCGGTCGCCAACCGCAGCCGCGCCGAGGTCGAGCCTCTGATCGGGTTTTTCGTCAACAGCCTGGCGTTGCGGCTGGACCTCTCCGGGGGGCCGACGGTTGGTGAGCTTCTGCAGCGGGTCAAGGGCCGGGCGCTGGAAGCGCAACAACACCAGGACTTGCCGTTCGAGCAGGTGGTGGAGATCGTGCGGCCGCCGCGCAGCCTGGCGCATACGCCGGTGTTTCAAGTGATGTTTGCCTGGCAGAACGCCGGCGAAAGCGGCCTGGAGCTGCCGGGGCTGACGGTGGCGCCGGTGAGGGTGCCTTGTTCCTTTGCAAAATTTGACCTGACGCTCAGCCTCGCTGAGGTTGGCGGACGCATCGCCGGCGGGCTGGAATACGCCACGGCGCTGTTCGATCGGGCGACGATCGAGCGTCATGCCGGGTACTTGCGGAGACTGCTCGAGGCGATGGTGGCGGACGACGCGCGGGCGGTCGATCGGCTGCCGCTGCTCGGCGACGCCGAGCGGCATCAACTTCTGGTGGAGTGGAACGCGACCGAGGCGGACTATCCGCAAGACAAATGCGTGCATGAACTGTTCGAGGCGCAAGCGGCCCGAACGCCGGACGCGATCGCGGTCGTGCACGAGGACGCGCAGCTGACCTATGCCGAACTGAACGCCAAGGCCAACCGGCTGGCGCATCACCTCACAACGCTGGGGGTGGGCCCGGACGTGTTGGTGGCGATCTGCGTGGAACGCAGCCTCGACATGGTGGTGGGGCTGCTGGCCATTCTCAAGGCCGGCGGGGCCTATGTGCCGCTAGATCCAAAGGCTCCATCAAAGCGCCTACAATCCATTCTCGAGGATGCACAGCCTAAAGTCATCGTGGTGCAGTCGAAGCTGCAGAAGGCGGCCATCGATTCAGTGACATCGGCGGCAGAAAAGTGGATCGGCGATCCCCCCATTATTGTTTGTCTGGAGCAGGACGCCAAAGCCATCAGCCAGGAAAGCGCGGAGAATCCTTGCTCTGGGGCGACTTCTGACAGTCTGGCCTATGTATGTTTTACCTCCGGTTCAACCGGTGGGCCCAAGGGCGTAAGTATTCCCCACCGCGGCGTCGTGCGTTTAGTCAAGAACACGAATTATGTTGCGATTTCGACGTCCGATGTCTTCCTTCAATTCGCGCCTGTTTCGTTTGACGCTTCGACCTTTGAGATCTGGGGCTGCCTTTTAAACGGCGCTCGATTGGTCGTGTGCCCGCCGGAAATGTTGTCCCTCGCCGAACTCGGATCGACGATTCGCGAACATGGGATTTCAGTGCTCTGGCTGACGGCCGGCTTGTTTCATCAAATGGTGGATGAGGAGTTGGACAGCCTGAAGGGGGTGCGTCAGTTATTGACGGGCGGCGACGTTTTGTCCGTGGCGCATGTGCGGAAGGCTCTGGAGGCTCTGGGAGAAGGCCGGCTCATCAATGGTTACGGTCCAACGGAAAACACGACTTTCACCTGTTGCCATGCCATCACCCGTTCCTCCACGGAAGGGCGTTCAGTCCCTATTGGCCGTCCGATTTCCAACACCCAATGCTTTGTGCTGGATCGCAGCTTGCAGCCGACGCCGATTGGAGTGCGCGGACAACTCTTTGTCGGCGGCGATGGATTGGCGCGCGGCTACCTGAACGATCCCGAATTGACCGCCGAAAAGTTCATCCAAAACCCGTTCCGGCCAGGGGCGTTGCTGTATCGCACGGGCGACTTTGCACGCTACCTTCCCCATGGTGAAATCGAATTTCTCGGTCGCGTCGATCATCAGGTGAAGCTCCGCGGGTACCGCATCGAGTTGGGTGAGATCGAGGCGGTGCTGAAGCTTCACCCGGCCGTGCGGGAGTTTGTCGTTGTGGCGCGGGAGGATGTGCCAGGCGATCGGAGACTGGCGGCATATGTGACGCCGGCGAGCGCCTCCGCCGAGGTCGGCGAACTGCGAAGTTTTCTGAAGGAGAGGCTGCCGGCCCACATGCTTCCCTCGGCTTTTGTCTTCCTCGACGCATTTCCTTTGAGCTCGAATGGCAAACTCGACCGAAAGTCGCTGCCGCCACCAAAGGAGATGTCGCCAGAGCGTCATGCCTCCCATGTCGAGCCACGGACGCCTACGGAACAAGTGCTTGCAGATCTTTGGAGTGAGATTCTCGGGTCGAAACAAGTGGGCCTCGACGACAATTTCTTCGAATTGGGGGGGCATTCTTTGGCTGTGGTCCGGCTGATCAGCGAAGTTAACCGGACGCTCAAGATCGGTCTCAGCGTTCCAGAGGTTTTCCAGAATGTGACTCTGGAACAATTGGCAAGGGTGATAGACGGAAGGAGGCCAATGAGCAAACGACTTCCTGCGGTGATTCAGTTGCGGGAAGGTAGGGCTGAACCTCCTGTGTATTTCATTTACGCCGGACCCGACGAATTCCGTCTTGCACAGATGATAGCCACGGGACAACCAGTCTTTGGGATCGAAGTGCCGTGGCCTTTGGCTTGGCGTAACGCAGCGGCTAACTCTGATATTGCCGCCTTACCGACTATGGCGCAACTGGTCGCCCCGTTCGTGGCGGCACTCCGCACCCACGCGGGCTCCTCTCCCTGTGTGCTGGCGGGATTCTCCTTTGCGGGAAAGATGGCCTTTGAGGCGGCCCAACAACTTCAGGAGCAGGGTGGTAAAGTGGAAGCGGTGCTATTATTTGATTCGTGGGCGACCCCCCCTCATCAAATCGCGTGGGGCAAATTGTGGCAAGACTGGAAGCAAGTGCTCAACGCTCTGTCGACAGATCGTCCTTCGCAATCGATTGGCTCCCGCCTGAGAATTTTGTGGCCCTTAATCAAGTGGATACTTCGAAACGAAAGAAGGAGGCTCGCGAGGGAAACGGACTGGTTATTGCCATTACACGCATGGTACGCATGGTTAAGGTCGTTATTCGATCGTGCAGGGGGGCTCGGTCTTACCGTCATGCTTGATGAGCAAGGGACGCCGCTGAGCTGGAAACTAGTAGAATTATTATACTACAAGGCGAGAAAAACTCATAGTCTGCGCCGCCTAGACTGTCGCGGTATTCTTTTTCGAGCAAGCCCTGCAGATCAAAAACTTCACCTCGCTAGCGACAGCAGTCTAGGTTGGGAGAATGTATTCGCCGGAGGCTTGGAGATCATTCCGGTGAGTGGGGATCACTACACAATGATCCGGGAGAAATCACATAAACTGACGCTGTCTCGAGAGATGAATGAGGTGCTGAGTCGGCTTTGCGCCAGATTGAACAAACCCTCTTTGCGGAACTCTGGCGCGGACAGCAGAAGCGAGGCATATTTGCTGGAGAACGCCGTTAGAGGCAGCGAACCCAAATGACCAGCATTGATGATCTTTCAGCAGCAGAACGGTTATCGCCAGAGCAACCGGCATGATCCAGCCGCTTGCGTCGACGCAGCACGGTGGTGACGGTCAGCGCGCCAACATTTATTTTCGCCGCTTCGGCCTTATGCTACACGCCCCGACCGTCTAGCTGTCTATCTTAGCAGTCAGCGCTTCATTTAGATGGGCTTTTCGGTCCGACGCATGCATTGGGCCTCGGAGGGCAATCAAATCATTGTGCGCATGGGCTCGACAGCTTTCAAGCGGGGTGGATTCTGACGCGAAGTGCAACACTTGGGGCGCTTGGGCTCACCAAGGAAAGATCGATTTTTCCTTTCCTCGCCGCCGCCACCCCAGCGCCTTGAGCCTACTCGATTTTTCCTTTCCTCGGAGCCGCCTTCGCATCTCGAAATGCTAAGGTCTATATCCCCAGCAAATTTGGCCGGAAGCGCCCGTTGATCGTCATGCTTCACGGCTGCACGCAAAACCCCGATGATTTTGCGCTCGGAACCGGCATGAATGGACTTGCGGAAGAGCATGGCTTCATCGTCGCCTATCCGGGGCAGAAAATGAGCGCCAATCAATCCGCGTGCTGGAACTGGTTTCAGCGCGCCGATCAGCTGCAGGACGCGGGGGAGCCGAGCATCATCGCCGGGATGACCCGCGCCCTCATGGGCGAGCACGATATCGACGCCGGGCGGGTCTATGTGGCGGGCCTTTCCGCCGGCGGCGCCATGGCGGCGGTGATGAGCGCCACCTATCCTGAGCTCTATGCCGCGGCGGGAATTCACTCCGGCCTCGCTTATCGGAGCGCCACCGACCTAGCGTCCGCCTTTGCCGCCATGAAGGGCACCCCCGTGCAAGCGCAACGGAAGAGCGACGCCAAGAGCGCGAAAAGCCGTGTTCGCGCCATTGTTTTTCATGGCGCGTCGGATCAAACCGTGCATCCGTCGAACGCCGAAATGATTGTTGCCGAAGCTCGCATGGCGGTCGCTGGCCCTGCAAAGGAGATGCGGCAGAGCGGCTCTGCGGGCGACCGCGCTTACACCCGCACTCTGATCACCGACGCGCGCGGCGCGCCCCATGTGGAATATTGGGCGATCGAAGGGCTCGGGCATGCATGGTCGGGCGGCCGTCCGGATGGTTCACACACGGATCCGCGGGGGCCGGACGCTTCCTTGGAAATGCTGCGGTTCTTTTTGGCAGGCCCGGCGAAGACCCAAGCGCATTAATTTTCGCCAATTGCGGAATGGCCACCGTGCGCGACCGCCGGAACGATGCGGCGAAGTGCGCGATATTATCCCCTCGGCCGCCACGTCGAACGCGCCGCGGTCGATGCCGCCACCGACCAAAATCGCTCTTTTTCCGGAATGATTGGGCGCGCCGACGACGCCCTCCTGTTCCATTCGCTCGACCAGCGACGCGGCTTTGTTATAGCCGACGGACAGGCGGCGCTGAATATAGCTTGTCGAGCATTTCCGGTCGCGGAGAACGATGGCGACGGCACGGTCATAAAGATCGCCCGCTTCCTCGGCGTCCATGCTGCCCGCCGCCGGGCCGTCGCTCTCCCCGGCCTCTCCGGCATCGTCCTCGTTGGTGATGGCGTCGAGATATTCCGGCTGCCCTTGAGTCTTCAGATGAGCGACGATCTTTTCGACTTCGCCGTCGGCGACGAAAGGCCCGTGCACGCGCGAAATGCGCCCGCCGCCCGCCATGTAAAGCATATCGCCCTGGCCGAGCAGCTGCTCGGCGCCTTGCTCGCCCAAAATGGTGCGGCTGTCGATCTTGGAGGTCACCTGAAACGAAATGCGGGTGGGAAAATTCGCCTTGATCGTGCCGGTGATGACATCGACGGACGGTCTTTGCGTCGCCATGATCAGGTGAATCCCCGCCGCGCGCGCCATCTGAGCCAGCCGTTGGATGGCGCCTTCGATGTCCTTGCCCGCGACCATCATGAGATCCGCCATTTCGTCGACGATGACCACAATGAACGGCAAGACCGAAAGCTGCATCGCTTCTTGCTCGTAAATGGCCTCGCCCGTCTCGCGGTCATAGCCGGTCTGCACCGTCCGCGTCAGTGTCTCGCCCTTGGCGGCGGCCTCGGCGACGCGGGCGTTAAACCCTTCGATATTGCGGACGCCGAGTTTTGACATTTTCTTGTAGCGGTCCTCCATTTCGCGGACCGCCCATTTCAGCGCGACGACCGCCTTCTTCGGGTCGGTCACGACCGGCGTCAGCAAATGCGGGATGCCATCATAGACCGACAGCTCCAGCATTTTCGGATCGACCATGATGAGGCGGCACTCCTGCGGCTTCAGCCGGTAGAGCAGCGACAAGATCATGGTGTTGATGGCCACCGACTTGCCAGAGCCGGTCGTGCCGGCGACGAGAAGATGCGGCATGCGTGCGAGGTCGACGATGATCGGTTCGCCGCCGATCGTCTTGCCAAGCGCGATCGCCAGCCGGTGTTTGGTTTTCTCGAAATCCTGGGAGCCCAGCAATTCGCGAAGATAGACGGTCTCGCGGCGCTGGTTCGGCAATTCGATCCCGATGGCGTTGCGCCCCTGAACCACGGCGACGCGGGCCGAAAGGGCCGACATCGAGCGGGCGATATCGTCCGCGAGACCGATGACTCGCGAGGATTTGATGCCGGGCGCGGGCTCGAGCTCATAGAGCGTGACCACCGGACCTGGCCGCACATGAACAATCTCGCCCTTGACGCCGAAATCCTCGAGCACCCCTTCGAGCAGCCGGGCGTTGAGGCACCCGAAGAGAGCCGGAGGCGGCGCACAAAAAGGCACCCATCGAAACCCTTATCGCGCGATGGATAGCGGCCGGTTGGCTCCGCGAATATGATGCCAAGGGGAAGGGTAAGGGTAAGGACCGCCATCCTTTGAGCTACTAACACCGTAACATGTATTACTAATATCCCAAGTACACAGATGACATCACCGGCCGCCCCAGTCGGAGATATTGAACGGCGGATTGGCCAGGATGAACTCGAATTTCTTGTCGCGCCATTCATCCTTATGGAAGCTGCCCTCATTATTCCAGGCAATGCCACTGGCATCAATGCCGCGAACGGCAAGGTTCATCTTGGGGCCAGTCGCCAAGTGGTGTAATTGCTTTCCTGGCCATAAATGGCGAGCTGGCCAATCAGCTCGCCCACCATCACCTTGTCGAGCGCTGGGCGGTTGTAGTCCTTGGGCAAGACGCCTTTCAGCGTCGGGTTTTCCGCCTCGATTGCGGTCATGGCCTCGTCAATCAGCTTGCCAATGGTGGGCTGCGGGGCATTGGCTTGAAGATACGACCAGCGTGCCTCTTTCGGCACCCAGAAGATATTCTCGCCGGTATATTCGTCGCGATCTTCAGCCGCCTGTGGGTCTTCCAGCAAAAGAGCTTCATGCCTGGCCTCAAAGGCCAGCGAAATATGCCGCAGGAATATAAGACCAAGGACGACATGCTTATAATCAGAAGGCTCTAGATTCTTGCGCAGCTTGTCAGCAGACAGGAAAAGATCACGCTCAAGCGTAGCCTGGCTCTCTTGCTCCTCGGAACTTGGTGTGTCCGAATTCTTGCGCGCCTGGCCTCGTGCCATTTTTCCTCAGTGTTTCAGATGTTCATTTCCGATTGAAGCGATTGCTTCAGCCGCAGTTAGGTAGGATGCCCTAACGACGGATCAATTTCACGCACAATCACTTGCCCGGTTCTGGCGAGCGATCGTTAAATATTTAGGTGAGTAGGCCGAAGGAATTGCACCCCCGGCCTCTCGCAGAACTGGACGTGAAACTCTCGCCTCATCCAGCTCCCATCAGGCAAACGTGCCGACCTTGCTTTGATGCCAATGTAAGTAAGAACAGTCTTGGCCGCTTGTTGGCAATGGACCCAATCATTTGGCTAGCCTGTATTTTCCGCCCCGCATAGCGCTTATACTTTCGCATCGCCCCGTGACCATTGTGGCGTTAACATACTGCCATATTGGATACATTGCCGTCGGTGTGTAGCGTCCGTAGTAGTTCAGCCATCCTTGCAGGATAGGGTTGATCTCCCGGGCGATATCCGCCAGACGTATGTGTGTGCATTTGCGAAGGTTTAGCTCCCTGATCCTCTGCCGCATGGCTTTGAGGGACGCCGCACTGACCTGAGGTCCGAAGCCCACAAACACTTCATTGCGTTCGCGGTTCTTCGCAGCCTTTTGCCTGAAGCAGTAACCGAGGAAGTCAAACTTCGTGTTCGGATACTCGCCTCTGCGTCTCCCGTCCTTGCAGTAAACGACCTTGGTCTTATCCGGATGCATTTCCAGATGGCACTCCGCCAGACGTGCTGCAAGGGCCGCTTTCATTGAAGCAGCTTCCGCCTCCGTCCGACAGTGTACCAACCCATCATCTGCATATCGGCACCATGGAAGGTCCGGGTGCTCTCGTGTCATCCACGCATCAAATGTGTAGTGCATGAACAGGTTTGCCAACACAGGGCTGGTGACACCGCCTTGAGGCGTTCCACGGGTTCTTTCGACCCGCGTTCCATCCTCAAGTTCCATCGGCGCTTTCAGCCATCTTTCGATGTAGAGCAGGGCCCATTTGCACTTCACATGTTTACGGACGGCACGCAGTAGCAACGTGTGGTCGATGTTGTCGAACAGGCCGCGGATATCGAATTCTAAAACCCAGTCATACTGCCAGCACCGCTTGCGCGTTATTCCAACAGCATCCAGCGCCGACTTGTTGGGCCGATAGCCGTAAGAATCCGGCATGAAGATTGGTTCCAGAACCATCTCTACGACTTGCTTAACCACCATCTGCGCCACACGATCCGCCACTGTGGGCACCCCCAATATGCGTTGTCCGCCATTCTTTTTAGGAATGGGAACGGCGCGAACCGGCGGTGGAAAGTAGCTGCCCGAGCTCATCCGGTTCCAGATCTTGTACAGATTATGCATCAGATCTTTGTCGAACATCTCAAGCGACTGTCCATCCACGCCGGCCGCGCCCGCATTGGCTTTGACCGCTTTGTAGGCGTCGTACACTAACTTCTTGTCAATAGGCCTGGTCGGCTTTGTCCGGCGCAATTTCATGACGCCATTGCCGGTAGCCGAGGATTTTGATGCGTTCAACGCCCGGCTCCTCGATGCCTGCACCAAGCGCCGTCAGGCGATCTTACGCGGCCACACTGCGTCAATCGCCGAGCGGATGCAGGCGGACTTGGCGGCATTCATGACGTTGCCGCCGGCGCCCTATGACGCCTGTGACAAAGTCACCACTCGGGTCTCCTCCTTGTCGCTCGTGCGCTACAAGAACAACGATTACTCGGCGCCGACGCGCTACGGCCATCAAGAGGTTCTGGCGAAGGGATATGTCGACCGAGTTGAGATCGTCTGCCGGGGTGAGACGATCGCTGTGCATCCGCGCAGCTACGAGACGGCCGATTTCATTTACAATCCCCTGCATTATCTGGCGTTGCTCGAGCAAAAGACCAAGGCGCTCGATCAAGCGGCGCCTCTGGACGAATGGCGGCTTGCGGACTGCATTCATCGGCTGCGGCGGCTCATGGAAGCTCGGATGGGGAGCGCGGGGTGGCGCGAGTTCATCCAGGTGCTGCGGCTGATGGAGGATTTTCACCAGCACCAGGTGGAACAGGCCGTGAGCGAAGCGCTGCGGCTTGGCGCGATCAGCTTCGACGCGGTGAAGATGCTGCTGCTGGCGAGATTGGAGAACCGGCCGGCGCGGCTTGATCTGACGTTCTATCCTTATCTGCCGGTCGCGACCGTCGGGACAACCGATCCGCGCGCCTATCTTGGCCTCATCACCGGCTCAGGCTCCGTTTCTCTGGCAGCGGGGGCACAGACATGACTCTATCCCAAGAGACCGCAGCCCCGGCGATCGTCGCGCCCCAGGTGCTGCTGAGCAATCATCTCAAGGCCTTGAAGCTTCCCACATTCGCGCGCGAGTATGAGAAGGTCGCCATGGAATCGGCGCAGGACCGAGCCGATTACCCGCGCTATCTGCTGCGCCTGTGCGAACTGGAGCGCATCGATCGCGAGCGCCGCAACGTGGAGCGCCGGATTCGGCTGGCGCGCTTTCCGCAGACCAAGAGCTTCGATACGTTCGACTTCGCCGCCCAGCCGTCGCTGAACAAGGCGCTGGTTCTGGAACTGACACGCTGCGAGTGGATCGACAGGCGCCAGAACTGCCTTGCTCTTGGGCCATCCGGAACCGGCAAAACACACACAGCCTTGGGGCTGGGCTTAGCCGCCTGTCAAAAGGGCTACAGCGTCGCCTTCACGACCGCAGCCGCGCTCGTGCATGAGCTGATGGAAGCGCGTGACGAGCGCCGCCTGCGTGCTCTACAAAAGCACCTCAGTACGGTCAAGCTGCTGATCGTCGACGAGTTGGGCTATGTGCCGTTTACGGCGGTCGGCTCCGAGCTGCTCTTCGAGGTGTTCAGTCAGCGCTATGAACGCGGCGCCACGCTGGTCACCAGCAACCTGCCATTCGATGAATGGACCTCCATATTCGGCTCGGAAAGGCTCACCGGCGCCTTGCTCGACCGGCTCACCCATCATGTCCACATCCTGGAGATGAATGGCGAAAGCTACCGGCTCGCTGCCAGCAAGAAGGCGCAACGGCGATCGGCTCAGGAGCGAAGCCAAAATCCGAAAATGCCAAACGAAGGAGACCTCGCCACCAAAATATGAATCGGCATGGAAGCACGAAAATAAATCGGGGCTTCACAGCCCTTTTCTCGTAACACAACTGGTACACTTTCACGCCGCCATTTGGCACAATTTGTCTCCGTCATTGACAGCTTTCCCCGACGAAGTGCGTCGGATCATCTATACGACAAACGCAATCGAGTCATTGAACGCCAAATTGCGCCGAGCAGTTCGCGCCCGCGGCCATTTCCCCACCGACGAGAGCGCGCTGAAGCTTCTTTTTCTCGTTGGGCATGTTCTCCACTAACAGTAGGCCGGGGAGAATGTAAGCGTTGTGCAGGTATGGATCGCGGATCGGCCATGACCCATGCATCACTTCACCATGACAACCCGAGAACGGCAACTGTCCGGTGTCGCCCCCACAACTCAATTCCAGAAGCTGGCGACTTGCTCAAAGACGGACTCTTTCCGAAGTTCTGCAAAGGGTCGAAAGCAGTAATGCGCCGACGTGTGGTCGGATGACCGGTTTTGGCGCACAGAAGACTTCGCCAACTCGCGAGGCAATATCCGGAATCGAGGGGAAGAGCAGCCCTTCGTCAGCGTTCAAACTGAACGACCTGGATTGGGGCCAAAAACAGAAAAATATTATTGTAATTATGAACTCCCCTCAACGAGGAATGTGATGGTTCAGCAGAACGGGGAAGGCAGGGCTGCCGCCGTTTTGTTCGTTGGTTTCGGGCTGAAAGGGAGAGAGCGAAGCTTTAGACGCTCCGATATTGGTTGCGAAGATGCGCTTTCAAGCCCGATTTTCACGCCAGCGCAGTTACGCTGGCGGCCGGCCTGGTGAGGAAGGATTTCCCTTCGATTACCCCGAGGGGTGGTTGCTATGTGGTTGCTGGACCACCCGCACTATCAACGATATTGTGATAAGTCATTGATTTCGATGGTGGACGCACACGGGCTCGAACCGTGGACCCGCTGATCCGCTAATTGCAAATCATGATCCTTATTTGTTGGACCCGGACCTTTGTGAACCAGAGCATAGCTTGGTGTCACAGGACCGGCTCGTCCGGCCCTCTCTTACCTAGATATTCCGACGCGTGCTTAACCCCCTGCTTACCCGGCCGCAGGGGTTGGCCGATACCCTTTGCGGGGCAACCACCAACTCATTGAGTTTATATGGTTATTTTGGAGCGGGCGAAGGGATTCGAACCCTCGACCCCAACCTTGGCAAGGTGTTGCCCTGTTCTGTAAAGTCATTCATTTTCATGGGGTTACTAACCTGCTAATTTCGATTTCACGGGTTTTGCGATATCATCACCGAAGGACGGCAATGCGTTGATGCCTGCCCGGTAGTTCTCCGAACTGGCATGGGCATAGCGTGAAACCATAGACAGTGTCCGCCAGCCTCCGAGCTGTTGCAGGGCGATCAGATCGTGATGCTCTTGATAGTGCCAGGTCGCCCACGTATGACGGCAGTCATGCACCCGGAAATTCTCGATCTTGGCGCGCCTCAGTGCGGCCTTAAAGCCGGTCTTGATCAGTCCCACCCGCCGATTGCTCATAGTCGCTCTGGGGGCGTCGGTAGGGCTTCCCATCGGGACGGCGGAACACGCCCCCGTCGCGGTGCGGCAGGTTGGCCAATGCGGCGACAAGGTCTCGATGCAATGGCACGCCGCGAGGACGGCCGTTCTTGGTCTTGGGGAAGCTCACATGGGCGCGGGGCAGATCCACGCACCGCCAATCGAGCCATAGGGCTTCTCCGATCCGGGCGCCGGTGAGCAATAAGAACAACACGAGCGGCCGCAGGTGCGGCGCGCATGCAGCAAGCAGTCTTGCGGCTTCCTCGTGGGTCAGCCAGCGGACAATTCCCGGCGGAGCCTTCGGGCGGCGGATATCCCGCGCCAGTCCAGCAAATTTCAGAAATCGCCGAGATGGGCGTGTGAACCCGTCGATTGCGCGTTGCCGGTCCGCCCTTTGGGTAAAGAGTTCGCCGCAGCGCGGTCGATTGCTTGCTGATCAATCTGATCGATTGGGACGTCGCCAAAGTGGCGCAATAGCGGGGCCACATATCGGCGCTCCCCGCCGCCCTCCATGTATCTTAACGCGGCGGTGGCGAATCCTTCCGATCCGGGAGCGGCACCACCGCGAAGGTGCCTTTCGAAGATTTCGGCGCGGAGCTTGGCGAGGAGCGCTTCCGCTTGGCCTCGGTCGCCAGTTCCAAGGCTTTGGTCAACGGCGCAGCCGAGTTCCGTCCCCCGCGCATAGAAGTTTGGCGAGCCTTTGCGTTTGGTGAGCGTGAGCATTCTGGGCCGTCCTTCATTAGTGCGAGGATTTCTTGTTCGGTGAACCAGCGCGCGCGGCCCAGCTTGTGGCCAATCCGCCGGACACTTGCGCGTTCTCGCACTGTACGAAGGGAGACCTCGAAGCGGGCGGCGACCTCGTCTTCTCGGAACATACCAGGACAACAGACATTCATTGCGACACATCCCAACTTAATACGCGGAATTGCACGCATTTAAGCGCCGCCAGGCCGTTATGACAAGCGGGTGGACTGGAAAAATTTAATGAAATCAACCATGTGCGCACATGTGCTGGGAGGTTGGAAGTCCTTATTGAACAGGTATTTAATGCACCCCGGGCGTGTCGCAGATGTGGTCAAAATTTTGCTCTTCCATCAAATGGGCCATGCCGCGCGCGCCTTTCTGGCTTTGGGAGTGCGCGAGGAGCCGAGGGAAAAATCCGGCCGCTTCGGCGCATTTCACCATGTCCGCGACGTCACCTTCGCGGACGAGGAATGGCGCGGCGCGAATTCGAGAGAATAGACGCAATAATCAGCAGCCATGACTTAACCTTTCCACGAACGCGCCAAACGCAGACATTGGGCATGATCAGCACCAGTGATCGTCGAAATCAAGCGCGCCACGGCTCGCCGATGCGGCGTGCCCCAGGCCGATTGAACAGCTCGGCAGGCGTCAAGGATCAATGCCCTCAGCTCCTTGCCCTGGGGCGCCACAGCGACCGGCACCGGGGGTTCGGATATCGGCCGCCCAGCCGTGCTCCCTTAGCAGCGTGGCGACGGCCTGGAAGCGGGCTTCGGCGCGCGCCTTCAAGACGCTTGCGTAGCAAAGCTCGAAGGCAAGCTTCGCTGTTGCTTGGAGCGCCTCGGCATGTTGCTGGCCGTTGACGGGCAAATAGCATGGCGACTTGTTGCCATCGCGAGACACCTTGGCAAAATCCAGCCAGACGGCGCGCGCCTTGGGCGACACCATGCGCTCAAGCATTTGGGCGGCACCGATGCTCCAAAACTCACGCGTAAGCTGGTGAATGGTGCGCTTTACGGGCTCAGGCAGCGCATCGGTGCCCGCAGGCGCTGGAAGATCGAAGCCGGTGATGCCTTCGCGGCGAAAAGCGACGATCATTTTCGCAACCTCACCCCCGGCCCAACTCGCCCCACAACGTCCCGATCCAGAAAAATAATACCGGCCTTCTCATAGGCTTGCTTGATCGCGATCAGGTTCCGCACGTGCATGTCGGGCACGCCTTCGCTGGCCTCTGCGCGCTGAACAGCGGCGAAACTGATTCCGGCCTTTTCGGCGATATCCACGAGGCGCCATCGCAGCATCGCGCGAGCGGCCCGCATCTGTGAACCGGTTAGCATTTTGGCTGACGCTACCCCGAACGAATCAATCGTTTCTGGTAAGTCACGC
Source organism: uncultured Alphaproteobacteria bacterium (assembly GCA_963784075.1). Taxonomy (GTDB): domain Bacteria; phylum Pseudomonadota; class Alphaproteobacteria; order Rhizobiales; family Beijerinckiaceae; genus Methylocapsa. The sequence goes on along the minus strand of CAWAQW010000024.1, from coordinate 160,978 downwards.
TCAGGCTTAGGGCAAGCTGCACCAATCATTTTGCAACATCCTATCGCTTTTTTTCTTGCAGATATCACTATTAAGGATATATGATGGCTTAAACTTAATCAAGCATAGCACATACTGAGAGCGCCGAGATCAAGGAGATCCTAGAGGATTTGTGAGTTCCGCCGCCGTTCAACAGTTCCAAGGGCGGGTGATCCGAGGGGGCAAGCGCCGGTGTCCTCTTTCCGCAAGACCAAGGCACGATCGGGGTCCCGCGCTTGGACGTTTCATGTACCCCTGTAATCGTGCCAACCGGCGCATAAGCGATTTCGGCCTGCCGCCTACGGACGGCAGACTGAATAACCCAAGCGAGGCCCGCCGCGCGCGCAACACGTGACGAGCCTCTAACCACAACTGAATTCTGGAGGAATTCAAATCATGGCTACGAAACCTATAGCACAACGCACAAATTTTGCCGTCCCCAGCATCGAGACGATCCACGCGATCGAAAACGACGAGCAGGTCAATCGCGCTCAAGAGGCACATTACCGCCTGCACATCAAAATGGCGGAGCTTCAGCAGCGCTTCGAGACCGAGGCCTCAAAGCTGCGCTGCGTTTTCCTGGCGGAAATGGCGGAAATTTTCGGCCCGACGGGGGAGGACCGCTAAATGACCCCGATTCACAATGAACGCGAAAATAGGCACGTTCACGCCGATCGGTTGATTGGCGTCGGTTTGATATCGATTTTTCCAGCGACAGTCGTAGCGCTATTGGGCTGGAGGGCGATTTTGGCCTCGGTAATAACCGCCGCAACGCTGCTACTCTGCGGGCTTATCGTGGGGCGGAAATGACTAAAGCAACCGCTCGAATAGTTTTCATTTCCGCGCTCGTTGCTTCATTATCACGGAGATTTTTGCGAGATGAGAGTTATATCCACTTTGAAAACAATTCTAATCGTTTTGGCCTATGGCGCCAATATAGCCGTCTATTTTGTCGCCGTTTTGTTTGCCTATAATACCAGCTTTCTAGCAGTTATCGGAACAGCGTTTATTCCGCCTCCCTTGCCACAAATTTACTGGTTGTTTGAACTGTGGAACGAAGGCGCCCCCTGGTGGAATATATATACAGTGCTCTTCCTGCTGGCCGTGGTGCTACCGATTGCGGCGGGCGCCGCTGGAGTAATTGGAGAAAAACTCGAACAATAAACCGTGTAGGAGAAACATCGCCGCGATTTTGGGGAACGGCGCGGAAATATGCTCATTGTTTCGGTATCCGCAGGATGAAAAACAGCTGCGCGCAAAAGATCGCAAGCAGCGCCGCAAGCACGATAATGTTCATTGCAGCAACCGGGTGCCGATGGACACCTCGCCGTCGGTGTTGTCAATCACATTGATGTGCTCGCTCTGCCCTTGCAGTTGAGGATGCGTACTCCGTCGGCGCATTATAGACCCGATTCGCGCCTCCGGTGCGTTTTCGGGCTGGAGGGGTAGTGAGGTGTTCCGAATGAAATCATCAACGGCCGAACTCCTAAGGATATCTTGCTGGCGCGACGGCAGCGGAGCCGAAATCGACGCGATGCGCCACGGGGCGCACCGCAGGACTTCTCAAAGGGCTGCGCGGCCTCCTGACCCCTACCTACTGCCAGCTCCCAAGTGGAAGGCACGCGGGCGCGGCGCGTCTCCCGTGGCGCCAAATCGGAACCCCCGAAGGCGAGGGGTTCCGTCAGAACGATTTCGGAGCGAGGCGCGGGCGTCCTGGCCGACGGAGCAGGCGCCTGGGGCGGGGTTCGGGCGCCGCCTGGTATGGGTGTACCAGCGGAGGGCGTCGCGCCCGTTCCTGCCCGCACCGGCGGGGCCATCGGGGCATTCCACCGCCCGGCGCCTGGCGTCGTCGTGAAGCGGCCTGAGGGCGCCGTATCTCCCGTCTCTGGCGCGTTGGGCACACCCCACTTTTCTTTCGACACTTCACCGAGGGCTTCCAGGCTGCCCTCGGTGGCGCCGATCGCGCCAAAAACAAATGCAAATGGTACTCCGCCGATCGGACCAAGCGGCGAAAGGCTGCCCCAGGCCATACCTATCACGCCGCTCTCGGCGGCCCTCCGAAGAATTCGAAAAAGCCTCTCATATTTCTCTAATTTATGTAGAGTAAAAAGAATAAATCCGGCCGCTTCGGTATATTTCTTGGCCTCAGATATAAATTCTGGCGAACCTATTTCGCGCGCAAACCAATCCAATCCCTCGCCAGTTCTATCGATCCACATACGCATCTCTTTAGACGACAACACGGCGTCGATCAGCTTTACGAAATTAGCGGATAGGTGTTCGAGGCTCGGTTTGAGCGGGATGAGTCCCTCGACTAATACATTTTGTATCTTGTGGCCCCGCTGCGGTTAGTTGAACATTTAATTCCGTCCACTTTGTGAGAATGTCTGGTGGCATGTCCATGCGCACTGCGCCAGTTTTATAGCGCTGAATGAGGCTATTCATTTCGCCGTGCGGCATGTTGCGCAGCACGCGCAGAGTTTCTGGAGTGATGCCTAATTGTTGAAGCGCGTACGCCTCAACCGTCTGAGCAAAAAACGCGGGATCGGTGGTGTCGGCAAGCTGCTTCAGGCGCGGGAGAAGTTTTGTCCAGAGGCGGACAACGTCGCCTTTGTTATATTCCTCGGGAAGGTTGCCGCCGAACATGCTGACGAGCGCGCCCTGGTGGCCGATATCATGCAGGGATTCGGCGAGGCCGCCGAGGATGGCTTGGGCGTCTCCGAGGCGCGCAAAGTAGGTTTCAAACGCTGCTTTCTGCCCCGTCGTGACATCGAGGCCCATGGCGCTCGTGCGTTGACGCGTGACCATCCCGGCCATTCGATCGAGGCCCCATAGGCCACCGGCGCCGATCAGCCCGGTGAAGGCGCTGCGAAGTGCCGCCCACTTCACAAATTCTTTGGTAGCGGCGCCGATATGTTGAAAGAAATTGACGCCTTCATGCGCGAGTTTACGCCACGAACCGGACGCGCCGGTTAATATGTCGAGAATGCCCTGTTGAGCTTTCTTCTTTCCGCCATCGGCGCGCGGGCCGCCCTTGAGTTGTCCGAAAATCTCTTCAAATTTGTTCGCAGTCTCATCGACATGCTTGGAAATATCCTTCCACGCGGAGGGCATCGCAGCGACTTGGTCGCGATGCTGCTCCCATCTTTCGATGAACGCGTCGAATTGTGATGAGTCGAAAGGGATATCGAGGGTCTGGAGGGCCATGTCGTCATTTCCTTACAAGCGACAGCGCCCATATTGAATATAGGATCACCATTATGATCCACGTGAACACGTTCATAATCGCATCGACGAGTTTCAAGAGGACCACCTCAAAAAGTTAGAGGGGCGAGGTCCAGGGAAAAAACCTCGCCCCCCGACGCTGTTGCAGGACCATCAACAGCGAACCTATAAAATGGCGGCAGACCTCGAGGTGGAGTAACTTCTCGAAGCCTGCCGCCTTTCTCCGCCGCGACAATGCCTTTTAACGGCGGAGAATATCTTGCTTCCCAGTGAAATAACGAGTTAACTCCGCTGCTTTGGCGTCTTTACGCGATACAATAATCGTCAACCTCATTCCCTGAAAGGTAAGCGGCGGAGGACTGGCCGTCACCGATAACCAACCTCCGCCGCGCCTTATGTCTGTCCGTTCATCCGGGATCAGACAAAAGAAAAACGAGGAGCGGGGCCGAAGGGCGGGGAGCTGGGAGACGAACCCACCGCTCAGTAACTCGACACACCCGCCCCCCGCCTCGGCATAAACGGCTAGTGATGCGCGGCCGCCGTTCGCCGAAAAGAAATCAACATGCATCCCACCACGAAAGCATTCTTCCTGTCTCACGGATAAATTGATAAGGTGACTTGCTGCCCTTTGAACTGCTGCAGAAGGGACAAAGCCATTGAAGGTTCGCTGGATTATGCGTGCCTCCGTGAGCCAAAGGAATAATATGATCTAGGTGCCCGCCTCTTCCCAAGGGTTTGTGACAACTTCCACACTCATTGTTTTGAATTATACGAATCTCGTTCAGAAACCCTGTTGTAGATGACATATTTCGGAACGGATATTATGTAATAGCCATTGCTGCGAATGCGTTTCGTTGGACGCTCTCATTTATCGTAAAACTCACGCGGTAGAAAATTGTGAAAGGACTCGTCGCTGGCGTAAAGAGAATCCTGATAAGGCCCGTCGCTGGTCTAAAGAGAATAACCATAAATATCGTCGTAAAAACTATTACGACGCGGAAAAGAGGGCCGCTTATGTCCTGGTCAACAAGGATAAAATACGCGAGTACAGGGCTGCTTGGTATGCGGCGAACAAAGATAGGATTCGTGTAGCGCGCGCTGAGTGGAGAAAGGATAACGTCGATAAGGTGCACGAAAGACAGACCACATATCGAGCGGACAACCCCGATAAAGTTAGAGCCGGTCGCCTTCGTCGCCGTGCTTTTGAGTATAACTATCGCTGGTGTCGAAGGTATCGAAGTCAACCTTCCTTTTCAAAAAAATATCTCCTTCTCGGCCAAAGGCAGCACATCAGGTTCCTTCGCTGCTTCAGACAAAGAACCACCTACCTTCCATGTCGCGTGGTTTGTCTCCCCAACCTTGATCAGTTTCAGCCCTCCGACGAGAACATCCTTTTTGTAGCCGAACCAAGCACCGAGCCTTTTCCCGTCGATGCTTTCGCCGCTGCGCGACGGAGCCACACCCCTTAGCGCCTCGAACAGTTCCCCCTGCTTCTGTTCTTTGAGTAACTCTTTCGTCGAAAATGTCGCGTTGCCGTAGACGCGCTTCAGCTCCGTCAGGACGCTTAAAAGCTCTTCTTTCTGCGGGTCTTCCTCTTTGATTTCCTCTGTGGTTTTAACAGGATCAGTTTCGCCGTACCAAAGCAGAGCTTCCCGCACCATTCGCCCTCTGTTTCTGGTTTGTTCTTGCCTAGCCCGGACGGCATTTTTCTCGCGCGTTGATATAAAACCATCGAAGGTGTCGAAAGTACCGAAACAGGCACCATAATTTTTCTGGCTGCGTCGAACGCTGGACATTTTCGAATGTCGGATTGTTCGATTTCTCTGACATTCGTCAAAGTCCCATCAGGATGTAATGTTGCGAATGTTGTCATCATCACACCTTTCTCTAACCTCCCATGCTCATTCAGCGCCGGGCTTGGGATTGCCGGTGGACATGGCGTGCGCAAATCTAGCGTCGTCATGTTTCGCTTACCAGTTGATCTGAGGTCTCACTGTTTCGAGGCCATAAGATTTGAGGCATTTGTTTTGGAGAGGCCTGGCGAATTCATCGGGATTGTACTTCTCAGGATCGTATTTTCCGTCTGGCCTGAGGACTTCTGTGACTTGATCCACAAGGAACTCAGCGTCTTGCTTTTCCATTCTCGGCGGACTGCTGGTAAGGGCGTAGATTATGAGATCGCGGTCTGTGCCTCGGGCAACGGCGTTAAACACAACCCTGGCATTGAGGACAATCTCAAAACAGATGTCTACAGCCCTGTAACAGTCATTCCGGTCATAGAGCGGTTTTTCCGCGCACTGTTGGTAGTTCAGTGCGTGAGCTGTGAATGGCGCGAATGCGACGAACAGCGCAAGCGCCACTTTGACGAGTTTCGCGTACATCGTAACCTCCTCTATCTGGCACCTAAATTCACTAATGAGCCATATGCCAGAAAACGGGCAATTTTTCCTGGCTGCCTCGAAAGCTGCCCACGCCCTCTTGAAGGCGAAGGCCCTTATAATTTGATATTGTTACCATTGAACGTCACCAGGAAGTTTGCCTCAGCCATGGGCTGCTCACTCAATCCTAGAATGCGTACTTTGACATATTCCTGGGATAAAAGTTGACACAGAAGTGCCCCGCCTATGGAGGTCTCGATATTATCAATTGCGAGAGACGCACATCCACTTAATGCGACTGCGCCGAGAAGCTTTTCATCTTCCGTCTTGTCGCCAGTCCAGTTATTCACGGCCGCACGATGTCCATATGCAAGCGCATGGGCTATATCAATGATTTTGCTCTTGCCCGTTCGAGGCATTGGGGCATCTGTCGCATGGGCAGGAGCAATCAAAAGCGACTGTCTTACCATTGCTGTTAAAATCAATGATAAAGCAACGCTACGAGAAGCCGACTTTTCTCCTTTCTTATCCGGTCCCTCGAACGGAAACTCTCGCAAAAGATGTATAATTTTGTCGAGTGCGGCTTGTCCCTCTTCCCTTGTCGGATTATCCGGCACGCGGGGAAAGACGACGCCGTGCGGATCGAAAATCATACCTGTCCGCTTATCAAAACCGGGTTCCTGTAAAATAGAACCGTCGGCTCGAAGTGTAGGCGCCGAAAGAATGCCCCTTAAAACGGGCAGCTTGGAATGGCCCTCTTCTTTCAGCATATGAACGATAGTCATGGGCGGGTTACAGGAAACGAATTTCGCTTTTTTCGCATTCCACACTTGGAATTCCGCCGCCCGAGCCAAATCGCGCATCAATGCATAATTTCCGCGTTCCTTGATTGCCTTGAAAATAACGCTCTCGCCTTCACAGTTCTTGCCATTCTCCTGCTCTATGCCGACGATTTTTCCCAATCGTTGATAGATATTTCCCGCATCGATAAGCGCCAATTCCGCCTCTACTGTCATTTCATCAAGGCGCCCCTTGGCGCAAATGATTGGCTCTCGGTTTGTATTATTATTGACGAGCCGATAACAAACTTCCCCGCTCTCCGTGTAGGCATGAATAACGACGGAGTCATCGTCATTTACATAGAGTTTTGCTCTGTTGGGGCCGCGCTTCTCCGCGCCATCAATCGGATCGGCTAATGTTTCATGATTATATTTTTTCGGGTCGGCGAGAATGTCGGCGACTTTCACGACGCCAATATCATACCTATCAAATTCAAGCTGAACATCGGGGCCGAGAATTCCATTCATCAATTCGGCAACTTGTGCCTCGGCGCTTTCACGAGAGACACCCGCAGCCATCATCTGCGTAATTCTATTTTCCTTCCAACGCGCTCTGACGGCAGCGGCTTCATCTTCCAGCGCGGCGCGAGATTGTTTCAGAAGCTTCTTGAACTGCGTTCTTTCGCTTTTCGAAAGGTCGGGGCAGGCCATACGCGTCGACATTGCGTCGCCTTCATGGACGACGGCCGGGCCCTGCCTTAAATGGCGGATCACAAGCGGCAATGGCCTCGTACACAACGCGCTCGGGCGCTGCGCATCGACAATAGATTTATCCGCAATATCTCCATTCGCCTCGATGACACACCAGCCATAGCCCGCGAGCCAGGCGCGTTCGTGCAGCGTCTTCAGGAACCGCTCTGCATCGTCACTATCCTTGACTACGACGAACAGGTGCTCTCCTGCCGCGTCGAGATTTTCTCCTGTCTCGGTGTCGATGATATTTGCGGACGTTGACGGCCGAACAATATAGGCCACATCGGCGAACAGCGGGCAGATGTACAGCAACGCCCCAATGAACCCTCCCGCAGCCTCCAGGCGCGCCTCGACGTCCTTCGGCATGCCTTTCGTATCGTAATCGCACAGGACGAAAGCCGGGCGCCCCTCGGCGTACAGGAGATTGCCCTTGGTGCGTGCCGCGCAGCCTGGCCCCGCCGTCGGTTCCTGTTCCTTCAAGACAAGTTTAGCTGTCTCTCCCAGCTCCGGCTTCATGGCGCCGAGGCCATAAGCAACATTGGTCGGAGTGTTTTCGATCAGCGCGCCAAATTCACTATAATTTGCGAGTATCAGACGGGACATGGTCCCTTGCCAGGGTTGCCCCGCGGGCAACTTCCTGACATCACCATTAACCTTTGAAATTCGCTTTGATAGAACGACGCCGTCGGGACTTGTAAACTTTGTAATTTCAATCGAAATCGCGCCGGATTTCGGTGACGGTGCCCCGCCTCCAGGGGCGGTGTTTTCAAGGCGTGCCATAGCAGTTCCCGCAAAAGGAAGTTGTCAAAAACATTACAAAACTTGACAAAATCCCTTGGTGGCGCCATGGTCGCAGCGAGGCTGCCGATTATCGTGGCATCAACGAAGGGCCGAATGCTTGCCTGGCGTTTCCTTATCTTTGTTGTCGCCGTTTAGGCGGTTGGCGGGGTTGTTCCACGCCCCGGTTAGAGTTAGAGAGAGCCTAGTGTTTAGCCCTTTCGCCTCACGGCGGAGGGGCTTTTCTTTTGCGCGAGCCAATCAGTCTCGCCAGCCCGTATTCTGCGACAAATGCGGTTCAAGGACAGGGTTGGCATCACTCTTTCTCCATGCCACAAAATGGCACGTCGTCGCCGCGCGCCAAGGCAACAAGGATCTGCCTCTCGCTTTCCTCGGCGACCTTCAGCACATCGAATTGATCAGGCGGAAGGTGGCGTTCAATGGCTTCTTGCACGAGGCTGCGAAGACGGTCTGGCGGAATGGCATCGAGTTCGACACTGATGTCGCCGAAGCCTTTCGCGCGGCTGTCAGTGGTCTTTGTGGGCCGCGTGGGTAAATCCCATTCGATGATCTGCCCCGGCGTTACGGCGATCCGCTCGAAATGGATCTCAGCCTCCGATGCCAGACTGCGCAAGGTTTCTTCGATCTTTTCGCCAGCGTTCACGCCGGACGGATCGTAATCGCCGAGATGATAGATGTAGGCAGGAACTTCGAGTTCGGCGATGGCTTCGGCGGCGCTATGCAGAAACGACAGGGACGCATAGCCCCGCGCCACCATGAGCGGCACATCGTAATTGGCTGTAACCGGATAGATGACGCCGGACAGTGCATCCTTTTCCAGCCAGATTTCCGCATAGGCCGGGACATCGCGCCAAAGGGCCTTTCGGTAAAAAGCGGCGCAATCCTTAAGCGCTTCTTCGACGTTGCCAAAGGATTGCGGTTTGCGCTGCCAGCGCGTCGAGTCCGCGAGCCAGTTGTAGGGCAGCTCACCTGCCTTTCGCATCAAGGCAAGATCGGTCTGCACCTTGTCGTAACCCGCCTCGGTCTTCTCGATCACGCCCCTGACAGTCGCCTGGTAGAACACCTGGCGCACCGTCATCGGGCGTTGCTCGGCGATAATGTCAAAAAGGGCGTCACGCCGGAGCAGAATTTGCGCCTTCGTAGATCGAAGTCTGCGTTTTATGGGGCTAGCCGGATAAACGGTCATCGAAGCCCTGATCCCTCAGCAGGTCCGATGAATGAGACGCACGCGCGTCCACATCGCGAGCCCTCGCTGTTTGGCGTTCGCTGCTGTCGTCCAGCGGTGTGAGCCTGGTGAAGTCACCGTCGGATGCGCCCTTGGGCCGGGCCATCACACTGTCTCCATCTCGGCGGCGGCTTCCCGCTCCAGACGCGCCAAATACTCCCCAGGACTTTCGGTGATGATGGTCGCGTGGCCTACGCGAACGCGTTTAGGCCCTTTGCCTTCGCGCCAAAGCTTAAAGACCATGGCTGGGGAAAGGATGCGAACATCCTCGGCACACCAATCCTTGACGCGCCAGCCTTGTCGTTTCTGAAGTTCCACTGCTTGCTCCACTGCATAATATTGCCGTGGAACCAACATGATACCGCTTTCGCCGGTATTCTAGCGTTTGAAGTACTCTAATCGGGCAATGAAGTACTTCGACCGTCGCTATACCTTAATAAGGCGCAGGGATTTGGGGACGGCGGGGGCCTTGAGTTCGCCTCGGATGAACTCAGTCAGCGTGCGTAAACTTGGCATCGGAGCCGCTGTGGGCTTTCCCTTTATTTTCTCGGCCACACCCTCGGCGCTAAGGAACGGATTTTTACCCCTAATCTCGGTCAGCTCCTTTCTTGCGCAGGCGTGCCACGCTTCCATTCTTTCTTGACGCACCCCTGGAGGCTTCTTGCCGCCGCGTTTTTCGAGTTCCCAGTATTTCGCCTCACTGCGGGTCACGCGGCAAACGGCGCCGATATGATGGGAGCCGGTTGCGAGGCACGCCGCTGCCTCGCGCACTTTTGGGTCCGCGTGATCGAAAAGAATGCGCCCGTTTGAAAAAAAGCAAATACCTTGCTCAAGCGTCCAGCGGTCCTCTGGTGTCAGGTACTTAATTTCCAGCGTATCCCTGGCCATGGTTAGGTACACGTCATAGTCTTTTTTATAATCTTTTTTCATGGCTCATTTCCTTATCGAAACGACGTTGATATCGTCTGCGGTCCCATAGTCGGGCGAAAAACGCCTGCTTAATTAGCCCTCCGGATAGGGCTAACCGGCGCCGACGTAAGCGGTACAATCGCTTTCGCTGCGAGTTCGTCCATCGCATCGACAATGAACGCGGAGTAGTGCCTCTCAATCATTGCCGTGCCTGTATCGTGCAGGGCCGCGACGAGCCGCACGGGGAGCCCGGCACGCAACCCCCTAACAATGCTCGAATGTCGCAAAGCATACGGAATAATGCTCTCGTTGAGCCCGGCCAGCTCGCGCGTCTTCGCCCACGGCCGGGTTAGCTCATTGGCCGCTTGCCACGGCGCCCTGCCCTCTTCGATAGGCTTGCGGCTAGTCCCTGTGTGCCAATGTGGGCGCAGAAGCAGCGGCTCATGGCCTTTGCGCCCGGCAGTCGCGGGCCGAAGAGCATCGATGACATCCTCCCCAACACGCACGGCTATCCGTGCGGCGGATTTTGCCCCGCGCCCCTTATGCGACACGGGCACCATGAGCCGGTTGCCCTGGACGTCAGAAACAGTCATCCGGATGATTTGAGAGAACCGCGCGCCCGTGGCGGCAAGTACAAGAATAAGCCGGGCAAGGTCACCATTCCAGTCTCCCTCGGCGTCCACCTTCCAAGCGGCGTCGATCAGCCGCCGGATGTCCGCATCGCTTAGGACTTGCGTCTCCCGTGCCCCTGCAACGGCGGGCTCCTTGACGGCGAGGCCATGCTGAATGATCGCCGGAAAGTCGGCGGGCAGCTCCTTGCGGTGCGCTTTCGCACTTGCATTGAGCGCAGCCCGAAAATCGGTCGAGATGCGCCGGACTGTTGCCGGTGAGATCGTCCGAGGAAGGCTATCGCGCCATGCGGCCAGGGCGGCCTCTGTCAGGCTGCTCAGCGGCCTCAAAGCGATATCGGCCTTCAGGACATGACGTGCGAGACGCAAATGCTGATCGCGCCCCCGCTGGCCCCGCAGATAGGCTCCGATGGCGTCCTTGACAGTTAGCGTTGCGCCGCCGGGCGTCGTCGCCCGATAGCGCTTGGCAAGTTCACGAACTTTGTTCCGCGCCTGATTGAAAGTGAGGATCGTCTCGCCGTCGGCGTCTTGATTGTCGTCGGCGGTTCCGATGGTTTCAACCGTATAGACTCCGTCGCCGCTATACCGGCGCATCACCCAGCGTCCGCCACGCAGTCCCTTCCTGTAGCCGACGTGCAGCTTGATATCGACGGAGTGCCAATAGGGCTTGCCTGAGGGCTTGAGTTTTGCGCGCGCGGTTCTGCTCTCGATGTCTCGCCTTTTGAGTGTCTTTGACATGGCCTGCCCTGCTTATCAAAAATTTGTCCAATATATGCAGGGTAAAGCACGGTAATCAAGGAAAGAGCTCTAGATAGTAATATCCTTAAAATTCAGTAGCTTGTAAAAGACTAGTAAAGCGCCGTAAAGCTAATTTACGCCTTTTTGAGGCGCTCACGAACTTCCTCGGCCGCTTTTTTCAAAAATGGGTTGTCAATCGCCAGCATGGAGGCCACGGGATCGATCGCCGCGACTTCGACGGTGTCGCCAGCCGCATCTTGAACGACGACATTGCAAGGGAGCATGGTTCCAACCTTGTCTTCGAGCTTAAGCGCGCCATGGGCAAGGGCAGGATTGCACGCGCCAAGGATGCGATAGTTGCGAAACTCGATCCCCAGCTTTTTCTTGAAGGTCTCCTTGACGTCGATCTCGGTGATAATGCCGAAACCCTCCTGCTTCAGGGCTTCGGTCGTCCGGCGGACCGCGTCGTCGAAGCCGGCAGGCAGCGTCTTGCTGAAATAATATGTCATCTCATCCTCCACATTCTCGCCAGCCGGTACCCAAAAAGCATGAATGGGAGCATTCGCGCTCGGATGGCCAGGATGATCGCCGGCGAGAAATGCCGAAACGCAAGGAACGGCCGGCCCGGCGTCACTCAGCCGGCGCCGGCGCCGGCGCCTTGAATTGATCGTAAGCCTCAACCGCTTGCGCGGCATACATGACCGACGGGCCAGCCCCCATATAGACCGCCATTCCCATGGCCTCCATGACTTCGTCGCGGGTGGCCCCTTGCTTGACCGCGGACTGGGCATGGAAGGCGATGCAGGGGTCGCATCGCGTTGCGACAGAAATCGCCAGCGCGATGAGTTCCTTGGTTTTGATGTCCAACGCCTTCGGCTCCAAGGCCGCCCGCGCCAGGGCCGAGAACTCCTTCATCACATTTGGCGTTCCGGCGCGGAGCTCCTTGACCGCCGCCGTCATCTCCGTGGTGATACCAAGCCAGTTCTTATTCATGGTGTCTCTCTTCTCTCTGGGCACAACCGGTGCGCGTGCGGGACGAAGGCAGGCGCCGTTTAGCGGTAGGATTTGCTGGGACGATCCGCATTGATCTGACGCAGAGGGATCGTCGCAGGCAGAATTCTCCGCCTGCGAAGGGTCAGCAGCCTTAAGTACAGAAGGAAAAGTGCGCTCGCGCCCGCCATGTCACGCGCCTCCCCCGGTTGGCGCGGGCGGCGGTTCGCGAAGCCGGTTGACGCCGATCGCCTTCATGATCAGGCGTTCATAAACGGGTTCCGCCAAACCCTTGCGGACTTTGCGCAGGAAATATTTTTCGAAGGCGACCTTCGCCAAATGGACCCAGTATCCTTCGCCCGTCCAGTTGATATTCCGCGGCGGAATTTGCGGCACGGCGACAAAAGCCACGCCACTGTTGCCGAAATCGGCGAGGCAGACGGCGCTCCAGGTCGGTTCGCTGCGCGGCTCTTTGCCCGCGATCAGATCGCGAATATTTTCGGCAACGGCGGCCACCATCGATTCAATCATATATCCGGTCTTCGGAACACCAACAGGAACCGGTGTCGGCTCGAAGGGGGGAATGGCGATGCAGACGCCCACCGCGAAAATATTCTTGAAGGTCGGATTGCGCTGATATTTGTCGACCAGGATAAAGCCGCGCGGATTGGCGAGACCGGCGAGGCCCTTGCCATCATCTCCCATCATGCAGGAGACGCCGCGAAATCCGGGAATGAACATCGTGAACTTGGACGGGAAGCTGTGTTGCCGCTTCGGCTTGCCGTCTTCTCCCATTTCGGTGACTTCGACGGAATCGGCATTGGCCCGGTCGAGCTTGGCGTTGGTCACCCATTTGATGTCGCGATCGCGGAACGCCGATTCGAGAACGCCCTTGGTGTCGCCGACGCCGCCGAGGCCGAGATGACCGATGTATGGCTCGGAGGTGACAAAGGTGATCGGCACGCGATCGCGGATTTTCCGGCAGCGCAGATCGGCGTTGACAATGAGGGCGAATTCATAGGCCGGCCCGAAGCAAGAGGCGCCCTGGACGGCACCGATGACGATCGGGCCGGGATCCTTGCAGAAGCGTTCCCACTTCTCCGCCGAGTCCTTGGCGTGATCGACATGACAGATTGAATTGGTGTTGGCTTGCGGACCGAGCCCTTCGATTTCGTCGAAGGCCAGTTCCGGGCCCGTCGCGATGACGAGATAGTCATAGGGGAGGCGGCGGCCATCCTTGAGTTCGATGGCGTTCTCGCTTGGGAGAACATGTTTTGCCCCCGTGGGATCGAAGCCAATTTTCAGTTTCTGGCAGATCTTGGGGAGGTGAACCTTGATGTCCTCGGGCTTGCGCCAATTGACCGCCACCCAGGGATTGGAGGGCACGAAGTGAAACCACTCCGAGTCCGACAAGAGCGTGATATTGGCCTTGCGGCCAATTTGCGCCCGGAGCTCATAGGCCATCGAAATTCCGCCAATACCAGCGCCTAATACGACAATCTCAGCCATCATTTCTCCCTTTCGGTTTTGTTTTCGTTTCCATTCGCATATCGGGAAAGGCCGTTCCTTCGCGCCCGCTGGACGCGTTTCGGCGCCTGCCGATCGTCCCAAGACCCCTAGGGTTCAAGAAAACGCCGTGCCCGGACGAAATCCCAGCCGCTTGAAAAGAATGGCCGCCGGGCAAAAGCCGGTGAACGCCGATTGTATGAGTTGGATACCCACAAGCACCGTGAGCAGCAGCCAGTAATGGCTATGAAGCTGGCTCAACGCCAGGCTCAAAAGGATCATGCATCCGGCAAATACCATGACGGCGCGGTCGATCGACATCTGCTGTCCTTTCCAGGTTAGCGGCCAACTTCGGGGCCGCAATAGAGGTCGTAGAGCGCGCCGATGATTTTCGTCACGCCCGGATCCGCGATGCGATAATAGATCGTCTGCGATTCACGCCTTGTTTTCACGAGCTGGCTGCTGCGCAGCCGCGCTAAGTGCTGCGAAAGAGCCGATTGACTGAGACCGACAATGTCTTCGAGTTCGCCGACGGAACGCTCGCCCTTCAAAAGCTCGCACAGAATCATCAGCCGCCGGTCGTTGGCGAGAATTTTCAAAAATCCGGCTGCCGCGCAGGCTTGGATTTGCATCGCCTTTATATCCATGTTTGCTAATTTAGTAAGATATAATATATATGTCAAGTCCGCCGAATCATAAGGAGCTGCGCATGGCCCACACCGCTTCCACCGCCGCCTTGATGGCCATCATGGGCGGGGTCTTTCTCGGGCTGAGCGGGCCGCCGCGCGCCAGTTACGCGGCGGACCAAGCCGTAAAGCTTCAATCGGTCGACGACCGCAAGGCTGTGATCGCCACCGTCGAGCCGGTGCGTCAGCTGCTCGCGCGCGCCCGTATCGGAGGCACGATCACATCCCTCGCGGTCCGGGAAGGAGATCGCGTCAATACGGGCGATCGCATCGCAGTGATTGTCGATCAGAAGCTGCAATTGCAAATCGACGCTCTTCAATCGCGCGTCGAGGCGCAAAAGGCCAACCGGGATCAGGCGCAGCTCAATTTCGACCGCATTCAAAAGCTGCGGGCTACGGGGACGTCGTCGCAGGCGCAGCTTGATCAAGCGCGCACGACCCTCGATGTCGCGGAACGCACGCTTCAGGCGCTGCTGACCGACCGGCAGGTGGTTCAAGAGCAGGTGCAGCAAGGCGCCGTCCTCGCGCCTGGCGCCGGGCGCGTGCTCAAAGTGCCGGTATGGGAGGGCAGCGTGGCCATGCCCGGTGAGACGATCGCCATCATCGCGGCCGACAAATATATTTTGCGCTTGCAGCTCCCCGAGCGGCATGCGCAATTCATGAAAGCGGGCGACACGATTCTCATCGGAGCGCGCGGATTGCGGGCGCGGTCGGTGGAACCCGAGACATTGCGCCGTGGCAATGTGGTGCTTGTTTATCCGCAAATCGATCAAGGACGGGTAATCGCGGATGTCAGGGTCGATGGCCTCGACGACTATTTCGTCGGCGAGCGCACGCGCGTTTACGTGGCAACCGGCGCGCGCAATGCGCTTGTCATTCCAGATGGCTTCGTCTATCGCCGTTTCGGCGTGAGCTATGTGAAACTCAAGGACGGCACCGAAATCGTCGTCCAGCCTGGCCTTCCCGTCGAAGGGGGGCTGGAAATTCTCGCGGGCCTTCACGAAGGCGACGTGGTGACCTCGCCATGAAGCTTGGCATCTCCGGGCATCTCACCCGCGCCTTCATCAATTCGCCGCTGACCCCGCTCCTCCTCCTCGCGGCCCTCATTGTCGGCAGCATCGCGCTGCTCTCGCTGCCGCGCGAGGAAGAACCGCAGATCAGCGTGCCCATGGTCGATATACTGGTCACCGCCAACGGTTACAAAGCGGGCGACGCAATCGAACTCATTACCAAGCCGCTCGAGGATATCGTCAAGGCGATCAACGGCGTTGAACACGTCTATTCGACCACTCAGGACGATTCCGTGGTCACGACGGCGCGTTTCTTCGTTGGAACCGATGAAGATACCGCGCTTTTGCGCGTGCACGAGAAGATCCGCGCCAATATCGCGGATCTGCCGAAAGGGATTCCAGAGCCGATCATTATTGGCCGCGGCATCAACGACGTCGCGATCGTGACGCTCACCCTCGAGCCCAAGCCCGGCGCCGCCGCCCGCTGGAGCGACAATGGGCTCTTCCAGATCGCCCAGGAGCTGCAGCATGAACTCGTCAAAGCCGACAATATCGGCCTCACCTATATCGTCGGCGGCAGCCCGAATCAAATTCGCGTGGAGCCCGATCCCGAACGGCTTGCGCTCTATGGAATCACCTTAAACCAGCTCGTCGACAAGCTGACCAACGCCAACCGCTCCTTCCAGGTTGGGGCCTTTGCAGAGGCCAACAAGAACACGCCCGTCGTCGCCGGCCAGACGCTGCAGGGCGTGCCGGATATTGGTCTTCTCCTCCTGACCTCCCGCGATGGGCGCCCGGTCTATGTCAAGGACGTCGCCGATGTCATCGTCGGTGCGTCGGAGCCCAATCATCGCACCTGGACGCTGACCCGCACCGCTGCCGGCACGCTTGAGCGGCGCCCGGCTGTGACGATCGCCTTCGCCAAGCGCAGGGGCGCCAATGCGGTCATCGTGGCCGACGAACTCCTGGCGCGGCTGAAGACGGTGGAGGGGCGGCTCATTCCCGAGGACGTATCGGTGACCGTGAGCCGCAACTATGGCGAGACCGCCACCGAGAAGGCCAATGAACTGCTCTTCCATCTCGGTCTTGCAACCCTCTCGATCGTCGCGCTCATCATGCTGGCCGTCGGATGGCGCGAAGCGATCGTCGTTCTTGTTGTCATCCCGACCATCATTCTCCTCACCCTTTTCGCGTCTTGGATGATGGGCTACACGATCAACCGGGTGAGCCTCTTCGCGCTCATTTTCTCGATCGGCATTCTGGTCGATGACGCGATCGTGGTGGTCGAGAATATCGTCCGGCATTGGCACGCCCGGGGCAGCAAGGATCTCATCACAACGGCGGTGGAAGCGGTCGCCGAAGTCGGCAATCCGACCGTTGTGGCAACCCTCACCATCATCGTGGCGTTGCTGCCGATGATGTTCGTCAGCGGCCTCATGGGGCCTTACATGAGCCCCATCCCGGCCAATGCCTCGATGGCGATGCTGTTTTCCTTCTTCGTCGCGGTCACGATCACGCCCTGGCTTCTCTATCATATCGCGCGAGGCCGGTTCGAGACCGAAAAGCCGCATGAGGCGACGCCGTCCGAGACGCATGAGATCGGCGCGATGGGGCGCTTTTATCTCAAGATCGCGCGTCCTTTGCTGACCGGCCAGCGCCGTTCCAGGATTTTCCTGCTGGTTGTGACAGTGGCAACAGTGGCGGTTTGCGTGCTCTTCGCGACCAAGGATGTCACGGTCAAGCTATTGCCTTTCGACAATAAGTCGGAGCTCCAGGTCGTTGTCGATCTGCCCCAGGGAACAACGCTGGAGGATACCCAGCGTTTCCTCATGGCCGCCGCTGACCGGATGCGGGACCTGCCGGAGCTGACCTCCATACAAGTGCAGGCGGGAACCGCGGCACCCTTCAATTTCAACGGTCTCGTCCGACACTCCTATCTCAGAAGCGGCCCGGAGCAAGGCGATCTCCAGATCAATTTGCTGCCGAAGGGCGAGCGCCAGCGGGCAAGCCACGCCATTGCGCTCGATGTCCGGCATCGCCTCTCCGATCTGGCGAAGCCTCCGGGCACCATTGTCAAGGTCGTCGAAGTGCCGCCTGGCCCGCCGGTCCTCGCGACGCTTCTTGCCGAGGTCTATGGGCCGGACGAGGCGGCGCGCCGGGCCGCGGCGGAAAAGGTCCGCGAGGCTTTCAAAAAAGTCGACTTCGTCGTCGATGTGGACACGACGTTCCATAAGCCAAGCGAGCGGCTGCGCTTTTCCATCAACCAGGAAAATCTTGAATTTTACGGCGTCGATGAACAGGCGGTCTATGACACGATCGCCGCCATCGTCGGCGGCGTGAGGGTCGGCTATTCGCAGCGCGGCTTCGGCACGAAGCCAATCGCAATCGACGTCAAAATGCCCAAGCGGGCGGAGACATTGGCCGAGCGAATCCTCTCGACGCCCTTGCCGGCGGGGGGAACCACGCGCCAGGGCAAGAATGTGGAGCTCGGCGACGTCGTCACGGTCAAGCGGGAGCCCGCCTCCTATAGTCTGTTCCGCCGCGACGGCCGCTTCGCCGAGATGGTCCAAGCGGAAGTGGCGGGGCGATTTGAGGCGCCCATCTATGGGATGTTCGCGGTGGAGGATGAGATCAAGAAAATGGATTGGGGCGCGGCCGGCGCCCCCGCGATCCATTATCACGGTCAGCCGCTCGATGAATCGAAAGTATCGCTGTTGTGGGACGGTGAATGGGAAGTGACCTATGTGACGTTTCGTGACATGGGCGCGGCGTTTGGCGTGGCGATCCTCGGCATCTACCTGCTGGTCGTCGCCCAATTCGGCTCGTTCCGCCTGCCGCTCGTGATCCTTATCCCGGTGCCGCTGACCCTGATCGGAATCGTGCTCGGCCATTGGCTCCTGAAGGCGCCGTTCACGGCCACCTCGATGATCGGTTTCATTGCGCTTGCGGGCATCATCGTGCGCAATTCGATCCTGCTCGTGGATTTCATCCGCCACCGGCGCGCGGAGGGGGCCGTGCTGCGCCAAGCGCTGCTCGAAGCGGGCGCCATCCGGTTCAAGCCCATCTTCTTGACGGCCGCCGCGGCGATGATCGGCGCCGCCTTCATCATGGCCGACCCGATCTTCCAGGGCCTCGCCATTTCATTGGTCTTCGGTCTGGCCTCTTCGACCGCACTCACGGTTCTCGTGATTCCCGCTGTCTATGTCTGGCTGCGCGATGATCACCGCGGAATGGGCGAGATATGACGGCGGCGACAATCATACCGGCAGAACAATCGGCATCTTTTCTTTAGGGCTGTCTGCCGGGGCAGGAGGCCGGCAGACATGTCGAAAGCGCTTTCGCTCGATCTGAGGTCTCGGGTTCTCGCGGCCATTGGCGAAGGGCTGTCGTGCCGCCAAGCGGCGCTTCGCTTCGGAGTGAGCGCCTCGAGCGCGATCCGCTGGTGCGCGCGCGAGCGCACACAGGGCGACGCGCGGCCGAAGGCGCTCGGCGGAGACCGCCGCTCGGGCCGCATCGAGGCGCATGCCGGGCTGATCCTCTCGCTCGTCGAAGAGACGCCGGACATCACGCTCGTGGAGATCAAGACGGCGCTTGCGGGGAAAGGCGTGGAGGTCGGTATCGGCACGCTGTGGCGCTTCTTCGATCGGCGCCGGATCACGCTCAAAAAAAGACCGCGCATGCCGCGGAGCAGGATCGTCCCGACGTCCTGAAGCAGCGCGAGGCCTGCTTCGAAGGGCAGCTCGACCTCGACCCAGCGCGGCTCGTTTTCATCGACGAGACTTGGGCTTCGGCCAACATGGCGCGCCGCTACGAACGAGCCCCGTGCGGGCAGCGCTTGCGGGTTGGCATTCCACATGGCCATTGGAAGACGACGACCTTCATCGCCGGCCTTCGCACCAGCGGTGTGATTGCGCCTCGTCCTCGACGGACCGATCAACCGGGCTACCTTCGAAACCTATGTCGAGAAGGTCCTCGTCCCCGAGCTCGTACCGGGCGACATCGTCGTGATGGACAACCTGTCGAGTCACAAGGGGCCGCGCGTGCGTGCGATGATCGAGGCGGCGGGTGCGTCACTCCTCTATCTCCCGCCCTACAGCCCGGACTTCAACCCGATCGAGAACGCCTTCTCGAAGATTAAAGCGCTCCTGCGAAAGGCCGCCGAACGAACCGTTACCGGCCTCTGGAACGCGATTGGCCGTATCGTCGACTGCTTCATGCCCGACGAGTGTGCAAACTTCTTCGTCGCCGCAGGATATGATGCAACCTCATCGGAAACCGCTCTAGACCAGGTCCGCAGAACGCAATGAGCACGCACGGCCTCAACTTTCGGGCGCGGGGAATGCATTGCTCTGGCTGCGAGCACATCATCGAGGAGTTGGTGCGCCAGCTCCCCGGCATTCAGCGGGTCAAAGCGGATTATCCGACCGAGATGGTCGCGGTTGTCTTCGACCCCGCCTTAACGAATAGCGAGGCGATCTGCGCGGCGGTTGCGCAAAAGGGCTATCGCTGCTGTCCGCCGGGCGATGCCGAAGCGCCGCGCAATAGCTTTATGAAGCTCGCCGGTGCCGTGCTTTGCCATCGCCGGTATCCTTTTCATCATTTTTCTCGATACCAAATGGATCAGCCAGAGCGGGGCACCCGATATCAGCCAGCACATGAGCTATGGCCTCATTTTCGTGCTTGGCCTTTTGACCGGCTTTCATTGCGTCGGCATGTGCGGCGGTTTTGTCCTGAGCTATACGGCCGGCGACGCGCGCCTGGGACAAAGCTCTCACCTCTCGCATGTGCTTTATGGCGCGGGGAAAACCCTCTCCTATACCGTCATTGGCGCGATGTTCGGCCTGCTGGGAGCCATCATCGCCTTTACGCCGATGCTGCGCGGCGCGGCGGGCATCATTGGCCGGGATATTTCTGATTATCTTCGGCCTGAACATGCTGAACCTCTTTCCGGTTCTGCGCAAAATCCGGCTCAAGCTTCCCGCTGGATTTCACGCGCTTCATTGGCCGGCAGCAGCCGCAGCCGCAACCGTCCCTTGGTGATCGGCCTGTTGAATGGCCTGATGATCGCCTGTGGCCCGTTACAAGCCATGTATGTGATGGCGGCGGGAACCGGCAGCGCCCTTGAGGGCGCCAAGATGCTCTTCACTTTCGGCATCGGAACACTGCCGGTCTTACTCAGCTTTGGTGTTTTGACCAGTCTGATTTCGGCGGCCCTGACCCATCAATTGTTGCGGGCCTCCGGTGCGATTTTGATTCTCTTGGGCGCGGTGATGATCAATCGCGGTCTCATCCTGACCGGCACGGGTTACGATCTGCAATCGGTCATGACGTCGGCCTCGAGCAAACTTGGCTTGGCACAAACGCCGCATCCCGCCTCATCCGTGGAGGGCGATCTTCAAAACATCAGGATGGAGGTCACCAAATCGGGCTATGAGCCAAATCACTTCGTCTTGCGGGGCGGTGTCCGTGTCAAATGGATCATCGACGGCAAGGAAATCACGGAATGCAATCAGACGCATTGTCGTCCCCAAGCTCGGATTGGAAATTGCGGCGCGCAGGACACTTTCTACGTCGGCAACATGAAGGGCGTCGGCCGCATCTACCAACAGACCTTCATCGACACCTATACCAAGGTCGTCTTTGCCAAGCTCTATGATCGCAAGACGCCGATTACCGCAGCCGATCTCTTGAACGACCGTGTCCTGCCATTCTTCGATGGAAAGGAGGTGAAGCTCACACGTGTGCTGACTGATCGCGGCACGGAATATTGCGACAATCCCGAGCATCACGAATACGAGCTTTATCTCGCGGTGGAGGATATTGATCATTCGCGAACCAAGACGAAGAGTCCGCAAACGAATGGCATTGCTGAGCGCTTCCACAAGACGGTCCTCAATGAGTTCTATCGCATCGCCTTTCGCAAAAAGCTCTACGCTTCGATCGGGGAGTTACAGGATGACCTCGACGAATGGGTCAGAAGCTACAACGAGGAAAGGCCGCATCAAGGCCGTTGGTGTTTCGGCAAGACCCCGATGCAAACTTTCCTTGACGCTATCCCCATTGCGAGGGAAAAAATGATCGCCGCCTGAGCAAGATCAGACAGCCAAACCAGACCACTCTCCAGACGCCGTTTGTCCGATAAAGTACAAGCTACTACACATGAGCGTAATCGATGGGTAATCGCGGCGCGCCGGGTGTCCCGGCTTCATCGGGATCGGCGCCCTCTGTCGGCAAGCAATTGTTTTGACGTCTCGTCCAGACAGACTAGCGGACACTCTCCGTCGTGTGGCCGTTTGTAGACGACCAGAATATCCTCCATCGCCACTACGAATGCGCTGCTTGCTTGCGGCGGGATGACCCATTGCTGCACAAGATGAGGCTTGAGCTCATTTTTTTTAGAACGCGCCCAATCGTATTGTCGCTCGCGTGATCCACGATGTTCAATTCGACGACTTTGCTTTCCAGCAAGCGCAGCGTCCATTTCGCGCGGCCTTCGGGAGGTTGTGAGCAGGCCAAGGCAATGAGCCGGGCCTCTTTCTCGCCGTCGAAGATGCGCGGAACGGGCGGCGTCGCGCGTTGCTTGCGGTTCAACACTGCGTCCATGCCACCCTGCGCAAATTGCTGTCGAACACGGGCGCACATCATCGGATATGTGCCCAAGGCTTCGGAAATTTTTGGATCGTTCCACTTCGGCCCCAACGGGCTTTCATCGGCCTGCAAGAGTATCCGCGCCTTAAGCTGCTTCTTGGCCGGGCTCTTGCCTTTCCGGGTCAGCTCTTCGAGCCGCTTCCGTTCATCCGCGCTCAGTTCGACAACATAGCGCTTCTTGCTCATCCTCGCCTCCGTCGCTTCGAATCGCGACAAAAGCGAATCATCTATTCCGTACAATTTAATTAACGCAGACCACTAGTAGAGGGGCCGAAGCGTAGTCTTACATGTCGAGATCACTGCGGTGCCACGAACGCGCGGCGGGCTCGGCGGCTAGCTTGATTTCGCCCAAGGGCACGCCCTGGCGCAGCGCCTCGGCAATCATTCGACATTCTTCGCGCTGCGCGTTCTTATTGGGCCTAGAGCGCTTTTTGCCGTCTCGAAGTAGACGACGCATGGCTGGTGTCATTGTCATTGTTTGGGCACCCGAAGGATCAAAAAAGTTCGGCCGCAACGATCGCGGCTAAGACGAAGACAATTAAAGCATTCATGCGGGGTGTTCCTTATTATTGTATTAACTGAGTACCGATGGCAATGTTGCCGTCCGTGTTATCAATCACCGTGATGTGTTCGCTTTGGCCCTGAAGTTGGGGATGCACCGCGCGACGATTTAATAGGCGCTGGCGTGACCTATCTCCCGAGGCTTGCATGTGTTGTTGTGGCGCGCCCTCAGCGCCGTCGACATAATCAGTTATATTCCTATTGCCGCGCGAAACAGGTGCGGCGGGTGTCGTAGCTCGGCTATTGCGTGATACGATCTCGGCGCTGCCATCAGTATGGATGCGCAGCGTTGCGCCCTCAGGATGGTTGACGATGAATTTTTGAATGGCGGCCTTCGCTTCTGGCCATTCATCGCGCGGGATTCCATAGCATCCCGCCGTTTCTACTTTATGAATATCGCTTTGGTTGTTCATATGGATTTCAACAGCGCCGCGTACTCGCTTGAGTTGCGGATCGTAAACGTCCTGCGTGCGAAATGCGCCTCCGCCTCGCCGATCGTGCAGGAGGCGTTGCGCTTCAATTTGCCTTTCGCCGCGAGGATTTCTCCGCGAATGCGCTCGGCCTTCTCGATATAGAAATCCGCCCGGCTCGCCGCTCTTGTCAAAGAGAGCGCTATAGACCGCAGCACCACGACTTTGGTCGGATGGCCTTGGCCGCAACGAATGCGCTTGGGTCGTAATCGAAGATCGAAGTCCCGTAATGGAAGGGGGACGGCCGTATCGAATTGAAGGTAATGTCTCAGCTTGAATTTCTGCTTGCGACCCAAAGCGGCCTTTCGGCATTGTGCAAAAATGAATTCTGTACCAAGCGGAAGTTGAACCTTGGCATTTTTGCCTCCCGATCCATTGACGTAGATCAATCAGAATTGCCGATCAGATACATATAAAAGTTCGCGCTGTAACAAATTCCAGCGGAAAGCGCGACGGCTGCCCCGCTCGCCCCAGCGAGGAGAAGCCGCAAGTGGTAATTCATAGGCACCGTGGCAAAACCGCAAGCTTGTACTCGGCTTGGATTGAATGGTACCCGTTTACGGAGACACGGGCCAGTTCTTCGGTCATTCACCCCGGCGATCTGGTTTTCGTTGAGGTCTGGAACACAGGCCCGACGAATGGCTACGCGCCATCAGGCACCAGATTGGTCGGCAACAGCGTCGAATGGATCGTGGAGGCGCAGCCCGCATTCGATGCCCCAGCGCTTGCCATACAGGCTCATCAAAGCCCGCGAGGTCGCGCTGGTGCTGCTGGCAGCCAAACACCAAGCCTGTTTCATCTGCCTGTCTTGCACACACAACACGGTTCCCACCTGATAGCGATCGGCCGTCACCATGGCGCCGCGCAGGAGGCGCGCCCGCCCGCCGGGTCCAACAAAGGCGGCGGCGGTGCGCGTTTCGCCGGCCGCGCCGGTCACCGTGATGTTGCCCCGGAAGCGGATGACGTAGTCGAATTTCAACTCCTCGGTCAGCATCCGGTAGAGCTTTTGATCACCGAACCCACGATCGGCAACGATGCACACCTTGATGTCCGCCGGGAGGGCATCGGCCAAGCGGACAAGTGCCTGATATTCATATTCGTTGCACCGGTTCTTGAGGGTGGATTTATCGACCGTCAGCCACAGAAGCGGTGTCGCTCGCCCGTGCTGGGTCAGCAGCGAGAGCATAATGGTGGCCTGGCCATCGGCATCGAAATCGGTCCAATCCATGGCCACATTGATGCTGGTGCGCGATCCCACCACATAGGGAATCCAGCGGCTCAGCGCGGCATCGACATCGATTCCTTCGTTGGACAGTAGCCGGTCCACTTGCTTGATCGCATGCTTGGTCAAAAGCCCCCGCGCCAGGGCAAGGCCCTGGCCGATCGTATTGACCGCCAGGGAAGCGCTCTTGATGACACCGAGGGTGGCATTGGCCAATGACAGGATCCGCTTGGCATGCAGGTCATCATCAAACAGCGCCTCAAGAAAGTGGTAGACTTCTCGAAAGCAAAGGGTCTGCTTCTGTCTCATCGTCTCGCCCAGCGAATCATATTGCATGAGCAGAGACTCCCGATTTGTCGCCTCGAGGCAAGCAATCCATGACACGCGCGGATAGCAATCCACAAAAGGCAGCGTGGAGCACCTCGGAATCCCGCTCGATCAATTCGGAATGAGGGGATGGCTGAGGGCGAGGGCTTCTTTGAGGTCCGAAAAAACCCGTCCCTTGTTCGGTCGATGGCCCTCCGGCGCATCCTCCTCTTCTCCGTGACCGAGCCATTCCGCACAAGCCTTTGCCGTCTCCGCATCGAATTCCTTCGCCAGTTGCGGAAGGCCGTAAGCGTTCTTTCCTTCCTCATACGCAGTGGCGGCGTCCTTCGCGATGCGTATCGTTTCTTTGCGGTTCACCTTGCCCGCGATTGCTTTCGTCATGGCTTCGGTGAACGCGGCGACGCGCTCGACATCCATTCCTGCCCGCGCAAGGAAGCCTCCAAGAGCCTGTGCGGCGAAGTGGCGCGAGCCGACCGGCGGCCAATAGCGCGCAAGCAGGCACGCGCAGGCGGCTTCACTCGCGGCCTTGCGCAGCACCTCGCCATCGACGAACGCAGGCTCTTCGTCCTGCGCCCATTCGATGGGCTCGCCCTCTTCGTGAACGGAACCAGGGAAGACGGTTTGCGCGCCCTTGCCGCCGCCCCCGCACCGCAGTTCGAGAAGCATGACGCTGTGGCCAGCCTTCAGGACATCCTCCTTTTTATGGGGATCACGGAACTGGATCGCCGCCTTGTCACTGGTGTCGGCGAGGTTGCTGTAGTAGAGCCGATGCGATCGCGGCTTCGACTTGCGGCCGAAGATCGCCTTTGTTATCGGCAGGAACGTGTCGGCGACGATCAAGGCTTCCCGGCAATCGAGATCGGTGTCGACGAGATTGTTTTGCACGCCGATGTTCTGGAGCGCGCCGTTGAAGTATTGTGCAACGTTAGATGCGTCGATGCGCACCTTATCCCAATCGTCGCCTTCGCTGGGTATCTTAGTGCGAAAGCGTATCGGGACAGGGTTCCATTTCCGCTCAATATAGCGGAGGGCGATTTCTTAAAATCGACGTGGGGTTTCCGTGAATATTCATTAAAGCATACCTCAAGCGAACGATAGGTCAGGTTCGCTGACGCAATCTATTGACGGGAGGGCCGAGGTGTGCTTTCGTTCTTGCGCCCCCCGAAAAGGACGGGCGCACCTTTGGCCGATTTGGTTTGGGCTGGGGTAGTTCGTCACCTTCCTTTATTGGTGGCTGGGTTTTGTCCGCCCAGGTTGAGAGTTACTGTTAGAGCTTAGTTGAATTTGAAGCCCTTTCGCCTCCGACGAGAGGGCTTTTCTTTTGCGCGAACGATAAGTTTCTCCGCCCGATATGCCCCGGCAAATTCCGTTTTCGCATAGATGCTATGGAGAAAGAGCATGGCGAACTCGAGTTCGTCATCCCCGGGATTGATCCCGGCGAAGCGTCAGGTTCGGCCAGGCCGCCACACCCGTTCCGCGTAAATCCTCGAGATGTTCATCCGATGCCTTCGCATCGCGCCCGCGAAGCGCGCGCGTTCGAGGCTGTCATCAATCGGCGCCGCGTGCCGATTGAGATACTTTGGGCCTGCCGGGCGGCATCAGTCGGGCTCCGCGCGCTCGCGAACAGGCCGCGAACATTGCTCGCCGGACTTCCCCGATTTTTCCCGTCCTGCCGCGCTAATCGGCTGGATTTTCGCGTTTTGTCCAGTATCCGGGCGTGCGGCAGGCTCGGCGCCTTGCGCGCGGAAGCTTTGATTTTCTTTGGGATTTTTTGGAGCGGGCGAAGGGATTCGAACCCTCGACCCCAACCTTGGCAAGGTTGTGCTCTACCCCTGAGCTACACCCGCATCCTACCTCGACCGGCGGGTTAAACCGGCGGCTCGCCTATATGGCGCAATCAGTTCTTGAATGCAACAAATTGCTGAAGCGCTGTAAAAACATATTGTGGCATCAAACCTCGCAGGAGGGCAAAATCGCGCCCCCGCCCGGCGGAGGCAATCCTTAACCATGAAACGGCGGCCAAATTGTGCTCAACGCGCCACCTGCCCGCTTCGCCTTGGCGCCTTCGGCCGCCCGCCGGCGAAGGGCGTGTTCAATTTCTCATGTGAGTTCGAGAAAAAACCGCAGCGAGCCGAGCTTCGCGGGGACCAAACTTTCCGATGTGAATTTTTTGGACGAGCTTTAGGCTTTTCAGGGTCGATAATCGTCATGTAACGTGACCCCTCGGACGATCCGCCGCCTTGACCCATAGGCGGGTGATTCGGCGGCTTGCCACCCCCGCTCTTCAGCTCACAATTCCCGCAATCGAAACGGCCGGATGCATGTTCCACGATGAAAGCGGCAAGAGTCCACGCGTGCTACTTTGGCAAATTCTCACGGGCTGTTTAATGCGAAAATCTCACGCGGCATTGGTCCTATGTGTGGCGCTTCAAGGGTGTGCGCTGGTTCGGAATGAACAGGCACGGGAGGCAGAATCAGCGCTCATTGGAAGAAGGCGCGCTGAAATTATGGCGTGCGCAGGTATCCCTGATCGGGTTGCAACAACGGGGTCTAGAGAGATAGCCACTTATTCGGCGGCAGCCCGTCACCTGGTGGGCGGAGCGGTCTTCGGCCAAGGGCAATGCACCGTGAGCTTTGTCTTCGAGAACGGCCGCGTGTCGGCAGTGAATTATCCCTCAGAAGATGCCGGCAGCCTTACGCCACTGGAGTCATGTGCGGAAATCGTCGCTGCATGTTTGCGATAAAAAAGGGTGTACCCCTCGAAGACCGCTCCGCTTGAAGGAAAATCGATGCACCGTTGTCGCCCAGCGCCCCATCATCTATAAAGGTTCCCAAAATTGAGAGGATTCGCCGGCTCGTCAGGCAAATTCTGCCCACCTATGAGCTTGAATTTTAACCAAGGAAGGATGCAGGCCATGTCCAAGATCCCCTATGAAATCCCACCCGAAGTCCGTGATATGACGGCGAAAAGCGTCGAGGAGGCCCGCAAAGCGTTCGGTAATTTCATCGAGGCCGCTCACAAGGCCACCGCGCAAGCCGAAGACGCCGCGAACGCTCTGCAATCGAGCGCCAAGGATGCCACAACGAAGGCGCTCAGCTTCACCGAAGCGAATTTGAAGGCCGCGTTCGATCATGCCCAGAAGCTAATTCAGGCGAAGGACTCACAGGAATTCCTCGCCCATCAGTCCGAATATGTGAAAAAGCAGATCGCCGCCATGGAGGAGCAGGCCAAGGCGATAGGCGAGGCCATCCTCAAAAAAGTAACGCCAAACAAATAATCCTGGCTTTCCTCGCGAAGAGAAAATTTGATAGCGACGCCGCGAAAGCGAGGAGGATGGTTTCGCGGTCATCTCATGAAGCAGCTATGACATCGAATCCGGTCACGCTCGTCCCTCACGGAAAACCAGAGCTATATACGTAACGTCGCGTGGCTCGGGAGCCGGCAAAGATCTCCCGTTCAAATATGGCGGACACCCGGCAGCACGGTTCTCCCGGCGTTTGCAAGTCGGACTTCGCGACTTCAAATTGCTAATCTTGATGGATGGTTCTAGGGGGCCTTGTGCTGGTTTGCGCCCTACGGAGCCTCAGGACGGACCGTCTCTCACCGCCGGGACATTCCGCCCACATGGTCGTATTTTTGCCAATGTGGTCTCAATAAATTCGCGACCCCTAAGCGAATATTACAACTTTACCGGAGACTTGTTCCTGGTCTCTGCAGGCAGATGCCTCATCGTCTCATTTGCAAAGCGCAAAGCGCTGAGGCGTCTTTTTTGCTGCGCTACAATTGCCGGCGCAAGCCATCGAGCTGCGCCTGTGCCTAATGCGCCGTTTTGCGGATCCGTTCCAGCAACATGGCGTCGAGTTCGATCCAATAGCTCGTGGAGATCAACAAGCATCTCGCAAGTGTCAGGTGTCGCCGCCCCCATCGCTTCGAGGTCCTCAAGCTCCACGATCCGTTCCCGAAGAGTTTCAAAAATTCCCTTGGAACGGTGCTTAACATCAAGCTCCATCATAGCCCGGTCTTCCTTGCATCAAATGCGGCAAGCGCTACCGCCGCGATATCAACGAAATGACTGAAGAGTGATAAATATTAACTAGTATCGTTCAAACTTCATTGTCAACGTCTTGAGACTCGCAACCGCACGCAGACGTTAAGAGCAATTTGCTGATCACAATGGCTCATCGAGCGCATCAGCCAAAGGGGTGAGATTTCGATGCCCTATTTTGGCATGGCGAAGCCAATGCCTATGCGACCATCACGGAATACTCATGATTCCCTCATATTGCCAAAATCTTGTCACACGATTTAATTTTTTGAGCTTTTGCTCCGCTTTTGACAATTGACTTATTACTTCAGACGAACTTTCATACTCTTCCTGCCGCATCGCAGCACGCGGCAAAGATGGGACCAATTTCCGATCAGAGTTTCGGTGGGTCCCGGCCGTCCCTCTCGGCGCGTCGTGAGCGTTGGACCGCCCGGCGCCGCGGACCAAAGCCAGCCACTTTGTTTGTTAACGATGGCATAAGATGGCATAAGATGGCATTCTCGCGCCCCTCAATTAAACAACTTTTCCCAACATGCTCAGGCTTGCGTTCCATGGTGACGATCCGCAGCCGCAAGCGCAAGACCGGACATTGTGGTCGCGGCTTACATGGCTAAAATGTAATGTAAAAACCGATGAGCACGTGGCTTCGTATGGGATTGACCTCGTCCAAGGAGAATTGTCCATGGCGCGCAGCCTGAAGCATGAACGGCAATTGCTTAGCGCGGACGAACTCCGTCTCGTTGAGAAAACCCACCATCCGGCATTGGGGCTTTTGGCGGATCAGGATTTGGCGGAGCTGCGCAAGCGCGTGCGCGAAGGGCGCGACCGCGCAAAGGACATGGCCGCGCGCCAGCGCCGGGAGCTGCGCGGCAAGGCGGCGCCGAAAGCTGCGCGGCCCGCCACCGATGACGCCGGCATGCGGGAAAAGCGCGATCTCCTCGCCGCATCCCTGCGGCGGCTGAACAAGGAGGTCTCGCGCCGCGCGGCCAAGGCCGCCCGGAAGGCTTTGATCGAGAGCGCTCAGCGGGCGCTCGAGCGTCGCCAGGCCGCCGAGGCAACCGCCACACGGCCCTCGCCAAGTCAGACGGCCAATGAAGGGCTCAATCCCAAGAAGGCGCCGGCGTATACGCTTCGCAATCCAGCCAAGCTCGGCGCGGTCAGCCAGCACAATAAGAACGTGCAGGCCAAGCGCGACTCGCGATAGGCGCCATTACATCGAACATCCGAAACGGACGGGTATGACGCAATCTGGTCAGAAGACCGCATTCGTGTTTGCTGGCGGAGGCAGCCTTGGCGCGATCCAGGTCGGCATGCTGCGCGTTCTCTTGTCGGCCGGACTGCAACCGGATTTCGTGATTGGCTCATCGGTCGGTGCGATCAATGCCGCCTATTTCGCCGGTGCGCCGAACGATGAGGGCGTGGCGAAACTTGCGCAAATCTGGTCCGGCCTGCGGCGTGGCGATGTATTTCCATTCACGTTCTCCAGCGCCGTTGGCCTTCTCAGACATCCAGATTATGTCGTCGACCCTCGCGGGCTACGGGCTCTGATCGAGAACAACTTGCCCTACAGCCGTTTGGAGGAGGCTGTGATTCCGGTTCACATCACCGCGACCGACGTTGAGGGGATTGCGATTTTACTCTCGAAGGGATCGGCGATCGACGCAATCCTCGCAAGCGCCGCGATACCGGGCGTCTTCCCCACTGTTCAAATCGATGGCCAGATGCTGATGGACGGCGCAATCGCCATCAATACACCCATTCGGATCGCGGCGGATCTCGGAGCGTCACGAATCATCGTGCTTCCAACGGGATATGCTTGCGCTTTGAAAGAGCCGCCGAAAGGGGCGATCGCCAGGATCTTGCACGCAATCACCCTGTTGATCGAGTGGCAGCTCATCCGTGATCTCGAGCGGCTCGCACACGATATCCATGTGTGCATCGTGCCGACGCTCTGTCCGCTCGATGTGTCGCCATTTGATTTCTCGGCGTCACAATATCTTATTCGACGCGCGGAGGAGAGCACTCGAAAATGGCTCGATGGCAGTGGCCTTTCGCGCCGGTCTCGCCCTCAGGAACTTCAGGCCCACCGCCATTGAGCGGTTCAAGAGGCGCGCTCCCCGGGGACAAAATGACAGCCCTTCCGCGCCATCCCACGCATCCACCCTGCCCTCTCGAAGAGACGGCAGGCACTTAGAGCATGATCCGCGAAAGTGGGCACCGGTTTCGCGAAAAGATCATGCGTCATCAAAGATTCTTGAGCGTGGTTCGATTCAATCTGAACGGATCACCTCTCGCCCCGGCAATCTCACGGGACGAAATTCTGGCTCCGGAGAGAGGCCAACTCCGCCTCACTGAACAGGCGGCTGCGGGTGCGAAACCGCACGCCTTCGGGCGCCTCGACCGAAAAGCCCGAACCCCGGCCAGGGACGACATCAATGATAAGTTGCGTGTGCGCCCAATATTCGAATTGAGCGGCGCCAATGTAAAAAGGACAGCCCGCGATCTCGCCAAGCCGCACATCGCTCGGCCCGGTGCGAAACTCGGCCTTTGGGAAACACATGGGCGAACTGCCATCGCAGCAGCCGCCTGACTGATGGAACAGAAGCGCGCCATGTGTTTCCTTGAGACGGGCGATGAGGTCTTCCGCTTTCTCGGTTGCGACGACGCGCTCCACCATCACCCACACTCCGCTTTGGATGAAGCGCGGGCAGAGCGCCCGCGCGCAAAGGATCGGCCGAAGCTCAGAAGAACCCGAGCGCTTTCGGGCTGTAGCTGACCAGAAGGTTCTTGGTCTTCTGATAATGGTCGAGCATCATCTTGTGGTTTTCGCGGCCAATGCCCGATTGTTTATAGCCCCCAAAGGCCGCGTGCGCCGGATAAAGATGATAGCAATTTGTCCACACCCGCCCGGCCTGAAGAGCGCGGCCAAAACGATAGGCGCGTGTCCCATCTCTCGTCCAGATTCCGGCGCCGAGCCCATAGAGAGAATCATTGGCGATGGCGAGCGCCTCTTCATCGTCCTTGAATTTCGTCACCGAGAGAACAGGGCCGAAAATTTCCTCCTGGAAGATGCGCATTTTGTTGTGGCCTTCGAGGATCGTCGGCTGGACATAGAATCCGCCTGAAAGCTCCGGCCCCACATCGGCGCGCGCGCCGCCCACGAGAACCTTGGCCCCTTCTTGGCGGCCGATGTCGAGATAGGAGAGAATTTTTTCGAGCTGATCATTCGAGGCTTGCGCGCCGACCTGGATCGAAGGATCGAGCGGATTGCCCTGGCGCATCGCCTTGACCCTCGAAATCGCCCGCTCCATGAAACGATCGTAGATTTTTTCGTGAACCAGGGCGCGCGACGGACAGGTGCAGACCTCGCCCTGGTTGAAGGCGAACATCGCAAATCCTTCGAGCGCCTTGTCGAGGAAATCATCGTCTTGCGCCGCGACATCCTCGAAGAAAATATTGGGCGATTTGCCGCCGAGCTCCAAGGTCACCGGGATGATGTTCTCCGAAGCATATTGCATGATGAGGCGGCCGGTCGTCGTCTCGCCGGTGAAGGCGACCTTGGCGATGCGCTTGCTCTGGGCGAGCGGCTTGCCGGCTTCCACGCCAAAGCCATTGACCACATTCAAGACGCCCGGCGGCAGGAGATCGCCGATCATGTCCACGAGAACCATGATGCTCATGGGCGTCTGCTCGGCTGGCTTCAAAACGACGCAATTTCCAGCGGCGAGCGCTGGCGCCAGCTTCCACGTCGCCATCAGGAGCGGGAAATTCCAAGGGATAATCTGAGCCACCACGCCCAGCGGTTCATGGAAATGATAAGCGACCGTGTCATGGTCGATTTCGGCGAGACTTCCCTCCTGCGCCCTTATGCAGCCGGCGAAATAACGAAAATGATCGACCGCGAGCGGCAGATCGGCGGCCTTGGTTTCGCGAATGGGCTTGCCATTGTCGATGGTCTCGACCATGGCGAGGAGATCGAGCTTCTGTTCGATCCGGTCGGCGATTCGCCACAGGATCAGGGCGCGCTCGGCCGGCGAGGTCTGTCCCCACGCCTCGCGCGCTTTATGCGCGGCGTCGAGCGCCAATTCGACATCTTCTGCGGTCGAGCGGGCAATTGTGCACACCACGCGGCCATTGACCGGCGAGATATTCTCAAATCTTTGCCCCTTGACGGGGGCAACCCATGCGCCGCCAATATAATTGTCATGTCATAATGCGGCCGGATCGCGATCTGATTGGCAATGTCAGCAAGAACTTTATCGACCATGCGTGCCTCCCTGCATTTTTTCAGGCCATCGCCAGCCTGTAACGCGAGGGTCCGCGTAGAGGCGCCCCCCGAACGCCGCCCTCTGTAACGAGGTGTTAATACTTAAGGCGATATTGGTGCTTGAGAAGATGGCTTTGTCATCTGCTTTGAGAAAAAACCTTGAATAGGACTGTAGGAAGGTTAGGCGCCGTTATGCTCAAGAAAACCCGGCATATCACGCTCTCCGCTTCTCCCGGAAAGGAGCGCGGCTGAACCACGTTTCATTCGGCAATAGTTTCGCCGGAGCCTCCCAATTCGGCTGGAAAGTCCTTCAATTTCGGCAGCCCGTCGCGCATGGGCAGAACTGTCTCCGCGTAGTTGACGTGTAGCTGTGGCGTGAACGGGAACTCGGGATGGTTGCCGAATATACGTCGATGAGCCCGAAGGTTGGATGGCTCGTCATGATGTGGCCGCCGCAGGCCCGGCAGAACTGGCGATGGCTGATCGCGGTCTTGTGATAGGTTCCGATCTGCTCGGCTCCCTTTGTCACCTTCACCTGTTCCGGCTTCCAGAGGATGAAGGCGTTGACCGGCGATGCGGACCAGGACCTGCAAGATCGGCAGTGGCAATATCCCATTGCCGCGGGCTGCCCGCTCACCTCCACTTCGACGGCGCCACAGAAACATGCACCAAAATAGCGGCTGCTCACGATGTCCTCCTTCA
The DNA here is from genome assembly GCA_963784075.1 of uncultured Alphaproteobacteria bacterium. GTDB lineage: Bacteria > Pseudomonadota > Alphaproteobacteria > Rhizobiales > Beijerinckiaceae > Methylocapsa. Next base: position 127,091 of record CAWAQW010000024.1, on the reverse strand, counting down.
AGCGAAGCGGCGGCTCACGCAATCAATGACCGGCCGGCTCGGAACGGCGTCTTCATCAATCCGACGAATTGAAGGCGTAAGCTTTGATATTTGTAAAGCCTCAAAATGTCGTGCCGAGGCATACGGCCGGATCGCGCGCCGTTTCTGATCTCTGGGTCTATTTCAAAATAGCGGTTTTGCCATGTTGATGCGGCAGGCGTTTCGGAGCATTCTTGACCATCTCGGAGGCTCGAACTGATCCATATCAATTTGGTATTGCCGCGACGCAATAGAAAGCCGGTCATGCGACGCCATCCGCTTGTCCCGGAAATCACATGGGCCTTAGCCGTCAAGCTGGTCGTCATTCTGGTCGCGGCGCTTTTCGTGTTCAGCCCCGGCAAGCGGCCAAGGATTGACACGGCACGCATGCAGGAGCGCTTGATCGGCACCTCGCCGGCGGGCCCGCAGCCAAGGAGTATTTTGCCATGAGCGCCACCATGGACGTCGTGCAGCTCTCCAGGCTGCAATTTGGCTTGACCGCTTTATATCATTTTCTCTTCGTGCCCTTGACGCTCGGCCTTTCGATTCTGCTCGGCATCATGGAGAGCGTCTATGTCATGACCGGCAAAGAAGTGTGGCGCCAGGCAACCAAATTCTGGGGCGTCCTCTTCGCCATCAATTTCGCCATGGGCGTCGCCACCGGCATCACCATGGAATTCCAGTTCGGGATGAATTGGGCCTATTACAGCCATTATGTCGGCGACATATTCGGGGCGCCTCTCGCGATCGAAGGTCTCATGGCCTTTTTCCTCGAGGCCACCTTCGTTGGCCTCTTCTTTTTTGGCTGGGACCGCTTGTCGAAAGTCGGACATCTCTGCGTCACCTGGCTCGTCGCAATCGGCTCCAATCTTTCGGCCCTCTGGATTCTCATCGCCAATGGCTGGATGCTTAATCCCGTGGGCGCGCATTTCAATCCTGAAACGATGCGGATGGAAGTCAGCGATTTCGGAGCGATCCTGTTCAACATTGTCGCCCAAGAGAAATTCGTCCATACGGTCAGCGCCGGCTATGTCACCGGCGCAATGTTCGTTGCTTCGGTGAGCGCGATTTATCTGCTACTTGGCAAGAACGTCGAGATCGCGCGGCGCTCAATGACGGTCGCGGTGAGCTTCGGTCTTGCCTCCGCGCTCTCTGTCGTCGTCCTCGGCGACGCGAGCGGCTATACGGCCACCGACAACCAAAAGATGAAAATCGCCGCGATCGAAGCCATGTGGGAGACCGAGCCGCCGCCCGCCGCCTTCACGCTTTTCGGACTGCCCAATCAAGCCGAGCGGCGGACCGAATATGCGGTGCGGATCCCTTGGGTGCTTGGCCTCATCACGACTCACTCGATCAACGAGGAAGTACCTGGGATCAAAGAGCTCGTTCAACATAACGAGGACCATATATGGTCCGGCCTCCTCGCTTATTCCGCTCTCCAAAAGCTACGGGCGGACCGGACCGACGCGAAGGCTCGCAGCCAGCTTGAGCAATACGGAGGCGATCTTGGTTATGCTCTCCTCCTCAAGAATATCCGTCCGGACATCGAGAACGCCACCGGCGCCGAAATCAAACAGGCCGCCTGGACCACCGTTCCCTCCGTGGCCCTGCTCTTTTGGACGTTCCGCATCATGGTCGGATGTGGCTTCTTCTTTATTTTGCTGTTCGGATTGGCGTTCTACCTTGTATCCATAAGACGAATTCTAAGGACGCGCTGGTTGCTCTGGGTGATGGTGTTCAGCCTTCCGCTGCCTTGGATCGCCGCCGAGGCGGGCTGGATCGTCGCGGAAATCGGCCGTCAGCCTTGGGTGGTCGAAGGCGTGTTGCCGACGTTCCTCGCGGTATCGAGCATTGCGGCGAGCAATGTTGTTGTCACCCTCGTCGGCTTCATTGGATTTTATACGGCCCTGCTCCTCGTTGACCTCTATCTCATGATCAAGGCGATTCGCCTTGGTCCAGGTGAATTCGAAGCCGAGCCCCGCGCGCGGGCGATGCCTGCCGCGCGCGGCGCCGAATAGCCGAAAGAGGAGCGCGTCATGTTGGACTATGAAATTTTGCGCGTGATTTGGTGGCTGTTGCTCGGCACCTTGCTGATCGGTTTTTCGGTCACGGATGGTTTCGATCTCGGCGCCACGATCCTGTTGCCCTTCATTGCGCGAACCGACAATGAACGCCGGATCGTGCTGAACTCGATCGGCCCTGTCTGGGAAGGCAATCAAGTCTGGCTGATCCTTGGCGCCGGCGCCATTTTCGCCGCCTGGCCGATGCTCTATGCGGTCGCTTTCTCCGGCTTTTATATCGCGATGTTCCTGGCGCTCGCGGCGTTGATCTTGCGCCCCGTGAGCTTCAAATTCCGCTCCGACATTGATCATCCCCTCTGGCACACATTTTGGGACTTCGCCTTATTTGTCAGCGGCACGGTGCCTTCTCTGATTTTCGGCGTTGCGGTCGGCAATGCCTTGCAAGGCGTGCCATTCCGCTTCGACGACACTTTGCGAATGACCTATGAGGGGACTTTCTTCGGGCTTCTTAATCCTTTCGCGCTTCTGTGCGGGTTTGTCAGCACCGCGATGATTGTCATGCATGGCGGCACCTATCTCGCGCTCAAGGCGGACCAGCCGGTGGCGGGGCGGGCGGCCACGCAGGCGCGCCGCGCCGCGCTTTTGCTGCTCGCTCTGTTCATCGCCGGAGGGATCTACGCGAGTTCTCGGCGTGGAAGGGTATCAGATCACAAGCGATCTCCCGCATGACGGACCGTCAAACCCCTTGTTGAAGACCGTCGCGCGCGGCGGCAGCCTGCTTGCAAATTACCGGGCTCATCCTTGGATGTTGGCCGCTCCAGCGCTGGTTTTCGCCGGCGCGCTGCTTTCGATCATCTTGCTGGCCGCACGGCGCGAAGGATTGGCCCTGATCGCGAATGTCTTGGCCATCGCCGGCGTGATCGCGACGGCGGGCTTCAGCGCCTTTCCGTTTCTGCTGCCGTCTTCGCTCGATCCCAATGCGAGCCTGACCATCTGGGATGCCTCCTCAAGCCGCATGACCTTGCTGATCATGCTCGTCGCGGTCGTGGTCTTCCTGCCCTTCGTTCTTGCTTATACGGCTTTCGTCTATCGCGTTCTGCGCGGCCGCGTGACGAGGGCCTATGTCGAAGAGCAGGGATCGAACGTTTACTGACTTTGGGAGGGCGTCATCCAATGTGGTATTTTTCTTGGGCTCTTGGAGTAAGCTTCGCGATCTCCTTCTCGATCATCAATGCGCTGTGGCTCGAGGCGAGAGAGGCAGAGGACCGGGGCGAGGGCATGTAAGCAAATTCATGCCGCATGAAAAGGCGAAGCGATCGGTTTGCGATCGCGACGCGATCCACACATGGATTGGTGAAGGCGCCGGAAATAACCAAGGCCTGAAACCGCAGCAAACCGGCGGCGCGAAGCAGCGTTTCCAAAAGACCGTGCGGATATCCGAAGCAGCACGCTCAGGTCAAACGCCGTTATATTCCGCGAAGCAATCTTGGGTCTCGAAGACGACGACGCAGGCCAGTTGCGGCAGCGCCGCCTTCGTCCGCTCCCAGATCCAAATGGCGATATTTTCCGCCGTGGGAGTTTCAAGCCCCTCGATGTCGTTCAAATAATGATGATCGAGCCGGTCAAGCAAAGGTTTGAAAGCCTCCTCGATCGCGAGGAAATCGGCGACAAAGCCGGTGACGGGATCGACCGGGCCTTCCAGCCACAATTCCACCCGGTAGGAATGCCCATGCAACCGGCGGCAGCGATGCGCCTCGGCGACATTCGGCAGAAGGTGTGCCGCCTCGAAATGGAAGGCTTGCGAGATCCTCACGGCACGGCCTTCATCTTATGCCAATGAATTTGTGGGTTTGCAGACTCAGCCGCCAGCGCGGGTGCTCGAGACAATAGGCGATGGCCGCGGCCGTATTCGCGGCAAGGTCACGGCCGTCCATCGGCTGCAGCCAGAAATGCGAGAATGCAAGCGAGCTCAAGCGATCCGGCATCAGGCCTTCTTGCGGGAACACGAGCTTCAGTTCGGAGCCGGCATCGGCGATGAGCGGCGTCCCCGCCTTGGGGCTAACGCACAGCCAGTCGAGGCCAGGGGGCGGGGCGAGCGTGCCATTGGTTTCAACGGCGGCTTCGAAGCCCCGGGCATGGACGGCGCTAAGGAGCGCCGCATCGAGCTGCAACAAAGGTTCGCCGCCGGTGAAAACGACAAAACGATCTTTTGTGCCAGCTGTCCAAAGGCGCTCGATGGCCGCGGCAAGCGATTCGGCCCCAGTAAAGCTGCCACCGCCCGGGCCATCCGTGCCGACGAAATCCGTATCGCAAAAGGAGCAGCTGGCGTTTGCCCGATCTTTTTCCTGGCCGGACCAGAGGTTGCAGCCGGAAAAGCGGCAAAAGACGGCGGCGCGCCCTGCCTGCGCGCCCTCCCCCTGCAAAGTGAGGAAGAGCTCCTTCACCGCATATTTGCCCATGCGTTTGTCCTCATGCCCTTGCCCTCATGCCCTTGCCCGGTGCACGCGCCGCGAGGCCTCGCCCGCGGCCCGCCGGTTGACAGGGCGGCGGCTGGCCGGCACGGCCCGCTTATAGAGAGCGATCAAGATTTTCAAGCAAAAAGGACCTCGACTGAGGTCCTTTTTTTCACCGAGCGTGGCGGCAAACCGTCAGATCGCTTCCGAGATCCACCGTTTCAGCTCGCCTTTCGGCGCGGCGCCAACCTTGCTGGACGCCATCTTGCCATTCTTGAACAGCATCAAGGTCGGGATGCTGCGAATCCCATAGGCCCCGGCAACCGCGGGATTTTCGTCGACATTCAGCTTGGCGATGGTGACCTTGCCCTGCATTTCCGTCGCGATCTCTTCGAGGGCGGGCCCGATCATCTTGCAGGGGCCGCACCATTCGGCCCAGAAATCCACCACGACGGGACCGCTGGCCCCTACGACTTCGGTTTTGAAAGTGGCATCTGTGACTTTAACGGTGGACATGGTCGTCTTTCATGAAACTTGGGCGCGGTAGGATTTCCCGCCTGACTGAACGAAAGGTAAGAAAGCGGACGGCCTGCGTCAAGCCGCGCGCCCGCGCCCCAAGAGGCCGGGCATCACTCGGCGGCGAGATTCTGGCGGTCGAGAACGGCAAGAGCCGCGTCCAAATCCGCGATGAGATCGGTGACATCCTCAAGCCCGACCGAAAGGCGCAGAAGCCCGTCCCCCACGCCCAAGGCCGCCCTCGCCTCCGGCGTGAGTCTTTGGTGGGTCGTCGTCGCCGGATGCGTGATGAGACTTTTGGCATCGCCAAGATTATTAGAGATGGTGATCAGGGAAAGCTCTTTGCCGACGGCATAAGCGGCCTCCTTGCCGCCCTGAACCTCAAAAGCCACCAAGGTGCCGCCGCCCGACATTTGCCGCTGGACGATTTCGGCCTGCGGATGATCCGGCCGGCCGGGGTAACGGACGTTGGCAATGCGACGGTGACCGCTCAGAAAGTCCGCGATCCGCCCGGCGCTTTGCGCCTGCTGGCGAATGCGCAGAGCGAGGGTTTCGAGCGATTTTAGCAAAACCCAGGCATTGAAGGGCGATAGGCAGGGACCGGTCTGCTTAAAAAAGGGATGAATCTCATTTTCGATGAGATCACGGCTGCCGAGAATGACACCGCCGAGACACCGGCCCTGCCCATCAATATGCTTGGTCGCCGAATAGACGACACAATCAGCGCCAAGCGTGAGCGGCTTTTGGAACAGCGGCGTCGCAAAGACATTGTCGACGACAAGCCGCGCGCCATGGTCACGCGCTATGCCTGCAATGGCCGCAAGATCATAGACTTCCAGGCATGGATTGGTCGGCGTTTCGAGAAACAGGAGCTTTGTTTCGGGCCGCATCGCCGCCCGCCATTGGCCAAGATCGCGGCCATCGACCAGGGTCGAGGCAACACCAAAGCGCGGCAGCAAATCCTCGACCACATAAAGACACGCCCCGAACATGGCTCTTGCCGCGACCACATGATCGCCAGCCTTGAGCTGTGCCATGAGAGCCGTCGTCACCGCCGCCATGCCGCTTGCCGTGGCGCGGGCCGCTTCGGCGCCCTCGAGCAAGGCCATCCGCTGCTCGAACATGTCGACGGTGGGATTGGCGTAACGCGAATAGACATAGCCCGGCTCCGCGCCCTTCATCCGCGCCTCGGCGGTTTCCATGTCGGGGTAAGCGTAGCCCTGGGTCAGGAACAAGGCTTCGGAGGTTTCGCCAAACTGCGAACGGCGGGTGCCGCCATGAACGAGCTGGGTCGCCGGATGCAGGGTTTTGATGTCAGGCTTTGGCCTGCGAGCGTTCATCCCGGTCTCCTTGTTCATCCCGGTTTCTTCATTATTCGCGGCATCGGAATGGGCCGTGGGCATCGGCGGCGCGCGCCAAGCGGCACGCCGTCACATCCTTAGCGGCATTTTGCTCCCAATCCAGGGCACGCAATTGCGCTGCCTCAATTGCTTACCCCCGGAGTGCGCGCATCTCAAGGAAAGAAAGCCTATTCTTTTCATGGAGCGGCGAAAAAGAAAAAATCGTTGCCGACAAGCCGCCGCGTTCAATTTAAGCTTATCGCGGCCCTGGCATGATGAGGCATTGGATGAGTTTGGTTCGATCCGCGATGGACCCCTTGTTTCCCGAGACACAAGGCGATCACTCGCCGTCTTCGAGCGCCACTGACTTCGGCAATCAGTTCGGCTTGCTTCCCCGCGAAAAAATTGAGCTCATGGTCCGGCGCGGGATGATTGTGAGCCCCGAGATCGAAGAGGCGCAATTGCAGCCCGCGAGCCTCGATCTTCGCTTGGCAGCCCGCGCTTTCCGGGTGCGGGCGAGCTTTCTGCCCGGCAAGGACCATGTGGTCCGCGATCGCCTCGAGGCCCTGCGCAGCGCCAATGACGAAATTAGCCTCGAGGGGAAGGGTGCGGTGCTGGAACGCGGCTGCGTCTATGTGATCCCTCTCATCGAGCATTTGAAGCTGCCGGACAGTATTTCGGCGATCGCGAACCCCAAAAGCTCGACCGGGCGTCTCGACATTTTCACCCGCCTCATCACCGACAAATCGGATGTCTTCGACCGCGTGGCACGTGGCTATGAAGGACCGCTCTATGCCGAAGTCTCACCGCGCAGCTTCAGCGTGCGGGTGCGCAAGGGCTCGAAACTCAATCAGATCCGTTTCCGCAGGCTCAACTCGAAGCAGCTGGAGGGAAGCGATTTCGGCACCGAGGAAAAAGAACTCCGCGAACGCCATGAAAAAATCCTGCTCGTAGATGGCGATCTGGAGCTGCGGCGGGGGGGACTTGTGCTGCGGGTTGGCCTCAGCGCCGAGCCCATCGACGGCGTGATCGGTTACAAGGCGCAGAAGCACGCCGACGTTCTGGATGTGGACTGCACCGGCTACAACATTGCCGATTATTGGGTGGAGGTCAGGGCGCGGCGCGACAAAAGGCTGATCCTCGATCCGGACGAGTTCTATATTCTCGCGTCCCGGGAACGGCTCCAAATCCCGCCCGATCTTGCCGCCGAAATGGTCCCGATCGACCCCGCGATGGGCGAATTCCGGGTGCATTACGCCGGCTTTTTCGATCCGGGCTTCGGCGCAGCGGCAAATCGTCCCTCCGCCCGCGCCGTCCTCGAAGTTCGCAGTTACGAGGTTCCGTTTTTTCTGGAGGACGGGCAAGTGATCGGCCGCCTCGTCTTTGAGAAAATGGCCGAGGCGCCGCGCCTCCTCTATGGCGCGAGCACGGCCTCGAATTATCAGGGCCAGGGGCTCAAGCTATCGAAGCATTTCCGGATGGACTAAAGCCTGATGCCGGCAGGTGCGAGGAGTTTTGTCAGCGCTCATGCAAGGCGGCGCGTGACAGAAAAGAGATCGCGCTCTATTTTAGCGAAACGAGATAATAGGCAAGAGCCTAGGCGGATTGCATGGCGGCGGGCGCCGAGATCGAAGTCAAATTCCTCTTCGCGGAAAGAGACTTAGCCAAAATCAATGCGTTAATTTCCGCAGTCCCCGAAGCGAGGCCGCCGCTCCATCAGCGGCTTCGCGCGATCTATTTCGATACGCCAAATCGCGACCTTTGGAAGCACGGATTCATTCTGCGGATCCGCGCGAGCGGCAAAAGCTACATCCAAACCGTCAAGCGCGAGTCGGTGTCAGGCATCGCTCGCAGCGAGTGGGAAGCCGAAACCGTCGGGTTCGACCTCGATTTCGGCCTGATCAAAAAAACGCCCCTCGCCAGCCTCGCCGCCAAACCTTCCATCCGCGGCGCGCTGCGGCCCGCCTTCGAAGTGAAGGTCGAGCGCACCTCCCATTGGCTCGAGAACGGCGGCGGAGTCATCGAAGCCTCCATCGATCAAGGCGCGATCCAAGCGAATGGCGGCAAGCTTGGCCTGCGCGAGCTCGAACTCGAATTGAAAAGCGGCGGCCGCCCAGCCCTCTTCGACCTTGCCCGCGCCTTCGTGGCGCAGGCGCCGCTCTCTCTAAGCCTCATGAGCAAAGCCGAACGCGGCCATCTTCTTGCCGAGGGCGCCTTCGGCCAAGCGGCGAAAGGTTCGAGGCCGCGTCTCACCGGGGATATGACATGCGGGCAAACCTTTCAGGAAATTTGCCGGACCTGCCTGCACGATTTCGATTTGAATCGGGCCGGCTTGGAAAAGCTCCACAATGTCGAGGCGGTGCATCAGGCGCGCGTCGCAATCCGGCGTCTTCGTGCCGCCATGGCGCTGTTTAAGCCTGTCGTCCTCGACATTTCCTACCGTAAGCTTCGCAGCGAGTTGCAATGGCTGGGGCGGTTGCTTGGCGCGGCCCGAGACCTCGACGTCTTACAGACACACTTGGAACAGCAGGGGGAAGGCGAGCGGCCGAAAGATTTCGTGGACCCCTGCGAGTCTGAACGCCTGCGGGCCCGCCAAGACGCTGTCGAAGCCTTAATGAGCGAACGCGGGCGCAGCTTGCTGCTCGATCTGGCGGTGTGGCTCGACAATGGGCGCTGGCTGACGCAGCCCTCCAGCCTCGCTGAAGAGCCAATCCAGAGCTTTGTGGGTCCCCGCCTGAAAAAGCGCCACAAGAAACTCGTAAAGCAAGGCGCCGGTCTCGCAAAGCTCGCGCCCGGTCCGCGGCACCACATTCGCATAAAGGCGAAAGAGTTGCGCTATATGGCGGAGTTCTTTGTCGATGTTCCAGGCATCGCTCAAGATCGTAAGCACTTGAAGAAACTCATCAATTGCTGCGAAAAGCTGCAAACCGCGCTCGGCGCGATCCGCGACGCGGAGGCCATGGCCGAATTCATGGAACGCGACAATTGGGAGGATGCCGAAACCGCCCGTGACGCAACGAAGACGGCAATCTTGGCCTCCGGACACCCCCCGCGCGCTGAAAACGGCACGGAAAAGGAACTCAAAAAGGCGGTCCGCGCCTATTTGCAATTGGCGGCTATCGAGGCGTTTTGAGATTGACGCCCAATGAAGCCTGCTTGCCGGTCACACCGTCTGCGACCATATCTGAAACTTGGACACAAAGTGAACACGGGCGAGTAACGATAATGTGCGCGCTATTGACAGCGAGATACGAACTGGCAAAGTCAAAAGCCATGTTGCATTGCGCAATAATTTGACCGCTCCCCGAATTTAGAGAAAATGCACAATATCATGTGGAAATCGCGTCCCTCCAGCGCAGCTTCCTTCCGGCCGCGTGTGCCGGAGGGAGTGCGGGTTTATGCGGTGGGCGATATCCATGGCAGGGCCGATTTGCTCAAACAATTGTTCTCGCGGATCGATAAGGATCTGAAGGACAACCCCATAGCCGAACCCATTCAGGTATTTCTCGGCGACTACGTCGACCGGGGACAGGATTCCGCGGCGGTTTTGGATTTATTGATCGAACGTGCCAGCACCCACCAGATCGCGTGCCTCAAGGGCAACCATGAACTGTATCTTGCGGAATTTCTCGAAAATCCGAGTATTCTCGGCGCTTGGGCGCAATATGGAGCCCTGCCGACGCTCGCCTCTTATGGACTGACACCGCCCATCCATGCGGGCCCTAAGGAGCAAGCAAATCTTGCCGCGGGCCTGGCCAATGCCATGCCGAAAAGCCACAGCCGATTTCTTGCCGACCTGAAACTGAGTTACACCTGCGGGGATTTTTTCTTTGTTCATGCCGGCGTGCGGCCCGGCATGCCCTTGTGGCGCCAGTGCGAGGAAGATTTGCTTTGGATAAGAAATGATTTCTTAGCGCACGAAGAGCCGTTCGAAAAAATTATCGTGCATGGCCACACGCCGGTCATGGAACCCGACGTGCGGAAAAACCGGATCAACATTGATACAGGCGCCTATGCGACCGGCCGTTTAACCTGTCTGAAACTGGAGCAAGACAAGAATTCTCTTCATTTAGAAAATATCCGGTTTGGCCGGGCAAGATCATGCTCTAAACTGTGGGTTCCGAAGAATATTTGTTTTCCCTCGTCATGGTCTCGCCGCATGGAAGAATCGCTGACATCCGACCCGCCCTATCTCGTGTTCGGGAAAAAATCGCCGTCCTTATGGGCATGGATGGCTGAGAAGATCCATTCGATGTTTGTTGCCTTAGGCCGTGTTCTTGGACTTGTGCCGTCCTTGCCCCCCGCGCGGCTGCGCTCGGGGCTTTTCGTTCTTGGCGTTGTCCTTGGGATCTCCGGCATTTGGATGCTGCTTCCGGACCTATTGACCCCAAAGACCACTGGCCTCCCGTTTGATCGCAGCGCCGCCGAAGCGGCCGCGCGGCACCGGAACCGGGCGATGGTGGCGGCCGGGATCGGCGGGATCCGGGGCGACCTTTGGGCCAATGCCGCCTTCGCTGACGCGCGCTTCTTATGGGTCAATCGTCTAACGAAGCTCGACAAGACAAGCTTGGCGCAACTCGCAAAAGCAAAGGCCAGAGCGGAGACGGCGCTGGCCCTTGCGCCGATCAATGGTGCGGCATGGCTCTTTTTGGCCAAACTTCCGGCCACCTCGCCGGACGCCGAGAGCCGTGGTGTCACGCTTCTCGAAATGTCCTATTTCACCGCGCCGAGCGCGCCGGAGCTTGCTCCTTACCGCCTCGAGCGGGTGGCAAGCTCGAGCGCGCTCGCCGACAAGGACATCCAGGCGTTCGTCAAAAATGATCTTCGGGAGATCATGCGCAGTCCGCCGGACATTCAACAAACCATCCTAACGGCCTACCGCAACGCATTGCCGCAGAATCAACCGGTTTTGGCCTCCCTCGTCGCCGACATTGATCCGGCCATGGCACAAATGCTTCGCTCCCCGCCGCTGCCAAAATGACAAACATCTTGCGGATTTGGAAAAGTGCCATGATTACGGCATTAAATTCGCTTGGCGTTCAAGACGCCGCCACGCGGTTGATGATTTTGAAAATAGAGGCTTGAAGCTTCCATGAGCGGACGACGGCAAAGAAAAAACCTATCGTCGCATGAGGGCCGCTCGAGACCATAAGCACGCCAAGTTCGATCGCTCATGGTCTCTATCTGATTATCTGCCGCATGATCCTGCCAAAACATTTGCCTCATTTCTTAAGATCATGCCCTAGCCGAAAGCAGCACCGATGAAGAAAATCAAAGTTGAGAATCCGGTTGTCGAGCTCGATGGCGATGAAATGACACGGATTATTTGGCATTATATCCGCGATAAGCTCATTAATCCCTATCTCGACATCACTCTCGAATATTATGACCTATCCATCGAAAACCGCGACGCGACGAACGATCAGGTCACCGTAGAGGCCGCCAATGCCATAAAAAAGCATGGCGTTGGCGTCAAATGCGCCACCATCACGCCGGACGAAGCCCGGGTGGAGGAGTTCAAGCTAAAACAGATGTGGAAATCTCCGAATGGCACGATCCGCAATATTCTCGGCGGCGTGATCTTTCGTGAGCCTATCATTTGCCAGAACGTTCCGCGCCTCGTGCCCGGCTGGACGCGGCCAATCGTCATCGGCCGCCACGCCTTCGGCGATCAATATAGCGCGACCGATTTCAAAGTTCCCGGCAAGGGCCGCGTCATCATCAGGTTTGAAGGAGACGACGGCACGGTCATCGAACGAAAAGTCTATGATTACCCAGGTCCGGGCGTTTCCTTATCGATGTACAATCTCGACGCCTCGATCCGCGATTTTGCCCGGGCATCGATGAACTACGGGCTCACCCGCAAATATCCCGTTTATCTTTCCACGAAAAACACAATTTTGAAATCCTATGACGGCCGCTTCAAGGATTTGTTTCAGGAAGTCTACGAAAATGAATTCAAATCCGCATTCGCCGAAGTTGGGCTGACCTACGAGCACCGCCTCATCGACGACATGGTCGCCTCTTCGCTGAAATGGTCCGGCGGCTATGTCTGGGCCTGCAAGAACTATGATGGCGATGTCCAGTCCGACACTGTCGCGCAGGGCTTTGGATCGCTCGGCCTCATGACCTCGGTGCTGATGAGCCCAGATGGCAAAACGGTCGAAGCCGAGGCGGCGCATGGCACGGTGACGCGCCATTACCGGGAACATCAAAAGGGAAAGGAAACTTCGACCAATTCGATCGCTTCGATTTTTGCCTGGACCCGCGGCCTGACGCATCGTGCGAAACTCGACAACAATGCCGAACTTGCGAAATTCGCGGAGACACTCGAGACGGTCTGCGTCGCAACGGTGGAGGCAGGCTATATGACGAAGGATCTCGCGCTTTTGATTGGTGCCGATCAGCGTTGGCTGTCGACGACCGGCTTCCTCGATAAGATCGATGAAAGTTTGCGCGCCCGCGTCAGCGAAGGATAGGCGAGACTTTGCCGCGCGATGCCAATTGCCCTATCCTGGTCGAAGGGTTCGAATGAAAGTTTTTCGCGTCGCTCTATGGGTATTCGGGCTTTGGCTGTCCGGCGCTCTTCTCGCCGCTTTCGGAGACGCGCGGCTTGTCAATGTCTATGGGTGGGGCGACGACATCGATCCCAAGGTCATCGAGGACTTTACCAAGGAGACCGGCATCACGGTCACCTATGAGACTTACAATTCGGACAAGACCTTGGAAGCGCGGCTGCAGGCCGGCAGAACCGGCTTTGATGTGGTGATTGTCTCTGGCCGCGTATTGCAAGGCCAGATCGCGGCGGGGCTCTACCAAAAACTCGACAAAAGCCGGCTGGCAAACAGCAAGACACTTTGGCCGGAGGTAATGGCGCGCCTCGCGGTCCATGATCCGGGCAATCAATTTGCGGTCAACTATATGTGGTTTACGGCAGGGATTGCCTACAATGTCGAAAAGGCCAAGGAGCTCCTCGGCGGCGCGCCAACAAATCCTTCGCCCGCGGCCCCGGCCGATCCTCTTCCCGCCCCCTTGTTCAACTCGTGGAACATCATCTTCAAGCTCGACAATTTGAAGAGATTCTCGAGCTGCGACGTCGATGTCCTCGATAGTCCTGAAGACATGTTCGCGATCGCCCTGCACTATTTGCGGCTTGATGATCAAGCCTCGATTCGCCCCATTGATCTCAAGCATGCCGCCGATCTCTTGAGCACGATTCGGCGCGAAGTGAACAAATTCGAGTCGAGCGAATATGCCGATGCGTTGACCAATGGCGACATTTGCCTGGCCGTTGGCTATTCCGGCGACAGTTTCCGGGCGCGCGACCGGGCCCATGAGGCGAAAAACGGAATTGAGATTGATTATATCATTCCCAAGGAAGGGGCTCCGATCTTGTTCGACAATCTCGCAATTCCCAAGGATGCCCCGCATGTCGAGGAAGCCTATGCCTTTATCGACTTCCTCCTGCGGCCAGAGATCGCCGCCCGCAATACGAATTTCACCCATCTCGCCAACGGCGTCCTCGCGTCCAAATCCTTGATCGACAAGACCATCTCCGGCAATAAGTCGATTTATCCCGATGCCGCCGTGATGGACCGGCTCTTTGCTCCCAAAACCCGTGACCTCGCGACGCAAAGGGCGATCGCCGCCGAATGGGCGCGGATAAAAATGGGCAAATAGAAGCGAGGCTTAACGCCTTTCATTGCCGCGAATCGAGCTTGCGTTGACATGGGATTCCCTCTTATGGAAGGGCTCGAACGAACAAGGGGTCACGCGCGGTCTCGCTCATTGTTTTATCGCCTGATCCTGCCCCAAGACTCTTTCCTGCGATGGCGCTCTCGCCGAGACGATTGCTTCTGGACCTTCAATGGGGCCAACGGCGCGGCCCTTAGACCAAGGCGGCAGTCATCCAGACCGACAGAACCGACAGAGGTGCCAGAGGTGATAGAGTTGCCAGAGGTGACAGACATAAGGAGCGCGCTGGCAACCCTCCTGCCGAACCGGGGAGCCGGCGGTCCGTTGGCCGCCACGGCGCTTGGCCGGAGCGGGCAAAACCATTGTATGATTGGCGAAGGCCGCCGTTTCCGGCGGCTTGCTATCGGTCCATCGAACTCGTAGCGGAAATGATGAAGATTCTTGCTGGCAACTCGAATAAGGCTTTGACCGAGGCCATCGCGGCCTATCTCGGTATTCCCCTGACCAAATGCCAAGTTCGCCGTTTCGCCGATATGGAAATTTTCGTCGAGATTCAGGAAAACGTGCGCGGCCAGGACACTTTTGTCGTACAGTCGACGTCATATCCGGCGAATGATCACCTTATGGAAGTGCTGATCATGACCGATGCCTTGCGGCGCGCATCGGCACGGCGGATCACGGCGGTGATCCCCTACTTCGGTTACGCAAGGCAAGATCGCAAGCCAGGCCCCCGAACGCCCATTTCGGCCAAGCTCGTTGCCAATCTGATCTCGCGCGCCGGGGCCGACCGTGTCCTCACGGTGGATCTCCATGCCGGCCAAATTCAAGGCTTTTTCGATATCCCGACCGACAATCTCTATGCCGCGCCCGTTCTGGTCCGGGACATTAAGGAACGCTTGCAACTCGAGAACGTCATGGTGGTGTCCCCCGACGTCGGTGGCGTGGTGCGCGCCCGCGCCTTGGCGAAACGCATCGACGCCCCGCTCGCCATCGTCGATAAGCGGCGCGAACGCGCGGGCAAGTCAGAAGTTATGAATATCATCGGCGACGTTGCCGGAAAAAGCTGCATTCTGGTCGATGATATCGTCGATTCGGGAGGCACATTGTGCAATGCCGCCGATGCCTTGCTGCACAAGGGCGCCCGGGAAGTCTACGCCTATATCACGCACGGGGTTCTTTCTGGCGGCGCCGTGGCGCGGATCGCCGCCTCGCAGTTGAAAGAGCTCGTTCTCACCGACACCATCCAAGCGACCGAAGCGATCCGGGTTTCCAACAATATCAGGGTTGTTTCGATCGCGCCTTTGGTCGGCGAAGCCATCGCCCGGACAGCGAAGGAAGAGAGCGTTTCAAGCCTTTTCGATTAGGGCATGATCCGCGAAAGTTCGAACCGGTTTTCCGAATAGATCCGCGTCACCAAAGACTCTGGGGCGCGGTCCGATTCAATCTGAACGGATCACGCTCTAGCTAGAGAACTGGCGAGGCCGTGCTTCGAAAGGGACTTTTGATCCTTTCACAATATGGTACAAGAAATGCTTAAAATTCATCGGCCCAGATGAATGCGCAGCCGTTAAGGTTGGCGTAAATGAACCCTGACGCAGACATCCGCAGAGGGAAAACGGCCGCCAAATAAAGTTTGCTCAAGTGGCGTCCTTGCGTTCAAACAAGCGTTTTGCAACGTGGACTATAATCGCACTCAGCCTCCCCGGTCTCCGACCGGGCGGGCCGAAGGCCCACTAAGGGAGTCAGGAATTATGAGATTGACCTAATTATATATAGTTCATAGAATTTAGATAGAATATTTCCCGAGGCTGCCAAAGGAAATTTCCATGCCCGACGCCTATGTCATTGAAGTTGGCGGTCGCACCGCGGGAATCGTCGCCCGCGATTCGCAGAGCCACAGTTTCAATTTTTTCTCCGCGTCGCGCGCCTTCAATGTCATGGAAGGCCAACGCTTTTCCGATCCCCTCGCGGCCGAGCGGGTGGCGCGGATGCTTGCCAAACATGGGAGCCTGCCCCAGCGGCACCGTGGCTTGACACATGCCCCTCAAAATACCGCCCCGCGCCGTTTTGGTTAGAGCATGATCCGCGAAAGCGGGAACCGGTTTTCCGAAAAGATCATGCGTCGTCAAAGACTTGCGCAATCAAGACTCTAGAGCGGGGTCAGATTCAATCTGAACGGGAAAAGGCGCGCCGGCCAGCGTTTCGGGAGTTAAAGCGGCCTTGCTCCCGCCCGCAAGCGGGAACTTCTCAAGCTCAATCCAGCCGGAGCTTTGCCGCTTGCGATCAAAGGCCGCGCCAGACGTGCCACAAAGAGGATGAGTCCGGCGCCAAGCACGAACCAGCAAGGCCGTACCGCATAGGAAAAATCGAGATTCGCGGCGAGCACCTGGATCACGGGCGCGCCATAGGCAAAGGCATACCAGAGCGCTTCGCCAAGCGCGGTCGCGAAAGCCAACGCAACAGCCAGCCCCGCCGATTGCAAAAGCGAAAGATCGCCTCGCCAGCGCGGCGCGATCCGATAGGCCAGCAGGAGCGAAAAAATTCCCGCCATGATGATTGGCTGGGTGATGTCGAGCTTCGATTGCATGAAGAAATGCACCGTCGCCAAAATTGTGATCGCATAAACCAACCGGTGCAGGCGCGTCCATGCGGCGGCGCCGAGTCGCGCAATCATGCCCTCGGTCGAAGTCGCGCCAAGCACGCATAAGCCGCAAAAGGCGATAAAGCCGATGGCGAGATAGATCCGCAAGAGGATTTCAGATGCGACATGCGGCAAATCGAAATGCTGATTAACATATAGAGCGCGACATGCAGGAGCGCATAGGCCATAACCGAGACGCCGAGAATACGCCGGATCGAGATCAGCTTCGGCCAGCGCAATGCCAGACGCGCCGGCGTCACCGCCAAGGTCATCGCGAGGAGGCGCACCGCCCAAAGTCCCGACTGATGAATGGCCTCCGTGATCGGCCGCTCGCCGAGCCAGCCAAACCTCGCCTCGATCACGATCCAAAGCGCCGGCATGAGAACCCCAGCAAAGGCGGCGCATTTGAGCGGGGCAAAACGCCCCGTGCGATCGGTCCAAGGCAACATTCCGTTGCTCCGGGATAAAAATGTCTCTCTTTTACGTCCGCCGGCGCGGCGGTGGCCGGCACCAAGACCGGCCGCGTTCACATTCCCTGCGAGTGCAGGCGAGCTGCCGGCCGGGCACGCCGCACGCGGCTTCAAAAATTCGTGAACCTAAATGCGATGGATTTTACGGCGAGACCTCGTTCGGCTTAAATTCTGGCTGTGGCGCTGCTTGGCCGCGGGACGAGGCCGTTTTACCGTCACAATTTGGCCTTGGCTTTAGTCTTGCCTTATTGACCTTCTATGGGTCCCCCATCATGAGTGATGACTAGAGTGGCCGCACGTCGCCCATGGCGCACATTTGCCCCTCGAACCGCGATGTCCGGAGCATTTGCGTCCAATGTGTCCAAGGTGGAAGCGCCGATCGGAAGCTTGGGCAGGCTTTGCGGGCGCGATTCTCGCGATGGGGCTCGTCTCTGCCTGCACGGTCGGGCCAGATTATTCGCGCCCGTCGGCGCCGCAGCCAGCGAATTACAAAGAGCTTAAGGGCTGGAAACGCGCGACGCCCATCGATGAGAGCGATCGCGGTTTCTGGTGGTCGGTGTTTAAGGATCCCAAGCTCGATGATTTCGAACCGCAAGTCGAAATCTCCAATCAGACCGTTGCGGCCGCCGCGGCGGCCTATCAGCAATCGCGAGCCATCATCACGGAAGCGCAAGCCGGTCTGTTTCCGGTGGTCACTGCCAATTATAATGTGACGGGCACGCATTTAGGGCCGGCGGCCATCGGGAACGCTCTTGGCACGGGTGTGACGAAAACCGTCTCCACTTTGTCCGCCAGCTCCAGCTGGGACCTTGATTTGTGGGGCAAAATCCGCCGCACGGTCGAAAGCGACGTTGCCGCCGCGCAAGTCTCCGCGGCTGATCTCGCAACTGCCAAACTCTCCGCTCAGGCTCTGCTTGCCACCGCCTATTATAATTTGCGTGCGGCCGATGCGCTGGAGGCGCTCCTCAATCAAACGGTCGTGGCCTACAAAAAGACTCTCGAGATTACGCAAAATCAATTTAAGGCCGGCACCGCTTCAATGGCCGATGTGGCGACGGCGCAGACGCAGGTTCTTCAGACGGAAAGCCAGGCGATCAATGTCGGCGTGACGCGGGCCCAGTTCGAACATGCGATCGCGGTCTTGATGGGCAAGCCGCCGACGGATTTGACAATCAAACCCACGCCGCTTGGCTATAAGCTTCCCGACATCCCGGTGAGCGTGCCTTCGGCGCTCTTGGAACGGCGTCCGGATATCGCCGCGGCTGAACGCATAATGCAGCAGCAAAACGCTCTGATTGGCGCCAATATCGCCCTCTTTTATCCCGATGTCAGCCTTTCCGGCGCGTTCGGTTTCACGGGCACCGGAGCTCTCGCACTCACGTTTGCCAACGAACTCTGGACGATGGGCGGCTCGGTCTCGCAAATCCTTTTTGACGCCGGCTTGCGCGAGGCGCAAGTGAAGGTGGTGGTGGAGACCTGCCGGCAAGGCATTGCGAACTACCGGCAGACGGTGCTGACGGCTTTTCAACAAGTGGAAGACCAGCTTGCGGCAATTCGTATTCTAACTCGTCAGCAAAAGGTCGCTGACGAAGCGGTCAAGGCGGCGCAACAAGAGGTCGATATCATTCTCAATCAATATCGCGCGGGCACCGTCGTCTTCACCGCCGTCGTCGTCGCCGAAGCCATGTTGCTTTCCAATCAAGAGGCCGCCCTCGTGGTAAGACAAAATCGCTTTCTTGCCACGGTTGCGCTGGTCGAGGCACTCGGCGGCGGCTGGGATACGGGGCTGCTGCCAAGCAGTGTCGCTTTGGGGACGGAAAATCCCCTTATCCCGCGACTCTAGGGGTAATTTCGAAGCTCAGCGGGGCGAATAACGTATATCAAAAGCCGAACATTACATAAGGTTCATCCCGCGGAATTTGAACGGTAACCCGCTCCGTGAAAAATGACCAACAGTGTTTCCCCATGACACCGACTTATGTAGACTAATTTAGGCATCGGATGCTCAAACATGGATGACCGATCTCATGGGGCCGAGACAGAGGCCGCCAATCAGATCGTCTTGCGCGACGGCGTCATCTTGCGGGACGAGCCGCGCAAGGCTCCCGATGTGAAAGCAAGGCCGCGATCGCGGCTGAGGTTGATCGTTCTGCTCGGCATCGCGGTTCTGCTCGGCTTCGGCCTCTACCGGATCGCGACGGCAGTCCGTGCGCCAAGCGAGAAAAACTCTGGCGCCGAGCAGCAAACCCCGCCGCCGGTCGGCGTGGCCTCCATCGGAACCGGGGACATTAAAGTCGTGGTGACGGGTCTTGGCGCGGTCACGCCCATCGCAACCGTGACGGTCATGACCCAGGTCAATGGCCAGCTCATGGACGTCGGCTTCAAGGAAGGCCAGTTGGTCAAGAAGGGTGATTTTCTGGCACAGATCGATCCCCGCCCGTTTCAATTGGCCGAGGCCCAATATGAAGGGCAACTCGTCCATGACCAGGGACTGCTCGAACAAGCGAAAATGGATCTCGCCCGCTATCAAACGCTCGTCAAGCAGAACTCGATCGCGCGGCAGCAGGCGGAGGATCAGGAATTTATTGTCAAGCAATACGAGGGTTCGGTCAAACTTGATCAAGCCCAGATCGACAATCAGAAGCTGAATTTGATCTATGCGCGCATTGTCTCGCCGATCGATGGCCGCGTCGGCCTGCGTCTCGTCGATCCCGGAAACTATGTTCAGACAACCAACACCACCGGCCTCGCCGTCATCACGCAATTGCATCCGATCACGGTGATTTTCGTGGTTCCCGAGGACGATATCCCGGAGATCATGGCGGCGCGCAAGGCCAGAAAGGAACTCGAGGTCACGGCTTACGACCGCGCCAATGTCACGCCCCTTTCGGTTGGAAAAGTCGAGGCGCTCGACAGTCAGATCGATCCGACGACCGGCACAGTGAAGCTGCGCGCCACCTTCGACAATTTGGACGACAAGCTGTTTCCAAACCAGTTCGTCAATGCCCGGCTCTTGATAAAAACCTTGCACGGCGTCGTGACGGTGCCTTCGACCGCGGTTCAGCGCGGCGCGCCCGGAACTTTTGTCTATCTCGTCGGCGCGGATGACACAGTCTCGGTGCGAACCGTCGATCTTGGCCCCTTGGACGGAAACAAATATGCGGTCAACTCGGGTCTTTCGCCCGGCGACCGGGTCGTCGTCGATGGGACGGACCGATTGCGGGATGGCGCAAAAATCTCGATCATCGCCAAGTCCGACGGAGAGCCCGCGCGGCCAGCGAATGGCGAAACGCCCGATAAAGCGGGGAGCCCAAGCAAACACCGTCGCGGCGAGTCTTCCGGCGAGCCAAAACCGCCATGAAGACGCATGAACGTGATGCTGCATGAGGATCAATGAGGGCGCGGCGCCATCCCGCGCTGGGCTTTGCCGATGAATCCATCCCGCCTTTTCATTCTGCGCCCGGTGGCGACAACGCTTTTGATGGCGGCGATCATGCTCGCGGGCGGGGTTGCCTATAGTTTTCTGCCGCTCTCCGCCCTCCCGGAAGTGGACTATCCGACGATTCAGGTTCAGACATTTCTTCCCGGCGCGAGCCCGGAAGTCATGACCTCTTCGGTGACGGCGCCGCTCGAACGGCAACTCGGGCAGATGCCAGGCCTCAATCAGATGACGTCGGCCAGTTCGGCCGGGGCTTCGGTCATTACGCTGCAATTCAGCTTGGCCCTCAGTCTCGATGTCGCCGAACAGGAAGTTCAGGCCGCGATCAATGCCGCCAATAATCTGCTCCCAAGCGGACTGCCGACGCCGCCGGTCTATGCCAAAATCAACCCGGCCGACGCGCCGATCATGACTCTTTCGGTCATCTCGAAGACGTTGCCCTTGACCGAACTCGAGGACTTGAGCGAGACGCATCTCGCGCAAAAGCTGTCGCAACAGCCTGGCGTCGGTCTCGTGAGCATTAGCGGCGGCCAAAGGCCGGCCGTACGGATCAAGTTCAATCCCGCCGCGCTCGCCGCCTACGGCCTGAACATCGACGATCTGCGGACCACGATCGGCAATGCCAATGTAAATTTGCCGAAGGGCAGTTTCGATGGACCGGCGCAGGCCTCAACGATCAATACCAACGACCAAATCACCAGCGCCGCGGACTACGCCAATCTCGTCATCTCTTACCGCAATGGCGCGCCGGTCAGGCTCTCGGACGTGGCCAGCGCCAGCGACGGCGCGGAAAACGTCAAGCTTGCCGCCTTGGCCAACACCACCCCCGCCATCATCGTGAGCATCCTCCGTCAGCCGGGAGCCAATGTGATCGCGGTCGTTGACACGATCAAGCGGCTGCTGCCGACCATCACGGCGAGCCTGCCGCCGGCGGTGAATGTCACGGTGCTGAGTGACCGCACAACGACGATACGCGCTTCCGTAGCCGACGTGGAGTTCGAACTGGCGCTCGCGGTGGTGCTCGTTGTCTTGGTCATCTTCGTGTTCTTGCGGACTCTGCCAGCGACCATCATCCCGAGCCTGTCCGTGCCCTTATCCCTCGTTGGCACCTTTGCCGCGATGTATCTCCTTGGATTTAGCCTCGACAATCTTTCGCTGATGGCCTTGACGATCTCGACGGGGTTCGTCGTCGATGATGCGATCGTCATGATCGAGAACATTGCCCGCTACGTCGAAGCCGGCGATCCCCCTTTAGAGGCCGCCCTCAAGGGGTCCGGGCAAATCGGTTTCACCATCGTTTCGCTCACCGTGTCCTTGATCGCGGTTCTTATCCCCCTCTTGTTCATGGGGGATGTGGCAGGCCGCCTTTTTCACGAATTCGCGGTGACCCTCGCCGTCACCATTGTCATTTCGGCCATCGTTTCGCTCACCCTCGTGCCCATGCTCTGCGCGCGTTTGATCCGGCATCGCCCGGAGACGGCGCGAAACCGCTACGACCTCTTGGCGGAAAGAGCCTTCAATGCGGTGATCGCGCATTATGGCCGGGCCCTCGAGATCGTGCTGCGGCATCAGCCGCTCACGCTTTTCATTGCGATTGCCACGCTCGGCTTGGCCGTCGCGCTCTACACCATGATCCCGAAAGGATTTTTCCCGGTGCAGGACACCGGCATGATCCAAGCGATTATGGAAGGCCCGCAGAGCGTTTCCTTCGAGGGAATGGCCGGCTTGCAGCGGCAGCTCACCGATGTGATCCTGCGCGATCCTGCGGTCGAAAACGTAAGTTCGTTCATCGGTGTCGATGGCGACAACGCGACGCTGAACAACGGCCGGTTTTTGATCAATCTGAAGCCGAGGGACGAGCGGGGGCTCACCGCCAGCGAAATTGTCCGCCGCCTGCAAAAGAAAGTTTCAGGCATAGCCGGCGTCTCGCTCTACATGCAGCCGGTTCAGGATCTGACAATCGATTCTGGGATTAGCCGCTCCCAATATCGATTTATACTGCAGGACGCCGACCCCAATGCTCTCAAAACCTGGGTGCCAAAGCTTGTCCAGCGGCTGGAAGAGCGCCCGGAACTTCGCGATATCGCGAGCGACATGCAAACCCAAGGTTCGGCGGTCGATCTCGTCATTGACCGCGCGACCGCCTCGCGCTTCGGGATAACACCAGGGAGCGTCGACAATGCGCTCTATGATGCATTTGGCCAGCGGATCATCTCGACGATCTACACGCAAGCAAACCAGTACCGGATCATCCTCGAGGCCGACCCCGCCTTGCAGCGCTCGCTGTCCACGCTGTCGTCCTTTTATTTGCCCTCCTCATCCTCCTCCAGCAATGGGCAAGTTCCTCTTTCGGCGATCGTCCATGTTCAGCAGCGCCTGGGAACTTTACTAATCACCCATCTCGGGCAATTTCCGGCAACTGCCATTTCCTTCAATGCGGCCGAAGGCGCCTCGCTTGGCGCGGCGGTGGCGGCCATCGATAAGGTTGAACGGGAGATTGGTCTCCCCGACAGCTTCGTCACCTCCTTTCAAGGCGCGGCCGCGGCCTTCCGCGCCTCCATGACCAATGAACTTTTTTTGATCATCGCCGCGGTGATCACGATGTATATCGTGCTCGGCGTGCTCTATGAGAGCTTCATTCATCCGGTCACGATCCTCTCGACATTGCCTTCCGCCGGGGTCGGCGCGCTCCTCGCATTGATGGCCTCTGGCCACGAGCTCGATGTCATCGCGATCATCGGCATTATCCTGCTCATCGGCATCGTCAAGAAGAACGCGATTCTGATGATCGATTTCGCGCTCGACGCCGAACGCACGGAAGGGCTTGCGCCGCGCGACGCCATTTATCAGGCCTGCCTTTTGCGGTTCCGTCCGATTCTGATGACGACCTTCGCCGCGATCCTCGGCGCCTTGCCCTTGATGCTCGGAACCGGCACCGGCTCCGAGCTCCGCACGCCTTTGGGAATAGCGATCGTCGGCGGCCTCGTCGTGAGCCAGATCCTGACGCTGTTCACGACGCCGGTGATCTATCTTTATTTCGATCGCTTGGCGCGACGGTTCGCAAGGGGCGGCCGCCAAAATCCGCCGCTCGCGGCCGGCGAGGCGCAAGGATGAATCTTTCGGCTCCCTTCATCGCGCGCCCGGTGGCGACCACGCTCCTCACCTTCGGAATTGCGATGGCGGGAATCCTGGCGTTTCTCAAGCTGCCGGTTTCGCCGCTTCCGCAGGTCGATTTTCCGACGATTTTGGTGCAGGCGCAGCTTCCTGGCGCGAGCCCGGATACCGTCGCATCAAGCTTGGCAAGCCCGCTCGAACGGCACCTCGGCCAAATCTCCCATGTCACGGAAATGACCTCGGCCAGCAGCCTGGGGCAAACCCGCATCGTCCTCCAGTTCGGCATTGATCGCGACATCGACGGTGCGGCCCGCGATGTTCAGGCGGCGATCAACGCGTCGTTTGCCGACCTCCCGACGAATCTGCCGACCAATCCGATCTATCGCAAGATCAATCCCGCCGACGCGCCCATCCTTGTCCTTACCCTGACATCGAAGACCAAGACGCCTGGTCAGATGTATGACTATGCGAGCAATGTTTTGCAGCAAAGTCTGTCTCAGCTTGACGGTGTCGGACAAGTCGTTGTCGCCGGAGCGGCCCTGCCCGGGGTGCGCGTCGAACTCAACCCGCACGCCTTGGCCAAATATGGCATCGGGCTCGAAGATGTGCGCGCGGCTCTTGCTTCGGCGAACGCCAATAGTCCAAAAGGCGCGATCGAGAACGAAGCGCTGCACTCCCAAATCTATACCAACGATCAAGCGACGCGGGCCGCGGATTATGCGCCCCTCATCATTGCCTACCGCAATGGCGCTCCGGTGCATCTCACCGACGTCGCCGAAATCCTCAACTCTGTCGAGGACGTCCGGAACCTTGCCTTGGCGGAGGGCCGGCCGGCGGTGATCGTGGTTATATTCCGTCAGCCGGGTGCAAACATCATTGATACGGTCGATCGCGTGAGGTCTGCATTGCCCCATCTGCAGGCCTCCATGCCAAGCGATATCGAAATTTCGCGCGGCTCCGACCGCAGCAAAACGATCCGCGTGTCCTTGCGTGAGACCGAATGGACCTTGGTCATCGCGGTTCTTCTCGTCACATCGATCGTGTTTTTGTTCCTGCGCGATATACGCGCGGCGATCATTCCCATCGTTGCCGTGCCGGTCTCGATCATCGGCACCTTTGGCGCAATGTATCTCCTGAACTTCAGCTTGAATAATCTGTCGCTGATGGCTCTCACCATCGCCACCGGCTTTGTCGTCGATGATGCAATCGTGGTCCTTGAAAACATCAAGCGCCATATCGAGGCCGGGAGAGGACGCCTCGAGGCGGCGCTCATCGGCTCGCGCGAGGTGGGCTTCACCGTGCTGTCGATGAGCCTCTCCCTCATCGCGGTCTTCATTCCAATTCTCTTAATGGGCGGGATCATCGGCCGGCTTTTTCGCGAATTCGCTGTCACGCTGTCCCTCGCCATTCTCATCTCGCTTGTCTTGTCCTTGACTTTGACGCCGTTGATGTGCGCGCTCTTTCTGGAACGATCGCCGCGCGCGGCGCCGAGGCCACGCCGGTTCGATCCGTTCGCCAAGGTCCTGAGCGGTTACGAGCGAACGCTCGCCTTCGCGCTGCGCCACGGCGTCTTGGTGATGTGTGTTCTGGCGGCGACCATAGGTCTCAACGTCGTTCTCTTCAGAATTGTGCCGAAAGGCTTTTTTCCGCAGCAGGACACCGGCTTCATCTATGGCACCATTCAGGCCGACCAGTCCGTTTCCTTCCAGGCGATGCAGGACAAGCTCGCGCGGAACATTGAGATCGTCCGGAACGATCCAGCGGTTGAGGCCGTCAGGGGATATATCGGCGTTGGCACGGGCCAGACCAACGCCGGCTTGCTCTTCGCCGACCTAAAGCCAAAAGCCGAGCGCAGCGACTCCGCCGACGATGTGATCAGCCGCCTGCGCGACAAACTTGCAAAGGTGCCGGGCGCACGCCTTTATCTGCAAGCCGTCCAGGATATAAGGATGGGCGGCAGGCCAAGCAATGCGCAATATCAATATACGTTCCAGGACGACAATCCGAGCGAGCTTTATGCCTTCGTGCCGCGTCTTGTCGACGCTCTGCAAAATAATCCCATTCTGGCCGATGTGAGTTCCGACCAGCAGCAGACCGGCCTCGAAACGGACATCACGATCGATCGTGACACGGCTTTCCGTCTCGGCCTCGTCATGAGCCAGATCGACAATACACTTTATGACGCCTTTGGTCAGCGCCAGGTTTCGACCATCTATAGCGCGATCAATCAGTACCATGTGGTGATGGAAGTCGCTCCGCGCTATTGGCACGACCCGTCGATCCTGAAGGATCTCTATGTCAGCACCTCGGGCGCGAGCCCCAATAGCGTGGCGATGACCAATGCGGTGGCGGGAACAGTGACGCAGACCGCGGCCCTGCCCGCGCCGGGATCATCGGCCAGCACCTCCACATCCGATCGAGCCACGGCGATTGCTGGCCAAGAGGCGCGCAATGCGCAAACCAATGCGCTCGCCAATACCGGCAGGCAAGGCACTTCGGCGGGCGCGGCGGTCAGCACCTCGCGAGAAACAATGATTCCCCTCGCCGCTTTCACGCATTTCGAACCTGGCCATACACCATTGGCGGTCAATCATCAGGGCCTCTTCGTCGCGAGCACGATCTCCTTCAATCTTCAGCCTGGAGCATCGCTCAGTGACGTGACCCCGGAAATCGAGAAAGCGATGAAAGCCCTCAATGCACCCGCCACGATCCGCGGCGGTCTCCAGGGAACCGCCCGTCTTTTCCGGGAATCATTGGCAAATGAGTTTCTGTTGATTCCGGCTGCGATCGCGGCCGTCTACATTGTTCTTGGCATTCTGTACGAAAGCTTCGTGCACCCTCTCACCATACTTTCGACCCTGTTTTCGGCCGGTGTCGGCGCGATTATCGCGCTTTTGTTTTTTCATACTGAGTTCAGCATTATCGCGATGATTGGCGTGTTTTTGCTCATTGGCATCGTCAAGAAAAACGCGATTTTGATGATCGATTTCGCGCTTGACGTGGAACGGACGGAAGGGCTTTCGCCGCCCGAGGCAATTTTCCGCGCCTCTATCCTGCGGTTCCGTCCCATCATGATGACGACATTCGCCGCGATTTTTGGCGCCTTGCCCCTGGCGTTGAGCTTCGGCGAGGGAAGCGAGATCCGGCGCCCGCTTGGCATTGCGATTATCGGCGGGCTGATTGTGAGCCAGCTCTTGACCCTTTACACGACGCCCGTGCTTTACCTCTATCTCGACCGGTTCCGGCTCTGGTCGAAACGGCAATGGCGGCGCTTGTTTCCAAGCGTTGCGGGCGCCGTTCCAGAACCTTCGGAGTAGCGGCGGCTCAGTCTTCGGCGAAGGATTTTCGTCGCGCCAAGGCTTGGTCCCGCTGGTCCGAGGCGAGATCAAGGCTGTTCAACCGGCCGGATTTCGAACGCAGCGCGCCCGGCCCTATTTGATCGCGATGACCATCGAATCCGTATCGGTCAGCGGCTCAAAGCGCGTTTGCGAGAAGCCCGCCTCGCGCATCCAAGTCTGGCAATCGGCGCCGGTAAATCGAACCCGCCCGTCGTCTCGATCAGCATGTTCAAGCTCATCAAGAGACCGAAGGCGTTTTCGCGCCGCTCATCATCGATGATCGATTCATAGACGATGTATCGATCTATCAATCTTTTAGCTGGCGCCAGTGTGTTTTAGCGCTCGGCGAGCTCTAGGCAAGCCGTCGCAGTGCCACTAAATATTGTAAGTAGTGCCCGGCTATTGTATTTCCGGGGGTGCCCCAAGGAGTGCCCAGCATGCGAGCTCACGTCACAAAGCGCCTGGTCGATGGCTTGAAGCCCTCAGACAAAGACTTCTATGTGTTCGACACTGCCCTCGTGGGGTTTGGGGTGCGGGTCCGTGCGACTGGCGCCATGTCGTTCATCGTGCAGTACAAGGCGGGCTCTGGGCGCGGTGCCCCGACGCGACGCCTGGACCCTCGGCTCAGTGGGCAAGATGGCCGCCCGAGCAGGCCAGAGTGGCTGCCAGGCGGGTACTCGGGGCCGTCGCGCATGGACATGACCCGGCGGCGGCGCGCGGCGACCGTGAACGAGGTTATCGAGGCATTCTTTGTCAATGACGGAGACAAATTGTGCCAAATGGCGGCGTGAAAGTGTACCAGTTGGGTTACGAGAAAAGGGCTGTGAAGCCCCGATTTATTTTCGTGCTTCCATGCCGATTCATATTTTGGTGGCGAGGTCTCCTTCGTTTGGCATTTTCGGATTTTGGCTTCGCTCCTGAGCCGATCGCCGTTGCGCCTTCTTGCTGGCAGCGAGCCGGTAGCTTTCGCCATTCATCTCCAGGATGTGGACATGATGGGTGAGCCGGTCGAGCAAGGCGCCGGTGAGCCTTTCCGAGCCGAATATGGAGGTCCATTCATCGAATGGCAGGTTGCTGGTGACCAGCGTGGCGCCGCGTTCATAGCGCTGACTGAACACCTCGAAGAGCAGCTCGGAGCCGACCGCCGTAAACGGCACATAGCCCAACTCGTCGACGATCAGCAGCTTGACCGTACTGAGGTGCTTTTGTAGAGCACGCAGGCGGCGCTCGTCACGCGCTTCCATCAGCTCATGCACGAGCGCGGCTGCGGTCGTGAAGGCGACGCTGTAGCCCTTTTGACAGGCGGCTAAGCCCAGCCCCAAGGCTGTGTGTGTTTTGCCGGTTCCGGATGGCCCAAGAGCAAGGCAGTTCTGGCGCCTGTCGATCCACTCGCAGCGTGTCAGTTCCAGAACCAGCGCCTTGTTCAGCGACGGCTGGGCGGCGAAGTCGAACGTATCGAAGCTCTTGGTCTGCGGAAAGCGCGCCAGCCGAATCCGGCGCTCCACGTTGCGGCGCTCGCGATCGATGCGCTCCAGTTCGCACAGGCGCAGCAGATAGCGCGGGTAATCGGCTCGGTCCTGCGCCAATTCCATGGCGACCTTCTCATACTCGCGCGCGAATGTGGGAAGCTTCAAGGCCTTGAGATGATTGCTCAGCAGCACCTGGGGCGCGACGATCGCCGGGGCTGCGGTCTCTTGGGATAGAGTCATGCCTGTGCCCCCGCTGCCAGAGAAACGGAGCCTGAGCCGGTGATGAGGCCAAGATAGGCGCGCGGATCGGTTGTCCCGACGGTCGCGACCGGCAGATAAGGATAGAACGTCAGATCAAGCCGCGCCGGCCGGTTCTCCAATCTCGCCAGCAGCAGCATCTTCACCGCGTCGAAGCTGATCGCGCCAAGCCGCAGCGCTTCGCTCACGGCCTGTTCCACCTGGTGCTGGTGAAAATCCTCCATCAGCCGCAGCACCTGGATGAACTCGCGCCACCCCGCGCTCCCCATCCGAGCTTCCATGAGCCGCCGCAGCCGATGAATGCAGTCCGCAAGCCGCCATTCGTCCAGAGGCGCCGCTTGATCGAGCGCCTTGGTCTTTTGCTCGAGCAACGCCAGATAATGCAGGGGATTGTAAATGAAATCGGCCGTCTCGTAGCTGCGCGGATGCACAGCGATCGTCTCACCCCGGCAGACGATCTCAACTCGGTCGACATATCCCTTCGCCAGAACCTCTTGATGGCCGTAGCGCGTCGGCGCCGAGTAATCGTTGTTCTTGTAGCGCACGAGCGACAAGGAGGAGACCCGAGTGGTGACTTTGTCACAGGCGTCATAGGGCGCCGGCGGCAACGTCATGAATGCCGCCAAGTCCGCCTGCATCCGCTCGGCGATTGACGCAGTGTGGCCGCGTAAGATCGCCTGACGGCGCTTGGTGCAGGCATCGAGGAGCCGGGCGTTGAATGCATCAAAATCCTCGGCTACCGGCAATGGCGTCATGAAATTGCGCCGGACAAAGCCGACCAGGCCTTCCACTTTGCCCTTGTCATTGCCCTTTCCCGGTCGTCCAAAGCGGTCTTCAAACAGGTAATGGCTCTGTAGCTCCGCGAACATCTTCGAGCGCAACCGCTTTCCGCCCTTCACAATCTTCGCCACCGCCAGTTTGGTGTTGTCATAAAGTATCGATTGCGGCACGCCGCCGAAGAACTCGAACGCCGCCACATGGCCTTCGCAGAAGGCTTCCGCTGTCTCAGCCGGATACGCCTTGACGAAGCAGCCATCCGAGTGCGGCAGATCCATGCAAAAATAATGGAAGCGAACCTTCTTCCCGCCGATGTACCCATCCGCCTCGCCAAAATCCGCCTGCGCGTGACCGGGACGATGGCTCAGCGGAACGAACATCTCCCGCGCCCGCAGTCTCGCCGCTCCAACATATTCACGCACGATCGTGTAGCCGCCGCTAAACCCTTGTTCATCCCGCAACCGCTCGAAAATCCGGCGCGCCGTGTGCCGCTGCTTCTTGTGAACCTGGCTGTCGCCTTCAAGAATGGCGTCGATCCACGCCATATGAGGCCCCAGCTTCTTGGATGCCGGCCGTTCCCGTCGCCGATATCCAGGCGGAACCGAAAAACTCAGCATCTTCGTGATCGTATTCCGGTGAAGGCCAAACCGCTTCGCCGCTTCCCTGCGGCTCAGCCCCTCAATCATCACCGCACGTCTGACCTTGGCATAAAGTTCCACTGTGAACATCCTTCCAGCCCCTCCATGCCGATCGACGACATCGAGACGGCCTAGCAGGACCGGTACACTTTTGCGCCGCCTTCAAAGTGGCAGCACACAGCCGGTTCAGTGGTACACTTTGCCTCCGCTATTCATAACTGATCCACGTGCGCTGGATGCTTCTTGGAAATCAGCTCGCAAGCATCAAGCAAAGCCGAAATGTCGTGGCTGATCTTTTTCAAAGCCTGGTTGGTCATCCATTCGCCGTCGTTTTCAACAGCATGATCGACGACGATGATCAATTTCGCGAGGCGTTCAAAGCCAATCGAGAGCGCGAATAATGCTTGGTGATAGAGACCCTTTTGCGAATGGTTTGCGCGCCCCAGCGCCGTCACCCCAGTCGCAAGTTGTTCAGCCGCAAGTTCGGCTTCACGGCCCAATGCATGCCATTCAAGTGGGAACGTCATCGGCTATGTTCACTCTATTCGCGGTAAGTTCTATAGCGCACGTTCATGTGCGGACTGCACAAAATTATCAGCAATGAGCGATTGAGGGAGCGATTTTATAAGCATAGATACCTAGGCAGTGGCAGCGCAAAAGCCTTTCGTAAAATTTTAGAAGTCCATCTGAAAACACTTCCTGATTACGCGGTTGCGTCAGCTTGAGTTTCCGCTTAGAACAAATACGGAACATTATGATTTGTAAAGGCATTGCCGATGGCGCGCAACAAAGTTCAATTCCAGAAAGGCCTCAGCGAGGCCGAATTCGATGAATTATACAGGACCGAGGAACGGTGTCACGCAGAGTTGGCGCGCTTGCGCTGGCCCAAAGGCTTCGAATGTCCCGATTGTGGTGTCCAAGGCCATTGCGTGGTCAAGCGCGGCGCGCGCCTGCTATTCCAATGCAACGCCTGCCGCAAGCAGACCTCGGTGAAGGCGGGGACTATTTTCGCATCCAGCAAGCTGTCGCTGCGGCTCTGGTTCAAAGCCATGTATCTGGTGACCCAATCGAAGAAGGGAATCTCCAGCATCGAGTTGGGGCGTCGGCTCGGCGTCACGCAGACGACCGCCTGGACGATGAAACACAAGCTCGCTCAGGTCATGATCGAGCGAAACGGCGCCAAGCGTCTCAATGGCAACGTGCAAATGGACGACGCCTATATCGGTGGCGAGCGCTCCGGCAAACGCGGGCGGGGTGCGGCGGGTAAAACCCCCTTCGTCGCCGCCGTTGCAACAACCGAGGACGGCAAGCCAGATCAGATCATTCTTCGCCGCGTCATCGGCTTCCGAAAGGTGGCGATTGGCAAACTCACGAGCACGGCGCTTACTGGCGGCGCCAACGTCATCACCGATGCGCTCGCGTGTTTCACCGCCGTCGCAACGGCTGGATGCACGCACACTCAAATTCAAACTGGCAGCGGCGCGCAGGCCGCCAAAAAGCCGGCCTTCAAATGGGTCAACACCGTCCTTGGAAACATCAAGTCGGCTTTGGTCGGAACCTACAGGGCCGTGCACTCAAAACACGTGCCGCGATATCTCGCCGAGTTCGAATATCGGTTCAACCGCAGATACCGCCTCGAAACAATGATACCGCGTCTCGCATACGTCGCTCTGAGGACCGCGCCTATGCCATATTCACTCCTAAAGCTGGCTGACGTTTATGCGTAATCAGGAAGCACTTTGACGTTTGATATTCACTTCACCTTTGAGTGCCGCCGAAGGGGAAAACAATTGCAATGCATTTTTGCATACAGGGGGAAAACACGAAAGTGCACAAATTGTCCGGGATGCGTTCAAAGGTTTCATCTGGCATTCCCCAGATAACCGGGGGATGTGCCGAACGTGTATGGTAAATCTCCTTCCCGAACATCCGGCATTCGTCCTATACCGACATCTCCCGGATCACCCGCTTACTGAGGTTGAGATTGCCGCGCTGCCGTGATGCTCCAGCACACGAAAACCGTTGACATGGGCGCGTCGCGCGCCGGACAATGCCGAGTTGGTTGTGGTCAAGACGCACATCTCCCTTAGTTTTTGCCTTACGCCGGCGCGGGATTAGGCGGCGGTCGCCGCGCTCAAGGCGCAGATGCAGGCGTTCAAAACCATGGAAGCTGAGGTGCACGCCGCGCCGGATCAGCAGATCTCGCTGACCGATCCGGACGCGCGAGCCATGGGAACCAGCGGCAAGGGAACCGCCATCGTCGGCTACAATGTGCAGACCGCCGTCGATGCGCAGCACCACCTGATCGTGGCCCACGACGTCACCAATGTCAGCAACGACCGCGATCAACTCTCGAACATGGCGGGCCAGGCCAAGGCCGCTGTCAGCGGCGCTGTCCGGCCGACCAGCGTCTGACCTGGCGCTTCACGTCGGCGGAGAAGGGAATGACCCTGCACAGCTACTGGACGAGCAAGTGCGCCGAGTGTCCGCTGAAAACCCGATGCACGACCGGCAAGGAGCGCCGGATCAAGCGCTGGGAGCATGAGGCCGTAATCGACGCCATGCAGGACCGGTTGGACCGCGCGCCGAAGAGCATGCGCGTCCGCCGCGCGACCGTCGAACAGCCATTCGGCACCCTCAAGGCCTGGATGGGCGCCACCCACTTCAAGACCAGAACCCTGGAAATGGTCCGAACAGAGATGAGCCTCCACGTTCTGGCTTATAATCTGAAGCGTGTGATCGCCATCCTGGGCGCCCAGCCCCTGATGGAGCCATGCGGGCCTGAGGCCGCGCCTCAAAAGCGCATGCTTCTCTCCGTCGAAATCCGACAGCCGGAAACCGCCAGCTGGCCAACCATCCGCCGATCACGCATCTGCTTTTTTACAAGCGGTCACTGGCTCGCGCCGCCTCGATGGCGGCGATGCGCCACAAGTGGTTGTTCGCGGTCAGGGCCGCACCTGACTTCCGCGCACTGCAGACATTCAAGTGCGATGCTTCAAATTGCATCGGTCACCTAATCAATTAAGGTTGCAAAACGCCCAACGCCTTTTGTTGGTGCATAATCCGCAGCAAGATGTCCATGACGCAGATAAGCGTCGTCGCGCCCTGAAGGGTGCCGTAGCTGGCAAACCCATGCGTCTCGGCATGCCGGGGGTTCGGGACGCCCCCGAAAGCCTGCGCATGCGCCTCCGTGAAGCACCGCTCGAAAAAGCGGTCATTAATGAAATAAAATAAGGAGAACGCGTCCAGCGGATTTTCTTTCATACACGGTGTGTCTCCGAGGAATGCCTTTAGGTCGTGGCGCCCCTCTGCTTCGCTGTTTTGTCGAAACGAAGCGCGACGCGGTCTTTTGGCTTCGCGTTATCGTCGAAATGAACCTCTGGGGTGCCCTGGTGGTGCCCAGCCGACCGCAGACCTCCCTGACCTATCGCCATCTATTTGATATCACAAGAACTATCAGCCAGGACACCAGCTTGGTTGGCTGATAGACGATCAACGCAACGCAAGGGGAGAAACGGGCCGATTTGACGATTATGTCGCCAGCCTGGCGCCACCGGATAAGAAAATGGCCCCTTTGATAGGGGCCGAGGGCAGTTCGGTCGAGATGAAGGGTTATCAAGCGGCCTGCCGCAGTGGCTTACGGACCTTTCGGAGATTAGACGGCCGCACGTTCGACCTCACGCCATCCCGGTGTGACAAGTAGTAGGGTCCAGTCGGGTCGAGCCACTCACCCTTTGTTTCAAACCACACCAACCTGTCGAGGCGAACGTGCCCCCGTCGGCAGTGTCGAGGACGGGATATCCGTAGCGATCATAACGAGATTCGAGAGAGGCGAGGCGGACTGGCAGAGCAGGTTGAGCAGGCGGACAAGTGTCTGGCATGTAAGGCTCCATGTTGCGGGGGGTTGTCGGGCGAGAATTATACAACTTCTTCATGTGAAATAGAAGAGCGCGGGATTAAAAATCAGGTGCTCGACGTAGAAAGCCTTGTTGTTCAAATGATATGTCTGCTACGCTCGTGGTGCTGGGGCAACAGCTGGGTAGCAGACTGGCCCGGTTTACCTGTTACGGTAGAGCTCAGTGGCTCGCGTCCGCGGCGATCCAGTTCGATGCGATCTCATGCTGGGCGGTCTGGAGGTCGAGCTGGCCCGAGCAGACGAGGTCGCGCAGCCGGTTGCAGGCGGCTCGACCGAAGAACATAAGCTGTTGATATAACAGGGGCTATGGGCTTGCACAGACCACTCGCGCGCACGCACGCGTAGGGGGCTAGGGGGACCCAAATTCGAGAACTCGGGGAAATAAGGATTGTTAACTCGGGGCGACTGGAGAAAAACTGGGGCCTTGGCGACAAACTCTGGGCCATTGTCAGAACGAATGTGCTCCGGCACGCCGCGCAGGATGAACAAATCAGAGAGCACGTCGATGACATCGATGGATTTCAGCTTCCGGTCGATACGAATTGGTTAGACATTCGTGCGTAAACTCGTCGATGATGTTCAGCATCCTGTATTTCCTTCCCTCATGCGTGCGATCCTCGACAAAGTCGTAGGACCAGACATGGTTCGGCCGCTCGGCGCGAAGACGGATACAGGATCCATCCGAAAGCCACAGCCGGCCGCGCTTGGGTTGCTTGGCGGGAACTTTCAGCCCCTCGCGCCGCCAGATCCGTTCGACCCGTTTGTCGTTGATAACCCAGCCGGTGGTCGATCGCAGAAGCTCTGCGATCTTCCGATAGCCGTAGCGGCCATACTGGCGGGCGAGCTCAACGATGTCGGCGGTCAGCCGTTCTTCGTCATCTCGCCCCGTTGGAATGCGGCGCTGCGTCGAACGGTGCTGTCCGAGCACACGGCAAACCCGTCGCTCGGACACTTTCAACTCGGATCGAACATGGTCGATGCAGGCTCGGCGACGCGCGGGGCTCAGAAGTTTCCCTTTGCAGCCTCCGCGAGGATCATCTTGTCCAAGGTCAGATCGGAGATGGCGCGGCGTAGCCGGGCGTTCTCAGCCTCGAGCTCCTTCATCCGTTTTATCTGATCCGTCTTCAACCCGCCAAACTCCTGACGCCACCTAACTAATGGGATGGACGGCTCTCCCTCCCGCCCGCAGGTTGAGAGCCTGCAACAGGAAGGAGAGCTACAATGAACATCCAGACCATCGGCATCGACATCGCCAAGAACGTGTTCCAACTCCATGGCGTCACTCGCAGCGGCCACGTCGTCCTAAAGCGCAGGGTGATGCGCGATCAGCTTCTCGCAGTCCTCGCGCAGATCGATCCTTGCAGAGTGGTCGTCGAAGCCTGTACGGGCGCCTTCTATTGGGC
The DNA here is from genome assembly GCA_963784075.1 of uncultured Alphaproteobacteria bacterium. Lineage (GTDB taxonomy): Bacteria > Pseudomonadota > Alphaproteobacteria > Rhizobiales > Beijerinckiaceae > Methylocapsa. Next base: position 91,585 of record CAWAQW010000024.1, on the reverse strand, counting down.
GCGTAAGTTCGAAGCTCTTGGGCATGAGGTGAAGATTATCAGCCCGCAATATGTGAAGCCCTTCGTGCGGCGTCAGAAGAACGACGGCAACGACGCTGAAGCGATCTGCACGGCAGCGCGCCAGCCGCACATTCCTTTCGTCCCGAAGAAGACCGTTGAGCAGCAGGACATCCAGGCCCTGCATCGGGCGAGGCAAAGGATGGTCAATCACCGTACGGCGGTCGTCAGTCAAATTCGCGGGCTGCTGCTCGATCGTGGATTCGCCTTTGCCAAAAGCATTACCCGGGCGCGGCGCGCAATTCCCGAGATCCTGGCCGATCAGGACAATGAGCTGACAGCCATGGCGCGCGAGATCGGCGTGTTCGCGAAGTCGATAGCTTGCCCCCTCGATCTGGATAACGATCGCATGGTGAAGAAGGCGGTCAAGCAAAGCTGTCGCAACCACGGGGTCCCCAAAAACATGTCCCCATTCGGAAAATCCGCGATTTGAGGTGAGGATCATGGCCCCCTTTTCGTAACGGGCGTTGACGAGCTGGAAGAAGAGATTGCCGCCGCCCGGGATGACTGGGAGGTAGCCGATCTCGTCGACGATGAGCAGAGCGAAGCGGCAGAAGAACCTGATTTTCTCGCGCAGAGCTCCCTCGCGTTCGGCCTTGGCGAGGGCGCCGATGATATCGGCGAGGGTGCCGAAGTAGACGCTGCGTCCGGCCTTCACAGCTTCGACGCCGAGCGCCAGGCTCAAGTGGCTTTTGCCGGTTCCGGGCGGCCCGATGAGATGCAAGACCTCGGCGTGGTCGATGAACTGCAACTCGGCGAGCGCCATGATGCGGTTCCTGTCGAGCGAGAGCTGGAACGAGAAGTCGAAGCCGGCGAGCGTCTTGATCGCAGAAAGCCGCGCCATGACGAGGGCCATCTTCACGCGCCGGTTCTCACGCAGGGTGAGCTCCTCGGTGAGCAAGGCGTCGATGGCTTCGAGTGCGTTCATTTCGCCGCGCTCGATCCGGCGCACAGTGGCGTCGAGGATTTCGATGGCGCGCGGCATTTTCAAGCCGACCAGGCTACGCTTGATGCGGTCGACTATGGAGGGGATGATCTCGGCATGCGCGGTCATCGTGTCTTCCCTTGGCCGGCGAGGCAGCGGCCGACAGCCTCGTAGAACTCGAGGGAGCGCCGAGCGACGTGATCGCCGGTGCGGCGGATAATGATGGGCTCGCCCTCGGCCGGCCGTCGGAGCGGCGGCGGCAAGGGCTTACGATGGGCCGGGTCGAGACGCCTCTGGTCGCGCCCCTCGAGCGGCACATGACTGGCAAGGAGAACGCCGGCCTCGAAGATCCGGATTTCATCGGCAAAAACATGAACGTCGAGGATGCGGCGGCGCGTCGTGTCCGGCACGCTGTAGAGATTACCACCGATGCTCACCATGCCTTCGTGGATCATCTGGGCCGTGCTTCGAACGGGCGCATCATACCGCGCCGCCCGCTGAAGGCATGCCCCAGAGTTTGCGAGACGACAGAGAAATGAGCTGCACAGGTCGGACCGGCGCGCAAGGAGCCTGAGTATTATCGAGGCCTTCGAGGCCTACCAGCTGTAGAGGCGTGCGCGAGCGGATTCCCCATTTGGGCGCCCCGGCCTCCCCGGGTGACGCCGGATAGATGTTTGCAACTGGCCAGGCAGTTCAGTTCGAAGGCGACTTGCAGCGAGAGAGCCGTCCATAGAGGTGTAGTAGCTTGTATTTGACCTGACAGACAGTGCCTTGGAGTGGTCTGGTTTGTTGTCTGATCCGCGATCAGGCTGCGATCATTTTTTCCTTCGCAATCGGGATGGCGTCAAGGAAAGTTTGCAGTGGCGTTTTACCAAAGCACCAGCGGCCTTGATGTGGCCTGTCCTCATTGTAGGTTTTGATCCATAGATCGAGATCGTTCTGCAAGTCCGCGATGGAAGCATAGAGTTTCTTGCGGAACGCAACACGGTAGAACTCGTCCAGCACCGTCTTGTGGAAGCGCTCACAGATTCCGTTCGTTTGCGGGCTCTTTGTCTTGGTCCTGGAATGATCGATATCCTCCAGCGCGAGATAGAGCTCATATTCGTGATGCTCGGGATTGCCGCAATATTCGGTGCCGCGATCGGTCAGAACACGTGAGAGCTTCACCTCCTTTTCGTCGAAGAAAGGTACGACCCGGTCATTCAAGAGATCAGCCGCAGTGATCGGCGTCTTGCGATCATAAAGTTTTGCGAAAGTCACTTTCGAATAGGTATCGACGAAAGTCTGCTGATAGATGCGGCCAACGCCCTTCATGTGGCCGTAGAAAGTATCCTGGGCACCACAATAGCCGGGGCATTCGCTTTCGAACTCGCCGTGAGCCTCCTTTTCCGTTTTGGCTTTCTCCAAGGCGATGACCTGCGCCTCGGTCAAAAGCAGGCCCTCCTGCGCGACCTTCGCTTCCAAGGCTTTGAGCCTCTTCTTCATCGTTTCGAGATCATGCCGCAGCCAGACACCGCGTACGCCGGCCGGCGAGATCGAAAAGCCAAGCTTCCTCATCTCATTGGCGACACGGATCTGGCCGAACGCCGGCTGCTCCAGCGAAAAGGCAACGATCCGTGCCTCGATCTCCGGCGCGGCCCGGTTCGCGAGGATCGGCTTCTTCCGGGAAATTTCTTGCAGCGCCAGTTCGCCGCCTTTCTCGTAGAGCTCCTTGAACCGGTAGAAGCTGTCGCGGGAATAGCCGAGCATTTTGCAGGCTTGGCTCACATTGCCAAGCTGTTTGGCAAGCTCCAACAAGCCAACCTTGGCTTTGATGATCTTCTGTTCCTTGGTCATCATCGGTGTCCTTCAAAAGACGCCGAGGCTCTATGACACCAAATGTCCGGTCAAATCTCAACTAGTACAAAGTGCATTAGCTAAGATTTAATCTGACATATGGTGTTCTGGCCCCCTGGCACAACGGTAGCCGAGGCGGGGCGCGGAGCGGTCGGGGTTGCGCAGCGCTCCGCCTCGGCGAATTGGAGAACACCATGACCACCGAACAGAAGATCATCCGCGCCAAGGTCGGGCTGCTGGAGCTTGCCAAGCAGCTTGGCAATGTGAGCCAAGCTTGCAAGATGATGGGTTATAGCCGCGACAGCTTCTACCGCTTCAAGGAGCTTTACGACATATGTGGACGGCCCCGGTTGACAAGCAATTTTTTGACGCTTGGCGACTCAGTTTACGCGTCCTCACTCGCCCGTCTTCACTCTCCAGCGCATGAACCTGAAAATGGTTCTTGCCGAGATCAATACCGATTCTGATAAATTTATTCATGGACGGTCTTCCTCTTTTGTGGCGCTCCAGCGGCCACCCTTGGCACTTTGATGGCGCCGAGGTGGGGCCCGTCCACACCATCAAAGGCGGCGAGCTGGCGTTGCAAGAGATCAGCCGCAAGAAGCCAGTGCTGAAAAACCGCGTCGCACAGGAGATCGAAGACGCCATCGTGGCGGTTGCCATCGAGCAGCCGGCTTTTGGCCAGGTCCGCGTCGCCAACGAGCTGAGGAAGCGCGGGCTCACGGTCTCGCCCGCCGGCGTGCGTTGCGTATGGCAGCGTCATGACCTCGAGACCATGAACAAGCGGCTCAAAGCCCTGGAGGCCAAGAGCGCCCAGGAAGGCCACTGATTAGAGTTACCGTCTGAAGCTTATATGCCGCATAAATCCTGAACACGTTCGAGCGGTATTGTCGACACCACGCGGCTTGCAGCAACGCGTCGTCCGCCCGCATCGAGGAAGAATACACCATCCTTTTTTTGCAAGCTGTGCATTTTCGCTCCAAGGAGGAACGTAACGCCACACCGCTCCAGCCGCTGCGCCGCGCCTTGGTAAAGGTGGGCAAAGCCTTCCCTTGGGCGAGCAAGCTGCTTATTTGGAATTGACTTCACAGAACGCTTCAGCCAGCGGAGAGACGCGTGCTCCTTGATCCAAAGCATTCGCTTTTCCGCGAATCTTATATCGATCTTCTCCGCCGGAAGACCATAAAAGCGCTTCATATAATGCCCCAGCCCAGACCGGTGTAGCAGCCGGGCACCAATCCAGTACTGAGCAAAGTCCCTCGCATTCTGCAGTCTGCGGCGAAAGATTCGAGCGAACAGAACGGATGACAGAATGCGGAGCCACTCGATGGGGCAGGCAGCAATAAGGTCATCTTTGATTGAAATGGGAAATTTTGTAACGACACCCTGCGGATTTAGTCGACCCCAACTCGGGCTGATGGGGCAATACAGCGGCAGAAGCTCAGGTAGGTGGCAGCGGCGAGTCATCTTGAAATATAAAACTGCCGATATCAAATTTATATTCTCCGTTGCTACAATGGATTCCCTCCAATATGGTCGTACTCGTCAACAACGATTACACTCTGAGAGCCCTGCTTCAACAGGACAGACGCGGAGACAAGTCCGCTGATTCCCGCCCCAAAACCATGACTGCAAAAGTCTCTGCGCCGCTGCTGTCATCCGCTATTGTGGCGATCATGCATATAATCTTTTCGCAAAAAACAGGCTGCTGGGAGAACGATCAAAAAGGTCCCGCGTTCATGCCAGGCTGCGCGGTGATGATCAGCCAAGTGAGTCAATCTATCGCGGCATCGTCGACGCAATCAAGCCGCCTGTCCCGCTATGGCGCTGCGTCGGAAGCGGCGCCGCCATCTCGTGCTGAAGGCACCACTCTTTGCTTTGATGGCCCATGATGTAGGTCCTCCTAGTCTATAGAGCAAGTACAACTTTGGGTTGATTTTTTGGCAGTCGCGCAACTTATGATTGCTCAAGTTTGCGGTATTAATGCCAAAAGTGTGACATTATTCTCCTAATTCTCCTTCAGCTGAGGCGCCACATTCATCGTAGCCTCCAGGCCTTTGGAAGCACTTTTTCTAAGAGATACAGAACGATCGGCATCTTCGTGTTTTTGGGCCATTTTTAGAGGTCGAAAGCACTGGGAAAACAATAAGGTATCCGAAGATGCCCATGGCATGGGCAACTTCGTGCGTTTTGGGCAAGTTGATAAGCCCATGTGGGCAACTTGGGCATCTTCGCGCGGGGGGCGAAAACTGCCGCCAGACCCCCCACACGAAGTTGCCCATCGATCGGTCGCCGAAGGTGCCCAAATTCATCGAAGATGCCCATGGGTCGGCAACATTTTTCGTGTTGGGTTTGGATTCTGGGCCTCGAAGGTCGGCATTGGTCATGAGACACCTCCTTGGAGGGTGGCGCCCCTCCCCATGTCTAGCTTTTTGATAGAATACGGGACGACAGAATGCGTGACTTCCGCGAAGACAAGTCTCAGAGCGGCACCTCGTGCCGGATTATCATGAGACGCAGCGCCAGCTCAAGGTGGGACAGGAACTGCTCCCCGTCATCGCTTTAAGACGCCGGCAATGCGGCGATGAGTTTGCGCAGAGTCGAGATGGTTGAGGAATCCGCGATCCCATCGACTCGGGCCGGCCGGAAATGGCGCTGGAATGCGGTGATGGTGGATTGCGTCTTGGCGTCATAGCGGCCGTTCACATCGAGTCCATAGCCGTAGTTCGCGAGCATCGCTTGCAGCGCCTCGACCTTGGGACCCTCGGCATTGGGTTCCAGGCGCGGCCCGTCCTCGATGGCGCAAGGTGCCACGAAATGGCCGATCCCAGCCTTGGCCAATTGGCCCCAAGGGAAATGTTCGCCAGGATCAATCTTGCGGTCGGGCGCCAGATCCGAATGCGCGAGAATGCGGGCCGGCGAGATTTTCCAACGCGTGGAAATATCCTGGCAAAGCGCGATCACCGTTTCGATTTGCGCGGGCGGATAGGGCGGCAAACCGCCGGCATGGCCGTGGTTGGCAATTTCAATCCCAATCGAGACGGTGTTCATGTCGCGGTTGCCGGCCCAAACGCCGATGCCCGCGTGCCAGGCGCGGCGCGCCTCCGGGACGAGCTGAAAAAGCCCGCCGTCCTCATGCACGAAATAATGCGCCGAGACTTGCGAGGCTGCCGCGCAAAGATGCTCGAGGGCTGCCTCGCCCGTCGCGAGCCCCGTGTAATGCAGGATGATCGCGTCCGGCACCCCGCCCTTGCGATCGCCATGATTAGGCGAGGGACTGAGGATCGCCGGAAGAGAACTGTCCGGGTTCAATAGCCGTAATACGCCGTGCATACCCGATTGCCATAGGCATCATAACCAAATCGCGCGCAACGTGGCGGCGGCGGGGGCGGCCCGTAACCCGGCGGCGGTGGCGGGGCGGGCGGCGCCGTGCTTGCCCCAACGATCGCGCCGGTCGCCGCTCCGAGCGCGCCACCGGCAAGTGCAGCGCCGACGCCGCCGCCGGTGGCGGCGCCGATGGCGGCGCCCGTTGCGCCTCCGAGCGCCGCGCCGCTCACGCCGCGCTGTTCAGGCGTATAGCCGCAGCCGGCGAGCCCGGCGGACGAGATGACGAGTAACGTAAAAGTAAAAATCTTCCGCATGCCTCATCCTTGCGTATCTTCCGCGCGTTCTTTTGAGCAAAACATGGGCCTCACCCAAATTGCTCACACACTCCAGTCAATGCTCCGGGTCAAGATGGAAATCACGCCATATCTGTGAATTTGATAATCACGGGCCATTTGTATCACCTGTGTCTTTCAAATTTGACAATTGACGAATGGGCGCCGCGCCCCTATGTCGCTTGCGCCAGCCGGCCGGATGGCCGCCGCTCCCGTGGCGGAGGAAAGTCCGGGCTCCACGGAGACACGGTGCCGGATAACCTCCGGCGGGGGAAACCCTAGGGAAAGCGCCACAGAAAACAAACCGCCGCGAGGCAAGGGTGAAATGGTGCGGTAAGAGCGCACCGCGCGCATGGCAACATGAGCGGCATGGCAAGCCCCACCGGGAGCAAAACCGAATAGGGGCGACATAAGGCGTTTCTCGCCCGAGAAATCCTTGGATCCGTCTCCGGATCGTCGCCCGGGTTGGTTGCTCGAGGCGGCCGGCAACGGCCGCCCTAGAGGAATGGCCATCACGCGCGCCAACCACGCGCCATACAGAACCCGGCTTACAGGCCGGCTGGCAACTTCGCGGCGGGGGACAGGCTAGGCCCCCGCTAAAGCCTAAAAGCGCCGGGCGGTTCTCCCGCGGGTCAGCCCAGTTTCCCCGCTGCATGGGCGAGCAAGGTATAGACCTTGCCCGTATCAGACAGGAGATATGTCTTGGCAACCGCCTCACTGGCTTCATCTTGGCCAAGGCTCGCCAGGAGCCGTTCGAATTCCTGCACATAGTGCTCAACCGTGCCCCGGAATTCCGGATCTTGCCGGTAGCGGCGGCGGATTTCGTCGAACGTCTGCGGACCACGGCCGACGTAGATCCGCCTCGTGAAGGCATTCTTGTCGCCACGGCGGTAACGGTCCCAGGCGCTCGCGGCGGCGGCATGATCGATCATCTGGGATACATCCAGCGAAAACGCCTCGAGCCGTTGCGCCGTTTGCGCGGCTTTGGCGGGAGGAATTTGGGCCGCAGGCGTTGGGGCCGGCGGCGTTGGGGCCGGAGGTTCATCGCTGTCGACGCGCGCGAGGAGATCCGAGATCCAGCCGCCGCCGCGTTCGGATGGTTTCGCGGCCGCCGCCGGAGCGCTGGGACGCGGTCTTTGCGGCTCCAAGCCCATGCGAGATGTCTCTGGAACGCGGTGCAAATCCGCCACCGCGCGCGCCGGTTCCACCCGCCGGGGCGATACCGGCGGCGCGGCGCGGCCGGCACTGGCAAGTGCGGGCTGCGAGACGTCGTGGGCGCGGCCCGATCGCGTCACGATCTCGTTCAACTCTTCGAGCGCCTTGATCTGCTCGGCGACGGCCCGCCGCATCGAAGCCGCCTGCTGGGCCGTCTCCTGCGGCAGCTCGACGGCGCCCCGGTGCAAGGCTTCGCGGGTCGATTCGAGTTCGCGCTGGATCTCGCGGGACATGCCACGCAGCTCCGCCGCCGCCGATTGGAAGCGCTCCGTGGTTTGCCCGAGGATGCTTTCGAGTTCGGCATTGGCTTGCGCGCAGGCGGCGCGCAGCGCCATCGCCATGCTCTCCCCTTCCTGCTCGATATTGCCGCGGATGCCGGCGAACTGCTGGTCGATCATTCCGCCAGTGGATTGCGACGTTTCGGCAAGCAAGGCACCGATATCGCGGGCGCCCGCCGCGGCTTTTTCGAAGGAGTTGTCGATGCGCTCCGCGAAGGATTGCATCAGACCTTCCAATTCGTCGCGGCGCTCCTTGATGTTCTCGACGAGCAATTCGAGGGAATCCCGCCGCGCGCCGAGAAGCTGGTCGAGCTCGGCTTGCTGACGCGAAAGATCGCTCGTGGAGCTCGCCAGGCTTTCCCGATGCCGCGCAATCGTTTCAGCGAGGCTGCCTGCTTCTTCGAGCGTCACCCGCGTCGATTGATTGAACTGCTCGATCTCTCCGGCAAAATTCGCAACAATCGAGCGGAAATCATCCATGCGGCCACTCAGCGCATGTTCCGCCGCGGCGAAATCCGTGCCGGTGGCGCCAATCGCCCTTTGCAACGCTTCGCTGCTGTTGACGAGGCGGTCGATCACCTCGGCCGTTCCGGTTCGCAACCTTTCATTCGTCTCGGCGAGGGCTTCGATCGAGGCCACGGCGCCGGTTTCGATCGAAGAGCGCAAATGCGCCGCCGAGTTCTCGATCGCCGCTGTGAGCTCGTTTTGCTTCTCGCCGAGGTGCTGCATGGCGGCGTTCGCGCGGCCCTCGATCGTTTGCGTGGTCGTTTCGCCAAGGCTCATCACCTCCTCGGCAATCTGTTTGCCGAGGGCCGACAGGGCTTCGACGAGGGGCTGCCCCCGCGACTCGAAGAGCTCGCGCAAATCGCCGGAGCGGGCCGCCAAGGCCTCCTGCAACGCCTGACCGCGCTCCCCAAGAGCGCCTTCGAGGTCGCTGAGACGATCCGCCAAGGCCCGGCTGATTTCATTGATGCGCTGCGCGAGGCCTTCGCCAATATCGCCGGCGCGCCCGGCGAGAGTTGTATCGAGATCCTCGACGGCTTGTGCAATTGTTTCGCGGATTTCCTCGGCACGTCCGGCGAGCACCTGCCCCAACTGCCCGGCTTCCCGATCCAGCGCCGCGTTGATATTGCCCGTGTGAAGGCTGAGCGTTTGGTCGATCTCCCGGGATCTCGCGGCGAGCGTTTCGGCCAAAGTGCGGCCTGTTTCGTCGAGGTCTCCGGACACCGTCGTAAGCCGGTTGACGACCTGTTCCTCGAAACGCGTGATCCCTCCATCCAGCGTCTCGGCGAGCGCGGCGGCGCGGCCGTCGAGCGCGGCATTGACCTCATCCGACTTCGCCGCGAAGGTCTCGGCGATCTCGGCCGAGCGCGCCGTCAAGGCCACACTGATTTCCTGAGCCTTTTCTTCGAGCGTGCGGATCACGTCGCCGCTACCATCGCCAAGCGCTCTCGCGATCTCGAGGGCCCTGCCGGTCAAAGTCTCGCTGAGGACGCGGGCGCGCGTATCGAGCCCTTGATCGACACGGCTGATGAGATTGGCGAGGGCCTCGCCGGCCTCCTGCGTCTTGGCGGCCGCACGGGATTCGAAGTTTGCGATATGGGCTTCCAGCGCCGCGGCGGCTTCCTGCGCGCGTTGGCCAAGCTTATCGTTCAGCTCGCCGCCTTGGAGCGTGAGCGTGGTTTCAATGGAACCGAGGCGATCGGCAAGAGTCGCGGTAAACCTCTCGACATTCGCGCCGATTCTGTTGGCGGCCTCACCACCTTGTTCAATGACGGTTTCCTCGAACATCAACAAGCGGCTGGCGAGGGTGTCGTTGACCCGGTCGGCATGCGTCGCGATGGCATTGATCGCTTCATTCGCGGTTTCCGCGAAACGCTCGTTGAGATCATTGGCTTGATAGCCAATCGACGCGATCGCCTGCTGCGCGGTTGCGTCGAAATTCTCGCTGAGCGCTCCGGCGTGATCCGCGAACACCGCGATGGTACTGCGCGTCACCGCCGCCAGATGTTCGCTCATCTCATCGGCGTGTTTCGTGAGAGCCCCAAAGGTTTCATCAAGCGTCGCGGCCAGCCGCTCATGCAGGGCCTCGGCGTGCTGCGTATAGGCTTCATCGGAATTCTGCGCCGCCGCTTCCAGCCGCTCACTGATTTGCTCGGAATAGCCGGTCAAGGCGCCAAGCGTCTCGCCGACCGTCGCGGCCAGCCGCGATTGCAACGTCTGGGCATGGCCGGAAAGGGCGTCCTGAATTTGTGCCGCCGCCGCTTCAAGGCGCGTGCTCAGCTCGCCCGCATGGCTCGTAAGCGCGTTGAAGGTCTCGCTGACAGCCGAGTTCAGGCGGCCGTGGAGCGCTTCCGTATGGTTCGTAAAGGCCGTGACCGAACGCAGCGTGGTTGTTTCGAGCCGCTCGCTCATCGCCTCCGCATGGCTCGACAAGGCGCCGAGGGTTTCGCCGACGGTCGAATTCAGGCGGGCGTGAAGCGCGTCGGCTTGGCCCGTGAGCGCGTCGGCGGAACGTTGCGCCGTCAATTCCAGGCGCTCGCTCATATCCTGCCAATGGTTCGAGAGCGCCCCGAGGGTCTCGTCGCTGGTCGTGGCGAGCCGCTCGCGCAAATCCTCGGTTTGGCCGAGGAGCGCGGCGAGCGTGGTCTTCGCTGTCGATTCGAGACGCTCGCTCATCTGGGTCGAATGGGTGGTCAAGGCCGTCAGGGTTTCGCCGAGCGTTGCTGCGAGGCGTTCATTCAGCGCCCCGGTATGGCTGGTGAAAGCCGTGACCGTGTCTCGCGCGGTCGAGGCCAAATGGTCATGCAATTGCTGGGAATGGCCCGTCAACGCGGCGAGCGTGTCCGCGACCGTCGCGGCGATCCGCTGGTGCAAGGCGTCGGTATGGCTCGTCAGGGCGGCGGCGGTCGCGTCGGCGGTCGCCGAGAAGCGTTGATTGAGATCATGGCCATGATGCTCGAATTGGGCATAAAGCCGCGCCTGGCTTTCATCAAGGAGCGACGTCAGAGTCCGGGCCGAGCTCTCGAAGGACTTCGCGCGCTTCGGCGGTGCGGTCCTGGATTTGGCCGGCGGCGCGCGCGCTCACCTCGGCGAGAGTCTCGTGCAAGGCCGTGCCCTGCACCGTGACAACATCATGCAGGCGATCGCTGGTTTCGGCCAAGCGGACCGCGAGGGAATCGCCCCGCGAAAAGATGGTGTCGGCGATCCGCGCGCCCGCGGCGTCGAGCCGCTGCGCCAAGGCATCGCCGCGGAGTTCCAGATCGGCGGCAAGCGTCTCCCTGCCGGTTTTAAGACGCTCATCCATATCCGTCATGCGATCGGTCAGCGTCTTGGCGATACCCTCGCTCGCCCCCGCGAGACTGGTCGCGGCCTCATGTCCCGATTGGGCCAGCCGCCGCACGAGATCATTCCCATGCAAGGTCAATTGCTCAACGAGCTCGTCCCGACCATGGCTGAGAGCGGCTTTAATTTCCTCGCCTTTGGAATTGAGCGAGGCGCTGACCCGGCCAGCCGCTTCGCCGACGCTTTCCGCGAAACGCGAGGAGGCTCCGGCGAGATCGCGGGAAAAATTATCCTGGGCCAGGGAAATCGCGCCCCGCACCTGCTCGGCATTGGTCAGAATGGATTCCCGTTCGGACGCCAATTCATCGATCAGGGAATGGACGCGTCGCTCATTGTCCGAATAGGACCGCTCCAGATTGGAGACCTCGGATCGGACCAGTGTCTCGAGTTCGCTTGCTCTTGCGAGCGCGCGTTCGATGCCGTCTCCCATCGAAGCCACCTCGCGGCGGATCGCTTGGGAAAGCGTGACCAATTGCTCCGTGGCGATGGTTTCGGGCTCGGCCAAGCGGACCGCGACCTCGGTCATCGAACGGGCGGCGATCCGCATCTCCTGACCCCGGCGAAGCAACGCCACGGTCACCAGGAAGAAGATGACGGGACCGGCAATGGTCATGAGGGCGAGTGTCGCCTGAGGCAACAAGGACTCCGCCGGAAGATTGAAAAGGACCGTGCGGTTGGCGATAAAATAGCCGAGCGTCACGACGATCCACAAAACCGAACAGGTCGCCACGAAGATCGTTGGACTGCGGTTGTAGCGGGCCTGAAAAGCACGAAGAATCTCGCCCGCCGATGGACGGTCGTCGTTGGCCGGGCGCAACGAGGGCGGGGCCGCGCCGACTGGCTCAAGGACTTGCTTTTCCTCGCCTTGGGCGGAATTTGCCGCGCCGGAGCGAACAAACGGTCCTCATCGATCGCCGCCGGCGTTGGCTCCGGCGGCCGCATGCTGTCGCGCACACGCCGGGAAGGCTCGGGACGCGGGACCGCCCTTTCCGGGTCTGCCGGCAAACGCCCCTTCGGCTTGTCAGCGCCGGCCGGATTTGCCGGTCCTTCGCCAGGCTCGGCGCTTTGGCTCGAGGCGCGTAGATTCAACGCCTCTTCAATGGCCAAAAGCGCCGCCGCCGCAGGATCTTGGGCCTTATTGGAACTCGCCATCGGACGCCTCTCGCAAACTCTTTCGCAAGGAAGTCAAAGCTCCCCCGCGGATACACATGAGCGATCCCAAGCGGAACCGTTAACCAAATCTTACTTTACAACCGGAATGTCCGGATTCAAACCGAGGGATCGCAAGGATTTAGAAACATCGTTAACGCCGCCGCCCCTTCATGGTGCGAGCGCGTCTTTTGATGTATGCGTGGGGCTCAAACGTCATCCGGCACTTTGGTTTCAAGAACCCTCTTCCCCGCCGCCGCTTTTGAGCGCCGTCAGAATAAAGGGTAAGCGCGGAACTCCGCAAGCCCCGCAACCGGCCACGGAAGCGCTTATAAATATCTCTTGATCTCAAGAGCTTACAATCCACCCTGCCGGATGGTTCGCCAACCGGCCGCGATTTCGAACAAAGCTTGCAGGCGACGCTTGCCCTAAGGCCAAGCAACCGTTAGAATAATTCTAAGTCATTTCCAGCTCGCCGGAGACGCTGGAACGGTGGCTTAAGTGATTTTTGGTTTCAAGGGGAAATTGAACATGGCAGCACTTAACGGCAGCAAGACTGAATCCAATCTGAAGGCCGCCTTTGCCGGCGAGTCCCAGGCCAACCGCCGGTATCTTTATTTCGCACAAAAAGCCGACATCGAAGGCTTCAATGACGTGGCCGCGGTCTTCCGTTCGACCGCCGAAGGTGAGACGGGCCATGCGCATGGGCATCTTGAGTTTCTCGAAGCCGTGGGTGATCCCGCCACCGGCCTGCCGATCGGCGAGACCTCGCTAAACCTGAGCGCTGCCGTCGCTGGCGAAACGCATGAATACACGGATATGTATCCCGGCATGGCGCGCACCGCCCGCGAAGAAGGTTTTCAGGAAATCGCCGATTGGTTTGAGACGCTCGCCAAGGCCGAGCGCTCGCATGCCGGTCGCTTCCAGAAAGCCCTCGACGATTTGCGGAAGTAGCCGGTCGCCCTGTAAAATTCCTCTATCTGCCATCCCATGATTGCGCTCTTCTTTTGAGGAAAGCGGAAGCATGGGACGGCGGCAAAGGGGTGAAGCTGTGCCGCCAAGCAGCGCTGAACTTCGCGGCCGCTCCGCTTCGCCCCGAAGATGGTCAGCCACGTCATGAAATGGCCCGGTTTGCCGCCGGGCCATCCTTTTCCTGCCTTTAGTCCTCTTTCTTAAAGTGGTATCGCATGAGTGAAGGTGGTCTTGAAGCCCCGTCCCGGCATCCGTTGGACTGGCAAAATCCGGATTTTTATGACGAAGCCAAGCTCGACGCCGAACTGCGGCGAGTCTTCGATATTTGTCACGGCTGCCGCCGCTGCTTCAATCTCTGCGATTCTTTTCCGCGCCTTTTCGACCTCATCGACGCCGCCCCCAATGGCGAATTGAATACCGTCGATAGCAAAGACTTCAAGCCGGTCGTCGATGCCTGCACGCTCTGCGACATGTGTTTCATGACGAAATGCCCCTATGTGCCGCCGCATGAATTCAACCTCGATTTCCCGCATTTGATGCTGCGCGCCCGGGCCGTCGAGGCCAAGCAAGGCAAGACGAAGTTGGCGGAGCGCGAACTGGCCAAGACCGATCGCAATGGCAAGATCGCGCGGTTCATGGCACCGCTCGCCAATTGGGCAACCAACAGATCCCATAAATTGATCCGCACGCTCGTCGAAAAAGTGGCGGGCCTCGACCGGCGCGCGGCCTTGCCGAAATACCGCTCGGAGACGCTCGAAAAGCTGAGCGCGGACACGCCTCCGCCCGTCAATCGCGAGGCTCCGGCCTTTGGCCGCAAGGCGGTGATCTACGCGACCTGCTACCCGAACTACAACGAGCCCGGCATCGGGCTTGCGGCGCGCGCCGTGCTGGCGAAAAACGGGGTCGAAACGCAGATCTTGCATCCGCAGTGCTGCGGCATGCCCCTATTGGAGCAGGGCAATATCGCGGAGGTCGCGAAGCCGGCCAAGGCCGTCGCGGAGGCGATGCGTCCGTGGATCGAGCAGGGCCATGATATCGTCGCGCTCACCCCGTCTTGCGCCTTGATGCTGAAATTCGAATGGCCGCTGATTTTGCCCGGCGACCCCGACATCGCGCTTTTGTCGAAAGCCACCTTCGACCTCAGCGAATATGTGGTCTCCATCGCCCGCAAGGAGGGCTTGGCGCCGGGGCTCGCGTCCGCCGCGCCTGGCGGCATTGCCCTGCATATTTCATGTCATTCGCGGGCCCAGAACATGGGCCAGAAAGCGCGCGAAATGCTGAAGCTCATCCCAGAGGCCAATCTGCAGGTCGTCGAGCGCTGCTCCGGCCATGGCGGAACCTGGGGCTACCGGCATGCCAATTTCGACACGGCCATGAAGGTGGGCGCGCCCGCCGCCCGCCAGCTTGCCGCGAGCGGCAAGGCGCTCGTCACCTCCGAATGCCCGCTCGCGGGTCTCCATATCGCGCAAGGAATCGAACAGCAGAGCGCCGCCGGGACCAAGCCGCGCCTCGTCGGGCATCCGATCGAAATCATGGCGGAAGCCTATGGGATATCGGAATGATCAACGCCTGCCGCACGGCGGCTGCGCTCGGAGTTTGGAGCACCCCATGACCTCGAAACATCATCTGACGCCGGGCGATATCCTGAGTCCCGAGGAATACGCCAAGATTTGCGCCGAAAGCCGGACGAAGATTTCCGACCGCAAACGCAACCGGCGGGTCGAGGTTGGCCCCTATGTCACGTTTTATTTCGAGAATTACGAGACCATGTGGCATCAAGTCCACGAAATGATTTACATCGAAAAGGGCGGCCCCGAGCAGGTCGAGCAGGAGCTCGAAGCCTATAATCCCCTGATCCCGAAGGGCCAGGAGCTCGTCGCCACCTTCATGATCGAGATCGACGATCCGAACCGGCGCAAACATGTTCTCGGCGGCCTCGGCGCAATCGAGACCTACGCGTTCATCGCCATCGGTGGCACCCGTATCATGAGCCTGCCGGAGGCCGATCAGGACCGCACCCGCGAGGATGGCAAGGCTTCCTCCGTTCAGTTCGTCCATTTTCCGTTCACGCCCTCGCAAATCGAAGCGTTCCAGCGTCCGGGCGCCGAGATCCTCCTCGGTTTTGCCCATCCCGCCTACGGTCACATGACCCTTTTGCCGGAGGCGGTGCGGGCCGAGCTCGCCGGCGACTTCGATTGACGCCCACCGGCGCCTTGCGCCGGGGATAGCCTGCGGCTTTGCATTGGCCGCCACATTCGCTATGAAGCGGCGGTCATTTTTGGCTTTTTTCAATCCAGGAACATCATGGCGATCGAACGCACTTTTTCCATTCTGAAACCCGATGCGACGCGGCGAAATCTCACTGGCGCGATCAACGCGCTGATCGAAAAGGCGGGGCTGCGCATCGTCGCGCAAAAGCGCGTTCAGATGACGCGCGCGCAGGCGGAGACCTTTTACGCGGTCCATAAGGAGCGGCCTTTCTTCGGCGAGCTCGTCGAAACCATGACCGCCGGGCCTGTTGTCGTGCAAGTTCTCGAAGCCGAGGACGCCATCAAGAAATACCGGGACGTGCTGGGCGCGACCGACCCGGCGAAAGCCGCCCCCGGCACGATCCGCAAGGAATTCGCGATCTCGCTTGGCGAGAATTCGGCGCATGGATCGGACGGGCCGGAAACGGCGCTGATCGAGATCGCGCAATGGTTTTCCGGCAATGAGATCGTCGGATAAAACTTCGCACGCCCAAGTGGCGATTTGGTAAGGCGGAAGTCTTCCATCGGACCAAAATGTTTCCCGTGAAACGTTTTGGTCCGGTTCCCGGCCGGAAACCTACAAGGCTGCCGACGCCCCGCGCTTTCAGGGGTGTAGGAATGGGCAGAACAATTGTACATTTGGCGAGGCCCGCTTGGACAAACCCTCTGTCGATCGCGCTTCGCCCGAGTTCGCCGCCCGCCGCGCCGAGGCGCGCAAGATTCTCGATGCGCTCGATCCGGCGATGGCGGGCAGCAGCCTGCCCGACGATCCTTTGCGGCGCGCCTGGTTTGAAGCCGTCTACGCCTTGGCGGAGGGCGATCCGGCGCGCGTGCCCTGGGCCAATCTCGCACCGCATCCGCTGACGCAAGCTTTTGTCGCGGCCCATGCGCAGGAGCTTGCGGGCGTAAGGGTTCTCGATGTCGGTTGCGGGCTTGGCGATAATGCCGAATGTTTTGCGAAAGCCGGCGCGGAAGTCACCGCGTTCGAACTCGTCGGAGCGGCCGTCGCTTGGGCGAAGCAGCGGTTTCCCGAATCGAAGGTGACCTATGTGCAAGGCGATCTCTTCGCCCTGCCCGATGCCTGGCGGCAAAAATTCGATCTCGTCCATGAATGCTACACCTTGCAGGCGCTCTCCCCCGCGCTTTTGCCGCGCGCGCTTGCCGCCCTCGGATCGCTGCTCGCGCCGGGCGGAAAACTTCTCATTATCGCGCGGGCCAGGGACGAGGCCGAGGAGATACAGGGTCCGCCCTGGCCGCTGCCGCCGTCAGTGTTCGAGGAAGCAAGGCGGCAAGGGCTCGCGGCTTTATCCCTCGAGGACATTCCGGCGGTCGCAGGGGGCGCGTCGCGGCATTGGCGCGCCCTGCTCCGCCGCACCGAGGAGGCGTGAGGCATCGCGGCAGCCGGAAAGTGGATGATGAGATCCTGTGATTCACAGTTATGCGGATCTCGGTATGTCCGTGCGCAATCCTTGAAAAGGAATCACGACATTATTTGCGGAAGCGATTGTCAATGAGGAGCTTCTTTGAATGGCGCCTTAGTTTGAATTTCGCCTTTCTGCGCCTCGCAGAAGTTCGACTTCGAGCGCCCAGCGACAGGAGTTGGCCCATCTCGGACATCGTCCTGACCAAACGCCAACCGATGTCTGATGCAACCACTTTCAAGGAGGCATTAAGTTAGGGCCTCGCTGTTCGGTACGATGATGCGCCAGCGGTGTCAGCAGGACGTTGTGGAATATCGATCCACCACATTCGCAGCGCCGCTCGTGGCTGAGCGGCGCTGCCCATGTGGTCACCCGTTAAAATCACTAATTGCTTCCACCTCCGAGTGAGAACGCGAACAGCTTGTTGTTGCCGCTACCAAGTCCGAAACGGCGGTAGCCTGTGCCCCATAGATGGAGTTGCCGACGATCGCCGGGCCAGCGACGACCTCGCTTCCGGCAACATAAGACCAGAGAATGTTTCCGGTGAAAACCCACTTCGGCTTCAACCTCCCCACATTTTGCGGGTGCACTCCTGTAGAAGACTGATTTCGCCAGTTGTTGATATCCTGGCCGCCCATGGTCCAATCTGCGGCCACCGCTGCCGACATTGTCACTAGTGTTCCGACTCTCAATTAGCGACCAATAACTCATGCAGCCTCGACTTTGTCCAGAGCCGCGCGGACGCGGCTGATTTTTTCGAGGATAGCCTCTCCTTTCGCCGTCCATTTATAAGGCTGGGGATTGGCGTTGCGCTCGGTGAGATAGGCGTTGATGTCGTCGACCAGCTCCTTCACCGAGGCGAAGCTGCCAGAGCGGATCACATCCTCGGTCAGATCGGCGAAGAACCGTTCGACCAGATTGAGCCACGATGACGATGTTGGGGTGAAGTGCATATTGAAGCGCGGACGCTTGGCGAGCCATGCCTTCACCTTTGGATGCTTGTGGGTCGCGTAGTTGTCGGCGATCAGGTGCAATTCCAGGCTCTTGGGCGTCTCCCGGTCGATCTGTTTGAGAAAACGCAACCATTCGACATGCGTGTGGCGCTCCTCGGTGCGGGTGATCAGCTTGCCCTGCAGATAGTCGAGCGCCGCGAACAACGTGGTCGTGCCATGGCGCCTATAATCATGCGTCATCGTGCGCGGATGACGTGGGCCGAGTGGCAGGCCAGGTTGCGAGCGCTCCAGCGCCTGACACTGGCTTTTCTCGTCGCAGCACAGCACCAGCGCATTCGCTGGCGGGTCAAGATAGAGCCCGATCACATCCCAGAACTTCTTCTCGAAATCCGTGTCGGTCGACAGCTTGAACGTCCTGGTGACATGCGGCTGCGTGGCCCCGGGGGGCGGTGCTCGATGACCCGCGCTTCCAGCGTAACGATCGTATCGAGCGGCGCCTCGGCGATTTTTGGCCGGTTGCGGCGGTCGATGGCGGCATGCGGCAGATGGAAGAGCAGATCGACGACGCGGGCGCCGTGGGCACCGTCTCCCAGAAGCCGATCGAGCAGCTTGGCGTTTTTTGGCCCAATGCCGGGCAGGTTCGCGGCCGCCGCGAAAAGGGGATTGAGGAGGGATGGGCGCATCGCGCTGAAAGTCGCTCGTTGGGTCGCGGGTCGGCTCAAATTTGGTCTGGGTTGCGCCAACAACGGAAACGCCGGGCTACTCACTCCGCTCGTTGACCATGAGTTTCAGGACGGCGAATCCCAAACCAATCTCAGGACACCCACGCCAATCATTATGCCGCCCAGCACCTGCGTGATTATCTCTCCCTTCGGCGCAAGTTTTTCTATCGCCACGAGGCCGGCGAGAGCGGCAATCCAAAGGAGATTCATGACGCCGCCGACGAAGAGCAGCGCCATCAGGGCCCAGCAGCAACCAAGACAATAGACCCCGTGCCGGATCCCCATTTGCCAGGCACCCGAAAGGCCGTCGCGCCAATCGCTCATCAGGAAGCCGAGCGGCGAGCGACATGCACGCAAGCAAGATGTTTGAGACGACTGAACTGAAAGAGCCCTGCGATGAGCAGCAGTGCCCCGCTGAGCGACACCCAGCCGATTGACTGCAGCGCCCATTGCGCCAGTTGCCGCCCCACTGAACGCAGTCCACAATGCCAGATAGGCAGCGACAAAAGAAGCGTTCTCGCTTCTTCGCCCCGCCTCCGGTTCAGTGCTGCAAAGCACAGAATCATGGGCGCTGCTGACGGAAGCATCATGGCCGCCATCATGACGGTCCACATAGTGAACACGGCCAGCCAGTTTGCCACTGACCATGCAGACATCGGCATCATGAGCTGCGCCACGGGACTGTGCATATTGATGGCTCCCCACAGCAGGAGGAGCCAGCCCCCAAGCGCCAGAGCCCAAATGCCCGCTGCCGTCCACGGATGCGCCCGGATCAGGTCGCGCGAAGATGCGGTCAATTTTGCATCAGCCTTGGTAGGCGAACGGAGCAAAGAAACCGTTTCGGCCAGCGATATCGCAAGTGATCCCGTAATCGTTGATCTTCAGGTGCGATGCACGGGAAACGGTGACAGCCTGGCCAGGCGATATGGCAAGCGGATGCCCCTTGATCTCGGTCGTTCTACCACGTTGCCCCTGAATCGGCTCCATTTCGGTTGAGGCCGCGCCGTCAACCTCGAAGCGGAACCGGGCATTCGCGCCCTTGTCGAATGTGATCCGCGCGGGCCGTGCACCCAGAACTTGGGTGATCAGCGGTCCGAGAGTGGCGATGTGTCCTCCATCGGCGCCCGAGAAGATCCCCTGCAGGGCAGTTCGTTGCTTGTCATTGCCACGCTCGTCCAGATAGAGCGCGACCTTCCACTGACCGTCTTTCATGTTGCCCGGCGTGTACGCGATCAGCGCGGCGTTCAGACCATCGAGAGAGGTGTCACCATGACGGCCCTTGTCAACGTGCCATCCAACGACAACCTTGCACTCGCCTTCCGTCGGAGGTGACAAGAAGATGCAGGGACACGCCGCCTCGCAGTTGCAGGCCTCGATGTAGGTGCCTTCGACGCTCCATGCCATGAGTGCCTCCTTGGTCGGGTGACGGCGCCAGTGGACGCCTTAGAGCTTACTGCCTTTGCGACCCGATCTCTATCCCGTTTTTTTGTCCGGACGCCGAAGCGCCACTAGGCCATGACCGCCGTCGCGCGGCAGAAGACGTGGCGGCGACGTCGAAGCTCGCTCGCCGCCAAATGTTCAGTTGGGTCAAAAGCCGCCGGCCGAAAATGGCCGACGCCCTCCGGCTCTCCTTCGACTCCGCGCGGCGCGCTTGCCTTGGCGGGCGCTTGCTATAATGTGCCGCCGAAGTCGGCTGCAGGTGCCGCCCGCCGGGGCCGACTCAATTCGGGCCAAGAGCGTAAATCATGTCTGGCGCGCAAGCGAAGAGTTTGGGGCTCGACGCCCGGCAAAGGCGCATTCTGTTCCGCTCCTGGCATCGCGGCATGCGCGAGATGGATCTCCTGCTTGGCCGTTTCGCCAATGCCGAAATCGGCACCCTCTGCGATCAAGACCTCGACGATTATGAATTCTTGCTCGAAGCGCCGGACCGCGACATTTTCAGCTGGCTCACTGGCGAAGCGGCGACACCACCTTTATACGATACGCCCGTCTTGCGAAAAATCCGGGCCTTCCATAACCATGCCGGTCCCATCCATCTCTAAGAGCCTGTTTCAAAAGCCTCGCCCTCATCCTGAGGAGGGCTCGAAGAGCCCATCTCGAAGGATGCGCCGCATGGTCCTCGGGGCGCCTCTCCAGCCGCCCGCTTCCACTACGTTCGCTTCGCGAACGGCTCCGCTCGCAACGGAACCTCGGGCTTCCTTCCGCTCGCCCTTCGAGACACGAGCTTCGCTCGTTCCTCAGGGTGAGGGCTTAGGTTTGTGTAAGCATTTAAAACAGGCTCTAAGTCTCACTTGTGTTCTGGCTGCTTCCCCGATGATCCGCAAAAACTTACGAATTGACCTTGCATCGTGATTGATCTCAAACGCGTGGCGGGCGAGCTTGCCAAGGGCGGCTCGCTGACGCTCTCCTCCGTGGCCGATGGTTTCGACGCCTTTTGCGCCGCCGATCTTACGCGCGCCCTCGCCAAGCACGCGGAAGGCCGGGCCGCCGTGCTCGTCCATGTGGCGCGCGACGGCCAGCGCGCCCGCGCCTTTGCCGAGGCCTTTGCCTTCGCCGCGCCCGATATCGAGCTCCTCGATTTTCCCTCCTGGGATTGCCAGCCCTATGACAGGGTCTCTCCCAACGCCGCGATTTCGGCGCGCCGGATTTTGGTCCTTTCGCGGCTTGCGCGATCGCGCACCTCCTTGGAGCGGCCGCGGATTCTGTCCACCACGGTCAATGCGCTTCTGCAGCGGGTGGCGCCGCTCGCGGCCATCGCGGGCGACACATTTTCCGCCGCGCCGGGCAATATGGTCGATATGAACGCGCTCGTTGGTTGGCTCGAGGCCAACGGCTTCGCGCGGGCCTCGAGCGTGCGCGACACCGGCGAATATGCGGTGCGCGGCGGCATCCTCGATCTTTACGCGCCGGGCATGGCGCAGCCGGTGCGGCTCGATTTTTTCGGCGATACGCTCGAATTGATCAGGGCTTTCGATCCCAGACTCGCAGCGCACGACCGGACAGCTCCGGGCGCTCGATCTCGTGCCGATGAGCGAGGTGCAACTCAAGAGCGCGACGATCCGAAGGTTCCGGCAAGCCTATGTGACGCATTTTGGCGCGCAGACGCGCGGCGATGCCCTCTATGAAGCCGTCAGCGAAGGCCGCCGCTATCAGGGCCTCGAACATTGGCTGCCGCTTTTTTACGAAAAGCTCGACACGCTGTTCGACTATTGCGCCGGCGCCTCTTTCATCCTCGATCCGCTCGCCGAAGAAGCCGCAAGCGAGCGTCTGGCGCAGATCGAGGATTATTACAACGCCCGCAAAAGCGCGCATGACGCCGACCCCGGCGCTTCGACCTATAAGCCTTTGCCCGCCCATGCGCTCTATCTTATGGCGCCGGAGTGGCGCCGGCGGCTTGACGCGGCAAGCCTCGTTCCGCTGTCGCCCTTCGCGCAGCCGGAGGGCGGCAAAGGCCTTGTCGTCGATGTCGGATCGAAACCGGGCCGCAGCTTTGCCGCCGAGCGCGCCGATCCCGCCGCCAATGTCTTTGCCGCCGCGATCGACCATATTGCGGCCTTGCAAAGGAGCGGCAAGCGGGTGATCCTTGCCTGCTGGTCGGACGGTTCGCGCGAGCGGCTCGGCCATGTGCTTGCCGATCATGGCTTGGCCGAGCATGGCTTGGCGGGCCAAGGTGCCGCCTGGCCAAGCGGCGCCCGCCGCGGCGCCGGTATCCTCGCTCGCGCAGGCTCTCGCGCTTTCGCCAGGCACGCTCGCCTTGGCGGTCATCGGCATCGAGCAAGGTTTCGAGGCGCAAGATCTCGCGCTCGTCGCCGAGCAGGATATTTTGGGCGACCGGCTGCTTGGCGGGCGCCGCAAAGCGCGCCGCGCTCAGGATTTTCTGACCGAGGTCGGGGCGCTCTCGGAAGGCGACCTCGTCGTCCACGTCGATCATGGGATTGGGCGTTTCGTTGGGCTCAGGGCGATCGAGGCGGCGGGCGCGCCGCATGATTGCCTCGAACTGCATTACGCCGATGGCGACAAGCTTTTTCTGCCGGTCGAAAACCTCGAGCTTTTGTCGCGCTATGGCTCGGAAGAGACCGCGGTTGAGCTCGACAAATTGGGCGGCGTCGCCTGGCAAAGGCGCAAGGCGCGGATGCGCAAGCGCATCCTCGAGATGGCGGCGGGGCTTATCAAGATCGCCGCCGCGCGGCAAACCAGGGCCGCGCCAAAATTGGTGCCGCCGGAAGGTCTTTATGCCGAATTCTGCGCGGGCTTTCCCTACGAGGAAACCGATGACCAGCAAGGCGCGATCGACGCGGTCTTGGAGGATATGGCGTCCGGCCGGCCAATGGACCGCCTCGTCTGCGGCGATGTCGGCTTTGGCAAGACCGAGGTCGCGCTGCGCGCCGCCTTCGCCGCCGCGATCGAAGGCAAGCAAGTCGCGGTCGTCGTGCCGACGACGCTCCTCGCCCGCCAGCATTATAAGAATTTCGCAACGCGCTTCGCGCATCTGCCGGTCAAGGTCGCGCAAATGTCGCGGATGGTCAGCGCCGCCGATCTCAAATCCGCCAAGTCTCGGCGCCGCCTCCGGCGAGATCGACATCATTATCGGCACCCATGCGGTGCTCGGCAAAGCGGTGAGCTTCAAGGATCTCGGTCTCGTCGTCATCGACGAAGAGCAGCACTTTGGCGTCAAGCATAAGGAACGTCTCAAGGAGCTGCGCGCCGAGGTCCATGTCTTGACTTTGTCGGCGACGCCCATTCCGCGCACCCTCCAGCTGGCCCTGACGGGCGTCCGCGAGCTTTCGATCATCGCGACGCCGCCGGTCGACCGGCTGGCGGTGCGGACCTTTATTTCGCCCTTTGACGATTTGCTCGTGCGGGAAGCGCTGCTGCGCGAACGCTATCGCGGCGGCCAGAGCTTTTATGTGTGCCCGCGCATCGACGATCTCGAGGAGGCTGGCGCTTACCTGCGCCAACATGTTCCGGAGGTGAAATTCATTGTCGCGCATGGCCAGCTGGCGGCAACCGAGCTCGAAGCCCGGATGGCGGCCTTCTACGACGGCCAATATGACGTGCTGCTGTCGACCGCGATCGTCGAATCCGGCCTTGATATTCCCGCCGCCAATACGCTCATCGTGCATCGCGCCGATATGTTCGGTCTTGGCCAGCTCTATCAATTGCGCGGCCGAGTCGGCCGCTCGAAAGTCCGCGCTTATGCGCTCTTCACGGTGCCTCAGAACCGCACCCTGACGCCGCAGGCCGAACGGCGCCTGAAAGTCTTGCATTCCTTGGACACGCTCGGGGCCGGGTTCGAGCTCGCGAGCCACGATCTCGATATTCGCGGCGCCGGAAATCTCCTCGGCGACGAACAGTCCGGCCATATCAAGGAGGTCGGCTATGAGCTCTATCAAGACATGCTGCGCGAGGCGGTCGAGGCCTTGAAGGCGGGCATCGAGGAGCCCGCCGAGGAGGCCTGGTCGCCTTCGATCACGCTTGGTACAGCGGTAACGATACCAGAGACTTATGTCGAGGATCTCAGCTTACGCATGAACCTTTATCGGCGTCTTGCGGCGCTGCAATCCGATGCGGAGATCGAGAGTTTCGCGGCCGAGATGATCGACCGTTTCGGGCCTTTGCCGGGCGAAGTCGAACAGCTCTTGCAATTGGTCGCGATCAAGGCCCTGTGCCGCAAGGCGCATATCGAAAAGGTCGACGCGGGGCCGAAAGGCGTCATCGTTGCGTTTCGCGACAATTCCTTCGCCAATCCACAAGGCTTGGTTCGCTATATCGCCGAGCAAGGATCTTTCGCGAAGGTACGGCCGGACATGAAAGTCGTGTTCGTCCGCGATTTCGAGACGGGCGCCGCAAGGCTCGAAGGCACGCGGCAAATTTTGCGGGCGCTCGCCGCCATCGCAATGAAAAAGGCGGCATGAGGCGTGGCCGATGGAAGGTGAAATCCGCGAAGCCAAAAGAAAAGCTCTAGGAAAGACCCTCAACAATGGGCCCGTCCGTGTTATATAAGCATCATCGAACCGTGTTGGCGCGGCAGAGATTCTGGAGAGTTTTATGGCCAATTCGCAATTCGCTGTCTTGTCGCTGACGGAGGCGGCCGCCGCGCGTGCGCGAGAACTCATCGAGGCCGCAGGGCGGCCGGTCGCGGGGTTGCGCGTGGGCGTCAGCAAGGGCGGCTGCGCCGGCATGACCTACACCATGGATCTTGCCGAGGAAGCAGGGCCCGCCGATCAAGTGATCGAGGATCAAGGCGTGAAAATCCTGATCGCGCCGAAAGACCTCATGTTTCTGCTCGGCACCAAGCTCGATTTCGCGACCACAACTTTGCAGTCGAGCTTCACGTTCCAGAACCCAAACCAAACGGGGAGTTGCGGCTGCGGGGAATCGGTTTCGATCACGCCCGCTGGCGAAGCTCAGGAAAAGGCCTTTTAAGCCTTACGCCACTATCCCAGCCGCGTATTCTTGCCCGGATCGGTTTTTCCCCCGGCTGCTTTTCCCGGCCTGACTGTCGTGGGGCGCAACAGAAACATGGGCACATGGTCACCCATGCCGATCACGGGCGGACCCTCATCCTTTTGTTGAGGCCCGCGCGGCGTGCCGGCCCGTTTCGGGACCGCCTCGCCAGACGGGACGATCGCTGTCGGGCTGGCGCGAAGGGCTGGGCTTTTGTGGGGCGGGTGCGCCTTGATCCGGTGACCGGGGCGAAGTCGCGCGGGCCCGCTGGCCGCCGGTGCCGGGCGCCGCCCGCCGCGGCCTTTGGCCGTGCTCGCCGCGCGCTGCGCGCTGGGGATGTTCTTCCTCGGGAAGATTGGCGAGGCTTTCGCCGACGAGCCAATCGATCTTGCGGGCAATCAGCCCCTCGATTTCGTGGACGTATTTTTGATCGGCGGGCGTGACGATCGAAACCGCGACGCCGGTTTTGCCGGCGCGCCCCGTGCGCCCAATCCGGTGGACATAATCCTCCGCATGCGTGGGAACATCGAAATTGAACACATGGCTCACGTCCGGGATATCGAGGCCGCGGGCGGCGACGTCCGAGCAAACGATGAGGTCCACGCTGCCGCTCTTGAAAGCATCGAGCGAGGCCATGCGGGCGCGCTGATCCATGTCGCCGTGCAAGGCGCCGGCATTGAAGCCATGCTTTTGCAACGATTTGTGGAGGATCGTCACATCCCGCTTGCGGTTGCAGAAAATGATCGCGTTTTTGAAATCAGCGGCGCCGCGAATCAAGCGGCGCAAGGTTTCGCGCTTGGCTGGCCCGCTTGCCGAGGCCACCAAGCCTTGCGCTATGGTGATGGCCGTGGAGGCGGCGCGGGCCACTTCGATGCGCACCGGATTGTGCAAAAAGGCCTCGGTGAGCCTGGTGATCTCCGGTGGCATGGTGGCGGAGAAAAACAAAGTCTGCCGGGTGAAAGGCACGAGCTTGCAGATGCGCTCGATATCCGGGATGAACCCCATGTCGAGCATCCGGTCGGCTTCGTCGATGACAAGAATCTCGATGCCGGTCAAAAGCAGCTTGCCGCGTTCGGAAAAATCCAAAAGCCGGCCCGGCGTCGCGATCAGGACATCGGCGCCCCGCATGATCTTGGTTTCCTGATCGCCGAAGGAAACGCCGCCAATCAACAGCGCGACGTTGAGCTTATGATTGATCCCGTAGCGGGCAAAACTTTCCTCGACTTGCGCGGCAAGCTCGCGGGTCGGCTCGAGGATCAAGGTCCGCGGCATCCGTGCCCTGGCGCGGCCTCTTTCCAGCCGCGACAGCATCGGAAGCGTGAAAGCCGCGGTTTTGCCGGTGCCGGTCTGGGCAATCCCAAGCACGTCGCGTCCCGCGAGAATCTGCGGGATCGCTTCGGCTTGAATGGGGGTCGGCGTGACGTACCCCGAGGCCTCGACGGCTTGGAGAACCTTCTCGCTGAGGCCAAGTTTGCTAAATGTCATTCCGTTCCCAAAAAGGGGCTATTATTGAGCCGGCCCCGAAGGGAACCGGCGCGGTCCGGTCCACCGGGCTTTGAGGGGCGAGTTTTCGCCGTGCAAGTGGAAAATCCGCGAAATCCGCAACTTCGGCTCGAAAAAAACAGCGGCACGAAGTTTGACTGGCGGATCGAACGGGGTCTGAACAGGACTGCCAATAAATGCGACCCATGATTCAGCCGATGGATATGTCCCTACCGCTTATTTCATTTCAAAGCAATGAACTTATAGGCTTTACACGCGGACTTGTACCATAACCCGCATTTATGCGCTGAATTGCCGCGCCCGCTTTATCCTTCAATTCGTGGCGAGACGGCGGTTTGATCCCGAGGGTGGCGCCGCCAGCTTCATGAGCCCGAAGATCAGCAAAAGCGTCGTGAGATAGACAAGGAGCTGCAGCTCTGTGGGTTTGCCGGTATAACCAAGGAGCGTGTGGAGGACGCGGCCGGCGATGCTGTTATCCGCGAGCAGCGAGGATGAATTCCACACAATCCCTCCCAAGGCGGTTGCGATATCGGCTTGTTCGAGAAAAGCGACGCTTTGCGCCGCCATTCCCGCCGCCATGAAGGCAATCAGAATGCCGGTCACCTTAAAAAGATAACGCGGGGGAATGATCGCAAGGCCTCCATAGGTCAGGGCGCTGATCCCGGCGCCGAGCAAAAGCCCGAGCACACCGCCGAGCAACAGGCTCATCCCGGATTCGCGGCTCGAAATGACGACGCTATAAAGAAACAGAACAACTTCAGATCCTTCGCGGAGCACCGCCAAGCCGACGACGAAAGCCAGCGCGGCCAAGGATCGCGCGCCGCTCCCCACATCGCGCCCTAAACGGCGCATATCCTCGCTGATCTGACGGCCGTGGCGCGCCATCCAGATATTGTGCCAGGCGAGCATAATGACGGCGAGGCCGAGAACGGCGGCATTGAAGACTTCCTGTCCAACACCCGCGAGCGCATTGGACAAAGCCCCCGCGAAGGCCGCGACCAGCACCGCGCCCAAGAGCCCGCCGAAAATGCCGCCGACGATCCAGCGTATGCGCGAGGGAATGCCCCGCGTCGCGGCCAGCACAATCCCAATGATCAATCCGGCTTCGACGGCCTCGCGCAGGACAATAATAAGGGCGCCGGCCATTCAATGTACCTCCATGTACCCCCAATGTACCCTCATGTATTCCCATGCACCTCCGTGCCTTCTGCCTCCCTGCCCTTAAGGCTTGGCACTTAAGGTTCGGCCCTTAAGGCTTGGCGCTTGGGGCTTGGCGCTTGGCACGGCCGCGAAGCCCGGCCGATACTCGCTTCAAGGCACCGGCTACGGTGGCGCCGCAAGGCGGCGGGAATTCACGCGGGGTCACAAAAGCTTTACACGACCCTAGGCCAGCGATCAATGAGATTACTGTTATTTAGACCGATTATAAACTATAACCAAGGCCGCTGACCTATGTATTTCTTTTGTATCCCTCCAAACTATATTCATTGCTGATGGCGTGCCGGGCCGGAGTCTTCAAAAGCTTGCGCGGACATGAGGCCCGCCCTTGCGTGCGGGCCGCCGGCGAGGCCTCACGCGGAACCCTCGGACGGGCGGCGTCGTTACCTTTGCTTTCCGGGTGCGGGTGCGATGAAAGCGATACGCATCAAACGGATTTATGATCCGCCCGAGCCTTCCGACGGCACGCGAATCCTTGTCGACCGGCTGTGGCCGCGCGGGATCTCGCGGGACGCGGCGCACATCGACGCTTGGATCAAGGAGGCCGCGCCAAGCGATGCGCGCGCGCTGGTATTCCCATGACCCCGCCAAATGGCCGGGATTCCGCACCCGCTACTTGACCGAGCTGCAACAAAACCCCGCCGCCGCCGAGCTGCGGGCGCGCGCCCGCGAAGCCAAGACACTGACTCTGCTGTTCGCCGCGAAGGATGAAGCGCACAACAATGCCATTGTTTTGCGCGAATTCTTGGAGGGCGGCGCGGCGGCAAAAGAAAACTAATCTCTTTCGCGCGGAGAGGCCCAAAACCGGCGCCGGTCCGAACGGCGCAGGACATCGAAGGGGATGGCGCGATCGATTTTTTCCGCGTCGAGCAGGCGCAAAAGATCATCGGCCCCCGTGATGGGGATGCCATCGACGGCGAGCAAAATATCGCCGGTGAGGAGGCCCGCCTGATCGGCCGGGCTTCCCGGCTCGACCGCGTGCACCGCGGCGCCCATCCTCTGCGCAAGGCCAAGACGCAGGGCCACCTTGCGCGGCAAGGGAACCGTGCCGGCGCCAATGCCGAGATAGGCGCGGCGGACCTTGCCATGCGCGACGAGTTCGCCGAGCACGAAACTCGCCGTATTGGACGCGACCGCGAAGCAAATGCCTTGCGCGCCGGAAATAATCGCGGTGTTGATGCCGATGACCTCGCCTTGCGACGAGACAAGCGGCCCCCCCGAATTGCCCGGGTTGAGGGCTGCGTCGGTCTGAATCACATCTTCGATCAAACGGCCGCCTTTGGACCGCAAGGAGCGCCCGAGCGCGGAGATGACTCCCGCCGTGACGCTGGCGTCGAAGCCGAACGGATTGCCGATCGCAATCGCGATTTCCCCCGGCTTCAGCTTTTTCGAAATCGCCGAGCTTCGCCGCGGGAAGCGTCGCGTCTTCATCGATCCGGACGAGGGCAAGGTCGGTGTCGGGATCATCGCCAAGGACACGGCCGGAGAAGCTGCGGCCGTCGAGAACCGTGACATCCGTGCGCTTGGCGCCTTGCACGACATGGCTGTTGGTAAGAACCAAACCGTCCGGCGAGAGGATGACGCCGGAGCCCGACCCGCCGCGGCCGCCCTGACGGATATCGAGCCGCACGACGCTTGGCCCGACCCGCTCGACGACCTTGGTCACCGCCTTCGAATAAGCGTCAAGAAGCGTCGCGTCGCCGCCCGCAGGATCGGAAAGGCCATGATCTTCGGACCGATCATCTGTGCCGGATGGGGAAGGTGCGTCAACGCGGCGCCCCGTTTCCTCGTCCAGGCAAAAGGAGAAATTGTGCGGTCCAGGAATATTTTGGTCCATGCCCAAATATATGGGGCGGTTCACTGGTTATGTTAGCTCATTCCACTTGAATTCGCGCGAGGCTTAAGTCATAAGTTATAATAATATTTATATCATAGATTTTTATTCGGAGAAATCCAAAATGGACTTAATTCACGATACGATGGATTATGTATGGATACGATCCGACGGTCCCTGAGTTCTGACGCGAGGTGCAACACCCCCTGCCGATTTGATATCGGCTTGGTTGATCAAGACCTTAGGGAGTGTTGCAATGCCAGCCTATTCACACCTGTTGGACGAGGAAAGAGACCAAATCGCGGTCATGGGGCGGCCGGGCGCTCGATCTGCGCCATCGCCAGGGCGCTTCAACGAGCGAAATCCACCGTGTCGCGGGAACTGCGACGAAACGCCCTCTCGAGCGGGCGTTATTCGCCGCTTCACGCCGCCGGAGCCTATCAACTGCGCAGGCGGCGTGAAGCCATCCTCGAAAAAGATCAGAAATTGAGGACTTTCGTCTGCGATCGTCTTGCGGAAGGATGGACGCCCGAACAGATTGCCGGATGGCTCAAGGCCGGCAACGAGCGCGGTCTGCGCGCCTTGGGGTTCGAGGCCATCTACGCCTTCATCTATCGCGCCGCCCGCAAGGGCGAATTCCTCTGGCGCTATCTGACCCGCCGTCACAAGCGCCGAAGGCCGCGCCGGGCGAGACCCTCGCGCGATACGATCAAAGACCGCGCCTCCATCCACGATCGACCGAAAGACATCGAAGCCCGCGCCGACATCGGCCATTGGGCTGGCTGCCGCGTCACATCGACATCGATCGACTGTCCGACGAGGAAATCCAGGACATCGTCATAACCGCCAATCTCACGCCGAGAAAATGCTTGGCGCTTCAAGACGCCGTTCCAAGGGATTCTCAAAGAGCTTGGCAAAGACGTCCAAATTAGGGCGGATGGCATGGTGTCGGCTGGCGCGGCGGCGAGCATCGTATGGCGGCCATTACGGCGCCGCGCGCGGATGCTTCGGTCGAAAGGAGCAGGACCGCGCCGAGTGCCGCGGCGGCACAAAGGATGCTGAGCTTGCGCATGACGGATCCTCCCATGGCCCGGCGTTATCGATCGCCAGTTACTCAATGACGGCAACCAACAGAACATATTTTTCATGGAGCGGCAATTGCGGGGATGATTGACGGCAATGAGCCGCCATTCTTCAGCGGGACATTTTCCAATCTGTCTCGTTCCGCGTCGTCCCGCACCGGACGCGGCGTTCCCCCAGATTCAGCCGGAGAGGCCAGGGCTTGCGGAATAGCAGTTGGGATCGGACGTTTTGGCCGCCAAAATATTGTCGAGGAATTGGCGCGCGCTGTTCGCCCAAGTGAAGGTGAGCGCATGCGCCCTGGCCTTCTCGCGTGGAATGTCGAGCGCGGCCAGACAGGCGGCGCGCAGATCCATATCGAGCACACCGGCGCCGCTCGTGCCGATGACGTCGAGCGGTCCCGGCACCGGCAGGGCCGCCACCGGAAGACCGCTGGCGAGTGCTTCGATGAGGACCATGCCGAAGGTATCGGTGCGGCTCGGAAACACGAAGACATCCGCGGAGGCATATTGCACGGCCAAGGCATCGCCGGTTTTCGTCCCGAGGAAATGGGCGTCCGGATAGGCCGCTTGCAAGGCGCGGCGCGACGGGCCATCGCCAACGACGACTTTCGAGCCGGGCAAGTCGAGCTTCAGGAAGGCCTCGACATTCTTTTCCGGCGCGACACGCCCGGCGTAAAGAAAAATCGGCCGCGGCAAATCACAGGCTGCGGCCTTGGCCGGTGAAAACTGCCGGTGATCCACGCCGCGCGACCAATGCATCAAGCGTTGAAACCCATGTTTGTTCAGGTCGTCGGCGATCGACGCCGTGGAGACCATCACGCCGCAGCCCGCGTTGTGAAAACGGCGCAGCAGCGCGTAAGTGAAGGACTTCCGGTATTTTGGTGCGGGCCGAGATATATTCTGGAAACCTCGTATGATAGCTCGTCGTGAAGGGGCGCTTCCGGCGCAAGCAATAGCGGCGCGCGGCAAGGCCGATCGGGCCTTCGGTCGCGATATGGATATGGTCGAAACGGATACTGTCGAGCCGTTTTGTGACCGCCCGGGGGCTCGCGAGCGCCAATCGAATTTCGCCATAGGTCGGCAAAGGCACCGTGGCGAACCCCTGCGGCGTCAGAAACTCGAGTTCGGCGTCGAACTCGCGCAAGGCCCGGGCCACCAATTCGAGCGAGCGGACGACGCCGTTGACTTGCGGTTTCCAGGCATCCGTCGCCACCATGATTCGCATCAAGCAGCGGCCCTGGCGGCGGCCCGGTTCTTCTGGCTTGCGGACAGGGCCGCGAGGCGCCGTTCGTCGGCGGTCATCTGCCAGTGCAAGATTTCGAGCCTTCCATCGTGATGCTCGGCAATGGCGGTGCAGGATTCAACGAAATCACCGATGTTGACGTAAGTGGTGCCGTCCATGTCGCGGATCACGGCATGATGGATATGGCCGCAGACGACGCCATCGGCACTATGGCGGCGCGCCGCCTCCACCAAGGCCACTTCGAAAGCGCCAATGAAATTCACCGCGTTCTTCACCTTGAGTTTGGCCCAAGCCGAGAGCGACCAATAGGTAAATCCTAGTTTACGACGAATTTTATTGAACCAAAGATTCGACCATAAAGCAAATGTATAGGCCCAATCGCCAAGATAGGCGAGCCAGCGGGCATGCTGCACCACGATGTCGAACTGATCGCCGTGGACGATGAGCAGGCGCTTTTTATCGGCGGTCATGTGATAGGCATGATCGGCGACTTCGACGCCGCCGAAAACCGCTCCGATATAGTCGCGCGCGAACTCGTCGTGATTGCCGGGCACGTAAATCATCCGGGTGCCCTTGCGGACCTTGCGCAGCAGCTTTTGCACGACATCATTGTGGGCCTGCGGCCAATACCAACCGTTCTTGAGCCGCCACCCATCGATGATGTCGCCGACGAGGTAAATCGTCCCGGCATCATTATGTTTGAGAAAATCAAGCAGAAGCTCGGCTTGACACCCGCGCGTGCCGAGGTGAACGTCGGATAGGAAAAGCGTGCGGTAAATTGTCGGTTCTGGGTCGAGATCTCGTTCTTGCTCTTGGCTCACCGGCATAACCTAGCTAATTTCCTTAATGTCGTTCCAAGGAAAATCAGATTCTTATGGCTTTAGGATGACAAAGGCCGGCGCCCGGCGCCACCGGCAGCGGGAAGCCTTGCACGGCTTACTCCAGTTGCGCCGCGCCGCACAAGGGCTCCACGCGACAAACATTCGTGACTTGCGGCGAAATCAGCTAATTTTTTTTCAACCAAACGAAGCGGCGGGCTGGAAATATGGATGTTGAAGGGCGTGACAAGGTTAAGGCGCTGCAGACGGGCGCCGCGGCCCTGTCCAATCAGCTCGGCAAGACGGTGCAGCGGTTGCGCAAAGCCTATAATCTTTCCCTGTCCGATCTCTCCGAGCAATCGGGCGTCGCCAAATCGATCATCAGCCAGATTGAGCGCAACGAAACCAATCCCACGCTGGCGACGATCTGGCGCCTTTCGCAGGCTCTCGACGTCTCGATCGAGCGCGTGCTGCAGGCGGCCGACGACGGCCCTTTCCTGGAAAAATCCTCGCGCGGCGACACCCCGATCCTCGTGTCGGAGGATGGCAAGTGCCGGCTCGCCATTATCGGCTGGATCAAGACGGTCGAATGGCTGCAGTGGTATGATGTTGCGGCCGATCCCGGCGGGGTTCTCGAATCCGATGCACATCAGCGCGGCTCGGTGGAAAACCTGTCGGTGAGCGAGGGCGAGTTCGAGGTCGAAGTGGGCGGCGCCGTTGAGCGCGTCAAGGCCGGCGAGACCCTGCGCTATCGGTGCGACCGCCCGCATGCGATCCGCAATGTGTCGCAAAAGCTGGCGACGGCGACGATGGTCTGCATCCTCAAGGCCGCCGCCATGGAATAGCGCGACGCGCGGCTTGACGGCCCGGCTCTTGGAACGGCCACTCTCGGCCAAGGGCAGGAATTCGAGAATGATCGCGTTTTTCTGAGTCCTGGGGCCGCTTTCGAAAAGCCGGCCCGGGCGCCTAGAGCATGTTCCGAAAAAGTTGGTCGACTTTTTCGATCAGAACATGCTCCAAATCTTTGAATCTGAGCCTAGTCCTTATCGATCAAATGAGTCCATTTGATCGGGACGCGCTCTAGCTCCTTCCAAGAGAATGAATCATGCCTCATCTGCTCGACTCCGCTTCGAAGCTCCGCGCGTCGCTGCTGAAACGGGACTTTTCTGCACGCGATCTCCTTGCCGCGACTTTGGCCGCGATTGAGCGTCTCAATCCGGCCCTGAATGCCGTTGTGCAAATGGATGTCGCGGCCGCCTGGCGCGCCGCCGCGGAGTCCGATGCGCGCATCTCGCGCGGCGAGGCGCGCCCCCTCGAAGGCTTGCCGGTGACGATCAAGGATTGTTTCGAGGCCGCTGGCATGGTCACGGCCGTGGGGGCGCCCGCCCTGCGGGATTATGTCCCCAAGGAGGACGCCAGCGTTGTCGCGAGGCTGCGCCGCGCCGGAGCGATTGTTCTCGGTAAGTCCAATGTTCCCCTCATGACCGGCGACTTTCAGACCACCAACACGATTTACGGGACGACGAATAACCCTTGGAACCTTGATCTTTCCCCGGGCGGCTCCTCGGGCGGTGCCGCGGCCGCGGTCGCGACCGGCATGAGCGCCCTCGAAGTCGGTTCGGATCTCGCCGGTTCCATCCGGTGGCCGGCGCATTGCTGCGGGATTTTTGGCCTGAAAACGACATGGAACCTCGTCGCGACTTACGGCCATATCCCGCCGCTGCCCGAGATGCGTCTTGAACGCAATCCCGAACTCCTCGTCGCGGGACCGCTCGCCCGCTCGGCCAGAGATCTCGCCTTGGCTCTCGACGTCTTGGCGGGGCCGCGCGACCCTTCGATGCCGACGAGGCCCCTAGCCCCCGCGCGCCAAACGTCGCCGAAAGGGCTGCGCGTCGCGCTCTGGCTCGATGAGCCTTTCGCTCCGGTTGACACAACGGTGGCGGAGGCCGTCCGCAAGGCTGCTATCATGCTTGAAAAGGAAGGCGCGATCGTGGAGCCCGCCGCGCGCCCGGCGTTTTCCTTCGAGGAAGCCTGGGAGGTCGGCGCGGTCCTCGTCCATGCGCTCATCGGCGTCGGCCTGCCGGAAAAAATACGGGAACGGCTCGCGGCCAAGGACCACGACTTTTTGACCGGCGATCTTTCTCACCGTGCCCTGCAAGCCCGCGGGATGCGCCTTTCGACGCCCGATTTCATCGATATCCAGGCGCGGCGCCAACGCCTCCAAAAGGAATGGGCGCGCTTTTTCGAGCGCTTCGACGTCGTGCTTTGTCCGCCCTCTCCGACCGGCGCCATCAAGCATGACGAAAGGCCTGATCCGCACGCCCGCTTCATCGAGGTCAACGGCGTGCAGCGCCCCTATTTCGACCTGATGCTGTGGGCTTGCCTTGCGACCGGCGCCGGTTTGCCGGCCGCGGTCGCTCCGGTGATGCTTGGCGCGGATGGTTTGCCGCGCGGCGTGCAGATCATTGCCGCAAGCGGTGCGGATCGCATGGCCATCGCTTGTGCCGAGATGCTCGAAGATCTGGGCGGCCGTTTCACAGCGCCGCCCATCGCAGCCTTGCGCGCGTGATCGCGCGGCTTACGCCATCTCCGTATTCATAGCAAGCTAGGGCAATTAACGTGCTTGTAAACGCAAGCCATCGCCGATCACGTCGAGACCTGCTCAAGCGGAACGGTTTTATCGATCAACTCTCAAATTCGCGTGTCTGGGGTTACACGGCGTTAACTTCCTCCCCACATGATCTGCCGGTGAAGCCCTTGCGAACTGACTTCGTCTCTCTACGTATCATTGCTCTCTTACGATTTGGATTTATCGAAATGACCTCCTCACAGAATGCAGCACAAAAATCCGCTGCCCCGAACGGGGCCCGCGATCTGATTTCGCGCCTCTACCGCGAAATTGGAATTTCAGCGGTGGCCGCAGCGCTTGAGGCAACCGCCCGCAAGCCGCAAAAATCGCCCCCAAACCGCAAGGACATTCCAGCGGTTCTGCGGGATGAAGAGGCGGCGTGACGCTGGCTGCACGGCGGGGGGCTGGCCATCCGGCTTTTGATTTGGCGGTTTCCCCGCAGTGCGGTAAACTGGGCTATGAACAAAATTAGCCGACGGCTTTTTTTACAGGGCGCCGGGGGGTTGGCTTGGCCAACGCTGGGGCTCGGTTCCTATGCCTTCGCATTTGAACCGGCTCTGCGTCTGAATGTGACTTCCTATCATGTGACACCGCCTCATTGGCCAGACGGATTGACCGTCAAAGCCGTCGTGCTCGCAGACTTTCATGCCTGCGAGCCTTGGATGCCAGCGAGCCGTGTGCGCGGGATCGCGAATTTAACGAATGATCTTTCGCCGGATATTGTTTTCCTGCTTGGCGATTTTTCCGGCGGTCACCGTTTTGTGACCGGGCCGGTGATGCCGGAGGAATGGGGCGAGGCGCTGTCCGTTCTCAAAGCGCCGCTCGGCGTCCACGCGGTTCTTGGCAACCATGATTGGTGGCATGGCGCCCTGCCCGGCATGCCCGCTGATGGCGCCGAGGGTGTGCGCCAGGCTTTGCGATGGTGCGGGGTCAAAGTTCTCGAAAACGACGCGGTGCGCGTGACGAAGGACGGCCAGTCCTTTTGGGTCGCGGGTCTTGGCGATCAATTCGGAGAACTCACCGGCCCGCGGCAATTTATCGGTTTCGACGATCTCGACGGAACCATGGCGCAAATTAAAGACTCGTCGCCCGTCATCTTGCTGGCCCATGAGCCCGACATTTTTGGACGTGTTCCGGACCGCGTTTCATTGACGCTTTGCGGGCATACCCATGGCGGCCAAGTGAACGTGCCCAAAGTCAGCAAGCATTTCTTGCGTCCTTACATCGACGTCGACCTTATCTATGGGCATGTCGTCGAAAAAGGCCGCCATGTGATTATTTCGGCCGGGCTTGGCACGTCCAATGTCCCCGTGCGTTTCAATCGGCCACCGGAAGTCGTTCAACTGATCATCGGCGGCGGGGCGGCGCCGTCGCAGTCCTGAGGCGTCTGCGCATGGCACGCAGACTCGATCAGAAGATGGCGCCGCGCCAAGGCGCGTGCGGTGCTCCAGCCCACAACTTCATTCATTCCTGGCTTACGATGATATTCCCGTAGCCGCGCTTTCAGCTCCGGGAGGGTGAGGTCGGGCGTCTCGACAAGAAGAGCCCGAATGAGCTCGCCATGCGCCTCAATGTGTCGCGACAGCAGATCGCCGCCTTGCGGCTTGGGACGTCCCCGCGCCGCCCAACCGGGCAGCGCCTACTAGATGTGGAGCCTCAATAGGTTGTCCTCGGCAAGAGCGAGTCTGCTGATAGGCGGCTTGGATTTTAGGCTGCCGTGCGGGCGATGCCAATTATATCGGTGCAGCCAGAGCGGCGGCTCTTGGGCTCGGCGATCTGAGGTCGGGTAAGCCTGGGCATAGGCCCACTCGCGCAGCGCGGTCTGGATGAAGCCGTTCTGCCTTGCCGTTGGTCTTGGGTGTGTAGGGCCTGGTGCGGATGTGCCTGAGGCCGAGATCGCGGCAGGCATTGCGGAAGTCGAAAGATTTGTAGCAGGAACCGTTGTCGGTCATCACCCTCACCACCTTGACGCCGAGGCTCTGGTAGTAGGCGACGGCGGCCGTGAGGAAGGCGATGGCGCTGCCCTTCTTCTCGTCGGGCAGGATCTGGGAGAAGGCGAGGTGCTAGGCGTCGTCGATGCAGACGTGGACAAACTCCCAGCCGCTGCCGCGCGAGTTGCTCTGACCCGTGCGGTCGCCGGTGATGCGGTGCCCGACGCGATCGAAGCGGCCGAGCTTCTTGATATCGAGGTGGATTTGCGCAGGGTGGCATGGACGCGGTGTTGAACCGCAAGCAACGCGCGATTTTCCAATGACCTTGCGGCGCCTTGGCGATGAGCGCCTCGCCGCGCCTGTTCCAGCCATGCGTGCGCGTCATATTGGTCTTCGCCCATGTCTCGTCGATGAAGACAAGGCGCCTTGGATCGAGGCGCAACTGGATTTTCTTCCATAAGGTGCGGCGTCGCGCGACGTCAGGGCGATCTTGCTCGCTGGCGAAGAGCGTTTTTTTGAAGCTGACCCCCTCGCGGCGCAGAAAACGCCACAGCGTGTCGCAGGACACGGCGACGCCGCGCTCGCGCAATTCGGAAAGAAGCGCATGCAAGGTCAGATCAGGCTTTTCGGCAAGGCGGCCGAGAAGAAAGCTCCGCTCGCCTTCCAGGAGATAAGGCCGCTTGCCGCCCATCGCCTTCGCCGCCGCGCTGCCTGTCGCGCGGGCGCGTTGCGACCATTTCACAACGCTCGCCACGCTCACGTCAAAGACAGCGGCCACCGACCGACAAGTTTCGCCGCGCGCAACCCTAGCCACAACGCGTTCACGCAGATCGAGAGAATAAGGTCGCGCCATCCATGCTGGCCTCCTGCCTCCAGCACGGAGTTTGAATCAGATCACAACCGATTCGGGATCCCAAACGATTCAACCAAAATCAGAAGGACTCTAAGCGAAGTTTAGTGGAGTGGCGAGCGGAGGTTTGAAGTCGGGGCTGTTTGGCGGCAGGTAAAGCAGGCTCGCGCCTGCCGCCTCGATCATCGCACGGACGGCGACCCCCATGTGGCTGGACAGATTGTCCATCACGACGATGTCGCCCGGCTTCGGCGGAAAAGAACCTTTTCGACATAGACCTCAAAAGCGTTTCGGTTGATCGGACCATCGAGCACAAAGGGCGCCGCGATCCCGCTGCGCCGAAGCCCGGCGACGAAGGTCGTTGTCTTCGCCGTGCGACGCCGGCGCGCAGTCTGCGTAAGCGCCCATGTGTGCGGGCCATGTTCGTCGAGGTCCAGGTCCCGTCAATGAAAACCAGGCGCTTGGGATCAAGGTCGAGCTGGCTCTCAAACCAATCCTCTCGTCGCTTCAGGACGTCGGGACGATCCTGCTCGCTTGCGTGCGCGGTCTTTTTTTGCGCGTCAGTTTGTGGCGCTTGCAGAAGCGCCAAAGCGCGGCGACGCTCAACTGTGCGCCCGACGGTGCCAGCCGCTCTTTCAGCTCCGGGAGGGTGATGTCGGGCGTCTCGACAAGAAGAGCCCGAATGAGATCGCCATGAGCCTCGGTGCGTCGCGACAGCCGATCGCCACCTTGCGGCTTGGGACGCCCGTCGCCGCCCAACCGGCGCAGCGCCTGCCAGCGGATGGCGCTCGACGCACTGACGCCAAATCGCGCCGCAGCCTGGCGGCACGACAAGCCTCCATCAATGGCGGCCAGAACACGTGAGCGAAGGTCAAACGAAAGAGACTTGGGCATGAAGGCCGGGTGGATTCTGACGCGAAGTGCAACACCTTGGGGCGCTCGGGCTCACCAAGGAAAGATCGGATTTTCCTTCCCTTTCCGCCGCCTTCCGCTGCATTTCGAGATGCGAAGGCGGCTCCGAGGAAAGGAAAAATCGAGTAGGCTCAAAGTGCTGGGGTGTTGCACTTCGCGTCGGAATTCAGGCCGGCCTCCTTCGCCAGCCCTCATCCTGAATCAGATCAAAGCCGATTCGGGAATCCCAAAACTGATTGAATCAGGCAGAATTCCGCTCTAATGCCTTGACAATAAATATCTTTCTCGGCGCCACGCTAAAGCGATAGGCTCCGTTGCTGATTGGGGATGTGCCTCTGCTCATGTTTCTGCCTTAGCACGGCATGCATTCCGGGGCATAGAGCATGAGGTTTGAAGGTGCCGCCTGCGATCCGGATGATCCGCGAACCTGCTCACCAGGCTTGAACCTCGTTGAGCGCCCGGCGGGCTGAGGACGATGCTCAGCGCCAGTCTTAAGTATTGTCAATTATTCGTTCGACGAGCGCAAAAATATTGTCGCGGGTGAGGTCACTTGGCGTAAAAATTTTTTCTTTGCGATCAAATGAGAAGGAAAGCAGCTCGGTCTCCCCGAGAGGGGGTGGATTCTGACGCGAAGTGCAACACTTGGGGCGCTCGGGCTCACCAAGGAAAAGATCGGTTTTTCCCTTCCTCGCCGCCGCCTTCCGCTGCATTTCGAGATGCGAAGGCGGCTCCGAGGAAAGGAAAAATCGAGTAGGCTCAAGGCGCTGGGGTGTTGCACTTCGCGTCGGGGGGCGCTGAAAATTGATGAGTTTTACGACGATATCGCGCGAATTACCGAATATTGCGATGATTGGCCCATCGCTGATTCCAAAATAAACACCGGTCGTTTGTCATCATAACCATCATAGTGTTTCGTTATCCTGAAACTATTGCCCGGAAACGTCGCTTTGACTTCATATAAAGCGGGGACGACCACGTTTGCCATGGCCTTCTTAAATCTCTTTTATCCGCTTTTTCCGCTGGTCATCCTCGGCCTTTTTCGCGGCCATTTTTGCGGTGAACTTGGCCGCCAAAATCTTCGGATTTAGGCCTGCGTTCCATCGCTGCGTTGGGCTAGGAGACTGTTTCACAGAAATGACCCACGACCTTCGTCTTCTCTCGGCCCTGTTCGGGGCCGCCACACGCCGTCCATCGGTTTGAATTCTAAAGGCGGCCCGTTAAGGGCCCGTAAGCCCGGACGCGTAGATAAGAGAGGGTTTTGGTGGCTTTTGGCACCCATCGCGGGCACGCTATGCCTTGGCGGGATTGTAGCCGGTGCGCAAACAGGCGAGCTGCGCCTTGGTCAGGCTACGCTGCCCCGCCCGGGGAACGAAGCGAAGTCCAATTTCGCACCTCCTGCGCCAGACAATGGTGGCGTTGATCAAACGTTCTGAAACATCCTCGAACAATTGGATTCGGCTTGGAACCAAAACATTGATGAAGAGCCGCAGCCTTGCGCCCGTTTTCGACCAATCATAAATCTGGCACTCAATGAGATAGAGGCTTCTTGGGTCGACGATCTTGCCCGTGCGCAACCTTGTGCGCCGCCGCGGCGCGGCGCGTTTTTCGCCGAGCGCAGCCGTTTTCCCGACATAAGTCTTCCCGACGTAATATGTCACTTCATCGAAATGAGCTCTGTCATTGGACTGCGTGGCTGACCCGCGCGGGGAGATTTTGATGGCATCCAAAAGGGGAGCGTTTGTGGGGAATGTTTGGTTCACATGAGCGCTGCGCATAAGCTCACCTCAAATTTAAATAAAATAGGTTCATCGCGTCGTTCGTTGGTGTCGTAATGAAAAAAAGTGAAAGACATTCGGAGAATGGCTTTGTAAATGATGGAACAAAGTTATCTGCCGAAGCAATTCCATATTAAACCAATCTTCCGTTGCGGGAACGCCTAAACCGGGCTTTGGTAAATGCGTGGATCGAAGACCCGCGAAACGGGGTCGCTTTGGAGGCCGTTCGAGAAATCAAAGCCGGGCTGTGCCCTCGGACCTTCACCGCTTCCACAGAAAAATCGGGGCGGCTGCTTGCCTCTGCCCCGCCTTCGCGCCGTAATTGCGTTTCACGAATCATGCGGCATTTGGCCTAGCATCAAAGCCCCGCGCGATTGGTTAACCAATGTTTAAGGCAGCCCGTTGAATACTCGGCCATGATCCAAAAGCGTGCTCGCGCCAAAAAGGCCGCGCCATGAAACTCACCAAGCTGCGCATTGCCGGCTTCAAGACCTTTGTCGACCCCTCCGAGTTTTTGATCGAGCCGGGGCTGACCGGCATTGTCGGGCCGAATGGCTGCGGCAAATCCAATCTCGTCGAGGCACTGCGCTGGGTCATGGGCGAAAGCTCGTCGAAGAACATGCGCGCATCCGGCATGGACGATGTGATTTTTTCCGGCGGCGGCGAGCGGCCGGCCCGCAATATGGCGGAGGTCACACTTTTCATCGACAATAGCGACCGCTCGGCGCCGGCAAGCTTCAGCAATGGGGACGCCATCGAGGTTTGCCGCCGCATCGAACGCGAGGCGGGCTCGACCTACCGGGTCAACGGACGCGAGGTGCGCGCCCGCGATGTGCAATTGCTGTTCGCCGATGCCTCGACCGGCGCCCGGTCGACGGCGATGGTGCGGCAGGGCCAGATCGGCGAAATCATCGCCGCCAAGCCGCAGGAGCGCCGCCGCATCCTCGAGGAGGCCGCGGGAATCGCGGGGTTGCATTCCCGCCGCCATGAAGCAGAGCTGCGTCTCAAGGCGGCAGAGGACAATCTCACCCGGCTCGACGATATTTTGCAGCAGATCGACAGCCAGGCCGAGAGTCTCAAGAAACAGGCGCGCCAGGCGGTCCGCTACCGCGGCCTTGCTGCCGATATCCGGCGCAACGAAGCCCTGCTCGCCCTCATCCATCAAGCGGACGCGGCAAGGGCGTTGCAAACGGCCGAACGTAAGCTCGAAGCCGATCTTCGCGACGTCGTGGAAAAAACCAAGGTCCAGGCCGAGGCCGCCAAACTGCAAGCCATCGCCGCGCATGAGATGCCCAAGCTGCGCGACACTGAAGCCGAGGCCTCCAGCGAGCTGCAGCGGCTCGTGCTGGCCCGCGAAACACTGGA
This sequence comes from uncultured Alphaproteobacteria bacterium, assembly GCA_963784075.1. Taxonomy (GTDB): domain Bacteria; phylum Pseudomonadota; class Alphaproteobacteria; order Rhizobiales; family Beijerinckiaceae; genus Methylocapsa. The sequence continues at coordinate 49,197 of CAWAQW010000024.1, read as the reverse complement.
CGGCGAGGAAAGGCGCGCGAAAAACCGTACCGCCGAGCTGGAGCGAAGGATCGCCCAGACCACAAGCGATCTCGTCCGCGAAACCGCGCTGATCGAAGACGCGGCCTCTGTTCTTGCGCGGCTCGACGCCGAGGCAAAGGAGCTTGCGAGCCAGGGGACGGCGGACGCCGAGATCGATTCCGCGCGAGGCCAGCTGAGCGCCGCCGAGGCGGCCCTCGCACTCACGGAAAAGGCGCTCGCGGAGGCGCAGGATAAAAGATCCGTGATGGAGGCGCGGCGCACGGCGCTTGAGGCCACGCTGCGGGAAGAGACAGCCCGGCTCACGCGGATCCAAGCCGAAATCGAAAAGGTGACGAAGGAACGCGACGCACTGACGTCGAAAACTTCGGTCGACGATGATCTTGACGCTTTGCAATCCGCCTTGGATGCGGCACTCGCGGCCGTCGAGGCGTGCGACAACGAACTCGGCCGTGCCGAAGCCGGCCATGCCGAGGCGCGCGCGGCGGAACTGAAAACCCGGGCGCCGCTCGCCGAGGCCGAACGCAAAGCGCAAAATCTCGAAACGCAAATCACCACGCTTTCGAAATTGCTGAACGCCGGAACCGGCGGTTTCTGGCCCGCCGTGACCGAGGAAATCAGTGTCGCGAAAGGCTATGAAGCAGCGCTCGGCGCGGCGCTTGGCGATGATCTTGACGCCTCGACCAATCCGGCCTCGCCCGCCCATTGGGCGACGACCGATGCCTCCGAAGATCCGGCTTTGCCGCCGGGTGTCGAGCCGCTCGCCAAGCGGGTGACGGCGCCGCCACCTCTCGCGCGGCGGCTGAACCAGATTGGCGTCGTCTTGCGGGCGGAAGGCGGCGCCTTGCGCGCTTTGCTGAAACCCGGTCAAAGGCTCGTCTCGAAGGAAGGCGATCTGTGGCGCTGGGACGGGTTCACGCAAGCCGCTGAAGCCCCGACCCCAGCGGCGCGGCGGCTGGCCGAAAAAAACCGCCTCGGCGATCTCGCGATCGAGGCCGAAGCCGCGCGCGCCGCCGCCAGCGAATTGAAAACAGTGGCCGAGCACGCGCAATCCACGCTGGCCGCCGCCGCCGCCGCTGAGAACCAGGCCCGGCAGGCCCACAAGGATGCGTTGCGCAACGTCGAGGCCGCGCGCGGCAAAAAGGCCGCCGCGGAAAAGCGCCAGACGGAAACACGCGCGCGGCTATCGGCGCTTGAAGAAGCACGTCTTCGCCTGGATGCCAGCCGCGACGAAGCGAGCCAAAAGCAGGCCCACGCCCAGGCCTCGCTCGGCCAACTGGACCCAGCGGCGGATCTCAGCGCGCGGCTCGACCTCGCACGCGCGGCGGCGGCCCAAGATCGTGCCGCTGTCGCCGAAGCGAGCGCCAAACTGCAAACCCATCTGCGCGACGCCGAGTCGCGCAAGAAGCGGCTTCACACCATCGAGGAGGAACGCAAATCCTGGCTCGCCCGCAGCGAGCGCGCCGGCGGTCAAATCGCCGCTTTGGAAGAGCGCCGCGCGGAAGCGGCCGAAGAGCTGCAAAAACTCGCCGAGGCGCCGGACCTGTTTTTTTCCACGCGCCAAACTTTGGTCCGCCAGATCGAAGCGGCGGAGGGCGCGCGCAAACAGGCCTCGGACGCACGCGCGGCGGCTGAAACGCGTCTTGCCGAGGCGGATCGTGCGGCGCGCGGCGCCCTCGACGCGATGAGCGCGGCGCGGGAAGAAAAGGCCCGCAGCGAAGCCCGGGTAGAAGCTGCCAGGGCGCGCAGCGGCGAGGTCGCGCATATGATCGAGGCCGAGATCGGCTGCACGGCCGCCGAACTTTTTGGTCTCGCCCAAGTGGCCCCCGGCGACGAACTCCCGGCCGCGGAGGCGGTCGAGAAACGCCTCGACGGTTTGAAGGGCGACCGCGAGCGGCTGGGTGGCGTAAACCTCCGGGCCGAGGAGGAATTAAACGAAATCCAGACTTCCAAGACCAGTCTTACCACCGAGCATGCGGATTTGACGGAGGCGATCCGGCGGCTGCGCCTCGCGATTTACAATTTGAACAAGGAGGGCCGCGAACGGCTCCTTTCCGCATTCGATGCCGTCCACGTCCATTTCAAGGAGCTGTTCACGACTCTTTTCGGCGGCGGCACGGCCGAGCTTCAATTGATCGAATCCGAAGACCCGCTCGAAGCCGGGCTTGAAATCCTTGTGCGTCCGCCCGGAAAAAAACCGCAAGTGATGACGCTGTTGTCCGGCGGCGAACAGGCGCTGACCGCAATGTCCTTGATCTTCGCGATCTTTCTCACCAATCCGGCGCCTATTTGCGTCCTCGACGAAGTGGATGCGCCGCTCGATGACGCCAATGTCGAACGTTTCTGCGATCTTCTCGAAACCATGCGCGGCAAGACCGAGACGCGATTCGTCACCGTGACCCACAATCCAATCACCATGGCGCGGATGAACCGGCTGTTTGGCGTGACCATGGCCGAACGCGGCGTGAGCCAGCTCGTCAGCGTCGATCTTGAAGAGGCCGAGCGCTTCCGCGAGGCCGGATAGGACGCCCTCCGCCGGCGTCGGCGCAAGGCCATCGATCTTCGCATGAAGGGCCAGGCCGCGTGCAAGGCGCCCCGGCGCTCGCCTGCCGCCGCGCCTTTAGCGATGCGCACCTTTAGCGTTAAAGAGTCATCGAGAAGATGGTGCGGGCGGTCGGAGTCGAACCGACACTCTGTCACCAGAACTGGATTTTGAGTCCAGCGCGTCTACCAGTTCCGCCACGCCCGCATGGAGCCGTGATCGCGTTCGCGCTCCGGCATCCCCGGCGCGACTTTGGCGGCTCCTGACCGTCCATAACGGCCACGGATAAAATCTTCAAGTCCAGACCGGCGGCCGGCGACGAAGACTTGTGGTTTACTGTCGCGGTTGGGATTCCGGTTGCGAATACCCGCAGCCGAACTCCCGGCCACACCTGCCAGATCGCCACACAAAGAAAGTACCGTTCCGGTATGCTTTTGCCGAAGCGCAGAAAATCCCGAACTTCGCCCTGCCTGGCCGGGCGGAGTCGATAATTCCGGCCCGGATTTTCCGCAAAGAACCGCCGGTCCGAAGCCGAACCCGCATCATCGCAAAGGGTGCGGCAATGAGGGTCGGGGGTGCGCCTTTTCGCTTGCGCGGCGCGGGCATTTCGGGCAGCATTGCGGTGCATATCATTGGTTGTTCCTCGCCCCGCCGCCTCACCGCGCGCAGGGTTCCTTTTTTCGTAGGTCATGACACGCCCGCTCCCTGGGCTTGCAGGCGATGTTCGCTTTCGGCCGTGACTCCAGGTAAGCGGCTAAGCTCGCGCCCGTGATGACCGTGCGCGTACCGATTTTTCTCGCATCAAGATAGCGGTTACTTATTGCCAGGTATAAGGTTGTGCGCTTGCAGCCAAGTTGGCGGCAGGCTTCTTCGACAGTGTAGGCAACCTGGAGCGGGACTGGGGATAATTCGGACATTGGATCCTCGCGATGAAGTGTGCGAGGACTTTCCGATCGAGCCGTCCGTATGAATATGGGGGTTCATACGGAAGTCCGCCGTGCTTTAGCTTAGTTGGCCTCCGCGAACACCTGCGAACAGTATCCGTACAAACCCCGGTCTTTATTTCTTGGTCAGCCTATAGCGTCGCTGCGCTCTTTCAGAAGCTTGACAATACTGCTTCCGACTTTGAGCGGCGTCTTCCCAAAGTTGGGGGGAGCGGTTCAATATAGCTTCGGCAAGCATCTTCCGGTGCGCCCCAGCCTGGCCCTCGCGAAATCTGCTCCCTCCAATTGATGATCGTTTCTGGCGCAATATTCCCCATGTCTTTTCGGCCCTTGCGCAGAGCAAGCGCGATGCGGCGGGCCGCTTCGAGAAGGGGAACGTCGCCATCTATCAACTCACTGAGCCCACGGGCTGCCAGTCCCTGGAGATGCGCGTAATTGCATCCCTTGCCCGGGGATCCCGGTTTCCGTTGCTTGGGCTTGAAGAGCGGTGATTGCCGACCCTCCGATAGATCGACAATTGCAGCATGGAGCCGCATCAACGGGGCGATGTCCTTCCGCCGGGCGATATCCGGTTGCCGCTGCAAAAAGGCGATGACGGCGCGCAAACTCTGCTCGCATCCCATAAGTCCGTCCGGCAGCTCCGAATCGCCGAGCTCCTTCCGGTCGATCTCCGCCGCGTGCCGCAGCATGGCGACGAGGTCGCGCCAATCGTTTGGATCGGGAAACGCGACTTCCTTCCGCCAAACGTCAATCGTGCCCTGTTCCGGAAACGGATAGCTGTCACCATTCACAAGATCAGTCTTCATGACCGGCCTCGCGCTTGAATGGGATCACTTCGGCGTTAGGCAGATAGAAATCGTGCGGTGCCGCAAAAAAAGTGTTCCCTATGCGGTTGCCACGGGAGAGATCGAGCAGGTCATATTCCAGATGAGCATGGGCTAGGTATTTATCAGTAAAATATTTGAGCATTCTCTTGATATCGCTGATCTTTTGGGCGTCTCCCACGGCTTCGGCGTCCTCCAGATCGAAACTAAGAGAGCCTGTCGACGATAGGCCCCTCTCCACCGGCGTCAGGCCCACCTCGTGCGCCCGCATCAACAACGCCTTCAGGTGGGCCAGCCTCTTTGTTGCCTTCGGACTAGGATTGTGACCTTCGGCCCGGGCGAGGGCTTGCTCTGCCGTGGCAAAATCCTCTGGACTATGCGACTGGATATATTTGCTGAGGGATTCATGGAAGGTTTCATAATCGTGGATAAAGGCTTTCGGTTCCGTCGGGATTATGTTCATTGTCGTGCGAATGATTTGAAAGCTTGACGCCGTCTTGTCGGTCATTTCGGTTCTCCTGAGTTATCATAAAACGTTCTTTCGTTCCTGAATTGAGATCACTTCGCCGGTCGCCTTCGGCCTCTCACAGAAGTCCGCCCAAGCCTGCATGAGCTTCCGGCGCTTCTCCAGTGCGTCGCCGCGCCGATAGGCGTGTTCAGCCTTGTCGCCACTCTTGTGAGCCAGCGCCGCCTCGGCCACTTCCCGCGAAAAATGCGTCTCTTCGCCAGCAAAATCTCGAAAGCTGGATCTGAACCCGTGCACCGTGGCCTCGACGCCCATGCGCTTCAGCAGCGATGTCATCGCCACCATGCCGACCGGGAACAGCCGGTCCTCGCCCTCAATCCGTGGGAGCCGTTCAAACATGTCCAGGGCTGCGCCGGACAGCGGCACGCGATGTTCCTTCCCGGCCTTCATGCGATTCTCCGGCACCGTCCAGAGGGCCTTGGCGAGGTCGATCTCGCCCCAGGTAGCGCCAAGCACCTCGCCCGAGCGCGCGGCCGTTAGGATTGTACACTGCAAAGCCAGCGCTGGCATGTCGCCCCGTCCGCGCAAGCTCTGCATGAAAGCCGGGACGTCATGGTAAGGCATCGCAGCATGATGCTTTTCGGCTTTGGGGCGGGAGGCTAGGCTATGCTCGAGATGACCGCGCCATAGCGCCGGGTTCTCGCCGGTGCGCCAGCCTTTCACCCTTGCATAGTCGAGAACGGATTCGATCCTGCCGCGGAGCCGCGAGGCGGTTTCGCGCTTTTTGCCCCAAATCGGTTCGAGAATTTTCAGGACGAGGCCGGTGTCGATGTCGGCGACGGGCAGAGAACCAATAACCGGTGACGCATACGTGGCTAGCGTGGCCACCCACTGCTGACGATGCTTGGCGTTGCCCCAAGCCTCTTCCTTCGCCTTGATGTAGGCCGTGGCGCACTCATCGAAGGTCATGGTTTTGGCGGCCTCAAGGGCCTTTGAGGCTTTCTCACGGGCATTCTTGGCGCGATCTTCCTCAAGCGGATCCCCGCCCTTGCGCACTCGCTGATGCAAATCGCGCGCTTTGTCGCGGGCGGCGGCGAGACTCATGGAATTAGGTCCGTCGGCGCGGCCGAGTCCCATTTCGCGCATCTTGCCGCCGCGTGGCGTATATCGGAAAATCCAATATCTGCGCAGCTTGCCGTTGACAGTCCGGACCAGCAAATACAGGCTGGTCGCGCCCCCGTCGCAATGCCGACCTGGCGGGGCTGTTTTGACTTCGAGCGGCGTCAGGGGTTTTCCTTGTCGAGCCATAGTTATGTCCCCTGATTTTCCCCTATTCATTTAGTCCGAACGGGGGCGAACGTCCACGGATAAGGGAGAACGGGCACCGGGATTATTCGATTGGATTTAAAGGCGTTATCTGGGCCATTGCTTCGTTCGCTGCTGTTCGCACATGTTCGAAGAAATCGGAGTTGCTTTCCGCTGCGGACCTGGCCTTTATACCGGGCGCGGGGCCGGTCACGGAAGGACTATGGAATATGCGCCGTCTGATCATCGAAGAGCCCACGTCCAAGGCGGCCGTGCTGAGCCATCAGCTCGCGGTGTTTTCCCTCGCTGTCGCTCTTGTGGGCTTCTTGGCGGTGCGGCGTGGCCTTGATCTCCTCGCGGTGCTCGGGGGGGCATTGGTCATCGCCGCCGCCGCGATCCTCGCCGCGATTTTGGCTTTTGTGGTGATCTGGCGCAGCGGCCGGAAGGGGGCACGGCAGGCTTTTGCGGGGCTCGTTCTTGCGGCATCGCTGTTGGCCTATCCGGCCTATCTCGCGCAAAAAACCATGCGGTTGCCGCAGCTTCCGGATATTTCAACCGATCTCACCGATCCGCCAAATTTTTCCCTCTCGCGCGCGGCGCTGGCCGCCCGCGGCGGCAGCACGCCGCCCAGCGTCGCCCTTGCCCAGCGAAAGGCACAGTTCAAGGCCTATCCGCAGATCCAGCCGATTCTCCTCGATCTCGATGCTCCAGAAGCCTATGACGCCGCTCTGAAGGCGGTGACGGTGAGCGGCTGGAAGATCGTCGAACAGAGCCCTCCAGGAGGCCGCTCGGGCCTTGGCCATATCGATGCGATCGCCGCCAGTTTTATTCTCGGCTTTCCATCCGACATTACAGTAAGATTGCGGCCGCTCGCCGGACAGACGCGGATTGACATCCGTACCGTGTCCCGCTTCGGGCCTTACGATTTTGGCGCCAATCCTCACAATATCGCCAATTTCGAGGCCGCCCTGACGGCCGTCGTCGACAAGAAATAAGGCGGCGGACGTTGCGCGCGTACTTGCAGCGCGCATGGTCTATGCGGGGCGGTAAATTCCTCCAAGCGCCACCGCTCCTTCGGTCCTGACGAGCCCTCGCGCCACGAGATCCTCGAGATGCGCGAGGACGGAAAGCGCCGCCGCGTTGATGAGCGCGGGGTTGAGGCCTTTGTAGACATTGGCAACGATCGCCGGGACCGAGCTGTCGCCCGCCGCGATGCGAAGGAGGATCGCTTTTTCGCGGACGCGGCGATGCTGGATCAGCGCGCGCACGAAAGGCTGCGGCTCAAAGACCGGGCCGCCATGTCCCGGCCAATAAATTTTATCTTCGCGGCCCAAAAGCTTCGCGAGCGAGGCCATGTAGGGGCGCATCGCCCCATCCGGAGGCACGACAACCGAGGTCGACCAGGCCATCACATGATCGCCCGAAAACAGCGCATTTTCTTGGGGGAGGGCGAAAGCTTGATGGTTTGCCGCGTGGCCGGGGGTCTCGACGCAGACAAGGGAAAAATCTTTCGTCTCGGTCGCATCGCCGTCACGCAGGATCGTATCGGGCGCGTAGTCTTTATCGTGGATCGAATCGAGGGAATGGTTGGGCTCGCGCAAAAAATCATGCCGCGCGCAGCCAACGATCCTCGCCCCCGTCGCGGATTTGAGCGCCCGCGCGCCCGGCGAATGATCCCGATGGGTATGGGTAACGAGAATTGTTGAAATCGTCTCTCCCCGCAGGGCCGTGAGCAGGGCGGCCCTATGCTCCGGCAAATCCGGGCCTGGATCGATCACCGCCACGTCGCCCGTGCCGACGACATAGGTGCAGGTTCCGGTGAAGGTCATGGGACCGGCATTGCCTGCAACCATCCTGCGGACGAGCGGCGTCAGGCGGACGAGTTCCCCCGGCGCTCCGATAAAGGAACGGTCGAAGGCAACGTCTCCTTCTTGGGGTGCAACTTCGATGCGTTCATTCATCCTAATGGGGCCTTTGTTCGGGCAGCAAATGCGGGTGCCTCTCGTCAAACCGGATATATTCGAGGGCTTTGCGCGGCGCCAGGCCGGGCGTAGCCGAGGACGAGGCCAGCGCCAAGGCGGCCTATGAGTGGATGGGGTGGCGCCAAGACGCTGGACTTTGTCAGGGGAGGCGCGAAATGAGCGCTTTCGACCACCTCCCGAAGCCGAAGGACAAGAAGGACCGGGGCAAGAACGTCGAGTGGTACACGCCCGCCGAATGGCTCGATCGCGCCCGCAAGGTGTTCGGGCAAATCGATTTGGATCCCGACTCGTCGGCTATCGCCCAGGAGACCGTCCAGGCTGCGCAATTCTTCACGAAAGAAGAGGACGCGCTGCAACAGGAATGGCACGGCCGCGTCTGGGTAAACCCTCCCTATTGCAGCCCCGATATGGCGCATTTCGTCGAAAAACTTATCGGCGAACTCGACGCGGGGCGCGTCTCCGAGGCGATTCTGCTGACGGAGAATTGCACCGAGACCGGCTGGTATAGGGCAGCGAGCAAACGGGCGGCCGCCGTTGGGAATTCAAACAAACGGATCCGCTTCCGGAATCCCGACGGGAGCCCCGGACATTCCCCGACAAGAGGGCAAAGCTTTTTCTATTTCGGCCCGAATGTCGATCGCTTCCGCGACGGCTTTGGCGAGACCTGCACGATCCTAGCCCTCGCTCCCGAACCGGCGGCGGACCCGACTGAAACGATCTCAACTGCAACCCCAGCCCCAACCTTAACAAGGAAGATTCAAGCTATGCCAAAATTGGAAAAATCGTTCGCTAAACAAATCGAAGAAGCCACAGAAGCGGCTCCCGCTCCCGAGATCCTGAGACGAAAACGGGACGCGGTGCCGGATCCGTTCGACCTGGAAAATTTGCGCGTGGATCAAGACTTCGCAGAGACGGCAGGAGTTAAGAGGTTGTTGACAACAATTCCTGTCCGCAAGCCGAACAAGCAAGACTTTGTCCGCGTTCACCCCGATACTGACTTCTGCATGACGATATTGATGATCGAATTGAAGGACGATCGCGAGACCTATATTGTCCAGCGCAATATGGCGGAAGTCGTTTCTGAAGAGGCTGTCCCATACCGGCTCTATACGGCAATCAACCGGCAAGGGGTTGTATTCTTTTGGCCTGTGCGGTTGCCAGATCCGAACGGGCGCATCAATGAGTGGCATCGCTCGATGGCGGAGGCGGCCGAACGGGCAATGACTAAATGGATGCGCGTGAAGGCCAACATGAGCCTTGGTGCCTATGAGATGTTTGAGGCCCAAGGCGCCATCCCGGACCCAGAGTGGCCCGATTACGATTACAAGGAATTGCTGCGGATCGCTTTCCGTAACAAGATCGTGGACAATCCCGATCACCCCGTCGTCAAGCGCCTGCAGGGCTTCTAGTGGTCGCGTCGCTCGACGCGTTTCGCGAAATATGGGCGGCGGACTTCGAGTTTGTCGCCCATCCTGGCGAACGGCCAGATCCCATTTGCCTTGTCGCGCGCGAACTCAAAACAGGTCGAACAATCCGGCTTTGGCGTGATCAGTTTGGACCGGCACCGCCCTATCCGACTGACGCCGGCGCGCTGTTCGTCGCCTATTACGCCTCCGCCGACCTAGGCTGCCACCGAGTACTTGGTTGGCCTATGCCGGCACGTATTCTCGACCCTTTTACCGAGTTTCGAGACCGTACCAACGGTCTCAAAACAATAGCCGGAAACGGGTTGCTTGGCGCTTTGCTCCATCACGGCCTAGATTGTATGGGCGCGACAGAGAAAAAGGAAATGCGCGACCTTGTGATGCGCGGCGGCCCTTGGTCCGGCGAAGAGCGCACCGCAATCTTGGATTATTGTGAAGAAGACGTTGTCGCTCTCGCGCGCCTATTGCCTGCCATGGCGACGCGTATCGATCTGCCGCATGCCTTGATCCGTGGGCGCTACATGGCGGCCGTGTCGGCAATGGAGCATGCCGGAGTTCCGATCGATACCTTCATGCTGGAGCAGTTCCGGCAGCATTGGGAAGATATTCAGGATCAGCTTATCGCCGAGATCGACGCCGATTATCAAATCTACGACGGGCGCACGTTCAAGTACGACCGCTTTGAAGCCTTCCTTATTCGGTCCGGCATTCCATGGCTGCGCCTTGAAAGTGGCAGGCTTGATTTATCGGACGCCGCATTCAGAGAAGCCTCGCGGGCTTATCCGGCCATATCGCCACTGAGAGAATTGCGCTACGCCTTAAGCAAAATGCGGCTTTCGGCACTGGCTGTCGGCGGAGACGGTCGAAACCGGACGATGCTATCTCCCTTCCGGGCGAGATCGGGCCGCAATCAACCTAGCAACACCAAGTTCGTTTTTGGCCCTGCCGTCTGGTTGCGTGGATTGGTCAAGCCGCCGGCCGGATATGGCGTGGCCTATATCGATTGGAGTTCAGCAGGAATTCGGTATCGCGGCAGCTCTGTCCGGCGATCACGCGATGCAAGTCGCTTATCGGTCCGGAGACCCCTACCTGACCTTTGCAAAACAGGCCCACGCTGTCCCGCCGGACGCCACCAAAGAAACGCACGGGCCACATGACACCCTGCGTGCTTGGCGAAACCTGTTTTCCTTATAACATAACGCAAAAATACCCCCGCCGATGGGCGCCACCCTAACTTTTAGCGAAAATATGTCGCGCAGTTTACCCCGGAGCCTCGTGCTCGCCAAAGGGCGTCATCGATGAAGTCGAGCCTGGATGCTTTAGAGGGCGGCTGCAGGCCCTCGCCTGCAGCCACTTGATTGATACACTCGACAATGCTTTTCAGTCATGTGCGTTGTCGCGTGGCCCAATTGTGCCGCGATCACCGCCAACCGATCTGCACTCTTCGCACCGGAAGCATGGATCATCTCTTCCAGGATGTCCGGTGCCGGTCTACAAGGCTCGATCTCATGCAAAACGCTCATCTCATTGTCCCGATCCCAATGGATCTTCTCTGTTGTCGATGCGCAAGACTACCCGGCTCGGCATATAAATTCGAGAGAGGTCGAGCATTCGCGATATAAAAGAAGCATAAGAATACGCCGGTTCAGGTGCCGACTATGAGATTTATACGAATTCGGGAGGATTGCGAGCCGTTGATTTTATATGGCGTCATGTCCGCCCGCTTTTGAGTGCATGGTACGGCCTCTCGATGGAGGACTACAAAGGGACCACACCGTTTCGGATATCGCCTTCTGGCGTCGCAGCCGAAGCGCGGCCACTGCTTTGTCGTCGCACCGAACCTGGACGGGCTTTGGACCGTCAGCGGTAAGCCCCGGGGTGCGCAGAGGTTTTCGTGACCCAGCGCGAAACGATCAGGTTTGCCTTGTACGAGATCGGCCGAAATCCGTCAGCTGCCGCACGACTTACTCTGCCGAGGGTGGCTTTGGTGCATGAACAGAATCCGGGCTCTGTTTCTCCCTTTGTCGGCCGAGTTTTATCTCAATCGGACGGAGACCTCTATCCTTCGAAATCGTCTTTGATATTAATTGGCCAACCAGGCGTCGGACTGCTTCGAGAGTGGATGCTGCCGCTCGGATTAGCGTCCGAGCACGGAAAGTGACGAAGACCTGCTAAATGAAAACAGCTGGCCATCAGAAACACTGTTTTCGAGTTCTCATCCTCTACTGCAACTTGACACCGATTTACGTTCTGCTGGCATGTGCAACTGTCGAATTTCAAGGAGGAACGGATCAACGAGTTCTAAGCACTATCTGGCCCAGGTGTTCTGCTTTCACTCCGGCTATAACGTGGCCACCGAATTCCACCTGATATCGAGATCGCGGACTTTTTTGCGCAACGTATTGCGATTGAGGCCCAAAAGTTCGGCGGCCTTGACCTGATTGCCCCTCGTCGCGGCGAGGGCAGCGGAAATCATGGGATATTCGATCTCCCGCAAGATCCGATGGTAGACTCCGGGGGGCGGCAGGCTCGTCCCATGTGCTTGGAAAAACTCGGAGAGATGGCGCTCCATGGCGCCCGCAAGCGATTGTCGCCGCTCGGGCTCCACTGGACGGGCGCTTCCTGCGCTGGGTGCCACCGCGTATGAAAGCCCCTTTTTCATGGCCGAACAATTCGCTTTCGATGAGATCGCGGGGAATTGCCGCCATATTAATGGCAACGAATGGGCCTTTCTTGCGCTTGCCGTAATCATGCAAGGCGCGTGCGACAAGCTCTTTTCCGGTTCCGGATTTGCCCGTGATCATCACCGTGAGATCGGTCTGCATCAGCCGCGCTAGCGCGCGGTAGATTTCCTGCATGGCAGCGGAACGCCCGACGAGCGGCATTCCCTCGAGGTCCGCATTGGGCTCGGCACGGGCGCAATTTTTCGGTTCGCTCATTGCGCGCCCGACGATCGAAACCAGTTCCCGCAGATCGAAGGGCTTTGGCAAATAATCATAGGCGCCGCGCTCGGAGGCCTTGATCGCGGTCATGAAGGTATTTTGCGCACTCATGACGATGATCGGCAGTTCGGGCCGCAATTTTTTCATCTTCGGCAAAAGCTCGAAGGCGTTTTCGTCCGGCATCACAACATCGGTAATGACGAGATCACCCTCGCCCGACTTAACCCATCGCCAGAGCGTCGCTGCGTTTCCGGTCGTGCGCACATCATAGCCCGCGCGCGATAAGGCCTCACTGAGGACAGTCCGGATGGCGGTGTCATCATCAGCAATGAGGATATTGCCCGTGGCCATCAACATGTACCTTCCTTCCGGCGGGAAACCCGGTCCTCACTGCCGAATTCCAAATGTTGCGTGGTCAATTCAATGTCGCCACGCGTTTCGTCGACTGCCTCGGCGGCGTTCTTGACCAGATTGAAGAAGTTCTGAATGAGCTGATCCCTATTGCCGAAGACCGGAGGAAGCGAGAAATCATAGCTTTCGTAAAGCAGATATGGCGTGCAAATCCCGCCCGCCCGTGACACTTTCGGGCACGACGCGAATGTTGATTTTTTCGCGCTCGACGGGCTGTCCATCGGAAAATGCGCTCATCCGCTCGACCAGCTTGGGGATGTGGTCGGTCTCCTCGCAAATCAACCTCGTCAGCGCGTGATCCACCGGTCGCTTCGGCTTCGAGAAGCTGCGCAGCCGCTCTGACCCCCGACAGCGGGTTCTTCACTTCATGCGCAAGAAGGGAAGCCATCGCGGCGAGCGCCCGCCCGGCGCCGGGACGGGTGAGCTGGCGGCTGATTTTTTTGGAAAGAAGGGAGCGCTCTTGCAGCATGATCACGACGCCATCATCTGGTAGAGATCACCAACGAACATTTCTGCTCCACAGAAATGCCCACACTTGCGCGCGCAAAATGCCTTGTGGGCAAGCCGTAGGGCCTAAATCGATCGTCATGTAAACTGCCGATCGCAAAGAAGATTGCAAAGCGCCGTCGCGCCGGCCGCCTTGCGCAGTCTCGCTGTGAACTCTTGGTCCCGCAGATGCCGTGCAACCGCGGCAAGGGTACCAAGATGCTCGCTGCCGGCGGTTGGTGGGATGAGCAGAAGGAACACGAGATCGACGGGCTTGCCATCAATTGCGTCGAAATTTATCGGCCGGCTTAACCGTGCGAACATTCCGAAAAAATGATCGAGTCCTTCGACGCGGGCATGCGGCAGCGCGAAACCATTGCCGAGGCCTGTGGACCCCAGCTCCTCGCGGGCGTTTAAGGCATCGAAGATCGTCCGCGCCTCGAGGTTAAGCAAGACAGCGGCACGCGCCGCGAAATCCCGAAGTAATTGCACTTTGTTGCTCGCGCGAGCGGCGAAGATCACTCGGCTCGAGTTGATGAGGTCAGTGATATCCATCATGTGCCTTTGAAAGAACTTGGGCGGGTCTATAGATATTCGAGGTGACGTGGACATTGGTCCTCCGGAAAGCATGTCAATCTGGCTCGCGCATACGGTAGCCGACGCCGGTTACGGTGAGGATATGGGAAGGGCGCGCGGGATCCGCTTCGATCTTCTGACGCAGGGCGCGGATGTAGACACGCAGATACTCGACGCTAGTATCGCTGCCCCAAATTTCCCGAAGCAGAAACTCGTGAGTTAGAACTTTTCCCGCATGACCAACCAATACGCGCAAAAGATCATATTCGCGTGGCGAAAGCTTGACTTCCTCGTTTCGTACAGTCACCGTCCTTCGGACAAGATCGATGCAAAGATCGCCGGCATGGAACAAAGGCTTTTCGCCCTCTTGCTGCAGCCGATGCCGCTCCGCCATACGGATGCGCGCCAGGAGCTCATCGATGCCAAACGGCTTTGTCACGTAATCGTCGGCGCCGAGATCGAGCGCTGTGACTTTGGCGCTTTCGTTCTCGCGGCTTGACAGGATGATGACCGGCAAGGTTTCGCCAGCCTCCCTGATCTGTTTCACCACGTCGAGGCCATCTATGTCCGGCAGGCCGAGGTCGAGGACGACGAGATCGGCAGTGTGCTGGCGGACCAGGTCAAGCGCGGTGCGCGCGTTGGCGGCGGTTCCCACGATATAGCCCTGGCTCTCGAGGCTCGCGCGCAAAAAGCGAAGGATCGCCGGCTCATCATCGACGACGAGAATGCGAAGCGGACCCGCGCGAGCCGTCACGGCAAGGCCTCGGCCGGGATCCTCGGCGTGACCGGCACGGGAAGATTGATGGTGAAAACCGCGCCGGATCGGTCGGCCCGATTGGCGGCCGCGATCGAACCTCCCATGGCTTCGACAAAACCGCGGCAAATGGCAAGACCAAGCCCGGTGCCGGCGCGCTGTCGGTCCGAGCGGTGAACCCGGTAGAATTTGTCAAAAATCCGCTCGAGATCGGCCTCAGGAATGCCTTCGCCTTCATCGAGCACTTGGATGACGAAGCAACCGCCATCACGTCTCGCCGTAAGCGTGATGCGGGACCCTAGCGGCGCGTATTTCGCCGCATTGTCGAAGAGATTAAACAGCACCTGTTCCATCAACACCATGTCGAGATCAAGCAGAGGTAACCCTCTCTCGAGATCGATCGTGACCGGATGACCGTGCAGGATCTTATCCGCCCTTTGCAAGGTCGCGCCGACGATGTCGGAGAGATCCGCGGGCCCGGTTTGCGGTTTGAGTGGTCCGGATTCCAGCCGCGTCATGTCGAGAAGATTGCCGATAAAGCGGTTGAGCCGCTCGGCCTCCTCCAAAATGGTGCGCAGAAGGCTCGCTTGAACTTTTGCATCGAACTCTTCGCCATGCGCGACGAGGCAGCTCGCCGACCCAACAATCGAAGCAAGGGGGGTGCGCAAATCATGCGAAATCGACGTCAGCAACGCCGCGCGTAGACGATCGGTCTCAGCCGCCAGACGAGCGCGATCAATGTCTTGGGCGAGATTGACGCGATCGATCGCCAGAGCCGTTTGATCCGACAAGGCGTCCAAAAGCCGGAACTCTTCTGGCGTCAGGAGCAATCCCGGCTTGTCACTGTCGATCCCGACAACGCCCACAGCGCCTCGCCCGGTGCGCAGAGGCATGAAGCGGCGTTTGGCGCCGGGCAGCGTATCGGCGCCACGCCCTGTCGCCTGATTTTTTTCAAAGCACCAGCGCGCCGCCGCGAGATCCGCCTCGTCAAGCATGTCCTCGGGCGGAAACCCAGCCTTGACACCAAGACCGCCGTCCTCAGGCAAAAGCACAACGACGCGTACCTTCAGCATCAAAGCGATCTGATGCGCCGTCGTCCAGAGCAGGTCGTCGAGTGTTGCGACCCCGGCGAGCTTGCGGCTGAAAAGATAGAGTTCCTCGGTGATTCGGGTGCGCTCCCGCGCGGCGATCGCCTGGGCCCGGACCCGTGCGGCGAGATTGCTCGCGATCAGCGCCACAACGAAAAAAAAGAACAAGACGACGACATTCTCGGGATCGGCAATCGTAAATGTGTAGAGCGGCGGCAGGAGGAAAAAGTTATAAGCAAGAACGCTGACGATAGAGGCAAACAGCGAGGCCCATAGGCCGTATGTCACGGCGCTCGCCAGGACCGCGATGAGGAACACTTGTGCAAGGTTTGAGACGCCAAGCGCCCGCCGCAGCAGGACAGCAATGAGCACCGCGGCCGCCACATATGCAAGGCTCGCAAGATAGGCCTTGATCTCGGTCCGTCTTGGCTTTGATTCTGTGCTCTCGGCAGACGTTTGGGCCAGGGGATCTTTCGCACGCGCGACGATATGAACGCTCGCGTCGCCTGCGGAACGAATCAGTTTCTCCGTAAATGATTCACGGAAGACATGCCGCCAGCGCGCGCGCTCGGATTTGGAGGCGATGATATGAGCAAAATGATTGGCCTGGGCATATTCGGAGACGGTCAATGCCACATCCTCTCCGGGAATGGAAATCGTCGCAGCACCCAGCCTTTGCGCGAGACGCAGACTCTGCGCAATCCTGTCGCGTTCGGCGTCGCTCGCATGTGCGGCGGCCGGAGTTTCGACATGGATCGCGGTCCATTGCGCGCGCAGGCGATCGGCCATGCGTTTGGCATGGCGTATGATCGCGTTAGCCCCCGGTGCGGAATCCACCAAGACAAGTACGCGCTCGCTCGCGGACCACGACCCTTCAATGCGATGCGCGCGCATATAGTCGACCATTTGAGCGTCGACCCTTTGCGCGGTCCGGCGCAGCGCGAGCTCCCGCAGGGCCGTGAGATTGCTGGGGGAGAAATAATTCCTTGTGGCACGCTCGGCTTGCTCGGGCACATAGACCTTGCCTTCATTGAGGCGGGCGATCAGATCCTCGGGCGTAAGGTCGATCAGCTCGATGTCGCAGGCAAGATCGATGATCGAATCCGGCACGGTCTCGCGGACTCGGATTTTGGTGATTCCGGCGACGATGTCGTTCAGGCTTTCGACATGCTGGATGTTGAGGGTCGTATAGACGTCGATTCCGGCGGCGAGCAGCTCCTCGACATCCATGTAGCGCTTGGGATGCCGGCTCTCCGGCGCATTGGTATGGGCAAGCTCGTCGACCAGAACGAGGGCAGGCCTGCGGGTCAAAATGGCGTCGAGATCCATTTCGGCGAGCCTGTGCCCCTTATAGGGGACGATCCGGCGCGGAATGATTTCGAGCCCCTGAAGGAGCGCTTCGGTCTCCTTGCGGCCATGCGTCTCGGCGACGCCGATGACGACATCGACGCCTTCGGCCTGTTTTGCCCGCGCCGCGGTCAGCATTTCATAGGTCTTACCGACGCCGGGCGCGGCGCCCAGAAAGATTTTCAGGCGGCCTTGTTCGGCCTGCAGTGCTTCACGCAAGAGGGCGTCGGGTGAAGGCCGCCGGTCGGTGTCGTCGCGTTTTTCCATCTCACGCGATGCTCATGTTCAACGGCGCGCGCCGTCAGCAAGGCTGTCGAGCGCGAGGTTAAGTTTTAACACATTGACATGCGGTTCGCCCAGCAGGCCCAGCAGACGGCCCGTCGTATTGTCTTCAACGAGGCGGCGAAGGCGGTCCTCCGGCAGACCGCGCGCCTTGGCGACCCAGGGAATCTGGAACAAAGCGGCGGCGGGCGTAATGTCGGGATCGAGCCCGCTCGCCGAGGTGGTGACGAGATCGACCGGAACCTTGGCAGAAGGATTCGTTGCCGCAAGCAGGTCGGAATCACCCTTTACACGGTCCACAAGGGCTTTCGACGTGGGTCCAAGATTCGACCCCCCGGAATTGCTCGCGTTATAGGGCGCGGGCACGGTTTTGGTCGGATCGTTCGGGTCGGTGTCGGTCGTGGCGGACGGCCGACCGTGAAAATAGCCATCGCTGGCAAAATTCTGCCCAATCAGTTCAGAGCCTATGATCTTTCCATCGCGTTCGATGAGACTGCCATTGGCTTGATGGGGGAAGAGAAAGCCCGCCAATCCTGTCATCGCGAGGGGGTAGGCAAGCCCGGTCACGACCGTCATCAAAACGGTCAGCATGATCGCCGGGAGCAGATGCTTAGTCATCTTTGCATTTCCTTGAGTTGCTCGTGTTCAAGCCAAGCCAGCCGCGCGAACCACAACGTCGATAAGCTTGATTCCGATGAAGGGAACGATGATCCCACCGAGCCCATAAACGAGGAGATTGCGCCGCAAGACGCTTGCCGCACCGATGGGACGGTAGGCGACCCCTCTCAGCGCAAGGGGAATAAGCGCCACGATGATCAGTGCGTTGAAGATGATCGCCGAAAGAATGGCGCTCTGCGGCGTCGCGAGACGCATGATATTGAGGCTCTGCAGCTGCGGATAGAAGACGACGAACGCCGCCGGGATGATCGCGAAATATTTCGCGACATCGTTGGCGATCGAGAACGTCGTAAGCGCACCGCGCGTCATCAGAAGCTGCTTGCCGATTTCGACGATCTCGATGAGCTTGGTCGGGTCGCTGTCGAGATCGACCATATTGCCGGCTTCCCGCGCCGCCATCGTGCCGGTGTTCATGGCAACCCCAACGTCGGCCTGGGCCAGGGCCGGTGCGTCATTGGTGCCATCCCCGCACATGGCGACGAGCTTGCCCTGCGCCTGTTCCTCACGAATGAGTTTCAATTTCGTCTCCGGCGTCGCCTGGGCGAGAAAATCGTCGACTCCCGCCTCGGCCGCGATCGCCGCCGCGGTCAGAGGATTGTCGCCGGTGATCATCACGGTCCTTATACCCATGTGGCGTAGAGCGGCGAACCGCTCCCTGATCCCCCCTTTGATGATGTCCTTCAGATGGATGATCCCAAGTAGCCGCCCATCTTTCGCTACAGCCAGCGGCGTTCCTCCCGATTTTGCGACCTTATCGGAGCTTGCATTCAAAGCTTGGACCTGCGCATCCGAGACCAAGAAGGGGAGCGTTGCCGGTGCGCCGCCGTTCGGGTTGTTTTCGGGCAGGGCCGCGGCGGAACGGACGAAAGTCAAGATCGCGTCCACCGCTCCCTTGCGGATAATCGTTGTATCGGTATCGACCCCGCTCAATCTTGTATAGGCGGAAAACGGCACAAACTTCGCGTGAAGCTCGCTCATGTCGCGGCCCCGAATGCCATATTTCTCCTTCGCGAGCACAACGATTGAGCGGCCTTCCGGCGTTTCGTCCGGGAGAGAGGCGAGTTGCGCCGCGTCCGCGAGTTCCTTTTCGCTGACGCCGGGCAGCGGAATAAATTCCGTGGCCTGGCGGTTGCCGAGCGTGATCGTGCCCGTCTTGTCGAGAAGCAGCGTGTCGACGTCGCCAGCAGCTTCGACCGCCCGTCCCGACATGGCGAGAACATTGAACCGCACCAGCCGATCCATGCCGGCAATGCCGATCGCCGACAAAAGCGCACCAATCGTGGTCGGAATGAGGGTAACAAAAAGCGCGACAAGCACGACCACGCTGACGCTGCCCCCCGCGTAATTCGCAAAGCTCGGGATGGTCGCGACTGCGATGACAAAAATGATAGTCAATCCGGCGAGAAGAATGTTGAGCGCGATTTCGTTCGGTGTTTTCTGCCGCTCCGCGCCTTCGACAAGCGCAATCATCCGGTCGAGGAAGGTGGAGCCTTGCGCCGCGGTGATGCGCACCTTGATCCAGTCGGAAAGAACGATCGTGCCGCCCGTGACGGCAGAACGATCGCCACCAGCCTCGCGAATGACGGGCGCGGATTCGCCCGTGATCGCCGATTCGTTAACCGAGGCGACGCCTTCGATCACATCGCCATCACTCGGGATAAGATCACCGGCCTCGACGAGAACGACGTCTCCGGGCGCCAAATCGATCGCGGACACGCCCTCGATGACGTCCTTCATCCCACTCTTGCCATTCGGATCGATCAGCCGTTTCGCCCGCGTGTCGGTGCGCGCCTTGCGCAGGGTTGCCGCCTGCGCCTTGCCCCGGCCCTCGGCGACAGCCTCGGCGAAATTCGCAAACAGCAAGGTGATCCAGAGCCAGACAATGATCTGGAACGTGAATTTCAATTCTCCACCGCCGACTAAAAGATCGCGGACGTAGAGGATCGTCGTGAGCACGGTCACGATCTCGACCACGAACATGACCGGATTGCGGCTCAGGGTCCGAGGGTGAAGCTTGCGGAATGAATCCCCGATCGCCGGTACGATGATCGCCGGATCGAACAAGGAGCTCACACTGCGACGCGGATTGGTTCTATCTTTCATTGGTTTGTCCCAAAAGTTCGCTTGCGGCGATCAAAAAAGGTTACCGGCGTACATGGCGAGATGTTCCACGATCGGGCCGAGCGCCAGAGCGGGAAAGAAAGTGAGGCCGCCGATGATCAAGATCACGCCGATCAAAAGACCCACAAAAAGCCCGCCGTCGGTCGGAAAGGTACCAGCCGAGACTGGTACGATCTTCTTGCCCGCGAGCGAACCGGCGACGGCCAGCATCGGAACGATGAAAAGAAAGCGCCCGATCCACATGGCGAGGCCAAGCGTCGTATTGTAGAATGGCGTATTGGCGGAAAGGCCGGCGAAGGCGCTGCCATTGTTGCCCGTGGCCGATGTATAGGCGTAAAGCGCTTCGCTGAAGCCATGCGGTCCAGAATTGGCCATCCCGGCGAGGCCTGGGACAACCACGACCGCGAGCGCCGTGAAGCCGAGGATCGACAAAGGCAGGATCAAAATCGCGAGGATCGCCATCTTGACCTCTCTCGCCTCAATCTTCTTACCGAGATATTCCGGGGTGCGGCCCACCATCAGGCCCGCCACGAAGACCGCGACGATCGCGAAGAGCAGCATGCCGTAGAGGCCCGAGCCGACGCCGCCGAAGATGATCTCGCCAAGCATGATGTTGACCATCGGCACCATGCCGGCGAGCGGCAAGAGGCTGTCATGCATGTTGTTGACGGCACCACAGGAGGCGTCGGTCGTGATGGTTGTGAAGAGGGAGGAATTGGCAATGCCGAAGCGCACTTCCTTGCCCTCCATATTGCCGCCAGCCTGAAGCGCGCTGGGTGTGGCATCGACAGGGAAGTCGGCGAACGCCGGGTTGCCGCCGCTTTCGGTGGCATAGACCGTGAAGGTTCCGGCGAGGAACAAAATACCCATGACGGCGAAGATCGCCCAGCCCTGGCGCTCCTTGCCGACCATCCGGCCAAAGACATTGGTGAGCGCGGCGCCGATTGAGAAGATCAGGACGATCTGAACGAAATTCGTGAGCGCGTTTGGATTCTCATAAGGATGCGCCGAATTGGCGTTGAAGAAGCCGCCGCCATTGGTGCCCATCATTTTGATGACTTCTTGGCTGGCCACCTGACCTTGGGCGATCAGCTGCTTGCCACCTTCGAGTGTCGTTACCTCAGTATAGGCGTTCAGGTTTTGCGGCATACCTTGCCAGACGAAAAAGAGACCGACCACAATCGATATTGGCAAAAGCACGTAGAGAACGGTGCGGGTCATATCGACCCAGAAATTCCCGATCGTCTGGGCGGAGCGGCGGGCAAAGCCCCGGATCAGCGCGATGGCAAGTGCGATGCCGGTCGCGGCCGAAACGAAATTATGCATGGTGAGCCCGGCCATCTGGGTCAGATAGCTCATCGTCGTTTCGGGCGTGTAGGATTGCCAATTGGTGTTGGTGACGAAGCTCACTGACGTGTTGAAGGCGAGATCGGGCGAAACCGGGTCGAGATGCTGCGGGTTGAACGGAAGAACTGCCTGCAGCCGCTGCAAGGCGTAAAGAGCGAGGAAGCCCGCAAGGCTGAAGGTGAGCATGGCTAGGCCATAGCCGATCCAACTCTGCTCCTCACGCTCGTTGACGCGGCTCAGAGAATAGAGGACGCGCTCGACCGGACGCAGGAGAGGCGACAGGAAGGTACGTTCGCCGTTGAAGACGCGGGTCATATAGAAGCCGAACGGCTTGACCAGGAGCGTGACGACCACGCAATACAGCGCGATCTGAATGAAACCATTGGCGGTCATGGAATGTCTTTCTTAAAAACGCTCGGGGCGTATCAAGGCGATAACGAGGTAAATCATGATGACGGCGATTGCGATCGCGCCGAGGATGTACTCGAATATCATGGATAAGCCTCTCACAACTTGTCGCAAGCGCCAAGGTAAAGCGCAGTGATCGCAAAGGCGGCAGTGCCAATCGCGACATAGATCACGTCGAGGAGAAAGACAGGCATTGGGTAATCCTCTTTGGTGCATCGGTGCATCGCCGGCCGCCACTCGCAACCCCACTCTACGCACTCTATTTGTGTCGCAATTGCGCGGCGAAAACATTGCTCCTTCGCTTGATGATGCGCTTGGCGAGAAGGCATAGGTGCAGATAGCGCAAGTCGAATATAAATTCGAGTGTGCTCAACGGTGCCGAATATAAAAATTCCATATAAATTGCGCACGCTAGCCCGGCCCGCCCCGGTTAGGCCCTAGATGTCATTAGCGCCCACAGTATCGCACCACTTCACTCCTGATTATATGGTTTCTTTAGATTGATCCCTAAGCTGCCATATCGATCCTTTATGCGTTTCCTGGTATTCTTTGCTTTCGCCCGCCTACTGTATCGCGATGGAGCAAGCCATGAAACGGCGATTTAGACCCAGGATTTCACGTGCATTGAGCCGCCCCGGCCTTATCAATGCGGGGATTGTCGCCATGATCATTTGCGTCGCGTTGATCGCGCGCAGCATCGGCTTTCTGCCGCCACAATGATGGAAGCAAAGTTTGCCGTTGGCGCGCCACGAGCAAGAGGTGGGTGGCGCGTACCATGAACCCTGAGCTTTTGGCGTAGGTCTCCTCGAGCCGCTCGAGTTCATTGGAAAACTGTTGTCCACCGCTAAGGACGCTGGGTTCCACCGAGAGTCAGGCGCGAAGCGATTATGAAACAGGTCGAGGCCGCGCAAATCCTCGATGTCGAAATGGTCAAGGAGCTACTCCGCAGTTCCGACGCGGTGAAGAGGTGAAACCTTAGCTCGATATGGCGGCTGCCACAGAACTCGATTTCGCACCGGTCTCGGCTGTTATCGTGCTTGAAATGACGCGCCGTCTTAATGGAATCCACGAGGATAGTCGGCGTGCTGCCGGGCTCCGTGGAATACAAAAAAAGTGCAGTATCGCATGATACCGCAATCTCAATTCATGAGTGCACGCCCTGGTACACTTCAAGCTCAGCCAATCGGCGCCCTAGCCGCTTGAAATCGCTCGCGTCGACCCGCGTCGCGCAGCCGGCGACGATACGCTGGCCGCGCAGCACCAACTGCTCGCGCATCAGCTCGTCGTCGGTCGTGTTTGCAAGATCGGCTAACGCACGCAGAAGACGCAAGCTCACGGCGATATCGTTCACCGCATAATGACGGATCTGCTCGAAAGCCGTGTCGAGCAGATGGTCGAAGTCGGTCCAGGGGATGATCACGCGCACCACATGCGGTGGATCGCTCAGAAGGGTGGCCGGCGGCGCGCGCCCAACCCATCGGATCAGGATCCGAGTCAGTTGATCGACACAGTTGATAGCTGTGCTCGGATCGTTGACCGCCGGTGATATTGCCTTCAAAGCAATGTCGACGATCTGCAGCACACCAAATTCGACGTCTTGTTGCATCGTGCGCATCGACCCGATAACGAACACGGATCGCAATTCGGCCATACGCTCCGCTGTGAGACGGTCTTTTCGTGAAACGGTAAATAGTGGCACTCCCTGCGGCACGAAATGTCCGATGGGGCGTAGGAGACGAACGCGCAAGCCATATGCCTTCGCCAATTTCAACAATCGCGTGCTGTCGACGAAGCAGATGTAACCGGACTGTTCGTTGAGAACGGGGAATTCGGTGTCGTCCGGCGGCAATGTCATGTCTTCGTGCCGGAGTCCCACTCCACGCTTATGCGGCATGATTTCGTCGATCACGTCCTCTGTCTCACGGGCAATACGATCAACGATGTGGCTGACGCTGACGGCCTGGGAAATGTGATGGATGAAGAAAATCAGTCCTATGACAGAAGTAAGCGCAAGGACCAGTGCGCCGGTAACGGTCGCCACCGGTGCGAAAGGCTGCGGAAGGCTGCGCGCCGCGGGCAACGCGGCCATGCAGTAAAGGAACGTTCCCAGAAAGACACCAAGAGTCCACTGGGTCACGCGGTCTCTGACGAAGCTCACGAGGATACGCGGCGAGAATTGCATCGAGGCGAGCGTCAAAGTCATCAAGAGAATCGCGAACACGATCGACACGACGGTCATGATCGAGCCCGCGATCGCCGCCAGCATGATCTGAGCGATTTGGGGATCGGCGCGTGAGGGAAACAACGCGTGAGGGACCCAGGCGCTGACCACTGGAAAACTCTCTTCGAGCGATGACAGGATCATTCCCGTCAGCCCGAGGGCCAGCGAGATAAGCAGCGGCCGCACGAGAAACCCACCGCGTAGGGTGTACATCGCGGTGCGAACCAATAGAGGAAGGCGCGTTAGCAAGGCTCTGTCTCTTACGTTACAGCTTCTCCGCGAGAAGCGGGCTCAAAGCGAGTGATTATCAGAGTCGCACGCGAAGTCTCGCTTTCATGGCCGAGTGGATTGCGACCCTCGCTAAGACACCCGATCGGTCGAAGCGCCTGCCGGGGCTCAGCCACAGGCCTGCGATAGGGCTCGTGGCTCTATAGCTGTACCCGGGCTATAAGCTAGTGTTAAATCGAGCGCAGGGAGGGGGCGATATAGCCGCAGCTAGATGACGTTATGACACCGATGAGAAGGACGATGGACGGTTGGCCCTTGGGTTGGAAAGGCAGCCCCCCGAGGAACGCGCCTGGGGGCCCTCTAGACCGAACTTACGCTTCCGTCGTCAGCGTAATGGCGTCTCCACTTCGTGACCGCTTGGTAATCTGTCCTTTCGCCGATCTGCGTGGTGGCCGCTCTCACAGCCGCGATCAAGCCAGGCCGATCCTCTATGTACATCTGGCAGCCAAACTCATCGTCGACATGAAAATGAATGCCGTTCAATAGGCAGACATTCTCGAGGTCGGGTGTAGAGATTTGGAAACGCTCTGCAAGTAACGGACGCCCTTCCAAATAAAAACACAGTGGCGGTTCGTCCCGCAGGAACCCGAAGGCATCCTTGCATGATGCGAGGAGCCCATGAATGGACCAACGCTTGCTCGTTTTGCCTCTCGCCCTCCCTGACCAAATCCAACCCTCCACCTGTGTTAGTTCGATCGCCATGAGCGGCCATCACGGACGTAGCGGGCATTTTTGATCCGATACAAAGAACTTCGTACCAGCTGTAGTGATCGGCGGGGTGCGCCGTCGGCGCCTGCCTCTCAGCTCAATGGGTGGAGATTGCACAAGCTAATACCATTTCCACATCAGAATGACTTGCGGATGTAGGGGAATGAGGTGATGGATTTTACGGTTTCGGGATTGCATTCGATATAGAAGATCGCCTGCTTGAGCTTGGTGCGCACGGCGTCGATTGATTTGAGCGCGTAATTCTTGAAGATCTTTTCGCGGATTTCCTCCCAGAGATTTTCCTTCGGGTTGAGCTCTGGCGAGTATGGCGGCAGGAAGAGCAGCGAGATATTGCCGGGAAGCACCAGGTCGCGGCAGCGATGGTTGGGGGCGCCGTCGAGAACCAAGAGGATATCCTGCCTGGCAAACTTTCGCGACAGGGCGTTGAGGAAGACCTGGAAGCACGCCGTATCCGATCTCGGCATGATCAGATAAAACGACTAGATCATGGAAACGGGCTCAGACCGTGGATACCGAAACAGCGACCGGAGTTTCACTTATGCGCGACTGAATCTCACCCCTTGACCTGGACCTCCCCATGTGAGGATTGGTCGCTGACGAGTTTGAAGGAAAAGCTGATCAAGATCGGCGCGAAGATCGTGAGCCATGGCCGCTATGTCGCGTTTCAGATGGCCGAAATCGCCATTCCCAAAAATCTCTTCGCCGACATCCTACGAATGATCGCCGAACTTCGACCGCCGCCCGATCCAGCGCCTACGTGAAATGTTCGGTCGTCATGCGTTCGAGCCAAACTCACGGGAGAGATGCATCTTGATCACAATCAATTCGACAATTTTCGTCACGCTGTGGAACGTTATGGACCGCAGAGGGTTTAACTGCAGAGGTGGCGGTGGCGGAGAGCGCCAAAACGGCCAAGCAGAGCCGATTTGACGGTCCAATCCCGTGTCATCTGGGAAATATCGGCTTAAATGATTATTGCGTTGGCCTGCTGATGCCGGGCGAACGCAAGAGCGTCGAGCCGATGGCGGCGATCGTGGCGCCTGCCCGGGTTTCGGCCAAACATCAATCGCTTTTACACCTGGTCGGCCAGGCGCCCTGGCCAGACGAGGCCGTTTTGCAAAAAATCCGTGAGCTGGTTTTGCCTGCTGATAAGGCTCGCCGCCACGTAAGCAGCTGCTCCTGGCCCGCTCGCTTCTTACGCGGGCCTAGCGCCAGCGTGCGCAGAAAATTACCGAGATTGTAGGCCAGCGCATGAAGTTGAAGCCGAACTGCGTTGGCGGCGAACGACCGACATGAGAGCCGTGTCCACTTGATCGCGCCCTTGCCCTCCTTGATCCATATGTGGACGGCCCGCTCCTCGCAAGGGGGTTGGGCAGTGCTCTGGTCAGATCGCTTGCGTCCATATGTCCGGCCTGTTGTCGCGCTCGCACATGAACGCTGGCCAAGATGGTTTCCGCGACACAAGTTCCAATCACTGCTGCGACCTTCGGCGGCCGATGGATCACTGCTGCGACCTTCGGCGGCCGATGGATCAAGCGGAATGCCTCGTGTCTTGGATCGATCGATCACACCATCTGCTCGTGACCTTGCAAGTTCTGGCATCGGCTCAGCACGGTTGCAATTGAGTTGCTCCCCGTGTCGGGCTGATCTCTAAGCCGCGCTCGCCAGAGTGGCCAGCGTGGATTTCGCAACGTAGCTTTCGCCGGTGACCATAAGCTTCCAGGCGATGCGGGCCATTTTGTTGGCCAACGCCACGGCGGCCAACTTCGGCGGTTTGCGTTTGAGGAGGTCGACGATCCAGGGCGACCCACGCCCACCGCGTCGAACATGTTGGATGATGGAGGTGGCGCCAACCACCAACACGCTGCGCAAGGCCTCGTCGCCAGCCCGAGTGATGCCACCCAGCCTGACCCTGCCCGCCGTCGAATGGTCCTTCGGTGTCAAGCCTATCCAGGCCGCGAACTCTCGCCCCGATCGGAATAGCTCGGGCGCCGGGGTCTTCATCATCAGCAGAACTGCACCAATCGGACCGACGCTGGGGATCTTAGCGAGACGTCGGCTGCATTCGTTGGCCTTATGCCAGGCCATGAGCTTGGCGTCGACTTCGTCAATTTGCGCCTGCAACCGCGCATATTCTGCAGCTTGGGCCGCGAACAGCTCCCGAGCAAGGGCGGGCACGCTCTCATCAGCTTGAATACGCTCGAGCAGCGTAACCAAGTGAGCCTTACCCTTGGTGGCGGTGAAACCGAACTCGGCCGCGTAGCCACGGATGGAATTCGAAAGCTGCGTGCGATTGCGGATCAGCCGATCACGCAACCCGACCATCATCAGGGCTGCCTGCTGCTCAGTTGTCTTTACCGGCACGAAACGCATTGTCGGCCGACTCATCGCCTCGCAAAGCGCCTCGGCGTCGGCGCCATCATTCTTGCCCCGCTTCACATACGGCTTGACCAACTGGGGCGCTATTAGCCTCACCTCGTGGCCGAACGGCCCCAAAAGCCGTGCCAAATAGTGGGCTGCGCCGCAGGCTTCAATTCCGATCACCGTCGGCGCAAGCGCCTTGAAGAACGCCACCATATCCTTGCGGCGTAACTTCTTCCGCAAAACCACCTTCTCGGCGGCGTTCACTCCATGAAGCTGGAAAAAATGCTTCGACGTGTCCATGCCAATTCGGCTAACCTGTTCCACGGACGGTCTCCATTGTCTGAGATCTGCAACGACCTCATTCTGGCACAATCGATGCCGTCGGGGGCCGTCCACACCAACATTGCTCGCATGTCCCGCGCTTGTTGTATTAATCGGATCATAAGTAAGAGAACATTCACGCGGCGTAGCGTAGAGAAGGTTTCTGATAGAACGAGCGAATCTTTCGCGGGTCATTTTGCAATCGGCGCATTGAGCGACGCACCTTCTTTGCGAAATCGTCTTTGCTGGTCACTGCTATACGACCAACGGTGTCGGCTTTCAAATGCTTCCAGACGAGTTCGTCAGGGTTGCGGTCTGGAGAATAGGGCGGCAGAAAGAACAAGCGTAATTTCCCGCCCAGCGTTTGCACGAAATCGTCGACTTTCTTGGCGCGATGAGCCGGACCCCGATCGACGATCAGGAAAATGTTCTGTCTCGCACCTTTGATCAGCCGCTTCAGGAATTCGATGAAGATACCGGCGTTGACGCTGCCCTTTTCGATGATCATGAACCGCATGTGGCCCCGCGCGGTGACTGCCGAAATCAGACTCATGCCATGGCGGGCGCCTGTCGCCTGGACAATGGGTGTTTCGCCCTTCGCTCCCCATGTCCGCCCGGCATGATGATCGGAGCGGATATACGCGGCATCCGCAAAATAGATATCGGCTTTCTTCTTTTGCGCCAAGGCTTTGATCTTCGGATAGTCATTCTTCAGCCATTGCCGCACGAGAGACTCGTCGCGCTCGATTGCTCGGTGCAACGGCTTTTGGCAGGTGACGCCGAGTTGCGCCAGGAGACGGCCTACAGAATTGGCGCTCAATTTTATGCCGAACTTATCCTTGATAAGCTTGGCCACCATCTTGCGGGTCCACAACGCAAATTCAAATTTCAGTTGCAACGGGTTCTTCCGGGTCACCCTGTCGTAGACCCACAGGAGCTTCTTGCCATCGAGTTTTGGCGGTCTCCCGAAAAGGGGCTTCGCCTTCAACGCGCCCCAGCCACCGCGCCGGTAATCCGCGAGCCACCGGTAGATTGCTGTGCGCCCAACGCCGATTACTCTCGCCACCACTTCTGGGCTTTCACCTTCCTGCACGCGCCGCACTGCGCGTTCGCGCAATGCTTCCAAAGTCGCGTGATCCAACTTGCGGGCGTCATCCTTTCTCATGCCATGAGAGAATCACGCGCGATTCATGCTGTCAATAAAATGTTCTCTTACTTATGAGCTGATTAATAGAAGGCGACGATATTCTCGGCGCGGCGCACCATGTTGGTGACGATGAATCCAACGCGCGGATAGAGTTCGCCCGGATGCCATTCGACCTTGGCAACGACGCGGCGCGGCTTCGTCCAGCTTCCGGCCTGATAGGTGAAGCTCGCATATGATCGGCGCACATCATTGGACGGGCGGCCGACTGGCCGTTTGAGCAGATAGCCGATCCTGTCCTGCAAGACCCGGTTCGCCGGAAGCCGAATGGCGTATTTGATCCCCTCGGCCTCCAGAAACTCGTAGACTTCGGGGTTTGCGAAGCCGGCGTCAGCGCGAAAATAAATGCGCGAGACCTTGCCACGATACCGCGCCACGACGGGCTTCAGCACCTCATCCCAGCCATCTGCGCTATGAACATTGCCGGGGCGTAGGGCGCAGCGTTCCAGATCGCCGAACTGGTTGAACAGGAACAACGGATGATAGCAGGTGCAGGCGTAATGACCGTTCCAGACGCTGTTCTCTTGTTCGCCGTGCGTGGGGCTCACGCTCGAATCCATGTCGAGCAAGATACCTCTCGGCGGACGGCGGTCATGCACGCGGTCGATCCATTGGCCGGAAAGATCGGCGAGAGCGGATAGGTTCTTTTCCGTCGCCAGCCAGTGCGTCTCAAAACGCCCCATCTGGCTTGCCGATGCCGCGCATCCCGAGGCCGCTTTGCCGCCGACAATCCAACGCATCGCCGGATCATGGCGCAGGCGCTCGGCGTCGTTCACATCTTCATATCCGGCAAGTCGCCCAAATACGGATTGCCGCAACATCCCGACGAGTGCATGCCGACCATTCTTGCCGGTGCAGGCGTCAGCGAGCATCTCGCCCGCCATCGTCGACAATCCGAGCGCGTCGTCGAGTTCGCGATAGGCGAGCAATCCTGCGTCGGAGGTGACCACCGATCCGCGAAACTGAAGCATCAATCGGCGGTCGAAATCGAGCCTGAGAGCGCCATCATTCGATTCACCCGCCGGGTTCGCCATGACGGCCTCATTCGATCCGAAATAACATGCTGATTATGTTAGCTGAATCGCGGCATCGACGCTGCAAATTATTGCGTCATCCGGCGAATGCGGGTTCAATCAGTTATGGAAGCGGTATAATTTCACCTCCGTAAAAATCCATTCCTGATCTCAGGGTCAGTTACGCCACCTATATGCGCAAGCCGCCAAGTTCTCTCGTGACGAGGATTGCCTGTCATCTGTTGAGAGCACATGGGCGCGAACGGCCGTGGCGCGAACGGCCGTGGCGCGAACGGCCGTGGCGCGAACGGCCGTGGCGCGAACGGCCGTGGCGCGACGAGCTGGCGCTTCTCGGGCCGTGACACTTTCGGCATTTATGCCCTGTTTATGAAATTGGGCGACGACAACTCTGGTTTCTTTATGCCCTTAGGTGCAAGTAGTTGAGTGAAAGCAGAATGAATGTTGTTGCCGAGTTATCAGCTACGCTTCCGATCAAGGAGCCGCGCGCTTTCCTCGGCATGAAAGAGGGTCATCACCAATGAACTGGCGCAAAATTGTAGACGCGTTCAAGAAGCTCGACGACCGCCTCTCTGACGCGGTTTATCTCCACGGGTGTTATCTCACCGGGCAAGAAAAGATCGTCCGTCCTCATCGTCAAGACGAAGCTCGAGATCATTCACACAAAGAATCAAACGCCTCTGGTGTTCATGTCCCTGGTAAATCGCAGTTTGACGGACGGCAAGACGATCGACGTTTTGCTATCCACTGATACTAATTGCCACGCGCCCGAGCCGTACGCAACAATCTTGGTGTTGTTGTTGGTCCTCCGCCGCCCCGTATCTGACGACATCAGCGTGATTTTTATACGCCCTTTTTATAAATCGTAACAACAAGGCATATTGTTTTTTTATGCGGATCCGTGACATACAAGCCGAAATTGTGTGACAGACGCGATCGAGTGCCGTGTAGGTGCCCAAGTGTCGCGAGAGATGTTGCCATGGATTGCCGGAGGTTCAAATGATCATGATGGCCCTCATGCTATTCGTGATTGTCGTTTCTATCTCCTGATGCTCGGTCTGGTGAAATTCGCTGAGGGCGTCATCGACAAATCGCTACCCGCGAAATTGCGCGACGCCGCTCCTTCAGAAGCAAACGCGAAAGCAAGATCCCTCTGAATGGCCGTGCATTTTGGCGTGGTTTTTGGCGGTCACGGCCCAAAGGAGTTGATTATGGTTGCAGTATCTCTGCTCGCTTTGATCGTTGTTTTTCTTGTCGTCTATCTGTTCTACGCGGTGATCAACCCTGAGCGGTTTTGATCGGCACCGCGGACCCTACTCGGATTTGGAGGAGTGCCGATGTCCGCTCAGGCTTGGCTGCAGATCATCCTGACGCTCGTCGCCATCTTTCTCGTCAGCATTCCCCTCGGACGCTACATGGCGCGAGTTGTCACGGGCCAGTCAACGATGCTCGACCGGATCTTCGATCCGATTGACAATGCGATATATTTTCTGATCGGCCGGCGCGTCTCCGCACAAGCGATGACGTGGAAGACGTATACGATTCATATGCTTGTCACCAATCTGGTGATGGCGATCATCATTTTTCTGGTCTTGTCGTTTCAGAATTGGCTGCCGTTGAACGGGCTCAACTTCCCGGCAGTCGATCCCCTGCTCGCCTTCAACACGACGATCAGCTTCATCACCAATACGAACTGGCAAGCCTATGGCGGTGAGTTGACCCTGTCGAATTTTAGCCAGATGGGGGCCATCACTTTTCCGATGTTCACCTCGGCGACCACAGGCTTCGTCGTGGCAATGGCCTGGATCCGGGCATTTACGGTCATGAACGGAGGCGCCGATCTTGGCAACTTCTATCGTGATTTCATTCGATTCATAACCCGCGTTCTCATGCCGATCTGCTTGCTCGTAGCGCTTTTTATGATTGCGCAAGGGGCAGTCCAAACGTTTGACGCGAGCTTGACCGCACACACATTGCAAGGCGCCGATCAGACGATCGTCGTTGGCCCGGTGGCGTCACAGGGCACGATCGAACTCATCGGCACCAACGGCGGCGGCTTCTTTAATGCGAATGCCGCGCATCCGTTCCAGAACCCGACCCCGCTCACAAACATTGTCCTTATTATTCTGATGGCGAGCCTACCGGCGTCGATCATCATCACCTTCGGCGAGATGATCGGCAACCGTCGGCAAGCCTGGGTGCTTTACGGCGTGCTTGGTACGCTGATGGTCCTCTTCCTCTTGCTCTGTGTGGTGCCTGAACAACACGGCACCCCGATGCTCGCCAATGCCGGCATTGACATGCATGCGACCGCCGACCAGCCGGGCGGCAACATGGAGGGTAAGGAAGTCCGCTTCGGGATCTCAGCCTCGGGACTCTTCGCCGCCATTACGACGGCTTTCACGACGGGTGCCGTGAATTCGGCACATGACAGCTATACCCCCCTTGCCGGCATCACCATGCTTGCGCAAATGATGCTTCAGTGCGTGTTTGGCGGCAAGGGCGTCGGCTTCCTCAATGCTTTGATCTACGGCTTGATCGCGGTCTTTGTGGCTGGCCTCATGGTCGGGCGCACGCCGGAATTCCTCGGTAAGAGGATCGAAAAGCCGGAGATCATCCTCGTTTCACTGGCCTTGCTCATCCATCCGCTCGTCATTCTCACTCCGACCGCCTGGTCGGTCCTGGCTCCCTATGCACTGTCCTCGCTCGCCAACAGCGGTATCCACGGTTATGAGGAGATCCTTTACGCCTTCTCGTCGTCCGCGGCGAACAACGGTTCTGCTTTTGCCGGGCTGAACGCCAACACGCCATGGTTCAATCTGGCGACCGCGAGCGTCATTCTGATTGGGCGCTATCCGCCGATCATATTCCTGATGGCGGTGGCCGGTTCCGTCGCGCGCAAACCAACCACGCCGGCGACGACGGCGACGCTGCGCACGGACACTGTCTCGTTCGGCGTCTTCTGGTTCGCGACGATCCTCATTGTCGGTGCGCTGACCTTTTTCCCGGCGCTCGTCCTCGGGCCGATCGCCGAGTTCTTCGCGATGCGCAACGGACAGGTTTTCTAATCGAAGCGCCGATCTCAGATATTTCGGGAGACCTCCAATGGCACCCAAACCGGAAAGCAGTGCTAAGCTTGGCCCGCTCGGCCGCGAGTTTCGCGGCGTCGCGATGGCAGGCGCCTATAGCCGTGAACTTTTCTGGCAGGCCTTCAAGGATTCGCTCGCCAAGTTCGATCCGCGGGTGCAGATCCACAATCCGGTGATGTTCGTCGTGTGGGTCGGCACTTTGGTGACCCTCGCTTTGACAATCAATCCCAGCCTTTTTGGGCCATCGAGCGCATCGCGCCTCTATGACGGTGTTGTGACAATCTTCTGGCCTTAACGGTCTGGTTCGCCAACTACGCCGAGGCATTGGCCGAAGGGCGAGGCAAGGCGAAGGCGGACTCCCTACGGCAGACCCGATCGCACCTCGCCGGTGTTCGCGTGCGCAGTGACGGACGCCGGCAAACGGTCCCCGCGACCGAGCTGCGGATCGGCGATATCGTGCGGGTTGAAAAGAATGACGTGGTCCCGGCGGATGGCGAGGTCGTCGACGGCGTCGCCTATGTCAATGAATCTGCCATTACGGGCGAGTCCGCGCCGGTCTTGAAGGAACATGGGACTGACATGTTCTCCTCGGTCACTGCGGGAACCACCGTCATCTCGGACTGGTTGCTCTTCCGCGTGACGGTGGACCCGGGCCACACTTTCCTCGATCGCATGATCCAACTCGTCGAGGCGGCGAAACGTCAGAAGACGCCGAATGAGATCGCCCTTACCGTGCTTCTCTCGGTCCTCACGCTGATCTTCGTCATCGTCGTCGCGACGATCGCGCCGGTAGCTGCTTATCTCGAGGCGCGGATCAACGTCGCCGATCTGGTCGCCCTCCTCGTCGCGCTGATTCCGACGACAATCGGCGCGCTTCTGTCCGCTATCGGAATCGCGGGCATCGACCGGACGATGCGCTTCAATGTCTTGGCCACGTCCGGGAAGGCGGTCGAAGCCGCAGGCGACGTCCAGACCTTGATTCTCGACAAGACCGGAACGATCACCACCGGCAATCGCGAGGCGCGGGAGTTCCTCCCGGTCGCGGGACGGACGCGGCAGGAGCTGATTCAAGCGGCTTTCCTTGCGTCCTATTTCGATACGACGCCGGAGGGACGCAACGTGGTCATCGCCAGCACCGCGCAGGGCGCCGAGCCGATCCCCGGCCTTGAACAGGCCCAGGGACTTGATTTCTCGGCCCACACCCGCATGAGCGGGATCGATCTGCCGGACGGAAGGATCATCCGAAAAGGCGCCGTCAGCGCGATCGTCAATGCGGCTGTCGAACAGTTCGGCCAGAGGGCACCCTCCGATCTTCAAAGCATTGCCGACGGCGTTTCGCGAAGGGGCGCAACCCCGCTCGCCGTGAGCGTCGACGGCGTCATCCTCGGCATCCTCGCTCTTTCGGACATGCTGAAACCAGGCATCCGTGAGCGCATGCAGGAATTGCGGAAAATGGCTGTCCGCACCGTCATGGTCACCGGCGACAATCCCCTCACCGCGCGGACGATCGCGGGAGAGGCGGGGGTCGACGATTTCGTGGCCGAAGTCAAGCCGGAGGAAAAGCTTCAGTTGGTGATCGAGGAGCAGAGCAAGGGCCTGCTCGTTGCGATGACGGGGGATGGCACCAATGACGCCCCTGCGCTGGCACAGGCGGATGTCGGTCTTGCTATGCATTCGGGGACAATGCCGGCCAAGGAAGCGGCCAATCTGATCGACCTCGATTCCGATCCGACGAAGCTCACGGATCTCGTCGCGATCGGCAGGCAGATGTTGATCACACGCGGTGCTCTGACCACGTTCTCGATCGCCAATGACGTCGCGAAATATTTTGCCATCATTCCCGCCATGTTCATCATCGCCCTGCCGGGACTGGCGGCCCTGAACGTCATGGGCTTGGCGACCCCGCAGAGCGCGGTCCTGTCGGCACTGATCTTCAATGCTTTGATCATCCCGCTCCTGATCCCCCTCGCCCTGCGCGGGGTGCATTTCCGGGCGGAGACCACGCAAACGTTGTTCCAGCGGAATCTTTGGATTTATGGCCTCGGTGGCCTGATCGCGCCTTTTATCGGGATCAAGCTGATCGATCTCATGATCGCACCGCTGGTCTGAGAGGAACGCATCATGTTCGACATTGTCTCGGGCGCATTGCGCGTCTCACTGGTGACTTTCGTGTTGTGTGGGTTCGCCTATCCTTTCGCCGTGACGGTACTCGGCCAGTTGCTTACACCGTTTCAGGCGCATGGCAGTCTCGCGACGAACGCAGACAGCGTGGTTCTTGGCTCGCGATTGATCGGGCAGAACTGGACGGACCCGAAATGGTTTCACGGCCGCCCCTCGGCGACGACGGACACCGATCCGAACGATTCGACGAAGACGATTCCCGCACCCTATAATGCGGCGAGTTCATCGGCCTCGAACCTTGGCCCGACCAGCAAAACCCTTCAAGACCGCCTTGCCGACGACCGCAAGGCCCTCGATGAGGCGCAGCCTGATTTGGCGGGTAAGGCTCTGCCCGCGGATGTCTTGACGACTTCGGGTTCGGGTCTTGATCCAGACATCACGCCCGCGAATGCGAATTTGCAAATCGGGCGCATCGCGAAAGCCCGTGGCGTGGCGCCGGACGAGATCGCGGCGCTCGTCGCTCGACATACCACGTCCCGTAGTCTGGGGATCTTCGGCGAACCGCGGGTCAATGTCCTCGAACTCAATCTTGAGCTTGAAAAGACTTTTCCGGCGCGTGAGACCAAGGAGAAGCCAGCCGCGGCTGAAGTAACTCCGGCGCCTGCGGTCACGCCGCCTGTTGCCACCGCACCTGAGGCACCGGCGGCGGCGCCCGTGCCTGAGACGCCAGCTCCACCCGTCGTCGCGGCACCGCCTCCGCCCGAGGCGGCCGCTCCACCTGTTGTCGCGGCGCCAGCGGCACCACCAGTACCTGAGGTGCCCGCGACCATGCCGTCGCCGGTCAATCCAGAAAAACCGGTATCAAAACCAATGGCCTCGGGAGTGGCGGCGGCTGTATTCCCCTCTGAAATTTCTGCTGCCCATGCTGGCGAAAAGCCTTCCGTGGCGCGCCTCAAAACCTGCACCGAACAATATCACGCGAACGCCGCAACCAACTCCAATGGCGGCCTGAAATGGAACGCCTATTGGAAAGAGTGTAAGAAGCGTTTGAAAGGCTGACACTTGGACCATGATATGATCATGCGACTCCAAACATTTTCGTGGATAGTCCGATTCAAGCGGAACGGCCTATCCTACGGAGTTGATTCCTGTTCTTCCCTTCTCGCGCCGCCACCACCGCAACAGTGGTGGCGGCTTTTTTTGGCGAAAGCTGTAAACCATTTGTGAAAAATCACGGGTTTTTAGGACTTTGTACTGCGTAGGAAGCATCGATTGCCGGTAATGGCTCTGCTCATGGATGAAAGCATCCTCGCGCTGCTCGTTCAGACCGTCCGCCTCAGCCTTATTCGGCGTCCCAACCTTCGCGTCGCGTTCGTTCGATCCTGCAAAGCCGTTCAGGAGCACACTCCATGACACCGCATGGCTGGCTATTGATCGCGGTTTTTGTTCTGCTGGTAGGGGTGACCATCAGACCTCTCGGCGGTTACATGGCCTGGGTCTTCTCTGGCCAATGCGCATCGCACCGGTTCCTGGGACTCTTTGAACGCGCGTTCTTTCGCATGGCCTTTATCGATCCGTCGCGTGAGCAGAACTGGTTCGGTTATACCCAAGCTCTCCTTCTCTTCAACCTGGCCGGGGTGATTGTGCTCTTCGGCATTCTGCTTCTCCAGGGATCGTTGCCTCTACAATCCGCAAGGCTTTGGCGCCGTGGCGCCGGATCTTGCATTCAACACCGCAGTGAGCTTTGTCACCAACACGAGCTGGCAGGCCTACGCGGGGGAAACAACTCTCAGCTATTTTAGCCAAATGGCGGGCATCACGGCCCAATCCTTCCTTTCAGCCGCGACCGGGATGGCGGTGGCGATTGCATTGGTGCGTGGCTTCGCCCGGCGTAGCAGCGAAACCATCGGAAATGCCTGGGTCGATCTTACCCGCGCCACGCTCTACATTTTGCTGCCCATTTCTCTCGTAGGGGCCTTGTTTCTCGCCTCACAAGGTGTTCCGCAAACCCTAGGTGGTCCCGTCGATGCGACGACAGTGGAAGGCGCAACGCAAATTCTTGCGCGTGGACCGGTCGCGTCGCAAGAAGCGATCAAGCTCATGAGCGGCGACGGTGGTGGCTTCTTCAACGCAAATTCAGCACATCCGTTCGAGAACCCAACCGCACTCACAAATCTTTTCGAGATGGTGCTGATTGTCCTGATTGGCGCCGCTCTCACGAATACCTTTGGCCGGATGGTCGGAAATGAGGGGCAAGGCTGGAGTTTGCTTGGCGCCATGGCCGTGCTGTTCGTTATCGGCCTCAGCATCGTTTACGCAACCGAAGCTTCCGGTAATCTGCACTTCACCGCTCTGGACATCGATCAGTTGCCAGGCCCGCTTCAGGCGGGTGGCAATATGGAAGGCAAGGAAGTTCGGTTCGGTATCGCCGGCTCGGCGCTCTTCGCAAATGTAACGACGGACACATCCGATGGCGCGGTCAACGCCATGCATGACAGTTTCACGCCTCTCGGCGGCGGCATGCTCATGGCCAATATGATGATGGACGAGGTGATCATCGGGGCTCCAGGGTCGGGCCTTTTCGGCATGCTTCTCTATGCCATAATTGCTGTCTTTGTCGCGGGCCTGATGGTGGGCCGCACGCCTGAATATCTTGGCAAGAAGATCCAGTCCGCCGAGGTAAAAATGGCGATATTGGCGCTGCTTGTCGTTCCGGCAACCATGCTCGGACTAGCCGCGGTGGCTGTTGTGCTTCCTATGGGCCTCGCAGGCCTCTCCAATAACGGGCCCCATGGATTTTCGGAACTCCTCTATGCTTATGCTTCCACCGCCGCCACCAACGGCAGTGCCTTCGCAGGTTTGAACGCAAATACGCCGTTCTTCAACCTGACATTCGCGTTGGCGATGTTGTGCGGACGATACCTTGTTATTGTTCCGGTTCTCGCCATTACTGGCTCGCTCGCCGCCAAAAAGAGGGTGCCTGTTTCGGCCGGCACATTGCCTACCGATACCATGCAATTCGTCGCTCTGATCGTCGGCACCGTATTAATTCTAGGCGCTCTCACCTTCTTCCCAGCCCTCGCGCTCGGTCCGGTCGCAGAGCATTATTCCGAGTACCAGCTGCATTGATTTTGTCGGCGTGGCCCAAGTTCGAGCCGCCGCCATTTCAACTGAGTTTCGAATTGGCCCTTTATCTCCCGTTTATTTCATTGGGCTCTCTCCCATCTCGATTTTATATGCCGTAATGGGCACATTATCGGCACGGTCCCGGGCCGAAGCAATGGGTTCGAGGCGTCGAAGCAATCGACCGATCTTGAAAGGGAAACGACATGGCACAGATCGAACCTCAAGAGTCTCAGGAATATCTTGCGAGCCTCCCTTGGGACGTCTGCCGAGATCATCTCTCTTCTTCATCGGCACGGATCGCCGCGGCAACTGGGTCGTGCGGGATCAGGCCGGGCTATGTGGTGGTCTCTTTGTCAACCGTTCCGAAGCGCTCCGCTTCGCCATGTTAGAGAACGGACGCCGCCCGCAAGCGGTCATCATGGTCCCCGGAATTCTTGAGCTAACGACCGATTTCTGGCCTCACGGTCCCGTCACAGGCCAGCTTCAAGAGCGAGGCCTCAAGGTCTCTGCGCACTGCTGACCACAATCCAAGCCCCTATGTTTCATGGAGAAACCTTTGTCTAGCCGATATCGATTCCGAGACTCTGGTCCTGTCGTCCAAGAGGGTGCGGCGGCAAACGTCGCAGCGGCCTACAATCAGGCTGGTGGCGATTACGCCGCTTATGCCGATGGCGACCCGACGCGCCTTTATGCCTTTGACGGTTTGCACGCCTTATGCCGACCGGCAGGTCTGGGCTCTCCTTGAGACGAAACTGACCGCCCTGCGTGCCACCGGCGCCAGCTCGATTAGCATTCTTGATGCTGGTTGCGGTCCTGGTACGTGGCTGCGGCGTCTCGTCACGCGCGCTCACACGTTGGGATTTACCAACATTACCGCGCGCGGGTTTGACATCGCCCGGGGACAGATTCAACGCGCGCAGCTTC
This sequence comes from uncultured Alphaproteobacteria bacterium, assembly GCA_963784075.1. Lineage (GTDB taxonomy): Bacteria > Pseudomonadota > Alphaproteobacteria > Rhizobiales > Beijerinckiaceae > Methylocapsa. Next base: position 9,834 of record CAWAQW010000024.1, on the reverse strand, counting down.
TGGCTAGCGATCTTACCAAACTCCCAGGGGTGGATCTCACATTCGATGTTGCAGATCTTACGAGTGAGCTGCCTGAAGCCGATGCCTCGGTGGACCTGACGCTTTGCCTTTACAGTGTCCTTAGCCATCTGCCGGTCGCAAGTCTGCCGAAGATCTCCACAGAAATCGCGCGCGTGACCTCGGGGCACTTTATAACCACGGTGCGTTCGGTGGGCAGCACTCCGACTATCTCAGTCGATTCGATTGAGAAAGCGCGTCGTTTCCAGCACGATAATTGCCGAGACCGGTGCGAAATCGAGCTCTGCGACGGACGCCATATAATCTTGAGTTTTCATCTCTTCACCGCATCCGAGTTGCGGAGCTATTTCGGCGATCATTTCGACATCGAGGAATTGCGCGGCCTCGACCTGTTTCACAACCGATTTACTCCGGATTCTCGGTGGAATCCAACATCCCTAATGGTCGACAACAAGTTTCGCTGCGAACTTGAGCGGCTCGAGGAGACCTATGCGACAAGCTCCGGCTTCATGGAACGCGCAATCCATCTCCTGCTCGTCGCGCGCCACCGACGCGTTGCTTCCAGGAATGAGCCGGAGCCAGCCCTTGGAATTGGCATAAACTTTCCCACAGTTTGCACTCGACTGCCGGACAGCAAAATTCAACAGTTGACCTGATGAATTGCGCTCGATTGCCCACCAGTTGGCCGGCTTGTTAATGGCCTCGACGAGAGGAGGACTTTATGGAACCTATATTTCGTGGCCCTTGGTTCCTTCTCGTTTCTTAATGGGCCCTTGTCTATTTACCCTTGAGGCGGGTGTCTCTCATCGGTATCAAGCGTTGGAGAGCTCTAACCATTAAACATTGGCGAATCTGAAGGTAAATCATGCGTATCAGTTCAATCTGTGTCATCGAGGGCCGCCGCATTCTCCATACGATCGGTAAGATCAATGCTGCCTCGTCCTGGCACGCGGCGAATGGCTTCCCATTGCAGGACAATTGGCGTGAGTTCGTTCTGAGCGAACTCATCCGCAAGGCAGAAGATATCGATGCCGATGCGATTATAGGGCTTGACTATGAAACCGACAGTATCACTCCCGTCGAAGAGACAGGCGTACAACTCAAGCGCATTCTCGCCACCGGGATGGCGGTCAAGCTTTCCTGCACGGGGTAGTGCAGGGTCTTCGAGAAATGGCGTACTTCTCGGATAGGATCATACTTTAAGGAGCCTCGGCCCAGGCGTGATAACGGTCCGACGACTCATCAACTCTCACAAAAATATGTTGTCAATCTGTGCGAAGACAGTGGTGGATGGGTTCGGAGCGGCACTGAGCCGCAAGCAGCAAACGACGTCCGCAATCCCGCCTGGCCTTGTGGTCTTCCGTAGTTTCATCAAGGCCATGGGAGGCTCGATCACGGCCACGAACCGAATCGACGGGCTCGGCGCGGGTTTCACAACTAGTCCTGTGCCAGTCTCCCCGAGGGTACCGGCGGAGGCCCTGCCGTGACGCCGCGAACGGCTCGGCTTCGCATTCTTGTCGTCGATGACGAGCCGGCGATCCTTCGTTTTCTGCGCGGCCAGCCTGGAAAGCCGCGGCTATGCCGTCGCAACCGCCGCCAACGGGCGCACTGGGCTCGACTTGATTCGTAGAGACCCGACCGATCTTGTCGTCCTCGACCTCGGTCTGCCCGATATGGATGGTCTCGATGTCGTGAGACAAATCAGGGAGGGCGGCGGGACCTTGCCGATTATCATCCTGTCAAGCCGTGACAACGAAAACGCCAAGGTTTTAGCGTTTGACCTTGGCGCCGATGATTACGTCACGAAGCCCTTCGGCATTGATGAGCTTTTGGCGCGTATTCGTACAGCACTACGGCATCGCTTGCAGCAGGAAGGCGAAAGGCCGTTGTTCCATGCTGGCGATCTTTGCGTCGACCTCGTCAGGCGGCTAGTGACTGTACGCAATGAGGAAGTCCAGTGTTCGCCGCGTGAATATGAGGTCTTGCGCCTCCTAGTGGCCCATGCCGGAAAAGTTCTGACCCACGATTTCATGCTGCAGGAAATTTGGGGCAGCGATGCCCATGTGCAATATCTACGCATCTACATCGGCGCCCTGCGCCAGAAGATCGAGGCGGACCCCGAGCGGCCCATCCACATCCTCACGGTAACTGGCGTCGGCTACCGTCTGCGCGGGCCAGATTGACGCACTTTCTGGTCGGTCAACAAACCGGCGCCTGAAATTTGCCGGACGCAAACGGCTGTCCGTACCGTAAACTCGATTCGAATGGCGTATCGCCGCGAATTGGTCAATGCTTCGTCCCATGGGAGAGGTGCTCAACTGATTTGGTGGATGGTCATCGGGTTGTTTCGATCACGAGCTTCGCTCACATGGGGAGGTTCGGGTCAAGAGATGAGATTCATACGCGCATGAATAATACTCCAGCGGCTGTTTCGGTATCCAAGGTCTGAGCCCGATTGCACGGCCTGGTCGTTTCCTCGCCAGATCAACCTCACACTCGGTCGCCGTTCACGACGGTTGCGGCGGGCGGGGCTCAGGAAGACGAAATTCGAAGGCGGCTTTTTGAGCCATGCGAAGCTGCGGTTCGTCCCTGGATCCGCCAGAACTGATCAGGTCCTGGAAGATTCGAAGATTCAGTGAGCGTCTATCGTCTGGCGGCTTTCATCACGGCTCCCTCGATGACGACGCCGGCTGTCACATATTTCCAGAGCCCCACCGGCCGTTTTCGCGCCAGCGCCACGATGGTCGTCTTTTTAAGACGGCCGCCGTTGCGCCTGACCCGTTCTTCAAACCACAGAGCCAGGACCGATTGTGGCTGATGGCGCAGCCATAGCCAAGCGAGCTGGTATAATAAGGGAGTCGTCCTGTGGGCGCTGATGACATCTAGGGGCCTAACCGGGCCGGGCCGGGAGCAGCGTGTGCAATTTATATGGAATTTTTATATCTGGCACCGTTGAGCAGACTCAAATCTTTACGCGCAATTTGCGATATGCAAAGCCGCATTGCTCGCTCGTGACGAATGAGCCTGCATTGCTGGTTTTGACCGCTGTTTAATGACGATCCATGTGCATCAAGAATACGTCAAGTGACCGAAATCACTAGATCGGCTGTCTCACGCCACAATGTGGCAGTCGCTGCGTCAAACGCGTGAGTTGGATCGCAAGGAACTTGCCGTCGCTCTCGCCACTACCGGCCGATATCTACATGCTTTACCTCAGGACCCACAACTTTAACGCATGAACAGGACTCATGACTATCATCGTCCTTGCCTTTCTGATCATCCTCAGCGGCGTCTTCGTGATGTCGGAAATGGCGATTGTGTCGGCGCGCAAAGCGCGCTTGCAGCAGTGGACCGAGGGCGGCCGCACGGGCGCCGGCCGGGCGCTCGCACTCGCCACTAAGCCCGCGCATTTTCTTTCGACCGTCCAGTTCGGCATCACGGTTATCTCGATTCTCAGCGGCGCAATGGGCGAAGCTACCTTGTCCGACCAGGTAGCCGAGAGCCTGTCCCGGATCGCATGGCTGCAGCCCTACGCTGAAGCGGCCGGTGATGACGTCGCCAGGATCGAAAGTGCCTGCTAGCGGTTCGAAGAGCTCGAGAGCTATGCATATTCAAATATCGGGTCATTAATGGATTACGGTCGCGCCTGGCGACAAGGTGAACGGGTGTCAACCGCCAATATCGAATCCACGGTCAACCAATTGATCAATCAACACATGTGCAAAAAGCGCCAAATGAGGTGGTCGCGCCTTGGGGCTCAACTCGTGCTCCACGTGCGGACCGCCCATCTCTACGGACGTCTCGAGCGCTACGACGCTCGCGAACAACAACGAGTGTCTCCGGGCCGCGTGACGCCCCCAACTAAATATCAATCGCCCTTGGGCGGTTGCTGTGTCCGCCCATATGTCGTCGACGACTAAGAAATTAATTGTCATCTCCTAGCGTGGCCGTCCCCGACTCGGACCCTCGCTTCTGACCCAAGGTGGATAGCGCGTGGTAAGCTAGCGCGTTCAGGAATAAGCCGGCAAACACAATTCCAGTGATAGCTTCCATTGCAACCAGAATTCCAGCTTCTGCGGTTATGGGGATAATATCGCCGAAGCCTAATGTGGTTATTACCACGGCGCTGAGATAAATCATGCGCGGCAGGTCGCCACTGATCGAGGACGGATCGCCCTTGACGCCAAGGTCGGAAACGCAGTTCCTCAGGCCCGCTAAGCGCCAAAGCCGGAGTCAAGGCCACGAAAAACTCATTTTGGCCGAACACAAGCTTAAAGAGTTCTTCGTATTCCTCTTTGAATGGTGAGGCATACTTGGAGAAATCAACGTCCGGAATTCGGTAAGTCGTAATGGAGTTAGGGTCGGAAATGGTGGCGTAGGTCGGATGCTTTGAAACCGTGACAATAGTGGACCAACCGACCTGCTTTGCTCCGCTCAACTTACCAATGCCATCGGCAGAAAAGCTAACTCTAAAGGAGAGCTTTGTACCGTCAGTCGAATGAACGTTATCAACATGAAGAGAGCCGAGATCCAGCTTCCAGTTTCCGACTACGAATTCTTGCCCGGTTCTAGTATCGAAAGAGCGATGAAGTGCAACTTCTAAGATTGAGGCGAGTTGAAGCGTGTCTGAGACAGCGCTGGGTTCATATCGCGCGTAGGGAACGTAGAATCCCTGCGGAGCCACGAAGACGGTAGAGTCGAGGATGGGCGCGGTTGCTTGGGCCATATGGCATCGCCCCGTCTCCCATCCCCGCTCATCAGTAGGGTCGAGGACTGGCGCGCCGGTTTAGGTCGAAGTTTGGGTTCCCTATTGTCTCGCCCTTTCGTCTGCGAGTGTCCCACTATCTCGACCGTGCCACGTCTCCAGTCCCCTCCACGTCGAACGCAGCTGACGGATTTCCCGTACTACGCTCCCCCATTTGCTTCATGCCAAGGCTTATGGGACCTATCCTGCTGGAGCGACTTTCAGCATGTCCCGTCGCACTCGATAGCCGTTAAACAGCCGAAGAGTGTCGTACAACCACCGCCTATTCCATCGCTTCCAGCCGAAGCCCTGTCGTTTCCGAGCACGCGCCAGATGGCGCCTGATCTTCTTCTCCACCCAGTCTTTGATGAAGCTGAAGCACTCGCTGGAGTGCCCAACGGCGAAGTAGTTCACCCAACCGCGTAGAACCGGATTGATCAGGTTTATCACCCGTTCGATCGGTTGCGACCGATGTCGGCGAAACACCTCTTTGAGCGCCCGCACCAGCGCCGTCCGCTTTTTGAGCTTGGGCGTATAGTACGGCCTCCACACCCCCCGAAGAAAGCTGCGGGTGTAGCGGAAGTCGAAGCCCAGGAATCCGAAGCTGTCGCCTCGGCCAAGGTCGACGGTGCGGCTCTTCTCATCATTGATTTCGACCTGTAGTTTGTCGAACTCTTCGCGGAGGCGTTTTTCCACCGCTCCAATCAGCCAGTCATGCCGCTTGTAGGCGTCGATCAAGATCACCAGATCGTCAGCGAATCTCGCATATTCGATATAGGTGTACTTGCCATTGCGGGTAACTTCCTTCGCTCGCTCCAGCATCCGATCCACCTCATTGAGGTAGAGGTTGCTGAGCAATGGGGAAATTACACCACCTTGTGGAACGCCCTTATTGCCGGAGGCTTTCAGCATACCCTTTAGAAGATGCATTATGTCCGCGTCATCTACCCGCTGCGCCACCTTTTCTAATAGCCGGTCATGCCGGACATTATCAAAATAGCTTCGCAGGTCGAAATCTAAGACGCGCGTCTTCTGCTGGACAATGGTCTCAGCTACCCGCTGTACGGCGTCATGCGCTGTCCGTTTGGGACGGTATCCAAACGATCCCGGTTGGAAGTCCGCCTCGAAGATAGGCTCCAAAATTAGCTTGAGCGCCCCTTGCGCCACCCTGTCCCGAATGGCCGGAATCGAAAGGACGCGGACCCTGCCCCCATCCTTCGGTATTGCCTGCCTTCGCGTCGGAAGCGGTTTGTAGGTGCGCCCGATCAGTTCGTCCCGGATTTGCTCGAGCAGAGCGTCCGCGCCTTGCGCTTCGATGGCCTCGAAGGTAACCCCATCTACTCCAGGGGGCTCCATCGTTCTTTTTGGCCATCTCATACGCTTCGCGCAGCGTCTCCATCTTGCAGACGTGGACGTAAAGACCCCAGAAACGCCAGGACGGTTCAGCCTTCGCCTTGACATATATCCTCCGCCTCAGGTCCTGCAAATCGATGGACGCCTTTATCATCTCGTCCCCGCCTTCCCTTGGTGGGAGTCATTACAAATGGCAGGGCCCCTTCGCTCCACGGTCGTTACTCCGCTTCGTCGCTAATCCGGACCCATCCGCCACCCTCTCGTCTTCGACCGATTTCCCGGGTTCGCCGGTTATACGGCCTACCTTGCTCCGGCGATTTCGCGCCGGGACGAGGAGGGCTTCTCCAGTTGCTTAGCATGTCCTTGTCACCGTGCTGTCGCTTCCACCCCGCCAAGGTGAACAACCGCGTCAGTCAGTCTTCGGTTATTCATGCTGCCTTCGCCTTCCAGTTGGAGGCTCGACCCTTGGTGGCTTTCACTTTCGAGGCCACAATGCGTTCACTTTTGTTACGGCCCGGTAACTCGTAAATCTCCCCAAGGGAGACCTTGTCGATAGGCTTCAGAGTTTTTCTGTTTCCATCCCCTCTGCTATCCAAACTACGGGGCTCTGACTTTTACCCCGGCAGGTTCGACCCCTGCTGAACATGCCAGCCTTCGCTGGACACACAACTGGACGTGCGGGTTTCCCGCATCCAGCTTTCCGACCGGCTTCACCGTGAGGCCCACGAAACCATTTACCATGATCTAAATCAAATTGGCCCCGCCATTCGTTTCGCACGATTGGGCCTTATAGCCGCATCGTCTTGCTGTATCTGCAAGTTCAGTGAGAGTCGGCTTGGCAATCGCGTCCGGGAACTTCTGTGGCGTTATTATCCGCAGTTTCTCGAACTTACCGACGATATCGCCGCCGGCTGGTTCCTCGACCTGTGGCGTCTGATCCCAACACCTGACAAGGCAATGCGCGTGCGCGAGGCAACGGTCGACCGGCTCCTCAAACGCCATCGCATCCGCCGCTTGACAGCAGCTGGGGTGCTCGAACGGCTGAAAGCGCCAGCCGTCCCGACCGCCGCCGGAACCATGAACGCGGCGACGGCCCATCTCGAAGCCGTCGCCCAGCGGCTCGATCTCGTCAACCGCCAGATCGGCGAGGCCAATGACCGCATCGACCATCTGACTGAGAGGCTCGCTGATGGAGAGGAGAATACCAAGGGTCAACTCGATGAGCAGCGTGACGTGACGATCCTGCGATCCTTGCCGGGCGTTGGAAGGATCGTCCTCGCCACGCTGCTCGCAGAAGCCACGGATGCGCTGCGAAGGCGAGATTACCACGCCCTGCGATGCCTGTCGGGCGTCGCGCCAGTCACCAAGCGATCGGGCAAGAGCAAAATCGTTCTTATGAGACAGGCCGCTCACGTCCGCCTGCGCAACGCCGTCTACCATTGGGCGCGCATCGCCGTGCAGCATGACCAGCGCAGCCGAGTCGAAATATGCTGCTCTCCGGGCTCGTGGGCATGGTCACGGCCGAGCGCTCCGCTCAATCGCCGATCGATTGCTCGCCGTCGCCTGCGCCATGCTCGAAACCAGAACCATCTTCGATCCAGACCTCCCCGCGAAAAGGACTTCAGCCGCCGCATGATCCCACTTTACAAACGGTGGGGAGTCCCCCCCAAAGCGGACATGCTGTGCGCCCTCTATCGATCCCATGCCACCGGCGCTGCCGTCAGATTATGCTTGTACGTCCCGACCCCTTCGGTGTGTCGAGAACCACTTGGCCCCAGGCCTTCCTCTGTTAAAAAGCGGGAATGCCGATCGAGGAAATCGGAAACCTCGGCCTCGATGGCATCGGCCAAAAGCTTCCGCGCACCACAGCGCAAAACTTCAGTCAGCGGATCCTCAAATGCACCTGGCTCGGCAAATTTAACGGATATTATCCTGGGTCACGGCGTATCTTCCTTTAATGGAAAGTGGAGCTTCGAACACCCCACGATACGCCGCCTCATCTCATTACGCCGTCACCAACTTTTGCCGATAGCTCCTTGACAATTCGCAAAAATGTGATGCAGATTTGCATCATGGTATTAAATCCTAGACTATCGATCACATTCACTAGGCGCCAAATTGACTTCCTTGAAAAAGAAGCGGCCAGGCTTGGCATTCCATTATCAGAAGTTGTCCGGCAAATTGTCGACCGACAAGTCGAGAAGAAGGAGAAAGCAAAATGAAACAATTCATGACCTTAGCCGTTATTTGCCTAAGTCACCGCCATAATTAGCATGATTTACGGCTATGCACAGGCATCGACGGACGGCCAGAGCGTTAACTCGCAAATGGAGCAGTTGCGCGCCGCCGGAGCCGAGAAGGTCTACCGAGAGAAGAGGGCCAGCGGAGCGCGCGCAGACCGCGTGCAATTGCGCCGTGTCCTCGCGCAACTCGGCAAGGGCGACGTGCTTATTGTCACCCGCCTTGATCACTTGGCACGCTCGACGCGCGACCTTCTTAACACGCTTGCAGCGATCACCGACAAGGGGGCCGGATCCCGCTCGCTTCGGCGACACATGGGCCGACACGACGACGGCGCACGCCCGCCTGATGCTCGCCGTCCTCGGCGGGCTGGCTGAGTTCGATCGCGCGCTGAATTCGCGTACCCATGAGTGAAGGCGGGAAGCGCGCCAAGGCGCGGATCCTGAAGCCCGGACGCAGGCAGAAGCTGACGGAGCATCAGCGCCGCGAGGCGATCAAGCGGCGGGACGAGGGCGCGGAAACGCTTGCAGAGATTGGGCGCAGCTATAACGTGAGCGTGGCGACGATTTCGAGGCTCACGGCGTGATTAGGGGTTGTGCAATTGATGATTATTCACATTGACAGTGATAGCAAATGCGGAAGTCCAAAATACAAATCCTTGCTTCGCGCCGATCATCGCGGCAGCGGCGGGTCAAGAAGGTTGGCTTGAAGCAGACTGCGCGGCTTCAAGAAGCGCTTGACGCAGGAACGGCCCCCTCGTCAAGCAGAAAATCTCTACGACCCTGAAAGCATTGCCGAGGATCGCCTTGTAGCGAGCAGGCGCTCGTCGGATACGATCCAAAGGTCGCGCGGCAACGTTCGCGAAGCCTCGATGCGCCGGGCATTCGAAAAGAGCTGGCGAGTTGTTGGCGAGTGTCGACGCGCCGTCGCGCCGGGGATAATTTTGTCACGAATGATATTTTCGGCAATGCCGCGATCAATATCGCGACGGCGGTTTGATGCCGAATTGAGGTGTCCCGAGCGACGTTTTAGCGGTCGGAATGCTTCCTTTTTGTGCAAACTGTGACACAGGAGCACCGCGAGCGAATGAAATGAATTCAGAGTCGCGAGACATATTGCATTTAAAACTGTACGGCGCACCCTTGTAGGCGACGAATTGCTTCGCTTGGAGATACGCTAATGCCGCGTCCGCTAAAATCCATCCTGGTGCCAGCTCTCTGCGCCGGCACCTTCCTTGGCCTCTCCGGCGGGATTGCGCGCGCCGCCGAGCCGGCCCCCACGCCGCCGCCAGCCAATTAGTGGGATACGGTACGGTGACGGGAACGATTGATGCTGGCGTGACTATAAATCCGCAAAATCCCCCGGACGGATTGAATTTCGGGCATTTGTTCACCGACAAGGCCAACTCGCCCTTGCTCAATCAGATCTTGTTGACCGTGCAGCGCCCGCTCGATCCGAAAGCGACCGACTACGATTTC
>CAWAQW010000023.1:0-110486 GCA_963784075.1 uncultured Alphaproteobacteria bacterium | reverse complement strand
GCACCTACCGGCGTCAGGCCTGAGGTCGCCTCCCAACTCATTCGCAAATACATCTATTTGTACGGCGCGGTCTCTCCAAAAGACGGAGCTTGCGTTTATCTGATCATGCCGAAATCGGATACGTAATGCTTCCAGGCCTTCCTCAACGCTCTGTCCCGGGAAGTTTTCCAAGCAGGATATCCTCTTCTTGTGCTCGACGGCGCGCCCAATCATCGCTCTAGTGAACTAACATCAATATATCGCTGCTCTTCCTGCCGCCCTACGCGCCAGAGCTCAACCCGAAGGAAAATCTATGGGATGATTTTCTGCGAGAAAATTTTCAAGAACTACGCCCTCAAATCAATTGACGCCGTGCGCGCCAAACTCGATCAGGCGATCCTCTACATCGAACGCAATCCAAAAATTGTAAAATCCATCACATCATTCCCATACATACGAAAGTCATGGTGATCTGGAAATGGTATGACGTTGATCCAGACGAGGGTCCTGCGGTCGAGCCGGACGATGACGAACACATAAAGCACGGCGAAGTTGAGGGTCGGGACGACAAACAAATCCATCGCGGCGATATGCGGGGCATGATTATGCAGAAAAGCGCCCCAACCCTGGCTCGGCGGCACCCATCGCCTGACCATGTATTTGGCGACGCTGGATTGAGAAACCTCAAATCCGAGTTTGAGCAGTTCCCCGTGGATGCGGGGCGCGCCCCACAGCGGGTTCTCGACGCGCATTTGCCGGATCAGCGCACGCAGTTCCGCCTGTATCTGTGGCCGTCTCCCTTGCTCCCCTGATTTCCAACGCCAATAACGACGAAAGCCGGCCCGATGCCAGCGCACCAACGTCTCAGGACGTATGATTGTGAGGACCTCGAGGATCGACGGGAACCATCGATACAGCTGGACAAAAAACCAGCGATCGGCATTCGTGAACCGGGCCCGACCCTTCATCCTCCGTCGTAAAACGATCAACTGCTGCCGCAGGGCCGCATCGGCCTCAAGCCGACTTTTCGACTTGAACGGCGACCCCAGGATAGCCAGCACAAAGCGGATTATCGCGATCATTTCTCCAGCTTAGCCGATTTCGTCGCCGCATCAACGCGGATGAGGTTTTCGACACACACAGCCCGCACCTTCGTGCTCCCGGCGCCCCGTGTCCCAGATGGTCGCACCATAATGCTGTTCTGCGAAAAGCACAGCCGGACGAGAAAGGCGCCGCAGATCACATACCGGATAACGGGCAGTCGAACGCATGAACCGGACGATCAAGGAAGCGACGGTCAAACGCTATCATTAGTCCGCCACGATCAGCTCGAGATCCACCTCGCCGACTTCATCAATGCCTACAATTACGCTCGCCGCCTCAAGACCCTCGACGGCCTCACACCTTACGAATACATCTGCAAAATCTGGTCAGAACAACTCGAATCGATTCAAACTTAATCCGCTCCAGCAAATGCCAGGACTAAACATCTAAGAGATCGACTGCGCATCATCACCGACGACGGTAAGGCCGTGCCCATCAGGCTTTTTGCCATGGCCAGGGCCGTCGAATGTGACGCTACAAAAATTCGCCACAGATGTGGTGAATGCGCCACAAGCTTCTATTTGGCCGACCTGACGCTGGCTGAGCTCGCCATCAGTGCCTCAACGAGAACGCCCCCGATTTGCCAAAGCGTCTTGATGACAAGCAGCACCGGAATGGTCGGGCAGCGCGCCATCGAAACGGGCGGGTATCGAAATCGGGTCGCCGCTCTATGTTGCGCCGATGTCACATCGCCTATTAATCTTTGTCCCGGGCGAGATGTTGTCGCAGTTTTAACGAAATGCCGGACCCAAAATCTCTCGCGCGATGGGGTCTGCTTGTTGGCGTAGGAGATGAAGCAATTGACTGCGACGGGTGCGGCAAAGGCCCGCTGAGTGGCCTCTTAGTCAAACCCGTCGCCCGCTTCCACTGAAAGAATTGAGGAGTCCCTCATGTCTGTTGTGCCGTCAATAATGGTTCTCATGATAACGGCTTTGCTTGTTTTTCGCCGTGAGATCATCACTTGGTCTGCGACGGGTTTGAAGCCAGCGCGCGGCGCCGAGTCGCGGCCCTTGCATCAAGCCACACGGTCGGTTCGCCCGCCAGCTCGACGGCCTCCTACAACACGCCCTGCTGACCCTGTCCGCGTCGCTGCGCCGATAAACACGAGCACGCGGACCGCGCGGACAAGCGCCCGGCCCGTGCGCGAGCGTTGCTGAAACGGACACAACCGCAACTCGCCAAGACGGCAGGTTTCGGCCTTTGGACAGCGGTGAATTTTGAGCTAGGCCGCCGCCAAGTGTCGGCCAACAAGGCTCAGGCCATAAGGATTGCGCTGGAAGTGGCGGGCGTCATGTTCGGGACTGATGACAGCGTGAAGCTCAGGAAGGGCAAGCGCAAATGAGAATTTCTGGCTATCCGGACCGCGCATCCTGTACGGCCTCGTGCGCCCTGGCGTGTCATTCGGCTGGGAGGACTTCCGCCCTCGGCGGCAAGCGAAGGCAGCCCTCCCGTCGTACCGCCGTTATGAGCTCCGCCACGGATTACAGGAAGCCGCCAAGGCCAGCGGGAAGCCGATAGGCAAGGACGATGCGGATTATCTCATCGACAAAGCACTGGCGACCGGCGCCATTGATTCCAACGGCGATCTTGTCTTTCACATTCGAGGAACACGCGAAGAAATCGTCGGCCGCATGATGGCCTCCGCGAAGCCCTGGAACATGCCAATGTCCCGCGCCGAGGCCGAGCGCAGAACCGATGCGGCTATAGCGGCGAGCACCCCGCCTCAGCGCGTGGAGTGGTTCCTCCTCGGCGCGCTTTGGGTGGTGGTGGCCATGATGATTGCGTCCCTTTGGCGGTGACGCGTCAGCTTCGGCCGGCGGGAGCCGCGGTCATGGCACGCTGGCCACTGTCGCATGCTCCGGTAGCGGCGTGCGGGCGCACTCTATAGCCCGCCTCTCTTGCCGCCGGCGATCCACCGCTACAAGCACTTGATTGGAGACGCATGGCGTTCACGTGAAGACTTTGAAAGGCAGAAATTTGAACTAAAGTCCGTCCGTATTCTGAAACCGCCCTAAGCCGGTCGAGCACCAGCACCTCAAGGCGTAGTGGCAGTCTGGTCTTTGCTGAGGTGTTAGACAAGGAATTCCGGGTTGTCGCTATACGGTGGGCCGACACGGCGGCTGGAAGCTTCCACAGTTGCACGTCCAATCGGCCCTGGCGACCCGTGGAAGTTGTGGCTTCTGTCGAAAGCGACGAAGTGGGACCGGGCCAAACCGTCTGCGGCTGCCTATCGGCTATTGGCCTTTATCCGCAAATCCAGGCGGCGCATGGTCCCAAGGGTAGCCTCTGGCCGCTTTTTCGTAAGCGAAGCGATACAAAGCGCGCATGTAGGTTTGGTCGAATTCTTCCGTGTGCTCGGCCTGGAAATCATCCCTGATAAAGGCGAGGTTGAATGCCGCATTGGCGCGCTGAGTCACCAGATACATCCGATAAAGATCGCCGACGCCATTGTAGTTGATTAGAGTTCGAAACGGCCCTCCCGGCAATCGGAAGGGTTGCTCGTTCCACATCGCTCCATTCGGTCGCTAAACGTGAATTGCGGATGATGTACGCGACGAGAGATTTTCTCCGAAAACCAGACTGTTCCTGAGCCTTCCGCACATTCAGGCTCGGCGGAACAAGAAAGGCTTGGCTGACGGCGCCGCCATCGACATGCATTTCCTGATAAGTTTTTCCATTGGCCTCGACATCAAAAAACACGGGTGGGAAAGCCCCAGGGATTGACGCAGACGCAAGAAGGATGTGACTGATGAGATCAGGAGCGCGCGGGTTTCCGCTTGCGGCGATAGCTCCGATGTTCCACAGGCATGGCCGCCCGGCGTCGAGATCGGTTGTCTGAATCAGCAGCAGGCGCCCCTTTTCATATTCCGCGGCGATCTTCGTGAGCATCGTGTCGTCGACATAACGAGAAATCGTCTGATATAGCGGGCCGGTATCCGACAGCGCGTCTTGGGTCAGCGCGGCGACCGGGAGGAGTTCTTCTGATAGATTTTAGAAGGGTCGATATTGGTGTAAACTTCGGTCAGAGCCGAGTTATATTCTGACCCAAGGAAGCGAATGGCGCGATCAACGCGCCTGTGCTCACACCAGTGACAAGCTTGAATTTTGGGCGGTCGCCATGGGCTGTCCACCCGACCAGCAAGCCGGCTCCAAAGGCGCCGTTGTCTCCGCCGCCCGACAACGACAAGAGATACGCGGTCGGTAAGATGCCGCCTCTTCTGACGCCGAGACTTTTGGCTTCGCGGACGAGCGCGCGCTCCTGCTCGGCCGACATTGCTGCGGGATCATCGACAAAAAAGCGCGCATTAGGCAGGCCAAGGACGATCGTGTCGCGTCTTTCGGAAGCGGGCGCCACTGCGCGACGATCGTAGGAAGAGCACCCGGACAGGAGCAGGATAGCGATCACGATCAAGACGGTCCGACCGGGATTCCGTGTCAACCCGCCTCGATTGCTTATCTTTGTGTTCCTCATGCTTTCACTTTCGTAACCGTGACGCCTTGCGCGCAGACACCCAAAGACATAGAAAGAGCAATCTGGCCTCTCCGAGCTCTCGTCCCATCTATTCGCTGCGCAGTGACTTCGCGACGTGATCTATCCTTCATTCGCTTGTGCGGTTGTTACGCTGTGCTTCCTTGAGACGTTTTTCGTCCGCGAGCGTGAGCTGCTGCTTGGGCCCTTACGCAAAATTGCTGGCTGCGCTCGGTTCACTAGCGAAGACGCAGCTCCATTCCGCTCAAATCGACGGAAAATTCAAAGCCAATCTGCCGCCCGCGCACCTTGAGAATGACGCCTTTGGAATTCTGAAGCTGCGCCGCCTTGCCGCCACCGGCGACCGCTAGACCAGCCTGAGCAGCAGTGTAGGTACCTTCGATATCGTGAATGTCGTGGACGTTCTGGGCGGTGCCGATCAACTCGGCTTTCGAGGCGCCAATTGTCGCGCCAGAGACTCACGCCGCCGATAGAGATCGGATAACGCTTTCCCTGAAAGGTGACGGTCCCCTTGCCGCCGGATACGCCCACAATAAAACCTGCCTTATACAAATTGAATCGAATACTCGCGGTCCCGGCAAGGGCCTCAGAACAGGCCATTGTGGCGCCCAGAAACAAAACGAACGCCATCAGCCCGGCTACAGGCAAAGACCTAATCATTCCACTCTCCTTATCCTCGCGATCGCACTGTCAGACCTGCAATGGGGCTGCAACCCCGCGGGGGCGCTACATTGTTGCCTTCGACCATCAACTGCGAATCGTCTCAACTCATGTCTTTATTGGGGCGCGAGTGGAAAACAAATGCTCGCTGCGAGCTATTCTCGGTTTGACCGATGCCGTCGAAAAATCCGGTTTTTTGCTTAGCGCTGCGGTCTTCCGACTGAGATGCGCCCGCAATTGCTATTGAATCTCGATATGGATCCACTTTGATGCGAATTGGACTGATCCAATCCTGAGCGATTTTAGGCAGAGGCTTATCCCTCAGGCTCCGGGCGTACCAGATATTGAGTGACAGAGGCGTGGGCTGGACGTAAGAACATAACAGGAACATAATTCCTGCGGCAAACAGACCTCCGTCACGGCGGGGACGATCCTGCACGGCTCCAAACTGCCGCTGACCGTCTGGTTTTGGGCGTCCTATCTGATGTCCACGCATTCCAACGGAATCTCCGCGCTGCAACTGCAAAAGCAACTCGCGTTCGGCTCCTATAAAACAGCGTGGCTGCTCGCCGCCAAGCTGCGCCGCGCTATGACCGCTCCGGATCGTGGACCGCTTGCGGTGATTGTCGAGATCGACGAAACGACGCTCCCCTTGCGGGGCAAGGACGAGCCGCTCGCGGGCGGCGGTGGGCGCTCTCGCCAGGGCAAAATGCTCCTCGCCGGCGCGGTTGAGATCGATGGAGACGGCCCGGGGCGCATTCGTCTCGGAAAGATCGAGAACTTCTCCGCCGCGTCGTTGCATGGTTTCGTCGCCGCCAATGTGGCGCAAGGTGCGACGATCAAGACTGACGGTTGGGCCGCCTATCCCGGCGCGCCCGGCGTCGATCACGATCCTCATGTCGTCGGCGCCATGGCCGCTCATGTCGTGTTGCCATGGACCCACCGCGTCTTCTCGAATTTGAAGACCTGGGCGCTCGGCGTCTATCACGGCCTGCGCGACAAGCATCTTCAGAGCTATTTCGACGAGTTCGTCTTCCGCTTCAACCGACGCCGCTCGCGTCACGCCGCCTTCAGCTCACTTTTCACAATCGCCCTTGCCGCTAAGCCCGTTACATACAAGATGTTGATCGAACCGGACGCTGCGGAATAAGCCTTCCTTGCCCATCGAAAACCAAAGATCACTACCTTCCCGTACCCGTCACTCTTCGCGGATGAGGGTCTTCTCCCAGCCTGGCTCCTGCTGATTGATGGCGCGCTCATGATCCGTGCACAATTGGCTCGGAAAGCGATGTACCTGAACTTCAGTCAAGCCATTTCTAACGGCGCGGTCGATGATCTAATCCCGCGCCGAATTCTCTCTTCGTCCGAAACGCTCGATGCTTCGAAAATTGATCGAGCAACGCTTGTTTTTCACTGCGAATTGTTACAGCCGACCACCCGCATGTTATGTTGTCTCAAGATGGATCTGATGCAAATCAATGATATCCGAGATAGGCGCAATCATCATAGTTTCGTGGGGTTCCGGCCGGCGGCATAACGCGGTCGCGCGTGGCGGAGTAAAACCCGGCCACTTTGGCCGAACCTTTTCGAAGTCTGATTCGAAGAGGGATGGCCGGGGATGTTCGCGGTGGAGATTTACGCAGCGGTTCGACGGTTTGTCTTCGTCGAAGGGAAGAGCCGGCGCGAGGCGGCGCGGGTCTTTGGACTGAGCCGGGATACGATCGCCAAGATGTGCCGATATTCCGTGCCACCTGGCTTTGTGCGGTCCAAGACTCCGGAGCGGCCGAAGCCCGGGCCGTGTTTAGTCCCGGCATTTGCTGGAGCGGCTTGAGAATGAATCTTTCGGGCTGAGAAGTCCGGATTTTGCAGATGTATTCGAACGGCGTGAGGCCCTTCAGAGTCGTGAGTCGGCGTCCGAAGTTATAGGCTGCGACAAAGTCCGCGAGATGCTGTCGAAGTTTTTGATGGCTCTCATGGTAGAAGCGCTGGACTGTGGCTTCCTTGATGGTTCGGTTCATTCTCTCGACTTGTCCGTTGGTCCAAGGGTGCTTCGGTTTGGTCAGCCGATGGTCGATGTCATTCTTCGCGCAGGCGAGTTCAAAGGCGTGGGCGCGGAAGAGTTCTCCTGTCGCCATGGCCTCCTTGATCTCGGAGACGGCCGAGACGCCGGCACCCGGCGTCGAGAACTGGATGCCATTGTCGGTGAGCACTGTATGAATTTTGTGGGGCACTGCCGCGATAAGACGGCGAAGGAAATCGCCGGCGATTTTCGTCGTAGCCTTCTCGTGTAACTCGACGAAGGCGAACTTCGACGTTCGATCGATGGCGACGAAGAGATGGAGCTGCGCATCCATGTAAAAAACTGGCCCATAGCGCATCCTTTGATTCTGGCGACGAGAATGCACCATCAAAACCCGGGATCAAACATCTAATGTCCTTCTTTCAAAAGCCTTCGCTCGAATATGCCGCGTGATAAGACGATTCTCGTCTAAATCTCTCATAATTGCGTGGCAGTCATCAGCCAACGCGGAGCCCGTAAATTTCCACTGAATGACGGTTTCAGTGCAGATCAAGACAAACGCACCGAAACCCAAACACACTGAACCCAGACGCACACGGTGCTTGCGCGAATCTGACCACGGGGCGCGCTATTGATCATAATTCGTTCCTTGAATGTAAGTGACTTATCAGGGACGCACCCGTCGGATCGCGATCGCGCCCGAAAGCTCCAAGCAATAGCGTTTTTTTGTGGCTCCAAGGGTGCACCGCGAGCGCGTCAGCTCACGACGCTGGCCTGAATCAACCAAGCGCATTTTTCGCACATTGATGTCGTATAAGACCGTCCAGTGATCCCACCGGCCGCTCAGTGGAAGTATCAAGACTGTCGTCTCGTCAACGATCGCCGAAAGACGCTGCCAAGCTGCTTCAAGCGATTTCGATTTCAAATCGCGGCCTTTCGGCTCGACGGCAAGTTCGATTTTCAGTTTTTTCTTAAGGTAGCTTTGCGCTTCACCGAGAAGTTTGCGCATCAGTGATAGGCCGGTCCCAAAAATAATAGGGAAAAGCGCTTGTTTGGCGTGCCTGTTTAAACAGCGAACGAGGTGCTGAAACAGCTGCGTACTGATCTCCCAGCTTATCTCGCGGCAGAGAGCGCGGAACGCGTTGATGATCGCGTAAATCCCGCACATAGAGTCGAGATCGCCTTGCGCATATGGCTTGACGCGTCGTTTCGACGGCGGTTTCCCGGCTGCGGGCGGCATCAGTATTCTTCCGCGAGCATGATCGTCATGACTCGACGCGTGATGTTCTGATTGGCCGGGTCCGGTGATGCAAAACAAACGCGCCTTCCCTTGACTTCGACGGCGCCAAAATCGTGCTCGCCATAAGGATCATTGCCGGAATCAAATGTGACTTTGGTCAGCGCAACATCGTGAAATCCGCGCCCATGGATTGGAGGCCGGCAGTAACTACTATGATGCCGCCGCGGTGCTGGCAGCGAAGTTGATCGTTGAGCTCGCGAATGCGAGTTGTCGTATCTGGCATGTGATCCTCCTCAACGGAATGAGCAGCCGACTTCGTTTGCAACAGCGCATGCGTCCGCGTGGTGGAGCGGTTATGGCCTGTCAGAGCAGCGCGATCAGCTTGCGCTGGGCAACGGTGTCGCCATCGATGTAGCGCTGTGTGGTATCAATCGACTGATGGCCGGCCAGCATTTGCACGTCCCGCAAGCTGCCGCCGGCGCGATGCACATTCCTGGCCGCGGCGGTAATGAACGTTCGCCGTCCCGAATGGGACGAGCAGCCTTCGAGTTTGAGTTCGGCGAACATCGCGACGAACCAGTTCACGATGCTGTTGGCGCGCATTGCGCCGCCTCGATTCGACGCGACGATGTGGTTGTCTGACGTGCGTACGCGCCACAGCTCGGCCAGCGCCCGTTGCAGGCTTGGATGCATCGGGATGCGACGCCCCGAGCCGCGTTTGGCGATGGCGTTGCGAATATCGACGACGTCGCTGATTTTGCCGTCGTCGGTCACGACCATCGACCATTGGAGGCCGGCGATCTCGCAGGCCCTGAGGCCGGCTTTGACCGACAGCAGCACGATGACGGCGTCGCGCTTGGGTTGCCGGGTCCTTCGGGCGTAGGCAAGCATGCGCCGCAAAGTGGCTGGTGATACGATTTTGGCTTGCCGGCCTAACATGCGCTCCTCCCGTTGGTAGCGCCTCGGCGTGCGTCATCCACCGCCGCCCGGGACGCCGGATTACTTGAACTCATCGATCTTCCTTAAGAATCACAAGGGGCGTCGCAGCGCCCCAGAAGAACAATCGTGTATTGTCTGAAAAACTTACCAAAAACGGCTAGTACTCGCCGAAACAACCATATTATAAAACAACGAAAATGCATGTCAAGTAGCTGAAAATACACTGAAAACTGTGATTTTACACTGAATTACGCAGAGATATATTCGATATTTTAGTCAGTTTTATTATAGGTTTATTTTACTTGAGGTGCTTGAGTTTGCGGCGCGCAGAAGGATTTGTTCTTTACGTGGGCGACATGGGCGCCTCCAGCACCCATATGTGGGGCTCCGTTACCGAGGCGTTGAAGCTTATGTCTGATGACACTCACGATGACATGATTAATCTGGTCGATCCCTCGGAATATGAGGACCCAGTTTCCCAGCGCGCCATGGCCTTCTGCCACGTAGCCAAACTCGCGGACACGGTCCAAGACGAGGCGGTCAAGGAGCTGTGTTTGACGATGCTGCGGAAGCTCAACGCCAGCATCAGGACACCCTCGACGGCGGACCTCCGGTCCATTGAGGGAGGGCACAAGTAGGTGCCTGGCGCGCCCTCGGGCTGACCGCCGGCAAGTTGTGCCACGAGCGCTGGCTTCCACAAAACCAGACATGCCGTCGAACTGATCGGAGAGGACCGTCCGGAAATAATGGCTCAGCAATACCGTTTCAGGTCGGTAAACGACCGCGAAAGTGGCCGCCCGCCTGCTGAGATTTTCCTAATTCGTCGATTTTGCGAGCTCGACAACAGCACTGCACCGGCTGGTCGCCGTCCAATAGCGTTTCACAACAGCCAGGGACATCCAGAAATAAATGTGGTATGAATTGGTGTCGTATCTTGCATCTAATGCTTAAACTTTATATGATTTCAATCAGTTATACATAAGATCTGGCGGAGACGGAGGGATTCGAACCCTCGATAGGGCTTTACAACCCTATAACGGTTTAGCAAACCGCCGCCTTCAGCCGCTCGGCCACGTCTCCGGACACACGGAACCCGCAATTGGATAGTTCCGGATGTACAGCCAGATATGCCCGAGCCCCGGCGCGAAGGCAAGGCCTCTCCGCCCGGCATCCCTCCAGCGTGGCGCCGGATCAGGCAAAGAAGCGGATCACCGCCTTCAAAAACCAATCTAAACCGCTGCAGCGCTTCGCCTCGCTTGACCGTCGACAGCCTCTGATGCGGCAAAGTCACACGTCCAGCCAAAACTCGCCGGCCGGTGCAAGTTTGCTTTACTTGATCCAGTTTGGGACTAAGCTGGGATAAGGTGAGGGAGACTGACTCCAATCAAAACCTCGCACCTATTGGCGGCTATGATCACCTAATATATGATTGTTAAGAAGCTCGCCCGAGATTGAGACACAAAATGCTTGCATCATGCCTCCAAGCAAGGGGGTGCCGGAGCGGCACCGTCGCGGGCGTTGCTTTGAGCGGACGCAACGTGACATCGGCCCGTTTGGGATTTGACATGAGGCGGCTCAAAGGAGTCCTTTTGAGTACGGCCGCAAGCTTGGCTGGAATAGCCGCGGGATTGGGGGCGCAGGCGGCGGATCTGCCGGCGCGCCAAGCGACGCCGATTGAATATGTTCGCATTTGCGACGCCTATGGCGCCGGCTTTTTCTTCATCCCGGGCACCGATACCTGCTTGCGGACTGGCGGCTTGGTGCCCGGCGAAGCGCGCGGCTTCGATCCAAGCTTCAGCATCGCCGGCACGAGTTCCTACGCCGAGACTGCAAGCACGCGCGATGCGGCGCGCTTTAACGCTTTGGGCCGTGCCGAGCTCGATGCCAGGACGCCATCGCCCTTTGGCAGCCTGGGTTCGCTCGGCACGACGATCAACTCAACGGCGGGATCGACAGTCCAGCGCCAGACAACGAACGTCAACAACGCGTTCATTCAATTCGCGGGCCTCACCGCCGGCCTCGCGCAATCAATGTTCGATTTCTATGCCGGCGCCTATAACGGCATCAGTTTGCGCGGCTACAACGCGAGTGTTGCGCCAACCGCTGATCCGGCGCCCTCCCTCTCCGCCGAGAATCAGGCGGACCGGCGCGGCGCGATTGGCAGCACCATCGCCGGCACGGCCACGGCGGCGGGGGACACCGTCCCGGTCACGGGCGCGCGGAGCCCGGACGTCGCCGGTACTATTCACCTCGATCAGCCCGGGGGCGCCGCCCAGCTGACGGCGGCCGCCCATCAGAACAACGCCACGCTCTTTGGAAGCACCGCCCTGGCCGCGCCGCCAGCGAGCTTTGCCATCCCGGCCGCAACCAGCGGTAACTATGGCTTCGCACTCCAGGGCGGCATCCAGCTCAACGCCGATTATCTCTCACCCGGCGATAAGCTTTGGCTTGAGGCCGCGTATGACAAAGGCACCTTCGGCTATCTCGCGGGCAATAATCTCGCCTTGAATTATGGCGCGGTCAATCAGAACCGCTACGCCGGCTCGGGCTTCACCTCGCCGGAATATGGCAGCGGCTGGAGCCCGCAGCCCAATGCGGACTGCGTCTTCGCCAGCAGCGTCCCCGGCGTCGCCACCGGCAGCGTCTCGTGCCAACAGCAATGGGGCTGGGACATCACCGGCGCCTCTAAGCACTACTGGATCCCGGCCCTCAGTCCGGCGGTCTATGGGTCTTATATGGAAGGGCATTATCCCGGCGACGCGCTGGCTGGCTCTGGCGGTGCGGTTGGCGTTTCGAATATCAAGGAAGGCTGGACCGGCAGCAATCTCGTCTGGCCACCGCTCAAGGGCTTCGATATCGGCGCCGAGTTCATGTATGTGCATTTGAACCAGACACGGCCGGCCGGTCTCGCCTCGGATGCGGTGCTCAACGCCGCCGGCCTGCCGTCCTTCGAGGCGAACACCAATCAGTATGAGGGCCGCTTGCGCATCCAGCGGGCATTTTGAACCCGCGAGAGCAACGCATTGCGAGGTTTCTCCGCCCGGACAATCGGACAAAAACGTTTCACGTGAAATGTTTTGGTCCGGTTGAAGAGGAAAATCCTACAAACCTTCCGCGCAGGGCCGCTCTTTTGACGTGTGGGATCGCGTCAAAAGCCGGTCTGTTCGGCGGCTTGCAGTGGCGCGGCGCGGAACGTTCTTCCAAGGGTTTCGAGCCGGATGCGGCGGAAAACCGGAGTCCGCTTTTCCTCATCCCGCTCTAGTGAGGCAAGCGGTTTTGCCGCATCTGTTCGTCGATGAGCATATTGGCGATCGACATGCGGCGCGCGGCGTTGGTGCGCCGAGCAGGTTCAAAACGATCGGGGTGGTTCTTCTTGGCGAAGTCCCGGCGAATGCGCTGAAGATCGACGGTGGCAAGGTCAGGGCTCAAGCCTAGCTCCGCGCCAATGAGTTGATCTTCCGTCTTCGCAGGCTCAGCGCGCACGGGCTCCGGATTCGCCGCCTCCGCAGGCTCGCGCACTGGAGGCTCGACGGGGGTCGCGATGGGCGCTTCGGCGGCCTCCTCCGCATAGGGGTACTGAGGGGCGCGCCCCAAAGCCGCCGATGAGACCGCCAATGCCTGTCGGCCAGTGCAGCGAGATATTTCCCAAAAGGCGCCGCAGCCGGTTTTTCGGACGCGGCGAATCGACGGGCTCGGCCTCTGGCTCGGGTTCGATTTGAGGCTCCGCCCGCCGGCCCGGGCGCACGGGTTTCGGAGCGGCTTCGGGCATAGGCCGGTCGAACGATGCGAGAATGTCACCGAAATCGGCGGCGGTGTTTCGTTTTCTTTGCGGCATGGCCGAGACGGGCCTCCATCCTCGCCCGGTTCGTTAGAGAATGTCATGAAAAAGCCGCTCGGCTTTTTCGATGACGACACGCTCCAACTTCTTCGATTTTGAACGATTCCGTTTCAAACCCGTGATGCCATCCGTTCGGGAAGCGCTCCTCGGATCTGGCCCGCATTATGCGCAAAAGCCTTTGAGCTCATGTTAAAATGAATGCGCGATTTGCCCGCGAATCTTCAAGGCAGCGCAAAGGCGAGCGGCGGCACCGCGATCGTGAGAGGGCCTATTTTGCCGAGATGAGCGGACACATGACGAAAGCTTCATTTGAATCCGGCGCACCCTTTCTCTTTCCCTCGGCCGGTTTATGAGGCCAAAAATCGATAAGCACGATCGCTTCACGCCGATCCCTGCCTGTCTTTAGCTCTTGTTTTGCCGCATGATCTTATTCAAAAGCTCTGCAACTTTTTGG
The DNA here is from genome assembly GCA_963784075.1 of uncultured Alphaproteobacteria bacterium. GTDB lineage: Bacteria > Pseudomonadota > Alphaproteobacteria > Rhizobiales > Beijerinckiaceae > Methylocapsa. The sequence continues at coordinate 96,762 of CAWAQW010000023.1, read as the reverse complement.
GAAATGCACGAAGCGGCGGCGCGACATCGCCGGGCCTGGACTCGACATGGCGGATGACCACGCGCTGCCCGTCAAGCGGCTGACGCTGCCAAGTGGCGCCGGCGTCGCGCTTTGGCTCGCGGGCCCCGCCGATCCGGACGGGGTTCCCGAGCCTATATGGAACTGCCTCTCCGAGAGCGAAAAGGATCGGGCAAACCGGTTTCTGCGGCCGCAGGACCGGTCATTGTTCGCACTGACCCGCGCGGTCTTGCGCTCCGTACTGAGCCAGGCGACCAGCGTTCCGGCGGACAAACTCCTGTTCGCGGCAGGACCTTACGGAAAGCCCCGCTTGGCCGGGATCAGGGGGCCGCATTTCAATGTCTCCCATTCGGGTTCCTGGGCCTTGATCGGCGTGTCGGAGAGCCGCCCCATCGGCGTCGATATCGAAGTGATGCGCAAGGCGGGCGATGAACTCGACTTGGCCCGGTCCTTTTTTTCGGACGCCGAATATCGCGCGCTCAAACGCCTGAAGAACGGCGAGCGGCTGCACGCCTTCTACAAAATCTGGACCTGCAAGGAAGCTGTTCTGAAGGCGTTTGGCACCGGAATCTCCGAACATCTTAAGGAGTTTTCAATCGAATTGCGCAAGGAACGCTATACGATCCATCCCGAACCGGATTGCGTTTTGCCCTCGCTTGCCTCGGTTGTCGTTCATTCGATCGAGGTCCCGAGCGGCTATGCAGGATGTTACGCCTTGGCTTCATGACTTTGTTATAATAAAAGTTAGACTTCAATACATGCTGTCCTAAACGCGCTTGGGGTATGAATGCACATTCTCTCCCGCCGTCAGACCCTGGCGTCTTTCCTGGCCGCGGGCGCGAGCGCCGCTCTGCCCTCCGCGCAGGCGGGGGGCGCCGTTTCGCGGGTGTCCTTTCTTCTGGTCAACGATATCTACCGGATCGAAGACAAGGATGGACGCGGCGGCATGGCGCGTTTCGCGGCGGCGGTGAAGAAGGAGCGCGCCCGAGCGCGGGCCGAACACCGTCACCTTATTTGCGTCCACGCCGGCGATACGCTGTCGCCGAGTTTGCTATCGAGTTTCGACCAAGGCGCCCACATGATCGATCTCTTCAACGATGTGGGGCTTGATGCTTTTGTCCCCGGCAATCACGAGTTCGATTTCGGCAAAGAAGTATATTTCGAGCGGGTAAGACAAGCCCGCTTCCCGATCCTTGCCGCCAATCTCAGGGATGCCGCGGGGTCGAGTCTGCCGCGACACCAGGATCAAATTTTGATCGATGCGGACGGCCTTAAGCTCGCGCTCATCGGCGCCGCCTATGAAGCGACGGCAAGTGCCTCACGCCCTGGCGATCTTGCCTTCGCACCGGCGCTGCCGGCGGTCCTTGCCAACGCCAAAAGCGCGCGTGCCGCGGGCGCCAATCTCGTGATCGCGATCGTGCATGCCGACAGGGCGACAGGGACTGCCCTGATGAACACGCATGCCGTCGATCTCGTATTGTCCGGACATAATCACGATCTCCATATCGATTTCGATGGCCGCACCGCTCTCGTCGAGTCCGAGCAGGACGCAAACTATGTCACGGTCGTCGACATCGATGTCACCCCAAACCGGGGCGACGCCAATCGCTCCTTGTCGTGGTGGCCGAATTTTCGTGTCAACGATACAGCGAAGATTAATCCCGATCCGGCAATGCGCGCCAAGGTCCAAACGTACAAGGCCGGATTGGACCGGCTGTTCGACGTCAAGATTGCGACCCTTGCCGCGCCGCTCGACAGCCGCACCGAGACCGTGCGCACGGCGGAGTGCGCGATCGGCGACCTCTTTGCCGACGCGCTCCGCAAAGCGGCAACGGCCGACATTGCGATCATCAATGGAGGCGGGATCCGAGGGAATAAGGTCTATCCGGCGGGCACCCGGCTCAGGAAGCGCGATATCCTCGACGAACTCCCTTTTGGCAGCAAGGCAATGATAACGATTGTTCAAGGCAAAGCCATTTTGGATGCACTGGAAAATGGATTTTCTCAAATCGAGCTCCAATCCGGACGGTTCCCGCAAGTTTCGGGGCTTTTGGTTGTTGCCGATCCGGCATCTCCGCCAGGGGCGCGCGTGAAATCGGTGACGGTCAACGGCGAAGCGCTCGACATCAGCCGCGACTATAAACTCGCAACCAATGATTTCATGGCGCTGGGCGGCGATGGCTATGGGATGCTCGCCGGCAAAGCACATGTGAGCGCGGACTCTGGCACCAGGCTTGTCGCCCTCGATGTGATCGATTACATCGAGGCGGCGAAGCTTATCGACGCGAAGATCGAAGGAAGGATCGTGTTTCGCTAGAGCATGATGCGATGAGATTGCCACGCATCATCCTCTAGAGTTTTCGATTTCGCATGATCTTTTCGCGAACCGGTTTCCCCTTTCGCGGATCATGCGCGAGCGTCGCGGCGGCACGTCCTTTGGCCAAGCGGGACTTTGGAGACGCCGGCGGCGGCCATTGCATTTTAAGGCCCGTGTTGAGCTTGTCACAGCGAGGGGATAGAACCCGCACCGGCTGCCCCAGAGACGTGAACTGATGAACGAACCCGATATGAGCCCCCAAGAGCAAGCGGAAGCGCGGGCCCAACAGCAGGCCGCGATCTTGATGCAGGCCCTGCCGCATATGTTGCGCTACGACGATGCCATCGTCGTCGTCAAATATGGCGGCCATGCCATGGGGGACGACAAGGTGGCGCGGGATTTCGCGCGCGACATGGTTCTGCTCGAACAATCCGGGGTCAATCCCGTCGTCGTCCATGGCGGCGGCCCGCAAATCGGCGCGATGCTGAGCAAGCTCGGCATTAAATCGGCGTTTTCGGATGGCCTGCGCATCACCGACCGGGCCACCATGGAGATCGTCGAAATGGTGCTGGCCGGTTCGATCAACAAACAGATCGTCGGCTTCATCAATGCCGAAGGCGGCCGTGCGATCGGCCTTTGCGGCAAGGATGGCAATATGGTGATCGCGAGCAAGGTGCCGCGGCTGAGCAAGGATGTCGATCTTGGCTTCGTCGGCGAGCCGGCCAAGGTGGATAAGACCGTGCTCGATCAGGTGCTCGGGCGCGAACTCATCCCCGTCCTCGCGCCGGTCGCGCAAGGCGAGGACGGCGAGACCTATAATGTCAACGCCGATACCTTTGCCGGCGCCATCGCCGGCGCGCTCAAGGCGAAGCGGCTTGTCTTGCTGACCGATGTGCCGGGCGTGCTTGACCGCGACAAGAATTTGATCAAGCAATTGCGCGTCGATGAAATTCATGCCCTTATCGCCGACGGCACAATCACCGGCGGCATGATCCCCAAGGTCGAGACCTGCATCTATGCGCTGGAACAAGGCGTCGAAGGCGTCGTGATCCTCGACGGCAAGATGCCCCACGCGGTGCTCATCGAGCTTTTGACCGACCTCGGCGCCGGCACTTTGATTACACGGTGAACGACACGAGACCTTTTTTGAAAAATCCACTCCTCAGTCCGCAAGCGGCGCTGACCGGCGCCGCCGCGCCACGGCCAAAAGAGCAACCGGTTTCGAACGGCGAAACCCCAACCCTCCTTGACGCCCTAACGCCTATCGACACTCTATCGCGCATTGAGACTCTGTCACACGTTGATACTCTGTCGCACATTGATACTTGGGTCTTCGATCTCGACAATACGCTTTATCCGGCCGACAGCGATCTATGGCCGAAAATCGATGAGCGAATCACACTGTATCTGGCGCATCTTTTCGGGCTCGACGGCATGTCGTCGCGCGCCTTGCAAAAATTCTATTATCAGCGCTACGGCACGACCTTGCGGGGCCTCATGGAGGAACATGCCATCGGCGCGGAGGAGTTTCTCAATTTCACCCATGACATCGATCGCTCCTCGCTCCTCCCCGATCTTGCGCTCGCAACCGCCATCACGGCTCTTCCCGGACGCAAGCTCATTCTGACGAATGGCTCGCGCGAGCATGCCTTGCGGACCGCCGAGGCGCTTGGCCTTAAGGCAATGTTCGACGATATTTTCGATATTGTCGCGGCCGATTTCGTGCCAAAGCCTGCCGCCGTGACCTATGAGCGTTTTTTCGAAAGGCATGTGGTCGATCCGGCGCGGGCTATGATGTTCGAGGATCTGGCTCAAAATCTCGTCATTCCCCATGAAAAAGGAATGGCGACCGTGCTTGTTGTTCCAAAGCCGGGGCAAAAGGATCATCGCGAAGCCTTCGAGATTACGAGCGAAGCGCCGCCGCATATCGATTTCGTGACAAGCGACCTTGACGCGATTCTTGCTGGCCCTCGGCCCCAGCGAACGGACGGGACGGACGGATAGACCAGGATCGCCCCGAGTTGAAGCGCTCAAGACCAAGGAATTGGCGCATTCCGCACGCGCAAAAGCCTCGCCGTTTTCTTAAACCCCTGCTCTCCGGCCATTGACATCCGGGCAGGGCCCATCGAAACGTTACGCCGAGCTTGCATGATCCACTTTCCGGAGACTTCAATGGACGACCTCCAAACGATCATTGACACCGCTTTCGAGGATCGCGCCAATATCGACGCCAAGACACAAGGCGCCGTCCGCGAGGCGGTCGAGGAGGCTCTAAACCTGCTCGACGCGGGCAAACTCCGCGTCGCGGAAAAGATCGCGGGCGTGTCCGGGCCCGCGTCCTGGAAAGTCAATCAATGGCTCAAGAAAGCCGTGCTTTTGTCGTTTCGCCTGAACGACATGGCGGTGATCCCGGGCGGTCCTGGCGGCGCGACCTGGTGGGATAAGGTGCCCTCGAAATTCGCCGGCTGGGGGCCGGAAGCAGCATGCCGCCGCGGGGTTTCGCTCGGTGCCCCATTGCGTCGTGCGGCGCTCGGCCTATATCGCGCCGGGCGTCGTTTTGATGCCGTCTTTCGTCAATCTCGGCGCTTATGTCGATAGCGCCACGATGGTCGATACATGGGCAACCGTCGGCTCCTGCGCGCAAATCGGCAAGAATGTGCATCTCTCCGGCGGGGTTGGCATTGGCGGCGTGCTTGAGCCCTTGCAGGCCAATCCGACCATCATCGAGGATGATTGCTTCATCGGCGCCCGTTCGGAAATCGTCGAAGGCGTGATCGTCGGCCAGGGTTCGGTGATCGCGATGGGGACCTTCATTTCCGCCTCGACAAAAATCATCGACCGGGCAACCGGCGAAGTCCGCACCGGCTATGTGCCCCCCTATTCGGTGGTGGTTTCGGGCAATTTGCCGGGCAAGCCGCTGCCGAACGGCGCGCCCGGACCTTCGCTTTATTGCGCGGTGATCGTGAAAACCGTGGACGCCCAGACCCGCTCCAAAACCGCGATCAACGAATTGCTGAGGGACTGATGGCGGCCTCTCTCGCGGAACTCATCCGGCGGTTTGGGTTCCGTACCGATCAGGGCCGGATCGACGCCAGCACATGGTGGCAGGGCACCGCGTTTCTGGGCGTGCCGCTCTTTGTCCTGACCCTCATCTGGTTTTTCTTGGCGCCCTTCACCCGCCATGACCTCGCCAGCACGCCGTTCCTCGCCTGGAGGACGATGGCCGCTTTCGTCTATCTTTTGTTTTACGCCTTCGCGGTCCTGATCATCGCGATTTGCCATTATAACCTCAGCGCCAAACGCTGGCGCGACCGGCGCTGGCCTGGGGCGATGGCGGGGCTGTTGCCGCTCGCCGCGCTTTTGAGCGGCGCCGCGCATTGGCTGCAGCCGCGCGTCGCGGACGTGATTTCCTATTGGTATGTGGCGGGCGCCGATGCCGCGCTTGCGCTGATTCTGGTCTGGAACTTGGTGGAACTTGGATTGCGTCCATCGCGCCCGCCGCCGGCGAAATGAGTTCCGCGGCGATCCTCGACATCCGCCGCCGCCAAAGCAATATACCCAAAGAAACCAGATTTTGCGGTCCGCAAGCGTAACCCTGACCGGAGCAGCTCGCGGCGCTCTTCGCCATCTTGGGTATTTTACGAAAGGCGCCATCGGGAACGAACCACGACGGCTCTTCAGCGCGTTCAAAAGGTCAGCCCAAAAACGAGGTGCGAACCATGAGCGATACGCAGCTGCCTGTGCTGGATCATACGATCCAGCAGACGAACATCTGGCTCAAGAAGCTGGTCGAGGAACACCATCTGCGCAGCCGGCATGACGCCTATAGCGCGCTGCGCGCGGTGCTTCATGCGCTTCGCGATCGTCTCACGGCGGAGCAAGCGGTGCATTTCGCGGCGCAGCTGCCAATCATGGTGCGCGGCATCTACTATGAAGGCTGGCATCTGACCGCGAAACCGAGCACGGGACGGCACTTGGACGAATTCCTCGCACGCGTCGCCGTCGGCCTCCCGCCCCAGTTTCCACGCGACACCCTTGGCGTCACAAAGGCTGTCTTCGATCTTTTGTGGCAGGAGCTTGACCCTGGGGAGACCGCGAAAATCATCGCCACTCTGCCCATTCCTCTGCGAAGCCTGTGGCCCGAGGTGGCGCGCGGCTGAACGCCTCGCATGACCGTTTCGGTCTGAAACGGTCATGCCTGAGGTCCGTTTTCATAGGCGCTTTTTGAGGATCTCAATTCTAGGCCGCGTCCCGATCAAATGGACTCATTTGATCGATGAGGACTAGGCTCAGATTCAAAGAGTTGGAGCATGTTCTGATCGAAAAAATCGATCAACTTTTTCGGGAACATGCTCTAGGCCGCTTTAACGGCGATGGTCTTTTCTCTTTTCTGCGCCTCGGCCGTCTTCGGCAATTTCACGGTCAATACGCCCTTTGCGAAGGTCGCCTCGATCTTTTCCGCATCGACCCCCTCGGGCAGCTGGAAAGACCGTGTGAACGAGCCGTACCGTCGCTCCGAAAGATAATAGTCCTTTTCGCGCTCCTCTTTCTCCTCTTTCTTTTCGCCCTTGATCGTTAGCATGCCGTTTGAGAGCTTGATGTCGATGTTCTTCTCGTCCACCCGCAGCTCGGCGGTGATTTCATACTCATTCTCCTTTTCCGCGACGTCGACCGCGGGCGCGAGGCTCCAGCTTGGCTCGCGCGGCCAGGCCAGCTCTAAATCGAACCCGGGACGGCCGAAGGGGAGACGCCCCGCGCCTCCATGGAAGCTGTCGAAGAGGCGGTCAATTTCACGGCGCAGAGATTCAAACGGCGTCCAATGCCCAAGCGGGGCGGGCGCAGCGGCTTTTTTCTCGGTTTTGATGGGCAGTTTGGTTGCTTCGGCCATAACTCATCTCCTCCAAAAACGAATGGGTTGATTTGCGGCGTGGAACGGGCGCTTCAATTCTCGACTTCGAGGCCGCTGACTGTGGTCGTTCGCAGTCAGGCTCCCCCGCCGGATGAGCTCATCTCCTTGGGACCAGCAGCGGGATGACCCTCTGTTTCGCCGGTTTTCCTTTCGTACCCAACCTGCAATTTGCGCTTTGACCTGAATCAAGAAGCTTTCTGGAAAACCTGGATACCAATGATGGCGGGGGCTCTATCAAAGTCTCTTTCCCCCTTCGCTAAAAATGCTCTAAGACAGCCGGGAGTTCCTGCGAGCCGACACAATATGACCACGCCCTCCCGCCTCGAGACCCTGGCCGATCTTCGAATCGAGATCGATCGCATCGACGCGGCGCTCCACCGGCTGTTGATGGAGCGCGGCGAGATCATTCACCGGCTGATTGAAGCCAAGGCGCGGCAGGGTGGCGGATCGGCGTTCCGGCCGGGCCGCGAGGCGGATATGATGCGGGCCCTCGTCTCCCGTCATCACGGCCTGCTACCCCTCGATACCGTCGAGGGCATTTGGCGCATCATCATCTCGACGTTTACCTATATTCAGTCGAACTACAGCGTGCATGCCGATATTTCCGGCGGCGATGCCACAATGCGCGATAGCTGCCGGTTTCACTTCGGTTTTACCGTCCCTTACGTGCCCCACCCCAGCGCCGCGCGGGTCATCGAGGCTGTCGCCAAATCCGGTGGCGACCTCGGCGTGGTCCGGGTGGATCATTCGCCGGAACCTTGGTGGCGCGGTCTCGTTGGGCCCGGGGCGCCCAAGATCATCGCCAGGCTGCCCTTCGTCGAGCGGCCGGACCATCCGGCCGGAATGCCCGTTTATATCCTCGCTCAGCCGCTCGCCGAAGCGGCGGTGCGCGATGTGGTGCTCTACGATGTGATGATTCCCCATGGGGGAGACCATCTCGCCGCCGTCCCGCGCGCCCCCCGGCTGGAGATTCTCGGCCGCTCGAAAGCCGGGCCTGATCTTTGTCTGATGGTCGCGACGGAAGGAGGCGCCGGGCTTGAAGAATGGCGCGAAGCCATGATCCGTTCCGGCGCCGCCGAACCAAAGGTGACCGAAATCGGCAGCCACGCGTCGCGTTTTGACGCGAGCACCATCCAAAAGGTAGCGGCGCAATAATTCCGGAGTTTGCTTTTATGATCAAAATCGCGACGACCGAAATCGAGACTGCGCCGCGGCCGCGGCCCGGCGTCCTCGGGATCGATCCTTATGTTCCGGGCCAAAGCTCGGCGCCCGGCGCCGCCAGGATTTTCAAGCTTTCGGCGAATGAAACACCGCTCGGGCCTTCGCCCCGCGCCCGCGAAGCCTTGCGCGCCTATGCCGACCATCTCCAGGATTATCCGGACGGCGCCGCCACCGTCTTGCGCGAGGGGATCGGCGCGAGGCATGGGTTCGACGCGGCGCGAATTGTCTGCGGCAACGGCTCGGATGAACTCATCCATTTGCTCGCCGCCGCCTTTATCGGTCCGGGCGATGAAGGCATTTTCACGGAGCATGGTTTTCTCGTCTACAGGATCGCCATTCTTGCCGCGGGCGGCGTTCCCATTGTCGCCGGCGAAACCAATCTCACCGCGAGCGCCGATCATATTCTGGCCAAGGTCGGGCCAAGGACCAAGATGGTCTTCCTCGCCAATCCCAACAATCCGACCGGCACCTATCTGCCGTTCGCCGAGGTCGAGCGCCTGGCTCTGCGCCTGCCAAGCCATGTGCTGCTCGTTCTCGACGCGGCCTATGCCGAATATGTGACGCGCGCGGATTATGCGGCCGGCGCGGCGCTTGTCTCGACGAGCGACAACGTCGTGATGACGCGCACCTTTTCGAAGATCTATGGTCTTGCCGGGATCAGGCTTGGCTGGTGCTACGCGCCGCTTGCTGTGTGCGGCGTCCTCAATCGCATCCGGGGGCCGTTCAACACCAATGGGGCGGCGATCGCGGCCGGCGTCGCGGCGCTGGAGGATCAAGCCCATATCGAAAAAGCGATCGCCCATAATGAGACTTGGCGTGCCTGGCTCGCCCATGAAATTTCCGCGCTCGGGATCAAGATCACGCCGAGCGTCGGCAATTTTCTTCTGCTGCATTTAAATGGCGAGGCGCAGGCCCGGGCCGTGGACCGCTTTCTCTTAAGCCGGGGCCTGATCCTGCGCGCGGTCGGCGCCTATGGGCTGCCGCATTGCCTGCGGCTCACCGTCGGCACCGAGGAAGCGAACCGTCTCCTTGTCGCGGCCCTCAAGGATTTCATCGGTTTCGAGAGCCGCGCGCGTGCCTGACGGTCTTGGGGCGCCTCTGAGCGAGCCCTTGTTCCAACGCCTCGCCCTCATCGGCATGGGGTTGATCGGCTCCTCCCTGGCGCGCGTGTGCCGGCGCAAGGCGCTCGCGGGCGAGATCATTGTCGCGGACATATCGGCGGGCGTCCGCGCGAAAGTGGCGGAACTCGCGCTCGCCGACCAGGTCGTGGAGACAGCCGCGGCTGCGGTCGCGGGCGCGGATCTTGTGATCCTTTGCGCCCCTCCCGGCGCGATGGGGGCGATCGCGCGCGACATCGCGCCCGATCTTATGCCAGGGGCGATCGTGTCCGACGTCGGCTCGGTCAAGGCCGCCATCATCAAGGCGGTCGCGCCGCATCTACCGGCCAGCGTCCATTTTATCCCGGCGCATCCCGTGGCCGGAACCGAACAATCGGGTCCGGAAGCGGGGTTTTCGACGCTTTTTCTCAATCGCTGGAGCATATTGACGCCGCCCGAAGGGAGTAACCCCAAGGCCATCGCGCGGCTGGCGGCGTTTTGGACCGGAGCTGGCGCCAATGTCGAAATCATGCAGGCCGCGCATCACGATCTGGTGCTCGCGATCACCAGCCATGTGCCGCATCTCATCGCCTATAATATCGTCGGCACCGCCGCCGACCTCGAAGAAGTGACGCAATCCGAAGTCATCAAATTTTCGGCGGGCGGGTTTCGCGACTTTACCCGGATCGCGGCCTCGGACCCGACGATGTGGCGCGACGTTTTCCTCAACAACAGGGAGGCGGTGCTCGAAATGCTCGGCCGTTTCAACGAGGATCTGAGCGCGCTTCAGCGCATGATCCGCAATGGCGACGGCGACGGCCTTTTCGCGCTTTTCACAAGGACCCGGGCGATCCGGCGCGGCATAATCGAGCAAGGCCAGGAAACCGCCGCACCGGATTTCGGCCGCCGGTCAGGCGAGACGTGACCTTCCCGTCCGAGCCCCATGCGCGTTCCCCTTTGCCTCAATAGAGGGGCGGAATTTGGATTGATGTGCGCAGCGGACCGAGAGACAAAAAGCCTTCGGAGAAGGTGACCGGCAGATTCAAGCGCCCGGGTTCGTTGCCGCCCTTGCCGAGCAGTCCGGAGAGAACCCGGCCCGCCGTGAGGAGACCCGGATCGAGGTTCAGTTGGTGAAAGGCCTTATCGAACCCCGCAAATGAGGCGTCGAGCTTACCCTTGACGCGATGTTGATCGTCGAGATCAAGGCCGCCGGTGGCTTCGAGAAGCGTACCGCCGCTTGTGAACCGCACGGTCGAGATATCGACCCGGCCCTTCGCCAAGCGCCATTGCTCGAGAAATTCTGTGAGCGATTTGGCGCGGCCGACCTCGGCTTGCGAGACCGTGCCTCCGAACTGCAGCCCCACGGGATTTTGCGAATCCAAAAGACGGCTCAGTGCCGGAATCGAGCCATCGTTGAACGAAAACATGAAATCATAGGCATCGTCATGCCGGTCTTGCGCCAATGACAGGTAGCTGTGGAATTCGTCAAACCCGCCGTCCACGGAGTCCATGAGCCCTGCCCTGCCTTGCATCTTGACCTGAGTGCCGGCGAGGGCGATCCGTTCATAGGCGCCGGGTTTGCCTTCGAACTCGATGTAAAACTCGTCCCAATTCATCGTGAGATCGAGCGCGCCGTCGCTGGTCTTGGCGACAAAGGGCGGCTCGAGTTTCGCCAGCATATTGTCGTTGCGCAACAGCGGCGCGGTGGCTTGAAATCCCCGCACGGTTCCCGTCACTGTCTTGTCGACGATCTTGCCTTGGAAGAGGAGGTTGGCGCAGGAAACCTTGACTGTAAAAGGAAAGCCGCCGATCTTCTGGTCGGGGCACTCCCAGCTGCGTCCGAGCTCAGCTTCATGGGTCATCCAATTCGTGACGGCAGCCGCCGCCAGACGTGATTTGACAAACCAGAAGACCGACCAGCCGCCGGCGATCGTCAGGAGCAGGGCCGCGGGAATCAGCACGAGACGAACGGCACTCGAGTGCGGCTTTGTCTCAGGTTTTTTTGACGGCATGGGCTCCTCCCGGCGCGTGGATCGTCAGAGTGCGTCCGGCTCGTGCCCCTTATCGAAGCGCGGCGCAATTCACTCTTCTTTTCTTGTGGCAGGCCTTCGCTTATATCGTGCCGCGCTGCGGAGCAAATTTTCTTTATGGCCGGCAAGACTTTAGAATGGCGGCCAAACGCAGCCGGATTTGATTTTCCAGGCAAAATGCGAAAAACTCCATGCGCGCCAATGCCTTTGCGTGCTGAAGGTCCTTGCTGGTGCATGATTTGCACGGAGGCGAGAACGCCTCGTCTCCGGCCCTAAGCGAGTGCCCATGCACCGAATTCGCCGCTTACTCGTCGCCAACCGCTCGGAAATTGCCATTCGCGTGTTTCGAGCGGCAACCGAGCTTGGAATTGGGACGGTTGCGATCTTTGCCGAGGAGGATAAGCTCTCGCTGCACCGCTTCAAGGCGGACGAAGCCTATCAGGTTGGCGCCGGGAAAGGGGCCCTTGAAGGCTATCTGTCGATCGAAGAGGTGATCCGGGTCGCCAAGGACGCCAAGGTCGACGCGATTCATCCAGGTTACGGCTTCCTTTCGGAGAGTCCCGAATTCGCGGAAGCCTGCGCGGCCGCGGGCATGATCTTTATCGGCCCAAGTCCGCAAACCATGCGCGAACTTGGCAACAAGGTTGCGGCACGCCACCTGGCGATTTCCTGCGGCGTGCCGGTCATGCCCGCGACGCCGCCGCTCCCGGACGATCCGGACGAGGTGAAGCGTCTCGCAAGCAAAATCGGCTACCCGCTCATGCTCAAGGCATCTTGGGGCGGCGGTGGACGCGGGATGCGGCCCATCGAGAGCGAGGACAAGCTTCTCGAAAGCGTGATGAGTGCCAAGCGGGAAGCGAAAAGCGCCTTTGGCAAGGACGAGGTCTATCTCGAAAAACTGGTGCGCCGGGCGCGTCATGTCGAAGTCCAAATTCTCGGCGACACCCACGGCACGCTCGTGCATCTCTTCGAGCGCGATTGCTCGATCCAGCGCCGCAACCAGAAGGTGGTGGAGCGCGCCCCCGCTCCCTTTCTCGACGATGCGACTCGCGCAAAGCTTTGCGAAGCGGCGCTCAGGCTCGGGCGCGCGGCTCATTACGCGGGCGCCGGCACGGTCGAATTCTTAACGGATGTCGATACCGGAGAATTTTATTTCATCGAGGTCAACCCGCGCATCCAAGTCGAGCACACCGTGACCGAGGTGGTCACCGGCCTCGACATCGTGAAAGCCCAGATCCGGATCGCCGAAGGCAAGCGTATTGGCCTTCCCGAGGAGACAGGCATTCCGCCGCAGGAATTCATCCGCCTCTCCGGCCATGCCCTGCAATGCCGGATCACGACGGAAAATCCGGAAAATAATTTCATTCCCGATTATGGCCGCATCACCGCCTACCGCGGCGCGATGGGCTTTGGCATCCGCATCGATGGCGGCACCGCTTATTCCGGGGCCGTCGTCACCCGCTTCTATGATCCCTTGCTTGAAAAAATCACAGCTTGGGCGTCGACACCGGAAGAAGCGATCCGCCGGATGGATCGCGCGCTTCTCGAATATCGCATTCGCGGTGTCTCCACCAATCTCGCCTTCTTGCATAATATCATCAACCATCCGCGCTTCATCGCCAGCGATTACACAACCCGCTTCATCGACGAGACTCCGTCCTTATTCGATTTCAAAAAACGCAAGGACCGCGCGACAAAACTGCTCACTTTCATCGCCGACGTGACGGTGAACGGCCACCCGGAAACCCGCGACCGCGCGCGGCCTCCCGCCGTCGCGCGCGAGCCGGCCGTGCCGCAATTTCCCCGCACGCCCATCCGGGATGGGACCCGGCAATTGCTGGAAAAGCTCGGCCCTACGCGTTTCGCTGAATGGATGCGGAACGAGAGCCGCCTTTTGATCACCGACACCACGATGCGGGACGCTCATCAATCGCTGCTTGCGACACGGATGCGCACGAAGGATATCGCCGCTGTGTCTGGAGCCTACGGCAAGGGGCTGCCGCAACTCTTGTCGCTCGAATGCTGGGGCGGCGCGACGTTCGACGTCGCGATGCGGTTTCTCTCGGAAGACCCCTGGGAGCGTCTTGCGCTCGTGCGCGAGCGGGCTCCGAACCTCTTGACCCAGATGTTGCTGCGCGGCGCCAACGGCGTTGGCTACACGAATTATCCTGACAATGTCGTGAAATATTTCGTGCGCCGCGCCGCCCGCGGCATCGATCTCTTCCGTATTTTCGATTGCCTCAACTGGGTCGAGAATATGCGTGTCGCGATCGATGCCGTTTGCGAGACAGGCAAGCTCGCCGAGGGCGCGATCTGCTACACGGGCGACATTCTCGATCCCAATCGCGCCAAATATTCACTCGACTATTATGTCGGCGTCGCCAAGGAGCTGGAACGGGCCGGCTGCCATATCCTCGCCATCAAGGACATGGCGGGATTGCTCCGGCCGTCCGGGGCGCGCGTGCTGGTCAAGGCGTTGCGGGAGACGTCGGGTCTGCCGCTGCATTTGCATACCCATGATACGTCCGGGATATCGGCGGCGACTGTGCTCGCGGCGGCCGAAGCCGGGGTCGACGCCGCCGATGCGGCCATCGATACGATGTCCGGCACGACATCGCAGCCCTGCCTCGGCTCGATCGTAAAAGCCTTGCGCCATTGTGAGCGCGACACGGGTCTCGATTCGGCCGTGATTCGACAGCTGAGTTCCTATTGGGAGGCGGCGCGCATGCAATATGCCGCCTTCGAGAGCGACCTCAAGACGGGCACGGCGGAGGTTTATCTCCACGAAATGCCGGGCGGCCAGTTCACCAATCTCAAGGAGCAGGCGCGCGCGCTCGGCCTCGACAAGCGCTGGGACAAAATCGCCACGGCCTATCGCGCGGCGAACGATCTTTTTGGCGACATCATCAAGGTGACGCCCTCTTCAAAGGTTGTCGGCGACATGGCGCTGATGATGGTCAGCCAGGATTTGACGCCGGACGACGTGCTCGATCCCAATCGCGACATCGCCTTTCCGGCGTCCGTCGTCGACATGCTGAAAGGTGATCTCGGCCAGCCCCCCGGCGGCTGGCCCAAGGCCTTGCAGGCGAAGGTGCTGAAAGATGAAAAGCCGATTACCGCACGGCCAGGCGCGTTGCTGCCCCCCACCGATCTTGCCGCCGCCCGTGCCGATACGGAAAAGGCGTGCGGCCGGCCGTTGAACGACGATGAACTTGCCTCCTATCTCATGTACCCGAAGGTCTTCACCGAATTCGCGGCCACCGTCCGGCGGTACGGCCCCGTTTCCGTGCTGCCAACCCCCGTGTTTTTCTATGGCATGCAGCCCGGCGGTGAGATCGCCATCGAGATCGAGCCGGGCAAGACGCTCGTGCTGGTTTTGATGACGATCGCCGAGACGGACGAGGAGGGCCAGGTCAAGGTCTTCTTCGAGCTCAACGGTCAGCCAAGAATCATCAAGGTCCAGAATCGCGCCGCCGCGGTGAAAATCGTCGCGCGGCGCAAAGCCGAGGATGGCAATCTGTCGCATGTGGCCGCACCCATGCCCGGTTCGGTCTCGACGATTTCCGTGCGCCTTGGCCAAAATGTCAAGGCGGGTGATGTCGTCGCCACGCTGGAGGCCATGAAGATGGAGACCGCATTGCATGCCCCGCGCGACGGCAAAATCGCCGAGATTTTGGTGGCGCCAGGCCAGCAGATCGACGCAAGGGACCTCTTGATGCAGCTCGAATAGCCACTTGCGGGCCGGACAAAAAAAGCCGGCGGCGGATGCGCGGCCGCGCCTTCTCCTTTTTCTCGATTGCGGAGTGTGTCCACAAGTTCGGCGGTTTTTGAGATCACGCTCCTTGGGATCACGCTCTAACGAATGGATTTCGATGAATGAATTTGCTAAGCTGCGATCGAGGAAACGGCTCGGCCTCTATGTCCGCGTTGCTTGAGCGGCGTTCACAGCGCTGTTCGCCGCGGGGCGCGTGATGAGTGCCGACGCATCAACGACGATCTGCAAAACACTTTCGGTGGCCTTCGTGCCAGCCTTCAACTCGTTCTTCTCGCGCACCGGCCGAACCGGACGCGGCCCATGCGTAAGGAACAAGCCTTTGTCATAATCCAGCCGCTTGCCTGCTCCATCATTAAATATGCGTTTGCCAGCACCAAGATGCAGGGCGAAGTTCGCCTTTTTGATGAGACTATGATTAGCTTCCATCCCTTCTTCAAAATTGGTCATTGAATATGGCGCCATCGGGTTCCTTGAAGCGCGTCGGCTCGACGGTTGGCGCCAACATCTACGGGCAAGCCGTCACGATCGCCACTCAGATTGTCCTTGTGCCGATCTTGCTGCACGCTTGGGGTATCGAGCACTATGGCGTCTGGCTGGTTCTGTCCGCGCTGCCCGTCTATCTGACGCTCAGTGATTTCGGCTTTACCTTCATCGCCAAGAACGAAATGACGATGAAAATGGCCAGCGGCGACCTTCAGGGCACGCTGACCACCTATCATAGCGTCTTTGTGCTGCTCAATGTCGTCGTCGGCGCGGTCACGCTTTTGGTGATCGCCCTTGTTCTCTCGATCCGGCTTGGCTCGATCTTCGATTTGGGCTCGGTGACGGAAACCCAAGCCAAACTCGTCCTTGTCTTGTTTGCGCTGTTCATCGCCGGTTGCCAGTATTTCCAGCTTCTGCATGCGGCGGTCCGCGCCGCGGGCAGGCCGGCCTCGGAGACCCTCTGGGTTGCCACCTCCAGGCTGGGCGATGCCACTTTGACGGCGGCCACGGCGCTGCTTGGCGGCGATCTCGTGATGGCGGCGGCCGCGATGCTGCTCAACCGCATCGTCTTTACGACAGCGATCTTTATTTGGCTGCGATCCATCGCCCCATCATTGCAGCTCGGCTGGACGTATTGCTCGCTCAAGGAAATCAGGCATCTCCTTCATCCTTCGCTCAGCTATATGTTTATTCCGATTGGCACGGCGCTTCTGATCCAAGGCCCAGTCGTTATTCTGGGTTTAATTTCAGTACCTGCGCATGTTGTTTTGTTCTCAACTTCAAGAACGCTCGCAAGGCTCGGAACGTCGACAATGAATATTATAAATTTGTCGGTTGTTCCGGAATATTCTCGTCTATTTGGTCAAAAAGACAACTCCGCCTTTACTCATATTGTAAAAATTCATCTCGCACTTGCTGCAATCGGGACCATAATCTATGTGGTCTTTACGATTTTCGCGGGCGATTTCATTCTCAAACTGTGGACAGACGGCAAGCTTCTGGCCGAGGAGCCTTTCTTTGCAATTCTGGTTTTTTCGATCGGCGCGGAAATGATTTGGACGGCGCTCTTCTGGCCTCTGTCCGCGATCAACCGGCATATGAAGGCGTCCAATGCCTTCGCGGTCGTGAGTGTGATCGGCATCGCCGCGTGTTACCTCGGCACCGCCTCACACGGGTTGACAGGCACGGCCATCGCCCTCCTTGCCGCTCACCTTGTCATGATCGGGATCGCCTCCGAGCAACTGCTTCAAGAGCGGCCTCGATGAGCTTTGCGACCGAAGCGAAAGCTGCGAGGACGCTGGAGCTGGCGCATCCTTTCCTTGGCCTTGCCGGCCTCATTGCCGACGCCACTGACGGCGTTTGTCATTGACGCCGTTGCGATTGCCCTTGCGCGCGCGCCTTCCTGATCACAAAGTTAAATTCACCGAATCAGGCGGCCTTTCGTGAGAAGCTGATGCTTGCAATCCCTGGAAAAACCTGTGGCGAATGCAGTTTTTGCTGCAAGGTTCTCGAGATCACCGAACTTTCCAAATCCGCCGGCCGGTTGTGCGAACATTGCCAAAATTCGGGCTCCGGCGGCTGCGGCATCTACCCGGCAAGACCAAAGGTTTGCCGCGATTACGAGTGCTTATGGAAAGGCGACAGGAGCATGAACCCGCGCATGCGCCCCGATCGCGTCGGCACGATCTTGATGGAAGATCCCGATTCCGATGAGTACCGCGCGGTCTGCGATCCCGAAAAACCGCTGGCCTGGCTGACGCCCCTCGTCTTCAAACATCTTGTCGCCATGGCGAAAAGCGGGCGGATTGTCGTCGCCAAGGCGGGGCTGAAATCTTGGCGTATCCGCGCCAATGGGCAATGGGGCCCTTGCGTTTAACTCTGGTCTCGCATGACATTTTTCAAAGAGGCCTGGAAAGCGGCCTTGCCTCAGAAGAAAATCCTTGTATAAAGCGCGCTTCGCGGCTTCGGCCGGGGGCTGAACGGGAACCCGCTGCGCGGACTGGATCTACATTGATCCGCATTCCCGGTGTCTCCGCCTTCGTTTGCTGATCGAGCCTTTCCGGCTCGAAGGGCTCGGCGCCGGGCATCGCGAAGATTGAAAGAGAAAGGCTGGCCAATGGCGCTCTACGAGCACATCTACTTGGCGCGTCAGGATATTTCCGCCCAACAGGTGGAAGCGCTGACGGCGCAGTTCAAAGCCGTCATCGAATCCTTCAGCGGCAAAGTCGAGAAGGTGGAATATTGGGGCGTGAAATCCCTCGCCTACCGGATCAAGAAGAACCGCAAGGCGCATTTCTCGCTTTTGAACATTGATGCTCCTCCCGCCGCGCTCACCGAAATGGAACGTCAGATGGGCATCAACGAAGACATCATCCGCTTTATGACGATCCGGGTCGACGCTCTCGAACAGGGCCAATCGGCGATGATGCGCAAACGCGACGATGACGATCGCGGCGGTGAGCGCTCCGAACGGGGCGAGCGTGGCCGCGGACCGCGCCCCGATCGCGGTGAACGTGGTCCCCGGCGTCCGCGCGACGAGGCTGCGGCAGTTGAGGAGGCGAGCTTCTGATGACAACTTCCGCCGCGCCGCGCAGGCCTTTTTTCCGCCGCCGCAAAACTTGCCCGTTTTCCGGCCCGAATGCGCCCAAGATCGACTATAAGGACACCCGCCTCCTGTCGCGCTACATTTCCGAGCGTGGCAAGATCGTCCCCTCGCGCATTACCGCCGTTTCGGCCAAAAAGCAGCGCGAGCTGGCAAAGGCGATCAAACGCGCCCGGTTTCTCGGGCTGTTGCCTTACGTCATCCGCTGATGTCGCGCCCGGCTCTGGCGAGCCGGGCCTCCGCTTGTTGGATATTTCCACCAAGATGGAATTGTTCTAGTATCCTCGACATATAAAAAGGCAGATCACCGGCCGCGCGGTGAGACCGCGCGGTTTTGTTGGGACGCACGGAGACGGGATCTCTGGTCGGCCCCTAACCGCCTTTCAAGCGGGACAGCAAGGCATGATGAAAAAACGCCTCCAAAAACTGGGCCCCCCCGCCGCCATCGGGATTGGGGCGGGAATTGCCGCCGCTGTGTTATGCAGCCTCGCCGGCCGGGCCAACCTTCCCGCGGCGATTCTCTTCAATCTTTCTCCGCTTCCCATCATGATCGCCATGCTCGGCTATGGCGTCGTCGCCGGTGCTATGGCGGTCGTCTCGGCCACATTCACCGTGTCCGCGCTCTTTTACGCCCAGCAGAAATTCGGCAATCTCGACATGGCCGCGCTCGCTGGCCTGACCTTCGCTCTGTTTCTTGGATTGCCCGCTCTTTGGCTGAGCCTCCTCTCGGTGTTGAGCCGGGTCAAGGGAAGTCCCAATTGGGTTGTCACGACGCGGGTCGGCAGTTTCTTTACCCGCGAATATTGTCCGCTCGAGCGCGTTCTCTCCTATGCCGCCTCCATGTGCGCCGCCATAGGGGTGGCCATCGCGATCTATGTCAGCTCGTCCTTTGGTGGATTCGACGTCGCGCTTGAGCAATTGAGCGCCGAAGTTGCCCCCCTCGTCGAGGAGCTGATGAGCCCCAAGATCCAGCTGCCAGCGGGTGTCGATGTGCACAGTTTGGCGCGCGCCATGGTTTTGGCGGCAGCGCCGCTAGTAGCGGCCAGCAGCCTTGTCATGTTGATGCTCAATCTTTGGCTCGCCGCGCGGGTGGCCCAGCTTTCGGGGCAGCTCCCCCGCCTGTGGCCCGATATTGCATGGGAATTGCGGCTGCCACGGATCTATCTTCTGGTTTTCGGCGCCACCGCCGCGATCGGCCCCTATCTCGGCGGCCTCCCAAGCCTCATCGTCATTATTGTCGCGGTGAGCCTCGGCATCGCTTACGCGCTGGTGGGACTAGCTGTCGCGCATTATCTGCCACGCGGAACGGTCTTCCGGATTCCCCTCCTCACGGTCATTTACCTCGGCCTCGCCTTCCCGCTGACATCTTTGGGATTTCTCCTGGTGTTGATCGTGGCCGGCATTCTCGACGCAGCTTTCTCCATACGGGATCGCAAGAAAAAGGCGGATTCACTCAAACCCTGAAAACTCGCAACTCCAAGGACGGCATTATGGATGTTATTTTGCTCGAACGTATCGGCAAACTCGGTCAAATGGGAGATACCGTCCGCGTAAGGGATGGCTATGCCCGCAATTTTTTGCTTCCCGGCGGCAAAGCCCTGCGCGCGACCGAAGCCAACAAAGCCCGCTTCGAAAATGAGCGCGCCCAGCTCGAAACTCGCAATCTCGAATCCCGGAGCGAGGCGGCGGCGGTCGCCGAAAAGCTTGCTGGCCAAGTCTTCGTCATTATCCGCCAGGCGGGGGAGACGGGTCATCTCTATGGTTCGGTCTCGCCGCGCGACATCGCCGCCGCGGTCACGGCGGGCGGGTTTAGTGCCAATCGCAATCAGATCGTCCTGAAAACCCCGATCAAATCGCTCGGAATGCACGAAGTCCCGGTGCATTTGCATCCCGAAATCGAAGCCTTGATTACCGTCAATGTCGCCCGCTCCGCCGCGGAAGCCGAACGCCAGGCCAAGGGCGAAGCGCTGAATGTTGTCGAGGAAACGAGCATGGATGATCTCGGCCTCGAAGTGGGTGCCGCGCTCGCCGAGGCGGAAGGCACAGAACTCTCATAGCGCGTGTGACGGCGGCTCAGGGGCACGCCCGTCGAGCGCTTGCCCTTCACATGAGCGAAAGGAACAACTCAAATTCACCGGCTTCGCGCATGCCGGGGCTCGCAAGAGGCGGGCATCGCGCCATCCTTCGCCGTCAAGGGCCGCGTTCCATGAGCAGCCTCGCGATCGCGGCGCGCAGATCGCCGATGCCTTCGCCACTGCGCGACGAGGTGAAGATCACCTCCGGAAAAGCGGCGGGATGCGTGGCGGTGAGGGCGCGGGCAGCGGCAAGGCGGCCTTCCCGTTCGGCGGCTTTCACTTCATCCTGTTTCGTCAAGACGAGCTGATAGGACACCGCCGATCGATCGAGAAGAGTAAGCATCTCGATGTCGATTGGCTTGGCGCCATGGCGGCCATCGATAAGGAGGAAAACGCGGGCGAGCGGCGCCCGGCCGCGCAGGAACGCCTCGATCAGGCGGCTCCAGGACGCGGCCTTTTCCTTTGACGCCGCCGCATAGCCATAGCCGGGCATATCGACGAGGCGCAGCTTGGCGTTGCCATCGCCGCCGGCAAGTGCAAAAAAATTGAGTTCGCGCGTGCGCCCTGGTGTATGCGAGGTCCGTGCGAGGGTTTTGCGATTGGTCAGCGCGTTGAGGAGCGAGGATTTTCCCACGTTCGAACGGCCCGCGAAGGCTATTTCCAGCGCGTCAGGCGGCGGCAATTGGGTGGCTTGCGCCGCCGCCCATTGAAAAGCGCATTCCCCAGCGAAAAGCTTGCGGCCCATTTCCGCAAAGTCTGGCGGGGCGAAAACCGTGTCCTCCACAGCCCCCTCGACTCAGGTTGTCGCTTTCTTGCGGAAAATGCCGGTCAAATTGTCCCAGAGTTCAATCTTGACGCCTGCCCGTTTCATGATTGTCGTCTGCTGAATGACCGACAAGATATTATTCCAACTCCAATAGATGACGAGGCCAGAGGCGAAGGTGCCAAGCGTGAACGTGAAGAGGACCGGCATCCAGGTGAAGACCTGCTTTTGCACCGGGTCCGTCGGTTCCGGGTTCACCTTCATCTGAAGGAACATGGTGATGCCCATGATGACGGGCCAGACGCCAATCGCAAGATAGGGCCCGAATACCGGTATCAGAGTCGGATCAAAGGGAATGAGGCCGAAGAGATTGAAGATATTGGTCGGGTCAGGCCGCGAAAGATCCTTGATCCAGCCGAAAAACGGCGCCTGACGCATCTCGATCGTGATCACCAGCACTTTGTAAAGCGAGAAGAAGACAGGAATTTGGATCAGCACTGGCAAGCAGCCCGAGAGGGGATTGATTTTCTCGCGCTTGTAGAGCGCCATGGTTTCCATATGCTGCTTCTGCTTGTCGTCGGGGAAGCGGTCGCGGATCGCCATGAGCTGGGGCTGCACCGCCTTCTGCTTGGCAATGGCCAAATAGCTGCGGTTGGCGAGCGGAAAAAAGAGCGCCTTGACGAGAACCGTGATGCACAGGATCGCGACGCCGAAATTGCCGGTGAATTTGTAAACGAAGTCGAGCAGCCAGAACATTGGCTTGGTGATGAAGTAGAACCAGCCCCAGTCGATCAGAAGGTCAAATTTCTTGATTCCCAAATCGGCCTGATATCGATCGAGCGTATCGGTCTCCTTGGCTCCGGCGAAGACCCTGGAGGTGAATTCGCTTGACCCACCCGGAGCGAGCGTTTTTCCTTCCGTGCCGACAAAGCCGGACTGATACGTCGGGGGAACGCCGACGATTCCCAGAAAGTTGGCCTCGACGGCGTTGGTCTGATCCGGAATGACGGCCGCGGCCCAATATTTGTCGGTGAGGCCGAGCCAGCCGCCGGTGCCCGTGAATGTCTTCGTTCCGCGATCTTCTTTCTCGATCTTGTCGTATTTGATTTGCTGCACGCCGGAATCACCGATGACGCCGACAAAGCCTTCGTGCAGAATGGAATAGCCGGCCGACACGGGCTTGCCGTAGCGTGCGACACGCGCATAAGGATGCAGCGTCACGGGCTGCGCCGTTTTATTTTCGACGCTGTCCGTGATCGTGAACATATAGCGGTCATCGATCGCGATTTTGCGGTGAAACACGAGCCCCTGGCCATTATCGTAGGTGAGCGTCACGGGCTCGGATTGGGTCAGCGTATCGCGATCGGCCTGCCATAATGTGTCGGGGCCGGGCAGGACAAGATTGGCGCTCGGCTCGGCGATGAAGCCCGAACTCGACGAAATAGGGCGCTGGCGAGCCGGCCGGCGACAGCAAGATGATGTTCGGACTGTTTGGATTGACCGTTTCGCGATAATCCTTAAACGACACATCGTCGAGTCGCGCGCCTCGCAGAGCAATCGATCCATAGACGGCGGGCGCATCGAGTTTAATTCTCGGGCTCTCCGCCAAAGCATCGGCGCGGGTTTTTTGCGGCTCCGGCGCCGGGGCGCTGGTTCCCGGGGCGGTTGGGGATTGGGAACTGCCCGCCGGGGTCCCGGCCGGCGGCGCGCCAGCTGCTTGGCGCTGGTGCATTTGGGCTTGGATTTGACGCTCTCTTTCGAGCTGCGGCCCGGCATAAAATGTTTGCCAGACGAGAACGACGAGCATTGACACACAGGTCGCGAGAATGAAGTTCTTGGTTTCCTTGGTCATCCCTTGGGTGTCCTGCCTTTTGAACTCTTTCGGCGTGCCTCGCCCCCGCCGCCGGCGACGGTATCGTTGCCGTTTTGATGCGGACGAATTGGCGGAGGTTTCTTGTGTGTGTCGATCTTTCCGAGCGCTCGCATAAGTTCCGCCTGCAAGGTCCAGACGGACATGTCAAGCGCTTCCGGCCGCGCGAGGATTACATAATCATAGCCCGGCCGCGCCGGAAGAGGTCTTAGCAGCCGCAACGCTTCCTTGAGACGGCGGCGGATCAGGTTGCGCCGGACCGCGCCGCCCGAGTGTTTGGTGACGGTGAAACCAAACCGCGGCGGCTCCTTTATGCAGGAAGGGGCACAAAGGTCCATTTGAACCGCTCCGGGCGAAACGGGCCGCGGCGCCGCCTGCAAAGTCAATCCGCGCGCGTAAAACCGCTTTCCTTTTGCCGCGCGCAGAAAGTCCGATCTTCGTTTTAGGCGTTCCGGCGCCCAAACGCCGTTTCCATGCGGCTCGTCCAAGGCCTGTCCCCCCAACTCAATTGGCAAATTCGGCAGTTGGGCGCCTCGCTCGGCACGAGACCTTCGCATGGAATTCAAGACCGCCGGATTGAACGCGTGCCCATTTTTTGCGCCAAGTTCTTCCGCGCCAAATCGGCCGCTTCGCGCTTAGACGTTTCATGCAGCGCCTTCATGGTGACGCGTGAGAGGGGCAATACGAGCGGGTTAGGCGGCCGCGCCCCACGGCAAGCCGCGATCCCATTCCGGAACGTCAAAAAGAACCAGCGAAAATTCCAAAGCGATCGGCGCGTGGCTCACGCGGACAGCCGCTTGCGGCCGCGCGCGCGCCGCGCCGCGATAATCTTGCGGCCCCCCACAGTCGACATTCGGGCACGAAATCCATGCCGGCGCTTGCGCACAAGCTTGCTTGGTTGGTAGGTCCGCTTCACCACAATGCTCCAAATTCTCGTGCCAATAACGCAACAGGCGCCGTTCCGGCCAGACCAAATTCTCAGTCCAAGCCGGCACAAGCGTCGTTCCGCCAAATGAAGGCGGCACAGTCTTCTCTCCCCTTCCCGCTGGCTCACGGTCGAGCGGCATCGAAAACTGCAATTTCGGCCCTTATAGAGGTAACCCGCAAAACAAGTCAATTGAGCGAAGCCGGCTCGCCGAGAAACCCGGCGCCCGCGGCTGGCGGGGCCGCCGTCCTCGATGCCCCGCGTCTTCGCCAACAATTTGCCCTTTGGCCATGCAGCATTGGAAGACGCGCGCGCTCATTCATCGAACCGTTCGCTGCCTCATTGGCGGGCAGACTGTTTGCCATTTGGCCGGACTGCCGCTTCTCTCTTGCCTGATGAGGGGCGGTGCGGCCCACGCGCAGCGGGGACACCGCCGGGAAGGTTTGGCCCAAGAGTTGCTTATGAAGAGCCACGGACCGCCTCCCTACGGTCCATTCCGGGCCCCGGCAGGGACCTGCGCAAACAGCAACGCCGCTGACTGGCCTTCACTCCATGCGGGGGTCCGCCAGCGGCTCTTTTTGCGTTGGCGCTTGGCGTGGATTGAGGAAACCCCTTCGAAACGGCCGCTGCAGCGGGCCGGGACGAATGCGGATCGCTTCAGCCGGAAGAGACGAAAGATCCTCTAGCCATCGCAATGCACGCCCGCTCGCCAGTTTTCGCCGCGCCTTTAGGCGCGCAAGACGGGGATTGCGGCAGATCGCGCATGTCACCGAAGCCCGCCGCACGCCGCTCAAAGCGGCAGCGAGGCGCCCGCTATGACAGATAATTTCGTTGAACGGTCCGATCCGCTTCAGGCGATCGGGCCGGATTTGCCTTGCGGCCCGTTCGCCAGCGTGGCAACGAGCCTCGATGGCATCAATGGGACCCGCTTATGACAACCGTGGATTTCGCCGCTTTCGTCGAGAAACTTGCCGATGTCGCGGCCGATACAATTCTGCCGTTCTTTCGGAGCGCGCTGCGTGCCGACGACAAAAACCCGGGCGGAATGTTCGATCCCGTGACCGAAGCCGATCGCGCGGCCGAGGCGGCGATGCGGCATCTCATTCGCTCGACATTCCCGCATCACGGCATCATTGGCGAGGAATTCGGCCCTGTTCAAAGCGAAGCGGAATATGTCTGGGTCCTCGATCCGATCGACGGCACCAAGAGTTTTATTGCCGGCTTGCCGGTCTGGGGGACTCTCATCGGGCTTCTCCACAATGGACGCCCCGCCTATGGCATGATGGTCCAGCCCTTCACGCTTGAACGTTTCACGGGCGATGGGCGGAAGGCGGTTTGGCGCGGTCCCGGTTGCGATCGCGGCGTGACGCAACGCAAGCTCTCCACGCGGGGCTGCGAGGGGCTCGAGCGGGCGACGCTGATGACGACCTCGCCCTTATTGTACTCCGCCAGCAAGCTCGAAGCGTTCCGCCGGGTCGAAGAAAGAGCGCGCCTGTCGCGCTACGGCGCCGATTGCTATGCCTTTGCGATGCTTGCGGCGGGCCATGTGAATTGCGTGATCGAGTTGGGGCTCAAAGCCTATGATATTGTTCCCCTTATCCCGATCATTGAAGGGGCGGGCGGCATTGTCACCTGTTGGGACGGCAGCAATCCGGCGACGGGCGGCGATGTCGTCGCCTCATGCGACGCCCGCACTCATGACGAAGCCTTGCGCTTGCTTCAGGGTTAGCTTCGTCTCACGATGGACTTGCCGCCGTTCGCGATCCCCGGCGGCCCCGCGCCGGGCGGAAAGGCGTCACCTGTCTCCCGGCACAGGACAGCCGCTGAGCTTCGCCTGGATTTTCTTCAAAAGAACGCGGACATCTTCGGGCTCGGAGTTCTCGGGCGGCAAGGGGAAGATCTTTTGCAGATTCCGGCGAAACTGCGCGCATGCCACAGGCTCCGGCTTCAAGAAAGGCTCGAGATCGAATGTCTCAAATCTGCTTTCCTTGAGCGTTCCGGCTCTGCTTGGTACAAGATTGCGCTTCGACATCGACGTCATCGCCAGCATTTGCTTGATTGACCTGTTGCGAGCCCACGAGCCGCTCCCCTATGAGCCGCCCCGCATGTTCGCGCAATTTCACCCTGCACGCCCTAAGTCCGCCATGTTCCCGCCCCCTTCATGGCTAAAACTTCCGACGCACACATTCGTTCCTTGGGAAGGATTCCGTAGGAGGCTTGCCCGGGGCAGGCGGCACGGGCAAACACGGCCTCATGCGCCCTTGTGACGCGCGCTGCCGCCATCACCGGCCCATCGAAACCGCCGCGCCTCACTGCTCACGCCGATGCTGAGTTGATCCGCAGCCCGATCCGGGTTCGAGCGTGTCCGAGGGGGCTTCACCCTCCATCCTGGCCCGGGCCCCCCGGCCGGCGAAACGCAAAGGCGCTGGTGAACCTCCGCGCCCGCGCCCTTCTACACTTCGATCTTTTCCCCCGCTTGCGCCCATTCCTGAAAGCCGCCGGGGTAATGGGCGCGGACATCGTCACGGCCAGCCTTTTGCGCCAGCGCCAGAGCCGTCAGCGACCGCTTACCGGAACGGCACGAGAGCACCACGCGCTTGCCGGGCTCACGCGGCAGCGCCGCGGGGTCGAATCTTTGGAGAGGATTGAGCACCGCACCGGGAATCCGTCCCGCCGCGAATTCATTGGGTTCGCGCACATCAACGAGCAGGATCGAGCCGTCGGCCAATCCTTTTTTCAACTCGTCGCGATGGACGTTTTCCACACTGGGCGTTGCCGCCGAACTTACCGACACGTTCACTCTCCTCTGTCCTTTTGGCTATTTGCGCGTTTCATAAATGTATATTTATATAGTAATTATGTTTTATATAGCAAATCGGTACCGTTAAGCAATATACATTCCGCGGATGCAGCTAATGGTTTTCGCCGGCGCAAGATCGCCCGGTATATTAGCGCTGAAAAGAGCATCAAGGGTCGGGATCGGCGATTTCAGGCGCAAAGGAACGCGTGCCCAATCTTGCTGAACGGGATGGGCGGTGCTGCTTGCTTCGAAAGGGTCCCAGCCCGGGCGGTTCTAAAAACGATACCAAACGCCCGCGATGGGACCCATCTCGCGTCCAGCGTTGATCCCCGCGACGGTCAGAAACCCGCCAATCTGAAGCGACCATTGCGCCGCAATATCGTAAACGAGACTGGGTTGCAGCTTGGTCCAGGAGACATGCGGAAACTGACTGGTGCCATAGGATAGCGACGTAAAGCTCTGCAGCAGCACGAGAAGCCGCGCCAACGGGCGAAGTCCCGCGGTCAAATCGAGTCGAAATTCACCCGGCTGATTTCTGGCATAAAAGCGATACCCCGCCTCGATGTCGATAAACCCCTCGATTCCCGCGACAACGCAATTGCGCCCGACCAAGCCGCGAAGGTCGAGGGAAGCTGCGCGGCGCACTTCGAACGGCCCCAGCGAGTCAAATGAGGGGCCGGGCGTCCGCAAGCCCGCCTCAAACGACACGACCGTCATATCGGAGCGATAGAGTCCGACCCGCGCGCCGATCTCGCTCTCGCCGAGGCCGTTGTAGGATAGTCCCGGCGTGGGGGTGTGGACGCGGTCGTAGGCCGGCGCCGCAACCACGGTCAGCCAATCGGTCAACCCATATTCGAGATAGGTGCCAAGCTCGAATTTCCGGTAATCGGGAACGGGAATGAGTTTGCCGTTCGCGTCGAACGCCCGCGTGGTGTCCGAAAATGCCGAATAGGTGATGATTTGCCCATCGCCGGGAGGCATGAGCCAAGCGCTGCCCCAAGCGGCCTCAAAGCCGGCGCCAAAGAAGCCCCCGGCGGCGGCAAGGAGCGCAAGGGCAAGACGTAAACGCAGGTAACGCAACGCAATGCCCCCTTCACACAGAGTGGTGAAGTGACAACTATCGAAATTTCAAAAAAGATTGTTCATATTGATTATGCCGTACTCTAGCCGCATTTTCCGCCAACACAACAGAGTCTCTTGAATATTTAGAGAAAATATAAGTTGTTGCATTTTTGCCCGTCCATTGCCGCCACCGTTTTGGCTTGACGGCACATCTCCGGTATTCGATAGGACGGCGGCCGAACCGCCTTCGCGGGCGCCTCTATTCAGGACAAGCGGCGGCGCCGCGAGGACGAACCATTCCCGGACATCGGCAGGCCGGATATGTCCGGGAGGACCAAATGTTTCCCGTGAAGAAACCGCGTGCCCGTGAAACGGCTTGCCAGGGACATTGGCGCAGGTGACTCGAATTTTGCGTGGATTGGCCGGCTGCGCGGGCAAATACGACCTCGTTTTATGTGACGTCTGGGGGGTCATCCACAATGGCGTGACGGCGTTCCAGAAAGCCGCCGAGGCGCTGAGCCGGTTTCGCGCGGCGGCCGGCAAGGTCGTGCTCATAACCAATTCGCCCAATCCCAGCCGGATCGTCACGGCCCAGCTCGACCGGCTTTTGGTCCCGCGCGCCGCCTATGACGCGATCGTCTCCTCCGGCGACGTCACCGTTGCCCTCCTCCTCGAGCGCGCGGGCAAGGACCTGTTTCGCATTGGTCCGCCCGAAGAAACCGCCCTTTTCGAAGAGGTTTTGGCCCTGCGCGGCAAGGCGCCGCGCCTCGTGCCCTTGAAACAAGCCCACTTCGTCCTTTGCACGGGTTTGGTCGATCCCTTTCGCGAGACGCCGCAGGATTATGACGCCATCCTGAACGCCATGCACGCGCGGCGCCTCGAGCTCATTTGCGCCAATCCTGATATTGTGGTCGAGGACGGCGGCACGCTTTTCTATTGCGCCGGCGCAATCGCAGAGCGCTATGCCGCGGCGGGCGGCAAGGTCATTCAGGCCGGCAAGCCTTTTGCTCCGATCTATGCGCGGGCGCTCGAACGGGTGAGGGGGCCCGGCAACACCCCCGTCGAGCGGTCCCGCATCCTGGTGATTGGCGATGCCATGCACACCGACATCAAGGGCGCGCATGAGCAAGGGTTCGATAGTCTCTTCGTGACCTCCGGTATCCACCGCCAGGAATTGCATGGCGGCGCGAAAGACGCCGCCCTCGACGCCGCGGCCTTTCGCCAATTCGTCGAAGCATCGGATTTTGCGCCGACCATGGCCATTCCGGAATTGGTTTGGTAAGGCAAGCGTGGCTTTTGCATTGGCTTGCCTCGTGTCCACACGCGGCCTTGACGCGGGCCCCCCGGCCATGCAGTTTCGCGGCCGCGTTTGGGGCCTTGCCCGCTGCCGCGTCCCAGGTTTTGGTTCCCTTGGCCGATTCTTCCGCCCCCAAAAAATTCCTCCTTGCCTTAGACCCCGCCGCGCCGCCGCCGGGGCTCGAAGGCGCGGTCGCCGCGATCGGCAATTTCGATGGCGTGCACCAGGGGCATATGGCCGTGATCGAGCGCGCGAGGGCGCTTGCCGAAAAGCTTGGCCGGCCCTGCGTGGTCCTTACCTTCGAGCCGCATCCCACCGATTTTTTCAAAGGCCCCAACACGATCTTCCGCCTCACGCCGCGCGATGCCAAGGCCAAGATCCTGGAGCGGCTCGGCATCGACGGCATGATCGTCTTGACGTTCGACAAGATCTTGGCGGGCCTCCCGGCGGAGGCTTTTGTCACGGAAATTTTGCTCCAGCGCCTCGGGATTCGCGCCGTCGTCGCGGGCTATGATTTTCATTTTGGCGCCGACCGCTCCGGCACCCCCGCCTTCCTCGCGGAGGCGGGACGCCGGCATGGTTTTACCGTCGAGATCGTCGACCGTGTGGTGGCGCATGGGGCGGACACGGCAACGTCCTCGACCGCGACACGAGCCGCGCTGGAGGCGGGCGACGCCGCGCTCGCCGCGCGCCTGCTCGGTCATCCCTTCGCCATCATGGGCAAGGTCATCCAAGGCCAGCAACTCGGCCGGACGCTCGGATTTCCCACCGTCAATCTTCTGCCGGACCCCAGTTGCCGGCTGCGCCAGGGCGTCTATGCCGTTCGGGTGATGGTTTCGAATAAAATCTACGATGGCGTCGCAAATTACGGCCGCCGGCCCACATTCGACAACGGCCCCGCCCTGCTCGAAGCCTATCTCTTCGATTTTTCCGGCGATCTCTATGGCGAGACGATCGAGGTTCAGTTCATCGATTGGATCCGGCCCGAGGCGAAATTCGCTTCGGCCGCGGCGCTCGTTGCGCAGATGAAGCAAGATGAGGCGCGCGCAAAAGAGACACTGCGCTCATAAGCCGCAGACTACCGGCAGCGGTAGAGCTGTTGTGGATCAATGCGCAGCCGCGATCCACGGTTGATATTGCTTCGCACAAAGCAAGACGCCCCTGTTTTCGGAGAAAATGGACCGTTTCGGCCAAGGGGAATCTATGCTGCACTGCAGTATCAACTTGACGTGATTGTTTGCAGTGCACTATAAATCAGGATCAGGAGAGCCGGAAATTTGGGGCTCGCGGACGAAACCGCGCCGGGCGTGAGAGAGCGGCGCATTCTTGCGGAACGGAGCTTAAATGGCCTACCTATTCGATGATTTCCAGAAATTCGGTAAAGACCAACTCGAAGCGGTGACCACGTCATCTTCATCCCTTGCCAAAAGCTGGCAGACGATCGCGGCCGAATTCGAGCGAATATTCGAAAAAGTCCTTTGAGAATGGTTCCGTGTTCTTCGGAAAGCTGCTCGGCGCCAAATCTTTCGAGAACACGATTGAGCTTCAGTCCGAATATGCCAAGTCGGTTTTCGATGGGCTCGCGACATATGTAACGAAAACAAGCGAACTCTTTTCCGGCCTCGCCAAAGAGGCGTTCAAGCCGATCGATGCCGCGATCGCCAAGGTTCAAGGCGTGAAAGAATAAACGGCGCCGAGGCGGCAGAAGGCGGAGTTCCGCGGATTGGCGGTCACGCAAATGTGCTGCCGGTCGCGAACGCAAAAGTCTTCGGAAAGTTTAAAGGGGCCCGCGACTGCGCAGCCTGGCCTTCGCGGGAGAGCCCCAGGGGTGAACCTTCCCCTCCAGGGCGGGGCAAGGGCTGCGGCATATCGTAGCCTACCCTCCGGCAACGGCTCCCAAAGGTTCAAAATCGCTGCCGGAATGCAAACATTATCAGGTTAGAGACCCAGACTGTCCAGGAGTATAAATGAGCGCGTTACTTTCGGCTACGGTTTCTCCCTTCATCTCCTACTCCCTTTGCCTTGCGACAGGTTGGTTTGTCGCATTTGTCCTTTGGAAATAGTCGCCGCAGCTTTCCGCCACCGGTCTCGATACCCTTGCGGGTCATGGGATCTGTTATCGCGATGAAAGCTCATGCGCTCGCGCGCAGCTGGGATTCCTGCGAGCCATCGGGCGGTGGCGGCGCGTCACAGCGAGCAACGCGCCGGCACTTCGAGAAGCTTTCCGTTCAACTCTTTTGACGGTCTTTACTGGCGCGGCCGAGATGGCGGAACGATTTCATCTATTGATCGAAATTCGATTCCCCTGCGGCGCTCGCCGAGCCGAATCCAAGCGTCACGCTCGCTGCCCAAACTTTCGCACGCGCGCCAACGCCGCGCGGTCAAGACGCTCTGGTCTTGGCCGCGCTTGACGCGCGGTCACTGAGCCGTGCCGCCATCCGTCTTTTCGGTGGCCGGGGTTTCGGTTTCCGTCGTCGCCTTGGCCTTCTTGGCCGCGGCTTTCTTGTGCTTGATCTTTTTATGAGCCGGCTTCTCGGGTTGGGCCGGCGGCGCGGCTTGATCCGACTCGGCCGCGGCCGGCGGGGTGGCGGCGGGCGTTTGCGCGAGCGCCGGCAAGGAAGCGAAGGTGACCACGATCGATGCGGCAATGAGCTTTTTTAGCATAAAGTTTCCCTTGTTCGAGAAGGCCTCTCACCGAACGCCAGTTCGGCACGCCAACTCCGCATTTGCATTTCCAAACGCGGCAATTGTTCGGCGCTCCCGCTCCACCCCAAGCAATTTTTTCAAGGCACAGCGCGGCCGCACCGGGGAACGGGATGTCAGGGACGGTTACTTTTGGTGTTCCGTAAGGGACCTCAATAGGCCGATCAGAGCCAATTCAAGGCGCCGGTCGAGCGGCAGGCGTCGTTGAGGAGAAGCGTGAACCCGTTCAGATTGAATCGGACCACGCTCTTTGATGACGCATGATCTTTTCGCAAAACCGGTGCCCACTTTCGCGGATCACTCTTTTGGCCCCGCGGTCCGCGTTCGCCAGATGTCGAGAAGCATCATTGTGATTGTGACGGCCAAGGGCCCAAGGATAATCCCGGCCGGCCCAAATAAAGAGAGCCCCCCGACCAAGGAAATAAACGCTGGGACGGAATGCAGCTTGAGCCGATTTCCGACAAGCATCGGATAAAGGAAATTGTCGATGGTGCTGACCACCCCCCACCCCACAAAACGAGAATTATGGCCTTCTCCCAGCTGCCGTTGAGCGCCAGAAAAATTGATGCCGGAATCCAAACGATGAACGCGCCCAAGACGGGCACCACGGCCAGCAGCGCCATGACGAGACCCCAAAGGAGCGGCGTCGGCAGACCAAGCCACCAAAACATCAACCCGCCCAAAGTGCCCTGCACGCCAGCGACAAACACGGTGCCATAGATCGTGGCGTGAACTGTATCCACGATCTGCTTGAAAAGCCGGTCCATCTCCTTTTGTGACAAGGGCGAAAGCTTGCGAACCGTCTCGAGGGCCAAGCGGCGATCCCGAAGGAAATAGAAGAGCAGGTAGAAGGTGAGCACGACTCCGATGAGCTGAACCACCGACCCGCGAACAAACGATGCGCCAATGTTTGTTAACCAGGATGCGACATTCCCGAAAATCGCCGGAAGATCGATCTGCTGTTCGATCCATTTGTCGATGGGTGCGAGCCATGGATGCGCGTCGATGGCACTCCGCCAAGCGCCTCTTTCGACCTGGGCCTGGATAACGATTGCACCTTTTGCGGCCTCATTAATGAGACGCTCGACAACGAACGTCGCCGGTGCGACGACAATCAGCGCCACCATCAGGACGCAGATCGTCGCTGCGAGATTGGGCATTCCCAGTTTGACCTCGATTGCCCGGTGCGCCGAGGCGCACAAGACCGCCAGCACGAGCGCCCAAGTGAGAGAGGACAAAAATGGCAGGGCCAGCAAATAGCAAACATAGATCCCGCCAAAGGTCGCCACGGACAGAACGAGCGCCTCTATCCGCTGTCTCGTGCCCGCAGTGGTTACGGTCGATTTGCTCCCCCGCTCCGGCACTTCTCCCTTCATGAAAACACCGTCTGTTCTTGGCTGTCGACGAGAGCGTGATCCGTTGACTTAGACCACGCTCTAGAACCCTTTATGACGCATGATCTTTTCGCGAAACCGGTTCCCACTTTCGCGGATCATGCTCCAAGATAGCGCTTCCGCTCGAAGGCGCGAAGAGCCCTTCTGGTCAGGATGGGACCGGCAATCCTCCCACGCAATGTTGACGTCACCGGCTTTATCGCCGGCCGATGCCGCCGTCCTCGCCGATGATCAGCGCGTCGCCGGGCTGCAAGTCACCTTTGATAATTTCTGTGTAATTGCCATCGGTGAGGCCGAGCTCGACCGCGATCGCTGCCGGCTTCCCGTCACGCAGAACCCAAAGCTG
The DNA here is from genome assembly GCA_963784075.1 of uncultured Alphaproteobacteria bacterium. Classification (GTDB taxonomy): domain Bacteria; phylum Pseudomonadota; class Alphaproteobacteria; order Rhizobiales; family Beijerinckiaceae; genus Methylocapsa. Next base: position 63,075 of record CAWAQW010000023.1, on the reverse strand, counting down.
CGGCGAACCTTCGGGCCGTGTGGCTCCCGCACGCGACTCAAGGCCGTTCAAGGAAAAGCGCAGCGCCTCCGTGGGCACGCGCAAGACGCCGTGGCGCCTATCGACCACGATCTCGACCACCGCGCTCATGCCGGGCTCGAGCAAGAGATCCGGGTTCGGCGCGCGGATGACCACATCATAGGTGGTACCGTCCCCGATGTCCCGCGCCGCCGGGCCGATTTTTGTGACTTCGCCCGCGAAGGTTTTGTTCGGAAGGGACTCCACCGTGAACGAGGCCTTGTCGCCGGTTTTCACCTGCTCCCGCTCTCGCTGACTTTGGCGTCGATGAGCATGGCGCTCAGATCCGGCGCGATGCGGAAAAGCGGCGCCTCCGCACCCGCCGCGACGGTTTGGCCAATGACCACATTGCGCGAGACCACCGTTCCGCCTATGGGCGCTAAGATATCGGTATAGCCGAGGCCAATCTCGGCCGCCTGCAGGGCTGCCTCGTGCTGAGCGACGGCCGCCGCATCGAGCGATGTCCGCGCCTCTGCGTCCTCATAGGCATTGCGCGAGGTCTTGAGCGTGCCGCGGGAGACAGTCCCGCGCTTTGCGCCGATCTGATGGCGCTTAAGGATCGCTCTCGCCTGGGCGCGTGCGGCCTCGTCCTTTTCAAACCGGCCCTTGGCTGCGGCAAGCTGGGCTCTTTCGTCTTCGACCGCAGCCTGAAACAAGTGCGGGTCGATTTTCGCACAGAGCTCGTCCGCCTCAACTTTGCTGTTGATCTCGCAATGGAGCGCCTGGATCACGCCAGCCACATGCGCTCCGACCGGGACCGTGTTGATCGGTCTGACTTTGCCTGTTGCGGAGAGGGTGCGGATGATCGAACCGCGTTCAACGTTCGCCGTGACATAATGGACGGCGCCGCGGCGAAGCTGCGACCAGCTGAGCACGCCTCCGGCGGTAGCCAGAATGATGAGCGCGCCGGCCACGGCTCGCCAGCGCCAGCGCGATGGGGGCGTGGCTATGCTCGGGGCAGCCGCGTCCCCTTTACGCATCGCGTCCGGTCTGATCGCCGCGGGCGCTTGCACCTCGGCGCGCCAGTCAACGGCATGCTCATAGATGTCCTCCTCCTGGGCGTTGTGAAGGCGCACGAGCGATTTGATCGATTCGATGATGCGCTGCGCATCCCGGATCAGATAGCGGTCGGTCTCATTGGGACGGAGCGCGTCCGAAAGACGCGCCAAAAGCCGCGCCAGATGAAGGATCTCACGATGCGCGCGGCTCATGGCGCAAAGGCCATGGCTGTCGGAAAGAAAGCCCGCCAGCCGAGGATAGACAGAACTCTGGTCCTCGCGTTCGTGCGCGGCAATCTTCTCGGCAACGATACGATTGGCCTCGAGGATAGAGTTGACGGCGACGCCGCCAACGGCCTCGTCCAGCGCGTCGGCGATCTGGCGCAGGCGGTCGAGGCTTGCTTCGAGTTCTTCATGATCCTGGCGCAGATCCCGAGCGGTCGCGGCCGGCATCGATAACCGGTAGGGCGGCCGCCCCGGGCTTAGCGCTCGGAGGGCATTGAGGATGACCGCGACGTCGATGACCTCTTGGGTGAGGGCTCCGGCGACCGGCGTGAGCCAGCCAAGTGCCGCCGCCCCCATGGCCGCCGCAGAAAGCGACATTCCGACGATGATGCTCTGCATGGCGATGCCGCGTGTGCGGCGCGCTATGGCGACCGCGTCCGAGACACGGTCGAGTTGATCGACGAGGATCACGACATCGGCCGCCTCGGACGACGCGCTCGCGCCGCGCGCGCCCATGGCGATGCCGACGTCCGCCGCCGCCAAGGCTGGCGCATCATTGATCCCATCGCCGACCATCAGGGTCGGATGAAGCCGCTGCTCGGTCGCGACGGCATCGACCTTGTCGGCGGGAACGCGATCGGCAAGAACGGCATCGAGGTCGAGGGCGGCGCGCCAATCGTCTCGGCGGCGTCGGCCCGGTCGCCTGTCACGATGACGATGCGCGACACGCCCGCGGCTCGTAAAGCCTGGACAGCCCGCGGCGTCTCCCGCCGCAGTTCGTCGGCAAGCAGCAAAGCGGCGATCGTGCGCCCCTCAACGGAAACGAAAACGCTAAGAGCCGAGCGCCAGGAAGCGCGCCGCAGCGCCCGCAGCGCCCACTCTTCCGGACGCCCTCCCCCATAAACAAGCTGATGCGAACCGACGGAAACCTTGCGTCCGCCGACGGCGCCCTCGAGCCCCGACCCCATGGTCTCGCGGACCTTCTCAGGCACCTGCAAAATAAGCCCCTTAACCTGCGCGGCGGCAACGATTGCGGCCGCAACGACATGGTGCGAGGCTTGCTCAAGAGAGGCGGCAAGCCGCAGCGCTTCATCGGGGTCTTCGCCGGGAGCTGTTTCGACGGCGACCAGCCGTGCGCCGCCAACGGTTAAAGTGCCCGTCTTGTCAAACATCGCCGTGTGGGTGCGGGCGAGCGCCTCAAGAGGCCCCCCGCCCTTGATCAGAATGCCACGGCGGGCAGCCTTGGGCGGTCCCGGCAATGAAGGCCACGGGAGCCGCCAGGATCAAGGGACATGGCGTTGCCGCGACGAGCACCGCCAATCCACGAACGGGATCATGCGAAAATATCCAAGCACCGCCACCAACGAGGACGGTCACCGGCAGGAGTATAAGCGCATAGCGGTCGGCCATCCGGATGAAGGGAGCCTTGGCTGTTTGCGCCGCCGTGACCAAGCGGACGATGCCGGCATAGGTGCTTTCGCTGGCGGTCGCCGACGCCCGCATCTCCAATGTCTCACCCGCATTGACCGTGCCGCTGCGGGCCGCTTCGCCGGGCCGGCGGGCGACCGGGATCGGTTCTCCCGTCACCGCCGATTTATCAAGCAAAGTGTTCTGAATGATAATGAGGCCATCGACCGGGATAACCTCACCGGCCATCACAAGAAGTGTATCTCCGATTGAAATTTGTTCGATCGGCACATCTTCGATCGAGCCTCCAATCCTGCGGTGCGCGACGCGTGGAGCGCGGTCCACCAGGGCTTTCAAGTCTCGCTCAGCCCGTCCGACCGCATAGTCCTCCAAGCACATTGCCGCCAGCATACATGATGGCGACGACTACGCCGGCGAGGGTCTGGCCGAGCGCCAGCGCCGCCGCCATGGAGAGGAAAGCCACCGCATCGATGCCCATTCTTCCGGCCAGAATGTCTCGAAGAATGGAAATCGCGAGAGCCGCCGCCACCGGAACCGTGCCCGCCGCCATATCCACCGGGCATGACCATGGTGCCCCCTAAGCGTGACGATAAGTCCCGCGGCGAGCGCCGCCAGCGCGATCACAATCAGCGCGCGGCGGAGGGTCCTCTCATTGACCCCGCGAGTTGTCGAGCCAAACATCTTGCCGCCAAACTTTTACGTTCACGATGGCGGCCGCCAGCGGCGAAGGGTGAAGCAGCGCAGCCCGCAGGCCAAGCGCCGCATTTTTTGAAGAAGGCGCTCAGCGGCGGGAAAGTCGATTGCCAAAACGGTCAAGCCGACCGGAACCATCCAGAAGCCAAGAATAGGAAGGAATCCGGCGAGCCCCCCGAAAACGAGCAGACCTCCAGCCGGAATTCTCACAAAGCACAGCTTGGGCTTCCTCAAATGCTCGAGGACTCGCTCACTTCGTTTTTTGGCGGCTCTTCGGCCGGAATATTCATGTCGGCAGACCTTAGGGTCGTTGAATCCGAACACCAATATGGGGCCGCCCCCGGCCATATTTTATGTTCGATCCACGCGCTCGCTCGGCCATTACAGATAAGAAATCGTCCTTCAGTAGGACAGAAGGATTGGCAGCTCGGCCTCGGCGAGCATGTAACTGGTCACGCCACCGAGCACCAGCTGCGAGAGCTTGGAATGTGCATAGGCGCCCATCACCAGCAGATCCGCATCGACCATTGCTGCGTGGGCGCGGAGCGTCTTGGCCACATCTCCATGTTCCATTTGAAGATTTGTGACGGTCACTTTTTTGCAGTGGCGCGCCAGGTGAGCCGCCAAATCCGCACCCTCGATGCTCTTGGAAGGTCCGGGGAGACGCATAGGAAATCGGCCGGGCAAGAATGACGATGTCACTGAGCCGGGCGGCGGCGGCGAGACGATCGCGCGTATTCGGAAAGGAGCCCTGAACGATATGAAACTCTGCGGTGACGCCGGCAAGCGCCGTCGCGCTCGCTAGCCTTTTTTCGGCCTCTTCGGCTTGCGCCCGGCGCTTAGCATTGATCTCATCGACGAGGGCATGCGAGAGCGGCAGCAGGCCGGCGCCGGGCACCCCGAACATGGGCGCGGCCAGGAAAACCGAAAGATGTGCTTGCTCCTCCACGCAGAGCGCAACGGCATAGCGCTCGGCAGCGTGACGTTCATCAACCGCGTCCGGGACGATTTCATCGAAGCTGAGGCCAAGGCAGATCGTTTTCAATTGCATGTTGGAATATCCGGTTACAGAGGTTCCTCTAGGCGCGCATTTGGCGGCTGTCCTTGACCTTGCTCAATCCGCGCGAGGGGGTTTTATCAAATCTCTCGCGCGTCCCGCATGAGATGGACGTTCGCCGCGAACCTCCCGCGCCGATAGGTTTAACATGGCACTTCATCACGCTGACGATGACGCGTGCGAGAGGCGCAGCGGAAAATACCGCCGAGGGACCCAGCAAGGAGGCGCAAGCGATGCCCATAGGGCACAAGTGTGCTCCGCTGGCAAAATAACAACCGCATTTTCCCGCATGCGCGAAGCGGAAAGGTTCGCGGCACGCATCCGGAGCACTCTTTCTTGGATTTGAACGGCCTGAATGCGTGCGCGGGCCTTCACCGAAGGCGGCACCCTGATATCATGAAGGAATGGAAGTGCCCGCGAATTGTGCACACGATTGTTGCTGACGAATAGGCGCAAGCAATGGCCGATGTATTTGTTATCATGCCCTTTGGCAAGAAAGCGATCGATCCGGCGAGCGGGGTAGAAGCAATTGATTTTGATGAAGTCTATCAGAAGTTCATTGTGCCTGCCTGCAATATCCTTGGATGGGGGGTGTAGCCGAATTGATGAAAGTTTCATTCACAGGTCCGATAAGCAGGCAGATCGTTAAGTATCTCGCATCGTCGGACGTCGTTATTGCAGACCTGACGTCCACAAATCCGAACGTTTATTTCGAATTAGGCATCCGCGAGTCTCTTACGGAGCGCCCGACGATCCTGATCGCTCGTGCTGGAACGCAGTTGCCGTTCGATATCCACGACCAAAGGGTTGTGTTTTACGAGTATCCGACCGCGCCGTTCACTGCGGCTCAAATCGCCGAGCTTTCCACCTCGGTAAGGAACGCGAACGCCGAAGGGACGCGTAGCCCTATCCTCTCGCACTTGAGGGAACTCGGCACGATACCAAGTCCAATAGACAGGTTGGCGTTCGAAGCGGACCTCCGACAGAAAATCACGAGGGCATCGACACAGGAGCAACTAGCGGCGATTTGGCATTGGGCGTCCGAACAATCGCCCTTGCCGCCCTACTTGCTGCTCGATTTAGCGGATCGTATTTCGGCCCATAATGATTGGAGTTTTGCGGCGACCATCGCAGCGCGTGCGATTTCCGAGAAAAATGGCGACTTTGAATTACACCGCCGCTATGGCTGGTATTTGCGGAACGCCGGGCCTGAACATTATGCGGCGGCGGAAGAGCAGTTTCGCTATGCCCTCCAGCTAAATCCAGCCGACCCCGAGACGCTGGGGATGGGGATGCTTGGTGGCCTTCTAAAGCGAGCGGGCCGCTATAAGGAAGCGATCGAATGTTATGAGAAGGCTCGTCGGCTCTCGCCGAGGTCCCTCTACATTCGTGTCGCGCATGCGGGTATGACGCTTCTTAGTGAGATCGGTGACAAGCAAGATCCCACTGCGGCGCTCACACTATATGGTCAACTTTTTGATGACGTTTTTAGCAGACAGGAATACCAAGACCGATGCGTGGAGCCTTGCCGTCTTGGGCGAATGTGCGTTCGTCTTGGGGCGACCGGCGGACGCCATCGAGTTCTTTTCGGACGCCGCGCGGCTATCAGCAATTCCAGCAGTTCTCGAATCACCTGCTGACCAGTTAGATCTCTCAGGTGCACAAGGCTTCCGAACTTTGGACGCCAAAGATATCGCAGCGAAGCTGCGCAAACTATCCGTTCCGACCGAATTGCTCCCAAGCGACGAAAGCTCCAAACGTCCGTCCAAGACAACACCGACCGATCCGCTACCCACTATCGTCCATGTGTCGGACATTCACTTTGGAAGCCGGCCTGGCGAGAATGGTGGCAAGCATGTCATGCACCGGTTCTTTGACGGTGACTATTCACAAACACTTGCGAAGCACTTGCAAGCGGAACTCGCCCATCCGAAAGGACGTTTTCGTTTGGTGGGCAAGCCCGTCACCGTTGCGTCGGGCGATTTCGCCTATTCGGCCACTCCGGAAGAGTTCGAAAAAGCTGGGAAGTTGTTTGCGGCTCTGCGCGACGAACTCAAGCTGGAACCGCGGCAATTTGTGTTCTGTCCCGGCAATCATGACGTCAACTGGGCGAAGTCGCGCATTAACAAGGCTGAGAGATTCGACCCATATCTCATGTTCCTTCGAAACTTTTACGGCCCATCGCTCTTCCGGGAACTATACCCACTTGTGACGTGGGATTTCAGCGTAATGACGCCGCGACCTGAGCCGTCCGATCTTGTGTCAGTTCACTTAGACAAAGAGCAGGGCCTTCTCTTCGTCTCTTTCAATTCCTGTGTTTACGAGACTGAACAGCACCACTACGGGTTCATTTCACAAGCACAGCAACGAGAAGTAGCGACGCTTCTCGAGCAGGTGGATATCCCCGACGATGTCGTTCGTATTGCCGTCGTGCACGATCCGTCCACCCCTATCCAGACTTTGCAAATCCAGTTGGGGACGCCAGACACTGGATGGATATGTCAACGATCCGTGATGGCGGGCTTTTCGAGAGATTTCTGGAACGACGTAGCTTCGATCTCGTGCTTCATGGCCACAAGCATCGACCGCAGCTACGCGAAACGGTAGTGCGAGACCGTCACTCACAAGACCACATCAAGTCTTTGATCGTCTGCGGGGCAGGCAGCTGCGGGGTTGCTCAATCTGAATTGGAACACTCGACAGGCAATCAGTTCCAGGTGCTCGAATTTATCAGTCGTGATCGCGCTCCGACAGCAGAGTTCGTCAGAATAGAATGGAGGGAGCTGGCGCTACATCCCGACGCTGAATGGGCAACGACCCGGGTTTAGAATGTTTTGGGCGGATAGCAATATCGACGACCGGTTACCGACCAGCTCTTTTTTGTGGGTTCGATCCGCCCAGTTGAATGGCAAGAGCCCAGCATCTGGAGCCATTTGTCGAAGAATACACAGTCTTTACAGCTGGCGCGCGGCCGATCTGTCGCGAAGCAGGAACAACGCGCGGGGCTATGCGTCAGATGCGGACCTTGGTGCCCATCTTCGTTCTGGAGTGGTGGAAATTTGGCGCGCCCGAAGAGATTCGAACTCCTGACCCCTAGATTTGTAGTCACGTAACATAAACTTACGCGGACTCCGGCGGACCTTTATTGTAACTCATATCTATTTGATTTATAATAATTTGAGTTTATGGCTGTTCGCGTAGGTTCACTTGCAGCCAGATTACATTGTGCCCCCAGTGTGCCCCCACTAGACAGCGGCACAGTTCTACGTGGAACGATCTGATGAAGAAGCCGCTTACAACACGCTCATCTGCACCGTCGCGGCGCCCGCATCGGGGAGGGTCGAAATCAGCGATGAACGCTGCTCCGGTCTAACTTTCCGAGTGACCGCCAACAGAGTGCGCTCGTGGTCTTTTCGGTTCCGCGATCCATGCTCAAACAGACTTACGCGGGCGACGCTCGGCACCTATCCTGACCTGTCGCTTGCCGAGGCCCGTGAGAAGGCGATCGATATGAGACGCGCTGTCGCCAAGGGCACGAACCCGGTCGAGGAGAAGCGTCGCGACCGAGAACAAGCTATGACCCGAACCTTCGGCGCGCTAGCGGGCAGATACCTCAAGGAGCACGCCCGCAGGTTCAAAAAACGGCCGAAGCAGACGAGCGAGCGCTCACCGTGCATATCCTGCCGAAATGGGGAGCCCGGCCTTACCACAGTATCGGCCGACGTGATGTCATCGAACTGTGCGAAGGCATCGTCGCCGCCGGCAAGCCCATTCAGGCAAACAGGGTGCAGGCACTCGTCAGCAAGATGTTTTCCTTCGCGGTCGATGCCGACATGCTGCCCGCAAACCCGTGTTTACAGCTTCGCAAACGGGCCAGCGAAGAGGCGAGGCGCCGTGTGTTGTCCGACGCAGAGATAGCTCTGTTCTGGCACAGGATTACCAAGAGACCGGTGTCACGTCGTATCGGCCTCGCGTTGCGCCTGGTGCTGCTGACGGGCGTCCGTGTCACCGAAATGGCTGGAGCCGAGCTAAGGGAATTCACTCAGCTAGACGGAAATCAAGGCTACTTGGTCAATCCCACTGACGCGATCGAAGAATGGTCGCGCTCATGTGGTGCCACTTTCCTTGATGGCACGGGCGATTGTGAAAGAGCTTGTGGACATTGCCAACAGGCGTGCCGTGGAGTTGGAGAAGCGAGACGGCAGCGTCACCGCCGCTCGGTTTCTCCTAGTATCTCCGGCTGGAGACGACCAACCGATCGATGGTCACGCCCTCTCGGTTGCTATGGCTCGGTTCGGCAAAGCATTCGATCTGAAGTGCAAAGACCATGCGCAAGAGCTTGAAGTAGAACACGGCAAAGGCGCGGCATCCTGGTTTGAAGATCGGCCAACTGCTCACGACCTTCGCCGCACGCTGGCGACAAGACTGGCTGCACTCGGCATTGCCGCGGAAGACGTGAAAGCTTGCCTCAATCATGCCCGCGGTGACGTGACCGGCCGGCACTATGATCAGTACGACCGGCTCCGCGAAAAGCGCCGTGCACTCGAACAATGGTCTGAGCAGGTCCGGAGCATTATCGACGAAGCGCCGACGTCGAATGTCGTCCCGTTGCGGTCGGCGAGCGCTTCATGAACCAGTGGGCCGTCTGCTTGAGCGAATTATTACTGCATCTTCGCGCGAACCCGGAAGACAGGACAGAGAGGCCTAGGCCGCTTCCGGAAAAAAGATGTCGCCGAGTTTGGACACCAAGGATTCATTGCGCGTCAAGAAGTCGGCGTAGGTGAGCGGTCCGAAGCTCAATCCTACAATTGCTTCGAGACGGGCCAACCGCACCTGCCGGATCGAGAGCTTGGATTTCTTCCCCCGTTGCATGATGAATGCGGCCGGCGTCAGCCCGAGCGCTTCATGTCGCGTCGCGATCACCTTCCAACGGAGTCCGACGGGAGCCCGGGCCGCGCCGGTGAAAAGAATGCCGCGCTTGTCCACCACTCGGCTCGACGAGGTCAACCCATGCCTGGGCGGAAGTCTATGTGCCGGGCGCGGGCTGGATTTACCTTCGATCCGACGAACCGCGGCGTCGGCGGCTTCAATCTGATCCCCGTCGCCGTCGCGCGCGACATCCGGCAGGCAATGCCGGTGGCCGGCAGTTTCGTCGGGAGGACCGACGCCTTTATGGGGATGTCAGTGGAGGTACTCGTCACATCGAGCGTAGCATCGATGAACGCCCCGCAGTCTGTGCCGCTTGTGCGTCTCACCCAATGTTGCGAAAGTCTTTCCGCTTGCTAAACTATTATACAATGGGGTCCATTCGATCTCATGTATATACGTCGCCATGCAACCGCCATAGCCAGAAGGCTTCTAATTGTCTGGACACGAGGTATTTTCTAAATGACTGACGTTGACTCCAAGGAGATTGAGTTTCAGTGCCCAAGCTGCGGAAATGACCTCAAACAGCCGTGCCATTCATCACCAGCCAGTTCCTCCGGCGTGAGAAGGGCGACAGACCACAGGTCATCCCGAAGGGTTCAAAAAATCTGGCCTTCATGGGTCAGTTCTGCGAGCTGCCGGAGGATGTGGTGTTTACCGTGGAATACTCGATCCGCTCGGCGCAGACCGCCGTCTATGCGTTGCTCGGCTTGAAGCGGGAACCGCCGGCCGTCTACCAGGGAAAGTTCGACCCGCGCGTCCTCTATAAGGCCTTTATGGCTTTGCACGACCTCCAATCGTGACGGAAGGGCCCGGCGCTGAGTTTGACGCACGTCAATGTAAGGAAGGTTGGAGCGTCATGTCCCCCGATATCCCAAAGGACAGCTCCCAGCCAGATGGAATATCGCGGCGCCTATCGCCGCTGAGTGACCTCGCCGGCATCATCGGCGCCGCAGAAAATCTGAATGATCAAGCCATCTGCAACCAGGCTACGCTTTTCCTAAAATTCCTTACCTATTTTGGGGGTCCTATCCCGTGGATGATCGAAGCCCTATGTTCGCCCTCCAAGTATGAAGCAGAGTAATGCAGTCGTGATCGAGGCAAGGTTCGCTTGATATGTTGACGTATTTGTCATCCATAGAAGATAAAAACAAACTTGCTCACCTTTTGACGCGGATCGGCATCTTATGATTCATCCGCCATTTACGAATGTTGCTCTCTGGATCGGTATCGCGTTCTGCATTGCGCAGACAGGCATATTTTCGGGATTGAACCTGGCACTTTTTAGCGTCAGCAGGTTGCGTCTGGAGATCGAGGCTGCTGGTGGGAATGGCGATGCCGTCAAGATGCTCGGTCTGCGCGCAGATTCCAATTTTACATTGGCAACAATTCTTTGGGGTAACGTCGCTACCAACGTGCTTCTGACCTTGTTGTCCGAATCGGTCTTAGCGGGCGTGGGTGCTTTCGTATTCTCGACTGTCGCCATCACGTTTCTGGGCGAGATAATTCCGCAGGCCTACTTTTCGCGAAATGCGTTACGTATTGCTGCCCGGTTTGCACCCTTCCTTAAGTTCTACCAGGTGATGCTGTTCGCGGTCGCAAAACCTACGGCACTGTTCCTCAACTGGTGGCTCGGGCCGGAAAGCATCGCGTTGCTTCGAGAGCGAGACTTCCGGGCCCTCCTGTCAAAGCACGTGGAAGCCGAAGGCACCGATGTCGGAAGACTGGAAGCGACCGGCGCGTTGAACTTTCTCGACCTCGACGATATCGCCGTGCTGGAGGAGGGGGAGCCAGTTGACCCCCGGAGCATCATCTCCCTGCCAATAGTGAGCGGATGGCCGGTGTTGCCGGTGTTCGAACGCACGCCGAGCGATTTGTTCCTACAGCAACTTGATGCTTCTGGAAGAAAGTGGGTAATTTTTGTTGACGACTCTGGAGCACCGCGCATGGTTCTGGACGCTCACCATTTTCTGCGCGATGTCCTCTTCAACGAAGTCTCGGTCGGCCCGGAGCCCTATTGGCATCGCCCGATCGTCATCACCGACATGAGCACGCGACTAGGTGACGTTATCGGGCTCATGAAGATGAAGCCGGAACATCCTGAAGATGATGTCATCGACCACGATTTGATCCTGGTGTGGGGAAAGCAAAAGCGCATCATCACCGGTGCCGATCTTTTGGGACGGCTCCTGCGTGGAATCACCACACGGGAAGTCAGACAGAATTGAAGGGCGACGACGCAGAACAATGTGGGCGTTGCGCTTTCGATGCTTGGGAAGCGGGAGAGTAGCTCAAACCGGCTCGGGAATCGTCTATTCGGTAGGACCAGTTATTTGGCGCCGGCATCGAAGCGGCAGGGGGAATGTCCGGAATCCGACATAATTGATTTGGCTCAAAGTGACTTGGCTATTACGGTGGCAAACTGGTTCTATGGTAAAACTCGCCAATGTCACAATGCCTTCATCGGCGTTGTGAATTGATCCATTATAGGAGCGGAAAAAAACGCTCCTTCATGTGTATGCCGGTTACAGCCCAACTAGGGAGATAATGCTATGTCGCTTGGAACCATCCTCCTCATCATTTTGGTAATCGCGTTACTCGGGGGCTTTAGCGGGCTTGGGGGCGGGCCTTTCTACGGGACCGGCTATTACGGCGGCAGCGGACTCGGCCTCATACTCATTGTCGTGCTGATTTTGGTTTTGCTCGGCAAGCTTTGAACTGCCAGCGCAGTGCCTCCATTCAAAATTGCTCCTCCAGGGTTATCCACCGTCGCGCCAAATTCAATTATCGAAAATTCGCGGCGCTGAATTCACGCGGCGGCGAAGGCTTCGTGCCATGTCTGCATCGCCGAGGCCCGGAAAGCCCGTTTCGTTCTTGCTGAAATGCGTGGCCTTGGACGTTGAAGGGGCGTTGTATCGTTGGCGAGTTTTCCATGTCCATAGAGCCAGGTTGCCGCCGACCGTCTGTTACGAGATCAACGGCTTACGTCGGCGCTCATAGATGCAAAACGACCTCGAAATCAATTATGAGCGAAGAATTCGCGTCAGCCCAACCGGCGACGGGAGCGCAAGATGCAAGGCTTCAACAGCATGGGCTCAGCCCAAAGACCTCTCTCCATTCACGCTGCCGCCTACAACATCCAACGCCACCTCACTTCGGCCAAAACGCACCGCACCTTCCGGGCCGTGGCAATGGAGGCATGGTATCAAGCCGTTACTGCAAGGTGAACAACAACACGTGCCGGCAATTTGTTGCGCCCTTCATTCGGCTACGTGACAGTGCCTTGCCGCACGACACGCTCCCAAGGCTCTGGCACCGGTCTTATCCCTGCCGCGCGCGGTGCGGCATCGGATGTCGCCGGGGTTCGCGCCAAAAGCAAAAGATAGGCGGCGACATAATTGCGGGCCATTTGCGCCGCGGTGAAGCGCGCCTCGAACTCAGCTCGAACCGCGCCGCGGGTCGACATCGTCCACCTTGGCCGCTATTTTCAAGCGAACGCCCGCCCGCTTGGCGATTTCTATCGCTCGATCCGGCCGTTTTTCAGGCGAGATGCGCCCCAGGAACGCCAGATAATCACCGCCTTCGGGGTCGAAGGGGCAAACCCACGAAGGCAGGCCGTGCGGGATCGTCGCGAGCCAATTAGCGTTCGCTGGCATCGGCAAGCGCTGCGCGTTCGAAATCGAAACCAGAGGCATTTCCGGATAGGCCTCATAGAGCGGCAGAATATCGGGCCGATCGAGACGTCCGTGCAATGTCATCAGACATTTTTGTGCGAGATCATGGAACAAGGCATTGGGCAGAAGGTCAATGTGAAAATGGATGATGTCGAAATCGTCGGCGCGCTGGCGCACCTCCCGCAACATGCGCAGCGTACTGCCGAGGTGATCGCGAATTCCTGCAAGTCTCAGACTTCGCGGTGCGCAAACGGCTAGGTTTGCTGTGGTCTCCGACCCGCCGCTCGCGAACAAGGTAACCTTATGGCCTTGCCGAACGAGTTCTTCCGCCAACCACGAAACCACCCGCTCCGTGCCGCCATAGAGCTTCGGCGGCACTGCTTCCGCCAGCGGAGCGACAAGCGCGACGCGCATTTGCTTTCCTTTACATTCTGAAGCGCTTTTGATTTAGCAATGTCCTGACCGCGCCGAGGTTTCCGAAGTTTTCATCGCGCGCGTCGGTTCATTAAACCAAAGCTACTTTTGTGCCCGGTTCTGGTGCAATGAGTGGAAGCAGTGCATATTTGCCGGTAAGCTAGCCAAACGACGAAGCTGATCGGCATGCACGAGCATAGATAATCTTTTCAAAGGAGTGCGCGGGCACCTCTGGTTCAAACTCAGCTTTCGAGACCTCATCGAAATGGACCGAAGGCGGGATTTCTCTGGCGCATACGACGATCATGCGCTGGATCCAACGCTATGTTCCGGAATTCGAAAAGTGGCGGAACTGCTTCGCGCGCCCCGCTGGGCGGTCCTGGTGGAACCTATGTGAAGACCATAAATGGCGCTGATCTTTCCGGAGAGGGCTTTAGCATCGGTCGCATGAGCCCCATTACGTCAAATCGCGCCCTGCCGCGAAAATCTTGAGATTTGCCCGCGGGCCGCAGCATCTGGGTTGCGCCATTTGGGAAAGTAGGCTGCAAACTGCGCATTGCGCAGCAGTAGAGTAGGCGAGTTTCTATCGTGTTGGGGCCTGGCAGCGCCTCAGGCACGCCAGGCCCGATGTCATCGGGGATTAGAGAATATTTTATTTAGCCGCCTTCGCAGGCGCGCCAAGCTTGATCTCTATAGTCTTGGCGCTTTTCGCGACTTCAGCGGGCTTCTTGATGTTGAGGTGGAGGACTCCCTTGTCAAAGTGAGCCTCGATAGCTCCATCCTCCGGTTTGAAAGGTAAGGGCAGCAACCGGTAGAATGAACCGTATCTGCGCTCCTCCACGTGCCAGTCCTTTTCATCCTTCTTGGTCTCCCCCTTTTTCTCACCGGAGATCGCCAGCCGATTGCCATCCAGGCTGACCTTGATGTCTTTCTCGTCTACACCTGGGAGTTCGGCGTTTACCTCAATAGCGTCATTGGTTTCGGCCACATCGATCACGGGCATGCCTGTCCCGATCACCGGCATGCCTGTCCCGACGTTCAACAAAGGCAAGTTCTGATAGAACGCCCGAAACATGTCTTCCATGGGCCGGAGTGATCTGAAGGGGTCGGATATTAGGTCCTGGTCGCGAGACCATAAACTCGGTAGTTTCATTGGTACACTCCATCGCTGGTCTAATCCTCGTGGGCCACTCCGTGTCGTCCACAAACCCAACCATAACTTGCCAAATTATCGGGTCCATGACCCAGTAACCCTGCGCCGATTTTGGGGCTTGAGGCTTACACATGGGTTACCAAATGCCGCATTGCAACAGGGCAGCGGCGAACAATCCAAATCAATGAACCGAAAAGCCGAGAATGGTAGGGCAATGAGTGAGCTGATTTTGAATCATTTTGACGCATAGGCCGCGTGTCGGAAGAAAATTGATGCATTCCTCCTTGCTAATGGCGGGCTTCAGCATTGCGCGGCGGTACTGGGTTTATCTGAATCTACTTCTCCAGCACTATGCGCCGTTCGGCTCAGAATGGGCCGTCCCAGTGAAAATCCTTTATGTTTCTGTCCAGAAGATGTCCGGGCATTGTCACGTCGCCATTGGGTTTGCCGTCAATGACCTTCAGCCGTAACCATGGATGATGAACGAGATCAGCTATAGCGGCTACCGCTTCCCTCCTGAGATTATCCAACAGGCGATCTGGCTTTATGTCCGGTTCACCTTGAGTTTCCGTGACGTTGGGGATTTGCTGGCGGAACGCGGAATCTTGGTTTCCTATGAGACAGTGCGCCGCTGGGTGAACCATTTTGGCCCCAAGATCGCGGCCGATCTTCGCAAACGCCGGCCGAAACCGCAAACCATCTGGCATCTCGACGAAGGTGCGCCACGAAGGCGCGAAGGAGGAGCTATGAGTTAGGCACTTCCAAAGCAGCCGTGCTGCACATGAGATGAGGGATAGGCCCCTCGAAGCCAGCGTGCGGGAGCGGGCTTCAAACCACGTCAAGCTGCTGTCGTAAAGAGCGATGGTGGTGAGCGTTGAGGAAAAGGCCGGACCGGATCCGGTCGGGTAAGATAAAAGAAATTCAAACCACTGTGCAAGGGCGAGGCGTACTTGGTGCGATTCGCAGATGATTTTGTGGGAAGCTTCCAGCTTTTGGAAGACGCGCAAAATTTCCAGCAGCAGTTGCGGGAGCGCTTTGCGCGATTCAACCTGGAGCTGGCCGAAGACAAAACTCGGCTGCTTCTCTTCGGTCGCTTTGCTGCCGCTGCACGGCGTAAGCACGGACAGAGGCCAGAGACATTTGAGTTTCTCGGCTTTAAGCATGTCTGTGGGGTAGATCGGGCAGGACGATTTGCCGTGATCCGAATACCCAGCACCAAGAGCCGCAGAAAATTCCTCGCTCGAACCCGCGAGTGGTTGCACAAGCATAGGCATTGGAAGAAGCGTGAACAACAGCACCACCTTTCGGTGATGCTGCGCGGGTTCTACCAGTACTTCGGTCTGCACCACTGCACCACTGCAGCGGTAAGCCCAGCTGGATCCGCAAAGAAGTCCAGCGGCAATGGGTGCAAGCACTGCGACGCCGGGGTCAGCGACACCGGTTGAGCTGGATCGTCTTGAGGGAACGGCAATGGTTGAACTTGCCGTTGCCCCGGACCTTGTCCTCGTGAATGGCATCTGGGGAGCCCAGTGCGGGAAATCCGCACGCTGGGTTCTGCTTGGGGAGACGAGTTCAAGAAGCCACGCTCGCTCGGTGAGGGCACTGGCAAGATAACGGCGAGGCTCCGCAAAGGGCTAACGCTTCAAGGCTCGTCTCTACCATCCCGTTCGATCGGTGGATGGCCAAACACCATCCGGATATTCCGTTTGAACGCTTTGCCGATGATGCCGTTTGTCACTGCAGCAGTGAGCGTCAGGCTCAAAGGTTGCAGGCGGATCTTGAGCGACGATTTGCTGAATGTGGACTTACGTTACATCCAGACAAGACACAGATCGTGTATTGCAAGGATAACGTGCGACGGAGGCAATACCTGAACCAGAAGTTCGACTTTCTCGGCTATACCTTTCGGCCGCGACTGGCGATGAACCGATGGGGCAAGACCTTCGTCAACTTCAGTCCAGGCATGAGCAATCGAGCCGCGAAAGCCATCCGCCAGACGATGCGAGACTGGAAACTCGACTGTCGTATCGACAAACGCATTGACGATCTGGCCAAAATATTCAACCCGATCATTCGCGGTTGGATTATGTACTATTGTCGTTACCACAAATCGGCACTTTCCCGAGCGTTAATGCATCTCGACCTACGCCTGGCACGCTGGGCGATGTCGAAATATCGACGCCTGAGAGGGCATCGTCGGCGTGCACGGTACTGGATCCAGGACATCAGGCGTCGGGAGCCAGTACTTTTTGCGCATTGGCCATTGCTATACCGGGCACCGGTTGGACAGTAGGAGCCCGGATGAGTGGAGACGCTCACGTCCGGATCTGTGAGAGCCTGGGAGTGCAATTCCCCCGGGCCACTCGACTTTATCTCAAGATCGATGGTCGCTTGGTCTACCTCTGGCGCGCCTGCCGAGGGCGAAGTGCTCGACGTTCTGGTCCAGACCAGACGCAACAAGCGGGCGGCGCTCAAATTGATGCGCAAGCTTTTGAAGAAATATGGCTTTATGCCGGATAAGCTCGTCACAGATGACCTACGTTCTTACGTGGCTGCAGCCAGTTCTCTTGGGATCGCAAAACGCCATGAGCGCGGCCGATGGCGCAACAATCGAGCCGAGAATTCGCATCAGCCAACCCGACGAAGGGAGAGAAAGATGCAAGGGTTCAAGAGCGTGGGATCCGCGCAAAGATTTCTCTCAGTGCATGCAGCAACACAAAATACCTTCAACGTCCAACGTCATCTCACCTCAGCAAAAACGCACCGTGCCTTTCGCGCGTCGGCCATGAACATGTGGCGTGAAGTCGTCGCCGCGGCGTGAGCGAAAAAGCAATTAGGAATTGCCGTGTCTACAGTTCCGTAACGTGACAATGCCTTCTCGACCGTTCGGAGATTTACGGAAGCACAGGCGATAATGTAAATAAGCGCAGCGCCGATGAGGTTCCAACGACTGACTCCAAAAACACCGCATGACTGACGGCTGGTGGTCCGGGTCCGTTAGAGATTATTTCAGGCCATCGCTAGCCTATCTAGCGGACACGGCGCTTATCGGGAAAGTCTCAACATCAGCGTGGGATTTCACGGATATCCTTGCGCAGCATCCAGCGCATTTGATCAGGCTTATCTCCCGTTCTGACTTGGACCGCAGTGAGACGATCTGATCGAGTTGAATGCAAGATGTCGATGATTTTTTCTCGTTTTGTATATATTTGGCAGCGTTTTTCATTCTTCAGTGCACGGATCTGTCCGAAGTAGCGAAGAGAATTTATCACGCCCCGGACCTTCACGATATCTGCCTCATCATCGCAGACGATTCCGCCTCTTGCCACGAACACATTGGTAGCCGCCTGGCTGTCGTTTGCAATCGCAAGCCGCGGACATAGTGCAATCACGACGAGAGCGACCCGTAGACCGGCACGGCTCTTAATGCGAAGATTCAATGACATTCTCTTGCGCTTGCCTCGCTCGAGTGATCCAGTTCAGATGTTAGTTGAGAGTTGATCCTGGCGGCATCGATGGCGAGCGGCTAGCGCTCGCCGCATGATTGTCGCCATCATGCCAAAACCACGCTATCATGACGTTCCTGACGCAGTAAAATTAGGCGCAGGGCGAGATAGGACTCACCGCACCGACGCATCAGGGCCGTTTGTAACCAAACGGTCTTCTCCACTAGGTTTATCGAGGAAATGAACGAGCTACGCCATGATTTGACGCCAAACGACGCCCTTGTCACCGTCGAGCGGGCGACAGGATCCGGCACCCCGCACATCGAACTCGCCGCGAAACGTGGCGTGCTGCGCGGCAAGCCAATGCCGGATCTCCTGCGGGACGAGTTGCTGTGCGAAATCTTCGCGGCCAGCGTCGCCGCTTCCCCCAACGCTCTCGCCATGATGACGCTCGAACGCCGCTTCACCTACCGCGAAGTGGACGTCCAGGCGAACGCGATCGCGCGCGGGCTTGTCAAGCGCGGCGTAGGTCCCGGCGACGTCGTCGGCTTGTGGATGGCGCGCGGACCGGAACTGCTGATCGCTCAAATTGCTATCGCCAAGACCGGCGCGGCCTGGCTCCCCTTCGATGCCGACGCGCCCGTCGAGCGTATTGCGGTCTGTCTTTCGGACGCCGGCGCCAAGGGACTGCTGACCTCGCCGGGCTTCTCACCCAAGGCGGCGCCCGTGCGTCGCGACGCCTGTGCTGATAGATGAAAAAATCGCCGTTCTCGGACGAGACCCGCTCCCCGATCCGCGCACGCGCGGCGGCGACGCCCGACCATCCTGCCTATCTGATCTACACATCCGGCTCGACTGGAACGCCCAAGGGCATCGTCATCACTCAGCGCAACATCTGTCATTTCCTGCGCTCTGCGAATGAAATCTATGAGATCGCGTCTTCCGACATCGTGTTCCAGGGCGCCTCCGTCGCCTTCGATCTGTCGATGGAGGAAATCTGGATTCCCTATCTCGTCGGCGCCACCATCTTCGTCGCGACGCCGCAGATTATCGGCGAAACCGAAGCCCTGCCCGACATATTGGAGGAAGTCGGCGTCACCGTGCTCGACACGGTGCCGACCCTGCTCACCGTGCTTCCGCGCGATGTGAAGACAATCAAGAACAATTTTGCTGGGCGGCGAAGCCTGTCCACCCTCGATCGCCGAAAGCTGGACCTGCATCGGCCGCACGATCTACAACACCTATGGTCCGACCGAAACGACAGTGGTTGCGACGGTTGCGAAAGTGCGGCCGAAGGAGCCCGTGACTATCGGGCAGCCCGATCCCGAATTACACATGCTACGTCGTCAATGAAAAACTCGAACTGCTGCCGCCGGGCCTTGAAGGCGAATTGCTCATTGGCGGACCGGGCGTCGCGGACGGCTATCTGCAGCGCGAGGAGCTGACGACAGAGAAGTTCATCGCCAATCCGTTCCGATCGGACGGCTCCGATCCCATCCTCTATCGCTCGGGCGATGCGGTCGTTCTCGATGAGAGCGGCAATCTCGCTTTCCGAGGCCGCATCGACGACCAGATCAAGATCCGTGGCTTTCGCGTCGAACTCGGCGAGATCGAGGCCGTGCTAAGCACCCAGCGCCACGTGCGACAAGCCGTCGTCGTGCTGCGCAACGAAGGCGGCTTCGACGAACTCGTCGCCTTTCTCACGATCGATGGCCCGCTGCCCGATCCGCGCGAGTTGCGCGGAAATCTGCGCGAAACGTCTGCCGCCCTATATGGTTCCCTCGCGTTTCGAAGTCCTCGAGTTGCTGCCGACACTTCCATCCGGCAAGGTCGATCGCAAGGCGTTGAAGCGCATCGAGCTGACCCAACCAGCGGCGAACATCGAAGAGCAAGAAGAGCCACGCAACGAAACGGAAGCCGAACTGCTCAAGGCGGCGAAGCGCGTATTGCCGCCGGGCGCCATACCTTCGACGCCGATTTCTTCACCGACCTCGGCGGCCATTCGCTGCTCGCCGCGCGTTTCGTCTCCGTCGTACGCGAGACGCCGCGTCTCGCCTCCATCACGCTTGCAAGATGTATACGCCCAGCGCAGCCTCCGCGCGCTCGCCGCGCATCTCCAGGGCAAGGCCCAAGAGCGCCCAGCGCGATCTGTCCTTCGAGCCGCCGCCGCTTGCTGCGACGTTTTCTTTGCGGACTGGCGCAGGCGGTCGCCCTACCTTTCATTCTCGCAATCGTCACCTCGCAATGGCTCGGCGTGTTCGTCTCCTATCATGCTGATCACCTCGCCGGACGCAGACATCGTCGAGGAGGCGGTCGCGCTGCTCGGCATTTACATGTGCATCAACATCGCGACAGCGGCGGTGTCGATCGGCGGCAAATGGCTCGTCATCGGCCGCACCAAGCCCGGGCGCTATCCGCTTTGGGGCGTCTACTACTATCGCTGGTGGCTATCGCAGCGCTTGATCGGCCTCACCCACGCCAAATGGTTTCAGGTCTCGCCGCTGATGCGGTTCTATCTCACCGCGCTCGGCGCGAAGATCGGCGACGACGCGCAGATCAGCGAATTCGACGCGGGCGCGATCGACCTCGTGACGATCGGCGCGGGAGCCTCGCTGGGCTCCAAGCTCAAACTCTCCAACGCGCGCGTCGAGGGCAATGAGCTGATCATCGGCCCGATCAACATCGGGCCGGACGCCTATATCGGCACCTCCTGCGTGATCGAGGACAATGTCGTCATCGGCGAAGGCGGCGCGCTCGAGGATTTGACCTCGCTGCCTTCCGGCGCCGCACATCGGCGCGCATGAAATCTGGAACGGTTCGCCCGCACGCCGCACGGGGACCGTCGACGCTGCCTCGCTCGACCCGCAGGCGCAAGCCGGAGCTCGATGCGCCGCCTCGGCGATGACCTTCCTCTTCACGATGTTCGTTCTCTCCATTCCGCCGCTCGGCCTACTGCCGATCTTTCCCGCCTTCTGGGTGTTCGACTGGCTCGACAACTGGATGGGCATCGCCGAGTTCGAGCATCTCTACTATCTGATGGCGATCCCGTTGTTCGCCTGGCCGGCGGCCTTCATCCTAGTTCTGGTGACAGTCGCCTTCATCGTCGCCTTCCGCTGGCTCGTGCTGCCGCGCGTCACGGAAGGGACCTATTCGATCTGGTCCGGGTTCTATTTGCGCAAATGGGCGGTCGCGCTCGCGACCGAGGTGACGCTGGAGACGCTCTCGTCGCTCTTCGCCACGCTTTACATGCGCACCTGGTATCGACTGATGGGCGCGAAGATCGGCAAGGATTCGGAGATTTCGACCAATCTCTCCGGCCGCTACGATCTCGTCGAGATCGGCGAAAAATGCTTCATCGCCGACGAAGTGGTGCTGGGCGACGAGGACATCCGCCGCGGCTGGATGTATCTCAAGCACGTTAAGACCGGCGACCGCGTCTTCATCGGCAATGACGCCGTAATCCCGCCGGGCTCGGAAATCCCGACCGGCGCGCTGATCGGCATCAAATCGAAGCCGCCGACGAACAGCGAGCTGTCGGAAGGCGACACCTGGTTCGGCTCGCCGCCAATCAAGCTGCCGGTGCGCCAAAGATTCGACGGCGGTGGCGCGACATGGACCTATCAGCCGCCGCTTTGGAGAAAATTCATGCGCGCGCTGTTCGAGGCCGTGCACCTCTCGCTGCCGACCATGCTCTTCATCACCTTCGGCACCTGGGCGGTGGAGAGCTTCGGCCGAGCAGCTGACTCGACGGCGAATATCTCACGGTCGCGGGCCTGTTCATCCTCGATTCCGTGCTGATTTCCGTCACGATGACGCTTGTGGTGGTCTTCATCAAATGGGTGACGATGGGCCGCTATGAGCCGCAGGTGAAGCCGATGTGGTCCTTCTGGGCCATGCGGACGGAAGCCTGCGCCGTGCTCTATTGGGGCCTCGCCGGCCGAGGTGCTGCTCGAGCATCTGCGCGGCACGCCGTTCCTGCCCTGGATGCTGCGGCTGTTCGGGTCAAAATTCGGCAAGGGCGTGTTCATGGACATGACCGACATCACCGAATTCGACTGCGTGAAGGTCGGCGATTTCGCCGCGCTCAACGCCGTCTCGGCGCTCCAGACGCATCTTTACGAGGACCGGGTGATGAAAGTCGGTCGCGTCGATATCGGCAAGGGCGTGACGATCGGCGCCGGCTCGACAGTGCTTTACGACACCCATGTCGGCGATTTCGCGCGCCTTGGGCCGCTCACCGTGGTGATGAAGGGCGAGAGCATCCCAGCGCATTCCGAATGGGTCGGCGCGCCGGCGGAACCGGCGGCGGCGAGGAGCAACGAGGCGATAGCCACTCGATCCAAAGGGAACGATTATTCGTGTTCAGAGATGCAGAACTCGGCGCGTGGAATTTCTTCGATCGTGATAACTGCAGTGATCGCTGGAGTGATGGGATTTGCAGCGGGCGTTTATCTCGTACCGAACGAAAAGGCTAACCAATTTCGTGCCATGGTGCAGGATGGACTTAGTGCGATCTTTCGCATCGTTCGTTCCGACAAGGCTAATCCGGATAATTACCCTTCGGGATCGTCACAAAGGACGGTCCCTGAGCAGACGTCTGGTAAAAGATCACAACCAGATATCTCAGAGGGATCGCGAGCTGGCGCCGATCCGAAATGCGATCCCCGCGACTCGGCGTGTCGCGATGGACTCCCCGTCGATGCCGGAGTCCCACAAGCTACCTCTGATGGTAAGGTCGCCGTCCCGAGCAATTCGTCGCCCGAACACCAAGACGATCAGCCGTCACATGCATTGGACGCCGGTTCGTCTGGAACTGTGCAGCCGAACCGCCCACCAAACCTCGAAGGCAACGTCGCTGCGCCTGTCGTTCGAGAAATTCATAAGAAAACTCCCGCCAATAAAGTGAAGCCCAAGAGCAGCCCTAAAAACTGAGAGAATGATCGAACGTCGACACCCGCTAAAGGAACGTCCCGCCCCGGCCAGCGTTTCTGAAGGAGATCGCGATGTCCAAGAGGCATTGTCACGTTCCGGCGGGCCTGCCGTTCCGTGACTTCGGCCCTAACCATCGATGATTACCAAGATCATCAGCTATAGCGGCTACCGCTTTCCGCCCGAAATCATCCAGCAGGCGATCTGGCTTTATCTTCGGTTCACGCTGAGCTTTCGCGATGTTGAAGATTTATTGGCAGAACGTGGGATCGTGGTTTCCCACGAGACGATGCGCCACTGGGTGAACCATTTTGGACCCAAGATCGCCGCGGATCTGCGCAAACGCCGACCCAAGCCCCACACGACTTGGCAGTCGATGGCCGCATGGTCTATCTGTGGCGCGCCGTCGATGCCGAGGGCGAAGTCCTCGATGTGCTGGTCCAAACCAGGAGAAACAAGCGAGCGGCGCTCAAATTGATGCGCAAGCTGCTGAAGAAATATGGCTTTGTCCCCGACAAGCTGGTCACAGATGACCTCAGATCATATGGAGCTGCAGCCAGTGAGCTTGGAATCGCAAAACGCCATCAACGCGGTCGACGGCGCAACAATCGAGCGGAGAACTCGCATCAGCCGACCCGACGACGAGAGCGCAAGATGCAAGGTTTTAAGAGCTCTTGGTCAGCGCAAAGATTTCTCTCAGTGCATGCAGCAACACAAAATACTTTCAACGTCCAGTGTCATCTGACCTCAGCAAGAACGCACCGAGCCTTCAGGGCGTCGGCCCTGCAGACGTGGCGCGAAGTCGTCGCCGCCGCGTGAGTCCGACATGCCGGCAGAATTTGGTATGTGCTCAATTTGGCAATGTGACAAAGCCTGTCAATCATCTGCAGCGTAGGCGCATTGTCGCCAGAGCTTTCGGTAGTGTCTCAGTTTGGCGCCAGGTAAATTGTTGCCGCCATGAATTACCCGAGACGTTCGCAGCGCATTGACTTTCTTAACGCCCAGCATCACGTAGCGTCCATGTCGTGGTTGGCGAAACTTTACGGCGTATAGGTCCTTTCAGAAGAGATGGCTCTCATCCACGACACAGCCCCGGCCCTTTGCCGGGGCTTCCTATGTCCCGTCATCCTACCATGGCTCGAAATCTAAAGTCGCCGCTTCTTCGCGAGTGCAGACTTTCGCCCGGCGCTTTTTGGGCGCGGTTCGGCCGCCGGTGCTTTGCGTGTCTTCGGTTTGGTCGTTAAACCGGGTTCGCGCTCCCCTTAGTCACACCGGTATACGAGTATTTATTCCCGGTGGATCATCGTGCCTAGAGGCCTAGCAGCTCATTTCTTGCCCCGCGATTTTGCCAGCTTCCGCTCGGCAGTCTTTTTCGCCGCGCGCGCAACTTTCATTGCGCCGCGCTTCGCGCCCTCTACCGCAGCGCTGCTGGCGCCCTCCCGCGACTCCGCTTTAGACTGAGGCCACAAATAGTAGCCGTCCCGCTCTATGGCTTCTATGACCTCGTCGGAGTCGGCGCCGAGAAATAGGCCGCCCCCATGATTGATATTCACTTCCTTTTCATAGACCCAGGTCTTGAACTGGAGCGTCGGCAGTTTTTCGCCGATTCTGTCGTCTGTCACAGCCCGCGCTGTCCCGCTGGACTGTTTGAACACGTGATAGTTGAGCATGGCAATCCTCATCCTTTTGGTAAGCATAGCACAAAAGATCTGACCCCGTGTACGAACAAAAGTTAACCGCCTCGAATTTCAAACTGAGACACTGCCCACGCGGTTAGTTCGTTGCCACCGAGGGGCCGCTTACCACCCGAATTCGCCCATCGGTCCCAATGGAATCGGCTCAAATGTGTGTCTGGTGTTGGCCGGATCGCGCTCGCGCCCATTGCGAAGCGATCCGGCGCCTAAAGGAACTCCTAGTCACACCTCGGTCTGCTCTGCCAGTTCCAAGGCATCATCGACCTCAATGCCGAGGTACCGAACGGTGCTCTCGAGCCAGCCTCAAGCCATTACTTGGTCCGCCGGTAGATCAGCGACGCCTTCGTGCGGCGCATCGAGTGTGTCCCGTGGTCAGCAGGATCAAGCCCGATTTCCTCGACCCAGGAATTGACGATGTGGGCGTACTGCCGGGTTCTCAGCGTGCCTCACTCGGGAAACAGGCACTTGCGCGCTCCAGGGTAACGCGCACGGGTATCACATGGCGGGCGGGGCCGCATTGCCGCGTTGCTCCGAACTTTGGAACAACGTCTGTGAAGATCCGGGCTCCGGATCTGCTATTGGTCATCCGCCACGCTCGTGGCAAGCCATGCCAAAACGCGACGAGAGCGCCGAAAGTCACCGCAGTCATTTGATTAGTTTCTTGGCGCGCAGATGCTCGGCGACGATCTTATTGATTCCAGGCGGCGGCCTATCGTTTCAATACCAGAATGCGGGAGCTCGAAAGCCAATTCGAGGCGAAAGCTTCAGAGCTTCGCGCCAGCTTCGTCGCGGAGATCGCTACCATTAACGGCCCGGAGAGCGACTAAGGTGGCGTTGACCGCCTGCCAGGCGCGGCGTTGATTATCGCGAGCGGCGCGGCCGTTGTAGCCGCAATTTCCTGGGCGGTGTTCGTCGGATTTGTGGCTGGAATCGCCGTAGCCGTCGGCGCGACCGCTATCGTGAAATGCGATTAAGTGCAACATTCTATCTGTCGAACACAACCACATGCTCGACAGAAACCCTAAGGGAGAAGGCAATGTTATGGAGCATAGTGGGCGATGCAAAGCCAAAACAGCAGCGATACGGACACCCTCTTCCTCATCGGGACGCTGCGCCACGAAGTTCTGGATTCTCGCAATGTCCTCATCCGATCCAACCGCGCCGAGGGCGACCAGCAGAAACGATGCGTCGTCGACATCAAGATTCCTTTCCGCAAGTCGCGACCTCACGTCGTCGGCGGAGATCAGGCGGTGCATGGCCAGAATGGCTACCGTCTCGGGGGTCAGCGGTATTGCCGCTTTGATTTCGCGGGCTACCGAAGCATCGCAGTGAGCGAGTAGTGCGGCGACTGCCATGGCCCGGATGTCAGGATCGGAAGCGCCGAATTGCCCTTTGAGTGACGGCTCACAAGGTGCGCGCGCGGACAGAGCCATAACCGCCAACGCCTTCTTCGGAAGATCCGATTTCTCCGGGTCGGCTATAGCGAACTTGGGCAGCATGGCAAGCAACTGGTCGCTTGATGACTGTCGTGAATCGACATAGCCTGCGATATCCTCCGCCGCGAATAGACCGAAGCTGTAGATGAGCATCATCGGCAACGCGTCGAGAGGGATCTCGCACCTCAGGCGTAAGGCCGCACTCAGACCGGCGGAGCGGTAATCTTCAGATGGCACTTTGCCGAGAAGGCTGACGATATAGTCACCAACGGCCTTCTTGCACGGCGGGGCTGCCACCGAAAGCAGTTCCATCGGAAGCGTGTAAGGTTCTCTCTTGCTCTGCCGGAAGCCAGACGCAGGATCGTCGGGCGCGATCTTCGCGGCAGCGACGAACGCGAAGGCTCTCACGTTTTCGTTCGGTGCTTCGGTTTCGACATCCGCAAGCCACGGAAGATCCTCGTGCCGTGCGAGTCTCGGCAGTAGACGAACGGCGCCGGTCAACGACTTGTCGACCTTCCAAAGGTCTCGCAGGCCTCTGCGAGCCTCCTCGTCATCTTCGGCCCAGTAAGCGAGCCGGACGCGCCCGCCGAGGGTCAGGTGCTTCAGAAGGGTCGGAAGCATAGGCTCTTCGATCGGAGCATTCACAATCTCGCCGTCGTTCAACGGCGAGCTCGCGATAACTTCGTCGCGCGTTAGGCCGCTCTGCCAGAACGGCTTCGGGAAGCCATAGGCGTGGGTGCCCCACCTGCCGACATCGATATCGATCCAATCGCCCACCGTTGTCGCGAACAGCGATCGCTCCAGGATCGAATAATGGGTCATCAACGCCACCGATACCACGGCCAGCAGCGCGACGATCCCGACCGCAGCGAAGTGAAGTGCTGCCTCCGTCGGCGGTTTCCCACGAGCGTTGACCCGCGCGCGTCGAACTGAGCAGCACCCGGTAGCCGCTATTCTGACGGGACCTGAAGAAGTCCGGAACGAACCCGGCGAAATCCGCACCGTAGCAGCAGTCGATCACGAGAAGCACACCATAGGCGCACGTGTCCGACAGAGCGCGGCCGATCTCCGAGCCGCGAACGGGAGGATGCTCAGCGTCGTCGGGTCGGGTATCCCAAGCGACCAGCCCGAAATCCGAGGTGAGCCGCTGCCCATGACCCGCGAAATATATGAAGATGCGATCGGCCTCCGAGGCCCTCGCTGCGACTGTGGCGACCTCCTCGAGGATCCTTTTGCTCGTCGCCTCGACCTCGGGCAGCAACGTCACGTCGTCATCCGACAGGTCGCACCCCTTCGGATCGATGAGGGCCGCGTACAAGGCGGTCGCGTCGTCGGCCGGAGCTCCGAGTTTGGTGTACGCAGGATTGTTCGAAATGCCAATCAGCAGGACGAGCGTGCGTTCTTCGGGTTTGCCACGTTCCTGTTTAAACGGCGTTGCTACCACCATCGGCTGAAGAAGTCTCGACGAATGGTCCGCCGGGGCGGGAGACCGGCTTCTTCCGCGGACCGCGCGGCAGGCGACTCGGACGGGGGCTGCTTCGACGTCATGGTATTGAGCCCGACTGCCGAGGAATAGACTAGGCAACCATTCAGAACGGCGATGAAATAGCCGCTCATCTCGCTAGTGTGATTGAAAACCGCGACGAGGATCACTATTGCTTCCGCAAGAAGGAGAGTGAGCCACTTTGCGCTTAGGTTGAATACGGATTGCAGCGTGTTGCCGATGACCACTGTCGCTGCGGTCGCACCCGCAAACGTCCCCAACGTCGTGAGAGTGAAAAGTTCCTGCGCCATCGAGACCCCGAGTCACACCGCTACCGCGGTGGGGACGTCTGGAAATCTTACCGGGCACTGCAGTTGTCCGCAAGGGGTTGAACGATGCCGCTCAGACAACGCACAACTAACGTCCAATTCGGCATCTGAACGCTCGAAAGCCGCCATTCCGCTTACGGCCCTTTCCTGCCATTCATCGCATCAGATCGAGTCCGCTATCGATCCTTTCCGGACATTCGGCGCTGCGGTATGAAATCGAGATGTCTGCAACGCCCGGACTTTCCAGAGAATGCCGGTTTGGAAAGAGCGGCAAGCTGTTCCAGCCTTTCGTGACGATGAAGCTGGCGGGCCTGAGTTTCGCGCTCTCGATTTGACGCTCGATCAAAGGCAGGATTATCGGCCCTGACGGAAATGTGCTTACTCTTGGGCCTCTCTTGAGAGGAGATCAAAACGATGGCGAGGTTGCTCTCAGTAAATGTGGGCCTGCCACGCGACATCGAGTGGCAAGGGAAAACTGTCCACACCGCCGTTTGGAAAACGCCGGTTCAGGGCCGACGGATGACACGACGGCTCAACGTCGATGGAGACGGCCAAGGAGATTTGGCGGGGCATGGCGGCGAACACCGGGCAGTCTTTGTCTACCAGATCGAATCTTATCGTTATTGGCAAAACCAGCTCGGTCGAAACGACTTTACCTATGGCCAGTTCGGAGAGAATTTTACAGTCGAGGGACTGGCGGATACTGAAGTGTGCATTGGCGATCATTACCGGATCGGCGATGCCCTGTTCGAAGTGACGCAGCCGCGCGTCACCTGCTATCGGGTCGGCATCCGCATGAACGAGCCTCAGATGGCAGCACTGCTCGTCTCACACGGCAGGCCCGGCTTCTATTTCCGGGTCCTGGGGGAAGGCGAAGTCGGTGCCGGCGACGAAATCGTGAAGGTCAAGGCGGGTCCCGAGCGGGTGACCGTCGCCGAGATCAATGCGCTGTTATATTTGCCGGGTCACCCGGCGAGCGGGCTGGAACGAGCGTTGCGTATCCCGGCATTGAGTGCCGGTTGGCGCACCTCGTTAGAGGCGCTGCTCGACCGGGAACGGAAAGGCAACGGAACAACGGGTAACCCCGGGCTTGGCCCACCGACGGGCCCGCCCCCCGCGTGGCGAGGCTTCCGCTCATTGCGGGTGTCCCGCAAGCTGCACGAAAGCAGCAATGTCACTTCGCTCGTCCTGGAGCCGGCCGACGGTGAGCCGCTGACGGCCGCCCTGGCGGGGCAGTTTATCGTATTGCGGCTCAGGCCACGGCCCGACGGGAGCGCTCTCCTACGCAGCTATTCGCTGTCGGGCGCGCCGAGCGAGGATCGCTATCGCATCAGCGTCAAGCGCGAGCCGCATGGCGCTGCCGGGGCTTACATCGATACGCGGGTTCAGGTAGGCGATATTCTTGATGTAAGCGCCCCGCGCGGCAGCTTCACGTTGCGGCAGGGCGAGCGTCCCGTGGTCCTTGTCAGCGCCGGCATCGGCGCCACCCCAGTCCTCGCTATGCTGCACGCACTGGCCGCCGAGCAAACTCGGAGAGAGATTTGGTGGATTCACGGTGCCCGCAACAGCAGCGAGCATCCATTTGCGGCGGAGGTGCGCGAGCTCCTCAAGACCTTGCCCGGAAGCCGCAGCCACATTCGCTACAGTGCGCCAAAGCCAACCGATCGGCCGACTGTCGATTTCGACAAGGTGGGGCGCGTGGGCGTGGACGTGTTCGAGGAAATGGGCGTCCCGCCCGATGCGGACTTCTACATCTGCGGTCCAGCCGCGTTTATGAGCGGTCTCGTCGACGGCCTTGCAGGCTGGGGGGTCGCCCGTGACCGCCTGCACACCGAGAATTTCGGGTCGGGCCAGTCGATGACGCCGGGCATCGCCGCGGTCCCGCGGCGGCCGCCGCATCCGCCGGGGGAAGCCGCGGAGGTCGGGCCGCTTGTATCCTTTACGCGCAGCAATCTCGCTGTCCACTGGGGTTCCGCATTCCACAGCCTGCTCGAACTAGCCGAGGCGTGCGATGTGCCCGTGCGCTGGTCGTGCCGCACCGGAGTTTGTCATAATTGCGAGACGGGGCTGATTTCCGGCTCCGTCATCTACCGGCCGGACCCAGTCGAGCCGCCGGTCGAGGGCAATCTGTTGATCTGCTGCAGCCAGCCCCAAGGTGACATTGCGCTCGATCTTTGACGCGGTTGAAGCGGCCCCTTGTGCCCGGCCGGTCGTGTCGTACATTAACGATATAAGCAACTGGTTATTATAATGACGCCTCCTACTGCTGGAGAGGCTTGTCGTGCCCGACTTCGACGCGATCATCATCGGCACCGGCCAGGCCGGACCATCTTTGGCATTCCGCCTAGCCGGCGCCGGGATGAAGGTCGCTGTCGTTGAGCGACATCTCGTCGGCGGCACTTGCGTCAATACCGGCTGCACCCCGACCAAGGCCTTGGTAGCGAGCGCCTATGCCGCCCGGATCGCGCGGCGCGCCGCCGAGTATGGTGTGGTGATCGGGGGTGATATCGGCATCGACATGCGGCGGGTTAAAGCGCGCACGGATGCGATTGTGGCGGCGTCACGAAACGGGCTTACCTCGGCCCTCGAAAACGCCGCCAACATCACGCTCTACCGCGGCCACGCTCGGTTCGCGTCGCCGCAAGCAGTGGAAATCGCCGGCGAGCGGCTGCGCGCTGGACGGATCTTCATCAATGTCGGTGGCCGGGCGCTGGTGCCGCCAATGCCCGGCATAAACGAAGTGCCCTACCTGACGAATTCGTCGATGATGGACGTCGATTTTCTGCCGCACCATCTCATCATTGTCGGCGGCAGCTATATCGGCCTCGAATTCGGCCAAATGTACCGCCGCTTTGGCAGCGAGGTAACGATCATCGAAATGGCGCCGCGGCTCGTTCGCCACGAGGACGAGGACGTGTCGGCGGCGATCAAGGACATCATCGAGCTCGAGGGCGTCGATGTCAGGCTGAATGCCGAATGCATCAGCCTCGCGAAACGCGGCGACGAGATCATCGCCAAGGTCGATTGCACCGCCGGCGCCCCCGAAGTCGCTGGCTCGCATCTGTTGCTGGCAGTCGGTCGTCGGCCGAATACCGACGATCTCGATCTCGACAAAGCCGGGGTGCGCTGCGACGAGCGTGGCTACATCGTCGTCGACGACCGATTGCAAACCACTGCGCCGGGCGTCTGGGCCCTCGGCGACTGCAACGGCAAGGGCGCCTTCACCCACACCGCCTACAACGATTTCGAGATCGTCGCCGCGAATTTGCTCGACCGAGATCCGCGCAGGGTCAGCGAGCGTATCACCGCATATGCCCTTTATATCGACCCGCCATTGGGTCGCGTCGGTATGACTTTGGCCCAAGCGCGCACCAGCGGGCGTCGAGTGCTGGCCGGCGAACGGCCGATGACGCGCGTTGCCCGCGCCGTCGAAAAGGGCGAGACGCAAGGATTTATGCGCATCCTCGTCGATGGCGACAGCAAAGAGATCCTCGGCGCCTCATTGCTCGGTACAGGATGCGACGAGGCTGTCCACGCGATCCTCGATCTGATGTATGCCAAAGCCCCGTACACGGTCATGCAGCACGCGATGCACATTCATCCGACGGTCAGCGAGCTGCTACCGACTATCTTAGGTGACCTCAAATCGGTAGGTTGAGCCGGGGCTGGTCCTCGACAAAAATACGCAGGCGCTTCCCTTAGCTTCAACCGATCTCGGCCGATGGCGGTTACAACGCCCGGCAGGCTGAAGCTGCGGTGGCAAGGGTGCCGGCGCTGAGCGTGGAGATCGTCAAGCAGAGCCACGACACGAAGGGCTTCGTCGTCCTGCCGCGGCGCTGGGTGGGCCGTCATGTTGCGCGGCGGCTTAACATCGATGGTGACAGGCAAGGGGATTTGGTGAGGCATGGCGGCGAGCGTCGGGCGGCTTTGTATACCAGATCGACTTACCCCGGCATCGGCAAGCCCGGCTCGGTTGAAGCGATTTCAGCCATGG
Organism: uncultured Alphaproteobacteria bacterium; assembly: GCA_963784075.1. Classification (GTDB taxonomy): domain Bacteria; phylum Pseudomonadota; class Alphaproteobacteria; order Rhizobiales; family Beijerinckiaceae; genus Methylocapsa. Next base: position 31,139 of record CAWAQW010000023.1, on the reverse strand, counting down.
GCAATTCGGAGAGAATTTCACCGTCGACGGGCTGCCCGATGGCGAGGTGTGCATCAGGGATCGCTATCGCATCGGGAGTGCCGTCTTTGAAGTTGACGCAGCGTCAGCGAGGGAGGATCGAGATGGAAGACCACGACATCAGAGCGGCCCTGGATCGCCACTGGGCCGCCTCCGACGCCAACGACTTCGAGGCTGAGCACCAGATTTACCGAGAGGATGCGGTGCTCGAGTACCCGCAATCGGGCGAGCGCATCCGCGGGCGGCGGAAGATTCAGTCATCTCGGGCCGCGCAGCCGAACCGGAAACGCTTCACAGTGCGGCGGATAATCGGCGCGGGCGACCTCTGGGTGACTGAATTTGTCCTAACCTATGACGGACGGCCGTCTTACACCGTGAGCATCATGGAGTTCCTCGATGGGAAGGTGGCCCGCGAGACCCAGTATTTCGGCGATCCGTTCGAGCCGGGGCCTTCGCGCGCGCAATGGGTCGAGCGGATGCCCTGAAACCTGGCCGCCGTAAGGATGGCCATCTGCCGCTCGCTCGCTCGCTCGGAGCTGCCGATTGATACGGTCTCTCTCGCCCGCTATCTCATTGGCAAGGTATTGGTGCGGGAGTTGCCTGAAGGCGTCGCCAGCGGTCGTATTGTTGAGACCGAGGCGTATGTCGTCGGCGACGCCGCCGGGCACGCCTATCGGGGGATGACTCAGCGTAATCGTTCGCTGTTTCTCGAGCATGGGCACGCCTATATTTATCTCGCCTACGGCAGCTCATACATGCTGAATGTCTCAAGCGAGATGCCTGGGATCGGAGCCGGCGTCCTGATCAGGGCGCTCGAGCCGCTCGACGGCATCCCGATCATGCAGCTAAATCGCGGCATTGAGCGCTTGCGCGACTTGGCGCGAGGACCAGGAAGGCTCACTGCGGCGTTGCGGGTTGATCGTTCGGCTCGATGGGCTCGATCTTTGCCGAGAAGGCCCTCTATGGCTCGGACGCGGTGACCACGAACCCGGCGAAATCGGGCAGAGCATTAGGATCGGCATTTCGCGGGACGCGAACCGCCTCCTACGATTTTATCTTCGGGACAGTCCGTTCGTCAGCGGTCCAAAATCGCTCAACGAGTAAGAGCCCGCCGGAGCACGCCAGATATTAGCGCGAAAGCTTTCACCACGTCGCCGTATTTTATATATCTCGCGCCCATAAGATAATGATCCGGTAAAGTTGGCCGATAAGGCGAGCACGAGTTTGTAGGGTATGCGGCGGATTTCCCGCCGAAGCACGTCCCACGGCCGCATCATTGGTTCCTCGCGCCCTGCCAATTTGTCCGACCAACGACACATCGTGAGCAACCTGAAGTCAACTCGCACCCATGATGGTCGAAAAGCCTTCCGCCGACCTTATTGTCCGCTTTCGCGAACGAACCAGCTTCGGCTGACTGCCCGACATGGGCGCGAACCGGCCGAAGGCGAATGCCAGTTCGTGGCCGAAACCGGAACGAGTGGTTCGGAGAGCCGGAGGCAGGATAGCTGCCGTTCCCGGATCATTCGGCAGGTTGGCAGATTACGACCCTTTGCGGAAGCTCAGCTCACAATTTTCGATGGGGATGGGAGTTGATGAGATTTATCGCGCTTGTGCCGGCGAAACGGCGACGGAAACCATAAAATAGCCGGAGTTGTCCTCAAAGAAAGCCTCAAAATATTCCTGCTTGACGACAGCATCCCACTTCAACTCCATTTTAGCAATCTGCTTGTCGACGTCCGAATCCGTCGATGTGGCAGTCAGGTACGCATGCCTGACATTGGCTCTCTGTTCAGTGGTACCGGCCTCATTCCCGGCAATTGTACGCTTTAGTAGCCAAACGTCTCGATCCAGAGGACGCCTGCTCGCTAGAAGATCATTCACCGTCAGAAACAGAAAGCCCGGCTTGTTGCCTCGATAAACAAAGCCCTGCTCAGCCTCTTCAAGCGTTACGACGTCCCCGGCGCGAGAATCCTCGCGCAAATATCTTTTGTCGGGAACAATCGTGGCAAGTAGCATCCCAAGAGGTGCGTCCTTCCTGACCTTGAGCGGAGATCGCAACTCGTCAGCTTCTCTAAGATCAGTGGTTCGGCCATTGAGCGGCTCGCCGTGCGGACCGACTAAGAAGTTAAACGATCGAATGTTGTACGAGGCCGGATCATTGGAAACGTTTAAAGAAAGTTGCTCGGATAAATTCGCTGATCCGCTCGATATTATTTTCACGTTGTCTCCCGGATGAACGAGTATGCGGGAGTCCGTCCAAAGCTTGTTAGCCGGAACAAGAAAATTCGCGAAGTGCTCGCCCGACGCCAGGGTGATCGAAAGACCATTGTTCTCAAGCGAAAGGCTACTGATCGGGCTAGAGCTTCTGTCGTTGCCCCCAATGCTGACTTGTACCGTCGACGTTTTGACGTTGAGCCCTAGGATCCCGAAAAGTATTCCGCAACACGCGGTAAGCAACAAAAAAAATAGACCTACGGTTATTAGAAATCTGGTCATATGGGCGTAAGATTTCAAATCCCTCCCATAATGACTGCAGCTGTTTGTCGTCATCGGCCATGGGTATCCTCCCTCAAGCGCCGCCAACCCGAGCTATCCACCACTCCGGCTAGTCCAATTTGATCCGAAAAATCCTATCTTTTTTTTTAAGCCACTCCAGCCCGGCATCGGGTTGCAGCTTTTGAGGCTTTGAAAAACCTCGCAACACCCGTGGCTCGCGTTGGGAATCAGCCGCAGCACATTTACCGGCGACACGCCAAGGCCCGTCAGGAAGCTGCGCTGGCGGCAACTGTGTGCGGCGGAGCAACGGCAACCGCCGCCCTGTGCGCTGATACTTTTGACAAGCGGGGAAATGTCGCCTTCATCGAGGTCGAATCAACCGCTTCCTATCCCCGTCGGTGGGTGCTCCATAGTAAGTACGCTGATCGAAAAGCTGACGGCATCCCCCTCGAAAGGCGGTTCGTCAGCTGTGTTGCCATATCAAGCAAAGAACATGAACCGTCGGTACACGTCCTTCCTGTATTAACCGTATCGTCCGGCCTGCACTATTACTTCCACAGCAAGTTTGCGGACAGCGCCAGGTATCACCTGTTGTTGGACTTCAAACCTCAAGGTCAGTTTAAGTAAAAGGTGCAGACAGTCGGCCATTTCATTGAAGAAGATAGCTACCTTGAAAACCTCAGCCGCTTGCTCCCGTCACTGTCGAACTCAATTAGGGGTGCCGGCCGCGGCACCTTGCCTTCGCCGCCCAGCGTTGTGACAAAAAATCCATCGGTCAGCGATGACTCCCGCCCGGGCGGCATCATTCCGTTACGGTGGGCGGCATCATTCAGGAATCCTGGGCGGCATAATCTCATTATACCCGGGCGGCATCATTAGAATCCGCAGTTTGCCCCCTGAGCAGCCGGTTAACCACATATCGTTCTGTTCGGCTTGACGACCGCTTTCGGGAGTGGCAGTTTATCGTCTGAACGACCATCAGGGGTGCAAACGTCCTTTACACATCGAACAGCTTGATAGCGCTACTCGCAGCGTCAGTCAGATGGGCAAGCGTCGCAAGGACCGGACGGCGCAGAATTGTGCCGGGTTCGTTGATTGCCACATAGAAACGCGATTGCATCGTAGGGCCGGGCACACCTTTGCGGATCAAGCCGATCACGGTTTCGGCTCCGGCTTGAAAAGGTTCGCCATGAAGGGGTTCGAAGTCGCCGGGCTTCAGCGATCCACTCATCGAAAGGTGGATGGGGCGGATTTGAACATCAAGCAGACGGCGATGTTTCCGTACGATATCGAGGTGATGCAGCGCCCAGAGCGCGGCGTTTCCCCCACGGTAAGGTTTTAGCGAAAGGAGCTTCACGCGGTCTTCCTCGGGCAGTTGCTGCAACAGTGGCGCGCCACCTTTCTTGACGAGAGCTTCCTCGCTATCGGCAATCGGGAAATAAACGAGGCGTTCCTCGATCGGCAGGCCGTGCCGACGCACAAGTGCCATCGCAAGAATGTCGATGCTGCTGCGGATTGCGTTGATATATGCGCCAACCTCGACGCTAAAGGCGATCGGCAGAATTTCCTTTTCAAGCGCAACGACCGGATTGTGGGTGGCAGGCGGCGGCACGTCACGGATTTCAATCGTGACATTGGCCTCCAACCACGCTTCTAGCCTTTGGTTAAGCAGGGGAAGCTGACCCCACACCCAATCCGCGCTAGCTTGGGCCTCAAGAAGATCGGCGCGCATTCACCTAAGTTCCTTAGACCGTGCGGAGACCAAGCAAGCACAAATGAAAGAAACAATAAACGCTTCCCCCCCCACAGTAGCCGGAGCGGCCTGTCGGCGCAAAGGCCGCTGTTGGAAGCAAACGCTGGCCGGCGGCATGGCCGGAACGGGCGCGCGCCGGACTGAGGGGCCGATATCGGAATGGCGGCTTTGGTTTGCCTCATCAAGGATAATGGCGCGTTGCGCGGACGACAGGCGAAGAATTCCTCCTGAGGCTGGTCGGCGGGGTTATGCCGGCGAATGCGCCGCCTTGATCGGTCCGACGTCGACCTGAATCTCGTCCCCCTCCACGCGCAGGGCGTAGGGGTGGAGCGCGTTGCGGACGAGGTGTGTCACGCACTTGCCGCTGGCGCAGTCGAAACCCCATTGGTGGTGCGGGCAGGTGATGGTCTGCTCTTTGAAGATAGCGTCGTTCAACGGCATATCCGCATGCGGACAGCGCCCGCGATAAGCCTTGAGCTCACCGCCCGTTGGCCAGACCAGGAGCACGCTCTTGCGACCGGCCTGAAAGAAGCCCATGCTCCCTTCACTCACAGCACTCGCGTGACAGATAAGGTGAACGCCATCGGGGTCGCCTTCTGAAAATGAACGTCTGAGAGGCGACACGCAAGTTGCGGACCAGCTGGAAGCTCTCCGACAGGCGCCGTACGGGCGCCGAATGTCGCAAACGTGACGTCCAACGCGTATCTCTTCGATGAAACCGGCCATGGCCCGGCGAGCGAAACCGTTCCGGTCAAGCGGGGTCTCGAAGCCGGGCCGGGCCGGTTTGCGCGGCGTCGGGGGCCGTTTGATCCACTCCCGTCAAAAGGTATTTACATCAATGCGTTATCTTGCAATGTTGGCGGTCCGGGAGGGATTCGAACGACCTCCTAATCTGTGGAAGCGCCGTCCCACATATGACTGCTTTCAGGAAATGCTTGGGCCGACTTAAATGACTGGCGCGGGCGCGAAATAAAAGCGGCGGGCCGAAAGCTGTCGGTCTGCTCTCGAGTGAGCGACGCGACGATGCGGACATTAACGTCCGGCGGGCCGTTCGGAAGCTAACGACCCAGAGCTGCCTTCGTCGGCACCACTATTTAGCGGCTGAATTTGCGCCCTGAGCGGCCATTGCAAACCAGGTGAACTCTCTCCGGGACCATGTTGCAGAGAGGGCGCTACGGCGGCTTACCGCAAGAGAGGCGTCGGCGACCGACCGCCAGGTCAATGCCCCGATGTCAGGAAGCTAAAGGCGCAAAAGTCACCGTTTTCGCCGACTGGTTTCGAGGCCCCGCTCGATCAGGGGAAGTGGCCTTTGGAAGAGCGGCATCGGGACCGTCGAACAGGCGGAAGCGGTCGAACGGGCGCGGGGTTGGAAGTATGTGGAGTTAGCGCGGGCGCCGTTGTGAAGAGCCACTACGCCGCGATCGCGCTCCCGCGGCAGCACCCGGCGGCCCTTACACTGTTGCCACACTACTGAATTTGGTAGATGGTCGATATAATGGTCAGGCAGCCCGCAGTCGTTATCGACCTGGCGACGGTTTGAGGACTGCAGTGGGGGCGGCGCTTCAGCAATGTGCCCCGTTCAGCCGTGGACGACGCAAATGGATGCCACGATGTCCCTCTACCGGCAGCTGAGGCGGATCTCGTGGCTGATCCGCCAGGACGATCTCGCCGCCGTCTTGGTCCATCTGAACGACACGTATTTAATAGAGGATCGTCCCCCTGACGTTCCGGGACTTGCCCGCATCGCAGCTCTTGTCAAGTGCATCCGAGATTTTGTTGCCAAGCGTACCGGTGAGGATCGCACGCTCGTCCTGCATAGCGGCGATTTCCTGTCTCCTTCTCTAATGAGCAATAGACTGAAGTTTTACGGCAAACAGATGGTAGAATTGTTGAATATCGTTGGCGTAGACTACGTTGCACTGGGCAATCATGAATTCGATTTCAAATATGATGCGCTGGTCCAGCGCATGACGGAAGCGCACTTCTCGGCCGTCGGCAGCAACCTCGTACCGCCCGCAGGGTTCCCGAATTTTCGGAAAGTGATTCGTTGGCCGCCGCGCAACCCGTTTCTCGCCGTCATTGGCCTCGCTGGCAACGCGACGATGACCGCGGCGAAACAATACGGCTTCGGAGTGCTGGACCCGGAGCAAACCGCGAGCGAGTGCCTTCGGCAAATCAAGGAGGATCAGAGTATTGGCGCACTGGTCGCGCTCACTCACATGGATCGAGATGAGGACAGAAAGCTGCAAAGGCTCATCGGCTTGGAGTGGAAGAAATGGGGAAGTGCCTACATCCTCGCAGGCCATGATCACGATATCGACTGGATAGAGCCCCACGGGTCTACACTTTTGGCCAAGAACAAGGCCAACGGCAAATCGGTGACGGTCCTGCTGCTTGCGAAATCGGCAGTCGCTTCGCCGCCGCGGACATCATTGCCGGCGAACGAGATACGAATATTGACCGAGGGAGACCTTCTCGAGGAAGAGTCTCCCGCGGAAGATCAGCTGCCGAGTTTTGCCGAGGCGGTCGCGACCGTCATCGAGGCGTGGCGCAAGATGGTGCCGACCGGCATGCGAGCTGACTTCGCGCGCGCCTTTGAAAACGCGATCCGTGAGACGGCTACTTATGGTTACAGTGAGAAGACACTGCGCGAAGACACCTACTGGGGAACGGGAATAGGGAATCTTTTGGACGCGGCCGCAAGCAGCGCCTGCGCCGAAAAATTCAGGAAAGATTGGGTCAGATTGGGCGGAGACAAAAATCCGCTTGTCGAAGCGAATCCTGACCCCGCCGCGCAAGCGGTGGATGAATGGATTAAGCAGCGCAATTCAGCAATGGGCTCGGATGGCGGTCAGGTCGTCAAGGACTTTTCCGGAATGGCGCCCCGCGCCGGCATGGATGCCACCGAAGCATCGCTGCGCATGCGTAGCACGGACTTCGGAAATTTCGTCGCCGATGCCATCAAAGCAGCAACCGCAACCGACATTGCGCTGATTAACTCGGGGTCCTTCAGGATCGACGACTTCGTCGATCCTCGGATAACAGAGCGGACCCTGTGGGAGACCTTTCTCTTGGACAAACCAGGGGCCGTGTCGGTCGTCGATCTGCCCGTGGCCGAGGTATTGGCGCTGTATAGCCATGCATCCTCGAAGGCGGGCGGTGGCGCCTTTCTCCAGGTCAGCGCGTCGCGCGCTCATGTCAGCCGGCATCGCCCCAGCCTCAAGATCGCCATCGCGACATATCTTCTTAATGATCGAGGCGACGGGTATCTCGATGTCCTGGCGGAGCATCGCGGCTATCCGGTAGATCAGGTAGTTAAGTCATTTGCCAGGATTCCCCAATGCAACTACACTCTCGTCGAGCTTGTTCGGAAAGGAGCTCGGACGGTCGATTACAGCGATGAAGCCCGCGCTGGCAATGCCGTTGCTGGGTCGGATTCTGATAACGGGCTGGCAAGCGAGGCGGCGCAGTTCGCGCAACTGGTCGACCAGTACCTTGAAGTTTGTGAAAAGTGGCAAATCCCAAGAGGCCAGAGGAGATTGCTGGTCGAGAACTTCGACGCTTGGGCGGGGGAGGTTCCGGCCGAGCTGCACAAGATTCACGAGAACGTCCGCGACGTTATATTGCAACGTGGCAAGCAAATAAATCAGGCTTCTGTAACGGGCCTCGGTTTGTCAATCCCTTTTGCGTCATCCAGTCGCCGGATCGTGCTTCTGTCCGGGGTCGGCGCATGGCCGCCACCTGATGGGGTCTGAGTGAGGATAGGCCGGCCAATCTCAGTGCGCGTGGTCGCAATGCCACTGCCTGATCTGCGGTCTGACCTGATCCATCGTCCCGGCGACGGGACTTCGCTTCGGAAAGGCTGGTGTCGTGCCCTACCCGAAAACCTTATGTCCTCTTCAAGCCACTATGCGAACACAACCGCTCGCTTTCTCGGCAATGAACTTGCTGGCGTCGGCGAGCATGCGGTGCAGGATGACGGCGAGCTTCCGCGCCAGTGCCACCTTTGCCTTCTTCATTCCGGCACGCTTGGCGAGCTTCATCGCCCAGCTCTTGAGCCCGCCGCCCTTGATCGGTCGCGTCAGAATGACATTGGCGGCTTCGTAGAGTGCGGTGCGCACCGAACCGTCGCCCAGCTTGCTGATCCGCCCGGTCACGTCTGTCTCGCCCGATTGATATTTCGTCGGCGTTAGCCCAAAATGCGCCCCCACCGACTTGGATGACTTGAACCGTGCAGGATCGTCGATCGCTGAGACATAGGTCAGCCCCACGATCGCGCCGACGCCAGGCGTTGACATCAAGAGTCGCACCTGCCGGTCGGAGCGAGCGATCTCCCGAACCCGCTTCTCGAAGCCGTTGAATTCGCGCAGCAGCACGGCATGGACCGACAGCAGCGCCTCGCCTACCGCTTCCAAAGTTGCATGGCCGACGACCAGCTCCCGGATCCGTTCGGCAAAGCGCTTCGGCGTGGTGCGCCCGATCTTGAGACCAAAGCCTCGCAGAATGCCGCGCAGGCTCATCTCAACGTCGTAAAGCCTCGATTGCACCAGCTTGCGCGCGGTGAGCAGCGCGCGGATCTCCTGCGCCTCAGCCGATTTACAATGCACCGGACGGAACCACCCAAGCCGCATCAACTGCGCAATCCCGCGCGCGTCATTGCGGTCCGTCTTCACCGGCATCGCCGACAACGCCGCCTTCACGTGCCGCGTCTCCAACAGTTCGACCGCAAGCCCCACCTCCCGCAGCGCCGCATAAAGCCACTGCGACAATGGCCCGGCCTCCAGCCCGATCCGCTCCAGCCTCAATCCCAGCGAGCCGAACCAGGCGATCAGTGCCTCCGGCTCACTCGCCACCTTCGCCTCCCGAGCGATCTTGCCGGTCCCGTCGACAACACACACGCTCGAGAATTCCAACGACACGTCAATTCCGACATAATAGTTCATGGTCGTCCCTCAATGATGCTTGGAGCGGACCTGTCCGACTCCGTTGACACCATCAGTTCTGAGGGACGACCACCAAACATTCGTAAAGCCGCGAGCGAGCGCGCCACTCCATAGCGCCGAAGCGAGCGAACGGCTTACTTGCCCGGCCGCGGCCCGTTACCCCATCTCATGCCTCTGGCGACAAGTGGGATGAAACAATTATCCGGGCGTGAACTGGGTCAGTAAGGAGCTTTACGCTGCGTTGGCGGCGTCCCGTGAGCGATTCCAGCGAGACATCAATTATCATCTGTACCTGGACAAAGCCCTGGAGTACGTGATCTATCAAAGCGGCATGTTGGCGGGACCTGACGATTAGAGCCGCGCGCGCCAACAAGACTACCCCGCAACTGCATCTGCACCGCGCCTCCGGCGCGCCGCGTGAGCCCACGGGGCACCGAACTCGACGTGTCCCCATGTGGCATTGATGCCGCCTTTGTTCGGACTGCCGCCAGGCGAGCCAGTGCCGATCGTCGCGGGCAGTACCCACATCCGCCGTCGCGGCTCAAGGTCGACCGCGGCCTGTCGCGCATGAGCCGACGATTACGGCGCATGGCCGACACCGGCCGGTCCGCTTTCAGACGGCAACGGCGCTTAACCGGTCATTCAATCTGTGCTCGCCGATCCTGGGCCAAGGGGACAGTGAGCATATCTCCGTTTTCTCTTTTTTGGCTGGGGGCGGTACTGCGCTGCTCGTCGATGCATTACCGGCGGAGTCTGAGGGGAGGAGATCTCGAAGGCCAACTCCGATCGGCTCAAGCGTTGCGCTAGAGCGAGTAGCGATCGTAAGCCTCGCTCAGTCGTCGCATTCCGCCTCTTCTGCCACTTCGAAAAAGCCTGCGTCCATCGGACTCGAATCGGCGATTTCGCCGAGTCGGGCCGATGCCGCCGCACCTAATTTTACTGCGTCATAAACGCAATCGGGTTGCAGGTGGTCGTGGCGTCGACTGACAGCATGGACATCGCGCGAGGGATTTTGCGAGCGCGACGGTGAGGCGTTTTCTGATCGTCGCGATCGAGTTTTCGACGTGGCGTTCGGGACGGATCGGCGGCGCCTCGGGGTCGATAACCTTCGGGTAGTCGAGGCATCGTGCGCCGCCGGGAGGCTGAGGGGGGAATCGCGTCCCGTTCCGAGATCAAGAATCCGTAAGCGGCGATGCAGAGCGTGGCATGATGGTGAAAGCCACGCCAACCTCGACCTTCGTAATGGCTCAAGCCGAGTTCGCCTTTGAGCTCTTCGTAATCACGTTCGATACGCCAGCGCAGTTTGGCATAATCGACGAGTGTGGCGAGGGGCGTGTCCTCGGGCAAGGTAGAAAGCCAGTATTTCGTGGGAGCCGCCTCTCCCTTCGGCCATTCGACGAGCAGCCATTCGACCGGATGCGGTGTGGTTCGCTTGTAGTCCCGCGCGGCGAGGTGCACGCGAACGGCGGCGAAGCGGGAAGCAAGCGGCGCGTTCGATCCCTCCCGCCAGGCAACGCTGCGCCATGCCTTTTTGCCTAAGCTCAGAGCCAATTCTTTGACCGAGACAGGCTTGTGTTGGTCGTCGCGCTGCACGTTGCAAGGGCGTTGGCCGCGACCACTCCACCGCTTGGGAGGCAAAGGCGCCTGACCTGGCGGCCACACGCTGGGCGTCGATTGGATGCCGGCGACATAGGGCAGGTTCAGAGCACTGACACCGGCACGGAAGTCACTGTTTGCACCACATAGCCCGCATCGGCCAAGACGATACCGGGGGCGACACCTGCCGCATGGGCTGCGCGGATCTGATCGAGCGCGATCTGCGGCTTGGTTTTGAACCTGACATCCTTAGGCACATGCGTCTTTTTCCGCCGTGCCGCATCATTTGCCCAGGTCTCCGGCAGATAGAGCCGGTAAGCGATCGGCAGGCTCGCCGAATGAGCGATCGACAACGTAACTGCGACTTGACAATTGTCCTGTTTGCCGAGCCGCCCACAATACTGTCGCGCGACGCCGACCGAATGCGTGCCCCTCTTCGTAAAACCGGTGTCATCGACGATCCAGGCTTCGATCCGCCCTTGTCGTTCGATGCCAGGCAAAACCAACTCACGGATTTTTTGCAAAACGGCCTCGTCCGGCCAGGGCGCCTGGCCGACCAGGTGTAAAAGCGATTGATGTTTGGCCGAAACCCGGGCAGGCGCCACGATCGCCGCCATCGGCTCGACGCTCTTGCGTTCGCCCGGCATCAGCAGGCCAACGCAATAATCATTTAAGGGTTCGGCGCGATCGGCGTGGCCGATGACTTCGACGAGAGCCTCGACATAGGACGCAAAGCGCGCTTGGCTGGCTTGCCCGGAAAGATCCATATCAACGACCCTTTGTCGGTCAACGAATCACCAAATTACCAGATCAGCGAGCACAGCGAATCCTATCAAATTTCATGACTCAGTAGAACTAAGTACATCGCCAAGTGAGCCAAGTACGCGTCGAATTCTTCCGCCTGTGCCGTCTCGCGATAACGCTCTCTGAGCCTTGGAAAGTAACTCGCATAGATTGGTTCGATCGAGACCAAGGCAGCTTCGCAGAACTCGCGCACAAGGCCTTCGTCACTGACGATCCCCCGGTACAAGCCGATCGCCGAAGCCGGCAAATACTTGACCAGAACCCACAGCCCCAAACGGCGCTCACTTTCGCGCCCATCTAAGCCATTCGGGACGGTGAGGGCCGCTCCCGCAGCCGATCCGGCCGCTTCGAAGCATCCTGATCGACAGCAAACCGGCGCTGTTGCCCCCTTTGCGGAGAGAACGGTTCTCTCCTCGCCATGCAAGCTGTAAGTCCTTCCAACTAGCGCCCGCACCACGCGCGTTTAGCGTTAATGGCACTGTTTACTGCCGGCGCGCGGCGGATCAGGCGAGGGTTAAAGCGTGCGACAAGGCTCTCGTCCAAACCTTCCGGAATATCCAGATGCGCATCGGTCAGTTGCGCGAGCTGGTCGCAGAGTTCGACCCTCGACAATTGCAGAAGCTCGATCAGCGAAAGCAATTTCATGTATCCTCCTTTTCGGTCGCATGGGCGCGGTCGTGGAGACCGGTTGCACCGGCTCTTAGGGGAGGCGCACCGCCTGCGGCTCTAACTGCGTGGAGGAGTGCGTTTACCTTGCAGCCGGCGCCCCGGGCCGGTGCAAAATGCCGAGACGAGCGCCCTGCGGACGAAAGGGAAAACTGGAACCGCCCGCGCGAACGGTTAGACTTCGAGACAACGTGGCGCGGCGGCGGCCCCGACGGAGCTTTGACGATGGCGATCCTTGAGGAGCGCGGCCTGTTCTGGTGGGCCGACGAGGCGGTTCCCGAAAAACAATTCGCGCCGGATTCCTGCGTTGCCGGGCTTCTCATCATCGGCGACGAGGGGCAGGCGCGGATAGAGCTGGACGGTTACTTCCCGAGCAAGCACGGGCCGATGACGCCGATGATGCGGCGCGGCCAGCTCATCGACAAAGACATCCAAGGACTGCTCAAGACGTCGAACAAGCGCGTACTCCTCACGGGGCTTATAGGCAACGGCGGCCAGTTCAGTGCCAACGGCATGTCATACGAGCGTTATGTTGCCGGGCAGTGTCTCGTGGCTGATGGATTTGCAAAGCCGCCCGCCACGCGTGATTTCAAGGAAATCATTGTTCCGCTCGCGGGCTTTGAAGAGTGGCTGCGGCTCGCCGCGATCAAGGTCACGTCATCGAATCGCATGGTCTCGGTCAAATACAAGCGGCCGAAGGATGCCATTTATCCAACCGCCGACGGCAAGCTGTCGATTCATTTCGAGAGTGCCGGGGATTCGTCGGGGACGGTGTTTGGCATGGCGCTTTCCCTGAAAGAAACGGCGTCAGCGATGCTCCGCTTCAGGAAACCGCTCGTACTCAAAGACCTCATAGCACAGTACCAGTTGCTCGAAGACTTGCTATTGATACTGACGGGCTCTGATCACACCCTCGATTGGCCGTGGATTGCGGCGGGCAAGATCGCGCGATACAGACTTTATTTCCCGAAGCTCGGGAGCAAGGCGGCGTCGCCACCGCCCAAGGCGCATGAGTGCGTCACCAACTTCGTGCAGCTGCGTGAGCGGTTCGGCGACATCTGGTCGGATTGGAAAAAGAAGCGCGAGGCGTTCGGTCCCGGTTTCTATCTCTATCTCGGTACGCGCCGCAGCGTCAGGCTCTATGTCGAAAACCGCTTCGTAAACCTGGTCTTCGGGCTGGAGGCCTTTCACCGCAGGAAATATCCGCCTTCTGGGGAGACCAAGCTCGACGCGAAAATCGAACGGATCGTAGCGGAGGTTAGCCTTGCGAAGGACAAGAAATGGTTAGCGGACGTGCTCGAACGCGCCAAAGACCAACCGCTAGGGCAGAGGATTTACGCGACGTTGCGCGAGGTGCCGCTCGGCCTCGATGAGACGCGCCTCAAGAGCTTCTGCGAGGTGTGCGGAAAGCTGCGCAACGATATTTCGCATTTCGGTGGCCAGCGCCATAACGAAAGGCCGTACAACGATTTTATCCTCGGTCTCGAAAGCAAGGGCCAGGCGCTCGCGACCCTCTATCAGGCGTTGCTGCTTCATGAACTCGGCATTGACGCCCAGATCATCAAAGCATGGATGTTCGATGGCTTTGGCTCGTTTTCGATAAAATACCATTTTGTAAAGGCGGATCTGCTGGACAAGAGCGTGCTTGATCCGAAGCAGTGACGGAAGGTGCGGTGGGCGAGGATGGCGGCTTTGGTGATTCCCGCCCTAGCGGCCTTCATGATCGTGACGAACTGGTGCTCGCCCGCGTTGATTACGTCGATGATGCCCCGTTGGGTCGCCCAGAGATGAAGCGGGCCGGGCGTCGCTGTCTCGCGCGCTTTCAACCGCATATGCTTTTCAGCGAATTCGACCCATGACAGGCGCTCCGGCGGCGCGAGCGCGAGCTGATAGGCGGCTTGCAGCGGGCGGAGGCTACGTTCCATCGTGGATTGCGGCCTCCGAGAGTTCGGCGAGCGTTCCGTCGCATATGGCCTCGACCTTCTTGCGATCGGACACCGCGAGTTTCACGGCGGCGCCAATGCGGGCCGGGAGTTCGAGAACCGCGGCTTTGAACGCGGCGGCGTTCTTGATCCATATGTGGACGGCCCGCTCCTCGCAAGGGGGTTGGGCAGTGCTCTGGTCAGATCGCTTGCGTCCATATGTCCGGCCTGTTGTCGCGCTCGCACATGAACGCTGGCCAAGATGGTTTCCGCGACACAAGTTCCAATCACTGCTGCGACCTTCGGCGGCCGATGGATCAAGCGGAATGCCTCGTGTCTTGGATCGATCGATCACACCATCTGCTCGTGACCTTGCAAGTTCTGGCATCGGCTCAGCACGGTTGCAATTGAGTTGCTCCCCGTGTCGGGCTGATCTCTAAGCCGCGCTCGCCAGAGTGGCCAGCATGGATTTCGCAACGTAGCTTTCGCCGGTGACCATAAGCTTCCAGGCAATGCGGGCCATTTTGTTGGCCAACGCCACGGCGGCCAACTTCGGCGGTTTGCGTTTGAGGAGGTCGACGATCCAGGGCGACCCACGCCCACCGCGTCGAACATGTTGGATGATGGAGGTGGCGCCAACCACCAACACGCTGCGCAAGGCCTCGTCGCCAGCCCGAGTGATGCCACCCAGCCTGACCCTGCCCGCCGTCGAATGGTCCTTCGGTGTCAAGCCTATCCAGGCCGCGAACTCTCGCCCCGCTCGGAATAGCTCGGGCGCCGGGGTCTTCATCATCAGCAGAACTGCACCAATCGGACCGACGCTGGGGATACTTAGCGAGACGTCGGCTGCATTCGTTGGCCTTATGCCAGGCCATGAGCTTGGCGTCGACTTCGTCAATTTGCGCCTGCAACCGCGCATATTCTGCAGCTTGGGCCGCGAACAGCTCCCGAGCAAGGGCGGGCACGCTCTCATCAGCTTGAATACGCTCGAGCAGCGTAACCAAGTGAGCCTTACCCTTGGTGGCGGTGAAACCGAACTCGGCCGCGTAGCCACGGATGGAATTCGAAAGCTGCGTGCGATTGCGGATCAGCCGATCACGCAACCCGACCATCATCAGGGCTGCCTGCTGCTCAGTTGTCTTTACCGGCACGAAACGCATTGTCGGCCAACTCATCGCCTCGCAAAGCGCCTCGGCGTCGGCGCCATCATTCTTGCCCCGCTTCACATACGGCTTGACCAACTGGGGCGCTATTAGCCTCACCTGTCAATGACGGAGACAAATTGTGTGGGAATTGCGCTGATCGGTTCCACTTCGGTGCCGCAAGAGAACCGAGCGTCCGGCGGCCGGTCGATCAACCAAAGGGTCAATTTCAATATGCGCGCATTGATCGCGTCGAGGATCGCCTTGGCGGCGGCGGAGGTCATCGGTGGTTTCTGTGTCATTGCGCCTGCAACTCCTTCGCGGCTTTCCTCGCGGCGATAATTGATGCGGTGACGGCTTCCATGCTGGGCACGTCGTCGCCAAAGCCGTTGATAAACCCGAGAACCTTCTCAGCCGCCCTGAATTCCGCCACTCCATATTTCTGCTCGATCGCCCCGGGCCTGCATTTGTGCCAGCGGTTTTGATAGCCGTACCACCCGGATTTGCTATAGCACCAACCGGAGGCGTTTAGGGGTTGCAGACGCCACGTCCCGCGCAACACAAACATTTTGGAATTGATCGCCACCGCTCGATCCACGGCATATGCCGTCGAGCAGCCCCTCCGCCGTCTTTAAGTCCCGCATTTCCCAGCCGGGCGAGCAACAGGCGCTCCCCCGGCCATCGTCGGCGTCGTGCTCAGCACCGCAAAAACAAAGGCGCCCACAATCTGTTTCGTTCGCATGTGTTCCTCCATTAGGGGCCGCACATAGGTACATCAGGAAGCTTTTTGCCTGCCCTCGCTTTGGCGAGTAGCAGGTCAATCGCCTGTTTCACGGACAATCGGGGCTCAAGCCAGCATTGGGAGAATACGAGGCTGTCGATATTGCAGGGGCTGCCAAATCCCAATTTGACGGCACCCGGCCTCGACAGGACATAGCCGGAAACGTCCGGCATATGAGCCCAACCTTCCCCGACAAGATCGCCGCATGTCCCCTTCGGCGCCTGGAGCGAGTCCGCCTCGCGCATGGTCTTGGGCGTCGTCTCGGCCGTGGTTGGCGTCGAGATCAACGCCGCAAGCACTAGCACGGCGGCCGCTATCGGTTTGGTCTTCATTTTTCGGGTCCTCCTTCCTATTGGAGATTAATTCCTAGTTTTTTGCAGGCCCCTCCGAAGGCCGGGACTTCTCCCGCCTCGTCCACATAATCGGCAATTTCCTTTAGGGTTTTGTGGTCTTTGGCATAGCCAAGGCAAACCGCCCTCAGATACTCCGGCCTGCTCTCCATCCAACATGAAGGCGCGGGCTTGCAGGCCAGCGCCGGGGTCGAGGTCATCGCCGCAGGAGAAAAATTCGATAGATTGTTGATACCCTACTAATGGATCCGCGAGTTGGAGGCCCGCTTCGACCAGGAATTTACAAGGCGTGCGGGATGCTTACCTCCAGGAATTGGCTGGCCTCGACCTGGAGGGCCAGTGATGGAGGACCGCTCAGAATTCGTCATCGCAGCCTTGGCTTCTGCGCTTTCCGATGCCATCGCAGGCATGATTATTGGTGCGCTAGCAATAACTTTGTTTGCGTGTTGAACATCAGCGCCCCCGGCCAGTGTTGGGGGCGTTTGGTTTTTTGACTGTGGACTGCAAATTAGGGGTTACCAAATGGGTGTCGTGCGTTTCGTTGGAAAAATTATCAAAACCATTGTGAAATCGTTTCTCGTGGTGACAGGAATTCTGGTGCTGATCGCGTTGTTTGTTGGAGAAAAGCCGCCCCCGCCCGAACCAAAACTATCAAAACCTCTCATTCAAACCACGCCTCCGGTTGAGCAACCCGCACGCAATAATCAGCTTGAAGTGAATCCACTTCAAGAATTCGCCGCGGCATTGATCGACGAAAAAGACGCACACGTTAAGACAACGCTCAACGGCGACGCGCTGACCGTAAGCTATAGTCTCGCCCCTTGGCAGTTAACGGCGGAAGACGCATTCATTGTTCACACCGAGGACCTCATCCCGCGAATTTTTTACAAGTTCCCTGCGATCAATTCAATCGCGATCGCGGCCGATGCGACCTTCGTAGACAAAAGAGGAAATGAGAGCACTGGTCCCGCCATCATAGTCAGGTGGACCCGCGCCAACGCCGCCTCAATCAATTGGGCTCACGTGGAGGGCGAAAATCTTTTCGATTTGGCCGATTGGCACTGGAAGCATCCATGAGGCTATCAACAGCGACCGTCCCTCGTCAATAGTGTGGGGGCGTTGATATTGTGACTGTAGACAAATAACAAGAGACTTGGGCCGTTCGGCTTGGGGGATTCAAATGGAAACTAAATGGCGTTTTCGATTGTTAAGGCTATACGGAAACTAAGGCAATACCGCTTTGGCTCTACCCCGAGTTGGAATGTTCGTCTTGTGTGGATGATATAGATGGTGATGGCCGAGCGCAATTCGAGCACTACATCGAATATATTAGATCAAGATATCGCGAATAAATCTGCGCCACATACTGACGATACATATTGGGCTCTGCAAAGCCATCCTTGAGAGTGCATCGCGCATAAAGCTTGCCCGCTTTGGATTCCTTCACTTCAATGTCGCTGAATACAGTTCCGGTGATTAAACCAAACATGTCGATTTCCTTTCACTTATTTTGATTTCATGATGTTGATTTTCTCCAAGCATTTGAGTGAGCTTGGCAATGCCGGCTCTCAAATTTCCCATATGCTCCGCAGCTCGCTTGCCGCGTCCATTGTGTGAGTCACTACATGCATCTCCATTTTCTCAAGGGCCGAAAGTTGTTTGCAAAAGGCTGTTCTCCGCGCGCCCGTAACCGTGCCATGTTGCGATCCGGAATTTTCACTTTCATTTTGACTTCCATGGTATTGGGTTCGCATAGACGCTTGCATTATTCGCTTTGAGTAATGCCAGCTGCCGTTCAAACTCGGCATCCACGCGCGCCCGGTTCTGCTCCTCAACAGCGATAGCGCGGAGCAATTCTACAATCTTGGCTATATGGGCTTTAAGCTTGGCAAGCAGCTCAGCCGATGGCTCGCCGGGCGCTTGGAGCGTGAGCGAGTCAACGTCGAGCTCGATCTGGATGCCGCTGGCGGCTGCAAGGTCTAAGGCTTCGGCCGCGCTCATTCGATGCGTCCCGTCCATTTTGGCGGAGCCTTATCCTCGCCATCTCCGTTCGTGAATTCACCACCATCCGCCAATATGGCCTTTTCATCCGGACAGCCAGACAAACCGTGTAAAGTCAATGAGTTATGGCCATTTGCAACTGGACAGCCGTTTTTTGTCTGTCCGTTTTGGTTTGCGTCTAAGTTGTTGATTTGGTGTGATTTGTCTGGCTGTCCATTTGCGCGGCTGGGAATATAACGAATGAAGGAATCGGCGAAGCATTCGAGCGCGTATCCGGAGACTCTTTTGTGCTCTGGCCCCACTTTTTTGGGCCAAATTCCGAACGGCTTCAGCCTCTTCGCCAGCAGGTTTTGCGTCATCGCCTTGCCGCGGTTGCACTCATCCCACGGACGTTCGGGCATGGCGATCAGCGCGGAAACAAGATCCTTGCTCCTTATCTCGCCAGGATTCAGATCTTTGTCTTTGCCTTCCCTATCCGAAAAGACGTTCCGAATATCCGCGAGCAATAATGTTCCTTGACCTTGTTCCTCCTCAATGTTGCATGCTTCTAATGCGGCCTGAATGGCGCGAGCCGATACAACTTCGCCGGCAACTTCGGCGATGGCGAGCAATGGCGCCCAATTATCGGCCGCTCTGTTAAATATCTCTTCTGGTATTTTGGGATCACAATGACGAATGAATGTTATGTTATCAGCCATCCATCGCGCGGCCCTCCGCGCAGCAATAACAAGATCTGGAGTCCTACCTTCGCGGAACCGCGCAACCCTTTTCCTCATTCGCGCCAAGAAAAGTATCCGCCTCATCAATCATTAACGTCGGACGTGACGCCTCGATCATACGAAACGTGGCGGACATTGAGATATTCTGTGTCGATAGAGATCGTGGCGCTAGAACAGAAATTACATCAAGGAGTGTCGTCTTCCCGCAGCGCTTTGCCGGAGCGGTGATTGCCAGACGGGGGGTGCATGTGAAGGCGTCATAACAAAAACAGTGAAGCACCCAAAGCGACACGCTCAATGCGGAATTTTTGGTGATGACAACATATTTGCGGATTGCAGCTGATAATTCGAAAATGAGCTCGACGCCATCAACTGGATCGTCCCAAGGTTCCGGGTCGATAAGATTTACAGATCTTCCCTGTCCTGCCTTTTCATTGGGCCTCGCCGCATTAACGATCTTATCCAGAATGGAAGCCCGCACCCGCAACTTGTCAGCGGTTTCTTTTCTTATTCTTTCATATTCAAGAAGGGGCAGTTTTGCGAGGCGCTTGATTTCGAGATCGGCCTCTCCTGTGGGGGCGGAGAGCTCGTCATCCGAATTAATCGGTTTATCCATTGATGCGCCTCCGCTTGTTGGCGGGCCGCGGTGGCCGCGGCGGCATGATCGCGGCATGCACTTCGGGTGGGTTCCATCCGGTAGCGATGGGCGCGTCGCCGCGGGCCATGCGCGAAGCCTGGAACTGCTCAATTTGTTCTTCGGAAAAATACTTGAAGCCGTTGATATCGGCTGGCTGGGGGAAGCCAAGGTCCGGATCCTTGACCCAACGAGAAATTGTCCGAGTTGTCTTGTTAAAGATAGCGGCAACGGTTTTTTTCGGAATCCAGCGATCCATTTAAAGTCACCTCGTGTTTTCGGGTGACTATTCATTTCTCACGGTTTCCCGCAGACGTCGTGCGGACAAAAATGTCAAAATAATCGGGCAAACTTCAGGTTGTACCTAGCCGCCGGTACACGCATAGCGAATTTACCTGGACCGTAACAGCCACTCCAAGACTCCTGGCGCGAGAGACCAGCCACTCGGATCGTCTTGCCGATCGGCAGCGTGCTTCAGCATAATCGGCTTCATTTTCGCGCGGAAAAAATCGCCTTCGCCGATTGATTCGGCCAGAGCCTCTGCACCGATAGCCACGGCAAGGTCACCGAATGCCCCTTGGAGACAAACCTTCCAGAGGACATCCATTGCCAAGAGATATTGACCATCCGGATTGTGTGAAGGAGCATTCCGCATCCGGCGCAGATCCCGCATCAAGTTGTCGGTGGCGGCCCGAATAGGGGTCTGGTCGCGCCATCTTCCATCCTTCGGATCCCCGCCATACTGCCTTATGCCAGGGTCACCATTCCTGATCGCATCCAGGCTTGCTTTCGTCAGCACCTCTTCCGCGAGGCTGTTCGCGCTCGCCGCGCGGCGCGGCTCAGACGCGCGGGCCTGCACGAAGGACTTGAGGTATCTTGCGGGGTCATTCGCAAACGGATCATGTGGCCGCCCTCGGGCGCGTTTCGGCTTATCCTCTTTTGGCTTCCTGGGGCGCCCCTTGTTTCGTTCCGTCCTTTTCGTAACCACGATCCCTCCGCCCGAAATTATTAATTCCGCACGACAGAGCGAGACAATTCGACCACATTCTCCGCTGGCTCACCGCTCACAATGGATGCGACATGCCGCGACCACAGTTCGAGCGCGTGGCGCATCTCGGTGCTATAGCTGTACCGGTTATAAACGGCGGCTACACCCTTGATGGAGCCGCTCCCATGATTGAGTGCGGCCTCAACAACATGCACAGCCACACCTAGCCGTGCACAACCACTTGCAAAGCTTCGGCGTAAATCATGAAATGTCCAAGGGGGCATGTCCTCGGGCAGACGGTCATCGAACTGATTTTTGATTTTATGAAAATTGGCGATTGGATTGCGGCCGTTAATCGTGAAAACAAAATCAGCTGGCCCATCGCCGCGCCGCGTGCCGGATAGAATGTCGGCAATGGTATCTGGCAATGGCAAGCTAAGCTCGCGGCCATTCTTGGCGCGCTCTTTGGGCAGCACCCAAATCTTCTTGGTGAGATCAATTTCCTGCCAGCGCATGCCAGCGATTTCACCACGCCTCGCACCAGTCAGAAGCAGAAGCTTGATGAAAGCATCATAGGGCTGTTCCAACTCACACGCGGCCCGCCAGACAGCGGCAATCTCATCATCGGATAAGACACGGTCTCGCGCCGTTTCGGCCGCCGGTGCCTTGATGCTAGTGCAAGGATTGGCGGTCAGAATGCCGCGCTCGACTGCCCATGAGCATAGGCGGCGAAACCAGGAAAGCGTGCGGTTGGCAACAACTGGACTTCCTCGCTCAACAATGCCGTCGAGGAGTTCATGGATGTCCGACTTGCCAATTTCCGATAACCGTCGCCCGCCCCATGGCCCGACAATTTCTTTTTCAAGCAGGCGCTCGAGTTCCTGCACAGTCCTTGGGCGCAAATGGCGTTTAGCATAGTGGCGGATAAATTGTTGCGCGACATGCTCAAGGAGGTCATTTGGCGGAATTTCCCCCGCGCGGCGCGCCGTCACTTTCTCAGCCCCAGGGTCTCCCCCATCGGCAACTGCAACCGCCGCTTCCACGGCACGCTTGCGAGCTTCGGCAATGCTGAGGGCCGGGAAAGGCCCCAAAGTCAACTTGCGGCTTTTGCCATTGTACCGGTATCGGAAAGCCCAGCTTTGCTTCCCGCTTGGCTGGACAATGAAATAGAGCCCAGCCATGCGCCCGTCCGGGATCTCCCGCCGCACGGGTCCAGGCTTGATTCTTTCGATAGCTATGGCGGTGAGTTCCTTGGCCACGATGGCCTCCCTTGCCCGTTACCCAGAGATAATAAGGGTAACTAAAAAGGACGTCTAGGCTATTCTCGTCGCGTCCTCGAATGTCTTGCTATTTTCGGCAATGGCCTCTACAATTCAAAGACTTAGGCACAGTTTTAAGCGGGACATTCAAGGACAGCGCTGGACATCTAAACCTGACAGGCGGACAGGTGATTTCCGAGGAGTTGGGCCTCAAGCTCGAGCATGCGGCTATCGAGCAGCTCGGACGCGCCGAGCGCGTCGTCGTCAACAAGGATGACACCACGATCATCGGCGGCGCTGGCGATCGCAAGCAGATCGACGGCCGCATCGACCAGATCCGTCGCGAAATCGAAAAGACCACCACCGCCTACGACCGCGAGAAGCTGCAGGAGCGGCTGGCGAAGCTCGCGGGGGGCATAGCTCTGATCCGTGTCGGCGCTCCCTCGGAGGCGGAAACGAAATCGAAGAAGGAGGCGCTCGAAGACGCCATCAGCGCGACCAAGGCTGCGGTCGCTGAGGGCATCGTTCCCGGCGGCGGCTTGGCGCTGCTATGTTGCGTCGACGCCGTGGCGCAGGAGGAGGCGAAATGCGAAGGAGACGAACGGACAGGCGTTCAGATCCTCAAGCGCACGCTCGAGACGCCGACGCGTCAGATCGCGGAGAACTCCGCGGCCGATGGTGGGGTTGTGGTCGCGCGCATGCTCGAAGGAAAGGGCAATTACGGCTTTGACGCCGGGCGTAAGGAGTTTGTCGACTTGGTGGAAGCCGGGATCATCGATCCGACCAAAGTGGTCCGAATCGCCCTCGCAAACGCCGTATCGGTGGCGAGCGTTCTTGTTGCTGACGGAAGCGACAATGACAGAAATTCCCGAAACCAAGAAAGAGCGCGCAACAGAAGGTGAGATGCCGATGTAGATCGCGTGTTGAATGATCACGGGCGGAAAGCGATAGCCAGCGTAGCTGATTTGGCCATCGTGGAGGCTAAGGGATGCCCTGACGATCGGTCGACGCAGCTCTGGTCATGCCAGACGCCATAATTACAGCAGCGCGGACTGCGCAGGCGCCCATCTCCGTGTGAGGCAAGCGGGACATGAAGTAGCAATAAATGAGCGAGGAAAAGCTTAACAGGCTACGTGTGCAAAGTGTGCAAAGAAGCAACCACATTCGACGCTCTAACTTCCCGAGGAAGGCGGCGATTTCGTCCTTGAGCTTGAGGCGCCGTTTCTTGAGCTTCTCGAGCACCTCGTCGGTAGTCGGCTCTTCCTCCAATTCGATGCGTTGGCCAGCCTTTGGGAATAATCCACCGCTTCGTCTGCCGGGTGGTGACGAGGAGAATCTCAGGCGCGCCGGATTTCGTGAAACGATAGGGCAAAGCGCCGTATTGCACCCGAACAGCATGTTTCTCTTTGACTACTTTTTTGCTCGTTGGAATCTGTCTTATCCCCCTCGCCGGTCATCGATCCAAGCCGGACCGACAGGCGCGTCCAAGCGCAGCTTGATCACGAAAACGCGTTGTGAAACCTTACATCGGGCGCCCTACGCGTTAATGAGCGTCTCCGCAGTCAGATTGAATTCCGGACACTGGAGCGCGCGCTTTCCTACAGCCCAACGGGGCGTATATCCAAGGTCTGAGCCCGATTGCACGACCCGGTTGTTTCCCCGCCAGATCAATCTCACATCTGGTCGCCGCGCGAAGCGACTGCACCAATATCCCGCTTGCGGCGGCTTGGGCTCAGGAAGACGAGACAATTCTGAAAGGCGGCTTTTCAGGCCGTGGTTCACGGCGGTTCGTCCACCTGGATCCGCTAGGGCTGATCAGGTCCTGGAAGATTTGAGGATTTGGTCAGCGTTCATCGTCAGGCGGCTTTCATCAGGGCTCCCTCGATGACGACACCGGCTGTCGCATATTTCCAGAGCACCACGATGGTCGTCTTCTTAAGACGGCCACCATTGCGCCTGAACTCGGTCTTCGAACCACAGGGTCAGCGCCGATTGCGGCTGACGGCGCAGCCATGGCCAGGCGAGTTGGACATGTGATCCGCAATTGCCTGCAATGGAAGGACGCGCCCAAGGATTATGGGCCGCACAAGACGCATTTCGTGGACGCCGCGGCCAATTGTCATGCACGAGTGGCGCCGCGTTCAGCCAGCCTGCACTGAGCCGAGGGCGTCGGTCAATGCCGGGTTAACAGGAATCCGATCAACACCGCCGCGCCGGCGAGCAGGACGAGCGTGCTAACGACCGGCAACCTCCCGCGGTGGCCGGTAAAACCGACGTAGGCTGCCTTCAAGAGATTGTTTGAGGCGGTCGTAGCGAGCACCGCGACTGCGGCGTCCGCTCCCGTGAGCGTCGAGCCACGCCTTGGGCGATGCTAAGCACGAAGGGATCGATATCGGTCACCCCAACGATGGCAGCGGTGACGTAGAGGCCAGCGGCGCCAAAATGGTCGGCCGCCCAGGTAGACGCGATGGAGATCGCAACGAACAGAACCGCGAACAGAGCTGCGGCTGCGGCCGAGAGCTCGAGTGGGTTGCTCGGCACTACTCACTGACGTCTGTGCCGCAGGACGTCCGGCACACCAGTCGTGCAGGCCCGCGAGTGCAAACCCCAGAAGCGATAGCGCAAGCAAGCTTGGAGTTAGTCTCGCTGCAAGGCTCCAGTTGAAAACGGCGATTATCGCCAGGATGCGCAGATACATCACTGCGGTCGCTAACGCGATACCGACTTGCGCGCGGGCCAATGGAAGCTGGTGCTGGCACGCCGTGCCAGCACCACTGTAGTCGCTGTTGACGAATAGAGACCGCCGAGGATTGCGGTCACGAATGCACTTCGGTTCGAAGCCCAATATCGCTGCAGCAGGTAACTCCCGTAGGACAGCGTGCACACCTCGACCAAGGCGAGCCACGCCTGATAGGGCGTGACTTCTCGTCAGCGGGGTGATCGGCTCGTTCGGCAGCAGCGGGAGGATAATACCGGTTAGGATGAGAAACTTTCCGGCGGTGACGATCTCTGGTAGCTCCAGCTGGCGCGCCATTGTGTGGAGCCGCTTGCGGCCTGTCAGGAGCAGCACCGCTGAGTAGCGAACGACAAGGGGTTCCTCTCCGGGATTTCAGCATTGGGCTACAACCCTAGCCTGACAAGACCGCGGCTAGGCCCGAATGGCTTGCCTATATCAGATGATCGCGATCCCGGTGGATCCGGCGAAGCCTTTAGGACATCTCAGGAACAAAGCCGTCGCTGCCGCGGCTGTCATTCCGTCGGGATGCGGAGCCCCTAGTCCCGTCGATCCTCAATTTGAGCGCTCGTGCATATCGGTCGCTGGGGCGCGAGGCTCTCGCTCCTCGGATCACTTTGGTCCGCCGAACCCGCTTACAGGCATAATGCCTCTACTTGGAACTGGGCGTGACTTAATTCCCGAAGAAACGAAGCCGCGGAGAACGCACTTACAACACAGTAGATTTCAACCGCTGCCACGTGGCCGAGAAGCTTGAGTTCGATCTCGGGCGCGTAGACGCTCAAACGTGCCTTCGACCAGAGGTGTCGCGGAAGAAGCGCCCGGCGCCTACAAGGACGTGAGCGCGGTCGTCGCCGCGGCCGAGCATGCGGGGTCTTGCTCGACGTGTCGCACGTCTACGGCCGCTCTCTGCATCAAGGGATGATCGCACAGAGCAGCGCATCGTCTGCATTTCGACAACAACGTGTTCCCACTGTGGGCCCCGGCCCCGTTCCGCTGCCAGTAAAGCCCGCTGAGGTTCAAGTAGCTGGGCGAGACATCGAGCTCGGCGGCCATCGCGGCCTCGGTCAGGCGGCGCTCTCGGCGCCGCCGTTTGAGGCGGCCGTCAAAGATTTTGCGGGGATTTACACTAATACAAATTACAAGTAAAGATTTAGAGCAACCTCAAATTCGCCAACAAGGGATTGCCAGTTTTCCCATATGGCAGCCAGAAAAGATTTCCGGCTCCGGGGCTTGTCAATCTCTGTAAATCGCTCTGTGCCTTCACTCATGACGTTGGAGTATCTTGATGAGCAAGCCGCTCACATTTGAAGATCTGGTTCCGTCGGCCCCTAATGGGCGCTTCGCGGGCATCCGCCGGCCCTATAGCCCGGAGGATGTCGTGCGGCTGCGCGGCTCGTTTCCGATCTCTTATACGCTCGCCGAACGGGGCGCCAACAAGCTCTGGGAACTGCTGAATAATCGGCCCCATGTCCATGCGCTCGGCGCGGTCACCGGCAACCAGGCGATGCAGATGGTTCGCGGCGGCCTGGAGGCGATCTATCTCTCCGGTTGGCAAGTCGCGGCCGACGCCAATGTCGCTGGCGCCATGTATCCCGATCAATCGCTCTATCCGGCGAATTCCGGCCCCGAACTCGCCCGCCGGATCAATCGCGCCTTCAAGCGCGCCGACGAGATCGAACATGCCGAAGGCAAGGTCACGCGCGATTGGTTCGCCCCGATCGTCGCCGATGCCGAGGCCGGATTCGGCGGCCCGCTCAATGCCTTCGAAATCATGAAAGCCTATATCGAAGCCGGCGTGGCAGGCGTCCACTTCGAGGACCAGCTCGCTTCGGAAAAGAAGTGCGGCCATCTCGGCGGTAAGGTCTTGATCCCGACATCGCAGCATGAGCGCAGCCTCGCCGCAGCCCGCCTGGCGGCCGACACCATGGGCGTGCCGACCGTGATCGTCGCCCGCACCGATGCCGAAATCCGCGCGCCTCATCACCAGCGACGTCGACGAGCGCGACCGGCCCTTTATCGGGCCGGACAGCCGCACGCCGGAAGGCTTTTACCGGCTGAAGGAGGGCACCGGCCTGCAGCATTGCATTGCCCGCGGTCTTTCCTTTGCCGAATCCGCCGATCTTCTCTGGTGGGAGACCTCGCATCCCGACCTAAACGATGCCCGCGCCTTCGCCGAAGTGGTTCGCAAGAAGTATCCCAATAAGATGATGGCGTATAACTGCTCGCCCTCGTTCAACTGGAAGGCGAAGCTCGATGAGGCAACGATCGCCAAATTCCAGCGCGAACTCGGCGCCATGGGCTACAAGTTCCAATTCGTGACCTTGGCCGGCTTCCATGCCATCAACCATGGGATGTTCGATCTTGCCCAGGGCTACCGCGATCGCGGCATGGCGGCTTACTCCGAGCTGCAGCAGCGGGAGTTTGCCTCGGAGGCGCAGGGCTACACTGCGACGCGGCATCAGCGCGAGGTTGGCACCGGCTATTTCGACGCGGTGACTGTTGCGGTCGCCGGCGGCGCCGCTTCGACGACCGCCATGGGCGCGTC
The DNA here is from genome assembly GCA_963784075.1 of uncultured Alphaproteobacteria bacterium. GTDB lineage: Bacteria > Pseudomonadota > Alphaproteobacteria > Rhizobiales > Beijerinckiaceae > Methylocapsa. The sequence goes on along the minus strand of CAWAQW010000023.1, from coordinate 3,785 downwards.
GACGGAAACCGCCCAGTTCAAAAAGCCGGCCGCCGAAGCCGCCGAGTAATTTTGACGCTTGCTATGTTCGAGAGGCATCCCTTCGAGCGGATCGTCCTGTGCCGCACGGTCGCGAAAGTGCTTTCAATGGGATTGGTGGTGCGCAGGTGCTTCCAATGCTCCGCAGGGAAATCGTAAAAGACGAGCAGCGCCTCTCGATCTTTCCTCAGGCACTCGGCGGCCTTGTCGTATTTGATGGCATAGGTTTCGATGAAGGCGTCGAACGCCGCTTCGGCGTCCTTCCTCGTCTCGGCCATCCAGATTTCTTGCAGCGCGCGCTTGGCTTTCGTGTGCTGGCTCTTGGGCAGCTTGTTGAGAATGTTGGCGGTCTTATGCACCCAGCAGCGTTGCTCGCGCGTCTTGGGCCACGCTTCGCCGAGCGCCTTCCAAAAGCCGAGCGCGCCATCGGCGACAGCGACCTCGGGCGCGATCGATAGACCCCGGCGCTTCAAATCGAGCAGCAAGGCGCGCCAGATGATGACGAGGATGCATTGCGCGTCGTCCTCCAGACGTGCCTGCAAATAGATGCCGTCGGCCCAGATGTAGACATAGCGCTTGGACGACAGATCACGCTTGCTCCAGCGCTTGTGTTCGTCAAGCCAAACGTCCTTCAACCGCGCAATGGTCGAGGCCGATAGCCCAGGAGCGTCCTTGCCGAGCAAGGCGGCCAGCGCCTCCGCGAAGTCGCCGGTCGATACGCCCTTCAAATAGAGGATCGGGATTAGCATATCGAGGCTCTTCGATCGCCGGGCATAAGGTGGCAGGATCGTCGACGCGAAGCGGATGCGCGCGGGATCGTCGGCGCCAGCCGCGCGGTCGCGTACCCGCGGCTGGCGCACGGCGACGGGGCCAATGCCGGTCATAATCTCGCGTTCGGGCAGATGGCCGTGACGCACCACGCGCCGACAGCCATCCTGGGTCTTGAGATCGGCGGTCCCAGCCGAAAACTCAGACACTTCCGCCTCAAGCGCCTGGATCAAGAGGACGCGCGCGCCATTGCGCAGCACATCGGTCAGCTGGTCGGTCAATGTCCCTGGCTGAATCAGATTGACGACGTTATCGTTGGACATGGCATATCGCTCCTTCAATGGAGAAGTAGAGGCTCAAACACCCCCATGATATGCCGCCTGCCCCGATTCAGGCCGTCACCAACTTCCGGCCATAGCTCCACATCCTCAGCATGAAGCGGTCTGAGCCTCGGCAAGCCGAACTCGCCGAAGGAGCCGATCGTCGCGCCGATAAGGAAGGTTATGGCGAACCCTGCCCACCTTACCTCCATGGGCCTCACCACTATCAATTCGACCTTCTTGCCCTCTCGATCGACCGACAACCGCTCCACAATAGGCCATCCTGCCGGGATGTCGAACGCGAGGCACAGGGCCCTTCATGATTGAGAAAATTTGATTCAGGCCAAATGGCCCGAATTCTCGCATTTCCGCGTCGATAGCAAGCAGGGTGAGGGTATGCTTGATGCCAAGGAGGGCGCGCGAGGATTTCGGGCTCATAGCTGCTGACGCTGAACAGCGCTTTAAGTATCATCGCACGACCTACTGTTCAATTAGGGTTCAGTGTCAGCGCCCGGTGTCCCTGTCGGAAATCAAATCCGAACATAGTGATGGTGTAATCCGCCGAGCATGGGAGTCGGGAGAATGCGCCCGGCGGCCTGAACAGTCTGCGGCAGCGGCGCATCCTTATTCAGAGAGAGATGTGTCCGCGCGCTGTTATAATAGTGCATATAAGAAAGGAGCACATGGCGCAGGTGCCGCTCGCCAAAGACGACGACATGTCAAGACATTCCCGCCGGATCGAGCCAATCAGCCGTTCCGTATGACCATTCTGCCATGGCGACTGGGGCGCAGTTGGCCGGTCGCGAATGCCCATGGCACGAAGCCGCCGGGTGAAAATTTCGCCATCGAGAGAATCGCGATCGCGGACGATGTTGTCCCTGTCGGAAATCAAATCCGAACATAGTGATGGTGTAATCCGCCGAGAATTGGTGTCGGGACAATGCGCCCGACGGCCTGAACAGCCCGCGGTAGCGGCGCATCCTTGTTCAGAGATAAATGCGTCCGCGCGCCATTGTAATAGTGCATATAAGAAAGGAGTATGTGGCGCAGGTGCCGCTCGCCAAAGACGACAACATGGTCAAGACATTCCCGCCGGATCGAGCCAATCAGCCGTTCCGTATGACCATTCTGCCATGGCGACTGGGGCGCAGTGGGCCGGTCGCGAATGCCCATGGCACGAAGCCGTCGGGTGAAAATTTCGCCATAGAGCGCGCAGTCCTTGCTCGTGCAAACCTGAGAAGCCAATTTCGCGAAGTGCTGCTCCGTAGGATCTCGGTTTGTCGGTAACGATTGTCGTCGGAACGAATGCCTGACGGCGAAGCAGTATCCGGAGCAGGCGCAATGCCGCCGCCTTGTTGCGTTGGGGCTGGACCAGTATCTCAAGAACCTCGCTGTCGCCGTCGACAGCGCGCCACATGTACATTTGCTGTCCAGAGATCCCGTAAGTTCTTGGCAATAATAGGTCCGAACTTGAGTACCCACCGACGGAGCGACTGATTGCTGACCATGAGTCCCCGCTCAGCCAGGAGGTTCTCGACATCCCGGTAGTTTAGGGTGAGCCTGAGGTAGAGCCAGACGGCATGCCGGATGACGTCAGGTGGAAATCGGTGGCGGGAAACTTAGCACATTCTCCGGCCCGTTGCTCGTTAACGTGTCAATGCCGTTGCCAAAGCATTTGAGGCCCCGCCGCGAGAAGGTTTTCGGGCTCGCGCGAGGGTTCGCGCACGACCGTAACGCGCGCGTCAGGATTGAAACCTATGTCATGGCGTGGAACGCCAAGCACAAACAGGAAGGCCAGCACCAAGGCCCGATCACCGCCGCCTACCAGCACGTGTTGCATGCGCTCCTGTGGCATTTCATGAGCTACAGGGACGGGCTTTGTTTCCCCTCCTATGAGACTATCGCCGAGAAAGCCCGTTGCTGCCGCGATACGGTCTATGAGGCGATCCTTGCGCTTGAAGCCACGGGCGTCTTTTCGTGGGTGAACCGCATCGACCGCGTGGCCGAGCGCGTCAAAGACCTGTTCGGGCACTGGACGGTCGCTTACCGCATCGTGCGCCGGAACAACGTCTATCACTTCCGCGACCCCCTGCCCTGCGCCGAGGGTCTGAATTCCTTGAGGAAATCTTCTAAGTCGGAAAATCCCGCTCGACAGCAGCGTCAAGGCGGTTTTCAGGATGAGAATAATGATTTTTGGTGGGAGCTTAGTAAGAAGTAAGTCTTGAATCTCCTGTGATGGTCTACGAAAAATCTGCCTTGCGGCCGTTTTTCTTCGAGCATCACGCCTGGCAAGGGGCGCAGCCCCGTTGCATCCCCGGACGGCCAAGGCCGATGCGCGGCGCGCGTCGCGCGGACGGCCCCGCGTGGCCGACCCCAAAGGCAAGGTGATAAGGCTGCGCTGCACGGCAGAAGACCGCGCCTTTATCGAGGAAACCGCGTCGCAGGCCGGTTTGAGCATGGGTGCGTTTTTGCGGGCGCTTGCGGTCGGCCACGCGGGGCCGCGTGCGGTGAAACGTCCGCGCGAAGATCAAGAGCGACTGGCACGCCTGCTTGGCGAAATCGGCAAGCTAGGCTCGAACGTCAACCAGATCGCCAAATGGGCGAACACAGTTAAAAGCCTGCCCGACCCGTCCGTGCTTGCGCGCATGAGCGAGGATATCGCTTTGATGCGGGCGGCGA